>NZ_JPON01000001.1:0-1200000 GCF_000733935.1 Methylomarinum vadi
ATTCCAGTGACTCGATCAAACACGATTTGTCCGCCCACTTTACCTTGTTGCCGTTACTCGACACCACCGGGGGGCCTTCCGTTTATTTCCGGGTACAGGGCTGCGAGACGCGCGTGGGATTTATTTCGCCCCATAGCGCCAATTTTTGCGCGAGTTGCAACCGCGTGCGTTTGACCGCCGAAGGGCGGTTGTTGCTGTGTCTTGGCAACGAACATTCGCTCGACTTGAAGCGGGTGGTCAGGGCCAATCCGGGCGATATGGCGGTACTGAAACACGCCATAATCGAGGCAATGACGATTAAGCCGGAACGACATGAATTCAATATTAACGAACAGCCTGTTATCATGCGCCACATGAACGCCACAGGCGGTTAGTCTGGCGCCGGTCCGAGTGTTTTTCTCTGTTTTTTCAGCAGGAGGAATGATGAGTCATAATAAAACCGACCAATTGATTGCCGAGGCGCGGCGCTATAAAGAGGAGAGGGAGAAAGGTTACCGCGAACAAGCCTTGAAGCTTTACCCCTGGGTTTGCGGCCGTTGCGCGCGCGAGTTCACCCATAAAAAATCTGAGCGAGTTGACGGTGCATCATCGCGACCATAATCATGACAATAACCCGCAGGACGGCAGCAACTGGGAGCTGTTGTGTTTGTACTGCCATGACAACGAGCACCAACGCTTCGAGGAATTCGTGCGCTATGGCGGCTCTTCGAGCGACAATAAGTCGTCGAGCGGAACGTTCAATCCGTTTGCCGACCTGAAAAACATGATGAAGCAATAGCTCGTGATGGCAAAATGCCCCTGGGCACTTGCCTCAAAATTGGAAGAACACTATCACGACCATGAATGGGGCGTGCCGGTGCATGATGACCGCTTGTTGTTCGAATTCTTGATTTTGGAAGGGGCCCAGGCCGGGCTAAGCTGGCGTACCGTGCTGGCCAAGCGAGAAGCCTACCGCGACGCCTTCGACGGTTTCGATGTCGCAACCGTCGCCGCGTATGATGAAGAACGTCTGCAACGATTATTGCAAAATCCCAATCTGATCAGAAACCGTTTGAAGCTGCAGGCCGCCATCGGCAATGCGCAAGCGTTTCTAAGGGTACAGCAACGGTTCGGCAGTTTCGATCAATTTATCTGGCAATTCGTCGATGGCAATCCTGTGCAAAACCGGTGGCAACGCATGGAAGAGGTGCCTGCGACGACGCCCGAATCGAAAGATATGAGCCGTGCGTTGAAGGGCTTGGGTTTCAAATTTGTCGGTCCGACGATTTGTTATGCTTTCATGCAGGCCGTCGGCATGGTCAACGACCATGTCCTTTCCTGCTATCGCCACGATCAATTAGCCCCGGAAAAATCCTGATGTTCAATATTTTTCCTATCGACGCCAACCGCTATGCCACTCATTGTCATCAGGCAATGAGTCTGGTGGACTTAGATTGCCTCGGTTATGGCTAAAGAGTTGGAACTGGTATATGTTTAATTATCCATCATAAGGTTTAAACCACCGGCTTTTAGCCGGTCAGCTTTAGCTGTCGATAATTTGCCCAAGGAGGTGGCGATGGACTATAGATACGGCAGCCATACGGTTTACCAAATTGAGTATCATTTTGTTTGGGTTACGAAGTATCGTTATAAAGTGCTGAAGGATGAAATAGCCGAAACGAGTGAGAGACTTGGTGCGGCAGGACATGCGAAGCCTTTGAGATACGGATTATCCAAAGGTGTCGTGAGCAAAGATCATGTGCACATTTTGGTGAGTGCGCCGCCGACTATGGCCCCAAGCGGAAATCATGAGGCGAATCAAAGGGACGAACTTCGAGAAGCTATCTGTTCGAAGAAGTTCCCGCACTTGAAAAAGCGATATTGGGTCGACATTTTTGGGCCCGCGGTTATTTTTGCCGCCACAGTTGGGGCAAATGACTGATGAGATGATAAAGCAATATTTGGAGCATCACTTTGAAACCTAATCCAAACGATAATTTCCAAGATGGAGCCCGACAAGACGCGTCGTTTAGTCGACGCGTATCCGGACTTTCAGTCCGTTATTGGAACCCACCCGCTTGAGCGGGTGGTTGTTTAGTATTCCATTGGCCCGCTTGGTCAGTAAACATGCCAACCTCCCAGGCCAGACACAAAAGTATTGAGCAACAACTGCCTTGCTCTCATTGAATCCAGCCGCACCTTGCTTGTTGTCCACTTACCTCGTCGGAAGGGGAGGAGCGGATATCGGTTACGCCCCTTATGTCAGGGATGGACTCGCGTTTTTATCTGTATGTCAGCGACTTGGCCCGCCATACCGCGAATATGCTGAGTACTTTGCAGGCACGCGGTTATGTTTATTCAGCCGGAGGCGGAGTGTCGTAACGTATTCGCCCGGGAACGAGTGGTTTTTAGACTGCCGTGTGCGGGAAATCGGGCGCTCGGATACCCTTTATGAGCGCCAGTTACTGGCGATGCAGCATAAATTCGGAGAAACGGTGACCTTATTGCGGTCGTTACCGGATTTTCATTTGCTGCAATTGCAGGCGGCCAGCGGTCGATACATAGCCGGTTTTTGGTCAGGCTTATGCGATCGATACAGCAACCGGATCGTTGATTGTGACAGCCCGCGATGGCTAAACCACCTCGGGGAAGTGATGAACCATAATCGGGCAGTTTTAATATTGCGGAAGATTAATGAGGCATAGGCTAGGCCGTTATCTTATATTTCCTGCCGGGATTTTCTTTGGGCACGAGGGCGGATATACGGCGTAGCGAGGATCTTGTAGATTTGCTCCTGTCATTTATGCATCGATACTTATAGCCATCAATCATGCAAGTGAGAAGCCTGGGTGCTGCGGAGCGGAATCCGGGATGGCCTGGTTTCGAAGTCCCGCATTCCGCGATGCTTCATACGGGCTTCGAGGCTTAAAGTGCCTAGATAATTAATATCGGCTAGCAAAACCCGGAATTTTATATTGTTACCGTAACGTTGATTTGTTACCTTGATCAAATTTGCCTGGCGACGATTAAACATTCAGTACAGCCATCATTCTTCAAAAAAAGGCATGCAGCTCCGTTTAAGCGAACCCCTATCATTTTAATTTCGATTTATGCGTGCCGCTATTTCATCGGCGGTTACCTCGGTATGTTGTTGGCAACGCCTCCGAGCAATGCCAGTCCGGTTTGCCGCCGCTGCGTTGCCTGGCCGGTTTTTATTACACGGGGGGGCAGGTTTTTCCGCGCATTTTTTAGGTGCCTTGGCTGGCTCAACTCTATTCGTTATGGATTCGGTCAAGTGCCGTTACGCGTAATCGTCTCTCTGAGCGTTGCGTGTGGTGATCGCTCTGGCATCTTGTATGCAGGGATTTATCGGCTAACGCATTGATCAAACGTTTTGTCGGCGAGCATGACCCTTTGATCGAAGACAAGAATATTCTCACTTTTTTACTACTGGGCGGACCGGTTAGCTGCATGTTATCGGCTTCTGTCGTATCACTCTTCTGTATTCCAGAAAGGTCATCGCGGCCGATGATTTCTGGGGTAAGTTGGGGGACTTGGGTGGGTCGGCGATACGATCGGCGTATTGATTTTTCACGCCTTTTATTTTGTTGATTCGCCGGTAAAACCGACAGTTTTTGGAAGCCTTCGCCAGTGCTTTCATCCTTATCCGTTGTTGGTTTTATTAATCCATGGTAGTCGCTGTTTTCAGATACAGCCAACAGCTGGAGAAGGATAGAGTTACGGCCGAGTTTCAGCGCAGGTTTCCGGTTAAAACAGCACGATCGAAAATGAAATCAGGGATCATCTCACGGTCAATCGAACTTTGAAAGCCTTGTTCGATAGTTCGGAAAAAGTCGATTCACGAAGTATTTCATCGATTTAGCTTGCCGCTGGTCAATCGCTTGTCGAGTATTTTGGCCTTGGAATGGATAGCCGAAAATCAAGGGTGGGACGACCGTGCGCGTCGGAACGAAAACAAAAACATTATCATCACCGAAGTCGATGGAAAATAACGTCTCAGTCAAGGCTGCGCGGCGCCAAATATATTTCCCGATTGTCTATGCCGAACCCCATCGACAAAACGGAAAAGTCGTAGGGGTTCGATGTTGCCTCGAGACTGGAGTCCCATGCGTTGCTTTACCGGATCATCGATTCCGGTAAAACGCTGGCAACCCAAGGCATTCATCTGTTGCAGCTGCCGGCCGAACAATTCGGCGTCATTTTGTATTCGCCGGTCTATGAAAAGAATGTTCCGCTGGATACGGTAGAGCAGCGAAGACAGGCATTTCAGGGGATGGTGGCGAGTGTTTTCAGCGTCGATGGAATTGGTCAAGGAAGCGGTCCAAAATATGCCGCCGATGTCCATTTGAACTTGATCATCAGCGATGATGCTTGCTTTTGTATAAATCCCCTGAAGCCGATGACGATGACCGGTTTGTCTTTTTCCGAACATGAACAATCGTTGGTCGATAAGGCTGGCGGGAAGACGGTGGCAAGTAAGCTATCGCCCATCGCAACCAGTTTCTTATGCCAGCCAACAGACTTGGCGACGGTGGTGGTTGTTGTTGGCAGGGTTTGGTCTTGACCCAGTCTGATTGGCATGGGGACTGATGCTGTTGACGGGCAGGGCCGCGAGAGTCGAGGAATTAGTCAGAATCAAGACCCATGACCTGGAAAACGTCAACCGCCATCTGAACCAGGAAATAGTCAAACGGCAAAAGCTGCAGATCGAGCAGAGTAGCCGCAATAGGGTGTTGGAGCAATTGGCCCAAGGAGACAGTTTGGAAAATATTTTGCAACGGATTGCCTTGGACGCGGAAAAGCAGCAAGAAGGCATGTTGTGCTCGATTTTGTTGCTCGATGCCGATAAACATCGTTTGTGTAATGGCGCCTCGCCAAATTTACCCGCTTTTTATACGAAGGCCATCGAGGGTATTGGCATCGGCGAAGGGATTGGCTCCTGCGGTACCGCGGCGTTTAGAAAAGAGACGGTCATCGTCGAAGATATATTGAGCCACCTTTTTGGCAAGGCTTTCGTAGTTTGATGTTGCAGACGGAATTGCGAGCCTGCTGGTCCGAACCCATCATTTCCTCGAAAAATACCGTGTTGGGCACTTTCGCGATTTATTACCATAAACCCCATAGCCCGACGCGAGAGGACATCAAATTCATTAAACGAATGGCGCAATTATCGGCTATTGCCATCGAACAGAAAAATAACGAAAGTGAATTGCGTATTGCCGCGACGACGTTTCAGTCGCAAGAGGCGATCATGGTCACCGACCATAAAGGTACTATTCTGAGGGTCAACGACGCTTTCACTAAGATTACCGGTTACAGTGAAACGGAAGCGGTCGGGCAAAATCCCAGAATGTTGTCCTCCAATCAATATTCCGTAGGCTTTTATCGGCAGATGTTCAAGACGTTGCGTAAGGAAGGACGGTGGCAAGGGGAAATCTGGAATCGGCGCAAGAATGGCGAAATTTATCCCGAATGGTTGATGGTGACGGCGGTCGAGAATGATCGTGACGTCGTCAGCCACTATGTCGCTATTTTTTCCGATATTACCGAAAAAAAAGCGGCGGAAAAGGAAATTCACGACCTGGCATTTTATGACCCCTTGACCGGTTTGCCCAATCGCCGCTTGTTGCTAGATAGGCTGCAACATGAAATCGTAGCCGCCAAGAGGCATCGCCATTTCGGCGCCTTGTTTTTTTCTGGATCTCGATCATTTCAAGCGACTCAACGATTCCCTGGGGCATCAGGTCGGCGATGAGCTTTTGATTCAAGTCGCTCAACGTATTAGCACGCTGCTGCGGGAGGAAGATACCGCCTGTCGCTTGGGCGGGGATGAATTTATCGTGCTGGTGGCAGGTCAGGGGAAAAGCTTGGAACAAGCGACCGACCATGCCGCGATACTGGCGGAAAAAATTCGCGATGTTATCAATCAACCTTTTATGCTACGCGGCAGTTCCCACCATTTCACCACCAGCATCGGTGTTTCCATTTATCCCGATATCACCGAACAGCCCGAAGCCGTCATTCAGCAGGCCGATACCGCCATGTACCGGGCCAAGGAAATGGGCCGTAACAGCATTAGTTTCTTTCGCCCCAGTATGCAAAAACTTGCCGACCAGCGTTTGATTCTGGAAAAAGAAATGCGCGAGGCGTTGCTCGACGGCCATTTCGCATTGTTTTATCAACCCCAGGTCGACCGCGACGGCCGGATCGTCAGTGTGGAAGCCTTAATTCGCTGGCGAAATCCCGAAAAAGGCATGATATCGCCCGCCGATTTCATTCCAGTCGCGGAAGAAACCCAGTTGATTTTGCCGATCGGGTCATGGGTGCTCAATGAGGCCTGCCGGCAAATTAACTTTTGGGACAATGAAAACCGCTATATCGGCCATGTCGCCGTCAACGTGAGCTCGCGCCAGTTTCGTCAGCCCGATTTTGTCGAACAAGTCGAAAATATCCTGGTGGAAACTGGAATAGAGGCCAGTCGATTGATGATCGAACTGACCGAGGGCGTCGTTATCGACAATATTGAAGATACGGTCGATAAAATGCAGGCTCTGAAAAGAATGGGAGTCGGTATCTCGATCGACGACTTTGGCACGGGTTATTCCTCCTTGTCTTATTTGAAGCAATTGCCGATAAGCCAGCTAAAAATCGACCAGAATTTCGTCAGAGACATCGTCAGTGATCCGAACGATGCCGTGATCGTCGAAACCATCATTAACATGGCGCATAACCTGGAATTGAATGTCATTGCCGAAGGGGTGGAAAACCAAGCGCAGATGGATTATCTGCTAGCCAAGGGTTGCGTTCATTTTCAAGGCTATTTCTTCGGCCGGCCTGTCGAGGCCTCTGAACTTGAAATAAGGGAAGTCGGTAGATGAAGAAATTCCGACGTATTTTGCTGGCGGTGATGTTTTTGGCGGGGTGTGAAGCGTCCGGGCAAGGTTACCTGTCGCAACAGAAATTGCTACAAATGATTAATCGATCGGCGTCGCCCGTGGTCGTCGATGTGCGCTCGCAAAGGGAATATCAAGCCGGACATGTGCCGGGCGCGCTTCATGTCCCTTTTTGGACGGCCTTTACCACGCAACGATTGGTTAAAGTGAATAAGGAACGGCTATTGGTGCTGTATTGCGAACACGGGCCCAGGGCGGGGGTGGCCAAACTGGCTTTCAGCTTGGCCGGATATCAACATGTCGTTTATCTGGCCGGACATATGTCGGCCTGGCGCGAGGCCGGTCTGCCAATGGAAAAATAAAGTTTTCTACACGTAAGCGGTAAAGAAAATTTGTCCGCGATTGCCGGTCAACTCCTAGAAATTCCTCCTAGCTAGGTGGCAACTTTATAACGCTACCACAAACACGCAGCTAAGTTTAATTGTTAGTTATGGTTTGCTGTTTGCGGTTCGGCGCCACGCTACCGTTGAGAAACAATTCCACCGCCTGCTGTACCCAGTCCTCGATCTCGTCTTCATTGGGTATTGGAGCTAGACCGAGCTGAAGTTTATGGAAGCGTTCATTACGTAGACAACTGAGGAAATGGTCGGCCAGGCGTTGTGGATTAAGCTCGACAAAATAGCCCGTTCGTTGATGTTTGCTAAAAAACGCCGTTAGTCTATCCAGTGTTCTTTGTGGTCCCTGTTCATAAAATTGAGACGCTAACTCCGGGAAGCGCAACGATTCGCCAGTCAGTATCGTACGGATGCGCACCGCATCCGGTTGCGTAATGCGGCTGATAAATTGCCGCGCAAACGCCAGTAAGGCTTCTCGTGGTTCGCCAATTTCGGGTAGGCTGTCGACAAATTGATCGCTACACCGTCTGATCACGGCACCGATCAAGCCCGCCTTGTTGCCGAAATGAGAATAAATCGTGCGCATGGAAACATGGGCTTCGCGGGCAACCGTTTCCATACTGAGATTACCGTAGCCGTGCTCCAAAAATAACTGCAAGGCGCTGTCTAGCACCCGTTCGCGGCTCTGAGATTCCTGCCCTTTTGGAGGGCGTCCGCATTTAATCATGCTGAACATTATTGAAATTGATTGACATAGAGAAGAATGATACCTAAATTAAACGGTAATATAAATTACCATTTAAAAACTTGCCGCGACCGAGGCGTTCATGGGATGAAACAACATATCTATCCATTAAGGACCAAAAAACTGAAAGGTTCCATCATTCTCCCTTATTTTCAAGGTATTAACGGGGACCGAATGGTGGTTCCTTTTATTTTTTGGGCATTGTTCCCGCTCGTGCTATTGACCGGTTGTGGCGGCAACGATCAGAAACCGGAGGCGCAGCAAGGTCCGCCCCCCAAGGTAAAAGTCGCTTATCCGTTGCGCCGCGAGGTCAGCGAATGGGATGAATTCACCGGCCGCATCGAGGCGGTCGATTCGGTCGAAGTCAGGGCGAGGGTCAGCGGATACCTGGAGAAAATCAATTTCGTTGCCGGTCAGAAAGTGAAAAAAGGCGACCTGTTGTTTTTGATCGACCCAAAGCCATTCCAGGCGCAATTGAATCTGACGCAAGCCGAATTGGAACGAACCCAAACGAAACGAGAATTGGCGAAAAACGACCTGGCCCGGGCCGAAGGCTTGTTGAAGGCGAAGGCGATTTCCGGCGAGGAATACGACAGCCGCAATAAAGGCTATCGCGAGGCGGTCGCCGCGGTGCGCGCAGCCGAGGCCAGCGTTTATGCGGCGCGTTTAAATCTGCAATACTGTGAAATACTGGCGCCAATAGACGGCCGGGTCGGGCGAGAACTGATCACCCAAGGCAACCTGGTCAATGGCGGCGGCGAGGCCACCCTGTTGACCACGATCGTTTCCACCGATCCGCTCTATGTTTACGTCGATGCCGATGAACGTTCGATCTTGCGTTACAAACGCCAGCATGGACCGTCCCTGGAAGGTGTCGAGGCGCAATTGGAGGTGGCCGACGAGGAAGGGTTCCCTCATCATGGCAGAATCGATTATATCGCTCCCAGCGCCGATCCCGAAACGGGGACCGTCAAGCTGCGTGGAGTGTTCGCCAATGCCGACGAATTACTGAGTCCTGGTTTTTTCGCCCGTATGCGCATCCGCGCCAGTGAGCCTTATAACGCCTTGTTGCTGCCGGACCGCGCGCTCGCCACCGATCAGGCGCAACGCTTCGTTTGGGTGCTGAACCAGGAGGACAAGGCCGAATACCGCAGGATTACTCCCGGCGCCCATGTCGGTAACTTGCGCGTCATCAAGGAAGGATTGACCGGTCAGGACCGGGTCGTAATCGAGGGGCTGCAAAAGATCAGGCCCGGCGTCAAGGTGAGTCCCGAACAAATCACCGTGGGCGGAGAACAATAAGCCATGGACCGATTCACGCATTTTTTCATCGACCGTCCGATCTTCGCTTCGGTTCTGTCCATTATCATCGTCCTGGTCGGCGCTTTGGCGTTGTTCGCGCTGCCGGTTGCCCAATATCCTGAAATCGCTCCGCCCACCGTCGTTGTCAACACAACCTATCCCGGCGCCAATGCCAAGGTCGTCGCCGAAACCGTGGCGACGCCGATCGAGCAGGAGGTGAACGGCGTCGAGGACATGTTGTATATGTCGTCGCAATCGACCAACAGCGGCAACATGGCTTTGACCATCACCTTCAAGCCGGGCACCGACCTGGACAAGGCCCAGGTATTGGTGCAGAACCGCGTGGCATTGGCCGAGCCCAAATTGCCCGAAGAAGTCACCCGACAGGGTATCAGCGTCAAGAAAAGAAGCCCCGACCTCAGTCTGGTGGTCGGTCTGGTATCGCCCGACAAACGCTACGACAGCGTTTATCTGAGCAATTACGCGTTGTTGCAGATCAAGGATACGCTGGCGCGCCTGCCCGGCGTCGGCGAAATCGTCGTGTTCGGTGCGCGCGATTACAGCATGCGCCTGTGGCTCAATCCGGATAAACTGGCGGCGCGTAATATGACCGCCGGCGATGTCGTCGAGGCTATCCGCGAGCAAAACATTCAGGTCGCGGCCGGCGTGATCGGACAGGAGCCGGCACCGCATCCGGCCGATTTCCAATATACGGTCAGTACGTTGGGACGGCTGATGGAGGCCGAGCAATTCGCCGATATCGTCATCAAGGAGGGTGCGGGCGGAGAAATTACCCGGCTCAAGGATGTGGCCCGCATCGAACTGGGGGCCAAGGATTACAACTCCGAATTGTTTCTGAACGGCGAATCGATGATTGGTTTGGCCATCTTCCAATTGCCCGGCTCGAATGCCCTGGAAACGAAGGAGGCGGTGTTGGCGGCGATGGACAAACTGAAGACCCATTTCCCCGAAGGCCTCGATTACTTGTTGGTTTACGATACCGTCGTCTTCGTCGACCAGTCTATCGAAGCCGTCGTCAAGACTTTGTTCGAGGCGTTACTGTTGGTAGTGCTGGTCGTGGTCATCTTCTTGCAGAATTGGCGCGCGGCGGTCATTCCGTTGTTGGCGGTGCCGGTGTCGCTGATCGGCACCTTCGCGGTGATGCAAGCCTTGGGTGTTTCGTTGAACACTCTGTCGTTGTTCGGGTTGGTGCTGGCGATCGGTATCGTCGTCGACGACGCCATCGTTGTGGTCGAAAACGTCGAGCGCCATATCGGCGAAGGTATGAAGGCGCGCGAGGCCACCCGTCTGGCGATGTCCGAAGTGGTCGGACCGATCATCGCGACGACATTGGTGTTGGTCGCGGTGTTCGTGCCTACCGTGTTCATTACCGGCGTTTCCGGTGCTTTCTACAAACAATTCGCCTTGACCATCTCCGTCTCGACGCTGATCTCGAGTTTCAATTCCTTGACCTTGAGCCCGGCCTTATGCGCGTTATTGCTGGATCGGGCCCATGGTAACAAGGATATTTTCTCCCGTTTATTGGAAAGAATGTTCGGCTGGTTTTTCGACGCCTTTAACCGCTTTTTTGCCCGCTTCAGCAAAGGCTATTCCAAATTGGTCGGCCGCCTGATTCGGATGACGGCCATCGTGCTGGTGCTTTACGTAGCCCTGAATGGTTTTAACTTGCTAGCTTTCAGTAAAGTGCCGACCGGCTTCATTCCGCAACAGGATCAAGGCTACTTGATTTTGTATGCGCAATTGCCCGATGCCGCTTCGTTGAGCCGCAGCAAGGAAGTGGTGCAGCAAGCCTCGAGCATAATCAAAAACACACCGGGCGTCGCCAATGTCGTCGCCTATGCCGGCTGGTCGCTGTTGAGCGGTTCCAATCAATCGAATGTGGCGACGATGTTCGCCCGCCTGGACAGTTTCGCCAACCGCGCCGGCCATCCCGAAATGCAGGCCGATCAGGTGATCCAGCAGTTGCAACAACGGCTGGCGCAAATCCCGGATGCCTATATCGCCGTGTTCGCGCCTCCGCCGGTGCGCGGCATGAGTTCGGTCGGCGGTTTCAAGCTGCAGATTCAAGACCGCGCCAACGTCGGTTTACAGGAATTGCAGCGCGTCAATGCTGACATGATCGCCAAGGGTAACCAACAACCCGGGCTGACCCACTTGTTCACGACGTTTCGCAACGATGTGCCGCAGCTTTATCTGGATGTCGATCGGGATATGGTCAAATCGATGGGCGTTTCCCTGAGCGACGTCTTCGATACGTTGCAAATCTATCTGGGCTCGCTGTATGTCAACGACTTTAACCGTTTCGGCCGCACCTACCAGGTGGTTGCGCAAGCCGATGCCGAGTTTCGCATGTATCCCGAGGACATCGCCGAATTGAAGACCCGCAATGGTGCCGGCGCAATGGTGCCGCTAGGCTCATTATTGGAAGCCAGGGAAATCAAGGGGCCGGACAAAATAACCCGCTATAACATGTACCCGGCGGCGGAAATCAACGGCGCCACATTGCCCGGCACCAGTTCGGGGGACGCCATCGAAATCATGGGGCGACTGTTGGACGAGGAATTACCGCCCGGTTTCGGTTACGAGTGGACCGAACTGAGTCTGCAACAAGTATTGGCCGGCAACGTCGCCATGTTGGTATTTCCGTTGAGCGTCATTTTCGTATTCCTGGTGCTCGCGGCCCAGTATGAAAGCTGGTCGTTGCCTTTGGCCGTGATTCTGATCGTGCCGATGTGCATTCTGTCGTCGATGGTCGGCATTTGGCTCAGCGGCCTGGACAACGATATCTTTACTCAGATCGGTTTCATCGTTCTGGTGGCGCTTGCCAGCAAGAATGCGATCTTGATCGTCGAGTTCGCCAAGCAGCGCCAGGAAAAAGGCCTCGATCGTTACGCCGCCGTTCGGGAGGCTTCGCGCATCCGCCTGCGTCCGATCCTGATGACGTCGTTTTCCTTCATTATGGGGGTATTGCCGTTAGTGTTGGCGCAAGGCGCCGGCGCCGAGGCTCGTCATGTGTTGGGTACCGCGGTGTTTAGCGGCATGTTGGGCGTCACGCTGTTCGGCCTGTTATTGACACCGGTGTTTTACGTTGCAGTGCAAGGACTGGTGCAGCGCTGGTTCGCCCCGGAAGGCGATATTGCAGGCCGATCTTCACAACCTTCAGCAAGCGATACCGAGTCATGAGTGCATTTAACATTATAAGATTACGGTTTAACTTTGTCTGGGAGCGGGGCGGGTTGACGTCGATGGCGTTCTGTTCTCTTGCCTTACTGAACGCTTGCGCCGTCGGCCCCGATTACAAGAAACCGGAAACGGAATTACCGGCTAGCTTTGCCCAGTCCTCCGCCGGCGAATTTTCCGAACGAAGCATTGAACACGACTGGTGGAAATTGTTCGATGACGAGACGTTGATGGGCCTGGTCGATCGCGCCGCGCACCACAACTATGACCTGCAGAGGGCAGAGGCGAATTTAAGGGAAGCCCGCGCGCTTTATTTGGAAGCCGGATTGGAATTGGCGCCGATAATAACGGCCAAGGGGAGTTATAACGAGCAAAAACGCAGTAAGGGTTCCTTGAACAACCGTTCCTTCGTGCCGCGCGAATTGAAACTTTACAATGTCGGGTTCGACGCGTTTTGGGAAATCGATTTGTTCGGCCGGGTGCGGCGCAACGTCGAAGCCAGCAACGATGGCGTTGACGCGCAGGAAGCCTCGTTGCGCGATTTGGTTATCAGCCTGATCGCCGAGGTGGCGCGCAATTATTTTGAATTGCGCGGCTTGCAGGAACAGTTGGCCGTGGCCGAGCAAAACGTCGCGATACAGAGCGAAACTTTAGAGATAACCCGGGCCAGAGTCGAGAGCGGCCGCGGCACCGATCTCGATACTTCCCGTGCCTTAGCCCAGCTCGAAGCCACCAGGGCTGGCATTCCGCCGCTGCAGGGAGCGATACAACGGGCCATCCATAGGTTGAGCGTATTGACCGGGCAGGTGCCGGGCGCTCTCAACAAGGAGCTTTCCGCGTCGGCCCCGTTACCAAGATTGCCGGCCACGATTCATATCGGCCGTCCCGGAGATTTGTTGCGCCGGCGTCCCGATATCCGTATCGCCGAGCGCACCTTGGCGGCTTCCACGGCGCAAATCGGCGTCGCGACCGCCGATTTATTTCCCCGAGTCACCTTTGTCGGCAGCATCGCCTTGGAAGCCTCGACCTTTTCCGGTTTGGGGGCGGCCGGTTCCGATACCTATTCGGCCGGTCCAAGGATCAGTTGGGCGGCTTTGGATTTGGGCCGCGTCTACGCCCGTATCAAGGCCGCCGACGCTCATGCCGAAGCCGACCTTGCCGCTTATCGGCAAACGGTGCTGAACGCGCTGGAGGAAACCGAAAACGCACTGGTCAATTACAATCGGGAACGGCTTAGACGAAATGCTTTGGCGGCGGCAGAGGCCGCCAGTCTCCAGGCCAGGAAACTGGCACATCTGCGCTACGATGAGGGCGTCAGCGATTTTCTGACGGTTCTGGATGCCGAAGCGCGTTTACTGCAGGACCAAGAACGTCTGGCGCAAAGCGAAACCGCCGTGGCGACCTCGTTAGTCGCCTTGTATAAGGCGCTCGGCGGTGGTTGGGAAACGCTGGTCGACGAGCGGCAGGGACAGGATGAGACGCCGGACGGTAAGGAGAGTCGCAAAGACAATGCCGGTTGAATCCGTAATTCCCGCAGTGAAGATGGAGCATGATGCAAGCGATTGACTTTTACGGCTTAAGTAAGTCTTATTGTTCTGACCGGTTGCTCAATCTCATATTTTCCGATTTTCAGGGCGATATCCAATTCCGTTTTTGCATGGCCTTTTAGCATTTAGTAATATAGGCGCTCGACTAGCCCGGCTCCGGGTTGTACAACTTTAAAACCTTAAATTTTCTCTCAACCGGATTTTAGAACTAATGAAAAAATCAATTATCGCATTCGTTTGCGGCTTGCTGGCATGGTCTGGCGCTCACAATGTACTGGCTGCCGATATCGAAGCAGGAAAAGCGGCGTTCGAAACCTGCCGTGGTTGCCACAGCATTCCAGGCTATAGCAATGTTTATCCGACCTATTATGTGCCAAAAATCGGCGGTCAACGTGCCGAGTATGTGGTGGCGGCGTTAAAGGCGTACCGGGAACAAGCTCGTCCGCATGGCACGATGAAGGCCAATTCCTATGATTTGAGCGATAAAACGATTGAAAATATCGCCGCTTATACTGAAAAATCTGTCGGTAAACAAACGAAAGCGGTTGCCGACGGTGATCCTGCCAAGGGCAAGAAATTGGCGGCAAGCTGCACCAGCTGTCATACCAATAAGCTGAAAGATGGCGGTAATATTCCTATCCTGGCCGGCCAATACGGCAATTATTTAGTCAAGGTCATGAAGGATTACCAGACAGGTAAACGCAATAATCCGGTTATGCAATCGATGTTGAACGGTCTGTCCGAGGAAGACTTGCATGACATTTCCGCTTATTTTGCTTACCAAACCGGACTCGGCGCGGTTGAATAACGAAGTTTTTATACCGAACTCGCGAGTGGCCAAGAGCTAAACAGCTATCGCTAATTCACTCTTGGCCGCTTCTCGCGACAATTCCGGCGGTGGGATGCCGCCGGATTATCCCTCAAAGCTCGCCCTTCCTCTTTTCCCCTCACTGGCAGTTAAATGTGTTTGCCAGCAAAAGCTAGGGATCTACCGGTTGATGATTTGCCGAATCGAAACGGCCCGAAATAAATTATTTCAGACTATTTAATATCATTTTACATCGGTTGCCGTTAAATTCTTGGCTATGAATCTATAGTTCAGAAAACTACGAGCATGCATTTTCCCCTCATAAATTAGTGGCTTGAAATTTTTTTTCGAAATCGTGGAAAATTTTCCAGGCGTGGGAGAGGGGCGCGTGTTATAAATTTAAACCAATTAGTCACTCTCACCCGGACCGAATATTATTGGCATCGTTTCGCTTGCGTTCTCTTTTAGGTAATTTAGCGGTCGCGGGTATTTACTGGCTGCTCGCTAAATCCGATCTGTTTTTTGCGGCTCATCATGGTCCGGTTGTGCTGTGGTGGCCTGCGGATGGCTATGCCTTGGCGGTTCTTTTGCTTAAGGGGTTATGCGTCGTTCCCGGCATTTTTGTCGGCGCATTTGCCTCGAGTGTCGACGTGTTTGGTTCGCCATTGATTGCACTTTCCATAGGGTTGGGTCAGACCCTGGAAATAGTCGTTGGTTGGTGGCTGCTGAGTCAGAAAATGCAGTTCGATGTCGCGATGATTCGCTTACGTGATTTCTTGTCGCTATTGCTCGCCGCTCCCTGGATGGCCGCAATCGGGGCCATTACGGCATCTACAAGCTTAAGGTTGGCTGGCAGTATTGATCGGCATTCCTGGATGCACGTCACCATGCATTGGTGGATGGCCGACTTGCTCGGCCTTGTGCTGGTGACGACATTCGTTCTGGTATGGATCAAACCACCGCAACAATGGCTTAATCGCAAGGGTTTGCTAGAAAGCATGCTCATTTTCGGTCTGACATTTTTTGCCGGCCAAATCATCTTCCTTGATTGGTATCGCGATATCACCGGCGATTATCCCAAGGCCTTTTTGCTGTTTTTGTTGTTGGCAATCGCGGCGATACGTTTGGGCCGCCATGGCGTGTTGATCGTGCTGTTGATGACTTCGGTACAGGCATTATGGGGCGCAAGCCGGCAGATTGGTTATTTCGGCGCCGACCTCGCCGCTACCCATTTGATCAATTTTTCCTGGTTTATGTTGATCATGTCCGTGGTGGGCATGCTATTGGCGACGCATATCAGTGAAAAAAACCTTGCCGTATTAGCCTTACGGGAAAGCGAAAATCAGTTTCGCACGTTGGCTAATAACGCGTCAGTCCTGGTATGGATGTCCGGGACGGACGGGTTATGTACCTATTTCAACAAGGTTTGGCTGGATTTTACTGGACGCAGGTTAGAGCAAGAGTTAGGTAATGGGTGGACGAAAGGAGTTCATCAGGAGGATTTGCAGCATTGCCTGGACAGCTATATGGCGGCATTTTTCGCCCGCCGGGAATTCAACTTGGAATACCGCCTGCGCCGCTACGATGGCGTTTATCGTTGGGTCATGGATCATGGCGTGCCACGTTACGACGGTCAAGGCGTATTTGTCGGTTATATCGGATCGCTTTTCGATATTACCGAACGCAAGAAGGCGGAAACGGCGATGTACGATAGCGAGATCCGCTTTCGCAATTTGCTAGAAAAAATTCCACTGATTTCGGTGCAAGGCTATTCCGCCGACGGCACGACCAATTATTGGAACCAGGCTTCCGAATATCTTTATGGCTATACGGCGGAGGAAGCCTTGGGTAAAAAACTGACTGATTTGATTGTTCCGCCCGAGATGCGTGGTGAGGTCGAACAAGCTATTCGGAAAATGTTCGCGACCGGTCGGCCGATTCCGGCGTCGGAATTGACGCTGATGCGCAAAGGCGGCGGGCGGGTCGACGTTTTTTCCTCGCACGCCTACGTTCACGTGCCCGGGCGCGAGCCGGAAATGTTTTGCATGGATATCGATCTGACGGAAAGGAAGAGAAACGAGGCGAGAATACAGAATCTGGCCTATTACGACCCTCTTACTCAGCTGCCTAATCGTCGCTTGTTGAGCGAACGGTTGCAGCAAGCGATGAATGATAGCCATAGAACTCATCTTCATGGCGCCATCCTGTTTTTCGATCTTGATAACTTCAAAACGCTCAACGACACGCTGGGCCACGATAAAGGCGACCAATTGCTCCAGCAGGTGGCGCAACGCTTGCAGAATTGCGTCAGAAAAGTAGACACGGTTGCCCGGCTGGGCGGCGATGAATTTGTCGTTCTACTGAAAGACTTGAGCGAAAATCCAAAGGATGCGCCATTTCAGGCGGAAATGGCCTGCCAAAAAATTCTTGCGGCGCTTAACCAGCCCTATCGACTTGCCGGTATCGAATACTTAAACACGGCGAGCATAGGCATCGCTCTTTTTGCCAATAATCAACAGTCCGTCGAGGATATGATGAAACGGGCCGACATCGCCATGTATCAGGCGAAGCAGGCCGGGTGTAATACCTTCCGCTTTTTTGACCCCGATATGCAGGCGGCGGTGGAAGCGCGTATGCGGCTCGAGAATGGCTTGCGGAAAGCGTTGCCCGAAAATCAACTGAAGCTTTACTATCAAGCACAGGTAGACGATGCGGGCAGGGTAGTCGGGGCCGAGATATTGCTACGATGGACGCATCCCGAACAGGGTGTGATCTCTCCGGCGGAATTTATTCCGTTGGCGGAAGACACGGGGTTGATCGTGCCGATCGGTTTGTGGGTATTAGAGCACGCTTGCCAGCAATTGAAAACATGGTCTCTGGATCCGAATAAAAAAACGCTGCAATTAGCGGTTAATGTCAGCGCCCGTCAATTCCGGCAAGCGGATTTTACACAACAGCTTATCGATTTACTCGGGAAAACCGGCGTAGAGAATTCTCGGCTCAAGTTGGAACTGACCGAAAGCCTGGTGCAAGAAAATATCGAAGAAACTATCGCTAAGATGAAATTGCTTAAACAAAGCGGCGTGCAATTTTCCATGGATGATTTCGGCACCGGCTATTCGTCACTGTCCAGTTTGAAAAGGCTGCCGCTCGATCAGCTTAAGATCGACCAAAGTTTTGTTCGCAATATCACAACGGATTCCGATGACGCCACGATCGTCCAGACCATCATTGCCATGGCCAAGCATTTGGACATGGAAGTGATTGCCGAGGGTGTCGAGACGGAACAACAAAAAGCCTTTTTAGTCAGGCATGACTGTCGGCGATTCCAAGGTTATTTGTTCGCTAAACCCCTACCGATTAAACAGTTCGAGGCATTGCTTGCATAAGGCCGGTTTAACGCTCGAACAACGGTATTGTCACGATATGCTGTCTGTCGCCCACCGCTAAGCCCAGGCGCAGGGCGGTTGCCGATTCCGCTTCGTCCTTGCCGGGGAAGAATAGGTAGCCATAAGCCAACTCGCCGGGTTTGACCCGTTCGTTACGCAGGGAATTGTGGAGAAGGTCCTGGCGGATTTCGTCGTCGTATTCCTGATGCCTGGCCGCGCCGCCATACAATGCGCCGGCCCCGGCTCCGACGGCCGCGCCCTTGGCGATCGTTTCCCCCAGATTTTCGCCCGTCAAAACGCCGATGGCGAAGCCGGCGACGGCGCCCGCCGCGCCCAGCATCAGGGAGGGTTTCGCCGCGCCCAGCAGCGTTTCGCCGATTTCCACTTTTTCCTCGACCCGGCGGTAAGCCTGTCGCTGGGTCAACAGCGGCCAAGCTTGTTCTTGTTTGTCGATTAGAAAAGTTTGTTGGGCTTGAATGACTACCGCCGTATCGCTTTGATTATCGATGACCAAGCGAACGGGCAACAATCCGGCCGATCTGATATCGAAACCGAAGACGGCCTCCGCTTTGTCGGCGTCGACATAAGGCGTCGCCGCAATCAGTGCCCCAGCCACGTTGACATGTTGCGAAAACGCGGTTGGCAGCGGCACCGGTGCGACGCGGTCGCCATACGTGGAACAGCCGGAAAGGCTGAATAAAATGCCCAGCCATAACCCGCAAAGCGTTCGTTTAATACGATCGAGTTGCTTGGCCGCGTTCGCCATCCCAGCCAATGAAAGTGTCAAGCGCCTGATCGTTCCCTCTCCCCGACCCTCTCCCAGAGGAGGCTGTCGTAAAAGCCCCCCAACCAGCTACATACGGTAAAATAACCCTATCCAAACCTATTAGAAATAGATCAATGGCAGCCGAAGTGAACATTAGACCCGTCAGGACATTGTATAGCGCCAAGCAATATTCGCTATTCGATGAATGCGAGGTTGAACCGTTACCTGAGTTGATCGCTCAATCGATCTCGAGCGAACCGATGGCCCGTTTTGAAGCGCCCGACCCGCGCGGCTTATCGATCAACGGTAAACCGCTCGGCGAACATCTGGAGCACGCCGGCTTAACCATCCCGTTGAAATTGCGCCCCTTCCTGCAATCGCTATCCTTCGCCGAGTTCGAAGCCCGTTATCGGCCCGGCGGGCGTCCGCCGTATGCGCCACGTGCGATGGTGGGGATTATTCTCTACGGCCTGTTACAAGGCATCAGCAGCCTGCGCGACTTGGAGCGTTTAGCTCGAGCCGATGTGGGGTGTTGGTGGCTAAGTGGCGGTATCATGCCGGATCACTCAGTCATTGGCCGTTTCGTCCATCAGCATGCCGAATCATTGACGACCGAATTTTTCGATCAACTGGCGCGTCGTACTTTGAAAGTCACAGGCTCAGGCACGACGACGTTGGCGGGCGACGGTACCGTGATCGAAGCCATGTCCTCCCGGTTTCAATTGATGAAGGAAGAAGCGCTCAAGCAAGCCTTGGCGCAAGCGCAGGAAGCCGCGCAAGCCAAACCCGACGATGCAGCGGCAAGCAAGCGGTTGAACCTATTGGAACAAGCCCAAGCCGAGCTAAAGTCTCGCCAGCAAAAACAAGCCGCCAAAGGCAAAGATCCGGCCAAGACCCAAGTACAAAGCAACGAGCCGGAGGCGGTATTACAGCCGCAAAAGAACTCCAAAGACTTTCGCGGCAGTTATAAACCGTCGGTATTGGCGAACGACAATCGAGTGATCGTGGCTTGCGACGTTCATCCTTCCAGCGAAACCGAGGTGGTGCCGGGCTTACTGGATCGCGCCCAAGCCATGGGAGGCGTCGAAACAGCTCTGTTCGATGCTGGCTATTTCAGCAATGGCGTCTTGGATACTGCTGAGCAACACAACATCGAATTGCTTTGTCCGGAAGGCCAAAGTGAAGGAGACGATTGGAACAAACAATCCAACAAACAAATCCCCAAAAGCCGCTTTATTTATCAGGCCGACGACGACACCTATCGCTGTCCGGGGCAACAACGCTTGACTCGCCGTCACACCTGCAAAGGCGGTAAAAGTGGCCGCGCTTATACCGTCTACGCCTGCGATGTCTGTTCAGACTGCCCGCTGAAATCCCAATGCACGCGTAGCGAGAGTGGTCGCACCCTCAAACGCTATGACAGCGATACCCAAAAAGAAGCCCTGCGCCTGAAAATGGACCAGCCCGAACCTCGGCAACGCTATCGACAGCGGCAGGCCATGGTGGAGCCCGTCTTCAGTCAGCTACGCGGTCGCCAAGGTTTGAATCGCTTTCGCCGTAAAGGTTTGGCGGGTGTCAAAGTAGAGTTCGCCTTGCACGCCATGGCTTACAATCTGAGCCGCGCCTTAGTGGCAGCTCTTTTTCGTGCTTTATATCATTGGCTTAGCCGGTTTATGAGCTCGTTTGACCGAATGGTCGACATTTGGCTGAGTTACACTACTGACTTGCCAACTTCGCCGACCGTGGAAAATACGGCCGGTTTCCAGTGGTAAATCAAAGAAATTGGGGTTTTACGACGCCCTCCAGAGGGCGAGGGAGATTAGGGCACGCTTCGCGACTTTCATGGTAATGCAAAGTTGGACATGAATAAGTGAAGAGCATGATTCAGAATTGATAGGGATAGGACGCCTCGAAGCCATGTACTTTCGCTTCCGGACTGAAGGCCGGCGGCTCCCACGCCTGAGCCTGTTGCCCGCTTAGATATTCCGCCAACCATCTGGCTTGGTGCCTGATCGGAATGATGTAGGCGTAGAGTTTGCCGTTGGGCAGCTGGGCGACATCGCCGACGGCATGTATGTTATCGTGACTGGTCTGTAAGTACTGATCGACCAGAATGCCGCGTCCGGTTTTCAAGCCGGCTTTTTCGGCCAGGTCGACTCTGGGTTTGAAGCCGCAGGAGACGATGGCCGCATCGAATTTCTGGTAATGTTCGTTGCTGCAGATCAAAGTCGCGCCGGCTTGCTTTTCGATGCTGTGGATGGCCTGGTTCAATTTGATTTCGATGCCCAATTCTTGAAGCACCGTGAAAAGGGTTTCCGAATCCTCCGCCAGCAATTGCCGTTCCATCAGTCTGTCCATGGCGTGGAATAGCGTGACACGATCCCCGCAAACGGCTAGGTCCGACGCCACTTCGCAGCCGATCAGACCGCCGCCGATAATGCCCCAGGAAGGTCGGCCTTGTTTTTCGAGAATGGCTTGACGGAAACGCCGCAACGCGATGAGGTCTTGCAGGCTGTTCAACAGAAAGAAATTTTTGCGGTAAGGCAGGAATGGGGAAGGAATAAAGGCGGCCGAACCGGTGGCGATGACCAGCTTATCGTAGTCCAGCCGTTCGATTTCATCGATGCCTTTGACGCCGACGAATTGCTCGCGCGGATTGACCGCGGTTACCTCGACGTTGCTGATCACGCAAATATTTTTCTGGCGCAACGCATCGAAGGTTTTCAGAATGATGATTTGTTCGATGTCCTGTTCGCTGAAGCCTCTCGAAAGCAGCGGCCTGGAATAGTAACCGTCGCCTTCCCGCGTCAACAGGGTGATTTTGGCGTCGCTGGACTGTTTGCGATAATGCTCGGCGAAGGTTACGCCGGCTATGCCGGAACCGATGACAATCACTTTCATGGCCGCCCCCCGTCAAAATCACTGATTAATTATTAGACCATGATAGGCGAATTCAGTTTCGTTCGCCAATTGGTTCGTTAACTCATTAAAAGATGTAGGGCGGATGCCGCCAGGCGATCCGCCAACCCTTCGCACCGGGGGCAAAATGGGCGTTGTACCGGTACCTATCCAGGCGCCCCCCCCAAATGGGATAGAAGAAGGATTTGATGCGCGAAACGGCGGAACCGCTTTGCGTTCCGCCTTACGGCATGTAGGGCGGATGCCGCCAGGCGATCCGCCAACATTACTCAATGTATAAAGAATTTGCTTGGCTCATTTTTCCACCATCTCCTTCATCCGGTACAACAAATCCAGCGCCTGGCGTGGGCTTAGGTTGTCGGGGCTGATTTCCTCGACCAGGCAGACCAGGGGGTGGCACTCCTTGGAGGAAAACAGGTCCAGTTGATTGTTGCCGGTTTCCGCTTGCTGTTGCAAATAAGCGTTGTCTTCCAATTGCTGCAGTTTGCTTTTGGCATTGGCGATGACCGATTTCGGCACGCCGGCCAGCGAGGCGACTTGCAGGCCGTAACTCTGATTGGCCGGACCGTCCTTGACTGCATGCAGAAAAATGATCTTGTCGCCGTGCTCCATCGCATCGAGATGAATGTTGTGGATGTTTTTTTGTTCGTCGGCCAGGGTGGTCAGTTCGAAATAATGGGTCGCGAACAGCGTGAAGGCCTTGGTCTGCTTGGCCAGATAGTCGGCGCAGGCCCAGGCCAACGACAGGCCGTCGAAGGTGCTGGTGCCGCGGCCGATCTCGTCCATCAGGATCAGGCTATTGGCGGTGGCGTTGTGCAGGATATTGGCGGTTTCCGACATCTCCACCATGAAGGTGGAACGGCCGCCGGCGAGGTCGTCCGAGGCGCCGATACGGGTAAAGATCTTGTCGATCGGGCCGCAACTGGCCGATTTGGCCGGTACGTAACAACCGATATGCATCATCAATACAATCAGAGCCGATTGCCGCATATAGGTCGATTTACCGCCCATGTTGGGGCCGGTGATGATCAGCATGCGGCGCTGATTGGAAAATGACAAGTCGTTGGCGATGAACGGGATGTCGGAAACTTGTTCGACCACCAGATGGCGGCCGCCTTCGATGTCGATGCCGGGTTTTTCCGTCAAAGACGGTCTGGTCAGGTTCAACGTATCGGCCCGTTCGGCGAAATTGACCAGCACGTCGAGCTCGGCCAGCGCCGTCGCGCATTGTTGCAGCGCGCTCAGGGATTGGGCGATCTTGTCAAGCAAATCGTCGTACAAGGACTTTTCGAACGCCAACGATTTTTCCCGGGCGCTTAGCACCTTGTCCTCGAAGGCCTTCAATTCCGCCGTGATATAACGCTCGGCGCTTTTCAGCGTCTGCTTGCGGGAATAGTGCTCCGGCACCTTGTCCGCCTGCAGGCGGGAAACCTCGATGTAATATCCGTGCACCCGGTTGTAATTGACTTTCAGGTTGTTGATGCCGGTCGCTTCCCGTTCCCGGGCTTCCATGTCCAACAGGAATTGGTCGGCGTTCTGGCTCAGGTTGCGCAGCTCGTCGAGCTCCTGATGGTAGCCCTCGGCCAGCACGCCGCCGTCGCGGATCAATACCGGCGGATTGTCGACGATGGCCTGTTGCAACAAGGTTAGTAATTCGGGGAATTCGCCGATTTGGCGGCGCAGCTCCTCGATATGCGCATTGTCGCTGTCGGCCAATTGTTGTTGTAGTTCCGGCAAGGCCGCCAGGGTAGTGCGCAACACTACGAGGTCACGAGGTCGTGCCGATTTCAATGCGATGCGCGAGCTGATGCGTTCGATGTCGCCGACCTGACGCAGGCAATTTTGAATTTCTTCATAGCGTTGCTGTTGCAACAACGTGTCGATGCAGGCGTAGCGGCCGTTCAGTATTTGCTGGTTGCGCAACGGCCGGTTGATCCAGCGGCGCAGACAGCGACTGCCCATCGCCGTCGCGGTCTTGTCCAACACGCCGAACAGCGTGTAGCGCACGTCGCCGCTGGGATGGCTGTCAAGCTCCAGGTTCTTGCGGCTGGAGGCGTCCAGGGCGATGCTATCGTCGTCGTTTTCGATGGCAATGCCTTGGACATGAGGGAGGGCGCCTTGCTGGGTATCCTTGACATATTGCAGCAGGCAGCCGGCCGTGCTGATGGCGGCAGGCAGATGCTCGCAGCCGAAGCCCTTTAAATCGTGAATGTTGAATTGCTTCAATACCAGATCGGTGGCGCTGGCTAGATCGAAATGCCACGGCGGTCTCTGGCACAAACCGCGACGTTCGTTCAGGCGCGCCGGCAGTTTAGTCTCTTCGCTGTACAGCAATTCGGCGGGATTGAGGCGCTCGATTTCGCTGACCAGTTGTTCCTCGCTAGCGACTTGTTGCAACACGAATTTACCGCTGGTCAAATCCAGGCAGGCGATGCCGAAATGTTTGTCTAACTGGCTGATCGCCACCAGCAGATTGTCCTTGCGGTCTTCCAGCAAGGCTTCGTCGGTGACCGTGCCCGGCGTAACGATGCGCACCACCTTGCGTTCCACCGGACCCTTGCTCTTGGCCGGATCGCCAATTTGTTCGCAGATCGCGACCGAGATGCCGTTTTTAAGCAAGCGGGCCAGGTAGCCTTCGGCGGCATGATAGGGAATGCCGGCCATCGGGATCGGCTGGCCGGCAGACTGGCCACGGCTGGTCAATGTGATATCGAGAATCTGCGCGGCCTTCTTGGCGTCGTCGAAAAACAGCTCGTAAAAATCCCCCATGCGGTAAAACAGAAGCGTATCGGGGTGTTGGGACTTGATGCGCAGATATTGCTGCATCATTGGTGTATGTTGTTCTTTTTTTTCTAGTGAGCTCATGCCGTTACGCTGCTTTACTTATTGATTCCCATATAATTATATTTTTTACGTCGTCTCTTGTGGTCTCATCGAGTCTCAAGAAATATCATCCAATCTCAGGAGAAAGTGTAACTTGAAGTGTAACTTGTGTTGGTGTAACTTTTTCTTGAAATCCAAAAGTTACACTTTTATCAGTTGAGTAAATCAAACTGAAACCAATTCAATAGGATGCCCATGACAACCGTACAGATTACCAAACCTCTATCTTCCAGGACAGTGGAAGTGATGAAACCGGGAGATAAAATTAAGGCCGATACGGGAGAGAACATCGGGTTGCGTGTGAGGTGTGGGGCCACTGGGGTGAAAACGTTTTTCTATCGCTATACCAGTCCAGTCACCTCAAAGCTCGTTCAGGTGAAAATCGGGAGCTTCCCGGAAACATCCCTGGCCGAAGCGAGGCTGAAACTTCAGGAACTAAAGCAAATCCGCCGCCAGGGGCGTTGCCCGAGAACCGAGGCAAAGGAGCAGCAAAAACAGGAAAAGGAACAGGAAAGGGCGAGGGTGGAGCCGGTTGAGAAGTTGTTTACCGTAAAGGACATGGTCGAACTCTATCTGACCCAATATATAGAAGACCGGAAATCCCCAAGCGGAAAGATCATTGCCGGTGCGCGGAAGCCGAAGGGTCAGTCAGAGACGCGCAGAACCCTCTATGGCGATGTGATTCCCAAGTTAGGGGAGATGCCAGCAAATTCTGTCACGCGGAAGGCCGTGGTGGATATGATCATGGCTATCGTGCAACGTGGGGCAAATGTTCAAGCAGGAAATGTACTGAGAGAGCTTTCCGCCGCCTACGAGTTTGCGATTGGTCTGGGCTATTTTTCAGACGAGTTTGCAAACCCGGCAATTCTCGCCAAAGCAAGCCTCAGACAGGCCAAGGTGAAGCTCACCCATCAACGAGGAAAAAGAGTCCTCTCTGATGCCGAGTTGGCGACATTGCTGAAATGGTTGCCTGGCTCCGATTACACCGCAACACAGAAGAATGTTCTTCGGTTTACCCTCTGGACAGGGTGTCGTACTGGGGAGGTCTGCAATGCGGCCTGGAAGGACATCGATTTGAAGAAACGGACATTCCACATAAGGGAGAGCAAGACGGAGGTCGAGCGCTATGTGCAATTGCCCCGCCAAGCGGTGGAGTTCTTGAAAACACTTCGCCTGACCACTGGAGACTACCCGTTCCCATCCCAGAAAACGCGGCTGCCTATCCAGCAAAAGCAGCTAACCGAGCAGGCCTGGCGAATGAGAGTAAACAACAAGATGGTAGATCTTCCTGCCTGGACACCTCATGATCTGCGCAGAAGCGTCAGGACCGGCTTGTCACGCCTGCAATGCACCAACGAAGTGGCCGAAGCGGTATTGGGGCATTCACGTAAGGGGATTGAAGGAACCTACGATTTGCACCGGTACGAGGCGGAGTGTAGGCAGTGGCTACAGAAATGGGCGGATCATCTGGACGCGCTTATTCGTGACTGACTGTCACTCAATCAATTGGCCAGAGTCTGCCTCTTTTCTACGAGAAGTTTTACTACGGCTTGAAGTTCCTCTGTCGTTTTTCCCGAGGCAAATGCATTTAACATCGTGTCCACTTCATGGGCCAGCCATCCGACAGAACGATTACCAAGGGAAACCCCGGGAGGGAACAAGCCTTCACTGATTCGACGATATAGGGTCGCGTGACTCATCCCGGTTCGATTTAACACCGCTGGCTTTCTTTCGATTCGGATTGGGTGAGCCTCAGGCATGCGCGATGAATACCCAAAGTGGGGGGTACTGTGCGATTGTTGCTTGCCTCATGAGTTCACATGTTCCACCGTGCTTTGATACGGAGTTCATACTAACGGCGGATCGTGCGAGAAAACGCGGAGAAGCGGGCAGCCACGTGCTATTTCGGGTGATGATAATGTCCATGCCAAAACTTTAGCACGGTGCCAATTTAATGGGCAAAGAGAAAATGTTTAGCAGGCGGATAAATAAGCTAACCGAGACGAGCTGAGGAGGGGTTCTATCCGGGGTACACTGTTGTTTCCAGGCAGCGATGATTAATCAGGAAAACAAATTTTCCTTGCAGTTTTTTTCAGGAGATTGTTCTTAAACCATCTCTCCCTTAAACACCACAACCCCACAGATCCGGGCATGCTGGTTGACCTCGATGATCCGGTTTGGCCACTCCGGATTCAGCGCCTTAAGGTACTGACGGCCTTCCTCGACGATAAGTTGTTTGAAGGTGGCCTCAGCGGTGTCTTCAATCATCACGACCACATATTTTCCATGGATCGCGTCGGCATGAGGATCCACGAAGATCAAATCGCCATCATGAAACTTGGGTTCCATGCTGACGCCACGTACGCGCAGGACATAGGAATCGTTGCTGCAACTAACCGGACACGGTAGCAACTCCTGACCGTATTGCGGCTGGTAACCCTCGGCGATTTCCATCCATTCTCCGGCCTGCACCCAGGAGATCACTGGACATAGGCTGCGTATGTCCGGGCCGAGGTGGGCATTGATCTCCGTGCCGGCAATGTCCGATTGCTCCCATTCATCCCTGTGTGGTGCGTCCATCCAGCCCTCCTGCTTGTCCATTCCGCGTTCCAGCTTTTCCGCCAGATCGTCACCGATGCCCCGCGGAGTACCTTTCTTCGTGCGCATCTGACGCCGGACCTGGCTGATATAGGAACTGTTGGTGCCGACGCGTTCGGCCAGTTTCGCAGCAGAGCCGGCTTCGGCAATCAGAAGCTCGAGATTCTTCAACCGAATTTTTTCTGGTATGCGCATCATGCAGGCAATATAGCAGAAATTTAGCACAAAGATAAACATTTAGTTGGCGAGTTAGCTTGCTGATAGATATGCATGGTGCTAATGTCCGGCATCATGAAGCTAAGGACATTTTTGAAATATGCCACCAAGCGGGAACGCGCAGAGTTGGCTACCGTTTGCAACGATTCAGTTGCTTATTTGTATCAGTTGGCTGGTAAGCACCGGCATGCGAGCCCGCAGATGGCGACGCGAATTGAGCAGATCAGCCAGCGGGTGGCGGACCGATCAGGAGGGCGGCTTGAGCCGGTGCCGCGGGAAAGCCTGGTCCGTTACCCGGAGATATTCGTCGGCCTGCAGGGATGGGAATGACCAATGGCTGGCAAACCCACAACACCGTCTGAGAATTTGTCGATCTCACAACCGGCAGAAGCAACCACTAGCCCGGCGCCACAGATGATCGACATCTCCCGAATTCAGCCATACGAGCACAATCCGCGTCACGGCCGCAATCCCGAATATGACCGGATTAGAGACTCGATTCGCAATACCGGTCTGGACCAACCTTTGGTGGTCACGCAGCGCCCGGATGCGACTGACTTTATCGTCCATGCCGGTGGTAATACACGGCTGATCATCCTGAAGGAGTTATTCGCTGAGACCGGTGATCCACGTTTTGCCGCAGTACCTTGCCTACTCAAAGCCTGGTGCTGCGAATCTGATGTCCTGCTGGCGCATCTTCGGGAAAACGACCTGCGGGGAGGCCTTACCTTTATCGATAAGGCGCGCGCTGTTTGCGAAGCGCAAAAATTGCTTGCCGAAGAACTCGGTCTCGATGTGATCTCTCAAAGGCGTCTGGAAACAGAACTCCGCCATGCCGGATATCGCATCACCCAGGCGCGTATTTCCCAGATGGTGTACACCGTCCATCGTCTATTGCCCGTCATCCCCATTGCACTCGAAGGCGGGCTCGGCAGGCCGCATGTCGAACGCATTCGCAGATTGGAGCGTGCCGCTCACAAGATTTGGCAGGATCGGTGTTCCGAGTCGGCAGAGGATTTCGAAGAGGTCTTCACGACACTATGCAAACGGTACGATAGCCCCGACTGGGACACAGATGTACTCCGCAGCGCATTGGAATCTGAAATTGCCGCTGCATTGGATGTCAGCATTCATACCGTACGCGTGATGCTCGATGCCGAGATGGCCGGCAGGGAACTGGTGATTCCAGAGGCCGAAGTGGAACCGGATCCGAATGAGGAATCGTCAGAACTTGAGCGCCCTACAGACGAATCGTTCGATCCTGACCAGGATGATGGAGTTTCGCGTGTATCCAGTTCGGATCGAACATCCACTGATGAGTTACCACCGGAACTACCGGATCAGGCGAATCCCGGTAGTGCGCCGGATACTGGTCTTCTGGATGACGATGTCAAAGAGACTTCTGAGCCTGACACCGAGCTACCGTATCTAACCAACGATACCAGTCCGAACGATCTGAAGTCTTTGCGTGGCCGAGCCTGGACGCTTGCGACACGACTGGCCCAGCGTAACGGTATGGCGGACCTCGTTGAAGCGGTGTCCGGCAAAGGCTTGGGATTCGTACTACGCGATGTTCCAGATCCAACCCTGGCGGATCAGCTCGACGAGGATAGTTTGAGTCAGCTCACCATGCTGTGGTGGCAGTTGGCGGCTTGTGCGGAGATGACCTTTGCACCGCTCGAGGCCATGCTGCCGCTCCTGCCAGACGAGTCCATCCTTCGCCGTGCACTCGAGACCGAAGATGCCGATCTGTTATTCAGCAGTATCTGGACACTGGATCCAGGTCACACCGGATATCGGCTCTGGCGGCCGCTCGATGATCGGGATTGGCGTGATTTGCTGGGCTTGATGGATACCTATCGACGCATCCGCCGTATCGCCGCGGAGACCGGTGTATCGGTCTGGGAGTAGAGGCGATGGAAAGCACGAAGGAATCCGATCTGGTCACCGCTGTACTGATGTATGCCATTCGCTGCCTGGCAGAAGGGGACCACGTGGCCCTGCAAAACATGAAATTCGGTCCACGGGAGATCGAGGCTCTGCGGGAGATGAACGTCTCGGACCTGTACCGTGTTGAATCGCTTCGTGCCCACTGTCTGGATATCGCCCTGAATCGGCAGGTCTACTGGCCGATGATTGATCACCTGCAGGTGCAGCGCGAATCGGAAGAAACCCTGCAGTCGCTGATCGCAGCCGATGCGCCGCATGAGATGCTGTTGATCCTGTTCGGATTGAATGCCCGTGATTACGGTCGGCTAAGGCGTACTCTGTCTGTGAGCCCTTCGGTCGGGCGTCCCCCCGAAGCCGATGAGGAAAGCTCCCACCGACTCTGGCAGGCCTGGTCGAGCCGGGTCGATGGGGAGACAACTGGATTACTCGCGCCCAAGGATTACCTGGAACTCCACCGGGAGACCGGGGTGCCGATGCGCGCCATCTGGAACCTGACCCAGCGATGGGCCCAGTACGGAAACCTGACCGGCCAGAATGACGATGGTGCCGCTCAGGTAGGTGATGATGGATGAGCAGACAGGCGTCATTCGTCCGGAAACACTCGCCCTAGACAAACTGATCAAGGCCACCATCGCTCGTGTGGAGGCATCACGCGATGGCGGTGCTGCCGACACGGTCCTTTTCCTCGGAAACCGGCACCAGTCTTTTCCCACTGCGGTAATCCGCGATCCGGTACTCGAGCCAGTCGACAAACTGGTGTGGATGGTCATCATGTTGGCGGTTCAGGAGACAGGGGCTAATGCCGCTTTTCCGAGTTATGAAACCATTTCCCGCCTGGCCAATGTTTCATCGCGTTCTACGATAGCCCGTGCGATTGCCATCCTGCGTGCCTCGCGCTGGTTGACCCTCTGTGGGCGTATGCGTAAAGCGAGCGGACGGTTTCGCGGTAACGTCTATGCACTGCATGATGAGCCCCTGCCACTGGCCGATGTGATTCACCTGGATGGCAACTACATGGCCTTTCTGAACAAGGCCGTGAGCCATGGTCATGCCCGGGTGCGTACCGTGGCCAAGGGCGTGTTGGCATCCATTGATGAGGATGTCAGGGGCGGGCGTGACGTATGCGCCCTGGAGCATCCAATTGAACGGCGGTTGCAGTCAGCGGTGAGCACAGGTAACGAAGGACTACGCCGGTTCTTCTCGTTTACCCGCGATGCTATCCAGCAGATTCGTCAAGATTCTATGGGCAACATGCAGGCGCGGGATCACCGTGACCAAAATTCGAACTCGGTTGAGACCCGAGTTCAAAAATCGAATGCACATAAATCGAACTCAGGTTGTAGTAGTAGTAATAATAAAAAAACAACAACTACTACTTCTGGTGAAGGTGCGTCGAAATTTATGCATGCCGGTGAGCATGGTGAGCCGCTGGTATATCCGCGGCGTCTGGGCGAAAACCAGCGAGACATCGTAAACCGCTATCTTTCCAAACTCGCCCCAGCGGATCGCCAGCCGATTCTTGATGAGCTGGAGGGACGGTTCCAGGCCGAGCAAAAGGGTATGAAACCGGTCTATGACGAGATCAGCTTCCTGTTCCGTCTCTGTGAACGGATGAAATCCGGCGAGTTTGTGCCCAATCTCGGCATCAAGGTACGGGATGCCCGGCACGCGCGGGAGATTCAGCGTCAACAGGTAGCACGCCAAGACACAGCCACGGAACCGAAGGAGACTGAGGAACAACGCCAGAAGCGCATGGCGCTGGCAAAAGTACGGATGGATGAAATGCGGAAGGCGTTGGGAATGCCAATAGATAAGGGGCCATCGTCCAAACCTAACGAGACATAAAGTCTCCCCTAGGTGATTCCAGTGGAATCACCTGCCGAAATTCCAACTCATTACAGAACCCTCCCATTTGTCGACGGGGTTTTCCCTTGTTCATAACGAGTGCGCATGCGTTTATACGCGCAAACTCATGCAACTCTATCGACAGAGGGGGGAACCCGACAACCCATGACCACGGAAAACCCGATCCCCAAACCGGCCGATGCCGACAAACTGGGTCCACTGCGTGGCCAGGTCTGGCTGACGCTGCAGACGAACCAGGCGCGTCGGCTCATTCGTGGTCGAAACGGCACGAAAGAACAATCGCCGATCATTGGCCTGGGGCTCTTCGCTGAGCGGCTGCGACTGATCTGGCAGGCGTCGCGCAACGGTGATCCATACGCAGACTGGTGGCTAATCAAAGTACATGAAGCCATTGAGGAGCGGGAGGCGCTATTCCTGCGTCTCCAGCGGGATCTGGATGAGCGGTTGACACAGATGGGTTCGATAGAGGTCGCGGTCGCCGAGTCTGAACGACCCTACCGGATGCCACTACAGTTCGCGAACCCCTATGCTTATCAGGCTGCACGCCTTCTATCGACATACGATACCCTGGTTTGTGCCGCGCTAACCGCCGGCCACATCGGTGTGCTGGACCGTGCATCACGCGACCACGTCATAGAGTTGGGCGCACGCAAGATCCGCGGTCTGTTCATGATTCCCCAAGGTTATCGCTTTCTGCGCATCGAGCGATCCGATATCCAGAAAGACAACGACAAAAATACACAGGCTGTACAGTTCATGGGAGTGGTTCCCGATGATGTATTGAGTGGCAAACGTCGTGCACCGATGGCGCCGATTCAACGTCATTTGTCATCAGGATTCTCCAGGAATCTCGGACTGCATTCCGCACCCTCCACACCGACCACAGCTCCTTCCTCTGACGAAAACGACGACACGTGATGTGTCGGGTTTCCTCTGGTGTGCCAGGTACGTGTCTCCATAATCCTGAGCTTGTTTGAAGTCAGTGGGGCCGTCTTGTTATGGCAAAAGCACAACCTGGAACCCGAGTCACCATACAGCTTGATCCTCGTGTGGCGCTGGAATCCGTCCTGCTGAATCGACACAGACAAGTGCCGGCTAACCGCCGGCAGGAATGGTTGCGTGGGTTGCTGGTTCAGGGATTTAGATCCGAGATCGAATCGCTACGCAGTACATCTGACGATAAGAAACGCGATTCGACCACGGCATTTACGAAGTCGATGCCCCGGTCGCCGCGAAGGACTGCCGGACTTCCTGAATCGGTGCCTGCGGTTGTGAACGCTGAGCCAATGTCGGCCACGGAGGGTGCTAAACCCTTTGCGGCGCTAGGCAAGGTGATGGGCTAGGGCAGGCAACCAACAAACATACTCGATAACGAATCAGAGGATTAAAAATATATGGCTGACGCAAGCTCAATAAATCCCATCCCGGTTGGCCTCGACGATGGCTATGCATTCACCAAGATCGCACTTCCGGACGGCCGGTTACTCGCGATTCCTTCACGTGCTCGCGTGGGCCAGTCCGGTGTGACCTGGATCCATGAGGCCGAACAACGAATCTCTGAGTACGAGACAGAGGATACCGTGTATTCGGTTGGAGCCCTGGACGGTGCGCCCACGCATTTTGAGGGCTACCCATGGTCTGGTCTGAACCGAGCAGTTGTTCAGCACGCCCTGCAGCAGGCCGGACTTGCTGGAAAGAGTGTGCATGCAGTGTCCGGTTTGCCTGTCAGTTCCTTCTACCGCAAGAGCGGTGAGCATCGGCAGGAAACCATCGCCAGGAAGCGCGATAGCCTCAAGCAGACAGTTCACCCACTTTCTGGTGCGCTGCCAGCAGGCATAGCGTTTCATGAGGTTATACCTGAGGCGTTGGCCGCCTGGTACGACTATGTGATTGTCGAACTGGAGGACGGCGTCACACTCGATGCGGATCGTGTCTCCGTTCCGGTTGCCATCGTCGACATCGGTGGGCGCACGACAGACTACGTCGTGGTAAAGGACCAGGGCATATTGCATGCCTCGTCCGGCTCGCTGCAGTGCGGAATGTTGAACGTGAAACAGTGCGTGACCGATGGTATCCAGGAACGATTCGATCTGGAGACACTGAGCGAACAGCTCGTTTCCCATGCGATCGAGAACAAGGCCGTTCGCTTGCAAGGCAAGAATCATGATGTTGCTGCGCTGGTCGAGGCCGCCAAGCGCGAGGTCGTCGAGCAAATCCATGATGAGACCCGCCGCCAATTGGGCTTGGGCATTGAGCTGGATCGTGTGCTGTTCGTCGGCGGCGGAACCGTGGCGTTGGCAGACCACATTGCCAACTGGTTCCCGCATCAGGCGATTGCCGAGCATCCGGCGTTTGCCAACGCCCGTGGCATGCTCAAGTACCTGCGCTATGTCTGTGAGGCCTCTGATGCGGCCTGATTGTATTCGTTTTACTGGTTTTATCCGTCGTCACTGCGGTTCAGTGACAGTCGAGGCACCGTCGGGCCGTGCAATCGGTGCACAGCGACAGTTTGCTGTCGTCGGTCCTTTCTCAAGGGAGTGGAACCTGATTCCATTTCATTCACCCTGCCGGGCAAGCATCCCCGTCAGGGGTGCGCTTGTTCCGGGAGTTTTTAACCTCTAAGGAGCAAGTGCTATGTCAACCAACGAAACCAAGCAGTATTTCGATCTTCACACCACCGGCATCGGTTATCTCAATCGCGTCCGGGAGGTGACACCCAAGGAAGGAGAGCCCTTCCTGAGTATCACCATCGCTGCCCTTCGTGGCAGTGTCGACAACGCCCAGTACACGCATTTCGAGTGTCGCGTGTCCGGCAAGCAGGCGCAGGAAATCGTGCGCCAGCTCAAGCCGGCCGTCGAGGGCAATCTGAAGGTACTGATCGGCTTCACACTCAGTGATCTCTTTGCCGAGTCCTTCACCTTCAAGAACGGGGACAAGGCCGGCGAGACCGGTATCAGTCTGAAGGCACGGCTACTGCGTATTGCGTGGGCCAAGGTCGACGGGCAACCGTTCTACACCGCACAAGAAGACGCGGCGTAACTCAACGTTTGGCCGGGTAACACCATGTTACCCGGCCATTTTCCACCCATCGGGGGATCATTCCTCCGAGGGACTGGTCTCCCTTTTTCCTGAGGAGATCAGTCATGAAGAAAACGGATGCGTCCGTAGAGGCGCTGGTAGAAGACCGTTTGTCCGGTCTGAAACCAGCAGACTTGAACGATGTGGAAAAGCAATCAGTGATCACACTGGCGATGAAGGTGTTGTCTATCAAACATCGAGCCGGCAGGGTTTTGAGTAAACCGGACGAGACGCGGGATTTCCTGCGTCTGCGCCTGGCAGACTACCGTAATGAAGTCTTCGGATGTCTGTTTCTTGATAACCGTCACCGGATCATCGCTGTACGTGAGCTGTTCCAGGGCACCATCGATGGCGCCTCGGTTTATCCGCGGGTCGTGGTGCAGCAGGCCATGGAGGTGAATGCCGCCGCTATGGTCTTTTTCCACAATCATCCGTCGGGCGTTGCTGAGCCCAGTCATGCGGATGAGGCGATTACCCGCCGTCTGAAAGACGCACTTGCACTGGTTGATGTGCGGGTGCTTGACCACTTTGTGGTCTCGGCTGGCGAAAGCGTCTCTTTTGCAGAACGAGGACTGCTCTGAAGCCCAACACTTTTCTACAAACCCTGCCGGGGAAGCATCATCTTCTCCGGCAGGGGAGGAGGTGTGACCTGGTGTCTATCCATCACAGGAGAATACCCATGAGTAACATTTCCAATGAACAGTCCGCCGAAGCATTTTTCGGTGAAGTAATTTCAACCTATACCCGTGCGCAGGCCATCGATGACGGTGTACTGATCGATGCGGGTTCCATGGCCAGTGAGGCTGGTTTCAAATGGCCTGTTGCGCTGACATCTGCAGTCTGGGCCGATTGTGTGGCCTGGACCGAGGATGACAGTGAACAGCAGGTGCACCAGGATCAGTCGGGTAGGCTTTGGGACGTCCTGTATATGGCGTCCCACGCCATACGCACCGCCAAAGATTCGGGTGACCGGCTGCTGTTCCAGCTGTATCGGGTAGCCCGTGACGGTCACTCGACCGAAGCGGTGCTGGTCACACTGAAGCTCATTGTCGGACCAGGTGATGCCGGTGAACCGGTTATCACTATCCTGCAGCCGCATGAGGACTGAAGCGTAGTACCCATGCTGTTCGATCAACCGATCAAGTCAACGACTTGAGTTCTTCGCCATACCCATCGGGGAGGTCATCTCCCCGGTGGGTGATGGTCTCCCCCTGTAACCAATCAGAAGGAGATCATTATGAAATATGTTATTCAATACACCTTGCCCTATGAGCACCGTGTCATGGTCGGCATCGAGGCCGACAATTCGAACGAAGCGGTCAGGAAGGCCGAGACTCTGTTCGACCAAGGCGACATCTGGCAGGACACCGAAAAGGTGCCGTTATTGCTCGATGACTATGAAGAGAAGGGCGATAGCTCGTTGCTGTTCACGGTCGAACAGACGTTGCGCGATGATGAACCGTGGCCAACACCGGACGCAAGTGTGGTAACGCTTCGTCGCAGGGATGCGGCCTTCCAGGCGGCGAGGTTGCTGGTCGAGGCCTACCGGCGTGGTGAGGCCCGAGGCGGCAGCATCGACTGGAGTGATCTTGATGATGCTTATCAGGCGGCGCTTCGGGGAACCGGGTCGAGTTCGGATGGAATCAACCCCAGTCCGGCCTGCGAAAGGCTGGTTGTCGTTATGGAAGGCGGCATCGTGCAGGCAGTGATTGCCAATCAGCCAGATACAGCACCGGATATTGCCGTCGTCGATTACGATACAGACGGCTATGAGCCCAACGAGCTGCGTCCTATTACGCAATCGGATGGTAGCCAGTCGCTTGCGCTTGTCATTGAGCATTTTGTCGAGCCGGCTGGTATCAATCTGGATGAAGTATTCCAGGAATCCGAATAGTCACCCCCATCCCCACCAACGCCCCGCTTTATGCGGGGCTCCTTTCTCCGCTCCATTCCATCACGTAGACCGACCCGACGGACGTACGAGTGAGTCAGCTACTGGCAGACTACGTCCAGTACCAACGCTTTATGGCTGTCCACTGAGTCCACATGCCTTGCCCGCCACGGCAACGCGAGCCTCTAACTCGCGTGCCAAGGGCGGGGCCGCACTCAGCGGCGCCTGTGGGCCCCAGTGGGCAGGTAGAAATGCTCCGAAGGATTGCACCAGCCTATTAGTAGCAGGCCGCGTGACAGGTGGATGCCTGGCACACGGCGTGCCTGAACCGAAGGCGCCCTCGTCACTGGCAAGCGAAGCGGGGTAGTGACGAGGGCGGCATTCCCGGAAACGGCGCGGGTTTTCGGCAGGATTATTCAGTGCAGGGCCAGTGATGAAGGCCGATACTGCCGCCCTCGATCGATTTTAACCGTGGCTACTGCGGATACAGTAGCAACAGAGCGCGCCCGAACCCTTTGATGCGCTGCGGCGAAAGCCGTGGGTTCATTCTCCAATCCGAGCCGACCACGGGATCGGTTCTTTCTCGCAGGCACCAGCCTGACTCGTCGAGCCGAGACGCCCACCCCTGGTGGTGCCGTCGATGCTCATTCTTCATTAACTGCGGAAGTGTTCCGCCTATCTGAAAGGAGGTGATGTGTAACCACACTTAAATCGCGCCTATGACGGCGCACGTTGGTCCACGCCAGACCATTCCCTCCGGGGAGAACCGGCGTTGCCTAGACCAGGCAGCTTTAGGTCGCAATGGGCGTAGTGTCCCATGACCGTACCGCGTGCGCGGGACCGAATGGCTATGGCCACCGGTTGGGTCAGAAACACTTACCGATATGCGAGAACACTTTTGAGAGATCTGAACTACCAACTCAAGCAGATTTGCCGTCGAAACCGGGACGGCAGTTTTACAACCCAGCGAGACCGGGAGCGGCTGCTGACGCAGATCGCCGACCAGCTCCATGATCTGGGTTACCGTCATATGAGCGCACAGTCGCTCAAGCCCAAGCACATCGAGGCTTTGGTCAAAAACTGGCAAGAAAAAGAGCTGTCGGCCGGGGCGATGAAGAACCGGCTGGCAGTCATTCGCTGGTGGGCCCAGAAGGTCAATCGTCAGAACGTCGTTGCACGATCGAACGACCACTATGGTGTTCCTAACCGGCAGTTTGTGACCAACGAATCCAAGGCCCGTAGTGTGGGGGCGGAAGAACTTGGCAAGATTCGAGATGCCCGAGTTCGGATGAGCCTGGAACTACAGCAGGCCTTTGGCTTGCGCCGAGAAGAAGCGATCAAGTTCATACCGGACTACGCAGATCGCCGCGACCATATCGTCCTCAAGGAAAGCTGGACCAAGGGCGGCAAGGCGCGAACCATCCCGATACGGACTGAGGCCCAACGTACCGTTCTCGATCGTGCGCGACAGCTGGCCGGTAAAGGTTCTTTGATTCCCAGCGCAAAGAACTATCGACAGCAATTGCGATTGTACGAAGCCGAGACCGCCAGGGCAGGCTTATCCAGGATGCATGGTCTTCGCCATGCCTATGCCCAGAACCGTTATGAGGAACTGACCGGATGGTGTTCACCCGCGGCGGGCGGTCCTGCAGTCAAAACGCTCACGCCGGAACAAAAACGGATTGACCAGCAAGCCCGCCTGACGATCAGTCTCGAGCTTGGGCACGAGAGACCACAGATTGTGGCTGTGTATTGCGGGACGTGAATACAGCCACGAAAACACTGCGCCGGTGAGAATGGATTATCCATTTTCAGTACCCGAGCGCACCTTCATGATGCCGGCCAGGTTGTATCAAACCACTGAGGCTGAATCCATTATGAAACGATCACTCTTTAATCCTGCGAACCCTGGTGCAGTGACGGCGATATGCATCGCCGGTCTGTGTACTGTCACCAGTGCGAACCTTCATGCAAGCGATATCCAGACAGGCCGGTATTCAATGGTTTCCGCGGCTCCGACCCAGGCGCAGTCGGAACTGTTGGAAGCGACCGTTACCGTTCAGTTGCCGGATCGGATCCAGACCATCGGAGAGACGGTGCGATATCTTCTGCAGCGCAGTGGTTACCGGCTGGCTGCTACTGAATTCACCGCACCAGAAACGCTTGCGTTGTTTGCGTTACCGTTGCCGGCTGTCCATCGCCATCTTGGGCCGATTACATTGCGCGAGGCGCTGGAGACGCTCGCGGGTCCGGCCTTCCATTTAGTCCAGGATCCTGTTCACCGACTGATCACATTCGAGCAGTGTGCAGTGAAGCAGGTTGCTGCCCACGGGACCATGAACATGGCTAATGTGGAGGTAGCGCAGGATGACGACTGAGCAGCAAGCGGAGCAGATCAATCCGTCAGAAAAGGAGAGCAAGCAGGATAAGGCAGAGAGGCAGCCAAGAGCCCGGCGGCTGGCTTACAAGTCCGTACTGACAGCCGTTGTGGTCGGGATCGTTGTCATCAGTGCGCTGTCGCTTTCCAAGATCCAGCGGCAAGACAGACCGTTGGATGAACTCCAGATACAGGACTCCAGTACCCCAACCCGGGCGGTGATCAAAACACCGGAACTGGAGGTAGGTGCGGACGAGGACAAAGTCGAGCAGATCGAACAGAGGCTGACATCATTGTCTGGTCGGATCGACCGCGGTTTCGAAGTGCAAGTGGCCCTGAGTGCGGATGTGAAGAAAAGCCTGGCTTCAGTGGCTGAAGGTGTTCGCGCGATCAAAGTGGCCGTTGCCGATCTTGCGGAAAGTAACCATGCCCTTCGCCAACGTATTGACGATTCCATTGCACGGCTGAATACCCTTATCAAGGAGACTCAGAAGCGCAAGGTCGCCCAGCAAAAACCGGCGGCCAGACCGAAACCTTCACCCGCCAAAACTCCACCGTTTCACGTCGATGCCATCGACGTTTGGGATGACATGACCTACGTGGCCATCTCCCAGGCAGGCCGCGTTGCATTCTTGAAGTCCGGAGAGCAGCAATCAGGCTGGACGGTGGCTGGCATCGACCGCCTCAAGGGCAGGGTCGAATTCAAGGGGCCGCATGGCCAGAACCATTCCATTTCATTGCAGAGGTAGAGCCGATGGAAATCGTATTAGCCGTGTTATTGCTCTTCGGCAGTTTTGCGCTGGGATCAGCGACAGCAGAGAAAAATGATGGTGCTGAACCATCCAGCAATAGTGCATCTCGTATCCAAACTACGGCAGATTCAGTTCCCGCTACACAGGAGATGCGCGGGTGTTTGTCTGACAAGTCCGGAATGTACCGGGATCTGACGGTGCCCTATATCGTCCAGAGAGACCAGGCAGCACCAAAGGCCGACACGTGTGAAGGGGAATGTACCGATGAGTAGACGATGGAGATCTATGGTTTTTCTGGGCGCTCTTATCGCGTCGACTACCGCGATGGCTGTCGAATTATCACATACCCAGATAGAAGATACCCGGCAGGATAGTTCGCAAAAAGGCACGAATGTCTTATCAGCCACGGATTTTGCGCATGCCCGTCTGTGGGGTTTGTCGGAGACGGAGTGGCGCCGTTACAAACAGTTGATGCAGGGCATTCGCGGGAGCATCAGCCCGGCGACGATATCGCCCATCGAAGTACTCGGTATTCATGCGCGTGATGATGCGGAGCGGCAGCGATATGCCGAGGTGTGGGCGCACGCCATGTATGAAGACGCAGGCCGTATCCTTGCGTTCCAGCGCGCCTACGATGCAGCAACCAAGCGCCTGTATCCAAATATGTCGCTGATTGACATCAGCCGGTTGCCGGGTAAGACCGAGGTGAAAAATCCCTTTCAGTCCACAGACCGCCTGTTGTTCTTTACTCGCCCGGATTGTCCGGCCTGCGATCTGGTGCTGAATAAGCTGTTGGACGAAGCCGCTAACGCGGAGAAAAGCGGCAGTAGCCGGTAATTTATAAAATGTAATCTCACGCCCTCTTTTAAGAGGGATTATTCCATGACGAATCATGAGGTTACGCGACAATGACAACATCATTCGAATCCCATTTCAAGCAAAACTATCAAAGCCATCTGAAACACCTCAAACTTAAAGGGTTGCAGCCCAAGACGATCGAGGCCTATGCCCGTGCGATTCGACGTATCGGCCAGTATTTCAACGAAGACATCAATGCGTTGACCGAACAGCAACTGACCGATTATTTCACCGATTTGCTGGAGTCGCATTCTTGGAGTGCGGTCAAGTTGGACCTGTACGGTCTCAAGTTTTATTACACCCATGTACTGCGCAAGCCTTGGGTCGCGCCGCAGTTGGTCAAGCCGCCGAAGGCGCAACGTTTGCCGGATATCGTCACTGTCGACGAGGCGCGGTGTATCTTCCAGTCCACGCGTATTCTCAGTTACCGGGTGTTCTTTTTCACGCTCTACAGTCTAGGTTTGCGCCTCGGCGAGGGATTGCGTCTTGAGGTTGGGGATATCGATGCCGGTCGCCAACGCGTGCATATCCGAGATGCCAAGGGCAATAAGGATAGACTGGTGCCGTTGCCGGCTGCCACCCTGGATTTGCTACGCCGCTTCTGGCAAGTTCACCGGCATCCGGTCATGTTGTTTCCCAATCGCCATGGCGGTTTGAAGGGCGCGCAGCGCGCGCAGAGCCCTTTGGATCGCGGTGGCGTGCAAAAGGCTCTGCGCCAAGTCGCGCAAGACTGCGGTTTAAAAAAAAGATTACCCCGCACTGTCTGCGGCATAGCTATGCCACACATTTGATTGAAGCGGGCGTCGATCTACTGGAAGTGCAGAAAATCCTCGGTCACCACAGTATCCTCACCACTGCCCGCTATACTCACCTGACCGACGGCACGAATCAAAATACCGGCCAGTTGATTAATGCCTTAATGAATGGCTTCGACATCGACTGGGGGGCGGTCAAATGATCTTGCTTTCCGCCATCATCCAAACCTTCGAAGCCGAGTTTCTGGTCGCTTACCAGGGTCGCTTGTCACCCAGTCAGCGTCAGGCGCTGGCCGCGATGAAACACTGCCGCACGTCGCAAGGCCCTGTGATGTTGGCGCAATGCGATGATTGCGATCGGCAACGCTTGGTGCCGCATTCCTGCGGCCATCGCAGCTGCCCGCATTGCCAGTCGCACGAATCGCAACAATGGCTGGAAAGGCAGTTGCAGAAGCAGGTGCCGGCCGAATATTTTTTGCTGACGTTTACTTTGCCCAAAGAACTCAGGCCGTTGGCCTGGCAACAGCAACGTACGTTGTATGATCTGCTGATCCGCTGTAGTTGGGATACCGTCAACACCTTCACCCGCAACGATCAACAGCTTCAGGGCAATGCCGGTGCTATTGCTGTGTTGCATACCCATTCCCGCCGATTGGATTACCATCCGCATGTACACTTGGTGATGCCGGCGGCCGCCATCGATCCTGATAAACGACTGTGGCGCACCAAACAGGGTAAAAAGGGCCGGAAAGGCTATTTGTTCAATCACAAGGCAGTGGCCAAAGTGTTTCGGGCCAAATTGCTTGAAGCGATCTCGCAGGCCGGTTTGACATTGCCTGACTACTATCCGCAACAATGGGTCGTTGACGTCAAGTCGGTCGGACGCGGCGATAAAGCCTTGGTTTATCTGGGACGTTATCTCTATAAGGGCGTTATCCAGGAAAAGGACATTATTGCCTGCCGAGATGGCCAAGTAACCTTCCGTTACCAGGACAGCAAAACCAAAAAGTGGCAGACTCGAACACTACCCGGCGTGAAGTTTCTGTGGCTGATGCTCCGCCATGTTCTGCCCAAAGGCTTTAGGCGGACTCGCAACTTCGGCTTTTTGCACCCCAACAGCAAACGGCTGATTCGTCTGCTGCAAGTCTTGCTCGGCGTCAATCCCAATCGTGCTATCGCTTGGCTCAGGCCCCGCCCGAAACTCCAATGCCCATGTTGTGGTGGAACCCTGCAGATTATCAAAACGCGCATTCTCGGTTCTTCGGCTGTCATGGCATTGAATTCGACCAAAGCGTAGAGGCAAAACCGGTTATGTAAGCGGCATTTCTCACTGACCCAAACCGATCATCGGGCATTTTAGCACCGAGGCTTTCGTTCGGTCTGAATTCAGGGCAAAATGCCGCTAAAATCCGAAATTCCGGGTGTGATGATCAGCATCACGCCCATTTCAGCCCGTTTATCGACGTCAACGCTTGAAATGGGCCAACACATCCCCCAATCCTTCGAAAAGCTATTTTCTTATATAACGCTCCCTCCGAATACCGGGCTTGTCCAACAAACGGTTCAGATTGTGGCTCGCTCCGCGATTACAATCTAACCTTATTCGTTAAAGCGGATCGACGAAGTCAACGGTGTCGATATCTATCTCACCCATGTGGACAAGGGAGATGATCGCACCGTCAGGGAGTGGGCATCCAATCACCAGATCGATCCCGACTGGGTACGCAGCCGGCGGATTACCCTCAATCATGATGGCGGTGCCCTCGACAAACTGACCCAAGGGCAAGGTGAAGTGCCGTCCATTTTGCGCCGTCGAGGCGAGGACGTTTCAAGACTACCGGTTTCGGAGCTCTAGCCCATGGTGGCGTTGATGCGAGTTTTTGGCTGGCCGATGGTATTTGCCGTCCTGACGCTTCCTTCCATGGGGAGGGCGAATGAATCCGTGCCAACGGGTTATCGCATGATTGCGGCAGAGCATGGAATACCCCAGAGCGTTTTGTTTGCTGTGGCACTCACTGAAAGCGGTAAGCAGACGGGACAGACGGGTACCCTCCGGCCCTGGCCATGGACATTGAACGTGGCCGGACGGGGTTACTTCTTCGATTCCCGACAAGCGGCCTGGCAGGCATTGATGGCGTATCTGGAGGAGGGGAAGCGTTCCATCGATATTGGCCTGATGCAGGTCAACTGGCGTTATCACCAGGATCGGCTCGGGACCCCGTGGCAGGCACTCGATCCGTATCACAACATACGCGTGGGCGCCGGGATTCTGCAGGATTGTTACGCCACGCGGCAGGACTGGTGGGGTAGCGTTGGCTGTTATCACTCGCCGAAGGATTCCCATCGTGCAGATCGGTACCGTCGCCGTGTTGTCTCCCACTGGCAGCGCATCGTACAGGAAGGATAAATCAATGGGTCGATTCAATCTTTATTGCCGCAAGGTCTTGGTCATGAGTTGCTTGCTCGTACCCGCCATGGCTCAGGCTGATCTGACCGTGATCCACGACACTGGCAATACACAACCCATCGCGCCTTTTCTGGAGGTTTTTCAAACTCAAGATGGTTTACCACAGCAAAGTCAGGTTCCAACAAGACCCCAGCTCGGCGCTGCTGACCCTAAAGCCTGGTTGCCGATTCAATCACCCGGCCTGACACCGGGGCCGGTGCAGGCCCGTGCGCATGACCGGCCGTTCACGCGGCCATTTTTCTTGATCGGGTCAGACAGCCACTCCCGACAGTGGCTGCAGACACACCGCGATCGGCTCAAGGAGATCGGTGCGGTTGGGATGCTGGTGCAGGCCGAGACGATGGATGATTTGCGAACGATTGCCAGATTGGCTGACGGCCTATCGATCCTACCAGCCTCGGGCAGCGACATCGCGAAGGCACTGAGCGTTTCGCATTATCCGGTACTGATCTCGGCGTACGGCATCGAGCAGTGAGCGCGCATCCCATCGAGGCCCTGCTGCGGCCCCCGGTCGAGCTGTGGTCGACATTGGTGGCCTTTGCGACGGCAGGGATAGCCATTCTGGCTCCCTGGGCGCTGATGATGCCGCCGGGTGTTGCCTATGGCGCCGGCGCCGTACTCGGACTGATCGGTTTGATCCGGGGTCGACAAGCCTGGCGGGTGCTGCGTTACCAGCGCAACATGCGCCGGCTGCCCATCTATAAGGTGCGATCCCGCAAGATCCCCCTCAGCCGCCGCAAGCTCTTTTTAGGACGGGGCTTTCGCTGGACCCAGAAACACACTCAGCGATTGCGCGATACCATCCGGCCAGAGGTCCAGCGTTACGTCCAGCCGGGTAGACTGTATCAATGGGCGCGCCGCAAGGAGGTAGCCTGGGAATCGGTCCCTATCTTAAGTTTGTTGGCGCGGCTGTTTCGGGTCCGGGCCTGGTGGAACCCGCTGTCGCCGCTGCCGGCCGTCGGTGGCAAACCGGCCCTACACGCTGTCGAGCCTGACGAGCAGGATGTGTGGATGGACATCGGCGAGCGGGTGGGGCATACCCTGGTGTTGGGGACCACTCGCGTCGGTAAGACCCGGCTCGCCGAGATCCTTATCACCCAGGACATCCGCCGCGGTGACGTGGTGATCGTCTTCGATCCCAAGGGGGATGCGGGTTTGTTGCGGCGTGTGTATGCCGAGGCCAAACGGGCCGGACGGACCAAAGATTTCTATATGTTCCATCTGGGATTTCCCCAGGTTTCGGCTCGCTACAATGCCATCGGCAACTTCTCGCGCATCACCGAGGTTGCTACCCGCATCGCCAACCAGTTGCCCAGTGAAGGAAATTCGGCGGCATTTAAGGAGTTCGCCTGGCGATTCGTTAACATCATTGCCCGTGCACTGGTGGCGCTAAACCGCCGTCCGGACTATCAGCAGGTCCGACGCTACATCAACGATATTGAACCTCTGTTCACGGAGTATGCCGAGGCGCATCTGGAGACACACGGCGCGGAAGACTGGAAGGAACAGGTCGAGGAACTGTCGAGCAAGATCTCGGAACGAAACCTGCCGGCAGCTCTAAGGGGGCGCAGTAAAGAAGCTATTGCGCTGATGCGACATCTGCAGACCCAGGACCTCTACGATCCAGTCCTCGATGGGCTGGTGTCTGCCTTCAAGTACGACAAGACCTACTTCGACAAGATCGTCAGCTCCGTCGGTCCGCTGATGGAGAAGCTGACCACGGGCAATATCGCCGAACTGATCTCGCCGGATTATCTGGATAAGAACGATACGCGTCCGATCTTCGAATGGATGGAAGTCATCCGACGCAAGGGGATCGTCTATGTCGGGCTGGACGCCCTGACTGATACCACAGTGGCCAGTGCGGTGGGCAATTCCATGTTCGCTGATCTGGTGTCGGTCGCCGGACACATTTACAAGCATGGCGTGGACGGAGAATCCATCGATACGCCACCGACAATTTCCATGCACGCCGATGAGTTCAACGAACTGATCGGTGACGAGTTCGTCCCATTACTGAACAAGGCCGGTGGCGCCGGCTTTCAGGTCACGGCCTACACCCAGACCTGGTCGGATGTCGAAGCGCGCATCGGCAATCGTGCAAAAGCAGGGCAGGTAGCCGGTAACTTCAACACGATGATTATGTTAAGGGTGAAAGAGCTGGCTACAGCCGAGATGCTCACCGACCAGCTACCCAAGGTTGAGGTGTTCACCCTGATGAGTGTCTCGGGTGTCAATGATTCCTCGGAGCCGGGTTCCGGGATCGATTTCAGCTCCCGCAACGAGGATCGAATTAGTGTTTCAGAAGTCCCGTTGCTGACGCCGGCCGAGTTGATAACCCTACCCAAGGGACAGGCCTTTGCCCTCCTGGAAGGTGGCCAACTCTGGAAGATTCGCATGCCGTTGCCCGCAACGGACTCGGATATGCCTGAAACGCTCACCGAGATAACCAATGAGATGGAGCGCACCTACATCACCAACGATCACTGGTACCGCGTGCAGGAACCGTGGTGGGGAGCCGCGCCGGACGTCAGCGAGTCCGAGGTAGAACCGGAGGCCTCCGATGGCTGAGGCCGTAGCAGATCCTCGTCGCCGTGTGGTTCAGCAAGGACTGTTTTCGAAGACCTTATCGGCAGTCGCGAAGGTCATCCTGTGGTTATTGTTTTCGCTGTTGTTCTCGATCATCGTGGAGTGGGCAGGCATGGTGCTTTGGTGGCCGGATGAAGGGGTCGATCACAGCCGTACCATGCTGGTCACGGAGATCAGCTATCTCGACAATGATTTTCGTCGCAGCGTTGTGACCTCCGATCCGGCACGATTCGCCAAACGGTTCGCCGATAATTCCTACCACTACCTTTTCGAGGTGACGCGGTTTGTGGATTTCATCCAATGGGTGTCACTGCCTCCGCGGAAGTATGAGCAGGGCGTCAGGGCGACGCTGCATAAGGTTTATAAACCCCTGGTAGAGTACGTCCTGGCCATGATGCAGGTGACCCAGGTGTTCTCAGTGCGCCTTGCCATTTTGACCCTGGCGATGCCGATATTTTTACTGTTTAGCCTGGTCGCGCTCGTCGATGGATTGGTACAACGTGATCTGCGTCGATGGGGTGGAGGTCGAGAGAGTTCCTTTGTCTATCACTATGCGAAGAAGGCGGCACTACCTTTGGTTGTCCTGACCTGGGTGACCTATCTCGCCTTGCCGTTCAGTCTGCATCCGACCCTCGTCATCTTGCCGTTTGCAACCTTGTTCGCGCTGACGGTGGCGGTCACAGCGAGTACCTTCAAGAAATATCTGTGAGGGATGAGAGTGGTGTTTAGGGTGAACTGTCAGAGGGTCGTATTTGATCGAATATCATTCTTAAGCATGGATACGTTGTATCACCGACGGTCTCTAGTCAGTGTGGCAATGATGGCGCAGCGCTCTTGACCCGATACGTTTTTCTTGCAGGCTTTTATCAACTTGTTCAATTCATGTTGCATGGCGCTCAGGTCGTCTATGCGTTGTTGAATAATGTCCTGTTTGTGTTCTGCGATGGTACGCGCTTCGTTGCAATCCCGGTCATTCAGGGATAGAAGGTCGGTGATCTCATCAAGGGAAAAGCCAAGTTCCTGGGCGCGTTTGATGAATCGAATACGCTCTACCGTTGAGGTTGGGTAACGACGATAACCCTGTGCCGGTTTCACCGGCTCAGAGATCAGTTCGATGCGTTGATAGTAGCGGATGGTTTCGACATTGACGCCAGCAGCCTTCGCGAGCTGGCCGATGGTCAGTCCCGAGTCAGTCTGGGCGGTTGCTCTGTTTACGCTCAAGATGTCATTCTCTCATTAGGATCGTCGCGTTTAGAAAACAGGGTGATGTCTTCATCCTATTCTGGATTGAGGATTTTGTGAATCCACGAAGACGCATCATCCCGCACAACAGGACAACTGTTTGACATCCTTTGTGAAGGTCTGGGCACAGAGCTTTAATCCCTCCACCATGGTGAGGTACGGGAACAGCTGGTCCGCAATGTCATGCACCGTCATGTGGTTGCGGATGGCCAGTGCTGCGGCCTGTATGATTTCGCCACCCTCTGAGGCCAGTAGCTGGCAGCCGAGCAATCGGCCCGTTTCCTTCTCGGCCACCAGCTTGATGAAGCCGTGGGTGTCGAAATTGGCCAGGGCGCGGGGGATATTTTCCAAATCTAGTGTGCGCGAATCTGTATCGATACCGCGATCATTCGCCTGTTTTTCGCTCATGCCGACCGTACCCACTGTGGGTTCGGTGAACACCACCGCGGGCATGGCGGTCAGTTCCAGCGCGGCATTGCCACCGGTCATATTGATTGCCGCGCGCGTGCCGGCTGCCGCTGCAACATAAACGTATTGCGGCTGGTTGGTGCAGTCGCCGGCCGCATAGATGTGGTCGACCGAGGTCCGCATGTGATCGTCGATTACAATTTCACCATTACGTCCGGTTTCGATCCCGGCCTTGTCAAGTTCCAGTTGATCGGTATTGGGTGTGCGACCGGTGGCAACCAGCAGCTGGTCGGCACGAATCTGACCGGCGCTTGACGGCAGGATAAACTGGGTCCCGTCGTGCGCTACTGAGTCCGGTAGGGTATGCAGTAATACCCGTGCCCCCTCTTGCTGGAACACCTTGACCAGACCCTCGCCGATGGCGGGGTCTTCCTTCGACAGTAATGTACTGCGTGCCATAACCGTTACCTGGCTGCCCAGTCTTAAAAAGGCCTGAGCCAGTTCCAGCGCAACCACTGAGCCACCAATGACAACAAGGTGCGCTGGGATCTCTTTTGCAACCAACGCCTCGGTGGAAGTCCAGTAGGGCGTGTTCTTTAGACCGGAAATGTCGGGGATGGCGGGCCGGGCGCCGCTGGCGATCAGGATACGGTCGGCAGTGACGGTTTTTTCGGATCCGTCGTCCTGTGTCACGATCAGCGTATGGGGGGCATCGAACCGTGCCCAGCCGCGCATCAGATTGATCGAGGGGTTGGTTTCCAGAATACTTTCGTACTTGGCGTGGCGCAGTTCCTCGACCCGCGCCTGCTGCTGGCGAACCATGGCGGCGCGGTCTATCCGGGGTTCGTTCAGCGCAATACCATCGAAGGCATGCCGGGCTTGCAGGTGTGCGATGTGTGCGCCGCGGATCAGTATCTTGGATGGCACACAGCCGACGTTGACACAGGTGCCGCCGATGATCTTGGCGCCCTCGATGATCGTCACCCGCGCGCCCTGTTCGGCGGCCTTGATCGCGGCGGCAAAGGCGCCCGAACCGGTGCCAATGATGGCCACATGCAACCCGCCGGCGTTTCCGCTGGCGACTGGTTCGTCGCCTTCCAGCAAGGTGGCGTGATAGCCCTTTGAGGCCACCGCATCGAGCAGTCGTGCCGTTTCCACTTTGCCGTCCATTTCGACCCGCGCCCGTCCCTCGGCGAACGACACCTCTGCGCGCACGCCGGGCAGGGTGTTGAGGGCATCCTGTGCGCTGCGGGCACAATGGTCACAGGTCATACCGGTAATGCTCAAGGTGACGGTGGTCATGGTCTACGATCCGTTGGTGGAACCTGGTTACTGTTGCTTTAGGGAGGAGGGATAACCCGCCTCGAAGGTGGCATTAGTGAGCGTGTCGATGTCGGTCTTGGCCGGCTCGAAAGTGACTTTTGCCCAACCCACGCCGTCACCTTCGTACTTGGCTTCGGCCTTGACCACGCCCGGCACCTTCTCCAGGGCCTTACGCACGGTGATCGGGCACATGTTGCAGGTCATGTTCTCCACGTCGAGGGTGATGGTCTTCGTCTGCGCCTGTTCGGCGGCTGAAGCCGTGGCGGTGGACAGCGCCAGGGTGAAACCGGAAAGGCCTAGCAACGCAGTGAGTAAGAGGGTTCGAATCATGGATGCGTCTCCTAATAAATAAGTGGAAAATCAATCAGCCCAACAAGGCCGGTCCGTACCAGGGGAAGGCGACGAGCGCGGCCAGGATCACCGTCACCACCCAGAAAATAATGCGCTGGTTGCGACGTGTGATCGGGTTGGCGCAAGGCTTACCGGCCTCGCAAGCCTCGGGCACGAGATATAGTTTTCGGAATGCCAACCCCAGGAAAAGCAGTGTCACGCCGATGAATATGGGCCGGTACGGTTCCAGCGCGCTGAGGTTGCCGATCCAGGCGCCGCCGATACCGAGCAACAGCAGGACGAAAGGGCCGACACAGCACAGAGACGCTGCAATGGCCGCCAACGCCGCTAGGATCAGGGAGCGGTTCTTGCTCAACGTGTGTTCCGCCATGGGATTACCCCTCAATTATTTAACCTTGACCAAAAGTATAAACACCGTACCTAAGTACGGAGTCAAGGGCTGATTTTGCTTGCATTCGAAGCCCGGGGCTCAACGGTTCACACAGGAGTAATGACACAGAAAACCCCGCCGCCTACGGAATTGATTTTCTATATCTAGTCCTCCCCGGATCCCCCACCATGCGCGTCATGCGCAACACGGGGAGGACATCCATGCAAATTACCAAACTGCTGGTCTCAGGACTGTTGGCGGCTGTATTGCCGGTTCAGTTCGCCATTGCTGACGCAGATGGCGAACGGGCAGCACTTGCCCGGATCATCCACGAACTTCAGGCCATCGACCCGCTGATCACGGAAGCGGCTTCTCAAGCCAATCCTGATGCCCGCGTTCGTTTTCAGTATGAGTGGCTGCGCCAGGATCTTGATCGGATTCGACTCGGGATCCAGGAACACATCGATGCACCACGTTCGGAACCCCGGACTTTCCCGCCGCTGCGTGGCGATTACCGTCGATGATATCGGGTCATGACGGCAGCACAGAACACGGCATTTCAAGCAGGCTCCGGTTTTACACCGGCCACGTTGCTGACCGGCATTGCATCGGTCGTGCTGGTGCTGGCCTTCGTCTGGGTTATTTGGGTCTCGCTGGGCACCTTCCGTGCCTGGCAGAACGGGCAGGTCGTTTTGTTCGATGTGGTCTGGTCGGCACTGCGCGCCAGCATCGTGCTCATGGTGTTGGGTTTTTATCTGCGGTAGCGGCCATTGGCCATTGCCGCAGGGGTTCGGGGAGTTCCCCGTATTTTTAACAGGGGGCAACCCCGTTACCTCGGAGAGAAAGTAATGATGAAGAAAGCAGTAAAAAAGGTGGTAACCGCAGCTGGGTTGCTCGCAGTTACGGCAGGCCAGCCAGTATTGGCAGCGTTGCCGACCCCGGTGGCACCCAGTACCGCACCCGCAGCCGGTGACTGGATTGGGCTCATTTCGGGTTACATCAAGGATGGTGGTCTGGTCCTGGGTCTAGCGATCGCTGTGCTGGGCTTCCTGTGGATTGCCTATCCCGAATATTTCATGATAGAGGCGGGCAAGTTTGTTGATATTTGATAAAATTCAGTTACTTAGATTGAATTTAACCAACAACTTGCCCATGACAAATTGTACTCCAGCTCAAATAGAATTTCCTCCCTTAAAACGCCGTAAAATAGACGCCCAATTCAGTGGTGGAGCGATCACCAGTGATGGCGGTGTGCTGTTGTTACGAGCGGTTGACCAGCAGTTAGGGTTAACCGAACGGATAGCGGCGCAGATTCCTGACGCCAGAGCCCCTGACCGCGTGCAACACTCTGTGATCAACCTGCTCCGTCAACGGGTTTATGGCTTGGCGTGTGGGTATGAGGATTTGAATGATCATGACACGCTCAGAAATGATATCGCCTTTCAGACGGCGGTGGAAAAGGATCAGACATTGGGCAGCCGATCCACCTTGTGCCGGTTTGAGCAGCAGGCGGATCGCGCCTTGATGTGGCGAGTTCATGAGGAGTTGCTGGCACAGTTTATCGCTTCGTATGAGACACCGCCGAAATCGTTGATCCTGGATTTCGACGCCACCGACGATCCGGTTCATGGCGAACAGGACGGACGTTTTTTTCATGGCTACTATCGGCACTATTGTTTCCTGCCGTTGTATGTCTTTTGCGGCCATCACTGCTTGGTCAGTTATCTACGTCCCAGCAATATTGATGGCGCCAAGCACAGCTGGGCGATTCTGGCTTTGCTGGTTCGGCGCTTGCGTCAGGCTTGGCCGGACGTTGACATCACGTTTCGCGGCGATGGCGGTTTTTGTCGCCATAAGATGCTGAGTTGGTGCGAGCGGCATCGCGTTCACTATATTGTCGGGTTGGCCAAAAATAAACGCTTAACGCGCTTAAGCCAACCCTGGATTGAACAAGCCCGGCAACAGTTCCAAAGCGAACAGCAGAAACAGCGTCTCTTTACCGATTTCCACTATAAAGCCGGCACCTGGAAACGCCGACGCCGTGTCATTCTTAAGGCCGAACACATGAGCCAAGGGAGTAATCCCCGCTATGTCGTAACCAATCTGGGCGGCGATGTACAAACACTCTATGAAACCGTTTACTGTGCGCGAGGCGACATGGAAAACCGGATTAAAGAGCAACAATTGGATCTGTTTGCCGACCGCACCAGTTGCAGCCTGTGGTGGCCGAATCAGTTTCGTTTGCTGTTATCCACCTTGGCCTATACCCTGATCCAGGCGATTCGCCGAATCGCCCTCAACAACACCGAACTAGCAACAGCCACTTGCGCCACCATTCGCCTGAAATTGTTTAAAATCGGTGCCGTCATCATTCGTAACACCCGTCGTATTCGACTGCTGTTCAGCAGTCAGTATCCGTTTCAATCCTTGTTTAAATCCGTTTGTCAGCGCCTGTGCCCTGATTAGTACAAACAAAGTGCTGTGCCCGGCACGCTGATAAACAATGGGGTAAGGGGAAGTTGCGCCTGAAAAACGGAAATCAATGCTTAATTCCCTTTTTGACCGCTCAATTTCTCCTTACGATCGCATGTTTTAAAACAAACGAGGGTTTCGATAGGGTTTCAAGGGACTGATGAAATATCCGGGCTAGACCTCTCTATTGACATGCCAGCCGATCCTGCGCAGTCGAAGCGGATCGCGCTGGATCGCATCCAGCACATGGATGATCAGTCAAAAACAAAAATGCAAATGGCGGCGCAAGGGTTGGCGAAGGCGATGCAGTATGGCGTGGATCGCTATCCAGCTATTGTGTTCGATGGCCAGGCAGTCGTATACGGCGTAACCGATGTGCAGAGCGCACTTGCGCATTACCGCGTATGGCGGCGGGAAGGTAAGCGATGATCCGCCAGAGCTTTCTATCGTTCTGCCTTGTTATTGCGCTATGGATGCCGGTCACCGGGTTCTCCGGTACGACGACCACACCACAGATCGTGGCCCAGACGACAACGGCGGCATTTTCCTGCATGCGCTGGATGCCTATTGGGATGTGTTTCTGGTTGCGCTGTTCCTGGACCGGCTGCAGCGTACGCACCTCGATCAAGGTGGGGCATTACAACCCGGACCTGGTGGTCAGTACCTACAACGAGCTGGGCGGGAATCCGTGGACCGAGATCCGCGCGACCCTGGGTTTGGCACAGAAGACGGCGGCTACGGGTCTGTTGGGCGCCTTGCTGCCGGTGCCGATCGACAGCGCTGGCAACCGAACAGAAGGAACCTCGGAGCGTGACCACAAGAATCTGGTCTACCGGGAAACTGACGCCATTGGCCATCCGCTGAGTTCGCTGACGGGTATCGTTGCTGGTACCGGTTTGTTGTGTCCGTCGGAGACCACTTCTTTCTTTCCCTATTTCCAGTCCGGCCTCGATGCCTTGTCGTGGCGGCAAGAGATCCCGGAGATTTTCTATCCCGCCAGCCTGATTCCCGGTCTGCGCGAGGTGGGTACCTGGCCCCTCCAGACCTGGGGTGGTGTCTATCCGCGTACCGGCTGGACGACACAGGCCGAAGAACCCAAGGCCGCTGCTCTCAATGCCCAGCGAGCCGGTGACATCGTCACGCGTACGTGGCAACCGCACGTCTATGTGCCGGTGACCAGCTCATCGGGTTCCATGAAGGTTTGGTCGCCGGGTCCGTTGATGGAGAAGGACCGCAGCACCGGCACCTGGCAGATGTTATTGCCGCTAGCTGAGTCGAGCTGCAACGTCTTTGGCACCAATGATCTTGCCAGCCTGGCCGGCTGGGGTGGTGGCCGCGTCGATAGCGAGGGCGACTATGTCTGGAATCTATGGCGGCCCTACAAGTGCTGTGAGCGCCGGGGCCAATGGTTTCTGTTTGATATTGACTGGATTGCTTACCCCTGATGAAAACGAACGCTAAACACCCATTCCCTCATCGACACGCGATCAGCTGGCTGCTGATTGGACTCCTCAGTTTGAATAGCGCGCATGCCATTACCAAGGGGCCGACGGAAGACAGCTTCTGGTATTACGAAATCGGTGGGGCAGAGCCGGTATCGGCGCCTGCCAACCCTTCTGTCGTATCCGTTACCCTGGGCGGCTCGGCGCAATTGGGACTCGGCTACAGCTGCGGCAAATTCGACCCCGTGGCCGCGGTGACTAATACGCTGAACGACATCGGCGCCGGCATCGACAACATGATGAACGCGATGACGGCCGCGGCCAGTGCCGCGATTGCCGCACTCCCCGCGCTGATTCTGCAGCGCGCCAATCCAGGCCTCTACGACATGTTCCAGAACGCCCTGCTGCAGGCAGAGGAAACCATGCAACTGGCGACCAAGTCCTGCGAGCAGATGGAGGCCGAGATCGCCCAGGGCAAGAACCCCTATGCCGATCTCATCACGCTGTCCAAAGGCAATGACTGGAAGCTCCAGATGGGCGTAGGCGGTAATGATGCGGTAACCGCCAAGGATGCAGTCGAGACCTCTAACGGAGACAATGGCGTGCCCTGGATCGGTGGGCAGGCCGGAGGCTCCGGACAGCCGGTGCTGGAATTTACCGGCGACATCGTCAAGGCCGGGTACAACATCAATATGAATCGTCCGATCACGACGGCAGGCCCGGTGCCTCCTGCATCGGCCACCCGCCTGACGGAGATCTGGACTACACCAACCGAGGCGCGGAACTGGGTCGTCGATGTGGTCGGCGAAAACATCGTCACGACCTGTGATACCTGCCGTAAAGACAGTATTCCCGGTACCGGGCTGCTGCCAAAGCTCAATCAGGAGGCGACTACCGTAACGACGGAAATCCAGAACCTGGTCAGTGGCGCAACGCCCCCGACTCTGGCCAACCTGGACAATATTACTGCCCCGGGTGTGGCCATTACACGGCAGGTCATCGAGGCGATTCGGGAGATGCCGGCCTCCGAGCAGAGCCTCATCATGGGCCGGCTGGTATCAGAGATCAGCACGGCCCGCACGGTGGAGAAGGCGCTGTACGCCCGCCGTTTGCTGCTTTCCGGCCGCCAGGTGCCCGAGGTCTATGCCACCGAGGTGGCCCGCGAGCACGCGGACAAATCCATCACCGAGCTGGACAAGGAGATCGAGAACCTCTTGTTCGAGACCCGGGTGCGCAAGGAGGTGGTTTCCGACACGATTGCGACCTTGCTGCAACGCGCCGCGGCCCGTCGGCAGTCGTCCCTGAAAACGCCAGAAGTACCGACCATCGACCCACGTCCGCTGAGCAATGGCCGTGTCCAATAACGGAATTGCCATGCGCCGCCGCTGGTTCTTTTTGTTGACCCTGCTGGCGTTCGGTCTGGCGCTGGGGGCAGGTGGCATCCTCTGGCATTCAGTCCAGACAACCTCCGTAGTTACAGTGCAGATACGGATCGATGCCTTGAAGCCGCTCCTGACTGGCATCCGGGTCGCGCTGATTGCCCTGTTGGCGATGGGCTGGCCATGGATCGTGAACACCCTTGAACGTTGGGGACGTCTGGATGAGACACAGGCCACGAACATGCTCGCAGTACGCTGGCGTATCGTGACCTGGCTCGTCGTGATCGAACTGGTGTTGGGGCAGAACCTGCTCGGTCAGGTGCTGGCCGTATTGCAGGGGAGCAGGGCATGACCGTCGACAGCTATCTCGAACTCTTTACGACACTGTTCGGCTGGACCTTCTACGGCATTTTGTGGGATGTGCTGGTCGGCACCGGTATCGTGTTCCTGCCGTTCCTTGGCATCCTGATCGACAACTGGCGGGAACCGGCGCAAGGTGGTGAGTTTGGTACTGTTACCGGATTGTCGCTGCGGCGCATGGAGTTGGAGCTCTTTATCGCGCTATTGGTGGTTGTTTTATCAGGCCAACCGGCCACCTTGACGCCACTGAACGCCGCTTCACTCAACTACACGCCACCACCAACGCTGATCGATCCCACACCGCCCACGGCGACTGTAGTCGCACCCCAGAGCACCTACGGTTCTACCGGCTTCACCGGATCGCCGGCCACGGTGAATATTCCGGTGTGGTGGTATGCTGTACTCTCGATGGCCTCGGGATTCAATCACGCGGTGGTCGAAGGCCTTCCAAGTGCTGCAGATATGCGTACCTACGAACAACAAGCGCGGCTCGCGACTATTGCCGACCCGCGCCTCCGCCAGGAAGTGAGCGATTTCTTCAGCCAGTGCTACATTCCGGCCCGATCGATGTACCAGTCAGAACGACCGGCCACCGCCGCGGTGAATGCCCTGCTGACAACGTATGGCCCCGAAGATCCGGACTGGATGGGATCGCAAGTCTATCGTAATACGCCGGGCTACTATGACACCCTGCGTGCCACCACGCAGGTCAGCGGCTGGGCCTACAATGCTACACGCGATACCGAATATGATCCCGCCGCTCCGCCAACCTGGGGCAGGCCTTACTGCAAGCAGTGGTGGGAGGACGCATCAAATGGCCTGCGTGATAAGTTGATTAACGAGGCCGATGCCACATCGGCCGGTCTTTCAGGCCTCGTGGTTGCCATCGCACCGGCCCTGGCCAGCGAACAGCAGAATGATGCCGTGGCCAAGACCGTTCTGGCGAATGCGCCACCAACGTGGTCGAACAACGACCTCGTGGCCCACAATTCCGGTAGTACCGGGTTACTTAGTACGGTAGAGAATGTCGCCAAGGGTGGCCTGGCATCGGGTGGCGTGGTGGCTGCATCGGCGTTGTTCTCGGTCACCATGACCGCAGTCCTTCAGGCGCTCCCGATGGTGCAGGCCGTGCTCCTGCTTGGCATCTATGCCTTACTGCCCATGATCGTGGTACTGTCGCGATATTCCATCTCCATGATGGTCATCGGCGCCATGGCAATCTTCACCGTCAAGTTCTGGAGCGTGCTCTGGTACCTGGCGCTGTGGGTGGATCAGAACCTCATTCTGTCCATGTACCCGGATGTGAATGTCTTCCTGCAGATGTTCGCAAACCCCGGCGAGCACGATATCAAACGCATGCTGCTCAATATGATCACGACAAGCCTTTATCTGGGGCTTCCGCTGGTATGGAGTGGGATGATGGCATGGGCAGGCGTACATGTAGGACGATCGATTGAAGCGGCTACCAGCCCACTTCGCAGTCCTGCCCAGGATGCGGGTCGCCAAGGGGGCTCAATCGGCAAAACACTGCTGTCGAAAGGAACTCGCCGCTAATCGCGCTCGTACCAACCTGCGGGATCGCTTCCGTCGTCAAACTTTCCAGTACGGTGGTTCATAGCGCCACCACGAAACGAGTTGTTAAGCTCGTCGTCTGCTGGTTTTGTTTGAGCACTGCTGGCAAGAAGCCTTACTGCTTCTGAAAGAAATACCATTGCGAAACGAATGGCTGCGAGTAGGGCCTTAACCAGATGTTTGAAAAACTTTTTCATCTTGCTTATCTGCATAGACTGCCTGATTACAATTTCGCGCTATCTAAACCGCTCAATAAACAGGCTCCAGTAATACTCCGCAGCTCCACTATGTGTCAGTTCTTTGTCCCCGTCTTTTCTGAAATGGGCCATTCCCATCGGCGCAAGGAACAGGGTGTAACCGTTATCGTTTACCGACATGGATTCATTGTAACTGTTGCCATGCCCTATGCCACTGTATGAGAACAGGAGGCCGTCCATCATGGAGGATCCGTTGCCCTGCCAAATTCCACATCGACTCCGTTCTTCGCCGTTCATATAGGCAACCGCTTCAAAATGGTTGGCATCGATGCGCTTGAAGCTGGTCTCCACTCCGGGATTCCTCGCTTCCAACTCTTTGAGAGAATTCTCGAAATACCCAGCAATATACTCGAAGCCTTCATCCAGAAACCGGTGTCGATCTCTGTCTGAAAATTGCTTCTTGATACCTAAGTTGCTGGATCGGTCAGGGTGGTCGCCTACAACAGATGTTACATCGTGTTTTCCTGCCGCTAAAGCTGCTGGCTGGAGATGTTCCGTAGCTGTCCGGACTGCGCGCGCGACTTCAAGGAATCCCCGATCCAGGCTCGCATGCTCGATCACTGGTTTACCGTCTGTAGGGGTAGCGTTGAGTTTTCCGAGTGGGGTCTTCTGCCAGTCACACGGGCGGAGGATGACAGGGATGACTCTGGCTGAGCCTTCAGCATGACGTTCCAGCGCCCGTTTCATTTCAATATCGTAGCAGTAGTCAGAATGCAGGAAATCTGAACTCACGAGCAGCAGCACGATGTCCGCTGCCTCCAGTTGATTGCTGATCTCTCGGTCGAATTCGTCACCTGGACCGATCCGGCGGTCTTGCCAGATATCAATCACACCATCCCGTCGAAGAGCTGCGAGGTGTTTTTCCAGCTCTTTCCACAGATCTTCATCTTGATGTGAGTATGAAAGAAAAAGTCTAATCATTTCAATTCACGACCGCCCGTCAGTGTGGCCACAACACTGCTCTGAATTCCACGACACAGCATTCGATTCACAAAGAGCCATTAGAGATGATCCTCGCTTACTAGCATATAGGGGTACTTGCAATGCGGTGGAAATGCTCTTTTTCTAGCATAAATGGATTGAATATATTAGTCTATAAACGGTTTTATTCTATTCTATTGGACAATGCGCTGAGAAGTTTCCTTGAAAGGCGGACCTGCCGAAATCGCTTTCCGGAAATCGATTGAAGCCAGAGGACAAACGAATGACCAACGACCGTTGGCTGTCTGTCGACGAGATTGCAACCTATCTCGGCGTCAAACGGGACACGATCTACAAGTGGATTGAACACCAGGGCATGCCGGCCAACAAGGTCGGGCGGCTGTGGAAATTCAAACTCGACGAGGTGGATCATTGGGTTCGAGGCGCAAGTCATCGCGGCCAAGGGACGGGGAATGATTAACCCAGCCTCATGCATTGAAAGCACGGCCTCGATGGCCATCAACTGGCAATGCGCGAAACGAAGGTAACTGTTGCTAAAGAGGCAAACCCCATGTGGATTGTTTAAATAAAGGCACGTCCGACAACTTTGGATGGTTTTGAGGCGAATGGGTAACAAAACAAAGATCGAAGATATCCTCGAGCGCCTGCGTCGAGTACAGCAAGAACTAGAAGATGAGCTCGAGCGCTTGCTCGTGGAGAAGCGTGGCGAATTTCAGTACACCATCCGCCGTGGCAAGGTGGTTTTCGAGAGAAGTGTTCGACGACTCCAGCGTAGTCAACGCATTGGTTTGTGGCGCTATCTGCGCGACGCGCCACTGGCCTACGTACTGTCGGCTCCCGTGATCTACGGCATGATCGTTCCCCTGGCTCTCCTGGACCTGACCATCACCTTCTATCAGCAGGTTTGCTTCCGCATCTACAGAATCCCTTTGGTACGCAGGTCGGACTACATCGTGATCGACCGCCATAATCTGGCGTATCTGAACGTCATCGAAAAGCTCAACTGCGTGTACTGTGGGTATGGCAACGGATTGATCGCTTATGCGCGGGAAATCACGGCACGGACCGAACAATTCTGGTGTCCGATCAAGCACGCACGGCGCACACTCGATGTGCATCATCGGGCGGAACGCTTTTTCGACTATGGTGACGTTTCCTCTTATCAGCAAGGCCTGATGGCGCTGCGTCGTGATTGGTCAGATACGATGGATCAAAAGGCGCCTGATCAAATTGCGAGAGAGGAGTGGCCATGAAGACATTGCTTCGACCAGAACGCAACGATCAGGGAGAGCAAAGTCGATGATCCGGTCGAACTTTGCTAGCACCCGTCTGCTTGTTCTCCCTTATGCAGCTCTGCTTGTTCTCTATTTCGTCGTGATCGGCGGTGGCTCGGCCTGGCTCTGGCACCAGGTTCGTGCAGCTGAGTCCCAGTTGTTGATTGACGATATGATGGCCGAGCTCGAACCGTTGGCGCAGCGGCTGCGTTCGGGCGATGCGCTCAGTGCCATGCGTGACAACGAAGCTTGGCTGGTCGCCGAGGTCGATAAACTCTTCGCCAACCTGTCGGCGCTGCGTAACATGTCGTTAAGGGGAAGGCAGTCCGGTTACCAGATGTTGCGCAATGGGTTGGGTGCAGTCTCTTCACATTCAGTATCGCCATTGCCCCCGGATGCCCGGCGCGCGAGCGACTACCGTGATGCGACTATCCGACTGCATGATGAAGATGGCGCGTTGTTTCTGATTAGATTCGATTTGGCCGAGCCGACCAGCTCCCCGATCCAGCTGGATTTCGCTTTCGATCGCGCCCGGCTGCTGGCCAGGGTGGACGAGAGCATGCGCACCATCAAACAATCGATCCTTTTCTTCGGGGCAGCGGGCGCGTTTAGCATTCTCGTCGCCTTAGGGATAACGGCGATCGCCATGCGCACAACCCGCAGGCTGGAGAGCCATTTTCAGGGAATTTATCAACGCGCCTCGCTGACCGAGACCGCGGCGCAACTGGTTCATGACTTGCGCAACCCGCTCGCGGCCCTGCGCGCCAATGTCCAGGCCTTGCTGGTTTCGCCGGGGGAAACGCCACAAATCGTCAGGGAACTGGACCAGGGCATCGTCAACCTGAACGACAAACTGAGCGCTTTTCTCGATCTGACCCGGCAGCGCGACGAGGCGATTGTGCCGGTCGATGTCGCCGAACTTGTCGGTGATGCTGTGCGCCTGGCCGAACCGGCGTTGTCTAAGCAGGGGCTGAGCGTGGAAACCGACATCTCGCCCGACCTCCCCCGGCCGGTATGGCAGAAGAGCGCACTGCGCGATGCCCTGCTCAACCTGATTCTCAACGCCACACAAAGTGGCCAGACCCAGGGAAGTATCCGCATTGCCGCGCGGGCCAAACAGGGCGACCTGGAAATCGCCGTAGAGGACCGGGGCAGGGGGATTTCCAAGGAGCAGATGCCGCGCCTGTTCGATGCCTTTTATACCACCCGCAAAAACGGTAACGGTCTGGGGCTGGCCATCGTGCAGCGCATAGTTGCCCATCATCAAGGGCGCGTTCACGCCGAGAATCGCCCGGACGGCGGCGCGAGAATCGTGCTCACCCTGCCATTGCAACGCAAGGAGACTCCCCATTGGTGGAATCGACTGAACAGACGCTCCCCAGCCTGAGCGGCATCTCGCTGCTGGTGCTGGACGACGATCCGGGCATTGTGCGCAGCCTGACACGGGTGCTGGGCGGATTGGGCGCCGAGATTACCGGTGTCGGCAGCCTGCGCGAGGCGCGACTGTCTCTGGAAACCCAGTCACCGGACGCGGTGCTCGCGGACCTGCAGCTCAAGGATGGCGCCGGGCTCGAACTGCTTCCCGAGTACCTGGGTAGCAATCCCGACGGCGCTTTGTACATGATCACGGGGCACGGCAGCATCGACAATGCCGTCGAGGCGCTGCGCCAGGGCGCACGACACTATTTCGAGAAGCCGGTCGATCCAATTGCCCTTGCGCGGCATCTGATCGATGACCTTGCAGTTCACCGATCGAATCATGACCTCGCCAAACGACTGGCTCCGTATCTCACTGTACGAGATCCCGTGATGATCGAGGCGCTGAGTGATCTGCCCCGGTTCGCGGAAAGCAGCGAACCGGTGCTCGTCCAGGGGGAAACCGGAACGGGCAAGGAACTGGTCGCGCGGGCATTGCACGGCCTTGGGCCCCGCGCCCAGGGGCCTTTCGTCGCCGTCAACTGCGGCGCCATTCCGGAAACCATGCTCGAGGCCGAGTTGTTCGGTCACGAGAAGGGCGCCTTCACCGGCGCAACGCGCCTACATCGTGGTCGCTTCGAGCAGGCCCATGGTGGCACCCTGTTTCTCGACGAGATCGGCGAGATGCCGCCGGCCGCCCAGGTCAGCCTGCTGCGCGTGCTGGAAGAGGGCATGGTGCACCGCGTGGGCAGTGAGCGCGGTATGCCGGTCGATGTCCGCGTGGTGGCGGCTACCCACCGTCCCCTGGAGGACCGTGTCGAGTCGGGCCTGTTCCGCCAGGATCTGCTGTTTCGGCTCAATGTGCTGATCATCGAGCTGCCACCGTTGCGGGAGCGCGCCGGTGATATTGAGTTGCTCGCCCGACACTTCCTTGCCAAGAGCCTGGCCGACATGGCCAAGTCGGGCGCAGCCCCGGCTTTGACTCCCGAGGCGCTGTCCCTGCTGACCAACCACCGCTGGCCGGGCAATGTGCGCGAACTGCGCAACCTGATGGCACGCCTGGCGGTGCGCCTGCCCGAGGGCGTGCGCGAGGTTGGCGCTAATCTGCTGACGCCGATGTTGCCGGCCAGGGCGGCGGGCGTCGCGGGCGTGGGCGAGGGGGTGTTGATCCCGAAGGGGACGACCCTGGCCGATGCCGAATGGTTGCTGATTGATGCCGCCCTCAAAGAGGCCGATTACAACCGCACCAAGGCGGCCAAGCTGCTCGGGATCGGCGAGCGGACGCTGCGTCGCAAGCTCAACGAGTCGTGAGATAAACTGGCATCGACATGCCGGCCTCGCTGTCTGCGACTGAGATCATCTGGTTGTTGTCCTGGCTGGCCGCCCTGTTCACGGTGCCCAGCGTCCTGTTGCAGCGGGCCGGTAGGCCCATTGCGGCACTGAGCTGGCTGCTCGCTCTGTTTGCGCTGCCAGGATTGGCTGTCGGTGCGTGGTGGTTGTTCGGGCGCGTTCATCTGCGCCGCAAGAAACGCCAGCGACGCCGTGCGTCGCAGGAAAGCACCGCATCGCTGCTGGTGGCGCAGCAACGTCTGTCGGTGCCAGCGAAACCTTTGGCTCCTGCGCCGGGCCCCGTGAGCCGTGCGGTCACGCTACCACCAGCATTAAACGATGCGGTATTCCCGCCATCGCAGGGGAATCGGGTGTCGTTACTGCAAGACACGCCAGCGGTGCATCATGCCTGGCGAGGCCTGGTGGAAGACGCCCGCCACCATCTGCACCTGCTGTTTTATCTGTGGCGGGACGATCAGACCGGCCGAGACCTGCTCAATCGTCTGGTGGCAAAAGCTCGATCCGGGGTGGAAGTCCGGGTGCTCTACGACGCAGTGGGTTCGTGGCGCCTCCCTCGGTACTTTTTCGAACCCTTGACAGCCGCGGGCGGTAAAGCTGTCGCATTCCTGCCATTCAAGCTGTTTTCCAGTACCCCAACGCTGAATTTCCGCAACCATCGAAAACTGCTCATAGCAGATGGGGTGCGTGCCTACACCGGCGGCGTCAACGTCGGTGACGAGTACCTTGACTGGCAGGACATCGGTGTCTTCATCGAAGGTGCGGGCGTCAACCAATTACAGGAAGTCTTCGTTGACGATTGGTTTTTCGCGGCGAAAGAAGAACTGGCGGCACCCGACTATTTTTGCGACCCCGGGACGGTTGTCACTGGAGGAGGGGGCGCTTTATGCGAAATCGTTGCCAGCGGTCCGGACCAGGCATTCAACGCGACCCGGGAAATGCTGTTCCTCGCCATCACCCAGTGCCGGAAACGTCTGTGGATCTCGACCCCCTATTTCGTGCCGGACGGTGCGCTGCTGTTGGCTCTGCGTACCGCCGTGTATCGAGGCGTCGATGTACGACTTTTTGTTCCGCGTGAAAGTGATGTGCCCTTGGTACAGGGCGCGTCCCGCGTGTTCTATTTCGAATTGTTGGAGGCGGGTATCAAGGTATTCGAGTTCGCCGGCATGTTGCACGCCAAGGCGGTTCTGCTGGACGATGAAGACGTGCTGATCGGCAGCGCCAACCTGGACACGCGCAGTTTTCGGCTGAACTTCGAGCTGAACACATTCGTCACAGATCCTGTATTAGCCGGGGGCCTGGCCGGCTTGTTCGAGCGGCTTCGCGCGCGTTCCCGACCGGTCGCCCCAAGTGAGCTCCTACATGCCGCGCCGCTGAGCCGTCTCAAGGATGCAATCGTCCATCTCCTGGCGCCGCTCCTGTGAGGATGCTGTTGCGCTGCACTGTTTGCGGCTTGCCCCGGCCCGCTACCAGCGCTCGACTGTCTTCTTGCCACCGATGTTCCTGAGAGGGCGATACTTTCAGGCGCCCCGCGTCGCCGTATCCCGAGCACCCGGGCACCCGGCCACATTGGCCGCTTGTGGGTTTCCAGGCCGGCCACTCTGACCGCGACGTTGTACCCTGCCCACCGAGTAAAACCGCTAATAAACAGTCAGATACAGCTTGGTACGTTGGTTGCATAATATTCAGGCGCGAACAGTAGGGGCTGTGATACGGCCCGGGTTAACAATCCTGAAAGGAGGTATGTCATGTTCGGTTATTTGACCGGTTTTGATCGTGATTTTTTCGACCAGTTTGAGCGCATGCGCCGCGAGATCGACGCGATGTTCGGTGATCCGGGCAGTCCGCGCGGCATCCGTTCGGTAACGGCGGGAACCTATCCGGCCATCAACATCGGCGCTTCGCCGAAGCAGGTGGATGTCTATGTGTTTGCCGCCGGCACGGATCCGAAGAGCCTGGACATCTCGCTACAACAGAACCTGCTGACGGTGTCGGGTGAACGCAAGGTTGAGCTGCCCGAGGGTGCGCAGGCGTACCGTCGCGAACGCTTCACCGGCAGTTTTAAACGCGTCATCACCTTGCCGGACGACATCGATCCCGACAAGGTCAACGCCATGTACAGAAATGGCGTGCTGCACATCGTCGTCCAGCGTAAGGAGGAGCTGCAGCCGCGCAAGATCGAGATCAAATGACGCTTCTGCTTGAGTCCGTAACCCAGGTTTTTGAATGAGAGGAGATCCAAAATGACCGACACCAAATCCATGAAGACGACCGAATCGGGCCAGGTTCAGCGCCAGGCGGAACGCGAGATAGTACTGCTACCTGCCGCAGACATCTATGAGGAAGCCACCGGCATTACCGTCAAGGCGGATCTGCCCGGCGTTTCCCGTGAGCGGCTCGAAGTACATGTCGATGGCGACACCCTGATCATCGAAGGCCAGGCAGCGATCGACATGCCGGAAGGCATGGAGGCTTTGTATGCCGATGTCAATGCCACCCGTTTCCGCCGCAGTTTTACGCTGAGCAAAGAGCTGGATGCCGACAACATCAGCGCCAAAATGAACAACGGCGAGCTGACGCTGCATCTGCCCAAGCGGGCCGAGATGCAGCCGCGCAAAATCGAGGTCAGTTTAAGCTGACCAGCATCGCGCCATTGCCCCGGTAAAACCGGCCCAATCGTTTGGCAAGCCGGGATTCACCGGGGCACGCTCCTTCATCGACGTTTCCTGACACGGCGACGGGCTTGTTGATTGCCGGTCGGCCTGGCGTCCCGGCCTGTCGGGACATGGTTGCATGGTTGATATCAGGTGGCGGTATGGAACACGCTGTCGCGTTGCAACTGGTTATCGTGCTGGCCGTAGGGACGGCGCTGGTCGCCCTGTGCCTGCGTTTCGGCCTGTCGCCGATCATCGGCTATCTGATCACCGGCGTGCTGGTCGGCCCGTCAGGTGCGGGATGGCTGCCGGACGGGCCGACCACGCGCCTTCTCGCGGAACTGGGCGTGGTGCTGCTGATGTTCACCATCGGGCTTGAGTTCTCGTTGCCCAGGTTGTTGTGGGCGAAGCGGCTCGTGCTGGGCCTGGGCGGCGCCCAAGTCGTTGTGACGGCGTTGCTGTTCGGGATAGCCGGCATGGCGCTGGGTCTGACGGCAAGCCAGTCCTTCCTGATCGGTGTCGCGCTGGCGATGTCGTCGACCGCGATCGTGCTGAAGCAGCTCGGCGAGCAGATGGAACTGCCTGCGCCCCACGGCCGGGTAGCGACCGGGATCCTGCTGTTTCAGGACATCGCCGCGGTGCCGGTGCTGGTGGTCATCCCGATCCTGGCCGGGGATACGGCGCGACTGGGCGGGGCGCTGACCCTTGCTATCGGCAAGGCCGCGCTGGTGTTTGTCGGCCTGGTGCTGGTCGGTCGCCGGGTGTTGCCGCCGGTGCTGCGCTGGGTGGCATCGACCCGGTCCTTGGAGCTGTTCATGTTGACGGCCCTGCTGATGGCTGTCGCGGCGGCGGGCGTCTCCAGCTTGGCTGGGCTGTCGCCGACCCTAGGGGCGTTCATGGCGGGGATGCTGCTCGGCGAGACCCTGTTCCGCCACCAGATCGAGGCCGACATCCGCCCGTTCCGGGATCTGATGCTGGGCTTGTTTTTCGCCACCATCGGCATGCAGGTGGATCCGGCAATCCTGCTGGGTCAACCGGGCCAGGTGGCCTTGGTGCTGCTTGCATTGGTGATCGCCAAACCTTTGATATTGCTCCCACTGGTACGTGCCATGGGCCATACCCCTGTCGACGCTGGTCGTGCGGCTATCTCCCTGGCCCAGGGCGGGGAGTTCGGCCTACTGGTGGTGGCGACCGCGCTGGGACTGGGCGTGATCGAACCGCTTGTTGCACAGTCCCTATTGGCGGGCATCATCCTGAGCATGCTGGCAGCGCCTATGATGCTGCGCGCAAACGACCGGCTGGGGGCTGGGTGGTTTGCCCGCGACAAAGGCATCGAACCCTTGCAGGCCGAGGCCTACATCGCCGAGGCAAGCCAGGACTTCGTTCAGCACGTGATCATCTGCGGCTTCGGACGTCTGGGCCAGAACCTGTTGCGGGTTCTGACCGACGAAGGGGTGCCCGCGCTGGCGCTGGATCTTGACCCGGAACGCATCCGTCAAGTAGCGGCGGCCGGCGTGCCCGCGATGTATGGCAACCCGGCGCATCCTGGCGTACTGCGCGCCGCGGGCATCGAGCGGGCTTTGGCGCTGGCGCTTACCCTGGAAGACGCGACTGTGGCCGTGCGTATTGTCGGCCTGGTCCGAAACATGGGGCTGGATCTGCCGATCCTGGCGCTCAGTACTCAGGGCCGGCATGACGAGGCGCTCGCCGAAGCCGGTGCGATGGTGTTTCCCGAGGGACTGGAAAGCAGCCTCGCGTTTGCTGGACAGCTGCTGATCATGCTGGATGTCGCACCCTCCCGGGTCGAGGCCAGGCTCAACGAGATTCGTGCCCAGGACTATGCACCGCTGCGGGCCTTCTATCATGCATCGGAAGGCGAAGGCGCTAGTGTGCAGGCTCTGGACTATCCTGAACATAAGCGTTCGGTGTTGCTTTCTGATGGCCACCATGCCACTGGACGCACCGCGCACGAGTTGGGGCTGGAGGAGCTGGGTGTCGAATTGGTGGATGTACGGCGCGGAGCGATCAGGGTGCCGGGACGGTTGCTCGATACGCGCCTGCGCGCTGGGGATGTGTTGGTGCTGAAGGGCCGCGATGAGGCGCTTGAGCGTGCGATTTCCAGGCTCACCGAGGGTGGGTGATGAAACGCAGCGCAGTCGTTGTCGCTGTCTGATGGTAAGAGGTTGGTCATGAGTCAAAAAATTGAAGACCGAAACCGCAGGCCCGAGTCGGACACCCGACGGTATTGGGGGGTGATGAGCTTTTACGAGCGTTTCGAGCATGGGGTCGCGCTGGTGTTGAGCGCCGTGATCGCGGTGATCATTGTGATCGCCCTGTGGCGACTGATCAGTGAGGTGTTCTCATTGCTGGTGCTCGGCGTCTTCGATCCGTTCGATCATAAGACATTTCAGCTGATCTTCGGCATGATCATGACGCTGCTCATCGCCATGGAGTTCAAGCACTCGATTATTAAAGTGCTGGAGCGCGATGCACACATCATCCAGGTTCAGACGGTCATCCTGATCGCACAGCTGGCCTTGGCTCGCAAGTTCATCATTCTGGATTTGCAAATCTACGAGGCGATGCAGATCTTTGCCCTGGGATTCGCCGTGCTGGTGCTCGCCGTCGCGCAATGGCTGATGCGCGAGCGTGATCGCGCCGAATGGCTGGGTGAGAAACAATCGCTGACCGCAGTAACGACACCGAATAAACGGGAGGAACGCTGATGTCGGATCAGGAATCAGCGCAGCCGCTGCCGGAAGCTGCGGCGCGGAGCGGTGAAGCGGCGCTGGAGGAATGTCGCCAGGCGCTGGCGGACTGTCAACAGGAATCGGCGCGGCGTCAGGAGGCCCTGCTGCGAGCCCGTGCTGAACTCGACATTCAGCACAAACGGGCGGCCCGCGAGCTGGAAAAAGCGCATAAGTATGCAGTGGCGCGCCTGCTCGAGGCCTTATTGCCGGTGAAGGACAGTCTGGAACTCGGCCTGGACGCGGCGCAGACTGCGCCCAGCATCGACGCGCTACAAAGAGGCATGGCGCTGACACTAAAAGAGCTTGAATCGGTGCTCAATGAGTTTGGTGTCGAGGTCATCGATTCGCACGGTGAGCCCTTCGATCCGGAGCGGCATGAAGCCATCAGCGTGGCGCCGGTTGCCGAGCTGCCGCCCAACTCGGTGGCGCAGGTTCATCAGAAAGGATACCTGCTGCATGGGCGCGTGCACCGGCCGGCGCGGGTCACGGTTGCAAAATCCCCTTAAGGCGGAGAGCCCGAAGCATGAAATGCAGTGCTCAATTTCGTTGGTGTCACAGCATGAGAGGCGCGGCGAGTTACGAATTTAATATTCAATCAGAGGAGAATAATCATGGCTAAGACGATCGGTATCGATCTGGGCACCACCAATTCCTGTGTGGCGGTGATGGAGGGCGACCAGCCCAAGGTGATCGAAAACAGCGAAGGCGGGCGCACCACACCGTCCATCGTGGCCTTCACGCCCGAGGGCGAGCTGCTGGTGGGCCAATCGGCCAAGCGCCAGGCGGTCACCAACCCGCAGAACACACTGTACGCCATCAAACGCCTGATCGGCCGTCGTTTCGACGACCCGGTGGTGCAAAAGGACGTGGGGATGGTGCCGTACAAGATCGTCAAGGCGGACAATGGCGACGCCTGGGTCGAGGTCAATGGCAAGAAAATGGCGCCACCGGAGATTTCCGCCAAGGTGCTCGCCAAGATGAAGCAGACCGCGGAAGACTATCTTGGCGAAAAGGTCACCGAGGCGGTCATCACCGTGCCCGCCTATTTCAACGACTCGCAGCGCCAGGCCACCAAGGATGCCGGGCGCATCGCCGGACTCGAGGTCAAGCGCATCATCAATGAGCCGACCGCGGCGGCGCTGGCCTACGGCATGGACAAAAAACGCGGCGACCAGAAGCTGGCCGTGTACGACCTGGGCGGTGGCACCTTTGATATCTCCATCATTGAGATCACCGAAGTGGACGGCGAACACCAGTTCGAGGTTCATTCGACCAACGGCGACACCTTTCTGGGAGGCGAGGATTTCGACAAGCGGCTGATCGACTTTCTGGCCGACGATTTCAAAAAGTCTCAGGGCATCGATCTGCGCGGCGATCCACTGGCCATGCAGCGGCTGAAAGAAGCGGCTGAAAAGGCCAAGATCGAACTGTCTTCCGCCCAGCAGACAGACGTTAATCTGCCTTACATTACCGCGGATTCGGCTGGCCCTAAGCACCTGAACGTGAAGATCACGCGCTCGAAGTTCGAATCACTGGTTGAGGATTTGATCGAACGCACCATCGAGCCATGCAAGATCGCACTGAAGGATGCAGGACTGAAGCCCTCCGAGATCGACGAGGTGATCCTGGTCGGCGGCCAGACGCGCATGCCCAAGGTGCAGGAGAAGGTTCGAGAGTTCTTCGGCAAGGAGCCACGCAAGGACGTCAACCCGGACGAGGCGGTTGCCATCGGCGCGGCCATCCAGGGCGCCGTGCTCAGCGGCGATGTTAAGGACGTGCTGTTGCTGGACGTGACGCCGTTATCGTTAGGGATCGAGACGCTTGGCGGCGTGATGACCAAGCTGATCGAGAAGAACACCACCATCCCGACCAAGGCGACCGAGGTATTCTCGACGGCCGACGACAACCAGTCCGCGGTAACCGTGCATGTGCTGCAGGGCGAGCGCGAGAAGGCGGCGGACAACAAGTCGCTCGGCCAGTTCAATCTCGAGGGTATCCCGCCGGCACCGCGCGGCACCCCGCAGATCGAAGTGACCTTCGATATCGACGCCAACGGCATCCTCAACGTCTCTGCCAAGGACAAGGCGACCGGCAAGGAGCAGTCCATCGTCATCAAGGCCTCCAGCGGTCTCGACGAGAGCGAGGTTCAGCGCATGATCAAGGATGCGGAGGCGCACGCCGAGGAAGACCGGCGGTTCCACGACCTGGTCCAGGCCCGCAACCAGGGCGACACGCTGATCCATGCGACGCGCAAATCCATGCGGGAACTGGGTGACAAGTTGGAGACGGCCGAGAAGGAAGCGATTGAGTCGGCGATCAAGGCGCTGGAGGAGGCCATCAAGGGCGATGACAAGGCCGCGATCGAGGACAGGAGCAAGGCGCTGAGTGAAGCGTCGGCCAAGATGGCCGAAAGGCTCTATTCTCAGCAAGGGGCCGGACAGGGGCAGCAAAGCGGCGCGGGAGCGTCAGCTGGTGGTTCAGGCGCCCATGCGGGTGATGAGGATGTCGTCGATGCGGAGTTCGAGGATGTGCCGAAGGACAAGTGATCCGGGCAGAGGCGACCAGGGCAGCCGATGGACTGCCCTGGTCGCTGTCGGCCCCTAGCGAATTTCGGCGGGTGGGTGCATGATCGAAAGCGCGTTGCTGCTGTTTTTGGTGATCGACCCCTTTGGCAACCTGCCTTTTGTCCTGTCGGTCATCGATAATGTGCCGATGGCCCGGTATCGTCGCATTATTCTGCGCGAGACGGCGCTGGCCTTTTTGATTCTCGCCCTGTTTGCGCTGGCCGGTGAGCGACTTTTGGGTTACTTGAACATTGAGCAGGCGGCCATCGCGGTAGCCGGCGGGGTTATCCTGTTTTTGATCTCGCTGAAGATGATCTTTCGTTCCGCCTCGGAGATCTTCGACGACAACTACCGCGATGATCCCTTTCTGGTACCCATCGCGGTGCCATCGCTGGCTGGACCGTCGGCGATCACCGCGGTGATGATCCTGCGCACACAACAGCAAACCGCCTTCGTAACCCTCATGGTCTCCTTGTGCCTAGTGATGGTGGTCACCGCCAGTGTGTTCCTGCTCGGTCGGCAACTCAGTACACGCCTGGGGCGGCGCGGACTACGGGCAACCGAGAAGCTAATGGGCTTGCTGCTCAATCTGGTGGCGGTCAATATGGTGTTGGTCGGTATCAGGGATTTTCTGTCTGCCGGCTGATCCGGAGGCTCGACGTTCTTCCGACGGGTTCCACACGCCATGCGGTGCACACCCCCGATGCTCTTGAAAGGGATTTCTTGACTGGCTGATCCTGGCCCGACGTATCACTGACGGAGCCCCCGGCCACTCTGGCCGGTCATGGCTCGGCCGCCATCGGCCAACCTGGCCGCATGTCTCGCTCTCTATACTAGAGAATCTCATCCTAACCCTTTGTATTTAGCCGTCTTCACCAATTGGCACGAATCTCGCTATGAGGGGTGAGGCAATCGAAAACGCTTAACACTTGAAATCGTTGGCATAGTGTTGAACGCAGACAAGGAAGGCTATCTGCTCGATCCCAATGTCTGGGATGAATGCGTGGCCGGAAACGAGTAAACCCGAAAGGAGACAGACGATGCAGACCTTGAAACTGAAGACCCTGACCGCCGCCCTGTTGGGCCTGGGCTTGATCGCTTCGGCGCCGAGCTTCGCTGAAAAAACGGCACTTCCGGCCGAAGCCCAGGCACAGTCCGAGGCAACCGAGTCGGTTCAGCCGCAGGTGGATGCGAAGACAACGGAGCAGGCGGCGGAAAAGCGCAAGAAGATCACCGCCGACGCCATCGCCGCGGTAGCCGAGACCAGGAATGCCTTGAAGCTGCTCGATGAGAAGAAGACCGACGAGGCCTTGGCTGCATTGGAAAGGGTGACCGGCAAGCTGGAGTTGATCCTGGCGCGTGATCCGAAACTGGCGTTGGCGCCGGTGGACGTCGAGGTCATCACCTATGACCTGTTGGCGGACCTGGATACCATCAAGGCAGTCATCAAGGAAGCAGAGGATTATCTAGAAGACGGTGAAGTCCAGAAGGCCCGTCCACTGGTGGCCAACCTGGCGAGCGAGATTCAATTCCGCACCACCAGCATTCCCCTGGCTTCCTACCCGAGCGCGATCAAGGCCGTCGCGCCGTTGATCGACGCGGGCAAGGTCGACGAGGCGAAGGCGGCATTGCAGGCCGCGCTGAACACGCTCGTGGTGACCACGGATGAGGTAATTCCGCTGCCTGTCCTGAGGGCCGAGAACCTGCTCAAAAAAGCCGAGGCGCTGGCGGAGAACGAGGATCGCACGGTTAAGGACAACGAGACCCTGGCCAGCCAACTCGCCGCGGCCCGGAACCAGCTCAAGATGGCCGAGCTGTTGGGTTATGGCAACAAGAAGGCATTCAAACCGATGTATGAACAGATCGATGCGATTGAACAGAAGACTGCCGGCGGCAAGGGCGGCAAGGGCTGGTTCGACAAGATCAAGCAGCAGTTGTCGGACCTGATCTGAAAACATGGGTAATGGCGCCAGGGGCGGGTGCTTCGCCGGCCCCGGCGCCAGGCAACAGCGTCAAACAAGGTTAATTTCTAGGAGGTCGACAATGTCCACGCTACATCAATTACGCGAAGGCCTGAACGAGGCCTGGGACACGCTGGTCGATGGTTGGCAGCGGCTGTACCGCCGTGCTGCGGGTGCCATCACGCGGTTCACCCCGGGCAAGAAGGCCCGGGAAGACGAAAAGGGCGCCGGTCAGGAGATCGCCGTGCGCAGCGCCGGTTGGGGCGTGCTGGCGGCGGAGGTCTTCGACGACGACGACCAGATCGTGGTGCGTCTCGAGGCCCCCGGTCTGGAGAAGTCGGATTTCGATCTGGAGGTGCTGGATAACTATCTGGTCGTGCGCGGCGAGAAGCAGATTGAACGTGAGCGGACCGAGGGTCGTTATCACGTCACCGAGTGTGCCTACGGTCGCTTCGAACGGGCGATACCGCTGCCCGACGAGGTGGACTCGTCCAAGGCCCGGGCCAACTACAAGAGCGGCGTACTGCGGATCGAGCTGCCCAAGGCGGTCTCGCGCCGCCGGCGGACCATCACCGTAGACGTGCATTGAAAACGTAAGGAGGCACTGCAATGAAGACTCATCCCGTTGCTCGTCTATCGTTGATCCTGCTGATGGTGTTCGCCTCGGCGGCGCACGCGCTGGACGGCGGTGTCGAGAGCCTGCGTCAGACCGGCAAGGCATTCGCCTCGGTCGCGCGGGCGGTATCGCCCTCTCGTTACGCCAAGGCCCTGTTGCAGGAGCAGTCTCGGCTGGTGAGCCTTTATGATGGGTCCATCTCCCTGGTCGACCCCGATCCGAGGCAGCCGATGTTGAGCGGCGGAGACCCGTATCTCGAGCGCCTCAATGTCCCGGTGACTGCGGCATTCAACAGCTATGTTCGAGACGACCTGGCGTTCCGCACAGACCTGCCTTATCTGCTGTTGAACGAAGAGGTGTTCGAGTCGTGGAACTGGCGGTCCGGCATACAGGGGCGGCAAGGGTTCGTGGAAGCGGTGGCAGACCTGAAGCGCGCCATGAGTGTCAACCCCGACTTGCAAGTGATGGTTACCCACGGCGTGTTCGACCTCGCGACGCCTTATTTCGCATCGGTGATCGCGATCGAACAGCTGGACCTGGATCCCGCCCTACAGGCCAATATCCGGTTGAAGGTTTACCACGGTGGCCACATGCTCTATCTCCACCAGCAGTCGCGCCTGGCACTGTTTGAAGATGCGCGGGATTTTTACCGGAGCATCCCATGACGATCCATGGCGCGCGGGGTGATAACTGAAAAAGCGGAGAACAGACATGAGAATGGACAAACTGACAAGTAAGTTTCAGATGGCCCTGGCCGATGCGCAGAGCCTGGCCGTGGGTCGTGATCATCAATTTATCGAACCGGCACATCTGCTGCTGGCCCTGCTGAACCAGGAAGGCGGCACGATTCGACCCCTGCTCGCGCAGGCGGGCGTGAATGTCAACCAACTGCGATCGAGCTTGGGAAAGGCATTGGATCACCTGCCGCAGGTGGAAGGAGTGGCGGGCGATGTGCATATTTCCAACGACCTGGGCCGGCTCCTCAACGTCACCGACAAGCTGGCGCAACAGCGCAAGGATCAGTACATCTCCAGTGAGCTGTTCGTGCTGGCGGCGGTGGAAGACAAAGGTAAGGTCGGCGAGTTGCTGCGCCAGGCCGGTGCCAGCAGGGAAACCCTGGAGCGGGCCATCGATCAGGTGCGCGGTGGTCAGAATATCGATGACCCCAATGCGGAAGAGCAGCGCCAGGCCCTGGAAAAATACACCATCGATCTGACCGAGCGCGCCGAGCAGGGCAAGCTCGATCCGGTGATTGGTCGTGACGACGAGATCCGTCGGGTCGTGCAGGTGCTGCAACGGCGTACCAAGAACAACCCGGTGCTGATTGGTGAGGCGGGTGTCGGCAAGACGGCCATCGTCGAAGGACTGGCCCAGCGCATCGTCAACGGTGAAGTACCGGAAGGCCTGAAGCACAAACGGCTGCTGTCGCTTGACATGGCGGCGCTGATTGCCGGCGCCAAGTACCGGGGCGAGTTCGAGGAGCGGCTCAAGGCCGTGCTGAACGACATCGCGAAGCAGCAAGGCAACATCATCCTGTTCATCGACGAGATCCACACCATGGTCGGCGCCGGCAAGGCCGAAGGCGCGATGGACGCGGGAAACATGCTCAAGCCCGCGTTGGCCCGGGGCGAGCTGCACTGCGTCGGCGCCACCACGCTGGATGAATATCGCCAGAACATCGAGAAGGATGCCGCGCTGGAGCGCCGTTTCCAGAAGGTGCTGGTGGACGAGCCCAGTGTCGAGGACACCATCGCGATTCTGCGCGGGCTGAAGGAGAAGTACGAATTGCATCATGGCGTGGAAATAACCGACCCGGCCATTGTCGCGGCGGCAACGCTGTCGCACCGCTACATCACCGATCGCCAGTTACCCGACAAGGCCATCGATCTGATCGACGAGGCGGCCTCGCGCCTGCGCATGGAAATCGATTCCATGCCGGAGGAAATGGATAAACTCGATCGGCGCCTGATCCAGCTGAAGATAGAACGCGAGGCGTTGAAGAAAGAGAGCGATGAGGCCTCGCGCAAGCGTTTGAGCGACCTGGAACAACAGATCACCGTACTGGAGCGGGAGTTCGCCGACCTGGAAGAGGTCTGGAAGGCGGAAAAGGCGGCCCTGCAGGGCACCACGCATGTCAAGGAAGAGCTCGATCGTACCCGCCTCGAATTTGAGGAAGCGCGCCGCGCAGGCGATCTGGCGCGCATGTCGGAGCTGCAGTACGGACGTATCCCGGAGTTGGAGCGGCAGTTGGATATGGCGGCCCAGGCCGAGATGCAGGAGATGAAGCTGCTGCACAACAAGGTGACCGATGAAGAGATCGCCGAGGTCATCTCCCGCTGGACCGGCATCCCGGTGTCCAAGATGCTCGAAGGCGAGCGTGAAAAACTACTCCAGATGGAAGACAATATCCACCGCCGTGTGATCGGTCAGGACGAGGCGATCAAGGCGGTCGCGGATGCCATCCGCCGTTCGCGTGCCGGCCTGGCCGACCCGAACCGGCCCAATGGGTCTTTCCTCTTCCTCGGCCCCACCGGTGTGGGCAAGACCGAACTGTGCAAGGCCCTGGCCGAGTTCCTGTTCGACACGGAAGAGGCCATGGTGCGCATCGACATGTCGGAGTTCATGGAGAAGCATTCCGTGGCCCGGTTGATCGGTGCGCCGCCCGGTTATGTGGGCTACGAGGAGGGCGGTTACCTCACCGAAGCCGTGCGTCGCCGGCCGTATGCGGTAATCCTGCTCGACGAGGTGGAGAAGGCCCATCCGGACGTCTTCAATGTGCTGTTGCAGGTCCTCGATGACGGCCGGCTCACCGACGGGCAGGGCCGTACCGTGGATTTCCGCAATACCGTGATTGTTATGACCTCCAACCTGGGCTCGGACATCATCCAGCAAAAGGCTGGCGAGGAGCGTTACCAGGAGATGAAAGCGGCGGTGATGGAGGTCGTGACGACCGCCTTCCGTCCCGAGTTCATCAACCGGCTGGACGAGATCGTGGTATTCCATCCACTGGTCAAAGAGCAGATCCGCGCGATCGCTACGATCCAGATCGAGCATCTGCGCAGGCGCCTGCAGGATCGGGAGCTGGGACTGGAGATCAGCGAGGCAGCACTGGACAAACTGGGCGAGGCCGGGTTCGATCCGGTCTACGGCGCGCGGCCGCTGAAGCGGGCGATCCAGCAGCAGCTGGAGAATCCACTGGCCCAGGAGATCCTGGCGGGAAGGTTTCAGCCCGGGGAGACTGTCGAGGTCGACGTCGAGGGCGGCGAGTTGACGTTTACGAGTGCGGTCACCGCGGAGCTGGTCGATTGAGCCCGGTAGGCCGATTGAGAGCGGCCAGGTTTTGTTCTTGGCAGCTTGGTGAAACAGTATGGGTATAAATAACAAGTGAATAGTGGTTAGCGATGGAATTCAAGGACTACTACAAGATCATGGGCGTCAAGCGCGACGCCAGCCAGGACGAGATCAAGCGTGCTTATCGCAAGCTGGCGCGTAAGTATCATCCGGACGTCAGCAAGGAAGCGGATGCCGAGGCCCGATTCAAGGAGGTTGGTGAGGCCTACGAGGTACTCAAGGATCCGGAAAAGCGTGCTGCTTACGATCAGCTCGGCGCCAACTGGAAGGCCGGGCAGGATTTCCGGCCACCACCGGACTGGGATCAGGGTTTCGAGTTCCACGGCGGTGGTTTCACCGGTGCGGATGCGGAGCAGTTCAGCGATTTTTTCGAAAGCCTGTTCGGCCGCGGAGGACTGGGTGGCGGCTATACCCGCCAGGCCCGTCGCGAGTTCCATGCCCGCGGCGAAGATACCTATGCGAAGGTCCTGATCGACCTGGAGGACGCCTATCAGGGTGCCACCCGCACGCTGACCTTGAAGCACACGGAACTGGGGCCGGACGGGCGTCCGCAGCTGAAGGAGCGCTCGCTCAACGTCCGCATTCCCAAAGGGGTGCGCCAGGGGCAGCACATCCGTTTGGCCAAGCAGGGCGGCGCCGGCATCGGCAAGGGCGAGGCCGGTGACCTCTATCTGGAAGTTGAATTTCGACCGCATGCTTTCTATCAGGTCGAGGGCAAGGATGTTTACGTGACCCTTCCTGTGGCGCCCTGGGAGGCAGCGCTCGGCGCAACGGTGAAGGCGCCGACGCCGACCGGGCCGGTCGACCTGAAGGTTCCCGCCAACTCCACGGGCGGCCGTAAGCTGCGCCTGAAAGGACGCGGCATTCCCGCCAAGGAACCCGGCGACCTCTATGTGGTGCTACAGATCGCGTTGCCGAAGGCGGACAACGATGCGGCGAAGCAGGCCTACCGGGCATTCGAGAAGGCCACCGAGTTCAATCCGCGCGCACACCTGGGGGTTTGAGTCATGGCGAAAGGGGATCTGTTAAAACTACTGTCGGGCGAGATCTTCGAGGAGGAGATCGAGTTGAGTCTGGCCGACCTGTGTCGCGCCTGCCAGCTGCCTGCGGAACGCGTCTTCGAACTGGTAGAGCAAGGCGTCATCGAGCCGGTCGGACGCGATCCCGCGCGTTGGCGATTTCAAGGCATCAGCGTGCGGCGGGTGCGCTGCGCACAACGCCTGGAGCAGGATCTGGGCGTGAACGTGGCCGGGGCGGCATTGGCGATCGATCTGCTGGAAGAGCTGGAGCGGCTGCGCGCGCGTCTGCGCCGTTTGGAAGGATAGGTGGGAAATGACCGCGGCATACCCCATCGATACCGATGCCTGGCTGCAACACGCCTGGCGCAATCGACTGCAGTCGCTGCTTCTGCTGGCCGTGATGGCGGGGTTTCTTGCCCTGCTGGGATGGCTGTTGTGGGGGCGGGACCGCCTGTTCGTGCTCATATCGGTAGGCGTGGTCGCCGTCCTGGCCAACCCGGCATTTTCGCCCTGGCTGATCATGCGAATGTACGGGGCGAGGCCACTGGATCACGCTGAGGCGCCGGTGCTGTGGCGCGCCATGTCTGAGTTGACTGCGCGGGCCGGTCTTGCATCGCGCCCCGAGCTCTTCTACGTACCGAGTCGGATGCTCAATGCCTTTGCTGTTGGGACCCGGGAACAATCGGCGATTGCGGTCACCGACGGCCTTTTGCGGCAGTTGGAGTTGGACGAACTGATCGGGGTGTTGGCCCATGAGGTCAGCCACATCCGCAGCAACGACCTGTGGGTGATGGGGCTCGCGGATCTGTTCAGTCGGGCGACCAGCTTTTTATCGCTGCTCGGGCAGTTCCTATTGCTGCTGAACCTGCCGCTGATCCTGTTCTCGCAGGTCACGATCAGCTGGTGGGCGATCCTGCTGCTGATCTTCGCGCCGAACCTGAGCGCCCTGGCGCAACTGGCCTTGTCGCGTACCCGTGAATACGACGCCGACCTCAATGCGGCCAGGCTGACCGGGAATCCGGAAGGCCTGGCGCGGGCCCTGGCCAAGATCGAAAAGCTACAGGGCGGCTGGCTGGAACGCATCTTCCTGCCGGGACGCAGGGTCCCCGAACCCTCGTTATTGCGTACCCATCCGGAGACCGAAGCGCGCATCACGCGCCTGATGACGCTGAAACCGGAGTTAAAAGGCGCCGACCAGGCATGGACGCGCAGAAAAACAGTGCCAGACATCGATGCCTTGTTGGGGGCCCGAGTGCGCCGGGTGCCCCACTGGCACATGAATGGGCTTTGGTATTAGGGAGATTTAGCTATGAGTGAAAGCCTACACATCGTTTGCCCGTACTGTGATGCGGTTAACCGCATTCCCGCCGCACGGTTAAATGAACAACCCAAATGCGGAAAATGTCACAGGCAGCTGTTCGATTCGCACCCGATCGAGCTCGGCGGCACGAACTTTCAGAAGCATGTCAGCCGCAATGACATCCCCGTGGTCGTGGATTTCTGGGCGCCCTGGTGCGGCCCGTGCAAGATGATGGCGCCGGCCTTTGAGCAGGCCGCCGCCCAGCTCGAACCCAGGGTCCGCCTGGCCAAGGTCAACACCGAGGCGGAACAGATGCTGGGGGCACAGTACGGGATCCGCAGTATCCCGACCCTGGCGATGTTCCATGGTGGGCGAGAGATCGCACGTCAGCCCGGGGCGATGGGTGCCGCAGACATCATCCGTTGGGTCAACGGGAATATCCCTGGATAGAGGGGGCAGGTTGAATGGTCTTGTCATCCCCAACGGGCAAAGCACAGGTGTCGATCCATGTGTGAGCTTTTCGCCCTGTCCAGCCGCATCCCGACGACCGTGGGATTCACCCTGGAGCGGCTCGCCCGCCGGGGAGGGATCGAGGGGCCGCACCGCGACGGCTGGGGCGTGGCCTTCTATGAAGGGGCGGATGTGTTCCTGCTGCGCGAACCCCGGGCGGCGGCCCAGAGCGATCTGGTGCGCTACATAGAGCGGCATGCGCCTCCCAGCCAGCTGGTGGTCTCGCATATTCGCCGGGCGACGAGGGGTGAGCCGGCGCTGCGTAATACACAGCCCTTCGTCCGCGAACTGGGTGGTTATACGCATGTGTTTGCGCACAACGGTGAGCTGGGCGGTATCGAGCGGCGACGCGATTTTCTGCCGGGCCGTTTTCGGCCGGTCGGCGACACCGATTCGGAACTGGTCTTCTGCAGCCTGCTCGATCGTCTGGATGATCTCTGGACGGCAGCCGGTGGATGCCTGCCACCATTGCCCGAGCGTCTGGAGGTTGTGGCGGCATTCGCTGGAGAGTTGCGCGAGTTTGGCCCCGCCAACTTCCTCTATGCCGACGGCGATGCCTTGTTTGCCCATGCGCACCGGCGCATTCAGGCCGATGGGCACGAAGGGCCACCGGGTCTGCACTTGCTCGAGCGTAGTGGCGAGGAGCCACCGGCCGATTTGGCTACCTCGGGTGTGACATTGACCTCGGTGCGCCAGGAAGCGGTACTGCTTGCCAGCGTGCCGCTGACGGATGAGCCCTGGCAACCGCTGCCGGAGGGTGAGGTTGTCGTCGTCATGAATGGCGCCGTTGTCGCGCGCGCTCCATGCTTTGGATCGAAGGTAATCCATTCCATCGAAACGACACGGGAGTGAGCGATGAACAAGAGCGACTACAGCAACAAGGACGGGCCGGACATCGAGGTCAACAAGACCAGCAAACAACCCGTCTGGCAGAACCCGCAGTTCAACCTGATTCTCTACCTGGTTTTTATCTTCGCGTCGTTTCACTTCTGGCAGCAGCTGCAGGATACCAAGCGGCTCGAGATCCCGTACAGCGCCTTCCTCGAACACGTGGAGAAACAAGAGGTGGCCGAGGCCGTGGTTACCGACAAGGCCATCATGGGATTGTTGAAGACGAACGATCCGCAAACGGGGCGACCACAGCAGTTCATCACGATCCCGCTGTGGAACCAGGAGCTGGCCGACAAGCTCGCCAGTCAGGGCGTCCGTTACACCGTGCGTTACGAAAACAACTGGCTGAGCAACTTCCTGTTCAACTGGGTGCTGCCGTTCGGCGTGTTGTTTCTGCTCTGGGGGTGGATGGCCCGGCGCATGGGCACTATGGGCAAGGGTATTCTCAACATCGGTAACCGGGTGCGAGTTCATCCCGACCAACGGCCCAAGGTCACGTTCGACGATGTCGCGGGCTATGAAGACGTGAAACAGGAGCTGCGCGAGACCGTCGAATTTCTCAAGGACCCGGCGCGGATCAAGGCTTTGGGCGCACGCAGTCCCAAGGGTGTCCTGCTTGTGGGGCCGCCCGGGACCGGCAAGACCCTGTTCGCCCGCGCGGTGGCCGGCGAGGCTCAGGTGCCGTTTTTCAATATCAGCGGTTCGGAATTCATCGAGATGTTCGTCGGTGTGGGCGCGGCGCGGGTGCGCGAGATGTTCGACCAGGCGCGCCAGAAGGCACCCTGCATCATCTTTATCGACGAGATCGACGCCATCGGCCGTTCCCGCAGTGGCGGGCCTGTCATGGGTGGTCATGACGAGCGCGAGCAGACCCTCAATCAGCTGCTCACCGAGATGGACGGTTTCGACTCCTCCACCGGCGTGGTGGTGATGGCGGCGACCAACCGGCCGGAGATCCTCGATCAGGCGCTGTTGCGCGCGGGGCGTTTCGATCGCCGGGTCCTGGTGGACAAACCGGATTTCGTGGCCAGGCAGGGCATCCTGCAGCTCTATGCGAACAAGATGAAACTGGCGCCGGATGTGGACCTGGCGGTGGTGGCGAAACGCACGCCCGGCTTCGTCGGCGCCGATCTGGAGAACATCTGTAACGAGGCCGCCATCCACGCCCTGCGCAGCGACCGCGAGCAGGTGACGATGAGTGACTTCGAGGCGGCGATCGACCGGGTGATCGCCGGCCCGGAGGCCAGGCAGCGGGCCTTGAGCCCGGAGGAAAAGCACCGTGTTGCCGTCCACGAGTCGGGGCACGCGCTGATTGCCGTCAATGTACCGACCGGCGCGCCGGTGCATCGTGTCACCATCATTCCGCGCGCCATCGGTGCCCTGGGCTTCACCCTGCAACTGCCCGTGGAAGAGAAGTATCTCTCCACTACCGAAGAGATGAAGGACCAGATCGCCATCCTGCTGGGTGGCCGGGTCGCCGAGGAGCAGGTGCTCGGCAGTATCTCCTCGGGGGCCTCCAACGACCTGGAGCGGGCAACGGAGATCGCCCGTACCATGGTCGCGCGTCTGGGCATGAGCGACAGCCTCGGGCCGGTGGTCTACGGCCGCCAGCAGCAGTTGCAGTACCTGAACAGTGCGCAGACGGTCGAGGAGCGCAATTTCAGTGAGGCCACCGCGCAGGCCATTGATGCGGAGGTCAAGGCACTGGTGGAAGAGGGCAGGAACCGTGCCCGGGAGATCCTCACCCGTTGCCGACTGGCGTTGGATAAGCTGACAGCCGAACTCGAGGACAAGGAGACATTGAGTGGTGATGACGTGACCCGGATAGCTGCGGGCTGTGATGTGGGAAACGCCCCCAAATAGAATCGGTCACCATGTCACGGTGCCGATAAAATCTGACTGTCTCGATAACTGGGCGAGATGACATTATGTTTATAACGAAGCGTTATCTTATCTATGCAAACGCACTATCAACCTGACCCGGTCCTGCGACGTCTGCGTTGGCTGACCTGGACCATCGTACTGATCCTGGTTCTCTGGCAGTTCCTGCCCTGGATTGAACGCTATCTGATCGGCATGACGTCAGAACCACGAGCCGTCACGGCGCGCGGCGAACTGGCGGCCGACGAGCGGTCGACTATTAAGATCTTCGAGCAGTCCAGCCCCTCGGTGGTGTTCATCAGCACCCGCCAGCGGGTACGCGATCTCTGGACGCGGAATGTCTTCAGCGTGCCGAGGGGAACGGGTTCGGGGTTCATTTGGGACGACCTGGGTCATGTGGTGACGAACAACCATGTGATAGAGGGGGCTTCCGAGGCGACCGTGCGGCTCAACGACGGGCGCCGCTATAGTGCTGTGCTCGTTGGCACCAGCCCTGCCCACGACTTGGCCGTGTTGCGCATCAACGTGGCCTTCGACCGGCCGCCGCCGGTACCCGTGGGAACGAGTGGCGACCTAAAGGTGGGGCAGAAAGTGTTTGCCATCGGCAACCCGTTCGGTCTCGATTACACGCTGACCAGCGGTCTGGTTTCGGCGCTGGACCGGTCGCTGGCCGAAGACAACGGCGCCACCATAGAGCACCTGATCCAGACCGATGCGGCGATCAACCCGGGTAACTCCGGGGGACCGCTGTTGGACAGTGCCGGCCGTTTGATAGGCATCAACACCGCGATCTACAGCCCGTCCGGCGCCTACGCGGGGATAGGATTCGCGGTCCCAGTGGATACCGTGAACCGGGTGGTGCCGCAGCTGATTGCGCGCGGTAAATACATACGCCCCAGTCTCGGTGTGAGCGTTGATGCGGGTATCAATCGGGCACTCACGAAGCAACTCGGTATTGAAGGCGTCCTCTTGCTCAAGGTCGAACCGGGTTCGGCAGCCGATGTGGCTGGTTTGCGTGGGACCAAGATCGATCGTGACGGTGATGTCATTCCCGGCGATATCATCATCGCCGTGGCAGGTCAGCCGGTGGACTCTGTCACCGCGCTGCTGGGGCGGCTCGATGATCATCGTATCGGGGATCAAGTTACCCTGCGTATCTGGCGTGCCGGACGCGAACTGGATGTCGATGTCGTTCTACAAGGAGGGACCTGATCGAGCCGGCCGAAACGCGGTGTTGGTCAATTCAAGGTGATCGAGTGGGAGGTCATGGCGTATGGTTTTGACAACCGATGATGTACTCAAGGTGGCGCATCTTGCGCGGTTGGCCGTCGACGAGACTGAGCTGGATGCCTACGCCAAAGAGCTTTCCAGCATTCTCGATCTGGTTCAACAGATGGATACCATAGACACGAAAGGGGTGGTGCCCATGGCGCACCCTTTGGATATGGCGCAGCGATTGCGCCCCGATGTGGTGACGGAAACCAACCAAAGAGAGCTGCTGCAATCCGTCGCGCCCCTTGTCGAAGATGGCTTGTACCTGGTGCCGCGTGTCATTGAGTAGAAGGGAAATATTCGGGGCCTGCCAAACAGGGAGTCAAACGGATTTGGCACCAAACCAACGTCTGATGGTTTCCTTCTCGGATTCACTCCAGTTCTGATGCAGGAGCTTTTCCCGATCGAGACCATTGCAGGTCTGGCCAACCTTGTCGCCCGGCAAACGGCGGTAGCCGCAGCGGGTGCAGACCAATCGTTTTCCGCCTGTCTCTTGAACCCACTCGTGAACCGTGTTGAGCAGGTCTGAAAGTCTCACTGCCTCACTACCCGGATCCGTTGTAGTCTTTTGCTGAGGCACCCTTGGCTTACTTGCCCTTGACTCGTTCATACACGGTGGCGTGACATTTCGGGCAGGGCGGTATACGCCCGGTGCGTTCAAAATGCACCCGTTCGCCACAGGCGCGACAGCGTAGCGTGCCGATGGTGGTGATTTCTCCGGTATGCCATTCTGTTACGCGTTGCCTGGCTTTATCCAGGTGACGGAGTTCGAGTTTCGCCGCTTCCGCCAGCGTGCGGAAACGGTGGAGGAGAGTTTTCTCTATCAGCAGCAGGCTGAGGCGCAGCCAGTCCGCCAGTTCACGTTCCTCTTCAGCCAGATGGCGTCCCACATCGTGGAGGTCACGGGTGATGAACTCGTGTATCTTGGTAGCTTCTTCTTGGGTCAGCTCCCCTAACGCGACCGCCTTTTCGCGCGCTGCCTGCAGGGCGCTTGTCAGGGAATGCTCGGAACGCGCCTCAGTCGCATCAAGAGTGTGCTCCGCACGCTGAAGCATCCGGTCGTAGGCATGGACCAGCCTGTCTGCGGGTGAGGCCTGATTTTCTTTCGAATCGGTCATATTTTTAATTATCCATCATAAGGTTTAAACCACCGGCTTTAGCCGGTCAGCTTTAGCTGCGATAATTTGCCCAAGGAGGTGGCGATGGACTATAGATACGGCAGCCATACGGTTTACCAAATTGAGTATCATTTTGTTTGGGTTACGAAGTATCGTTATAAAGTGCTGAAGGATGAAATAGCCGAACAAGTGAGAGACTTGGTGCGGCAGACATGCGAAGCCTTTGAGATACGGATTATCAAAGGTGTCGTGAGCAAAGATCATGTGCACATTTTGGTGAGTGCGCCGCCGACTATGGCCCCAAGCGAAATCATGAGGCGAATCAAGGGACGAACTTCGAGCTATCTGTTCGAAGAGTTCCCGCACTTGAAAAAGCGATATTGGGGTCGACATTTTTGAGCCCGCGGTTATTTTTGCGCCACAGTGGGGCAAATGACTGATGAGATGATAAAGCAATATTTGGAGCATCACTTTGAACCTAATCCAAACGATAATTTCAAGATGGAGCCCGACTAAGACGCGTCGTTTAGTCGACGCGTATCCGGACTTTCAGTCCGTTATTGGAACCCACCCGCTTGAGCGGGTGGTTGTTTAGTATCTCAAATCAAACAGCTCATCACCGGCTGGCCCTGGGTGCCGCCTAATCGAGAGCGGCCTTGATAAACTGCACATTATGAAAGAAATCGAAGAGCGATTGAAGCGGCTCCGGGCCGAGATCGAGGACCACAATTACCGATACTACGTCCTCGATGCGCCGATCATTTCCGATGCCAAGTACGACAAACTGTTGCGCGAATTACTGCAGCTGGAGGCCGCCCATCCCGAACTGATAACACCTGACTCGCCGACCCTGCGCGTCGGTGCAGCACCCTCGGATCGATTCGCTGAATTTTCCCACGGTGAACCGATGTTGTCCCTGGACAATGCCGTCGATGAGAACGAGGTCCGTGAATGGGACCGCCGGGTAAAGGGGGGGCTCGGGGCGAGCAAGGATGTGTACTACACGGCGGAACCCAAGTTCGACGGCGTATCTGTCGATCTCGTGTACGAGGCTGGCGTTCTCACTGGCGCCGGAACGCGGGGTGACGGTCGCAGCGGTGAGACGGTCACGGCCAACGTGCGCACGATCCGCAGTGTGCCGCTCAGGTTGCGCGGCAGAGGTTGGCCCAGGTTTTTGGAGGTCCGCGGCGAGATCGTCATAGGAAAAAGCGATTTCGAAACATTAAACGCGGAGCAGGCGAGGCTGGGAAAGGCGCAGTTCGCCAATCCGCGTAACGCCGCGGCAGGTAGCCTGCGCCAGCTGGATCCACGCATCACCGCGTCGCGCCCGCTCAGTTTTTACCCCTGGGGTTTGGGATCGGTCGAAGGTGGTGGCATACCATCGAGCTATTCCAAGGTCGCCGAAAGACTTCGCGAATGGGGATTCGGCGTAACGTCGTTGTTGAAGCGTGTTCAGGGGTGTGACGGTTGCCTTGCCTATTTCGATGAGCTCGCTGCCATTCGCGCGGACTTGCCGTTTGAGATCGACGGGGTCGTGTACAAGGTCGACGATCTGGCAGCGCGCGCGAGGCTGGGGGCAACAGCGCGTGCGCCGCGGTGGGCAATTGCGCACAAGTTTCAGGCGAAGGAGGAGATCACGGTCATCGAGGCGATTGAAGTCTCGGTGGGTCGTACCGGTGTGCTGACGCCGGTGGCCGTGCTCAGCCCCGTACAGCTTGGTGGTGTTACCGTGACGCATGCAAGCCTGCACAACCAGGATGAGGTCACGCATAAGGACATTCGGGTCGGCGACTCTGTGATCGTGCGCCGCGCCGGCGATGTCATCCCTCAGGTGGTGGCGGTCGTCAGGGAAAAGCGGCCGCCGGCAACGCAACCTTGGCGGATGCCGGTGAAATGCCCGGCTTGTGGCTCGGACGTGTTGCGCGAAGAAGGCCAGGCGGCACATCGCTGTATGGGCGGACTGTTCTGTCCGGCACAGCGCGCTGGTGCACTCGCTCATTTCGCGTCGCGCAGGGCAATGGACATCAAGGGTTTGGGGGAAAAGCTGATCCAGCAGCTCGTCGCCTGCGACAGGGTGCACACCGTCGCGGACCTGTATCGGCTGAAACAAGAGGATATCGTCCGCCTCGAACACATGGCGGAGCGCTCGGCCCGGAATCTGCTTAATCAGATCGATAACAGCAGGCAGACCACGCTACCGCGTCTGCTCTATGCACTGGGAATCCCGCAGGTTGGCGAGATCAAGGCGCGCGCATTGGCAGTGTTTTATGGAGACCTTAGCCAAGTTATCGAGGCACGGCCGGAGACGCTACAACAGGTCGAAGGCATCGGGCCGGATGTCGCCACCGAGATTTACACGTTCTTTCACCAACAGCGAAATCGGGACGTCATCAAGGAGCTGGAAGCAGCCGGCGTGCGTTGGCCAAAGGGCTTGCGCGGGAAGACGGGCCTGCCCCTGGTGGGCAGGACGTTTGTCTTCACTGGGACCCTGGCCTCGTTGTCGCGCGATGCGGCAAAGGAAGTCCTTGTCGAACTTGGAGCCCGGGTGACGGACAGCGTGTCGAAGAATATCGATTACGTCATCGTAGGAAGCCGGCCGGGAGCCAAAGCGGAAAACGCGAAGGCCCTTGGCATCGCCACTTTGACGGAGAACGAGTTTCTGAGCCTCTTGAACGAGGCGCATCAAGCACGACCGCTTCGTTGAATGACCAGCCTCTAATAGGTTTGCAGAATTTTCCGGAATTGTGTCTTTACTAGATGTTGCTAAAGAAAAATTGACCCGTCTGATCGGGCCGCATTGTGGCCCGGGTCAGCGAGGACTCGCCGGCTGAAAAGGCCGGGATGCGACGAGGCGATGTGATCGTCGAGTACCGGCGCGAGCTGGTGACCGATGTCGGCAGTGTCGCTGACTTTCAACGTGCCGTGAAACAGGCCGCCGCCGACAAGTATGTGCTGTTGATGGAGCGCAAGAGCGGTGTATGCGGCGCTATGTGGCCCTGAGCTGGTAACAGCAGGGGAGATACCGCTAGAAAAACCTCAAACACGGCAGTTACTCACGAATCCCCAGTAAACCCAAAGACTCGGAAGCGGAGGGTCAATATAGGATTTCCCTAGGCTAGACGGTAATCGCACCCGACCCCAGTTGTGGAAGGGTATTGCAAAGCGATTCGGTGACCAAGCGAGATACAGCTGTCGCAGACTCGCTGCGCAACGCTGCATGAGCCAATGCTTCGAGGGTCGTTAGGTTAGATGCCGTGAGTGCCAATCTTACGCGGGCGGCATTAGCCGGGCTCATGCTCAACCTTCGGACGCCTAATCCTACAAGGAGTCCTGCCACACCGGCATCGGCCGCGGCTTCACCACAGACAGTGACCGGCTTACCTGCGGCAACCGCCGCATCAATGACCCGGCTCACTGCGCGTAGCACTGATGGGTGTAATACCGTGTAGTCGTCAATCAGGGCGAGTGCATTACGATCAACCGCCAGAACGAACTGTGTCAAGTCATTGGTCCCGATGCTTATGAAATCTGACAATTGAAGAATCTCTTCTATCGCAAAGACGGCCGAAGGCGTTTCGATGAGTGCACCGATCGGCGGTATCTCACGGATTCCTTCGCTGCAGGCAATCTCTTTCACTACAGATATCGCCTCTTGTAGATCCGTGTGGCCTATCACCATCGGAAACATGATCCGTACGTCATGTTCGCGGGATGCGAGAATGGCCGCGAGCATCTGCGCACGAAACAGGTCTTGAGAGGCCAGCAAGGAAAAGCGCAGCCCCCGGACGCCAAGGTTGGGGTTGGCCTCGAATCTTGGCTCGAGAAACCTTGGCCACTTGTCGCCGCCGAAGTCCGCCGTTCGAACCACGAGCGGCTTGCCCCCCAGGCTTCGCGCGATATGGCAAAAGCAGTCGTACTGCTCTTCAATGGAAGGGGCGGCTTGTTTTCCGAGAAAAAGGTACTCGGTACGGAAAAGCCCAACACCGTCAAGGCTGTGCTCAAGGACCTGCTTGACTTCGAAAGGGCGGCCCACGTTCGCTAATAACCGCACACCAACGCCATCGAGTGTAATGCACTCGCGTGATTCTGCGTCGGTAGCTTCTTTCGTAGTCGCGTCATAGTGTGTCTTTGCCGTGCTGGAAGTCGCCAACTGGGATGGTTCAGGCTCCAGAATAACCTCGCCTGTCTGTCCGTTGACTAACAGAATCGCTTCCGGCGTGATCAGTTGAGTCGCCTGGGTTATTCCGCTCACCGCCGGCACCCCAAGTGCACGTGCAAGAATCGCGGCGTGCCCGGTTTCCCCGCCAATTTCTGTGATGATGCCGGCAAGGTTCTCTGGTTCGAACTCAAGCAGATCGGAGGGCAAGACCTCTCGGGTGACGAGTATCGAATCGGATGACAGCCGGCTCAGAGATATCTTTTCCGCTTGTGATAGCTGGCGGAGTAATCTGCGCTGCAGGTCGATCATATCGGCAGACCGCTCCCGCAGGTAGGGGTCGTCAGCTTCGTTCAGACGGCGAGCGATATCATCAGTGGCTTGCTGGATAGCGAATTCCAGGTTGTTATGTTCGGTTCTGACAAGGTTTTCAATTTGTTCGATGAACTGCAGATCATCGAGAAACAGCAGGTGGGCCGAGAAGATCTCGGCCGATGATTCGCCAAGTTCTGAAGCAACACGGGCCTGCAGTTGCTCGAGTTCGCGACGGCTTGACTCGAGCGCGGCGTGAAAGCGCGCTATCTCGTCGTCTATTGCTCCCGCTTCAATCCGGTCAGATGCGATTTTTTTATCGCCGATTCCTAGAATAACAGCCTGTCCTTGTGCGTAACCCGGTGAAATTGGCTTTCCATTAAGGATCTTCATGGAGTTGTACCTGGTTCTCAGTGCGGTAGACGCTGCCGGTCGGTCCGCATGCAACCGACGCGGGATAAATCCTCAATCAGTCGATTGAAGGCGTCACGTGCTCCTATGTCTGATCAACTTCAAAACTCAGTTCGTCAAAAACAACCGGCTGACTCTTGTGTTGAAGTCAGCCGGTTCCCGCCAAAGTCGGAACACCAAGATTTACTCTGAGGTCACCCCTTCGCCTTTGTCATCGGGTGCCGGCATATCTTCCTCGATGTCGCCAGCCGATTCCGCCTCGCTGGCGGCGTCGGGTACGGCTTCGGTCAGTTTCTCCAAGCTGGCGGATTCGAGCAATGGCTTGGCCTTGTAACTGGCGAGCCGGAAATATTCCGGTCGAGTGGAGACCTTGAGCGTGTACTCCTCCTTGTCCTTGGCTTTACCCACGCGGTAGCTCCGTGTCTCGCCATCCCTGGACAGAGACAGCTCCAGCACGGGTTCTGCCAGACCGTATTCGTCCTTCGCTTCACGCCCCAGCACCTTTTCGAATTGAAGATCCGCCAGCAGGCCGGCCAGTTTATCTGCCGCGCTGGCCTTCAGCTGCTGGCCTTCCCCCAGTTCATCGGCTTGCCATGTCGGCAATTGGCTCGAGTCTTCGGTCGCCTTGTCGCTGTCTGCTACCAGGCTACTACGCTGGAGGTGCAGGCCATTGACATTGATGGCAGTGATCTGCGTTTTCGGTAAAGTCAGAACGGACTTGTCTTCCCAATCCGACGCTTTGACCGGCACATCGTATACGGCCATCTTGACTGCATGGATGGCGTCACTGGCTTCATTGCGGGCGTGAATGAGCCGCATGCCTGGCGAGCTGCCCAGGAAGAGCCGGGCGACTGTGTCATCGTCCTCTGACAGTGTGATGCGGCGTTCGAACTTCTCGTCACTCACTTTGAAACGCTCCCGTGCGCCACCACTAGTGGCTATCGGCGTGCCGGAACGCAGAGCTTTGAGTCGCTCGAAAAGCTGTTTCACCTTGTTGCTGTTGGCCGGGAATTCACCCAAGTCCGGCAACACCCAGTCGCTGCCGTTCTTTGCCAGGGTTACCTTGGCATTATCCGGCCCTTCCAGGGTGATGCGGTCGATCTTTTCCGCATCAAAGCTGACCAGTGCGACGGGCTCGCTCACAGCGGTAACACCCCGGTCGCTTAAGCCGATTCCTACCGCCAGCAGCAGCTGGGCGGTGAGCAGAACGGCCAGTATCTTGACTCTCTTGTTCATGTCAAACCTCCGCTAATACTGCGTTGTAGCCTCGGGCGTCAGAAGCCGCGACCCGACGGCGCCAGCCCCATACGGCCAGGAGTCCGACCAGGGCCAGGCCGTAGTTGATCCACTCCCAGACCCGTTGCTCGCCATCGGGCATAGGGTCGAGGGTGCGGGCCAGTTGCGTGCGACCACGCAGCACCAGCAACCCACGGTCTTCCAGCGACCAGTCGATGGCGTTTTGCATGAAGGCCAACGGCTTGGTGTACAGGGTATTGAGGCCCTGTGAGGCGAGGTCGATGGCGGCGTCGGAGGCGAAGGTGTTGCTCGCCACGAGGATCAGCCGCGCGGATTCCGGCGAGCGCTCGATCACGCCGGTGATGCGTTGCTCGGCTTCTTTTTCCTCCGTTTGATCTGAACCATCCTTATCCCCCTCGTCGGTGGCTTCATCATCTTTTTCCTCCGCCTTGGCCAGGGGTGATTCTTTGCCCTGGTAGAAGGAATCGAAGCGACCTTCGATGGCGACGGCCAGCAGTTGCGGCTTGCGTTCACCGCTGACGCTGAAGCCCGTATCCGGATGGGCGCGGTAGTTGGGCACCAGGTCCAGACTGTCCGACGTCCAGCTGTTTTCGGAGCTGTGCAGCAGTTCGATGACCTTGCGTCCCTGGTTTTTATCCGCGTCTACCTGGATCGGCGAGGCCCAGTTCAGGGTGAGCTGACCCAAAGAGGCGGTGATGGGGTTGTCCGGATTCAAGCCGTCACCACGCAGATCCGGAAAGTGGGGATAGGGCAGCATGCGAATCTCCCGCAGGGCCAGGCCGCCGATGTAGCGCTCGGTCGGCACTGGCAGTGCCGCGTTTTGTGGGTCGAGCACCATGGTTTCGTCAATGGTGACACCGTGATACGCCAGCCACTCATCCAGACCGGAGGCCTGTTTGCTGGCATTCAGCGTGCCGCTTACCTGTACGTCGAAGGGCGAAGTGGCCATCACCACGCTGCCACCCTGCATCAGGAACTGGTCGATGGCGAAGCGCTGCTTCTCATCCAGCTCTTTCGGCGCCATCACCAGCAGCAGGTCAGCATCCTCGGGCGCCTGGCCGCTTTTCAGGTCGTTTTCCTTGATGCGCACGTTCTCGCCCAGCACCTCCTCCAGGTCGCCATAGCGTTGACCGCCCGGGCCGAAGGCCTGGGGTTTGACCAGGGCGACGGTCTTGAGCGCTCCGGGTGTCAACCGTTGCAGGGCGGCGTTCAGGGAACGTTCCAGGGATGGCTTATCCAAGGTCTCCGGCAGCGGCACCTGCAAGGCCTCGCCATCGCCCTCCAGCACCATGTAGAACCAGAAGGGTTTAGGGTCGAACAGGCTGGCGATCTGTGGCCCGAAACCGTATTTTTGTTTGAGTTCGGCGGCTAGATTACCGCCGTCTGCGTCAGGGTCGGCAAACTCAACGATCAGTTTGTCTCCCGCCTGTTTCTTCAGATCGTCAAGTAGTCCTTTCAGATCACCGCGCAACTCGCGCAGGGTTTCCGGCAACTTCTCATCGGGTGACATATAACCTTTGAACACCACCGGATGTTGCAACGCCTCGAAGGGGTTGCCGCCGGCCCGGTAACTGCTTGCCACCTTGCGGATTGCACGGGTAATGGCGTATTCCGGGTTCTTCAGCACGACGTCCAGATCCCGCTCACCGCGCGCCTTCACTTCGATGAGATCCCGGTAGCCCAGGGTTTCGTACTGGTCACCATAGGCGATGACTAGATCAAAATAGGAGCTGACCACGGCCGCCTGGTAACGGTCGGCGGTCTGGAAGGGGACCGGCTTGATGCCATAACGCGATGCCGCTTCTTCTTCCGCCTCGCGGTCACGGGTGGGATCGACAAAATTGACTCGAATGCGGTCACCGCCAGCGACCGCGTACTCTTCGAGCAGATCCTTGATCCTGGGCACCAGCGGCGCCAGCAGGGGGTGGGTCTTGGCCGAGAAGTAACCGCGGATCAGCAGTGGCTCGTGCAGCGCCGCGAGCTGGTTCTCGGTGGCTTCGGATAGTGAGTACTGTTTCTCCGCAGTGATATCCGCGCGCGCCCAGCCGATGGGATTGAGCCAGAGGTTGGCGGCGATGAAATTGGCCGCTGCCAGTCCCGCGGCCCAGCCCCACAGGCGGTGCCGCTTGCTAATGGGGTTGCCCGCCCAACGTAGCCGTTCGAGAGAGAAGAGATTCAGCGTCAGGAACACCCCGACGATGGAGAGGTAGTAGTAGAGGTCGCGCAGATCGAGCACGCCGCGGGTGATGGACTCGAAGCGGGTTCCGGTGCCAAGCAGAGCGAGCAGGTTACCGATCTCATGGCCGAACAGCGTGGTCAGGGTGCTAGAGCCGATCAGATAGAACAGCCCGCAGACCACGGCGGTGAGTATCAGGGCGACGATGGGATTGTCGGTGCGGCCACTCATGTAGAGGCCGATGGCCACATAGGCCGCCGCCAGGAACAGGGTAGCGACATAGCCGCCGATCACTGGGCCCCAGTCCAGCGGCCCCAGCAGGGAAACCGTCACCGGCAGCGGCAGGGTCAGCGCCAATGCCAGGGCCACCAGCCCCAGGGCTGCGGTAAATTTTCCGAGTATCAACTGCAGCGGACTCACCGGTGCGGTGAGTAGGCTCTCCAGCGTGCCGGCCCTGCGCTCCTCCGACCAGGCGCGCATGGTCAGCGCCGCCACCAGGAAGATCAACAGCAGCGGCAGCCACTGAAATAGAGGGCGCACATCGGCGATGTTGCGGGCGAAAAAGGTCTCCACCCAGAAGAAGACAAAGAGGGTCACCGCCAGGAAACCGCCCAAAAAGAGATAGGCCGCGGGTGTGGCGAAGAAGCCCCGAAATTCCTTGCGGGCGATACGAAGCGTAGTGGAAAAATAATTAGCCATGGCCCACCTCCTCGTTGACCTGGGCGAATACCGTTTCGAGGTCGTGACGCTCGGTGGTGATCTCATACAGTGCGAGACCTGCATTCATGATGGCCTGGGCCACCCGAGGCGCGCTGCCCGGTTGCGCTTTTACCCGGTAGCGCCGCTGTCCGGCCTCTGTGTCCAGCTCTGACACCTGTTCCACCCCATCGACGGCGTTCAGGGCCTTTTCCGCGTCGCCTTCCACGGCCACCAACAGAGCACCGTCGCGCTGCAACTCATCGAGCCGGGAGTCCACTACCAGGCGGCCGGCGCGCAGGATCAACACCCGTTCGCACACCGCCTGGACCTCCTGCAGGATGTGGGTGGAGACCATGACAGTGGCGGTCTGGGCCAGTTCGCGGATCAGGTCGCGCATCTGACGGATCTGCGTGGGGTCAAGCCCGTTGGTGGGCTCGTCGAGGATGACGATGTCGGGTTCGTGGAGAATGGCCTGGGCTACGCCGACCCGCTGGCGGTAGCCTCGTGACAGGGTCTGAATAGTGGAAGTGGCCTTCTCCTTCAACGCCGTGCGGCGTATCGCCCTGGCAATAGCAGCCGTGCGTTGCTCCTCGGGCAGGCCGTGCAGATTGGCCTGATAGTCCAGATAATCGATGACCGTCATCTCCGGCCAGACCGGACAGTTCTCCGGCAGGTAGCCGATCCTTGACTGGATGGCGGTAGTATCCCGGCCGATGCGCAGACCGTCGATGTCGATGGTCCCGGCGGTAGGTTCGAGAAAGCCGGTCAACATTTTCATGATGGTGGTTTTGCCAGCACCGTTGTGACCGAGAAGGCCAACGATTTCACCGCGACCGATGGAAAAGCTCACATTGTCCACGGCGGTGAAATCGCCATAACGGCGCGTCAGGTTTTCGACCTGAATCATGGAGATTCCTCCTTTGATAACGGTTTAGAGAACTAATGAGTCAGCATCGTGCTGTGGCGGCGATGCATTCCAATCCGGCCAGGCAAGAGTGGCAGGATCTTTGTTTATAAGCAGGGAGCGATGGGGGGTGGGCGGCTATATGTCCAGTGGAAATTTCTTGTTCTTCGCAGGTACATGGTTGGTCAGTTCTATTACATTAAAATCCTTGGGTTATTTTTTCAGCTCTAAAGACAGAATATGGATCGGAAAGTTCATGCGTTTTGGTACTGGCCGGTTCCGTATCACACTCGACTTCTTGTTCCACAATCCGCAGGGCATGTGTTACGAGCTTCTGCAATTCGGCGCTTTGACGCATTTTAGTGAGGTATTGTTGCGAGCCGGGTGTAATACGCCGCAGTCCCCACACGCAGCGACGTAACGACTCTTCGTATCCTTCCCGCTGGTAATAGAGGGGCAGGATGACGTCGAAATAGGAGAGGCTGTCAGCATCACACAGCAGGTCCGCGTCCGGGGTGCCGCCAACCTCGTGCAGGCGCACCAGCCTACAGGCCTCCGAAGCGATCGCTTCTTCGACGCCGCACTCCGAAAATATCTCCGCGAGCAAAGCCGCGCTTCTTTCTGCATGGGCGTTCTTGAACGCATCATAGTCATCGAACGACTCGCGGCGAATGCGGTCCGGAGTGGCCCGGTCGATGTCGTGGCCAAGGGCTGCGAGAAGCAGAGCCAGGTTGGCGTTGGGTCTCAACCGTACCAGCCATTCAACGGTATTTTCCGCATGCCGGTGATCTTCCGGTACCTCAGAGCCGCCGATGACCTCGATGATCTTTTGCCAGGCACAGGTGAAGCTATTCATGGCGTCAGATTCAGGCGCGCCGCATGGTTTCCAGGTTCATCGCCAAGGCGATACCAGCCAGAGTGACGACTACCTGGTTTGCAAGCGTACCGAGCAGGATACGTAAAACCCGCACGTCCCTTCTCAACTGAAGGCTGCTAGTGGGGGATCAACGGCATCAGGGTCTTGGAACAGTTTCCAATATCGATGATGGCAAATTGAATTCTATTCATAAGTCATCTGACCTCTTATGTTGCTTGGGGAAAATCTAAAATGATGAAAGATAAATAAAATCAGTCACTAGCATGCGTTTTTATGGTTCTAGATACGCTCTATAGAGTTTCTCCTGGAGGAAATCGGATTACTTGTGGGGTTTGATTATCTCCTGAATCCGTGACTTAAGAAGTGATAATCTCTTCTATCCTAATGATTTAACAAGCTTAATCTGGGATAATGTCGTTATTTCTTCATTCACCCACTCAGTGAATCATGAAACGATTTATCCTGGAGCAGTCAGAAACTGAATTTTATACCAGCCATTCCGGATTAGCCTTAGTGGGCTTATGTTTGAATCAGTATGGCCAACTCAATCAAGTGCTGGATAAGGGTATTCCATTGCGCCACGGTATCGCTCATGCCGATATTATCAAAAGCATGATCGGGTCGCTTTGCCTGGGCAAGAGCGATTTCGAAGCGATTGAGAATTACCGCGACGACGACTATTTCAAAACCGCGCTGTCGATTCAACAAGTCCCCTCCAGCGCTCGCCTTAGACAACGGTTGGACGAACACGCCGAGGCACTATTGCCGCTCGTTTATCAGAGCAACATCGATTTTCTGGCCCACGCGCAAGTCCCGGTAACGCCGTTAGCCACTGGTCATGTGGCGCTGGATATCGATGTTTATCCGATGAACAACGAAAAAACGCGCAAGGAAGGCGTCTCCCGGACCTATAAAGGATTCGACGGCTATGCCCCCATCGCGCTTTATTTGGGCCAAGAAGGCTGGTGTCTTGGCAACGAACTGCGCGAAGGCAAGCAACATTGCCAATACGAATTCCTCTATTCCTTGGAGCGCGGACTGACTGCAGCCAAGCGTCTGACACCCTTGCCGTTACTTGTTCGCCTGGATAGCGGGCATGACGCTCTCGACAACCGAATTGTCTTACAGGAAGACGAGCAAGCCGAGTTCATCATCAAATGGAATCCCCGTAAACAGAATGCCGATGCTTGGCTAGCCTACGCCGAGCAACACGGACAATGGGACACACCACGTGAAGGCAAACGGGTGGCCTTATTTAGTGTCACGGAGGAACACACCCGAAACGGCCAAACCTATTCCTGTCGTCGCGTCATGCAAATCACCGAACGAACAACAACGGCTAAGGGACAACTCCTGCTGTTCCCTGAGATCGAGATGGAAGGCTGGTGGACAAGCCTAGCTTCTACCGAATATGACGACACATTGATCGTTCAACTGTATCGTGATCATGCCACCGCCGAGCAATTTCACAGCGAGTTTAAAACGGATCTGGACATCGAACGCTTGCCTTCGGGCAAATTCGCCACCAACGATGTCATCATGACCCTGAGCGCCTACAGCTACAATATCTTGCGCTGGATCGGCCTGATCGGCTTACTGGGGCAACAAAGCCCCATTCGGCATCCGGCCAAACGACGCCGCATCAGAACCGTCATTCAAGAACTCATGTATCTGGCCGCCCGTTTGATCCGTACCGGTCGCCGGTTAAAACTGCGCTTTTCCAACGCTTGCCCCGGCTTTATCGCGTTTGAATCGACCTACACAAAACTCGCCGCCGGTTAACCCTTCAACGTTTTCAGCTTCAAACCATCAGCGTGGCAACACCGCGTTTAATCTCTCTTTGCCCAAAAAACGCCATACCCCTATTATTTTCTCAAAACCTACGAAAAAAAGTTTCAATAATCCTCAGTTAAACTCGACTTTATTGATAGCGTTATAAAATCTCCGAATTTTGGAAAACTCAAGAATTAATTATCCATCATAAGGTTTAAACCACCGGCTTTAGCCGGTCAGCTTTAGCTGCGATAATTTGCCCAAGGAGGTGGCGATGGACTATAGATACGGCAGCCATACGGTTTACCAAATTGAGTATCATTTTGTTTGGGTTACGAAGTATCGTTATAAAGTGCTGAAGGATGAAATAGCCGAACGAGTGAGAGACTTGGTGCGGCAGACATGCGAAGCCTTTGAGATACGGATTATCAAAGGTGTCGTGAGCAAAGATCATGTGCACATTTTGGTGAGTGCGCCGCCGACTATGGCCCCAAGCGAAATCATGAGGCGAATCAAGGGACGAACTTCGAGCTATCTGTTCGAAGAGTTCCCGCACTTGAAAAAGCGATATTGGGGTCGACATTTTTGAGCCCGCGGTTATTTTTGCGCCACAGTGGGGCAAATGACTGATGAGATGATAAAGCAATATTTGGAGCATCACTTTGAACCTAATCCAAACGATAATTTCAAGATGGAGCCCGACTAAGACGCGTCGTTTAGTCGACGCGTATCCGGACTTTCAGTCCGTTATTGGAACCCACCCGCTTGAGCGGGTGGTTGTTTAGTTCCCAACCAATAATTGAAGTCACTGATTCAGGTATCTCTTTTTCAAGAGGGTTGAATGAAGCAGATCCCAAACTGCTTTCGCTGAAGTCCCCATGCTCGGGAGATGGATCCATGAAGGCGGCTGGCGTCATGGTGGGCGGACGGGTGCTGTTGATGACCACCTCCTGAATGACTGGGACCGACAATGTCAGCCGCAGGATGCGGGAAACATAGCTGGGGAAGCCGATCTCCTCTTCAGTGAGTGAGAGTGACATGAATCTATAATTAATCCATTGCCGGCCGGGTAGATCTGTTTTATCTCCACGGAGATCGCTTTCATTTGACTGTCGCCGAGGCCCTGGCTTCGACGCAGACGAGTGTCCAGCACAATTCGCGATCACGCACGAATTCGATTGTCCTTGACTATATTTGATTGACGTAATATATGGTTCAGGATATATTCGGCCACATGAATATATCCCCATTGACGCTATACCCCGCCATCGCGCATGAAATACGCCTGCGCTGCCTCCTGCTTCTTCTTGAGCACGATGAACTCTGCGTCTGCGAGCTGACCCACGCCATCGGCGCAGCTCAGCCGACCATTTCCCGTCATCTTGCGCACTTGCGTGAGGTGGAGCTGGTGAGTGATCGCCGAGAGGGTCTGTGGATCCATTACCGGATCAATTCCGGGCTTCCAGACTGGGTGGCCAATGTGTTGCGGGAAACGGCTGATGGCGTGAAGGGGGTGGCCCCGTTTACGGAAGATCTGGCCGCTTTGGAAAGCATGCCGAATCGTCCCGGCGCCCCCCGGTGTGCTTGATGATGAATCGCCGTTTTGCGCCATTCGCTAGCTTTCGATTGCATGGTCATGGAGGGAACTGACCATGGCAGATCGACCGTTTAATGTGCTGTTTCTTTGCACCGGCAACTCTGCCCGCAGCCTGCTTGCGGAGTGCCTGGTCAATCACCTGGGGCAGGGGAGATTCCGTGGCTACAGTGCAGGCAGTCATCCAAAAGGCGAAGTCCACCCGCTGACGATCCGCGAGTTACAGCGCAACGGTTTATCGACCGATGGGCTGCGCAGCAAGGACATGGCGGAATTCGAGGGTGCTGATGCCCCGCAGATGGATTTCGTATTCACCGTCTGTGACCAGGCCGCAGCGGAAGTCTGTCCGGTCTGGCCGGGCCATCCGATGACGGCACATTGGGGCGTTGAGGACCCGGCTGCGGCGGATGGCGATGAGCGCATGAAAGAAGCGGCGTTTGCGAAGGCATACCAAGAGCTTCGAAACCGCATCGCCATTTTCGTCGAACTCCCGATCGAATCGCTCAACGAACCGCAACTCAAGGAGAAGCTGGCGGAAATCGGCCGTATCGCGATGACGGATTCGGGCGGGAAAGGAAACGAGCGATGAGTGCCCAATGTGAAGTCACCGCCAAGCGTGCGGCCGGCAGTTCGATGAGCCTGTTCGAGCGTTACCTGACGGTTTGGGTCGGGCTGTGCATCATCGTGGGCATCGCGCTGGGGCACTGGTTTCCGGTGCCGTTCCAGGCTATCGGTCAGATGGAAGTGGCGCAGGTGAACCTGCCGGTGGCCGTGCTCATCTGGCTGATGATCATCCCGATGTTGCTGAAGGTCGACTTCGGGGCCTTGCACCAGGTGAAGGAGCACTGGCGGGGCATCGGCGTGACGCTCTTCATCAACTGGGCGGTCAAGCCGTTCTCCATGGCGCTGCTGGGCTGGCTGTTCATTCGAGGCATCTTTGCGCCCTACCTGCCGGCGGATCAGCTCGACGCCTACATCGCCGGACTGATATTGCTGGCAGCCGCGCCTTGCACGGCGATGGTATTCGTCTGGAGTCGCCTGTCCGATGGTGACGCCAACTTCACTCTGACCCAGGTGGCCTTGAACGACACCATCATGGTGTTTGCGTTTGCGCCCATCGTCGGACTGCTGCTCGGTCTGTCGGCGATCACGGTGCCCTGGGATACGCTCTTCCTGTCGGTCGTGCTCTACATCGTACTACCGGTGGTCTTCGCGCAGTGGTGGCGCCGACACCTGCTGCAATCAGGCGGCGAGGCGGCGTTGCAGGTGCGGCTCGATCAATTGCATCCGGTCTCACTCGTCGCCTTGCTGGCAACGCTGGTGCTGCTATTCGGTTTTCAGGGCGAGCAGATTTTGAGTCAGCCACTGGTGATCGTCATGCTCGCGGTGCCGATCCTTATCCAGGTCTATTTCAACTCCGGTCTGGCATACCTGCTGAACCGACATTTCGGGGTCGCCCATTGCGTGGCGGCACCCTCGGCCCTGATCGGGGCGAGCAACTTCTTTGAACTCGCCGTTGCCGCGGCCATCGTGCTGTTCGGTTTTGATTCGGGTGCGGCGCTCGCGACCGTGGTGGGTGTGCTCGTTGAAGTGCCGGTCATGCTGTCGGTGGTGAAGATCGTCAACAAAACAAAGGGTTGGTACGAGGCCGGCACGTCAAACTGAGAAAAGTAACTATGAAATCAACACTCCTGTCTTTGCTGATGGCCATTGGCCTGTCTGTTTCACCGTTCGCCTGGGCCAACCCAGATTACCTGGTTGATGCCGACTGGCTCGCGGAACACATCGACGACGACAACCTGGACGTTCTGGAAGTGCGTTATCACCCACACCGTTATCACAGCGTTGGGCATATTCCGGGTGCCATTCAGGTCAAGCGTTTTAAGGACCTCGCAGACAACCAGTCGCTGACCGTGACGCGCTTTCCGTCCCGCGAGCAGTTTCAGCAGACCTTGCGCAACTGGGGTGTGACCATGGATTCGACCCTGGTGATCTATGACGATACGCGCACAGTCACCAGTGCGCGACTGTGGGTGTTACTCAAGCTGTACGGCTTCCCGATGGAACAGGTAAAGGTGCTCAATGGCGGCACAATTGCCTGGTCGGCCTTTGAAGAGATCACCCAGGAGCCGACCGGAGCACGGGAGCCGAGCACTATTGAACTCGCCCCGGCTGATCGGTCGATGTTTGTCGAGTTTCCGGAAGTTTACGACTACGTCGCCGAAGGCAAGACATCCGATATCGTCCTGATCGATGCGCGCCCCACGGATCGTTATGCCGGGGGCAGCCATCACGGTGTAGCGGAAGGCCATATTCCGGGATCAACATCATCAGCATGGATGGCACCGATGGGCAGTCGCAGACCTGGCGCTCGGATGAAGCCCTTGCCGACATGTACAAGTCCGTCCCCAAAGACAAGACCGTCTACGTGTACTGCGATGATGGTTTTCGTATGAGCCTTGCCTACCAGCAACTGACACACCTGGGTTACCAGGATGTGCGCCTGTACAACGGTGGCTGGTCGCAGTGGGGCAACTGGCTGGATCTACCGACCGTCACCGGTGACAAGCCGTTTGCCGGAGATTTCGAACTATGAAGCGCTGGCTCGCAAGCCTGTTGCTGGGGCTTTATTCGATCAGTGGCTGAGCCTTTGAGCTCAAGGTCGAGCCGGTGGCGGACAACGTGTATGCCATCGTCGGTGAGATCGGCCCGCGCACACCGGAAAACCATGGCCTCAACAACACCTTGGGGTTCGTGGTGACCGATGAGGGCGTGGTGCTGGTAGGTTCTGGCGCAACCCCGGCTGGCGCGAAGCTGGTGGAGGAAGCGGTGGCCAGTGCCACTGACAAACCGATCCGCCTGCTGGTGAATATCGGGGTGCAGGATCACCACTGGATGGGCAACAGCTACTTTGCGGGCAAGGGCATTCCGATCAAAGCACTGGTCCGCACAGTGGACAGCCAGCGCCAACAGGCTGAGGCACACATCGGCCGCTTGACCGCCCAGGTCGGAGACGAAGCCAAGACCGTTGTTCCGACCTACGCGACAGACATCGTGGAGACCGACAGACAGACCTTCGAGTTTGGTGGCGTGACCTTCGAATTGCTGTGGCCAGGGGATGGTCATTTTGTCGGCGACGCGGTGCTGTGGTTGCCGCAGGCGCGCACGGTGTTCACCGGGGACTTCGTGTTCCTCGAGCGCCTGCTGGGTATTCATCCCACCACGCTGGTTGCGAAGTGGCAGCAGTCGTTTCACGAGATCGAGAAGTTGGCCGCTGCGCATGTAGTGCCCGGCCATGGTCATCCTGCTGACATGGCGAAGGCAAAAGCCGAGACCGGTGACTACCTCGATTGGCTAATCACGGGCGTGAGTAAGGCGTTGGAAGATTGGCAGGATCTCGGCGATACCGTGGAACAGATGGGCGATGCCCCGGCATTCGCGCATCTCCAGTTCTTTGATGGCTGGCACAAGCGCAATGTGCATCAGACCTATATGCAACTGGAGGCGGCGAGGTAAGCGCCATGAGTGTAATCCTGCAGTCCACCATCACCTGCCCCAGGTGCGGTCATGTCGCTGAAGAGACCATGCCGACCGACGCCTGCCAGTGGTACTACGAATGCAAGGGTTGCGGGGAGGTACTCAAGCCGTTGCAAGGCGACTGCTGCGTGTTCTGCTCCTATGGCACCGTACCGTGTCCGCCTGTGCAGTTGGAAGGCAAAAATTCCTGTTGCAGCTCCGGCTCCGGCTGCTGTGATTGAACGATTTTTAAGAGGTAACAGAGATGAAAAATATCAAGGTGTTGGGTTCAGGCTGCAAGAATTGCGAGACAACCGCCAAACTCATCAGCATTGCCGCCGAGCAGGCCGGGGTCGAGATCGAGCTGGAAAAGGTCACCGACATGGCGCAGATCATGGGCTACGGGGTGATGTCCACGCCCGGCGTCGTCGTGGATGGAAAAGTCGTGCATGCGGGCGGACTTCCCGGTCCTGATCTGGTGCGCAGTTGGATTACCCAGGATTGAAACAGAGGTTCGGCATCGTGAGTACTCACCCCTATGACATTCTGGTCTTGCCCACACAGGGGCAACTGATTTTCACCCCGTGCCCGGGTACCAAAGGCGTGGACCTGGCTACATCGGTCAGCCAACTTCATCAGGCCGGTGCGGATGCCATCGTTACCATGATGACGGATGAAGAACTAGACAAGTTTGATGCTTCTTCCTTGCCGGATGTCGTTCGGCAAAACGGCATGACCTGGTTTCACTTTCCCGTCGAAGATGATGCGGCCCCCGCTGAGGCCTTCGAGCAATCCTGGCAGGCGGACAAACCCGACGTACTGGCACTGATCGAACAAGGCAAATGTGTGGCGATTCACTGCCGGGGCGGTTCGGGTCGCACCGGCTTCATAGCGGCGATGATTATGCGCGAACTGGGGATGGACGAGGTGCAGGCAACCGACATGGTGAAAGGTCTGCGTCCCAATTCACTGAAGCTCCCGGCACACACCGAATACCTCGCAGCACATTACGACATAAAAACATAAGAGGAGACAATTCAATGACGGTAAAGATCGGTATCAATGGGTTTGGCCGCATGGGCCGTTTGGGATTACGCGCCGGCTGGGGGGGGAGAGGGCATTGTCGTTACCCAGGTGAATGAGATCGCTACGGATGCAGCCGGCTCAGCACATCTGCTCAAGTTCGATTCGGTGCACGGAACCTGGCCAGAGGAGTGCAGTGCTGAAGGTGAAACGATGCTTATTGGGGGGCAACATATCGCCTACACTCGCAATGCCACCATCGGCGAAACGGACTGGTCTGGCTGCGATATCGTCATCGAAGCCACCGGGAAGCATCATAAGAAACCGGAGTCGCTGAAAACCTACTTCGATCAGGGCGTTAAGAAGGTCATTGTTGCCGCGCCCACCGAAGGTGCGCTGAATATCGTCTACGGTATCAATGACCATCTCTACGATCCGGCAGAACACCATCTGGTAACGGCTGCCTCGTGTACGACCAACTGTCTTGCACCCGTGGTCAAGGTGGTACACGAGAAGATCGGTATCGTGCATGGCTGCATGACTACCATCCATGACATCACCAACACCCAGACCATCGTCGACAAGGGGCATAAGGACCTGCGCCGCGCCCGCGCCTGCGGCCAGTCTTTGATCCCGACGACGACCGGCTCGGCCAAGGCTATCACCAAGATTTTCCCGGAACTCACCGGCAAGCTGAACGGTCATGCGGTGCGTATTCCGCTGCTCAATGCATCTCTCACCGACTTCGTGTTCGAAGCCGCTCGGCCCGTGACGGCAGAAGAGGTCAACGGCTATTTCAAAGAGGCGGCAGAGGGTGAGCTGGCTGGGATCCTCGGTTACGAAGAGCGTCCGCTCGTATCGGTGGATTACCTCGATGATCCACGCTCCTCTATCGTGGATGCACTGTCCACCATGGTGATCGATGACACCCAGGTCAAAGTCTATGCCTGGTACGACAACGAATGGGGCTACGTGAACCGGATGATGGATATCGCGATCATGATCGCGCGGAGTCTGTAAGCCAGTGAAGACGATCGATATCGAATGGCGCCACCTGCAGGTAAAAGGTGAGACCTGTGAACGTTGCGGTGACACTGGTGCCCTGTTGCGCGGGTTGGTTGCCAATCTGAACCGGGAATGCGTACCTCGCGGAGTTCAAGTGACGCTGACGGAAACCCCGCTCGGGCCGGAGTCTATCCAGGAGTCGAACCAGGTACTGATCAATGGGCAACCGCTGGAGGCCAGCACTCCGGCTATCCAGGTCGGCAGCAGTGCCTGCACCTCCTGTAGCGATCTGACTGGGCGCAAGGAGTCTTGCCGGACCTTGGAATTGGGTGGCGAGTCGTTCGAGGTGCCACCCGCCTACCTGATTCGCGGCGAGGTCTGCCGTCTGGGCCGGTGCTGCTGATGGACACTGGCACCCGCAATTACCTTACCGTTACCGCTGGCTACTGGGCCTTCACCATCACCGATGGCGCCATCCGCATGCTGGTGGTGCTGTACTTCCACCTGCTCGGTTATTCGCCCTTCGAAGTGGCGATGCTGTTCTTGTTCTACGAGTTTTTCGGCATCGTCACCAACCTGGTGGGCGGATGGCTGGGTGCGCGTATCGGGTTGAACCTGACGATGAACATCGGCATGGCGATGCAGGTGGTGGCGCTGATGATGCTTACCGTACCGGATGCCTGGTTGTCTGTGGCTTACGTGATGGCGGCACAGGCCTTTTCAGGTATTGCCAAGGATCTGAACAAGATGTCGGCCAAGGCGTCGGTAAAACTCATTGCCGGTGACGGTGGTGAGTCAAAGCTTTTCAAATGGGTAGCCGTCCTGACCGGTTCCAAAAATGCGCTCAAGGGCGGTGGTTTTTTCGTTGGTGCCGCGTTGCTTGAATGGATCGGCTTTCGTGGTGCGTTGATTGCATTGGCCGGCATGCTGTTTGTGGTGCTGATCGTGACGGCAGTCATGCTGCCTTCGGGTGTCGGCAAGATGAAATCCAAGCCGAAGTTTACTCAGGTGTTTTCCAAAGTGCCTGCGATCAATTGGCTGTCGGCGGCGCGCTTCTTCCTGTTTGGTTCACGCGATGTCTGGTTTGTCGTGGCCTTGCCAGTATTTCTGGTAGAAGTAGCCGGCTGGTCAGCGACTGGCGTGGGTACTTTTATGGCAGCCTGGGTCATCGGTTACGGGTTTGTGCAGGCGTCAGCGCCAAAACTGGTCCGGCGCAGTCATCACGGGCAGGGGCCGGGTGGCGGTACCGCAAGGCTGTGGGCCTTCGTGCTGGCGGTATTTCCAGCCGGTATCGTCATTACCATGCAGCAGGGTTGGCCAGTCGAAACCGTGCTGGTTGCTGGATTGATTCTGTTCGGCATTGTCTTTGCTATCAATTCGGCGGTGCACTCCTACCTGATCCTGGCCTATTCCGATTATGACAAGGTGTCGATGAACGTCGGTTTTTACTACATGGCCAACGCGGGTGGCCGCCTGGCAGGCACGGTCTTGTCCGGATTGGTCTACCAGACGCATGGACTGGAGGGCTGTCTGTGGCTGTCATCGGGTTTTGTGTTGGCTGCCGCCATGCTTTCCTTTGCGCTGCCCTCGGTTCAGCCTGTTGCCGGTGAACAAAACCGTGTTTGATCATCTGGCCAGTCTGGTTGTTTATCAGTGGCTGGCTTTGTCGCCAGAAAGCCATCTGGGCGCAGCGCTGCATTTCTTCGTCATGGACGTCGCCAAGATATTCGTACTGCTGGTGATCGTGATCTATGTGATGGGATTGCTGCGCGCATTGTTGTCACCCGAGAGAGTGAGGGAGTTTGTGCGCGGCCGGCCAGACTGGCAGGCGCGTGGATTCGCGGTCACGCTCGGCGCCGTGACGCCGTTCTGCTCCTGCTCGTCGGTGCCGCTGTTCATCGGTTTCGTCGAGGCTGGCATTCCGTTGGGTGTGACCTTTTCGTTTCTGATCGCCAGCCCGATGATCAACGAAGTGGCTGCGGTAATCCTGGTCGGGATCCTGGGCTGGAAGCTGGCGGCATTGTACGTCGGTGCGGGGCTGCTGGTGGCCTGGTTCGGCGGCATCGTCATGCAGTCCTTCAAGCCCGAACGCTGGGTGGAGGAGTACGTCTGGAAGATCCAGATGGGCCAGGCCGACTTACCGGAGCCCGACCGGTCGTTTGCCGGCCGCCACCGTTATGCCATGGCGGAGGTCAAAGAGATCGTCGGCCGCATCTGGACATGGGTACTGCTCGGCATCGGCGTTGGCGCACTGTTCCACGGCTTCGTGCCGGAGCAGTGGGTCAGCGATCATTTGGGAGGCGATGCCTGGTATACGGTGCCGGCGGCAGTGTTGATGGGTATTCCGCTGTATTCGAACGCTACTGGCGTGATCCCGGTCGCCGAGGCGATGTTGACCAAGGGGGTGGCCGTGGGGACTACGCTGGCCCTGATGATGAGTGTGGCGGCCCTGTCACTGCCGGAGATGCTGATACTGCGCAAGGTAATCAAGTGGCAGGCGCTGGCGCTATTCGCCGGGGTGCTCGCGATCGCATTCACTCTGGTGGGGTGGGGCTTCAATGTCATTGCCTGATGACCATGAAGACTCGTGCTTGAATCCGTACTGGCCTGTCCCGAATGCACCGTTATTTGGGTATTGCTAAAGGTAACATATATGCTACTATATGGGTCATATGATCGAGGTTAGAGAGTACCTGGATGCTGAGGGAAAAAGTCCTTATGCCAAATGGTTCGATCGTCTGAATGTGGCCGCTGCGGTCAAGGTGACGACAGCCGTCCATCGGATGGAACAGGGCAACTTCTCTAATGTGAAAGGTGTGGGTGCCGGCGTCTATGAGTTCAGGATTGATTATGGTCCCGGTTATCGAATCTATTTTGGCAAGGACGGGGACCGGTTGGTGATATTACTCGCGGGCGGTACCAAGAAGCGGCAGGACGCCGATATCACTACAGCGAAAGCTAACTGGCGCGACTATAAGCGACGGAAACGGCAAGAGGTGACATGATGGCTTTGACGAAAGATTTTAAGGACACCATACAGGCACGTGCCCAGCGGGATCCTGCGTTTCGCAAGGCCCTGCTGCAGGAAGGGGTCGAGTGCCTGCTTGCTGGTGATGTCGATACCGGCAAGGCAGTGCTGCGCGACTACATCAATGCGACGATCGGGTTTGAGGAACTTTCCCAGGTTTTCGAGAAGTCGAGCAAGAGTCTCATGCGTATGTTCGGGCCGAAAGGTAATCCCCAGGCGAGCAACCTGTTTGCGGTGATTCAATATCTGCAGGAGCAGGAGGGCATACACTTGGAAGTCAAAGCCCGGAAGGTAGCCTAGTTACAACATAAAAACACACTACGAAGCATGGAGCTGAAAAACTGTAACCAGTAGTGTAGCTTTTGTTCTGTTGATCTTAAAAATTCCTTGTTAAACAAAGAAGAAACGCCTGTGCATCATCGGAGTATGCTTGGTCGATGTTTGATTTGTTGTCATACTGCATATTTTATCTAAACTGATATAAGCACACATCATGGAACCGAAAATATTCTTATTGGCAAATGAGTTGGGAAGGTATTTGAAGAGCAGAAGCTGGAAAATAGCTGTAGCCGAATCTTGTACCGGCGGGGGTATTTGTCAAGCAATCACCGAAGTGCCAGGCAGTTCAGCATGGTTTGATAGAGGGTTTATCACCTATAGCAATCAGGCCAAAATGGATATGTTAGGCGTTAACGCGGAGACATTGAAAAATTTCGGCGCCGTCAGTGAACAAACGGCCTTGGAAATGGCAGAAGGGGCTCTGCAGCACAGTGATGCGGATATCGCCATCGCCGTCACTGGCATCGCCGGCCCGGGCGGAGGGACTGTGCAGAAGCCGGTTGGCACGGTGTTTATCGGAAGGTCGCTAAAAGAAGGAGAGTGCAGGGTCGAAGTTAACCGTTTCAGCGGCGATCGCACAGGCGTGCGCCGCGCGACCGTGCGCAGGGCACTTGAATTGGCGATTATCGTTTGAAGATAAATTAAGTTTTGTAGCCTAAAGGCAGCGCAGCAAACTCCGGGGATGGCTAATCTCCGATTCCCCGCTTTACGCTACGCTTTATGTGGGCTACGCACTAGAAATCACAATATTTTGTAAATAATTAAAGGATAGATAATGGAATTGGTAAAAAAGCCGGTCGTTTATGGTTTAATGGTACTACTGTTTTTGGTAGCGCCTTTTTATTATCAGCCTAATTTGGGGCGAACAGGCTTTAGTTTGCCTTTTAATATTACCGTATGGGCGGTGGCGATTACGATGATATTTTATTCCTTTTTGAGAATTACAATTGAAAATAAGATAATTTTACCTTCAAGGATCTATTTAATATTCGCCTTTCCAATACTGTTGATTGTATCTAGCTTGTTTTCGGGTTACATGGATCCTAATGAGTGGATGTCTAAACAAGTTTTTATTTTTTGTGGGATATTTTTTTTATTGTCCTTATTTCAGTTCGGGCTAGATGAAAGCGATATTGATAATATTCTATTTGTTATTAGTTTATCGGTAATAATACATTCTGGTTTAGGGTTTTTGCAAAATATGGATATTTCATTCGTTCGAAAAGCGCTAGAAAAACCGACTGGCGTATTTCAGCAAATCAATGTTCAAGCAAGTTATTTGTCGACCGGAATACTGGTGAACTTCTTTTTGTTTTCTCGCGAGAATCTGGCTAAGAGAAACGTCATTTACAAGATGTTTTTAATGCTTAGTGTTTTTATAAGCGCCTATATGTTATCTAATTCAGGAAGTCGGATGGGTATCATTTCATTGGTATTCGGCATAGGAATGCTTTTTACAGCTTACAGGAAGGAGTATCTTATAAATAAAAACACCGTAATTGCTTCATCAATACTACTGTTACTAGCGATGTTTCTTGGCAGGAGTGGTTTGGGGACTGTAGTTCATAAAGGTCATGAGATGGTTCAAGGGAACTATGCGGATTTGCGAATGGTGATTTACACTGTCTCGATTAATATCATTAAGGCGGAACCCCTATGGGGCCATGGCCTGGGAAGCTTTATCAGTGTATGGAATCAGTATGCTCCGGAATTTTACGGCTCACATCCCGGTGTGCAACGCGTTCCCGAATTGACGCATCCTCATAACGAATTGATTATGTGGTTCATCGAGACGGGGCTGTTAGGAGTTATTGGAATATTATTGTTTTGTTACAAAATACTTGAATCGGCGATAAAATGCGGTTGGAAGAATGGTGTAGGCTACTTAGCATTACTTTTACCCATTAGTTTTCATACCCAGGTAGAATTTCCTTTCTATATGTCTTCACTGCACTGGTTTCTGTGGTTATTTTTGCTTTATTTATTGCTCAGAAAAGCCGGCGATGTTAGGCTGATCAGTTTAAATATTACATCCGCCAAAGTTTTTGTGTCTCTATTAATTGTTGTTTATTTACCGGTTATGTATTTTTTTTATAACTGTGAAATGGCAAGAAGAGATTTGTATAGTTACATTCATAAGCAATTTTCCAAAGAAAGCGGCTTTCCCTTGCAAACCGCCTCAAGTAATATTTTCTTTCAGAAAGACGCGGAACGTTTGGCAATGCAATCATTGATGTTTGTTAGTTTGAAAAATAAGGATGTCTATAATGTCAAATTTTTTTTGAAGTGGGCTGAGCAGTATATACAGGTGATACCGGATAAGAAAATACTCGAAAATATGGCAAAAGCCTATGGGTTTTTGGGACAGAACAAAGAACGATGTGACATCGTCAAGCGGGCACTGGTTATTTATCCGGAAAACGAAGCGCTTCTGGAACAGAACGAAAAATGTCATCGATGAAATATGTTGCCATTCGACCAAAATCGGGGGATTTCTTGACGTACTTCAATGGTATCTTTTTTTTCGGTAAGTTTCGCTTTGATATCGGGAGCTAATAAATAACAATAGGTCGGGGCAATTAAAACCACTAGATAAATATAATGTTTATTTGTGTCGGTTTTCATGGGTGACGAATTGTATAGGTAAATCATCATGCTGATTGTGATAACTCCAGTTAATTGACTGGTTGGCATGACAATGACGCCACTGACTATAGAATATATGAAAGCGGAAACGACCGATATTGTCACTGCGATGATGACGTTTGCTTGATGTTCAGGCGAGTTAGCAAGTGTCTTGGCGTTGTATTTGGCAAGCCAAGTTCTCAATGCAACGAGTAAAATCCATAATACAATTAACAAGGATGGAATTCCCCATTCAGCGCCCCATTGCAAAACACTATTATGGGGATGATTGTTTTTAATAGAATCTTCTAACGTTGAATAACCGATCCAAGCATAATGCATGGGGCCGACGCCAAAAAACGGATTTTCTATGATGAGCTGATACGCTTTCTGCCACAGTAATATCCGGTCATGCGTAGCCGATCTTATTGCTAGCGATTTCAGCAGAGTACCGGAGTTGTGATTCAACAGGGCTGGAAGCAAGGAAAATAATAATTTGGATAATATGAAACCGGATAATGCAAGCTTTGTTGTGACAAGGAGCAAGTTTTTTTCCTGTCGTTTAAACACCGCAATGGTGAAGATAAAACCCGATACTGCGGCAATAACAGCGCCACGGCTATCGCTGGTAAAAAACAGGCACCACCATACGGTCGCTAAAGTCCACGTAAGATGCGAATATCTTGCCTGGTGTGGAAGTAATTTGTTGTCGAGTAACGCTAACGAAACAAAAGGCAGGGTCCATATCTGAAATTGATTAAAAAACCGCACATTAGCGAAAGCCGGGAAGAAGTCATGGACGCAAAAATTGGCGGAGGAGAAAACATAGGCAAAATAACGCGAGAGAAACAAAGTTTCGGTTATCAATATAATGGCGAATAAGGTTAAGGCGGAATATAAGTTGAATTTTTGATATTGCCATGCGGGTGCGATTTGATAGGGTGCGATTATCAAACAGAAAAAAGTAATCGCTTCGATAAACGCATGTTTTGGTGAATTAGCCAGAAGGCAGGAACCGATCCCGAGAATTAACAGGGTAGTTAAGGCGTAGCGTATTTTACGGGATTGTCGAGAATTGTAGGTTTTTTTTAGTGTGCTGCAAAGAAGGATTATTGAGAGACTGATGACTTCAACGATTCGTTTGGTATCGAAATCAAACAGCGGTTGGGTTGAAGTGACCGTAAAAGCTAGAAAGGCGAGTATACCGGATATTAGCGCGATAATTTGAATGTTATTTGCATTTGACGGAGTGTTAAAATCCTTCATTTTTTGACCATAAAAAAGCCCCGTAAACCGGGGCTTTTATCAATTTAGGTTAAACAAATTATTAAGATTGTATTGCGCCTTTCACGAATTTTACACAGCCTGCAGAACCAGTATTCGGTATCCAGGTAATGACACCTGTTCCTGAACCTGGTTCTGGCGTTAATTTAATAGTACAACCGCCTAGGTTATTTGTACCGCCATCTGCGATCGAAATCGAAGCATCCCCGCCTCCAGTAATTGATACAGTGGCGCTTTCGACTGCAGAACCTGAAGGCACGCTGGTAATCCCATAGGAATTGAGCTCTCCTATAGTATCGCATGAACCCTGAGCGGCCCCATGATCGTTTAGACATTCTCCGATTGCCAGTTTAAGGGCGGAAACACCGCTAACGGCTTTGGACCATTTTGCTCTCGTCATATAATCCTGATAAGCCGGGATCGCGATGGATGCCAGGATACCGATGATCGCGACGACGATCATCAATTCGATGAGGGTGAAACCCTGTTGTGTTTTTTTCATGGTATTTACCTTTTGTTTGTGGATGAAGTAAGTTCGATAGGATTACAGCAGAAGACGTGCCAACTTATATTTATTAGACGAAAATTCGTTGGCTGGGTTTTTGTTTTGGCGGAAAAACAAAAGGTTATAGTTTTATTTTGTGTTCGATGAAAAATCGGCTGGGTTGCTGGAACGGAAAAAATAAAAAGATATTGCTGGATGACTTGCTTAATTTTGCCAGCAACTGACAAATTTTGTCAGTTGGATGGGTAACGATGTAGCCCGGATGCAGCTCAGCGGAATCCGGAAATGGCGTAGCTCCGAATCTACGGGTGAACCCCCAACGGGGTGAATCAAAGCGGGGTTTGCTTTGTTCCGCGTACCTTAAAGACTATGAATATCTTCATCTGTCAAAATCGGTCCTTCAATTGTCTAATGCGGGCGAACACATCGACCGGTTCTTGGTCCAGCATGCCCAGCGTTTCCTGCACGGCCACACACTGTTCCCTTAGAAACGGGTTGGTCGAGAGTTCCTGGGAGAGGGTTGAGGGAACGGTCGGTTGGTTGCGGGCGACTAAGGTGGCTACTTCTTCCAGCCGGCGTTGCAGGGCCGGGTTGTCGGCTTCGATGGTCAGGGCAAAGTTGCCGTTGGCCTTGGTGTATTCGTGGGCGCAGTAAATACGGGTCGATTCGGGGAGGGCCTTGATCAATTGCAATGAGTTCCACATCTGCTCGGCGGTACCTTCGAACAGGCGGCCGCAGCCCAGCGAGAATAGCGTATCGCCGCAAAACAAGGCCTTGCTGCTCTCGCAGTAATAGACGATATGGCCGTTGGTATGGCCGGGAGTGGCGAATATCTCGAATGTTTCTTCGCCCAAATTGATTTTATCCCCATGTTCGACGGTTCTATCGATGCCTGGAATGCGGTGCTTATCGAAAGCTGAAGCGATGATTCGGCAGCCGGTTTGCTGTTTCAATTCTAGATTGCCGCCGATATGGTCGTGGTGGTGATGTGTGTTAAAAATGTAATTCAGCCGCCAGCCTTTATCATTCAATGCGTCAAGCACTGGGCCGGCAAGGGATGGGTCGACGACTGCTGTCTGGTTCCCGATGGGTTCGTGCAGTATATAGATGTAGTTGTCGTTGAGAACCGGGAGCTGGACGATTTCTAACATGGAGAATGCCTATGAGGAGCTTGTCGCTGGGATGTTACTTGGCGTTTATTATAAACGAAGATTAGTTTGTCGGTAGGGTGCATAAGCGAAGCGCCATGCACCTGAAATTTTAATATTTACGTTTTGAAGGATGGCGCTGCGCTTATCCGTCCTGCGTCTACCCATCTGACAGGGTCGTAGGATGGTGAGGCACGAACCGCATCGGTCCCGAATTCCATGGTAAGCTTCGGCAACTCCGGCGTATGTTAGGTAAAAAAGCGTTTCAGATAAACGCCGGTATGCGACGCAGGATGTTCGGTAATTTGTTTAGGCGTGCCTTCGGCGACCAGCGTGCCGCCGCCGATACCGCCCTCGGGCCCCATGTCGACGATCCAATCGGCGGTTTTGATCACGTCCAGATTGTGCTCGATGATGATGACCGTGTTACCGTGGTCCCTTAGCGTATGCAGCACCGTCAACAGCTGTTTGATGTCATGGAAATGCAGGCCGGTGGTCGGTTCGTCCAGAATGTATAAAGTCTTGCCGGTATCGCGTTTGGATAGTTCCTTGGCCAGTTTTACCCGTTGTGCCTCGCCCCCCGATAGCGTGATCGCGTTTTGCCCCAGCGTGATATAACTTAGGCCGACGTCGATCAGCGTTTGCAGCTTCCTCGCCAGCACCGGCACGGCGCTGAAAAACTGGGCGGCGTCCTCCACCGTCATGTCCAGCACTTCATTGATGGTTTTGCCCTTGTAGCGGATCTCCAGCGTTTCCCGGTTGTAACGCTTGCCGTTGCAAACGTCGCAAGGCACGAAAATATCCGGTAAAAAGTGCATTTCCACCTTGATCACGCCGTCGCCCTTGCAGGCCTCGCAGCGGCCGCCCTTGACATTGAAACTGAAGCGTCCCGGCGTGTAGCCGCGCGAACGGGATTCCGGCGTGGCCGAAAACAATTCCCGAATCGGCGTGAAGATGCCGGTATACGTGGCGGGGTTGGACCGCGGGGTGCGGCCGATCGGGCTTTGGTTGATGTCGACGACCTTGTCGAAATGCTCCAGGCCGTCGATTGCATCGCATGGCGCGGGAATACAGCCCGCTTTGTTGATCAGGCGCGCGGCATGGCAATAAAGGGTATCGTTGATCAGCGTCGATTTACCGGAGCCGGACACGCCGGTCACGCAGGTCATCAGGCCCACCGGAAAGGAGATGTCGACATTTTTCAGGTTATTGCCGTGGGCATTGCGGATGGTGATTTGTTTGTCCGGATCAGGGGCCGTCAATGTTTGAGGCACGTTGATTTCGTTGATGCCGGATAGATATTGGCCGGTCAACGAGGCAGGGGTCCGCATGATTTGTTCGGGCGTGCCTTGGGCGATGATCTGGCCGCCGTGCACGCCGGCGCCGGGACCGATATCGACGATGTGGTCGGCGGAACGGATGGCGTCCTCGTCATGTTCGACGACGATGACGGTATTACCTAGATCTCGCAAACGGAACAGGGTGTTCAGCAGGCGCTGGTTGTCGCGCTGGTGCAGGCCGATCGAGGGCTCGTCCAGGACATACATGACGCCGACCAGGCCGGCGCCGATCTGGCTGGCCAGGCGGATGCGCTGCGCCTCGCCGCCGGAAAGCGTGTCGGCGCTGCGATCCAGGGTCAGATAATCGAGACCGACATTGATCAGAAATTCCAGGCGTTCCTGAATTTCCTTGTTGATCTTGGCCGCCACTTCGCCGCGATGGCCAGGAATCTGCAATTGTTTGAAGAATTCCGAAGCCTGTCTGATCGGCAGAGCGGTCAATTGATGCAGGGGTTGGTCGGCGATGAAAACATGGCGCGCCGCCTTGTTCAGACGGGCGCCGTTGCATTGCGAACAAGGCTTTTGCGACAAGTATTTGGCCAATTCGTCGCGGACCATTTGCGAATCGGTTTCATGGTAACGCCGATCCATGTTGGCGATGATGCCTTCGAACGGATGGCGGCGAGTGGTCGCTTTGCCCGAACCGCCGAAGAAGCGGAAGCCGATCTCCTCGTTGCCGCTGCCGTAGAGAATGATGTTTTGGATTTTTTCCGGAATGTCCGCGAACGGCGCTTCGGGGTCGAAGTCGTAATGATCGGCCAGCGCGCAAATGATCTGGTAGTAATAGGCGTTGCGCCGGTCCCAGCCACGGATGGCGCCGCCGGCCAGGCTGATTTCGGGATTGTGGATGATCAGCTGGGGATCGAAATGCTGGCGCACGCCGAGGCCGTCGCAACCGGGGCAGGCGCCTTTGGGGTTGTTGAAGGAAAAGATACGCGGTTCCAGCTCGGTCAGGCTGTAGCCGCATTGCGCGCAGGCATAGCGTTCGGAAAACACGATTTCCCGATCGTCGTCCATCGAGGCGGCGATGGCGATGCCGTCGGCGATGCGCAGCGCGGTCTCGAACGATTCGGCCAGACGCAGCGTGAGGTCCTCGCGGATTTTGAAGCGGTCGACGATGACTTCGATGGTATGTTTCTTTTTCAGGTCCAGCGCCGGCGGTTCGTCCAAATCGTAGATTTCCCCGTCGATCCGGGCCCGAATAAAGCCTTGCGCCTTTAAATCGTCCAGCAATTGCAGATGTTCGCCCTTACGCTCATTGACCACCGGCGCCAGCAGCATCCAGCGCTCGCCTTCCGGCTGCGCCAACACCTGGTCCACCATTTGGCTGATGGTTTGCGCTTCCAGGGAAATGCCGTGTTCCGGGCAACGGGGAATGCCGGCGCGGGCATAGAGCAAACGCAAATAATCGTAGATCTCGGTGATCGTGCCGACCGTCGAGCGGGGATTGTGCGAGGTCGATTTTTGTTCGATGGAAATGGCCGGCGACAGGCCCTCGATATGATCGACATCCGGTTTTTCCATCATCGACAGGAATTGCCGGGCATAGGCGGACAGCGATTCGACGTAGCGTCTTTGCCCTTCAGCATAAATGGTATCGAATGCCAGCGACGACTTTCCCGAACCCGACAGGCCGGTGATGACGATGAGCGAATCGCGGGGCAGGTCCAGGTCGATGTTTTTCAGGTTATGCGTTCTTGCGCCCCGAATGCTGATGGTATCCATTGAACAAGGTCCGACAAATTAAACAACCCTATACTATACGATCGATCAGACTTTAACGTCCAGCCGGATGCTTGATTGCAGTATAAGGCCGCCTCGGATCATTGCCGAAATTTGAAGTCCGATAAGTATAGCTACTGTCCAACTAATTTATTTTGCCGGTGCCGTTAGTGGCTAAGGTAAAATAAAACGATGTCTTGTTTGCTTTGTCGAGGATGTTTTTTGCACAGTTTTCGTTTCATTACTAAGGTTTTATTGATTTTGCCGCTTTTTTACCCTTTTTTATTAAGCGCGGCCGAAAAAGCGGTGCCGGTTCGCGTCGCCACGGTCAGGGAAAAAGCCCTGCTGCAGCGATTTTCCTTGCCTGGAGAAATCACTACGCAAAGGCTGTCGCGTTTGTCTTCGCAAGTCGATGCGATGGTGGTCGAGGTCACCGTGGAAGAGGGCGATCACGTTAAGCAAGGCGATGTCCTGATCCGCTTGGACGATGAATTGACGCGTTTGGATCTGTTGCGTTCGGCCGCGGCCTTGGAGGAAGCTAAAGCCCAGTTGCAGGAAAGCAAGCGCCAACGGGCCGAGTTTTCCAGGTTGGTCGGGGAGAAATTCATCGCCAATACGTCGTACGAAGCTTCCGAATCCAAAGTCCGTATCAATGCCGCGGTCGTCAAGCGCTTGCAAGTGGAAAAGCAACGCTACCAGGCCTTGTTGGAGCGTCATGTCATCAAGGCGCCTTTCGCCGGCGTGATCAGTGAAAAACTGGTCGAGGTCGGGCAATGGGTCAAGGTGGATACCCGGGTTCTGACTTTGGTCGATGACCGCAATCTGCGCGTCGAGGTCGATGTGCCGCAACGCTATTTCCCGCAGCTTAATTCAGATACGGTCGTCGAAATCATCCCCGACCCTTTGCCGGAAGAGTCGTTGTCGGCGAAGGTGACTCGCGTCATCCCGGTCGCCAACCCCACATCGCATAATTTTCCCCTTCATATCGACATTGAAAACGAGTCTTTGCCCTTGACTCCGGGCATGTCGGTCAGGGTCAAGTTACAACCGGAAAATCAGCGAAAACAAGCGGTTTTGTTGTTGCCGCGGGATGCGATCGTCAAGCAGCCCGATAACAGCGATAGTGTTTGGCTGGTCAAGCAGCGGGACGACGGTTTGCGCGCGCAACGCGTCGAGGTCACGACCGGGCAGGTCGTCGATAACCAGATCGAAATCGTTGACGGCCAGGTTGCCGAAGGCGACCGGGTCGTGGTGCGCGGCAACGAGATTTTAAAACCCCAGCAATTGGTCCGGATCATTCCCCGATAAGCAAGCCGTATGTTTCAATTCGTCATCAAGAACGGCGTCATCGTCACCGTCGCCATCCTGATCATCTGTCTTTTCGGCGGCCTGGCCATTTTCCGCGTGCCGATCCAAATGATTCCCGATCTCGATGTCAGGGCGATCAGTATTAAAACAGACTGGCCCGGCGCCACGCCGCAGGACGTGGAGAAGGAAATCATCATCGAGCAGGAGGAATACCTGCGTTCGATTCCGGGGTTGGAACGGATTATTTCCACCGCCTCGACCGGCGCCGCCGAGATCGAGATGGAGTTCGGCCACGGCGCCGACATCAATGAAGTGCTGATCCGGGTCAACAATGCGTTGTCGCAGGTGCCGTCCTATCCGGAGAACGTCGACGAACCGCGCATCCTGACCACCTCCATCTCCAGCAACGCTTTCATGTATTTCCGCATCCAGCCGTTGCCGGGCAATCCGTTGGGGATCGACATGGAAATCATGCACGATTTCGTCAAGGATCAGGTCACGCCGCGGTTGGAACGAATACCCGGCGTGTCGCAGGCCGACACCTGGGGCGGCAGCGAACGGCAGATTCAAATCTATCTGGACCCGGCCAAACTGGCGGAGCGCCATATCACCGTCGAGGAATTCAAGCAGGCCGTCAGGCAACGCAACCGCGACGTCTCGGGCGGCGACCTGGACAGCGGCAAACGCCGCTATTTGCTGAGGACGACAGGGCGGTTTCAGTCGCTGGAAGACATCGAAAACATGGTCATCGCCCGCCGTAACGATACTTCGGTGCATTTGCACGATATCGGCCATGTCGAACTGGACCGATTCGAGACTCGGGTCAAGTCATTCGCCAACGGCCGGCCCAATATCACGGTCGGCATCCGCCGCGAAATCGGCGCCAACGTCATCGAGATCATGGACGGCGTGATGGCCGAGGTGGAGGAGCTGAACCAGACCCTGCTGCGAAACCAAGGACTGCAGATGGAGCTGACCAGCGAAGACGTGCAATACGTTCGTCGCGCCGTCGCCGTGGTGCAGCAGAATTTATTATTGGGTGCGTTGCTGGCTTCGGCCGTGCTGTATTTGTTTTTACGCTCGTTTTCCGCGACGTTGCTGGGTGCCAGCGGAATTCCGGTCTGTACCATCGCCGCCTTCATCGGCTTGCTGCTGATGGGGCGTACCATTAACGTCATTTCCTTGGCCGGGGTCGCCTTCGCCATCGGCATGACCCTCGATAACAGCATCGTCGTATTGGAAAACATCTATCGCCATTTGCATCTGGGCAAGGGGCGGGAGCAAGCGGCCCTGGAAGGCGTGCGCGAAGTCTGGCCGGCGGTGCTGGCGTCGACCCTGACGACGGTGTTCGTTTTTATTCCGATCGTCTATATTACCCAAGAAGCGGGGCAACTGTATTCCGACATCGCCATCGCCATCGCCGCCTCGATCATCGTCTCGATGCTGGTGGCGATCACGGTGATTCCGTCGGCCTGCAGCCGCTATTTGACCTCGCCGGGTGTTAGGTCCGGCCACAGCGCCGGGCAACGGGTCGCCGCTTCCATCATCGCTTTCATCGACTGGATTTTGCACAGTCTCACCCGCCGCTTGGTGGCGATAGGACTGATCTTGTCGCTCACGACCGTGATTATCTTCGCCTTGATGCCGAAGGCGGAATATCTGCCGGAAGGCGAAGAGGCCAAGACCTTTTCCTTCATGTTCGCGCCGCCCGGCTATAACCTCGACGAGGTCATGAGCGTGGTCGAACCGATGCACGATTTTTTGCTGCCGTATCTTGACGACCGGCCGGAACAATTCGCGCGCGGGGAAACGCCGGTGCCGGCGCTGCAGTTCATCGTCACCTATGCCCGGCCGCAGTCGATTCTGTTCATCATCGAAACCAAAGACCGCAACCAGATCGATGATCTGATCAAGGTCTTGTCGGAGAGATACACGCAGATCCCCGGCATGGTGTCGTTTTCCTCGCGAGGCTCCATTTTTGCCAGCAACCTGGGCGGCACCCGCAGCATCAACCTGGACATCAGCGGCCCCGAGCTGGCGCCGTTGTTCGCCACCGGTTTCAAGGCCTTCATGGGCGCCAAGCAGATCTTCGACCAGCCGCAGGTTCGCCCGCAACCGGCCAGCCTGACGATGGGGCAGCCGTTGCTGGAAATAGAGCCGGACTGGGAGCGTGCCGCGGAACTCGGTTTTACCGCCGAGGAATTGGGTTATTTGATCTGGGCTTTCAGCGACGGTGCTTATATCGACGAGTTTTTCCTCGGCGACGACAAGATCGATATGTTTTTGTACAGCGCGAAAGGCGCGGTCAAAACGCCGGAAGACCTGAACGATTTGGCGTTGTATTCGCCGTCCGGCAATTTAGTGACGCTGGGCAGCGTCGCGCGCATCAAGGAAAGCGTCAATACCGAAACGATCCGCCGGGTCGACGGCGAACGCACCGTGACGTTGTCGATCATTCCGCCGCGCGAGATCCCTTTGGAACAGGCGGTGGAAACGGTCAAACGGGACTTGATCGAGCGCATGCAATCGAGTGGGCAGATACCGGCCGGCGTGTCGCTGCGCATCAGCGGCGCCAGCGATTTGCTGCAGGCGACCCGCGACGCCTTGGCCGATAATTTCATCGTCGCCGTGCTGATTTCCTATTTGCTGATGGTCGCCATTTTCAGGCACTGGGGTTATCCGTTGATCATCATGACCACCGTTCCGCTTGGCATCAGCGGGGGTATCGCCGGCCTGTGGCTGTTCAATTGGGGGGGCGGCTTGCTGGAAAATTTCGGCGTGGAGGCGGTGCGGCAGCCGTTCGATATGTTGACGATGCTGGGCTTCCTGATTCTGATCGGCACGGTGGTCAACAATCCGATCCTGCTGGTCGAACAGGCCCGTAACAATCACTACGAGCTGGGCATGCAGCCGTTGGCGGCGATCATCGACAGCGTCAAGTTGCGTTTGCGGCCGATCATCATGTCCAGCGTAACGACCATACTGGGCTTGTCGCCGTTGGTGTTCTTGCCCGGCGAGGGCACCGAATTGTACCGCGGCATCGGCATCATCGTGCTGTTCGGTATTCTGTTTTCCACGCTGATTACGTTGGTTTTCATTCCGGTGTTGCTGAGTTTTATTTTTCAATTCAGGAACTTGGTGAAATCGTTTCGGCGCGAAACGAACAATTCCGCGCGGACGGATTAAAACAAAGATTGTTATAATAACGAACCCTTACCCAGCCATACGAAGAGGTCAGATTTGAGTCAGTTACAGGATATAACGAGTCCAATGACGCCGATGGAAAAACGGGCAACCTTGTCGCTCGCCAGCATTTATGCCTTGCGCATGCTGGGCCTGTTCATGATTTTGCCGGTGTTGTCGTTGTTCGCCGAGCAAATGGAGGGTGCGACGCCGTTGCTGATCGGTTTGTCGATCAGTATTTACGGGCTATCGCAGGCCGTGTTGCAAATTCCCTTCGGTTTGTTGTCCGACCGCTTCGGCCGCAAGAAAATCATCGTCGTCGGCTTGATCTTGTTCGCCGCCGGCAGCATGGTCGCGGCCGTGTCGACATCCATCTACGGCATATTGATCGGCCGCGCCTTGCAGGGGAGCGGCGCGATCGCGGCGGCCATCATGGCCTTGGTCGCCGATCTGACCCAGGAAGTCCATCGCACCAAGGCCATGGCCATGATCGGCGCCAGTATCGGCATCTCCTTCGGAGTGGCGCTGACGCTGGGGCCGGTCTTGGCCCATTATTTCGGCGTGCCCAGCATTTTTTGGCTGACCGCGGGTTTATCGGTGCTGGCGATTTTCGTCGTGATGTTCGTCGTGCCCAATCCGAAAAAAATCATCACTCACCGCGATGCCGAGCTGATTCCGTCGCAATTCGGTAGAGTCATCAGCAATCTCGATTTGCTGCGCCTGGATTACGGCATATTCGTGCTGCATTTGATCCTGACCGCCAGTTTCGTCGTGGTTCCATTATTGATGCGCGATGCAGGGTTGTTGCCGGGCAGGCATTGGCTGGTTTATTTGCCGATATTGGTGACCTCGATGGCGGTAATGATCCCGTTTATCATCCTGGCCGAGAAAAAACGCCAGATGAAAAAAGTCTTCATCGGCGCGATCATGGCTCTGGTCGTCGCCGATCTCGGCCTGATGTGGCTGCATGAAGATCTGATCGGTTTGATCGGCTTTCTGTGGCTGTTTTTCTGCGGTTTCAATTTATTGGAGGCCACCTTGCCGTCGTTGATCTCGAAAACGGCGCCGGCCGACATGAAGGGGACGGCGATGGGCGCTTATTCCAGTTCGCAATTTTTCGGCGCCTTTCTTGGCGGCGCCTGCGGCGGCTGGTTGTATGGCGAATACGGTGCGACGGCGGTGTTTTTGTTCGCCGCCGCATTGGCGGGCAGTTGGGCGTTGGTGGCTTTATTCATGAAACCGCCGCGCTACCTGGCCAACATGTTATTGTCGCTGGATGCCATCGGCGGCGATCGGGCCGACGAGTTCACCCGGCAATTAATAGCCGTTCGCGGCGTGGAAGAAGTCAGGTTGCATTTCGAGGAAAACGCGGCTTATTTAAAAGTCGACAATTCCATTCTGAACAAAGAAGAGTTGCAACGTTTATTGGTACAATGGAGCCAAATTTAAAATACGGAGTCAAAAATGCTTAATAAAGTCATGTTAATCGGTAATCTGGGCGCCGACCCGGAAGTCAGGTATATGCCCAGCGGCGGCGCGGTTACCAACATCAGTTTGGCGACCACGCGGCGCTGGAAGGACCGCCAGTCGGGTGAACGCAAGGAACAAACGGAATGGCATCGGGTGGTTTTCTTCAACCGCCTGGCCGAGATTGCCGGCGAGTATCTGCGCAAGGGCAGCCAGGTTTATGTGGAAGGCCGGCTGCAAACGCGCAAATGGCAGGACCAGAATGGCCAGGACCGCTACTCCACCGAAATCGTGGCCGAAGACATGCAGATGCTCGGCAGCCGCAGCGGCGGCACCGCCAACTTCGGCGACAGTTCCCAACAAGGCGGGTATGCGCCGTCCGCCCCCCAATCGGCTCCGGCTCAGCAACAACCGTCCGGCAATAATCCGCCGCCGGCAGCCTATGATGATTTCGACGACGATATTCCCTTCTAACCATTTTCGCTAAGTCTTTAGAAGTTAAGAAAAACCACCCGAAGGGGTGGTTTTTTTATCGTCTAATTTTCAAGAAAAAATTCAAAAATACACAATATCTAGTATTATTGTTCCCAAAAAGCACTACATGTTCATGTTTGCATTAGACGTGCAAACATGTGCAGTTGCTTGCCTAATAAACCCTTTATAACCCATTCAACCGACAGGAAATCACCCATGACGGCACAGCTTCATGTTGTTAGCAATAACGTGACAGAAATTCCTTTCCAGAGCGCTTCGATGGACATCTGGGATACCAAATACCGCTTGAAAACCAAGGATGGCCAACCGGTCGATGCTACCATCGACGATACCTATAAACGCGTCGCCAAGGCCTTGGCCAGCGTCGAAGTGGGTAAGGCCAAACAAGAGCAGTATTACAAGGAATTTCTGTGGGCGTTGCGCCAGGGCGTCATTCCCGCCGGCCGTATCGTGTCCAATGCCGGCGCGCAAGCGCATAAGCCGGCCACTTCCACGATCAACTGCACCGTGTCCGGCATCATCGAGGATTCGATGGACGATATCCTGCGCAAAGTGCACGAAGCCGGGCTGACATTGAAAGCAGGCTGCGGTATCGGTTATGAATTTTCCACTCTGCGGCCGAAAAACGCCTATGTGTCCGGCGCCGGCGCCTATACTTCCGGTCCATTGTCGTTCATGGATATCTACGACAAGATGTGCTTCACGGTCTCGTCGGCCGGCGGCCGCCGCGGCGCGCAAATGGCCACTTTCGACATCGCCCATCCCGATGTGGTCGAATTCATCCGCGCCAAGCGCGAAGACGGCCGTCTGCGTCAGTTCAACCTGTCGCTGCTGATCACCAGCGAATTCGTCGAGGCGGTCAAAAAAGGCGACGATTGGCCGCTGTCGTTTCCGGTGACCGCGAAGGAAGCCGAGGCCGACAAACTGGACCTGGGCGACAAGGAAAAAATTGTCTGGCGCGACTTGCCCAACAAGGACGGTTATATCGTCAACGAAGACGGCGAAGTGGCTTGCCGCGTTACCAAAACGATTCCTGCGCAACGTCTGTGGGACATCATCATGTCCTCGACCTACGATTACGCCGAGCCCGGTTTCATCCTGATCGACAAGGTCAACGAAATGAACAACAATTGGTTCTGCGAGAATATCAGGGCCACTAATCCGTGCGTGACGGCGGATACACGGTTGCATACCCAGCGGGGTTTGGTAAAAATCGGTGATTTGTATTCAAGCGGTTCGGCCTTAGAAGTGACCGTGGACAAGCGGGCTCTTGGCCAAGTTGGGAAAGGCACGGTCGTTCGTTCGGCCGTCCCGGCGTTTATGACAGCCCGGGACGCCCGAGTGTATCGCGTTACCACTAAGGACGGTTACGAAATCAAGGCAACGGAATGGCATGATTTTTATTCGGAACGCGGCAAAATAAAACTTAAGGATTTGAAGATCGGAGATCGGTTATTAGTTCAATCCGGGAAAGGGCAATTTGGCCAACAAGGCGATAAGGACTTCGGAACGTTGTTAGGCTTGATCACAGGTGATGGCCATTTTACCAATCGAGGGAAGGAACAGCAGGCGGCAATCGTTAATTTATGGAATGACGATCAGGCCTTTGCTCCGAGGTTGGTTAATTATATCAACCACTTGATTGCAACTAATAGCGAGCTAATCAATAAGTCCGCGCGTCGATATAGAGTGTCGGCGGTAGCGATTCCGGAACGGAATTTAGTGATGATTCGTTCAGTTTTGCTAGCACGGATTTTGGAATTTTACGGCTTTAATAAAGAAAGCAAGTTACGGGTGCCGGAAGTAATTTGGCAGGGTAACGAAGACTGTGTCAAAGGTTATCTGTCCGCCTTGTTTCAAGCCGACGGTACAGTCAATATTTCAGCAAAAAGCCAATCGTGCTCAGTCCGGTTGGCCTCTTCCCATTTAAGTTTATTAAAAGATGTCCAGATGTTGCTGGCAAATTTCGGTGTATTCTGTCGAATTCACAAGCGACGCGAAGCAGGACAACGTATGTTGCCGGATGGGAAAGGCGGAAAACGGCTGTTTGAATGTAAAGCGGACCACGAGTTAATTATCGATGGTCAATCGCGTGAACGCTTTATGGAGGAAGTTGGCTTCTTAGGAGATGATAAGCAGCAAAAATATCAGAACTGGGTTTCCAACAAGATATTGAAGAAACATCAACCCTTTACTTCCGAGGTGGCGGAAATCGTTTATGTCGGGCAGGAACCCGTTTATGACACCACCCAAGCAGATCATAATACGGTAATTTTCAATGGCTTGGTGACAGGGCAATGCGGCGAACAACCGTTGCCGCCTTATGGCAGCTGCCTGTTGGGGTCGATCAACCTGACCCGTTTCGTGGAAAAACCGTTCACCAAGGATGCGCGATTCGATTGGGAAACCTACCGCAAGGCCATCCGAATTTTTACCCGCATGCTCGACAATGTGGTCGAAATCAACGGCCTGCCGCTGCAAAAACAGCAGGATGAAATTTTGGGCAAACGCCGTCACGGCATGGGTTATCTGGGGCTCGGCTCGACCCTGACCATGCTCGGTATGAAATACGGCGATGACGAATCGCTGGCCTTCACGGAGGAAGTTACCAGGGAGTTGGCGGTGGAAGGCTGGAAGGAAGGTCTGTCCTTGGCCAAGGAAAAAGGTCCGGCGCCGCTGCTGGAGCAGATTTTTACCGTGACCGGCGAAATGCTGCACAAGCGTCCGGAAATGGTCAAAGACGGCTACAAGATCGGCGACCAGGTGCCGGGCAAGGTGCTGCATGCCAAATACAGCCGCTACATGCAGCAATTGGCGCAAGTGGAACCGGCGTTGGTCGACGCCTTGGCGGAAACCGGCAGCCGCTTCACTCATCACAGCTCGATCGCGCCGACCGGCACGATTTCGCTGTCGCTGGCCAATAACGCCAGCAACGGCATCGAGCCCAGCTTCGCCCATCATTATTCCCGCAATGTGATCCGCGAAGGCAAGAAAAGCAAGGAAAAAGTCGATGTCTTTTCCTTCGAACTGTTGGCCTACCGGGAATTGGTCAATCCGAAGGCGATGCCTTACAGCGACGACCCGGAACAGCAACTGCCGGATTATTTCATCGTCGCCGACAGCATTACGCCGAAACAGCATGTCGACATTCAGGCGGCGGCGCAGAAATGGATCGATTCGTCGATCTCGAAAACCGCCAACGTGCCGACCGATTATCCGTACGAGGATTTCAAGTCGATTTACGAATACGCCTACGAAAAAGGCCTGAAAGGCTGCACGACCTTCCGTTTCAACCCGGAAGTGTTCCAGGGCGTGTTGGTCAAGGAAACCGATCTCGAGAAAACCACCTACCAATTCACGCTGGAAGACGGCCATGTCGTGGAATTGAAAGGCAACGAGGAAGTCGAATACGATGGCGAAATCCACACCGCCGCCAATCTGTTCGACGCCTTGAAAGAAGGTTATTACGGCAAGTTCTAAGATCAACGAAAGGGCGGGTAGGCCAAGAGGCCGCTCGCCGGAAGAATGCGAGATGAATCATGGTACATAAAATCACGAAAAAGATCGTCGGCTACAAAGTATTGACCGACGAAAAGAAAGAGGCCGCTGCCGGCGAAGAACAACAGGATTCGCTGGAGAGCATGCACGAGAAGGTCGAGCGGCCGGAAGTGCTGTTGGGATCGACCTATAAGATCAAGACGCCGCAATCCGAGCATGCGTTGTATATCACCATCAACGACATGATCCTGAATGCCGGCACCGAACACGAGGAACGCCGCCCTTACGAAGTGTTCATCAACTCCAAGAACATGGAGCACTTCCAGTGGGTGTTGGCCTTGACGCGGGTTATCTCGGCGGTATTCCGCAAGGGCGGCGACGTTTGCTTTCTGGTCGAAGAGCTGAAAGCGGTCTTCGATCCGAAAGGCGGCTATTTCAAGAAAGGCGGCGTGTTCATGCCGTCGCTGGTCGCCGAAATCGGCCACGCCATCGAATCGCACATGAAGCACATCGGCATGATCGAAACGGAACAACTGTCCGACCACCAGAAGGAATTCCTGGCCGAAAAACGCAAGGAATTCGAAGCCAAGCACGGCACAAAAAACGGCAGCGACAGCGAATTCCCGGAACAGGCCGTGCTCTGCCCCAAATGCAGCACCAAGGCCATGGTGCTGATGGACGGTTGCATGACTTGTTTGAATTGTGGGGAGAGTAAGTGCGGGTAGGAGTAATTGATATTTTTAGGTAGATTTGACATGTTTTCAGGCTAATATCGGCTTATCAGGGCAAATTGACCTGATATTGGAATATGTTGGCGAATTTGCCCGAAAACACCGGTAATATCGTATTATCAGGGCGAATTTACCTGACAATAATAGTTAGGACTCAAGGGGGATTAAATGGGGCAATCATCGTCAATCACACCCGCTCTTTTCGCGCTTGGTGGCGTCGCTCTAGCGCAAGGCGTAGCCATGTTTCAATCTTTCTTGGATAGAAAGAACAAGCACGAAGTACTTTTGCGCACAAAGTATGAGGAACTTGGCGCTCATTTTCTTGAGTCGATAAAGTTGCCCCATGCTTTAATGAAAGTGGTGAAAGACGAAGAAATTCACGTCTTAACCCTACAGGCATCCTCGAATAACGCACTTCTTCTGTCTTTGGTTTATTTTCCTCTACTTCAACAATCACTCGAACGGTACATTGAGTCGTATTCAAATTTATGTCTTGTTTCTTCATCATTGTTTGATCCAGATAAAAATAAACCTCTTGGAGCACAGGTATATGACAAACCAGAGTATATAGCTGCTAGTGATGCTCACATTGAGGCAAGAGACAATCTGCAAGAGCAAATAAAAATTCATGCTTCTATATATGCCAAGTCCTAACAAGGCAAATACACACGGACAAATTTCCGCAACGTTCATTTGTGCTATGAATAGCACAAGCCTCACATTGCTACAATTTGCTGGTGATTTGCGACGTTATGTGCAAAATTCGTCAACCATTTGAGCTCTATATGAAGGCAAAAAATTATGGCGGTTAATAAAAATCCTAATTGGGTTACTAGCGGTAAAACTATAAGCCAATTGATCGAGGAGCTTAAGTCCTTCTCCGATCAAAACCTTGAGGTAAGACTTTCTCTGGACGATGGTGAGTCATTCAAGCCAATTAGCTTGGTTGTTCGTAAAGGGGGCCTAGCAAATACTTTTGTGGGCTGGTTAACTGTGAGTCAGACCTCGTAGGTCCGATTAGCACAGCGTAATCGGACGCATGTCAAAATTGCTCTCCCCATCATGGTGGACGCTAATCTATCCGAGCGGTAATATCTTTGCTTCTCAACATAAGATAATGATATGTCCAATTATCGACGTGCATTCATTCCTGGGGGCACCTGGTTCTTCACAGTGAATCTGTTGCAAAGGCATAACAATGATTTGCTGATTAGGGAAATTGGTTTGTTGCGCGAGACGGTGAAAAGGGTGCGTGCACGCTACCCTTTTCAAATCGACGCCTGGGTCCTGTTACCGGAACATTTACATTGTGTTTGGACTTTGCCGCCTGGCGATGCCGATTTCAGCATACGTTGGCGCTTGATTAAAAGCGGTTTTTCACGGGCGTTACCTAAAACAGAACGTCGGTCTGATGTCCGCAAAATGGCTGGAGAGCGGGGTATATGGCAGCGGCATTATTGGGAGCATTTTATTCGCGACGATGTCGATTATGAAAGGCATGTGGATTACGTACATGCGAACCCGTTAAAACATGGCTATGTAAAGCGTGTGGCGGATTGGCCGTATTCGACTTTTCATCGTTATGTGTCGAAAGGTATTTATCCCCAGGATTGGTGCGGGGATGTAGATTCCTCGGTTGGAGGAGATGAATGACATGCGCCCGATTACGCTGCGCTAATCGGACCTACACGTCCGAGAACCTCCTAACGTGGGAAGTCCAGGTTGTCCCGGCGGGTTTAACAGACGATACCTACCGCCTTACCAAATATTCTACGTCGCAGGCTGAAGGGAAGGGTAGTGCCCGGAACTGGCGCTGCCGGCATTGATTATATTCTCTCGCTGAGTCGAACGAAGTGAGACGTCCTCTCGTCGCTATGAGTAAGAAGCTGTTTGGAAATTATCAATGGGACTGGTAATGTAAGCTTTTATCTCGCGAATGGCTTATCAGAGACGCAAGCAATGGGCCTGTGTTGTGAAGTGAGAAAATAACAACAACTGAACTGACATGAACAAGTCCAGACCTCGTAGGTCCGATTAGCACAGCGTAATCGGGCGCATGTCAAAATTGCTCTCCCCATCATGGTGGACGCTAATCTATCCGAGCGGTAATATCTTTGCTTCTCAACATGAGATAATGATATGTCCAATTATCGACGTGCATTCATTCCTGGGGGCACCTGGTTCTTCACAGTGAATCTGTTGCAAAGGCATAACAATGATTTGCTGATTAGGGAAATTGGTTTGTTGCGCGAGACGGTGAAAAGGGTGCGTGCACGCTACCCTTTTCAAATCAATGCCTGGGTCGTGTTACCGGAACATTTACATTGTGTTTGGACTTTGCCGCCTGGCGATGCCGATTTCAGCATACGTTGGCGCTTGATTAAAAGCGGTTTTTCACGGGCGTTACCTAAAACAGAACGTCGGTCTGATGTCCGCAAATCAGCCGGAGAGCGGGGTATATGGCAGCGGCATTATTGGGAGCATTTTATTCGCGACGATGTCGATTATGAAAGGCATGTGGATTACGTACATGCGAACCCGTTGAAACATGGCTATGTAAAGCGTGTGGCGGATTGGCCGTATTCGACTTTTCATCGTTATGTTTCGAAAAGTATTTATCCCCAGGATTGGTGCGGGGATGTAGATTCCTCGGTTGGAGGAGATGAATGACATGCGCCCGATTACGCTGCGCTAATCGGACCTACAATTCCGTGAACCTCCTAGCGATGGATGTCCAGGTTGCCCCGCGGCGGGTTTAACAGGCGATACCTTCCGCTTCACCAAATATTCTGCGTTGCAGGTTGAAGGTGAGGGCAGTGCCCGGAACTGGCGCTGCCGGCAGTGATTATATTCTCTCACTGAGTCGAACGAAGCGGGACGTCCGCTTGTCGCTATGAGTAAGAAGCTGTTTGGAAATTATCAATGGGACTGGTAATGTAAGCTTTTATCTCGCGAATGGCTTATCAGAAACGCAAGCAATGGGCCTGTGTTGTGAAGCGAGAAAATAACAATAACTGAACTGACATGAACAAGTCCGGAAAAGAAAATCTCGGCTACTGGGAGGTCACGGCAATAGGCGTCGGCGGTATGGTTGGTGGCGGGATCTTTGCCGTTCTTGGCCTGTCGGTGGAATTAGCCAATGGAGGAGCACCGGTAGCCTTTATGATTGCGGGTATCGTTGCTCTCGTTACCTCCTATTCCTACGTAAAACTCTCCGTTACATATCCGAGTCAGGGAGGAACTGTCGCATTTCTGGATCGGGCGTTTGGCTCGGGACTGCTGACAGGGAGCGCAAACATTTTGCTCTGGATAAGTTACATTGTCATGCTTTCGCTGTATGCCTATGCCTTCGGAAGCTATGGCGCGTCATTCTTCCCTGCGGAGTCGCAGCCGTTTTGGAAACACATTCTAATTACAGGTAGCGTTATCATCATTACCGGCCTAAACCTTTTAAACGCTAAATTGATTGGCGAGGTCGAAGATTGGATAGTGCTTCTCAAATTGGTGATTCTTGCCCTTTTCATCGGAGTCGGTATCTGGAACGTCGACAGTGCGAGGCTTGCGCCGTCGGATTGGTCATCGCCCCTAAATCTGATTGCCGGCGGGATGATTATATTTCTTGCCTATGAGGGATTCGAGTTGATTGCCAACACTGCACAGGATGTGCGCGACGCGCCAAAAACATTACCCCGCGCTTTCTATTCAAGTGTTATTTTCGTGATAGTGCTCTATGTCCTTGTTGCTTTGGTTGCCGTTGGAACTCTGCCTGTCGACAAGATTGTCATTGCCAAGGACTACGCACTGGCTGAGGCGGCCCGTTCGTCCTTGGGTCACGCGGGATTCATCTTGATTGCCGTCGCTGCCATGCTCTCAACGGCTTCGGCCATCAACGCAACGATCTACGGCGCCGCCCGATTGAGTTATGTCATTGCAAAAGACGGCGAACTTCCTGTTGTATTGGAAAAAAAGGTTTGGGGAGAACCTATTGAGGGATTGTTAATCACATCCGGATTGACCTTGCTAATCGCCAATCTTGTCGACCTTTCAAGTATGTCGATGATGGGCAGTGCAGGGTTTCTCTTGATTTTTGCAGCGGTCAATTGTGCCAATGTAGCGCTGGCAAAAAACACGCACAGCAATTATTTTCTATCGCTAATCGGTGCCGGACTTTGCCTTGCTGCATTAGGGAGTTTGATCTGGCAGATTGGCAATAATTCACCCAGTCAGCTATGGTTTCTACTCGTAATGATAGGAGCGGCCTTTTTTATCGAACTGACTTTTCGCATTGTTACGGGGCGGACTAGAGTCCTTCCAAATGCAAAAAAGTAAATTCAAATCGTTAAGAGATTGCTGAACAGTTTGTGGCAAATGCTATCAGATGTCGATATGTTTCCTAGACCTGTTGGAATATTCAGTGGAACGACTAAGTGCGTTCCACTGGATTTACAATGGCTAATTCCAGCTTACTAGTCAAACTGTAAGTATCCCAATGCCCCATTGGAAGCGCGGAAAATAGCATGATCCAACAACAAATATGTGCCTGGCTCTTTCGCCTCCAGTTCGAACATTGCGGCAGAGCCAGGGGCCACATATTCGGTTTCTTGGTTTACTAACGGATTTGAGAAATGGCCTTGATAGGTTTTGTCAAAAATTGTACCGATAATATGCCAATTAGAACCGATATTGGGCCCGCCATTAACGAAAAAGAATCGTACTGTATCTCCTATCTGCGCATGCATAGCATCACCGTGGATGTTGGCATTGGTCAATGCGTTTTTATGCCCATTAAATGAGAAAAAATTAGGCCTCTCGGTCAGTGCTTGTTGTTCATCTAACATCAATGTATTTGTCGGAAGCCCATGAGCATTGGTTTTATCATTCGGGACATGATTTAAATACCATTCGGATTGACCAATATAAAACTCCTTATCGACCGGTGGTAAGCCTCCACGCGGTTCCACCACGATTAAGCCGAACATACCATAGGCTATGTGTTCCCATGCCTGTCCCTCCGCTGCACAATGGTAAATGTAAGTTCCTTGCCGAGTCGCAACAAAGGTAAAGGATTTAGTTTCGCCGGGTTCGGCTTCTGTAAAAACCGCTCCACCACCAGGAGCAAGAGCGGCATGCAGATCGATATTGTGAGGTTCGACGTTATTTGCATCATTAATGATATTAATGGTCACAGAATCGCCTTCCATGACTCTCAACATGGGTCCAGGCACTGTACCATTAAAAGTCCATACCCAGGCATAGGCACCGGACCCGTCGATATCCGTCAATACTTCTTTGGGATGTAAATCGAAAGTTAAGTGAGTAGGGCTTTTTCTGTTTATCGGAGCAGGAACCTCGGTAGGGTTTTTAGCCACATGGTCGACTTCCGGTGGTGTCGCTAAACAAAGCGACGTCCATAACGCGAGTACTGAACAAACGGCGACGCCGGTAAACTCACTAAAGCAGTTGTAATTAATCTTCATGACAATTCCCCCTCAATAGATAAAAAATAAGCAGGTGATTCGTCGCGCAGGCCTACTATGAATCCATTTAGTCAATAAGCAAGGTCATCGTCACCTGTTAGGTACCCCCAATTTCGCTTGCTATTTGCCCTAGGTCTTTGGTTTCGACTAGGGGGCTGACGGCAATCAGATAATGGGAGATTGCGCCAATCCTTTTGTCTTTCACTTCGTTTCCGTGAATGAGTATGGATTCTAGTCTAGTTAATGAAGTTTGTATACTTATAAAAGTTAAATATGATAAAAACACCATTAGTGGTTGCGAACAGAGGGAGTTAAGTCTTGTGGATAAAGCCCACACGTTAAATGGTGTCATCACCAAGTAATTATCGAATTCTTGCAACCAATTTTTTGGTACTGAAGATTACCTCGCCGTGTTTAACGGACCTTTGCAAGGAAACTGTGAGCCTCCTAGGGTGGGAGAGTCCCGGGTCGCTATTCAATAAACGCCGACAGCGACGCTCTTGCCAATGACAAAAGGGCAGGTAGGCGAGCGATTTGGAAAAAATAGCGTTCGGTTCCCGGTTAATGTTTTTGTATCACCATGACGCCCGCCCCGGAACCAGGTTTAAATACAATATTTGTACATCTCCTTCCAATGTCGGTTGAAAGCCATGTCCGAATGCAAAATATGGTTGGTCCATTTGTCCAGAAAGTCTTGTAACTCTTCGCGATGACAGGCATCCAGCTCTATCTTGTGGGTCAACATCAGCAATTGCTCGAGCATCATGCGATGTTCCCTGACATGATTTTCAAAATCGCGAAAACCGACTTTTTGCATGATGGCCTCTTCGTCGGCGAAGTGGACTCTTACATGTTGCATCAATTCGTCGATCGCACCCAGCAACTCCGGTTTATGTGTGATGTGGATCAATTTTTCTGCCAGCTCAAAAAAGTCCTTGTGCTCCCGATCGATTTTTTCATCGTCGAATGCGTAGCTGTCTTGCCACATGAAATGGACCATACTGCCCGGCTGAGCCGATTTCTGGATGTTGTCTTGCCGATGCTTGGCTAAATGACTGGGGGTGCCCGGAGGCGCCGTTTTGAAGACGAAATCTTGTCTGGCATGATGGTAATTATCGTCGTTATAAAAATTGCCGTATATTTGGGTCAGTTCGTACTTCCGATAGGAGGCCAGAGGTTTGGTGCTTTCGTCGATGCTACGGGTCTTACCTTTTTTCGATAGCAAAGTTTGCAATTCGGTCGGGCGGTTCAGGTAAGTCTCGACGAGATGTCTGACTTGGGCGGCAAACACCGGATGCTGGTCGGCGAGAACTTTGTCTACCAAACCGATCCGCAAGGCCTGTTTGGCGCTGATCGGTAAACGCTGCTCGGTCAGCTGCGTGGCGACGTCCTGACCGACGCGTTTGGGGAGTAAGTAGGTCCAATATTCCGAACCGTACAAGTCGCCCATATTCTTATAATGGGGGTTGAAAATCACGCCGTCTCTAGCCACAACCAAATCGGCCGCGATCGCCAATATGGTGCCGCCCGCACTGGCGTTGCCCGCTACGGCGGCAATGGTCAACTTATCTGGGGTATTGACGATCTGACAAATCAGGTCGTCAAGAGCATTAATGTTTCGCCAAGACTCCTCTGTGGGGTTTTCGGCGGCTTCGATTTGGCTTAGGTGAATGCCGTTGGACCAAAACTCGTCGCTGCCCTTCAGGACGATGGCTTTAATATCCAACGCGGCCACATGTTGATACACGGACAGTAACAGCCGGCATTGCGAGGTACTCATTCCGCCGTTATGAAACGGAAAATAAATAAAAGCGGCTTCGCCGATACGTTCGTACCACACTTCCTGGCAAGGTAATTGCCGGCCGGGCCGACGGTAATCGATTTCTAAGGTTTTGACCGCGTCGTACAGCGCGGATTGCCGATCCTTTTGCGGGGCCGGCCATACCGTACTCAAGGCTTGTGTCGCAGGCAGTTTAATACCCTTGCTATCCGACAACTTGGGTTTCAAATGACCGATCCAAATTGCTCCGTCCATGGTGGCGCGACATATCGATTGCTCGGTCTTAGCGATTATTTCGCCGGGAATGCCGGTTAACCGATGCTCTTTATGGGCATTGAACAGATAAAACAACTGACCGAATATCTCGTCCAATACACCGGGGTTGCCGTCCGCAGCGGCAATGCGTTTAAAGATGTCGTCGGTTGTTTGCTTTTGCCAGTCTATTTTTCGATCCGTTTGTCTCATCGGCGGGCGTAATTGTCCTCTGATGTCAGGATTATCGGCTTCCAAAGTTTTAGGCCGAAAATTTGGTGTGCCGAAATTAGTCAATGCATCCCATAAACACTCGACGGCGGCTTGGGTTACTTCTCGATTAAACAGGCTATTTTTTGTGGCTTCACGGACAGGAAATGTTCTGCTGGACCAAATCGGCCCGGCATCGATTTCCTCGGTGGCTTCGAACAAGGTGACCCCCCATTCGCGTTCGCCACGTTGTATGGCCCAATCCAGCGACGATGGGCCACGTTCGCCCTTTATGCCAGGGTGAACGATTAAACACTTGTAGTTCAGATAAATATCGGCCGGAAGCCGGCGAGTTAAGAACGGACATACAATTAAATCTGGCAGGTAAAGTCGTACGCCCTCGCACAAATGAGCGTCGTTGCCCAGGTGCAGTTCGACGGAAACGTCATAACCGGCATCATTCAATTCGGCGTAATAGCGTTGGGTGAGTCCGGAAAATGCGTTTGATATGAGTAGGATTTTCATGTCTACCTCCTAAAAGGGGTAAATCTTCATAGAAAGCCGATTCAACCGTGCATTGGTTTCTTGGAATCTAAGGCAGGATCGATTCGTTCAAACGCGCCACCTGAAAAGGCGCGATTCAAATTCGCAACCGGTCGCTGAAGTGGTTGTGGAAAATGAGCACTGTTTAAAACCACGTTGCGGGCGAACCGTCAGGTTTTGCGTTGAATCATCATCATGCAGGCCCGATTTTTATACAATGACAAAAATCCCTCGATTTCTGCCATATAAAGTTTTGTTGAAGTTAATAAACTACGTTCCCGACAATCGTTTAACGATGCCGTCGAAACAACTTGACAGGATGTACATTTTAGTTCGAACTGGTTGCTGGAGTTTGCCGTCATCTATTGACTAACGGCGAAATCGCCGTCGCTGTCATTTAGTGTGATTGAAAAACAAAGGGGCCGAGAGGAGGCTGTCTAGAGGATTATCAGACTCGATTGGTGAGTATATTTGATGAGCGGTAGAGAGGCTGTCCGAATCGGCATGAAGAAACGCATTTCTATTCATGCCAAAGTTGTCTTGCGCGGTGATTTTAAATGGCTTTATACCTTACTTGCCTCAGAATGATGCTGATTAATCCATCAGATGCTGCGCAATCCTTCAGCCTATATTTTTGTTCTTGCATTCTTCCACGAAGGATCGTGGGCCGTAGGGTTAGCTTCATGAAATGAAGCCCAACAATTTCAAGTTTTTTTTGAATGTTGGACGAAGCCGCTAACGCGGAGAAAAGCGGCAGTAGCCGGTAATTTATAAAATGTAATCTCACGCCCTCTTTTAAGAGGGATTATTCCATGACGAATCATGAGGTTACGCGACAATGACAACATCATTCGAATCCCATTTCAAGCAAAACTATCAAAGCCATCTGAAACACCTCAAACTTAAAGGGTTGCAGCCCAAGACGATCGAGGCCTATGCCCGTGCGATTCGACGTATCGGCCAGTATTTCAACGAAGACATCAATGCGTTGACCGAACAGCAACTGACCGATTATTTCACCGATTTGCTGGAGTCGCATTCTTGGAGTGCGGTCAAGTTGGACCTGTACGGTCTCAAGTTTTATTACACCCATGTACTGCGCAAGCCTTGGGTCGCGCCGCAGTTGGTCAAGCCGCCGAAGGCGCAACGTTTGCCGGATATCGTCACTGTCGACGAGGCGCGGTGTATCTTCCAGTCCACGCGTATTCTCAGTTACCGGGTGTTCTTTTTCACGCTCTACAGTCTAGGTTTGCGCCTCGGCGAGGGATTGCGTCTTGAGGTTGGGGATATCGATGCCGGTCGCCAACGCGTGCATATCCGAGATGCCAAGGGCAATAAGGATAGACTGGTGCCGTTGCCGGCTGCCACCCTGGATTTGCTACGCCGCTTCTGGCAAGTTCACCGGCATCCGGTCATGTTGTTTCCCAATCGCCATGGCGGTTTGAAGGGCGCGCAGCGCGCGCAGAGCCCTTTGGATCGCGGTGGCGTGCAAAAGGCTCTGCGCCAAGTCGCGCAAGACTGCGGTTTAAAAAAAAGATTACCCCGCACTGTCTGCGGCATAGCTATGCCACACATTTGATTGAAGCGGGCGTCGATCTACTGGAAGTGCAGAAAATCCTCGGTCACCACAGTATCCTCACCACTGCCCGCTATACTCACCTGACCGACGGCACGAATCAAAATACCGGCCAGTTGATTAATGCCTTAATGAATGGCTTCGACATCGACTGGGGGGCGGTCAAATGATCTTGCTTTCCGCCATCATCCAAACCTTCGAAGCCGAGTTTCTGGTCGCTTACCAGGGTCGCTTGTCACCCAGTCAGCGTCAGGCGCTGGCCGCGATGAAACACTGCCGCACGTCGCAAGGCCCTGTGATGTTGGCGCAATGCGATGATTGCGATCGGCAACGCTTGGTGCCGCATTCCTGCGGCCATCGCAGCTGCCCGCATTGCCAGTCGCACGAATCGCAACAATGGCTGGAAAGGCAGTTGCAGAAGCAGGTGCCGGCCGAATATTTTTTGCTGACGTTTACTTTGCCCAAAGAACTCAGGCCGTTGGCCTGGCAACAGCAACGTACGTTGTATGATCTGCTGATCCGCTGTAGTTGGGATACCGTCAACACCTTCACCCGCAACGATCAACAGCTTCAGGGCAATGCCGGTGCTATTGCTGTGTTGCATACCCATTCCCGCCGATTGGATTACCATCCGCATGTACACTTGGTGATGCCGGCGGCCGCCATCGATCCTGATAAACGACTGTGGCGCACCAAACAGGGTAAAAAGGGCCGGAAAGGCTATTTGTTCAATCACAAGGCAGTGGCCAAAGTGTTTCGGGCCAAATTGCTTGAAGCGATCTCGCAGGCCGGTTTGACATTGCCTGACTACTATCCGCAACAATGGGTCGTTGACGTCAAGTCGGTCGGACGCGGCGATAAAGCCTTGGTTTATCTGGGACGTTATCTCTATAAGGGCGTTATCCAGGAAAAGGACATTATTGCCTGCCGAGATGGCCAAGTAACCTTCCGTTACCAGGACAGCAAAACCAAAAAGTGGCAGACTCGAACACTACCCGGCGTGAAGTTTCTGTGGCTGATGCTCCGCCATGTTCTGCCCAAAGGCTTTAGGCGGACTCGCAACTTCGGCTTTTTGCACCCCAACAGCAAACGGCTGATTCGTCTGCTGCAAGTCTTGCTCGGCGTCAATCCCAATCGTGCTATCGCTTGGCTCAGGCCCCGCCCGAAACTCCAATGCCCATGTTGTGGTGGAACCCTGCAGATTATCAAAACGCGCATTCTCGGTTCTTCGGCTGTCATGGCATTGAATTCGACCAAAGCGTAGAGGCAAAACCGGTTATGTAAGCGGCATTTCTCACTGACCCAAACCGATCATCGGGCATTTTAGCACCGAGGCTTTCGTTCGGTCTGAATTCAGGGCAAAATGCCGCTAAAATCCGAAATTCCGGGTGTGATGATCAGCATCACGCCCATTTCAGCCCGTTTATCGACGTCAACGCTTGAAATGGGCCAACACATCCCCCAATCCTTCGAAAAGCTATTTTCTTATATAACGCTCCCTCCGAATACCGGGCTTGTCCAACAAACGGTTCAGATTGTGGCTCGCTCCGCGATTACAATCTAACCTTATTCGTTAGGCTTCGCTATCGCTCAGTCCAATCTACCGCATTAATACCAGCTATTCTAAATTAGCGTGCCTTTCACGCATTTTTTCTTCCGGAATACCTTTCTCCCAAACAATGTGAGAGATCAAGGCTTCAAGGAAACATAGCGTTGAGAGCTCAAAAACGGTGCCCATTGGCATGCCTTTTACCTTTTGGTAGAGCTCATGTTTTCCAATTTCGAAGACAACTTCGGCTAGGTCTCCAATGGTTGATTTAGATCGCGAAGAGATGAGCACAACCTTGGCACCAATTTCCTTTGCTCTTTTGGTAAATGCAATTAATTGTTCCGTTTCTCCTGATCCGGAGATTACGATTAATAAATCGTCTTTTTTAATGCTGGGGGTGACAATTTCTCCAACAATGGCGACATCATAGCCACAGTGCATTAAACGCATACCGAGAAAATTACCGACTAGTTTTGAACGACCGGCTCCCGATATAAAGATTCGTTTAGCCGAATCAATCATGGCTGTTAATTTCTCAGCATAAGTGGTGTCGGTTGCCTTGAGCATTTCGGAAAGTTTATCGATGATTAGACGTTGATTTTCTTCTTGCCACATAGGTAATGCTCCTCACAGTTTTTTATAGTTATGAATTTTGTAAGTGAGTCTTAAGATTAAATGTTTTATAAGCTTGCAACATATCTTTTCGACGGACTGACAAGGCTATCACTAATTGCTTGTCCGTGAAATTGGTACGGTATGAGGATGGAATTTTCACGGGAAATTGATGCCTTAAAGCGCGATGAAGTGATCGCTCAATTTTTAAAGCCAAATCATGGTTTGATCCATTAGTAGTTTTTCCGACGGCATGGTAAAATTTACAGACTTGCGCTTTTTGCCACTTTTACATGGGCCGTTAGCTCAGTTGGTAGAGCTGTGGACTCTTAATCCATAGGTCCGGGGTTCGAGTCCCCGACGGCCCACTAATGAAATCAATAAGTTAGATCTTTGCCCCTTAAAATATTTCTACTAATGGGGCACTGATGGGACACTTCATAATAATCTTCCCCAACAATAGACAACAAAAGCGGGTTTTGTTTTGATGATTCGCGTAACTGTACTGACTCAGACTTGATCTGACAGTTACCCGTTTTTTCGAGGTGTCTGTCAGATAAGGTTTGGGATAAATTTTTTTCTGCCCAAATTGATTTGCCATCCTTGTTGATCAAAGCATCAACAGGAAGTTCTGGTAGGCTCGGAAGCGAAAGGGCTGTCAGCCAGCACTGTCGACAGGCTGAAACGGCAATGGGCGGATTGGTGCGATACCCGATTGGATAAGGATCAATGGGTCTATATTTGGGCCGATGGTATTATAGCCTGTTGTCAGTTGTCAAATGACTACCTGGCGTTCAAGTCAGCTACCCGCTGGAAGTTGGCTAAGTTGAACGATTACACGCCCCATTTATATTACAATTTAATGTATCAAGATGATGTTGCTCGTTGAAAAAGTCCCCCTGTGTCGCCAAGTCAACAAAGGTTTTGTCTATAAAAAATGGGGTTACTGAGCGCAAAACCTATTGTTTCGAGTAGCTCAAACTCTATGTTTGGCACAGACATGAGTCCCCTAAATCAAGGTTGAGCAATTTAAACTATTCTCTGGATTATAAGTAGACATGGTGAGGTGAAAGTTGTTAGAGTCAAACCTCAACACCCCCCCCAGACAGCAATGAGTTCGCTATAGTGAATGCTGGCCAGAAAAAGAAAAAGCTTTAAACATGCGCTGTCTTTATTCTTAATGATTAAAAAATGTATTAACTTCTATGAATAGAAACAGAACTCCTGGTCCAGAAGGATTAACAACTCATAGTACAATACCAGATGGAACTCTGTCGCGTGCAGCAACACCTCCACCTGGGCCGCTTGGGGCGCAAAAAGGATCGTCCTCAAAGGAGCAGGCCACTCCAACACCATCGTTTACCACGCCTAATTGTACTGTCGTCTTTGTTACAACAGGTGATACCAGACCCCATCCTTATCCTGAATTTCGTACTTACGATGAATTTCATGAATTTCAAGCATATGACAGGTATGATACAACTCATGTTTACATGCCTCATAGTGCTGGAGAGGCTCAACGCACGCTTGAAAGGTTGACGGCGCAAGGACATCAAATCTGTAGGGTTGTATTTCTAGGCCATGGTAGTCCCGATGGTTTTATATTTCGAGCAGAAGTAGAAGGAGGTAGGATCGTGCCTTATCGGAATGAACGTCGGTCGGTTTATACGGAAAGTGATACTGGATTAACTCGGGCTTTACGAGGAAGGGTGCAATTTCATGCTTGTTTTGTAGGTCAAAATCAAGCGTTAATTCGTAGCATTGGAGATGTAGTGGGTGAGGGAAATGTTGATGCACCTGAAGGAAGATATGTTGGAAGCGTTACTCGCAGACGGGATGCTGAAACAGGTGATACTGAATTTGTTTGGGAAGAATAGTTGTTATGATTTTACCTATCAAGATAATTGTTAATACCTCAAATTAAAGTAGCTTATAAAAGCTTTACCACTTTTAAATCTCCTCGTATGTTTGTCAGTACACATTTTTAGAATGTAAAAAAACTAGAATGGTTATGCCCTAACGAATAAGGTTAGATTGTAATCGCGGAGCGAGCCACAATCTGAACCGTTTGTTGGACAAGCCCGGTATTCGGAGGGAGCGTTATATAAGAAAATAGCTTTTCGAAGGATTGGGGGATGTGTTGGCCCATTTCAAGCGTTGACGTCGATAAACGGGCTGAAATGGGCGTGATGCTGATCATCACACCCGGAATTTCGGATTTTAGCGGCATTTTGCCCTGAATTCAGACCGAACGAAAGCCTCGGTGCTAAAATGCCCGATGATCGGTTTGGGTCAGTGAGAAATGCCGCTTACATAACCGGTTTTGCCTCTACGCTTTGGTCGAATTCAATGCCATGACAGCCGAAGAACCGAGAATGCGCGTTTTGATAATCTGCAGGGTTCCACCACAACATGGGCATTGGAGTTTCGGGCGGGGCCTGAGCCAAGCGATAGCACGATTGGGATTGACGCCGAGCAAGACTTGCAGCAGACGAATCAGCCGTTTGCTGTTGGGGTGCAAAAAGCCGAAGTTGCGAGTCCGCCTAAAGCCTTTGGGCAGAACATGGCGGAGCATCAGCCACAGAAACTTCACGCCGGGTAGTGTTCGAGTCTGCCACTTTTTGGTTTTGCTGTCCTGGTAACGGAAGGTTACTTGGCCATCTCGGCAGGCAATAATGTCCTTTTCCTGGATAACGCCCTTATAGAGATAACGTCCCAGATAAACCAAGGCTTTATCGCCGCGTCCGACCGACTTGACGTCAACGACCCATTGTTGCGGATAGTAGTCAGGCAATGTCAAACCGGCCTGCGAGATCGCTTCAAGCAATTTGGCCCGAAACACTTTGGCCACTGCCTTGTGATTGAACAAATAGCCTTTCCGGCCCTTTTTACCCTGTTTGGTGCGCCACAGTCGTTTATCAGGATCGATGGCGGCCGCCGGCATCACCAAGTGTACATGCGGATGGTAATCCAATCGGCGGGAATGGGTATGCAACACAGCAATAGCACCGGCATTGCCCTGAAGCTGTTGATCGTTGCGGGTGAAGGTGTTGACGGTATCCCAACTACAGCGGATCAGCAGATCATACAACGTACGTTGCTGTTGCCAGGCCAACGGCCTGAGTTCTTTGGGCAAAGTAAACGTCAGCAAAAAATATTCGGCCGGCACCTGCTTCTGCAACTGCCTTTCCAGCCATTGTTGCGATTCGTGCGACTGGCAATGCGGGCAGCTGCGATGGCCGCAGGAATGCGGCACCAAGCGTTGCCGATCGCAATCATCGCATTGCGCCAACATCACAGGGCCTTGCGACGTGCGGCAGTGTTTCATCGCGGCCAGCGCCTGACGCTGACTGGGTGACAAGCGACCCTGGTAAGCGACCAGAAACTCGGCTTCGAAGGTTTGGATGATGGCGGAAAGCAAGATCATTTGACCGCCCCCCAGTCGATGTCGAAGCCATTCATTAAGGCATTAATCAACTGGCCGGTATTTTGATTCGTGCCGTCGGTCAGGTGAGTATAGCGGGCAGTGGTGAGGATACTGTGGTGACCGAGGATTTTCTGCACTTCCAGTAGATCGACGCCCGCTTCAATCAAATGTGTGGCATAGCTATGCCGCAGACAGTGCGGGGTAATCTTTTTTTTAAACCGCAGTCTTGCGCGACTTGGCGCAGAGCCTTTTGCACGCCACCGCGATCCAAAGGGCTCTGCGCGCGCTGCGCGCCCTTCAAACCGCCATGGCGATTGGGAAACAACATGACCGGATGCCGGTGAACTTGCCAGAAGCGGCGTAGCAAATCCAGGGTGGCAGCCGGCAACGGCACCAGTCTATCCTTATTGCCCTTGGCATCTCGGATATGCACGCGTTGGCGACCGGCATCGATATCCCCAACCTCAAGACGCAATCCCTCGCCGAGGCGCAAACCTAGACTGTAGAGCGTGAAAAAGAACACCCGGTAACTGAGAATACGCGTGGACTGGAAGATACACCGCGCCTCGTCGACAGTGACGATATCCGGCAAACGTTGCGCCTTCGGCGGCTTGACCAACTGCGGCGCGACCCAAGGCTTGCGCAGTACATGGGTGTAATAAAACTTGAGACCGTACAGGTCCAACTTGACCGCACTCCAAGAATGCGACTCCAGCAAATCGGTGAAATAATCGGTCAGTTGCTGTTCGGTCAACGCATTGATGTCTTCGTTGAAATACTGGCCGATACGTCGAATCGCACGGGCATAGGCCTCGATCGTCTTGGGCTGCAACCCTTTAAGTTTGAGGTGTTTCAGATGGCTTTGATAGTTTTGCTTGAAATGGGATTCGAATGATGTTGTCATTGTCGCGTAACCTCATGATTCGTCATGGAATAATCCCTCTTAAAAGAGGGCGTGAGATTACATTTTATAAATTACCGGCTACTGCCGCTTTTCTCCGCGTTAGCGGCTTCGTCCAACAATTTTACTAAGCGCCTCTTATCTGTCTCCAGAGTTGTTTTATGCGCCGCTTTTTTTGATTTTATTACCATGAACGCTGCACAGCGGAAGCTTCAACGTACTAAACGAGTGACAAGCATAAGCTGCATATTTTTCAAGGTCACAATGGTAAAATGAGATTTATCTCACATTTTTATCCACAGTCCCCTTATTCACTTTCAAGGTCAAAAGAATCACCCTTAATTATCCATCATAAGGTTTAAACCACCGGCTTTAGCCGGTCAGCTTTAGCTGCGATAATTTGCCCAAGGAGGTGGCGATGGACTATAGATACGGCAGCCATACGGTTTACCAAATTGAGTATCATTTTGTTTGGGTTACGAAGTATCGTTATAAAGTGCTGAAGGATGAAATAGCCGAACGAGTGAGAGACTTGGTGCGGCAGACATGCGAAGCCTTTGAGATACGGATTATCAAAGGTGTCGTGAGCAAAGATCATGTGCACATTTTGGTGAGTGCGCCGCCGACTATGGCCCCAAGCGAAATCATGAGGCGAATCAAGGGACGAACTTCGAGCTATCTGTTCGAAGAGTTCCCGCACTTGAAAAAGCGATATTGGGGTCGACATTTTTGAGCCCGCGGTTATTTTTGCGCCACAGTGGGGCAAATGACTGATGAGATGATAAAGCAATATTTGGAGCATCACTTTGAACCTAATCCAAACGATAATTTCAAGATGGAGCCCGACTAAGACGCGTCGTTTAGTCGACGCGTATCCGGACTTTCAGTCCGTTATTGGAACCCACCCGCTTGAGCGGGTGGTTGTTTAGTAACGCAAGCGATATTCAGCTGGATAAATAAAAAATTATCTAAGTCACTGATTATAAATTTATTTTCACGATTGTGTAAAATTTATACAATTTAACCGAAATTTAACAATTACGAGGGTTGCAGCGTGTCATTCAGAAGTTATTCACAGACTTATCCACAGGGATTGTGAACAACTTCATATTTTTTAATAGGGATAAATACTTAGTTTAAAAACGTAGAATTATCCTTTAAAAGTAAAAATAACTGACCATTGTGGATAGAGCTTCGAATGTCAAAGTAATTGAATGAAACCTGAAGGTACATTGTTATCTGAACTAAATCAGACTTTCTCTTGTCGTGACGAATTATCCTCTTTCCAACAGGATATAAAGAATGTTCTTAATACAGATTGGATCTTTGGTGAGCCCCAGATGGTTGTTCGATAAAAAAATGACGTTTTCCCATTTTAAAGGCGATTTCACCTTTCCGCTCTGCTCGGACGATCCGACCCGCTCATCCAATAAGACACTGGCCCTTGGGACGGTACCATCGCCGGCGCCTTTTTTCACAATCGTTAACTTTTGATCGCCTTTTTTGGCGGTGGCGAGCAGGGGGGTAGCCACGCTATCACCCACAAATAAAAACATTTTCAGGTGTTCGGGAGTTTGTGACGGCGTGTCGAGCGCCATTTGAACAATGCGGGTTGCTTTTAGACATTTTTCCAGATGATCCAAAGCGGTTTCGCGTCTTTTTTGTGGTGTCTCTAATCCAGGCAGTAGCTTAGTTAGCAGATTGTCTTTAGATTTATCAGCCAATCCCCAATTCATCTCTTGCCAGAAATCGACCGATAAAAAGTTTGCCAAACATTCATTCGTATCGCTTCGGCTGAAAGTTTTGTGCCTGAGCCTGGGTAACAACTGATAAACAGCCGGCATAGTGCCCAAAATGACGGGGTCGTAGCCGGGAGTCACAGGATTGCTTGGCAGGCCGACAACCAGTCTCTCAAGAGCGAATAACGAACCTCCATTTGGCGTACCGATGATGACAACGCGTTCGATTTGAGCGCTACCAGCCCAGTTCGATAAAGGTAACGAACCGTCGTCTGGCAATAATTGCTCGCCATAGCGCAAAAAATAGCGGGCGATCAAACCGCCCATCGAATGCGCCACAATGTCGAATTTAACCGGGTTATGATCGCCGCGATACATACGAATAAATCGTGTCACTTGTTGAATAAATTTGCCCAATTCGATGGCGTTTTCATCGATACTTCGGCGCCAGTCATAAGCAAATTCAAACGCGTTGGCCTCGAAGCGACTGTCCTCGATGTAGTCTTCTAATTTATTAAGCGTTCCTCCCATCTGGCCGCTGCCAATACCCATTGCTTCCATCAAACCGGCATAGGCATTAATTTGAATCTGCAAGCCTGCAATACTGCCTGTCACAAATCTCATGCTGCCATCAGATTGCGTAGTACTCTTCAATTGGTGCAGCTTTTTATGTAATTGCATGGGGAGGGCGACTTTGCGCAAATTTTCTTCCGCATTTGGATGAGCAAAGTTTTTTCCAAAATCGCCCCAGACCGAATGAGAATAGTCTTTGTCCACCAGCTTGGAGCCTAAAATTCCGGGAATAACGATGATCGGATTTGAACTGCTGTTTTCGTTTCTGAGTGAGCGTTCGTAATCGAACTCGCTGGTGATTTCTAAAGCTTTAGTCATGATTGGAAATTTACGATAAAGAACGGGAGAAATAAATGCCGGTCAAATTAGCATTTAGTGGAAAGCCTTGTAGAATTGAATAATAAAGTTCAATCGAGTGCTAATCATCTGTACACTCTGGCTTTTATCATGTTTTATAGCTGAATTCAATCGCTTAGGAATTAATGATGAAATTATCAGTTCGCAGGGCAATATTGATCTATACCCTTATTCCGATATCGCTTATTTTTCTTATTTTTGCGGTTGAAAATATTTATCAAACTCACCTGGATGCACGTAAGCGGATTGAAAGTCATATGAGGGATTTGGCTTATTCCTATGCCAATATTTTTAATGGCATTCTTTATCCGATTTCCAGTATTGCAAAATCAACAGCTAATATCCTTCAGATTGATGACAGGCTTCGAGAACCTGAGATTTACAAGTTGTTGAGGCGGCACGTTGAAGACAATCCGATTATTTATGGAGCCTGGGTCGCCTATGCGCCTTATCAATTCGATAAAAATCGACAATTTGTAGGGCCGTATATTTTTCGCGATCCCCAGAGAGGAATCGTGGAAAAAGATTTCGCTACCTATGACTATACCAGCGGGGAATACGATTTTTGGAGCAAACCCGTCGCCGAAGGAAAAGGCGTATGGACGGAGCCGTATTTCGCCAAAGTCGGAAATATCATGATGAGTAGTTTTGCCGTCCCATTCTATCGCGACGGTCAATTACTTGGCGTGGCGGGAATCGACATACCACTGCACAAGGTCAATGAAAATATCGATATCCCAGGTGTAAAGAAACATCAATTGATGGTGTTGAGCTCTCGAGGAAATATCGTACTGTTTCCGCAAGACAAATATATCGGCAATTCAATTTTCAAGGTGATCGAAAACGGTTATGAATTGGCTATGGATCGGCCAATATCGGAACAGGAGTTAAGCAAAGATCACAAAAAAGTCTATTACGATCTGGTCGAATCGATGTTATCCGGTGAAGTGGGAAATGCCGACTTGACCCAAGTGAGCGAACAGTCCGATTTTTGGTACTTTTATGCCCCGATCAAAACGCCCGGTTGGAGTTTCGCCATTCGCGTCAACGAGTCGGAAATATTTAGTCGCCTCTATAATCGCCTTTGGTATTCATTATTTTTCTTCAGCCTGCTTTTAATCTTAATTATCCATCATAAGGTTTAAACCACCGGCTTTAGCCGGTCAGCTTTAGCTGCGATAATTTGCCCAAGGAGGTGGCGATGGACTATAGATACGGCAGCCATACGGTTTACCAAATTGAGTATCATTTTGTTTGGGTTACGAAGTATCGTTATAAAGTGCTGAAGGATGAAATAGCCGAACGAGTGAGAGACTTGGTGCGGCAGACATGCGAAGCCTTTGAGATACGGATTATCAAAGGTGTCGTGAGCAAAGATCATGTGCACATTTTGGTGAGTGCGCCGCCGACTATGGCCCCAAGCGAAATCATGAGGCGAATCAAGGGACGAACTTCGAGCTATCTGTTCGAAGAGTTCCCGCACTTGAAAAAGCGATATTGGGGTCGACATTTTTGAGCCCGCGGTTATTTTTGCGCCACAGTGGGGCAAATGACTGATGAGATGATAAAGCAATATTTGGAGCATCACTTTGAACCTAATCCAAACGATAATTTCAAGATGGAGCCCGACTAAGACGCGTCGTTTAGTCGACGCGTATCCGGACTTTCAGTCCGTTATTGGAACCCACCCGCTTGAGCGGGTGGTTGTTTAGTATCGGGGCGGTTTTTCTGGTTTCGGGAAAATTTTCTAATGCAGTTGCCTGGGTCATAGAGCGTTGCCTCAGAATTGAGCGCATGAATTTTCATGAGGCTCAAAAAGTCGAGAGCAATATCGAAGAGATCAGGCAGCTTTCCAGAACTCTGGACCGCATGTGTTCGGCTTTGAATAGTTATTTCTCCATTAAGGAGGGCGTCGTAAAACCCCAATTTCTTTGATTTACCACTGGAAACCGGCCGTATTTTCCACGGTCGGCGAAGTTGGCAAGTCAGTAGTGTAACTCAGCCAAATGTCGACCATTCGGTCAAACGAGCTCATAAACCGGCTAAGCCAATGATATAAAGCACGAAAAAGAGCTGCCACTAAGGCGCGGCTCAGATTGTAAGCCATGGCGTGCAAGGCGAACTCTACTTTGACACCCGCCAAACCTTTACGGCGAAAGCGATTCAAACCTTGGCGACCGCGTAGCTGACTGAAGACGGGCTCCACCATGGCCTGCCGCTGTCGATAGCGTTGCCGAGGTTCGGGCTGGTCCATTTTCAGGCGCAGGGCTTCTTTTTGTGTATCGCTGTCATAGCGTTTGAGGGTGCGACCACTCTCGCTACGCGTGCATTGGGATTTCAGCGGGCAGTCTGAACAGGCATCGCAGGCGTAGACGGTATAAGCGCGGCCACTTTTACCGCCTTTGCAGGTGTGACGGCGAGTCAAGCGTTGTTGCCCCGGACAGCGATAGGTGTCGTCGTCGGCCTGATAAATAAAGCGGCTTTTGGGGATTTGTTTGTTGGATTGTTTGTTCCAATCGTCTCCTTCACTTTGGCCTTCCGGACAAAGCAATTCGATGTTGTGTTGCTCAGCAGTATCCAAGACGCCATTGCTGAAATAGCCAGCATCGAACAGAGCTGTTTCGACGCCTCCCATGGCTTGGGCGCGATCCAGTAAGCCCGGCACCACCTCGGTTTCGCTGGAAGGATGAACGTCGCAAGCCACGATCACTCGATTGTCGTTCGCCAATACCGACGGTTTATAACTGCTGCGAAAGTCTTTGGAGTTCTTTTGCGGCTGTAATACCGCCTCCGGCTCGTTGCTTTGTACTTGGGTCTTGGCCGGATCTTTGCCTTTGGCGGCTTGTTTTTGCTGGCGAGACTTTAGCTCGGCTTGGGCTTGTTCCAGACCGTTCAAACGCTTAGTCGCAGCCGCATCGTTTGGGTTGGCTTGCGCGGCTTCCTTCGCTTGCGCCAAGGCTTGGTTGAGCGCTTCTTCCTTCATCAATCGAAACCGGGAGGACATGGCTTCGATCACGGTACCGTCGCCCGCCAACGTCGTCGTGCCTGAGCCTGTGACTTTCAAAGTACGACGCGCCAGTTGATCGAAAAATTCGGTCGTCAATGATTCGGCATGCTGATGGACGAAACGGCCAATGACTGAGTGATCCGGCATGATACCGCCACTTAGCCACCAACACCCCACATCGGCTCGAGCTAAACGCTCCAAGTCGCGCAGGCTGCTGATGCCTTGTAACAGGCCGTAGAGAATAATCCCCACCATCGCACGTGGCGCATACGGCGGACGCCCGCCGGGCCGATAACGGGCTTCGAACTCGGCGAAGGATAGCGATTGCAGGAAGGGGCGCAATTTCAACGGGATGGTTAAGCCGGCGTGCTCCAGATGTTCGCCGAGCGGTTTACCGTTGATCGATAAGCCGCGCGGGTCGGGCGCTTCAAAATGGGCCATCGGTTCGCTCGAGATCGATTGAGCGATCAACTCAGGTAACGGTTCAACCTCGCATTCATCGAATAGCGAATATTGCTTGGCGCTATACAATGTCCTGACGGGTCTAATGTTTACTTCGGCTGCCATTGATCTATTTCTAATAGGTTTGGATAGGGTTATTTTACCGTATGTAGCTGGTTGGGGGGCTTTTACGACAGCCTCTTAAGGAGGACGTTCGTATCTCGAAGGCTATTAGGCAGCAGACTTTGCCGTCGAAAATGCGCAATCCTCCCGGATTTAAATTTCTGGTTTGGAGTACGGCCAGTCAAGAAAGCTGCGGCGAGACGTATGATTCCGTCGACTATTGGCGTTCCACCTATTCACACGCCAAGGAGTTATTGGGTCACCATCCCGAGGGAACCGCCTACTTATTACTGGATACCCCCGATAAAGGGGTTGACGGCGCGATTAAAAACACCCATTTACGGGCTATATTCAGTTCTTATGCGAAACTCGGTGTGAATTTGTTGGATACCGTCATTTACATGAACGATTATCTACAATCGGATTTGTCGTTACCGGGACCCGTGCATGCATGGCTTGGCGTTATTGATAATGAAGAGGCCACTTTATCAACGATTAGCCTGGGCTTAATTAAAGTATTGCATTATTCTGCGCAAAATAGGACGGTCTCTGTGTTACAAAACTATCCGTTTGCGTTATCCGTCAAAAAAGAAATGCCCGAGTTGACCTTGCAACATATATCGCTGGGCGTCGGAGATATGCTTTGCATCGTATCTGAAGGAATTTGCGGGGCGATTAATTGCAATAGGGAACAATTCGGAATAGAAAGGCTGAACGATATTATCATTGATAATAGTGCCGAAGAGCCTCAGATCGTAATGAATAAAATGATTCAAACCTTTATCGATTTTACCCAGGAAAGTCCTACGCAAATGGATGCGACAATTATGTTCTTGAAAAGAATGGAGGAGCGGACTAACAATTGATGTTCGCAATCATTGCATTTTTTAACAAAACAGGCTTGTTATTGATTTTGTGATATGCCTAGCCTGAATTTCAAGCCTCAATTTGTCAGTGCGATTGAACAAGGACTGAAACGGCAGACGATACGCAAGCTGCGTAAACGTCCGTTCAAGGCGGGCGATACGTTGTATTTGTTTACCCGGATGCGGACCGCTAATTGCCGCCGAATCGGTCAATTCACCTGCAAACAAGTAAAGGCCATTCGTATCGAGCCTCAGCGAATTTTCATCGAAGACGAACTCTTAACCGATCGGCAGCGTCACGAATTAGCGCTCGCCGACGGGTTTGCCGACAGCGTCGAGATGATGCGTTTTTTCAGTACCCAGCATACACTTCCTTTTATCGGTCAAATAATTTATTGGTAATGATTTCGATGCGGCATGGCTAAAGATACCAAACTGGAATGGATCGATCACACGTTCAATCCCTGGTGGGGTTGTGAAAAGGTTTCTCAGGCCTGTAAAAACTGTTAAGCGGAAACCTGGGCGAAACGGGTCGGTTCTAAGGTCTGGGGCGCCGATGCGGACAGGCGTTTTTTCACCGATCAGCATTGGCGACAACCGCTCAAATGGGATAGGGAGGCGGCGGTATTGGGCATACGCCAACGAGTGTTTTGTGCGTCCATGGCCGATGTGTTCGAAGACCGTCGCGAACTGGACCCCTGGCGATTGCGTCTGGCCGAATTGATTGCCGCCACGCCAAATCTGAATTGGTTGTTGTTGACCAAACGCCACGATAAAATCAACAAGTTGACGCCGTGGCGGACATGGCCTAAGAATGTCTGGTTGGGCATCACCGTGGAAAACCAGCAATGCGCGGAGTTGCGCTTGCCCTCGCTCGCCAAAATTCCGGCTGCCGTGCGCTTTTTATCATGTGAGCCGCTGTTGGGGCCGTTGGATTTGACCGACTGGCTAGGAACGACGATAGACTGGGTCGTTACGGGCGGGGAAAGCGGTCCCAAGGCCAGGCCCAGCCATCCCGACTGGTTTCGTTCCCTCAGAGACCAATGCTTGGAGAAAAACGTGGCGTTTCATTTTCGCAAGTGGGGTCATTGGTCGCCCTATCCGCCGGAAAAACCCGGTCGCAAGAAACAATATCATTTCGTCGATGACGCCGAGCAAACGCGGACGATGTGGGCGGTGGGTATGCATCAATCCGGCCGGGAACTCGATGGTCGGACCTGGGATCAGGCGCCATTCAGGATTCGGTAAAAAATCACTTCTTGGAATGCCCATCGTAGCCATAAAGGGAAATTATTAATAACCAAGCTCTCAGATAGGTGGTTTGTGAATAATTGTTGGCCGAATTAGGAGGATGACTGTATTGTATTGATTAGTCGTCGAGTGCGCGTACGTTCACGATATCAACATTCGAAGTTGCATGATTACGAATGAATGAATCTTAACAATCTTTAAAAGGCGGTGGAATTATGGTTCGATCTAGCTTAAACGGGAGAGTTGTCAAATCCGGGATATTGGTTGTCTTGTTGTTTTTTGGTGTTGCATTCACGTGCATCGCGAAGGTTGATGTTAGAACCAATCCGGCCACGCAGAATAGTATCGGCAAAGAGGAACTGAAAATTCGGTTGGTTCCCTTGCCCAAGGACGATTTGATCCAGGTTGCCGATTACTGGATGAAACTGTTGCAAGAGCACTTGTTGAAGACCAGTGAATTGAAAGTCGAGGCTTCGCAGCTCGAAGGCGGAGAAGCCAAGGATCAATTACTGGAAAACATCAATGAGCAGAATGAAAAAAGAATCAAACTGGTCGACAAGCTTAATTTGGTGCTAACGGAACTGGAAAAAAAAGGCGGAGATATCAGCGCTTATAGAACATACGTGAAGGCTGTCTCGGGGCCGCAAGTGTCTCATAAGGATACCAGTGCGATCGTCTCCGCGCTGACGGGATGGTTGAAATCACCTGAGGGAGGTGTACGCTGGGGCATCAATATCGGTTTAGCTATTGTGACCTTGATTGTGTTCTGGATTCTGGCTGGAATTTTTGCCAGTATCACAGGCCGAGCGGTCAGCGGCATGCGCAATATGTCGGAATTGTTAAAGCAGTTTTTTGTTCATACGGTGCAGAATTTGACCAAGATTATTGGCGCCATTGTTGCCTTGTCGATGTTGGAAATCAATATCGGGCCATTGGTTGCGGCATTGGGGGCCGCCGGCTTCATCATCGGCTTTGCTTTGCAGGGAACATTGAGCAATTTTGCCTCTGGGCTCATGATTTTGATTTATCGACCTTACGATTTGGGCAATGTGGTCAATCTCGCGGGAATTACCGGAACAGTCAATTCCATGACCTTAGTGTCGACTACGCTGAAACTGCCCGATAATCAGGTTGTCGTCATTCCAAATAATTCTATCTGGGGTAGTACCATCACCAATATCACTGGCAGCGATACGCGCCGTGTTGATATGGTATTCGGGATCGGTTACAACGATGACATCGACAAAACCGAAGAGGTATTGGCCGATATTTTACGAAACCATCCTTTGATCCTTGACGACCCCGAGCCGGTGATAAAGGTTCATGAATTGGCCGACTCCTCGGTCAATTTCGTCGTTCGTCCTTGGGTGAAGACCGCGGACTATTTTACCGTTTATTGGGATGTGACGCGCACAGTCAAGCAGCGTTTTGATGAGGCCGGTATTTCCATTCCGTACCCTCAACGGGATGTACACCTATATAATTCGGCATCCTAATTGAATACGACGAAACCAGACAGGATTTCCGCTGGATGGTACGGAAAGGATAATCTACTTTGCCAGGTAGCTATTTGCCAATTCGAGTGGTCATGAAGGGTCTTCCCATGGGCTACTCGGTTACCATTCCTGGACCTGCCTGCTCTAGTCGTTATTCGGACGAATTGTTGGAGGTACAACGAGTTTAATTAAATGTCCTGAATGTAACCATGAAATTTCCGATAAGGCGGTGTCCTGTATTAACTGCGGGAACCCGATTGCCGAAAACGATGTTCAGCATCATCGCCTTGATGCCGCCTGGCAAACCGTTACCAAATCCAGAACGCCGATCAATGTGTTTGCGTTGGCCATGATGTCTTGTGCCTCAATTTTAGGCATCAGCGCTACGGCAATTGATGGTGTTTGTGATTTAACGGCATTTAAATATACCTTGCATATTTTTCTTGCCGTTTCCGGAATGTTTTTTGCTACGATCCTGTTTTGTCGAAAAGGGATGTATCACCCTCAAGATATTGCAAAAGCGAAACAAGAGGGTTGGGAGGAAAGTGGAGAGGACAAGCCAGTTATTGCGGCGGTTCTTATTTGTTTGATGTTGCTTTTTTATGGGCTCTATCAATTGCGCGTGCTTGAAACGCAAGAAAATATATCTTTGAAAAAATTAAAAATCGGCGAGTGCGTGAACCAAGCCTAAATTAAACCATTTCTCATCTGGTCTTCAGGTTGAGATTGTTTTTTTCTTCTCCAATACACAGCGGAATCATAACGTTGAAAACAGTTAATTTGGCCATCCTTGGCCAAATTAACGTATAAGCATTATTCCTGGAACGAGTGACCCCGCAAAGCACAGCAGCCAGCGTCTTGTCATCAGAGACGTTGCAATAACTCTCCCTTCTTTTGGGCGAATTCTTCGTCGGTCAGAATTCCCTTGGCGTGCAGATCTCCCAGACGTTCCAGAGAAGAAAAGATATCTTCCTCAGAAGCGGTTGCCGAGCTTGCTTCCGAAGGTGTATTTATTGATTTAGCTGCGGTTGCAGATCGTGGTTGTTTTGTCGGTTTGCCATCGATGGAAAGAACAGGTAGGTCGGCTAGATTCACCGTACCGTATTGGCTGGTAAACAAGATCGATCCCCCAGCCCCTTGTTGCTGAGAAAAGCCGCCTATTTGATGGTCGAGGGTGTCATAGAGCCAAACTTGTTCATTGGTCTCGACCGCAAGTCGGTGCGAATTGGCGAAATAGGCGTAACGGACATGGTTTTGACTGCCTGTGGCACTCGGAATGCCCAGATCCTTCGGCCACCAGTGACTTTTAGGATCGGGGACAAAAAGACTCGATTCGCCCATGGGGGCTCCCGCCACTTGGGATTGTTGACCGCCACCGCTTTGGCTTTGCGATTGAAAACTGCCGCTACGCAGTAGGCCGGGCTGGTTGGCGAGAATACCCGAAATTTCCGAACATAGAGTGTCGATTCGATTCTTCAGGGAATAATTGAACATGTCGCCAAGCATTAGCATGCCGCCTTGCATCCATTGACCGGAGCCGGCAAACTCGGGATGATTGAATTGAGCCATGGTTCCGTTGCCGTTGAGTACCGCAATTAGCATATGCGTGACTGCATCTGGGCTGAAACCATAGCGTTGAGACAGATCGTTTACGATCTGTTGACCTTTTGAGGTAAGCTGTTGCATAACAATACCACTTGAATTAAGTGTTGTGATTAGGCACTGTCGGCCCGTGCCTAATGAAATAATTGATCGGATAAACGGATTTTGTCGATAACATGCTTTGGGCCAAGCCGACAGCCGAAGAATGATGTCGCATAGCAACCGTTATGGAAAACTAAGTCAAAGTGATATTGGCATCAATGCCGTATCATTCTATGACCATTTGGAACGTAAGAAATTTTTCCTCTCCCATTCAATGACATGTTTTGCCGGCTATGATGAGACAACTCGGTCTTGCCGCGAGTTGAGAACATAACGTCTTAAAACCGTTCCCTTTTAAAGGAGAACGGAGAGAAAGCATCAGCAGACGCCCGTATAACTTCAAACTAGCGGCTACATATTGATGAATACTTCATCCGAGAACTTTCCTAAAGATTCTGTTCCTTTACCGACACTTCCTTGTGCCGGGATAGTCACCGTTTTGGATTTGGCAACCATCAAATAAGGAACTTCCGAAATCTTACAACGTGAAAAGGTGGCTGATCTTTTGCAACAATTTGGGGCCGATGCCTTTTATTTTTTTCAACTCATCGAAACTTTCGAAAGGCCTTTTCCGGATAATATGTTCCGCCAATTTTTTCGAAACACCCTTGATTGCAGCAATATCCTGGTATGAGGCCGTATTCAACGATAAGGCCGTATTGGCGCTTTCCGATTTTTTCGGGTTTGTCTTGTCTGCTTTGCTTTCAACAGGCTGTGATTGCGCTTTTTCCTCGGAAACAGGCAATGGTTTCTTTTCGGCAAAGCGCACATTAATGACGTTATCGGTTTCACTACGAGTTATGGCTGGTTTTGCCACGACGACATAAGGCAGCGCGAAGTTGACAAAATCCCGGGTTGCATAACCGGTGCCGGTCCATTCACGCAGCATCAGAGTCAGAAACCAGGTTCCTTCCGGCGGTTCTTGATAAACAAGGTCATAACGGCAGTTGGCTAGAAAATGTTGGCCGGCGATTTCTCCGATCGTTGTGCCTGCCACAGCGATTCCGTTAAAACCTAATCCCGCATAAGGTTGTTTTAATGCCCACAGTTCGATGGATAAGGTGCCACTCAGATTGTCCATATCCCGTTGATTGGCAATTTGAGCTATATCGATAATGACACGATTATTTTGAATTCGATAGCCGCAATTTCCGATTAACGCAACATCGGAAGAGCCATGGCTGTTGGCTTGAGGTTGGCTTGCATTCATGACAAATCTCCAAAGTTATAAAGTACATATTTTATTATAACTATTTAAAAAAATATAATTTATTTAAAGTTTAAAAGGGTTATTTGTTTGTTTTATTGATGCACCAAATAAGTGCATATATAACCGAGTGTTATTCTATGTAATTATAGAATTTTATAATTTTTTATTGTTTGCTGGTTAGATCGTAAAAGATGCGTAATCTTAATGGGTTAAATAATATTAAATCGATATTATTTTTTGTGTTTGTGAGCCAATTTGGTGCAATTTTTAATTGTTTTTTATAACTTATCTCGTGACATATTTCCTACTAATCTAGTGGTTAAATTATGAATGCAAAATCACTGATAATATTTATGGTCATTTTGATCGGTCTTATTTTTAATCAGGGACATGAATTTTCCTATTTGATTAAATATCTATTGATGGCGATGCTTTTTTTTCCGTTTCTGACGATTTCCCCGCCAAAGGACGGGAAAGTCTATTGGCATGTGTTAGCGCAATTTGCTGCAATGGCCTTATTGAGCTTGACTGTTTATTGGATGTTAGTGAACTGGGATCATCAATTGTCGACCATCGCTTTTTTGTTGGCATTTACCCCTACGGCTACCGCGGCGCCGGTCGTTATTCGCTTATTAAGGAAAAATGTGGAATATGTGGTTTTGGCGGTTGTTGTTACCAACCTGTTCGTTGCGCTGTTGTTGCCGTTTGTATTGAGCATTATTAATCCCGGCGAAGTGAATATCGTCTTTGCCGGTATGTTGTTTTCAACATTCATGGTGGTTTTCCTGCCGCTGGTTTTGGCGCAATTGGTTAAATTTTATTTCAGAGAGCTCGCCAATAAACTGGTATTGATGAATCAACTTCCTTTTTTGATTTGGATGGCCGTTTTATACTTGGCGACTTCAAAGGCATCGGCTTATTTGTTCGGCCATGCCACTTCATTTAGATTATTTGGCGAGATTGCCTTGGTCTCGTTGGTGATGTGCGGTTTCAATTTTTTATTGGGGCGCTACTTAGGCGGAAAACGGTACGCTGTCGAAGCGAGCCAGGCTTTAGGACAAAAAAACACCCTTTTCATGGCCTGGGTGGCTTTGGAATACGTTAGTCACTATGCGGCTTTAGGTCCGGTTTGTTATTTGGTTTTCCAGAATATCTATAATTCGATTCTGCTAAACCAAAGGAATAATCACGTTAATTGAGTATTTAATCATTGGGTAAATCCCCCGGCTATGCCGGGAAGACTCTTATAGGTTTTCCGCGATAGTTGGTAGCCTGGATGCAGCGTAGCGGAATCCGGGAATTGCGTGGTTCCCAGGTCCCGCATTCCGCTAAGCTTCATGCGGTCTACGAGCCTATTTTGTTCCGACAGTTGAATTGGATGAAATCGTTATAAGCGAGATTATATCCGGCATCAAGAGAGCAGGATGAATATTTCGAGCATTTAAGCCGGATATGTGGTTTGGCCGCAAAAAAAGAGGCCTTTGATGGCGTAACTCAATAAACTCTCGGCTATGCAGGAGGTAACGTAATTCATCCTCTTTCTTATCTTTTTTACACAAATGTTGTCATGCCCGCCGGAAGTAGGGAATTTAATGCTAGGGAGGATGCTCTCAAAACATCCCTGTCGCCTGGATACCGGCATTCCCTGCCGGAATGAAGGGCTTATGGATAAAGGATGCTTTTTACTAAACCAGGCTCAATCTAACGGCTCCTTCGGCACGCCCCTTTTCCGGACTAAAGCCTAATTTAATCACCCGCAGTTATAATAGATACTATGGCTATGTTCGTTGAGATAAGGGAGGAAAGATGAGTACAGTGTTAATTACCGGCGCAAATCGCGGGTTGGGTTTGGAGTTTTGCAGACAATATGCCCAAGCGGGGTGGACCGTGCTGGCTTGTTGCCGGCACCCCGAGCAGGCGCGGCAATTGAACAAACTCGCCGAGCAAAATTCACGGGTTCATGTTCATAAAATGGATGTCACCCATCATACCGATATAGATCAGTTGGCAAATCAATTGTCTGATGTGCCGATTGATGTTTTGATCGCCAATACCGGAGTTTATGGCGATTCCAGTCGTCATGGCTTCGGAAATTTGAATTATGAGGCCTGGCGCAACACCCTGGAAACCAACGTGCTGGGGGTGGTGAAGGTTGCGGAAGCATTTACTTCTCATCTGCAGCGTGCTAACAAGCCATTAATCGCCGCCGTCAGTAGCCAGATGGGTAGTATCGCCGATAATTCGAGCGGCGGTAGTATTCTGTACCGTTCCAGTAAGGCAGCCTTGAATGCGGCGATGAAATCCTTGGCAGTGGATTTGGGAAGTTCGGGGATTGGCGTCTTGATCTTTCACCCTGGCTGGGTGAAAACCGACATGGGAGGGGCTAACGCTTTAATCGATGCCGAAACCAGCGTTGCCGGCATGATTCAGCAAATCGATGGTTTTTCGTTGTCCGCAACCGGCAGTTTTTTGAAATACGACGGAACGTCGCTGCCTTGGTGACTTGATTGGCATTGCACAGTAAATTTGCTTCGTTAATTGATGGTTCCGCGTGGCGGTGGTTAGGTTGCAGGCAACTATTACGGTGCAAATGCCGTTGCTTTAAGCGGTAAGAAAATCATCTGAATCAAAATCGAAATCGTAAGTCATAATTTCTTCTTCGGGGTATTCGCTCCATTCAATGTGATCCGCTAGCGGAAGATCGTCCATGTGCTCATAATCGATGTCATTGTGGTTCGCTTCGTTCATGTTATATCTCCGGTCACTTTAATAAAGTTTCGGTTCCAAATTAACGTTGGTTCATGGAAAAAGCTATTGTACTTTGGTACAAATTGCCAATCGTTTTACGGGAAATGTGAAATCGCTCTCTCTTTGCTAAAACCGGATAAAAAATAACTGATTAAGCTTGGAAACTTGCCAGGGTTATTTGCTGTCTTGTTTAATATTTTCTTTGTTAGCTGTCAGCGTGAGTGCCATGAAAACCTCAATGTCGAATCATGAAGCGGATTTGTTTGCCAAAGAAATGGCGGATGTTAAGCCAATGGTCACGGCTGATAGGGTATTATTGAAACAGCCTTTGAGCGATGAGCCGGGTTTGCAATACAGGCGGGAAAAAGCTGAAATCGAGGGGCGGGAGGAAAGATATCCTTTGTCGTTGGTGCTTAGAAAAAAACTGTCCGCGGATGACTGGTTGAGTTTTAAACGTGACGGCATTCAGATCGGTGTGAGCAAGAATTTACGCACCGGCAAATATCCCCAGGAAGCTACGTTGAATCTAAATCGCAAAACTCCACAACAGGCGCGTGGCGAACTGATGCAGTTTGTCGATGATTGCGAAGAAATGAATATTCGCAGTGTCTTGATTTTTTTCGGTCACGGCGGCAGCGGGATCTTATTGAAAAGCTATTTAGCGCAATGGTTGCCTGAATTGAAAACAGTCCAGGTATTCCACACCGCCTTAAAACATCATGGCGGTAGCGCGGCGATTTATGTCTTGTTGCGTAAAAGCGAACAGAAAAGAATGGAAAATCGGGAGCGCCATGCGGCAAGACTAGGAAAGGCTTTATAGATTTGTTGCTTGTGTATAGAGGAAGGCGGTTGCATTCCCTTAATTATCCATCATAAGGTTTAAACCACCGGCTTTAGCCGGTCAGCTTTAGCTGCGATAATTTGCCCAAGGAGGTGGCGATGGACTATAGATACGGCAGCCATACGGTTTACCAAATTGAGTATCATTTTGTTTGGGTTACGAAGTATCGTTATAAAGTGCTGAAGGATGAAATAGCCGAACGAGTGAGAGACTTGGTGCGGCAGACATGCGAAGCCTTTGAGATACGGATTATCAAAGGTGTCGTGAGCAAAGATCATGTGCACATTTTGGTGAGTGCGCCGCCGACTATGGCCCCAAGCGAAATCATGAGGCGAATCAAGGGACGAACTTCGAGCTATCTGTTCGAAGAGTTCCCGCACTTGAAAAAGCGATATTGGGGTCGACATTTTTGAGCCCGCGGTTATTTTTGCGCCACAGTGGGGCAAATGACTGATGAGATGATAAAGCAATATTTGGAGCATCACTTTGAACCTAATCCAAACGATAATTTCAAGATGGAGCCCGACTAAGACGCGTCGTTTAGTCGACGCGTATCCGGACTTTCAGTCCGTTATTGGAACCCACCCGCTTGAGCGGGTGGTTGTTTAGTATCCATCATAAGGTTTAAACCACCGGCTTTAGCCGGTCAGCTTTAGCTGCGATAATTTGCCCAAGGAGGTGGCGATGGACTATAGATACGGCAGCCATACGGTTTACCAAATTGAGTATCATTTTGTTTGGGTTACGAAGTATCGTTATAAAGTGCTGAAGGATGAAATAGCCGAACGAGTGAGAGACTTGGTGCGGCAGACATGCGAAGCCTTTGAGATACGGATTATCAAAGGTGTCGTGAGCAAAGATCATGTGCACATTTTGGTGAGTGCGCCGCCGACTATGGCCCCAAGCGAAATCATGAGGCGAATCAAGGGACGAACTTCGAGCTATCTGTTCGAAGAGTTCCCGCACTTGAAAAAGCGATATTGGGGTCGACATTTTTGGGCCCGCGGTTATTTTTGCGCCACAGTGGGGCAAATGACTGATGAGATGATAAAGCAATATTTGGAGCATCACTTTGAACCTAATCCAAACGATAATTTCAAGATGGAGCCCGACTAAGACGCGTCGTTTAGTCGACGCGTATCCGGACTTTCAGTCCGTTATTGGAACCCACCCGCTTGAGCGGGTGGTTGTTTAGTTTTTATTCGAATGAAAATATACAAACTCGTCACAGCTATGCCATTTCTCATTCTGCAGGTGGGCTGCAGTGAATTTTATGGTTATCAGCCGCCTGCACCGGTTTATGGCGGGCAAGTCACCAATCCTTATGAAGACGAATTGGCGCGTACTTATCCTGATACAAGCTTATCGCAACCCGGTTCTTCCCCTTCGGCAACGTCGCAGGATCTTGGAACTCAGGAACTAGAGCCGCTTCCCAAAGAAAACGTTTCCGTTCCGCCTCGCCCTCAGTCGCCTGCCGTGATTGCGCTGATGAGCGAATCTGACCGCAACCAGCGGGCCGGCGATTTGGATTCCGCGGTTGCGGTGTTGGAACGCGCATTGCGCATCGATCCGAGGAATCCAACCTTGACCTATAAATTGGCCGCATTGCGACTTAAGCAAGAAAAACCGCGACTCGCCGAAGATTTGGCGAAAAAAGCGGCGCTACTCGCGGCCGGCGATGGCGCATTGAAAAGAAAAAGCTGGTTGTTGATCTGCGAAGCGCGCAGGCGGCAGCAAAATTATCAAGGCGCCAAGGAGGCGCAAATTAAAGCGCAAAGCTTCGGCAATCCTTGACCAAAAAATCTGTCGTGGTAGGCTACTCCGATTTTGATGTTTACCGCATGCAGTGACTGAACTCGACACAATATTCGGCGATGATGGCGCGTTAGCTGCCGTCATTTCCGGATACAGGCCGCGAGCGGCCCAGATAGACATGGCCGAAGCCATCCGGCGGGCGATCGCCGAAGAACGGAATTTAATCGCCGAGGCGGGCACGGGTACGGGTAAAACCTTTGCCTATTTGATACCCGCGATTCTGTCCGGCAAAAAAGTCATTATTTCGACCGGCACCAAGAATCTTCAGGATCAATTGTTCAACAAGGATTTGCCGTTGATCCGCAAGGCGTTGAAAACCACGCCGTTCAAAGCCGCCTTACTGAAAGGCCGGGCCAATTATTTGTGTAGTTACCGTCTGGATGTGTCGCTCAATTCTTCATTTGGCCACAACAAGGAGGATGCGCAGGCGTTGGCCAAAATCGATGCCTGGGCGAAACGCACCAAAGTCGGCGATATTTCCGAAATCAGTGACGTCAAGGAGGGGGACCCGGTATGGTTTAATGCGACCTCGACGGTGGATAATTGCCTGGGCCAGGATTGCCCCGATTATGCCGATTGTTTTCTGGTTAAGGCGCGTAAAAGAGCGCAGGAATCGGATGTCATCGTCGTCAATCATCATTTACTGTGTGCCGATTGGTCGATACGGGAAACCGGTTTCGGCGAGTTATTGCCGACTGTCGAGGTGGTGATTATCGACGAGGCCCATCAATTGGCCGAAATCGCCTCCAATTTTCTCGGCGTAACCTTGAGCGCCAAGCAACTGAACGATCTAGCCACCGATACCCTGAACGAATATCTCAGCGATGCCAAGGATATGCCGGAGCTACGCCAAGCCTGCGAGGATCTGCAATTCGATGTCAAGGATTTGCGTTTGGCTTTCGGACTCGAACTGCGCCGCGGCGAATGGAAGGAGATCGAAGACAATCCGAAAATCTCCGGGGCATTGAATACATTGCATGAACAGCTGCAACGCTTGACCGATCAGTTAGAAATCGCCTCGGTGCGCAGTAAGGGGTTGGAGTCCTGCTTCGAGCGGGCGGAAGCTTACGAAGCACAGCTGGACAGCATCATTAACGATAGGCATGGCGAATGGATCAAGTGGTATGAAACGCACAGCAAGACCTTTACGCTGAGCCGGACCCCGTTGGATATCGCCAAAGAATTCAAATCGTTCATGCAGCATCATCAAGCGACCTGGATCTTCACGTCCGCCACGCTGAGCGTCGCCAATAACTTTGTCCATTTCAGCAAAAACCTCGGTTTGTACGAGGCCGACACCAGGTCTTGGGAGAGCCCGTTCGATTATCCGAATCAATCGTTGTTTTATCATCCGCGGGGCTTACCTAAACCCGCCGAACCCGATTTTACCGACAAGATCATCGAATTTGCGGTGCCGGTGTTGCAGGCCAGTCGAGGCCGGGCGTTTTTTCTCTTTACCAGTCATCGCGCCTTGAAGCGTGCGGCCGAATTATTGGAGGACAGGTTGGAATATCCGCTACTGGTGCAGGGGAAGGGTTCCAAATCCGCTTTGTTAGAAGAGTTTAAACAAAAGGGAAACGCCGTCTTGTTAGCGACTTCCAGCTTCTGGGAAGGGGTCGACGTGCGCGGCGACAGCCTGTCCTGCGTCATCATCGACAAGCTGCCGTTCGCTTCCCCCGGCGACCCGGTATTGAAGGCGCGATTGAACGCGATGGAACAGCAGGGGCGAAACCCTTTTTTCGAGTTTCAATTGCCGGCGGCCGTGATCGCGCTGCGTCAGGGAGTCGGTCGTCTGATCCGTGATTTCGACGACAGGGGCGTGTTGATGGTGTGCGACCCCCGTTTGTTGAAACGCGCTTATGGGCAAATGTTTCTGGATAGCGTGCCGGCCATGCGCCGGACGCGGGATATTGCCGAGGTGCGGCAATTTTTTCAAACAAAGGTGCAAGCTTGAAATTATTAGCAGTGGAAACGTCGACCGAGGCCTGTTCGGCGGCTTTGTATGTCGACGGTGAAATACGGGAAAAATTCGCTCTGGCGCCGCGCGAACATACCAAATTGATTTTGCCGATGATCGACGAATTGATGAGCGAAGCGCAATTATTGCCGCAACAATTAAATGCATTGGCGTTCAGCTGCGGGCCGGGGTCCTTTACCGGCGTCAGAATCGCCACCGGCATCGTTCAGGGTATCGCCTTCGGCGCCGATTTGCCCGTCGTTCCGGTCTCGACGCTGGCGGCCATCGCCCAGGATTTTTTTAACGATAATCCCATCAATATTTCTTTTACCGCGATGGATGCGCGCATGGGAGAGATATTCTGGGGCGTCTATCAGAAAGACCAGCAAGGTTTTGCCCGTTTGCTGGGCCAGGAGGCGGTGACGCCCGCGGTAAAGGTGACTTTCCCGGAAATCGCCGGCGCCGGCGTCGGTTCCGGATGGGCTGTGTATCGCGCGGAGCTGGCCAATCGTTTGGGCTCTTTGTTGCTAACGACGGAGGCGGAAAAGCTGCCCAGGGCGGCGGCGATCGTTCAACTGGGCGCCGACGGCTATGTTAATGGCGAAGCCGTGGCGGTGGAACAGGCCATGCCGGTTTATTTGCGCGATAAAGTTGCGAAAAAAGAATCGGAAAGATAGGTTACAATAAACGCTTTAAATTCTGAATGACGACCATGGCGCAGTTTTTTGCAATACATCCGGATAATCCGCAATTGCGATTAATCAATCAGACGGTTGAGATTATTCGTCAAGGTGGGGTAATCGTCTATCCAACCGACTCTTCCTACGCCATTGCCTGTCATATCGGCGACAAGCAAGCGTTGGATAGAATCAAGCGTATTCGTCGTTTGGATGATAAACATAATTTCACGTTGGCCTGCAAGGATTTAGTCCAAGTCTCCAACTTCACCAAGATTGGCAACGACGCATTCCGCTTGATCAAAACCCTGACGCCCGGGCCGTTTACGTTTATTCTCGATGCAACGAAAGAAGTGCCGCGACGCCTGCAGCACCCGAGAAAGAAAACCATCGGTATTCGCGTTCCCGATAATAAAACCGCCTTGTTGTTATTAGAGGAATTGGGGGAGCCGTTGATCACCGCGACCATGTCCTTACCGGGCAAGACTGACGCGATGACCGATCCCTATGAAATTCGAGATCGTTTGGAAAAGGAAGTGGATTTGATCATCGATGCCGGCATTATCGAAAGCCAGGATACGACTATCATCGCCTGCGATAATAATCAGCTCGAAATCGTCAGGCAGGGTATCGGCCAGGCGCCAATGCTGGATTAACCATCACCGGAAATCAGCTTATGATGAATGAACTTACTTTGATCCAGCGTATCGTCGTATGGATTTTACCGGTCATTTTCGCCATTACCGTGCACGAGGTCGCGCACGGTTGGGTGGCGAAACAATTTGGCGACAAGACGGCCTATTATCAAGGCAGGTTGACGCTGAATCCGCTTAAACATATCGATTGGCTCGGCACCATCGTCATTCCGGGATTGTTGTTGTTGACGTTCACCGGGTTCATTTTCGGCTGGGCCAAGCCGGTGCCGGTCGATCCCCGCTATTTCAAGAACCCCCGCAAGGATATGGCTTTCGTGGCGCTGGCTGGGCCGATGGCCAATCTGATTATGGCGATAGGATGGGCATTGCTGGCCAGGTGTGGGGTGTTGTTAAACGTTGAATTTATCTCGCTTCCGTTTATTTACATGGGAATTGCCGGTATTTCCATCAATCTGGTACTGGCCTTGATTAACTTGCTACCGATACCGCCGTTGGATGGTAGTCGCATTATCACGGCATTTCTTTCCCACAGGATGGCCTGGCAATACAACCGTTTGGAACGTTACGGTTTTTTCATTCTGTTGATTTTGCTAATGACGGGGGGCTTGGGGATGATTCTTGCCTATCCGATGTATTATGCCCAGCAGATATTTTTTGCCCTGGCTGGCCTTTAGTTTGCAATAAAAGCCTGTAGCCTTGACTGAACAACAACTGGAAACGCCGGAACAGCCGCAACCTTTCGCCAAGGTTTTGGGCATGCCCTATCAGGACATGCCGGAGGATCTCTACATTCCACCCGATGCCCTGGAAGTGTTTCTGGATGCCTTCGAAGGGCCGCTGGATTTGTTGCTATATTTGATTCGGAAACAGAATATGGATATCCTCAATATTCCGATTGCCCAAATTACGCAGCAATATATTCGCTATATCGAGATGATGGACGCCTTGCGTTTGGAGTTGGCGGCGGAATACTTGGTCATGGCGGCATTATTGGCGGAAATAAAATCCAGAATGTTGCTGCCCAGGCAGGCGGAGGAAGAAGACGAGGAGGACGATCCGCGCGCCTATTTGATCCGTAAATTGCAGGAATACGAAGCGATCAAAAAGGTAGCGGAACAAATCGATCAATTGCCCAGAAACGAACGGGATGTGTTTGATGCGGCCGTCGATGTATCGACGATCAGTGTGCGGCAAGTCTTACCGGATGTACAATTAAAAGAAATGCTGCTGGCATTTCAAGACGTGCTCAAGAGAGCAGAACAACTCAGCCACCATCAAATCACCAAGGAGCCTTTATCAGTCCGTGAACGAATGGCAGCCATTTTGGAAAAACTTAACCGGCCAGATAGCCTCCCTTTCTCAGCGTTATTTAGCCGGCACGAAGGAAAAAGCGGGGTGGTTGTCTCGTTTCTTGCCATCCTCGAACTCAGCAAGGAAGGACTCATCGATATCCTCCAATCCGGTCCCTGCGAGGACATCCGAATCCAACGCAGAGCCCAAGCCTGAGGTTAGTGCCGTCGTCCGGCCGAAACCCAAACCGAAACCAAAGAAAAAAACACCGCTGCCAGTAGTTCAACAAAACAGTCAGCCGTCCTCCGAACCGGCCACTATCCAGGAAAGCGAACCGGAACCGCACGAGCAACACGAAAATAATCCGATAGAGTTTGATGTGAACACCAAGCGCATTGTCGAAGCGATTTTATTTGCAGCCAATAGGACCATGACGGTCACGCAAATACAACACGTTTTTCCTGAATTGGAACAACCGGACCTTAAGGACATTCAGGCGGCGATCGATTCGATCATGGAAGATTACAGCGATAGGCCGGTGGGGTTGAAAAAACTGGCCAGCGGTTACCGTTTTCAGGTCAAGGAAGGGATGGCGCCCTGGATTTCCAGATTATTCGAGGAAAAACCGCCGAAATACTCACGCGCGCTATTGGAAACCCTTTCCATCATTGCCTACCGGCAGCCGGTTACGCGTGGCGAAATCGAGGACATACGCGGTGTCAGCGTGAGTTCTCAGATCGTTAGAACTTTACTGGATAGGGAATGGATTCGCGTCATTGCCCACAAGGAAGTTCCGGGCCGGCCGGCCTTGTACGGCACCACTAAACAATTTCTGGATTATTTTAATTTATCGTCATTAGATGAACTGCCGACCATGGAAGAAATCAGGGATTCCGAACAGGACGGCGAACCCCTTGCAGCAACAGAACCAACCGAACGTGAGAAACAAGAAGCAACGGCCGAAGCCGAAAACAAAGAATCAGAAACAACCTCAGATGAAGCGTTCTCCAAGGCAGAAGCCGACATCAGCCCGCCCGAGAACAACACCATCCACTAACAAAGGCAGAATTGATGCGGGCGAACGCATCCAAAAGGTGTTGGCGCGCGGCGGCATGGGCTCGAGGCGCGAAATCGAACGCTGGATCGAAGAAGGCCGGTTTACCGTCAATGGTGAAAAGGTCACTCATGGCTATCGTTTGAGGGAAGGTGATCATCTGCTGTTGAACGGGAGGGTCGTCAAATGGGAAAAATATACCGAACAGCCCACTCGGGTCCTGGTTTACCATAAACCTGTCGGGGAAGTGGTTTCCCGCCGCGATCCCGAGGGCCGCCCCGTGGTCTTCACCCAATTGCCGCGATTGACGGTCGGGCGCTGGATCGCCGTCGGGCGTCTCGATATCAACACCTCCGGGTTGTTGTTGGTGACCAATAACGGCGAATTGGCCAATTTGTTGATGCACCCTTCCACCGAAATCGAACGGGAATACGCCGTGCGCATTCTTGGCGAAGTCAGCGACGACATGCTCGAGCGCCTTAAAACCGGTGTCGAGTTGGAAGATGGCGAGGCGCATTTCGACGACATCCGGTTTTATGCTGGCGAGGGCGCCAATAAATGGTTTCATGTTGTGGTCAAGGAAGGGCGCAACCGTCTGGTTAGAAGGCTATGGGAATCGCAAAGCGTCAAGGTCAGCCGTTTGAAGCGTGTCCGCTATGGGCCGGCCATGCTTCCGGAACGAATCAAACCGCATTCTTTCTACGAACTCACCGCCGATGAGTTGAAGATGCTAATGGAATTTGCCGGGATGAAAGCGGAAAAAGGGCATTGATTTGCATTCCATACCCCGTGAATTGGCAAAAGCCTAGCCATGATAATGTAAGGTATCGATAGGCTTTATCGGTTCAGTTCATGTTTTCTAATCATTAAGCTTTTTATCTTAGGGGCTTAGAATCCGGAGCATGTCGATTACATTCATCGCAGCAGACAATCACATCGCGATCATGGCGGTTCTTTTCTCGATCGCCGCCCTGGGCTTCCTGGCTGAGCGAACGCGCCTGGGCGCTCAGCTGACCGGCACGGTCGTCGTGATTCTCAGCGCGATTGTCGCGGCAAATGCCGGTTTGCTTCCTCATCAAGCGCCGGCCTACGATTTCGTTTTTTCTTACTTCGTTCCGGTCTTGATACCTTTGTTTCTGTTCAAGGCCGATCTGCGCCGTATCTTTTTCGAAATCACAAGGACGACTATGGCTTTTTTGCTAGCCTGCGTCGGCACGGTCGGCGGCGTGATCGTCGCCATAACTTTGTTGGATCTGACCAATCTGGCCAACGGCGCGACGATCGATCCTTCCTTGCGCGAACCGGCGATTGCCGGACTGTTCTCGTCGACTTATATCGGCGGTTCGGTGAACTATGCCGCGCTCGGTGAGATTACCGGCCTGCGCGAGGACGCTTCGTTCTTTGCCGCCGCGACGGCGACGGACAATCTATTCAGCGCCTTGTATTTGGTCCTGTTGGCCATGCTGCCGGGATGGCGCTGGCTGGCAAACCGGTTTCAGCCCAGAGACCACGATAATTCGGAAAGAGAGCATGGGCCGGAACATTCGAGTAGTCCGGAAGCCTTGGCCGCTTCGTTGGCGCTGGCGTTATTGATCGTGGCTACAGCGGACGCTTTGGCGGAGTGGCTGCATGCGCCTGATTGGCGCTATGCCTTGATTACCGTGTTAACACTGTTGCCGGCGACACTGTTTCCTCGGCAGATGGCAAAACTGCATGGCGGATACGAACTGGCGATTCCGTTGGCGTTCGTTTTTTTCGCGGCGATCGCCGCCGGCGCCGATGTTATGGCGATGGTCGAGATCGCCCCTTTACTGGTTTTGTTGGTGCTGATACTGTTGTTCGTTCATGCTTTGATAACCTTCGGTTTAGGGGCGTTATTCGGATTCTCGCTACCGGAGCTGATTACCGCTTCCAATGCCGCGGTGTTGGGCGCGACAACGGCGCCGGCCCTGGCGGTGGCCAAGGGTTGGAAGGACTTGGTCATGCCAGGAGTGCTGGTGGGCGTGTTCGGTTATGCCTTGGGAACGTTGATTGGTACCGCCGTTTTTAGATTCTGTTGTTGGTTCTAAGGCTTGGAAACAATACTTAAGCGATATTCGTGACATCTAAAAGTGAGAAATGGCGACCAGGGTTTAGAGACGCATCGAGCGGGTGAGCTCTGAACTAGATATTCGCAAAATCGGGGGAGTTGTTCATGACTCCATTTGCAGCTTTTAGCAGCCCGTAGAGAACTAAAGTAGTAGGGCAATTGCGAATTAAAGTTTAGGAAAGAAGGGTAAGATTAGCGACAATTAACGCTTTAATACGCAGTTAATTAGGCTTGTCTAAGCGATTGATTTCTAGAAAATTGGATTTATGGTGCCGAGGAGAGGACTTGGCACCAATGTTCTGTATCTAATTGTTTCAACGGGTTATTTCTCTCCGATTTCGTTAGTGTCACACACCTGTGTGACACACTTCAAGCGTGATTGTTGAGAACGGTTCTCAATAGATGTTCCTGTATGCTGGTGTGCTGGAAACAGATGGGACACTTCGTTTTCTGGTAATCTATAACCCTCTAAAAACAACGGACATAAGAATGGATTTCTTCAACGGTTTCTCTTGGGCAATGCCCAAAGCGTTTGCTGATGCTCTTGCTGCTTGCCAGTTTGAGGAGGGGGATACTCTCTACGATACGCAGAAAGCGTATGGTGGCGATTGGGGGGATGCTAAAAAGCATATCCACTACCACATACAGGTAAGGGAACCCGCAAGGGGTTCTACTGGTTCAAGGGAAATCTCTGGTTCTGTGTTCAATAAGAATTGGGATAGTGAGGTTTTCTTTGAGTTGGTAAATCACAAGGAACGAGTAATCCCGCAATTTATCCGTACCACACAAGGCAGATTGTATTCTGCTTTATGGCATGGTGATTTATCTCTGCTGGATGACAAACTGCCTAATCCAAAGAAACCTATTCAATTACGGGATGTAAATAAGAACCTGAAAGATACTATTCCTTTCGCAAAGGAACTTGCTGGTTCTAATCCTGTATTCGTTATGGCAAGGGATTTTTCTAATACCATATCCACAACTAAACACCTGAATGTGAAAAGCACCCTTCATTACAACTTTGGTGCGGCTAATCATTCTTTCAATGTAGGTGAAACCAAAGAAAGGTGATTGTTGCGTATTCTGTTCCTATGGCACTGTGCCTTGCCCACCTATTCAGGAAAGTGGTGATGGTTGCTGTTGCGGTTCCTGAACCATCTTACCCGCATCCATAAAAGCCAAGTCCAATTCTGGATTACAGTTTTCACCAGCGAATTCAACAACCCGCTGAATATAGTCCTTCAAAATTAAATCCAAAGTATCCTGTTCAGTCATATCAAGATATGAACAGCAAGCCTTGAAACGAGTTTTGGTTTCACTATTACAAGCAATGTTGAAACGGGCGTCATATTCAATCTGGTAATTGCTACGTTGAAACCGTTTCAACTTGCCTGATGGTGTCAAGTAATCCTGTGGGTTGTTCAACTGGTAATCCTTATTTCACGCCAATCAATACGGTTTTCTGATTTCGCTTTACGAAATCACGGATTTCATTTTGCTTGGATGCTGCCTTGTTCTTTGGGATTTCAAGCACTTCAACATTTTCATCCTTGATGTTGCTTGGTAGTAGTTTATTGATGGTTCTGAAAAATGAATGTGAAAGCATAGGTTTATTCCTCGTTGTTGGTATTATTTAGGGGGCTGTAGAACCAGTTTGACTAATGGTTATGGGTTCAAAGCGTGTGCGCTACGCTTACACGCTTTCCTACGGGTTGCTATGTAGATGGTTATTGTTGATTAACAATCTTCAAGAACCAGATTAAACAAGATTGAATTGTGAGGCTGGAACAGCCGAACTTGCGTAAGCAAGATTTAATAATCTTTGTTTAATCCTGATGGATGGTGAGAGAACATATTTACCCTACCAGAGCAAATATGTTCAGCATCTTTTAGACGTACCAACCCCATAGAGATTAGCAAGTCAAAAAGATACATTCCTGATGGACGGAGCCATAGAACATAGTTGAATAGTGGAACCAGCCTTTCAACTGGTAAGGGGGGTTGTCCTATCTCCTTTTACCCACTGATTACGCAATTAAGCACAACGGGAATTCCTTGTAGCCATCCAACCGACTTTCAAGGAACACGGATTTTGGTTAATCCATCCTGTAAGAAATTTATAGCAACACTTCAATAGTGTTTCGTTGCCCCTATCTTACTTTGGCAACTTCATAATGTAGGAGCGGTATCCTGTTACCATCGGCAACAAGTTAAACTTGGCAGAATCTACAGGTGCTAACCGTATCAATGCTTCAACTGAAAGAAGCGATTGTGTTTTTACTTCAGTTATAACTATTTATACAAGTAGCGGGGTAAAAAATGAAAAAAGTTCATTGTATTTTTCAATGGCAGATAGATAATCATTCGGTATTATCAATCATCCATATTTAACCGTGTATAAATACTACCAGATAGTAAAAAGGGTGTTGCCAATCAACCGACTTGCACCCTTGCTATTCACTCCAATGTTTTTATGTTTTTCATTGGGATTCCTTGTTGCCTCTACACCTTTCCGCAAGGGTGTAGAGGCTTTTTAATGGCTGTTAAGCGGCTTTCTGGTGCTGCCTATGCAGGTAAGTATCAATTGCTTCTTCAAGCACTCTCTGTAATGGTACGTTCCTATCAGCGGCTATCTGTTTCAATGCCCGTAAATGACTTGGGAACATCCTGAAACTTCTAAGAACCTTCAATTCACGGTATTTGCCTTCAATCACTGTCTAAATCCTCTGGTTAGGGGTTGGTTTATTACTACTCATTTGTATTTATAAAAATGAAGTTTGGTAATGAACCCCTTGAATGTCATAAAAGGTAGAAAATGTGACATTTCCCTATTTCAAGGGGTTTCCAGCGTGTTTTAGCCTTGCTTTCTCTCTAAAATGTCATAAAATCTTCAATATCTACTGAATAATGATGTTTTGAGGGAATAAAAATGAGCAAGAAAGCAGCAACATTGACTGATACAAAGTTCAACCAACTGATAAAGCATGTTGAAAACGGTAATCACGGACTGAGGAACAAAGCCATTCTGTTCCTATCGTTCAAGTGCGGGTTGAGAAGCAAGGAAATCGCTTCTCTGGTACTGAATGATGTGCTGGAAACAGATGGAACCATCAAGGATGAACTTCAACTGTTACAGGCTTACACCAAAGGCGAAAAGCACAGGATGGTTCCTCTGAGCAATCCCAAGGTGAGAAAGGTTCTTCAAGAGTGGGTTGATTACCGCAAAGAGAATGACGGTTCCTTGTTCAATGCAGGTTCACCCCTGTTCCGTTCCCAGAAAGGCTCGTTCTTCACTGCAAATACAATGGTGAAACTGTTGAAGAACCTGTTTGATAAGGCTGGTAGGGGATTTGAGGACTGTTCGAGCCATTCAGGTAGAAGAACACTGATTACCAAACTGGTGAATCAAGGTATATCGCTGAACAAGGTTAAGGTGATTGCGGGGCATGAGAGTATCAGCACCACTATGGAATATGTGGATACCAACCCTGATGAACTTGGGCAAATTATGAAGAATGTTTGATGCTAAATAGTAATGAACCGTTTGTGTTCTTCGCTTCGGTTCTCCTAAAAATTAATGTATATTTTTTAACGTATTGGCTTTCTGTTTCGGACAGTCATAACACGGATGTTGAAACTATAAAGGCTGGTAAGGATTGATTCACCTTATCAGCCTTTTCTTTTGCCAGAACATTACTGAACGGTATTGGTTACAGGTTCTATCTGGTGCTGAAACAAAGCAACCCCCTGTTTTGGGTGTAATACAATTCTTCTAGTGCTGAGGAAACCAAATAGCAAAATCTGGCTGATTTTAGCCTTTTCAAGAAGCAGGTGAGGAAAACGGGATTAGAGAAAACCAGCCTTTGGCTGGTTTGTTCCGTAGGAACCTTCTAATCAAAATCCATATTATCTTATTAATACTTATAATATTCCCTGAAGCGGCTACATGCCTGATTATACACACCAGATAGGCACTTGTCAAGCACTTTTTTACTCTGAATGTCAAGCGTTTTTATCTATTTGATTTGTAAAGGGAAATCAAAAATATGGCATTCTATTGTCAATAATTCAGGTTTTACCCATACCAAAGCACCAGTTAATACACTTTTTCAATATCCTGATTTCACCCTCTGCAAGTTGTTGATTTTACAGGCTGGTTTTAGCCTCAAAATCAATAACCTTCTGTTTTTGGCAATCTATTGTACCAGTGAGGAATTGAACCTCTATATGCGGCTTTCAGCACCAGAGATTCACCCTTGCCTATCTGGTGAGGAAATCGCTGTTTCAGGTGGTTCTGGTGAGTCTGTGGGGTTTGTTTGGCTGGTGTACTGGCTGGAATCCTAAAAACCAGAGATTCAATCCCTGTTTCTGAATCACAGCGAATCAGAATGACTAAATAGTTGTATGCCTATTTCTAATCAACAAAGAGGATAAACATATGACTACTTTAACTGCTGGTGGTGTTGCTGATGCTACCAATGAACTGAAATCCATTCTTGGTACAAACCCTGCTGATGGTGCTGCTTTGATTGCGGCTATGACTTCCTACGATGGTACACAACTTAATGGGAGATTGATTCAGGTTCTTACCAATGCCAAGCAAACTATTCCTTTGCTTTCTGCTGGTGATGTTGCATTGATTGATGATGCTTTAGCACAACTGTAGTGGTGAATATCAATATGGATGATATGAAAGGCATCTTGGATGCTGTTAATGAGCATTACCGCAATCAGTCAAGCCGCATTGATGAAACGGTAGAACTGTTTATAAATGAGGTTAAGAACTTCCGCGACGATTCAACAACTGCTGAACATCGGCTCGAAGAATCCCGCAAATGGTTGAAACGTCAATTGCTTGGTTCCTATGCAGGTAACGCAAAAATTCGTGATTTGATGTTGAGAATCATCAAGCGTATTGAACAAGGGTTGTTGGCTGAATGATTTCTGCTATTGAATCGCTGAATCCAGAAATCAGGAATGATGTACTGAAACAGTTGAACCAGAGAATCTATTCTGGTGCTTTGGTTTCAAGGTACACCTATTCCGAATACAAAGATTACATTCTGTTTCTTCAATCAGTTGGGATTACCCCTGATGATTACTATGAAAGCATGATTGATAGGTTCACTCCTGCTGAATATCAGTTGATGCTTTCAATCTCAAAAGATGTTGGTAATCCAGAGTTAAAGCAGAAAGTGAGAATGCTTAATCAGAAGTGCAAGCGAATCATTCAGCGGTTGGCTGGTGATATACAGGAACAGAATAAAAATAAAAGGTGGTGGAAAAGAAAATGACTATAAAAATCGTATCAGAGTTGAAACAGAATAACCCTGCTTTGTTCGCTGAGGTTGAAAAGCGATTGAAAGCAATTCCCGGTTCTGCTGAATGGTATATGAAACTGACTGCTGGAGAACTTCAGCGTTTAGCCAATTTCGTTGAAATGCATAGTATGAACTTTACCAGCGAACAGGAACGGTATGTTTTTGACAATCTGGAACCTGCTGAACGGAATGTTGTGGATATGCTTATCAAGCAATCCGGTGATGATGTAATCAAGAAAGTTCAGTCAATTTGTAAAACCAAAAATGAACGTAGCAAGCGATACATTGAAAGTATCATAGAGGATATATCCGCTGAACAAGAAATAGAACAATTAGTCAGTGAGGCTAAATCTAATCGCACTTCTAAAAAAAGTGATGTTCAGCGTGATTGGGAACGGGTAAAGAGTATTTTTCTGTAAAGAGTTTTGCTGGTGCTGGATATTTCCGCATCCAGTGCTGGTAAATCTGGAACCCACAACACCGAAATTCTATCTTTGTTATCTGCTGGTGTTGTGGGTTTCTTTTTATTGCTTCCGTAGATTTGCTGTTGCTTTCTCCCTGAATGGTTGCCTGATAAATAGGCAGTTCTTCCAGTTCTCCAATTTTGATAAGTCTATGTCATAGCGCAATTTGCTGATTGCGTTATGCTTCTGTTTTATCAATTGGGTATGGGTGTAGATGCTATTTCCAATAGAACGGTTGCTTGATGAATGCCCAATAATGTCATCAATCAAATCCTCTGCTATGGATTTATCTTTCAGTGATGTTCTAACTAAGTGCCTGAATGAGTGGAAATCCAGCATTGTTTTATCATTGGCTGGAACAACATCAACCTTCTTACGATAGTTCTGGAACCTGTTAGAGAATGCGCCAAACTTGCCTCTGGTATTGCGGTTTTCACATGGAAATAGTTTTACTACTCTGTTCTTTTCTTGGTGCTTTACATATTTGATAAAGCCCAATTCAATAAGGTAAGGGTGTATGGGTATTATGCGTGGGGAGCCTTCCTCACTTTTCAGTTCCTTATCGTCATTATCATTTATGTCAATTACCCAAACATCGTTCATCTTGTATATGTCACTGACGTACAACTGAACCAGTTCAGCCAATCTTGCGCCTGTAAATAGCCCAAGCAGGGGAACCCAATAGTCACTTGCTCTCTTGAAAGTGCCTTGCTGATACTGTTCAGATTGGAATAGGGATTGTAGGTTTTCAGGGGTAAAAGGAATGCGTTGCTTTCTATCACGCTTCTTCGGCTTCTTTATGTTGGCAAGTAATTTTCTGGTTCCCTCTTTTACGGGGTATTGTTCATCCTCTGCCCACTTGAACAACTCCGAAACCATTTTACAGGTGTTATATACAGAGGATTGGCTGATAGGTTTCAATTTCTCTGCTTTAACCAGTGCAACCAATTCCTTGATGCTTTTACCTACTTTGCTGCCTTTGTTTGGATTGGGTGGCAGTTGGGCTAAAACATCCTTGTAGTTCCGTATCATTGTCCCGCTGATTTCAGCAATACGGGGGTTCTTACCATCGTTGTATTCGGTAAGGATGCGGGAAAACATCTTCCCCTTGTTTTCATATTCTTGTAGTGAGGATGGTTTAGCGGTTTCGGCTTTCACTGTAAGCCACCTATCAATTATATCATCAAGGTAGGGGTTTTCTTCCTCGGTAAAGGTGGGTTCAGGTGGAATAGGGTAGGGTTGCTGTTGCCCGTTTCCTTGTAGCGTTTGGATGATTTGTATGTATCTGGCATTTTCAGCGGCAATGCTGCTACGGATGTTATTTTCTTCCAGCCTCATTTCAATGGCTTTTGAAAGCAGGTGTTCGTCATAGTCATCCATTTCCATCAACACCTTTTCCGCTTCACTCCAATCCAGTTTGGAAATCTGTTCATAGCGCATTAGCAATTCCATTGCTTTTCCGTATGCCTCAGCATCGTTGAAATACCGATTTGCTATGTCATCCATCATTAACCACCATTTGCGGGATAAGCGTAATGCTTCTCCTTTTTCTCTTGTTCTAAGGGACTTTCTAAACACCCTTTTTAGTATAGGGTTGTTGAGCCTTATTTGCTTGGGAATACGATACTGGAAATAGTAAATTCCAAGTCGATTTTTATAGATGTAGGATGGATTACTTTGACTCACTGTCACGCACCTGTGTCACACACCCGTGAGTCAAAAAGATTTTTAGATTTTCTAACTTACTGAATTGTAAGTAGAAATGTCAGAATATGGTGCCGAGGAGAGGACTTGAACCTCCACGGGGTTGCCCCCACTAGCACCTGAAGCTAGCGTGTCTACCAATTTCACCACCTCGGCTAAGGCTGCTTGTCGATACAAGCCGTGTGAAGATGAGCATTTTAAGGCTCTTGATAAGGACTGTCAAAACTTTTTGTAGTTTTTCTAGTCTTATTTACTTTGGCTCTGGCTAAGTTATTGATGAAAATATGGTTTTATGACGGTCTGCTTGAACTGTCACTGCTCGCCGAGTCGCCTTTTGGCTTTTCGCTAAATGAGTCGTATTGTTAGGGCCTACAAACTGGATTATCTTATGTCCGGATGGCATCAATATCAGATTTCTGGGTTATACTCAACACGATTACAAAAATATAGAAACAGTAAAAATATAAATGACTTATAAAAACGATCAGGGAACTGATTTAAATACTTACGATGACCCCTTCGCGCAACGCGAAGCGGAAAAATACGAAAACCCGATTCCGAGTCGGGAATTGATCCTACAATTGCTGAAACAAGAAGGAAAGCCGCTGCGCCGCAAGCAGATCGCGGATAAATTTGGCCTGCATACGGATGAACGATTGGAAGCGCTACGGAGGCGTTTGCGGGCAATGGAGCGCGACGGACAGCTGGTGTTCAATCGTCGGCAGAAATACTGTGTCGTCAATAACCAGGATTTGATTGCCGGTCGGGTGCTGGGGCATCCAGATGGTTTCGGGTTTTTACAGCCCGATGACGGTTCGGATGACTTGTTCCTGTCGCCCAGGGAAATGCGGTCGTTGATGCCGAACGACCGGATTGTGGGGCGCGTTTCAGGCATCGACAGGCGGGGACGTAGGGAAGGGGCGCTGGTCGATGTGCTGGAGCGCAATACCCATCAGGTGGTGGGACGTTTGTTCAAGGAGCAGGGCGTCGCCTTCGTCGTTCCCGACAACAACAAGATTTGTCAAGAAATCTTGGTTCCGAAAGAGGAAGTCAACGGGGCGAAAAAAGGCCAGATTGTCGTCGCCGAGATTATCGAGCAACCGACGCAGCATAGCCAACCGATCGGAAAAATTATCGAAGTACTCGGCAAACATATGGCCCCTGGCATGGAAATCGAGGTGGCCATTCGTTCCTATGAACTGCCGCATGAATGGCCTCAGGAGTTATTGGACGAGATCGCCCCCTTGACCGACCAGGTGCCGGAAAAGGCCAAACAGGATCGCACCGATATTCGGCATCTGCCGTTAGTGACGATCGACGGCGAGGACGCGCGCGATTTCGACGACGCCGTGTATTGCCAGAAGACGCCGAAAGGCTGGAAGTTGCTAGTGGCGATCGCCGACGTTTCGCATTATGTCAAAGTGAATACGGCCTTGGATGCGGAGGCGAAAAAACGCAGCACGTCGGTATATTTCCCCGAACGCGTTATTCCGATGCTGCCGGAAATTTTATCCAACGGGTTATGTTCGTTGAATCCCGAAGTGGATCGACTGAGCATGGTGTGCGAGATGTATTTGAATGGCGAAGGCAACATCATTCGCTCCCGCTTTTTCGAGGCGGTGATACGCTCCCATGCCCGCCTGACTTACACCGATGTCGCCAAGATGTTGGTTGACGGCGATCAAAGGCTGGCGAAGAAATATAAGCAATTACTGCCTCATCTCCAGGAGCTATACGCTTTATATCAAGCCATGAGGCAACAAAGGGAACTGCGCGGCGCCATGGATTTCGATACCCAGGAAACCCAAATCATCTTCGGCCAAGAGCGCAAAATAGATAAGATTGTGCCGAGAGAAAGAAACGACGCGCATAAACTGATCGAAGAGTGCATGATTGCCGCCAATACGTGCGCGGCGCGTTTTTTGAATCGCAGGAAAATGCCGCGCCTTTTACGTATCCACGAAGGGCCGGGTACGGAAAAGTTATTGAGTTTGCGTACCTTCCTCGGCGAGTTGGGCTTGCATTTAGATGGAGGCGCTAAGCCGACGCCGTTGGATTACATGCAACTATTGGAGAGAGTGCATGACCGTCCGGATGCTCATTTGATCCAGACCGTACTGTTACGCTCGATGTCGCAAGCCGTTTATAGCCCGGAAACCAAGGGGCATTTCGGCCTGGCTCTCGACGCTTACGCCCATTTCACCTCGCCGATCCGGCGTTATCCCGATTTGTTGGTGCATCGGGCGATACGCCATTGTTTGCAAGGCAAAACCCCGGAATCGTTTCATTACGGTTTTCCCGACATGGTCGTGCTGGGCGAACATTGTTCCGCGAACGAGCGCCGCGCCGACGAAGCAACGCGCGACGTGGTCACTTGGCTGAAGTGCGAATATATGATGGACAAGGTCGGCGAGGAATTCGCGGGATTGATTTCCGCCGTGACCGGCTTCGGCTTGTTTGTGGAATTGCAGGATATTTACATCGAAGGCTTGGTGCATATTTCGACGTTGCCGCAGGATTATTTTCATTTCGACGCGACCAGCCATCACTTGTACGGCGAGCGTACCGGCATACGCTATCGTTTGGGAGATCAGGTTAGTGTCAAAGTGGTGCGTGTTGATCTGGACGAAAAGAAAATAGACTTCGAATTGACGCAATCCGCCAAATCAAACGTCTTCAAGAAGAAATCCGGCGCTAAAAAATCCACCAAAACCAAAAAGAAAAGCAAAAAGCGTTCATGAGTTTAACCAAAATCTACGGCATTCATGCCGTACAGGCGGCGCTCGACTATTCCGCCAAGAAGATTCAGCGCGGCTGGATCGATGCCCAGCGTCAGGATAGGCGATTGCAGCACTTGATTAATGAGCTGGCCGATTTGGGGATCGCGGTCGAAAAAAACGAGCGCAGGAAACTGGATCGCCTGGCGGACGGCAAGAATCATCAAGGGATTGTCGTCGAAATCGAAATGCCCTCGGTGCGCAGCGAAGATCAGCTTAAGCAAGCGGTCGTTGATTTAAACGACATGCCTTTGTTTCTGGTGCTCGATCAAGTACAGGACCCGCATAATTTGGGAGCTTGTCTGCGCACCGCCGATGCGGTCGGGATACACGGTATCATCGTTACCAAAGATAACGCGGCGGGCATCACGCCTACTGTGTGCAAAGTCGCCAGCGGCGCGGCGGAAACGGTGCCGGTTTATCAAGTCACCAATCTGGCCAGAACGCTGCGCTGGTTAAAAGAGCAAGGCATCTGGGTCGTGGGAACGAGCGGGGCGGCGACGCAATCGTTATACGAAGCCGACCTGAACATGCCGCTGGCGATCGTGATGGGAACCGAAGGGGGCGGCATGCGCCAGCTCACCGAGAAACAGTGTGATTTTTTGCTTAAAATTCCGATGGCCGGACAAGTGGAAAGTCTCAATGTTTCGGTAGCCGCCGGCGTCATGCTTTACGAGACTTTTCGGCAAAGGAAGGCTGGCGAAGCAAAACTTTAGGCGGTCTCTAAAAATAACGTTATGCGAATTTGGCCATCCTATATTTTCAATAGCTTATACATATCAAAATTGCCAAATTTTGAATTATTAGGGGCTGCCTTTAGTCAATCGATAATGCACTCTCGGTAATTTCGATGAAACTGTTATTGGCATCAATTTTATTGATAGGTATTTCCTCCATGGCTTCGGCTGAGGTTGCCCCTCAATTGATTGCGTTAAGCTGCCGCAATTGCCATTCGGGTATCGGCATGGCCATTCCCAATCTGCATGCCTTGTCTGCTGAACAAATAAGGGGGAGATTATTGGATTTTAAATCCGGACGGCGAAAGTCTACCGTCATGGGTCGGCTGGCTAGAGGTTTTAGCGACCAGGAAATACAAGCCGTCGCCGAATATCTTGCAGCGGAAAGGTAATAATCATGATTTCCAGAAGAGAGTTCATCAAAACCGGCGGGGTCTTGCTCGCTTCTGGTTTGGGCGGTTGTCGCAAGGCTGGTGTCAAGCAACAGGCTAAGGCTCATGTCGTCGTTATCGGGGGCGGTTTCGGCGGGGCAACTGCCGCAAAATATATCCGCCAATTGGATGATTCGATCAAGGTGACATTGATCGAGCCGAAAAAACATTACATCACCTGTCCGGCTAGTAACTGGGTGTTGGGCGGCTTGCGCGGCATGGCTTCTTTGACGTTCAGTTATCAACAATTAGCAACGCATTACGGCATTGACGTCATACATGATCGAGTCACGGTCGTAGACGCCGAGCGCCGGAGGGTTGAAATTAGTCGAGGCGACTGTTTGCATTACGATCGCCTGATCATGGCGCCGGGTATCAATTTCCGTTGGGAGGAGATAGAAGGTTACGATGCGGACGTCTCTACCTATATTCCACATGCCTGGCAAGCAGGACCGCAAACATTGACCTTATTCAACCAGGTGAGGGCGATGCCGGCAAACGGCACAATCGTTATTTCCGCGCCAGCCAATCCGTTTCGTTGTCCGCCGGGCCCTTATGAAAGAGCCAGCATGCTGGCGTATTATTGCCAGCAGCACAAACCGCAAGCCAAAATTTTGATCGTCGATCATAAACGCGGGTTTTCCAAACAAGCTTTATTCGAACAAGGCTGGCAACTGCATTATGGCTACGGGACAAACCAGAGTCTGATCGAATGGCAGTCCATCGCCGATAATCCCGTTGTCTCCTTGGCCGCGAAACGCAAGACATTACAGACCGATTTTGGCGATCACATCAAAGCCGACGTGCTGAATATCATTCCGCCGCAAAAAGCCGGGGCGATCGCTCACCAGGCCGGCTTGACCGATGACAGCGGCTGGTGCCCGGTGGAACCAATCAGTTGCGAATCGGTTTTGCGACCCGCTATCCACGTCATCGGCGATGCGGCGATTCAGCAACCGGTTCCTAAATCGGCCTTCGCCGCCAATTCGGAAGCCAAGGTCTGCGCCCTGGCAGTGGTGAACTTGTTGAATCAACAAGAACCATTGAAACCGGCCTGGATCAATACGTGTTACAGTTTGATCACGCCTAGGCATGGCATTTCCGTTGCGATGGTCTATAAGCTGAAATCAGCCGGGGAAATTGCGCCGGTAGAAGGCGCAGGGGGAGTCTCGGAGCATACCGATCCGCAATCATTGTATTTGGAATCCCGTTATGCTTTGGACTGGTATGACAGTATTACCGGTGACAGTTTTTCCTAGCCGACTGTCTCAAATGCGGAATCTTTGAACGTTCGTTCAGAGTGACTTACTGACCCGGCCGGGGCGCTGTTGATTCCAAATAGCAATGTCGCCTTGTCGGCGGTAAATAATTCGATTCAACGTCGAGGTATACAATGCAGAATCAGCATAATCAAGACACCCGTTCAGGGTCCTTAAAACTCGACCAGGAAGCCCTTGATGCCCACCGTCTTCTGGTCATGTGGCTTTTTATCTCGACTTTGATCATCGGGGTCGGTTTTCTCGCCTTGGTGCTTTACTTTGATAAGACCGGGCGTGGAGGTGTCACCATATTGGTGGCCGTTATTGTTGCCGGCGCAGGCGGAGGCTTCGTGAGCAGTCTTCGGCGGCTATACAGTTTTCAGGATATCTTTCCGAGACGCCAATATGTCCAGTTATTTCAACGCATGAATTTTTATGTCGCGGCTTATTCCTTGGTGCCTGCCTTGGTAGGTATGATTGGCGCGGTTATCCTTTATCCGGTATTCGCGGCCGGTCTGTTGAAAGGAGATTTATTTCCCGAGTTTCATTGCGCTTTGAATCAGTCCTGTGCGGATTTTCATGGCTTTGTCAGCAACTGGGCGCCCAATGGCCCGACGGCAAATGCCAAGGCGATAGTCTGGGGATTCATTGCCGGTTTCTCCGAAAGGTTCGTGCCGGATATCCTCAACCGATTAAGCAGTGAAAAAGAAAAATGAATAATCTATTCGGCCGATGATTTCGTGCAATTGAAAGTAATAGTCCGAATGTTCTTTATCGATGGTGGTCCAGTTTTCGACCATTGGGACGTTGTTCCATGTGGACGTTGTCATGGTAGAAATTGGTAATTGAACGTATTGATCTGGTTTTCAGATGATACTTTCTGTAGTTGTCGAGAGGTATTGCAAAGGGGGAGCCTGTGCTTCCGCAATTCAATCCAACTTTAGATTTGTTGGGTAGTGGATGACTATACGGTTTATAAAAAGATATGCACAAAACCTGTGTATAACTCTGTGAGTAAGTCGTTATTAAGACATTCAAATGCGTGATTTTTCTGTAATTGTGTCAAATTGATTACAATTTATACAGAATGGGTGTTTCAACTGAAAATCAATGACTTACGGTTGTTTGTCGGAGCGATGTTGCTAGCAGGCAGTCCTTAAAGTACAACAAATTCCGAATCGCACCGTCATTGTGCATAGTCATTGACTAAAAAACGCAAGGCAATAAAAAAGGCCCGTAACGAAACCGCTACAGGCCTTTAGATATATGGAGCTGGTGATGGGACTCGAACCCGCGACCGGCTGATTACAAATCAGCTGCTCTACCAACTGAGCTACACCAGCGAATAGACCGGTAATTCTACAAGGAATTCAGTAAAAATTCTAGTAATTTATAGTGACGTTGTTCCCCGAAAAAGGCATGAATTATCCTTTCTTGGTGGCATTCTAATGGATTTCGGCTATCGCGTACTGCTTGTCGATGCCGACCCGCAACCTACATTATCCTCGTATTACAATCTCGAACAACGAGCCGAGCACGGTTTACAGAACTTTTTAATCGAGTCTGCAGCCCTGAGTTCGATCAGTCAAACAACTATCGAGAATCTGGATATCGTGTTATCCGCCGATCCGAATGGATAACTACGCGACTGGATACGGGACGCACCTGACGGGCGGGTCCGCTTACGTTTCATACGGTTGAATAGGCGTCGACAAGTGTGGATTGCTTATTTTTCTAAGATATCTTCCTACTTTCAGCGATCTCCAATTCATTCAATGACGGTTATGTCGGCATCCAACATATAACCGACACCACGAATGGTTTTGATGTAGGGTCGATCGCGATTGTCATCGCCGATTTTTTTGCGAATCCGTGAAATTTGCACATCCACCGCACGATCGAACCCTTCATAACCCCGATCGCGCGTCAGGTCGAACAGATGATCGCGGCTGAGCGCCTTCCCCGGGGACATGACGAAGGCTTTAAGCATTTCAATTTCCCCCGGAGTCAGATCGATCGGTTGTCTCTCTTCATTCAGCAATTCATGACGCTCCAAATCCAGATACCAATGCCCGAAATGCAGGATGGAAGCCTTTTTTGGGGCGGACTCCTTTTGCGCCTGTTTCTCGACCGCTCTGACCAAACGTAAATTCGCCTTGATCCGGGCCAACAACTCGCGCATTTCGAAGGGCTTTTCTATATAATCATCGGCCCCCATTTCCAGCCCTACAACCTTGTCCATGAGATCCTTCTTTTCGCTGATAACGAGGATCGGAGACGCCGTACGGGACCTGATTTGATTGATTAGCGCAACCCCGTCTTCATCCTGGAAAACCACATCGAGAAGAATCAGATCGGGACAAACCCTTTCAAATTCGGAAAGGACCTTCTGCCCATAACGTACGAGAATAATGGCATATCCTTCCGCCTGCAGATAATCAATCACCGCTGCCTGGGTTTTTTCATCATCATCGACGAGCAAAATGGTGGCTTTGCTGTTCATTTGGGTTCGAGCAACTGTAATCGTTGCACGGACATTAGCATAATTATTACACAATGGTAACAAAATTCTTACCCGGCACTTACATAGCCGCAATATTGAACTAACAGAGCGCGTGTAAACTGAGACCTACACTTCGACAATGCCAATAGGAGGAAACTTATGTATCAAACTGAAAACCTTGATTAAAGCAATGGACGGTTCGCAAACATTTGCGAGCTGTTTAATCGACAACCGTATATGAGAACGAAACCCCAACGGCTCATGAGTCTTGTATCGTTCTCAAGTCGTCAGTCCTTTTAGCTGATCCATATATAATCTAGAACAGGAGAATCACAATGAGTAATCGTGATCAATACGTAGCCAAGATCAAAGCCCAGCTCGATCAATGGAACGCCGACATCGATAGACTGGAAGCCAAAGCGAAGGAAGCCGAAGCCGATGTGCGTATCGAACATCAGAAAGAAATCGAGGTGATTAAAGCCCAACGCGACCAACTCGTCAGCAAACTCGGAGAAGTAGAAAATGCCAGTGAAGAAGCTTGGGAAGATATAAAAACGGGCGCCGAATCGGCCTGGAATTCGCTCGACAATGCATTGAAATCTGCTGCGGATAAATTCTAGCTGCCTCCGGCATGCCGGCACTGAATATCAATTTTACTGACGTTTGAACATGAGCAGAATCGAGGGAACAACATGAAAAAACATTATTTCACCGCCATTTTTTTGGCCTCCTTGATGAATTTCATTCAAGTCGGTCATGCAAAATCGAGCAACGATGAAACCACTATTAAAGATGTTAATCAGCAAACCAAAGAGTTGTTGAGCACATTGAAACAATATGGCAACGACAAGCGAGAGGAAGCGATCAAAAAAACGACCGCAGCAATGATTCAGCTCGACCATCGGATGGATCGACTCGAAACCCGTATCGACAATAAATGGGATGAAATGGATGAAACCGCGCGAAAAAAAGCACGTTCCACTATGCGGGCATTGCGTCAACAACGTATTGAATTGGCGGAAAGTTTCGGTAGTTTGAAAAATAGCTCGGCGAGCGCCTGGGATCATATGAAAGAAGGCTTTTCCAAGGCCTACCAGAAACTCAATGACGCCTGGAGCAAAGCTAAAACGGAATTCGATTCCGGTGAAAAATAAGCCGCATTAATTAACAAGTTTCAAATCGGGTGGCCATCGGCTGGAACGTCGGACAGAAGCTCCAGCCGATAGCAATATTACCGAGCCTTTGTATTGATATTTCTTAATGTAATTGATGTGTCAGTTTCCTAACTGCCGTTAAAAATGGTGCTTGGCTCTCATGCCGGGTCCGATCGCATTCTTTCAATCAATATTCACCTGTATCACTTTTTATATCAGGTCTTCAGCTTCACGCCACGCGGCGAAATGCCGGCCGTGGGCTATGATGGCCTTTTGACTGGAGAGTCACTATGACTAATACCGTACCAAATGTCGTATTCAAGAGCCGGGTCCGCGATGAGAGCATCGGCGGCGACAATCCGTTTCGTTGGCAGGATGTTGACAGCAACGATATTTTCAAAGGCAAAACTATCGTCATGTTCGGCTTGCCCGGTGCCTTTACTCCAACATGTTCCAACGCGCATTTACCGGGTTACGAAGCCAAATACGCTGAATTAATAGAGCGAGACATCGATGAGATATATTGCCTGAGCGTCAATGACGCCTTCACGATGTTTCAATGGGGCAAACATCTCGGTATCGAACGGGTCAAACTGTTACCGGATGGCAACGGCGACTTTACTCGTGGTATGGGTATGCTGGTCAAAAAAGAGAACTTCGGTTTTGGCTACCGCTCCTGGCGCTATGCGATGCTGGTCGAAGACGGCGAGATCGTCAAGCTATTCAGCGAGCCGGGCAAGGCCGACAACCACCCCGAAGATCCCTTCGAAGTGAGTGACGCCGTCACCATGCTTGAATACTTGAAGCAACGTTAATTCCTGTGTGACCGGAGCCTGTGTGACAACCCGGCCCATTTTATTAAAAAATAAAGAGAAGCCCAATGCCTGGCTATGATTATCAATTATTCGTCATTGGCGCCGGTTCCGGCGGCGTGCGCGCCGCGCGCATGGCCGGCGAGCGAGGGGTCCGCGTGGCGATTGCCGAAAATCGATATTTGGGCGGTACTTGCGTCAATGTCGGTTGCGTGCCTAAAAAATTGTTCGTCTATGCCTCGAGTTTCCGCGATGATTTTACCGCTGCCCGAGGCTATGGTTGGTCGATTGCCGATCCGCAATTCGATTGGCAGCGATTTATAGCGCATAAAAACCGTGAAATCAATCGCCTGCAAGATGTTTACCGGGATTTGCTGAAAAATTCCGGAGTCCAATTAATTTCCGGCCGGGCCCGTTTGATAGATGCGCATTCCGTCCAAGTCGGCGAGCGAACGTACAATTGCGAACGCATTTTGATCGCGACTGGCGGCTGGCCCTGGATCCCCGACATTCCGGGAAAAGAATGGATCGTCACTTCCAATGAGATGTTTTCGTTAGCCCGGTTACCGAAGCGCCTATTAATTGTCGGCGGGGGATATATCGCTTTGGAGTTTGCCGGTATCATGCAGGGTCTCGGGGTCAAAACTACTTTGGCTTATCGCGGGGAGTTACTGTTACGTGGATTCGATCACGACGTCAGGACGTTTGTGGTTCAGGAAATGCGCAAAAAAGGCATTGATATACGTTTCAACACCCAAATCATCGGAATTGAAAAAACCGATCACGGTTTGCTTGCACATACCGGACAAGACCAGTCCATCGCCGCCGATCTGGTATTGTATGCAACGGGCAGGCGACCTAACACGGCGGATTTGGGACTGGATACGCTGGGTGTGGCGCTGGATGACAAAGGAGCCGTCAAAATAGACGATCGATATCAAACCAACATTCCTTCTGTCTACGCCCTCGGTGACGTCACCGACCGTTTCAATTTAACACCGGTTGCCACAGCCGAAGCCATGGCGCTGGTCAGCCTCTTATACTCCGGCCAGTCCGCGCCGGTTGATTACGACAATATTCCTACCGTTGTATTCAGTCAACCGAATATCGGAACCGTGGGGTTGACCGAAAACGAGGCAAAAGATCGCTATCCGAATATCGATATTTATAAATCCGAATTTACGTCAATGAAACACTCTTTATCGGGACTCGACGAAAAGACGCTGATGAAAATGGTCGTTGAGCGTTGCAGCGGTAAAGTGTTGGGGATACATATGGTGGGCGCCGATGCCGGCGAGATCATTCAAGGTATGGCGATCGCGATCCGGGCGGGAGCGACAAAGGCGGTGTTCGACTCAACTATCGGCATTCATCCGACGACTGCCGAGGAATTCGTGTCAATGCGCAATCCTTCAACGGATTGAATCATTTTTTCGGTAATGCATGGTTGCGCGCCTCAAATCGGTCTCAGTCGGCGATGGGTTTTGTCAGGCCGATAAAAAAGGCATTGTTATTGTCGGGCTCCGATCCAGTAAATGCGTTGAATTAGCTTGAACCGACAGAAAAAACCTTAATGACCACGCCACCTATTAACCACAGGATCGCAATGACCGTAATCCCCTTCAGAACCCTGTCGCCCGTTGAAGTTTCATTGCCGTCATGGTCGTGGGAATGTTGCTTCTCGGCACGTCCTTGCCGCCACAGCAAACCGAGAATCCCGCTCATGGCGAGAAAGATTAAATTCAGGACAAACCCGTAATTCAACTTGAACAACGCACGCTCATTAATTGTTTCGGCGCTTCGCGTATCCGGCAAAAGATCGAAAGCGGCGAAGCCATAGTGCAGCACCAGCGAGGCAGCAACCAGACAGGTCAGCAGCAGGGCCATGAGGTACCATGCCATCCTCCAGCCGTAATAGCGTGCATTGATGCGTAGTATCGGAAATACAACCAGGTCCGAAAAGATGAAAGCCATCACCCCGGCCAAACTGACGCCGTGATCGAATAAAATAGCCGCCAATGGAATGTTGCCCATCGATCCTATAAAGGTACAAAATGCAGCGATAGGACCAATTAATGTCTGAGCAAACACCTCGATAAAACCGGGATCTTGAGCATACCTACCGCCAGAACCGATAAATAATGTTTGAAAAAATGCATTCGGCACGAATGCCGAAATAATGCCAGCGACGGTGAAACCGATCAATACATCCTTCCAAACCATTCGCCATTCCATAACGTACTTCATACCGATTTGTTGCCAGCCCTTACGTGAAGCAAGCTTCTCCGTCCAGCTGGAAGAAGCGACGGTTCCGTGATCGAGGTTAGCGCCCAAATGTTCACGAGCGGCTTTAACCATCTTGATCGGTCTGGTCAGCACCACGAACAACCAAGCGAACCCGATAAGCAGAAGACCGCCGACATATTCCCCCACTACAAATTGCCAACCGAGAAAAATCGCAATGACGATGCCTAGTTCTATTACTAGGTTGGTCGAAGCCAACATGAAAGCCAAAGAAGGAACCAGCCCGGCCCCTCTTTGGAAAAGGGCGCGGGTCGTCGATAAGGCGGCAAAACTGCAGGAGCTGGAAATGAAACCAAAAAAAGTACCAATGACTACACTCTTTATCCCGGTTTCTCCCATTGTTTCCTGCATACGCTCGTGAGTGACCACTACCTGAATCAAGCTTGAGATAAGATAACCAAGCGCAAACGCCCAGAGAGCCATCCAAAACAAACCGATACTGGTCAAAGATGATTCCGCCCAGGATTGTAAAAATTGGTTCATCCTCAGTCTCCATTAAATTTGTCAAATCGCTTGAAAAGAACGGAGTTATTCGATTAGATAGTTGAAGTCTCGAACTGATATTGCTGCCATATATTTTTAACCACAGGTTGTCCGAATACTTGCTGTTTTCTGACAGCTGGCAAGCTGCGATAAATTGATAATTCCAAAGTAATTTAAGCGCCAGCTAAACCATTCAGTGGTAAATATCCACAGTCATTCGGGCATGGAATGCCGGAATCTAGTGCTCTTGGATGAGCATTTTTTCAAAAGGACTTATTTCTAAGCGCTTATATGGATTTTATTTCGATCAATTTTACTGTTCCGTCTTTTAATGACAATTTAATATTGTTTTTTTGTCAAGCAACGGAATAAGCAATTAGCCACTCTGCAAAGCAACTCATTGGTAGCCATTATGAAATTTTTCGAATCATTCGCCTCATTGATGTATTTGATTGCCGCCGTCAGCTTAATCGTTTTATCCTTTTCCATCATGGCCTGGTCCATTTACGACACTATCATGGCATTGAAGAAATTCTCCCTGTTGATCACGCAAATGCTGGAATCTGTGGGAGCCATTATCATTTCAATCGCCGTGCTGGATGTCGCCAAATATCTGATCGAGGAAGAGGTCACCCGCAATAAAGAACTCCGTTCGCCGTCGGAAGCCCGAAAAACCATTACTAAGATATTCGTCATCATCTCCATCGCTGCCGGCATGGAAGGCTTGGTTTACATCTTTAAGGCGGGAAACGAGAATATCGCCCTATTGATTTACCCGGCTCTGTTAATTTTTTTCTCCTCTCTGTCTATCGTATGCCTTGGAATTTATCAGAAACTCAGTGTGACCGTAGAAGAAACTATTCAATGTAGCAATGAATAGTCTCTATTTTGCCGTCTTTCTGGATTTATCAAAGCCGGGCAAATCTACAAAAAAGCGTTAATTAACATCTAATTAACCTACTAAATATTCAATCATAATTTTAGACAACAAATAAAAACGGTATTCAGGATAAAAATATCGGATAAGTAAAATTGCAGGGCTGTTGCCGTTTTTAGTGACTTGTGTAAAACGGGATGCCCAGAGGGGTATTATGAAATCGAAGGATAATATACCCGCCTACGCCGATGGCGAAATTTCCGCCATTGCAGCGGTCAATCAGCTGACCTTAGTGACGCGTAATATTCAAGACTTTTTAGACTTCCAAGGGCTGGAACTAGCGAACTGGTTTGAAGCATAACACCCAGATAACAAAGCAGTAAGGCAATGGGTAACTATTCAGCTTGATATTAAAAAAATAAATCTTTTACTATCAGTTGCTTGCGAAAACATGAGTATACGAAAAGCAGATTTTTGTCCTCTGTAATTTATTAGGATTTTTACTGAATTCCTTGTAAAATTACCCGCCTATTCGTTGGTGTAACTCGGTTGGTAGAGCTGCTGATTGCGGCTCAGAAGAGCATTGCGGTGTTTGTATTGTCCCAGACCATTCGTGCACAAGGTTCAATGCGTCAGTCTTGTTGTCAGGTTTGACTGCAACAGGTAGGTACAATCGCACCGCCAACGTCCTACCAGGGACCTGAATGGAATGGGTGGAAACGGCCTGCCGTTATCAACGGAAACAGTAAAACGGATTACAAATCCGCAGCACAACAAACTTGTTAACAGAGGAGGAGGCTATGTCAGCTATCCGTACATGCACGGGATCCTTGTTACTCAGGGTGATGTTTGGCCTGGTATTAGTGCTTCACGTGCCGGCCGTTATCGCCGCCGAAGCCATCCATATCACAACAATTGACCCTTTCGCGTTCATATCCCTTGAGCTGGCAGTGATCGTGATTGCGGCCCTCGTTGCTCATCTCCTGGCAAAACGCTTCGCCCTGCCGTCGGTATTGGGGGAGCTTGTTGTCGGGATCGCTCTTGGCAATCTTCTCTATTGGTTCGACTGGTCGCCTTTGTTCTTTCTGATCATGCATCTTGGCGATGCCGGCGACCTATTCCGGGAGGTCTGGTCTTCAGGGGCGTCCATCGAGGAAGCGGCTGCGCGGGTGTTTTCGCCGGACCAACTGGCCGCCCAGGAGGTCGGCGGCAAACTGGTTGCCGTGCTGACCGGCCCTAAAGCACCGGAATTCGTGCTGATGGGTGTCGCTTTATGGGTATTTTCCAATCTTGGCGTCATATTGCTGTTATTCAAACTGGGTCTCCAATCCAGTATCGAAGAAATGCTGCAGGTCGGGCCGCAATCGCTAGCCATAGCGATAACGGGTTTCATCGGGTCCTTTTTGTTGGGTCTGGTTGCCAGCGTCCTGTTGCTGGATGATTCGCCTTGGAGCGCCCATGTCTTGCTGGCCAGCACATTGACAGCCTCTAGCCTTCGCATCAGTGCCGGAGTACTCGAAGAAATGGACCCGCGCCGGGCGCCGGAGGCGAAACTCGTGCTGAGCTCCTCCCTGATCGATAGTGTGCTGGCGTTGATCATTGTCGCCGTGGCGGTGACCTCGGCCGTGACCGGCAAGACGCAAATCCATGAAGTCACCGGGATTATCCTTTCCTCAACCATCTTCTTTGCCGCCGTTGCGTATTTGGCTCGACGCTTGGCCGACCGGCCCATGCCGCCGCTCTACCAAACCAATCAATATCATGCCAAGTTGCTGGTACCGCTTGCTGCCGCTTTTTTCATGAGCTGGCTGGCCAACATGATCCAACTTTCCGTCATCGTTGGCGCATTTGCGGCCGGGCTGATCCTGAGCGGTCAATCCGTAGAGGAGCAGAGCGAAGGCAATCTCAGCATCGCATCGTTGATTACGCCGCTCGAAGCCATTTTCGCCCCCATCTTCTTCGTTCTCGTGGGGATGCAGGTGAATTTGTTGCACTTTCTCTCCCCTAAGGTAATCGGGGCGGCCCTGGTCCTGATCATCGTTGCCGTGGCCGGCAAGGTGATGGCTGGCTATGCGGCGGAGCGCAACATGGATCGCCTGTTACTGGGATTGGCCCTGGTGCCTCGCGGCGAAGTGGCACTAATCATCGCCAGCGTCACCAAAAGTCTGGGGCTTATACCCGATACCCTGTATTCGTCCATTGTCATGACGGTGATTGCGACTATTTTATTAACGCCCTTTGCCTTGAAACGATCGCTGGCTCAGGCGCATAAGGCGAACGATCTATAAATAGTGCAAGCGGCCGAATCTATCCGAGCAAATACTTCCTATCCGGCCAGGAAGCATCAATAGACGTGTTCAAGCGCATGCCACCATCGATCCTGAACATTTCTTCAGATCAAGCCCGCTCCAACTTATTGGCATGTTCGACAGGAATTTAACTTGATTCGGACTCGTCCCGAAGATGTACGGGGCGCATCACAAACAGCAAAGGAACCATGATCACAAAACTCCATGTTATTAGTGTGAAGCAATCCAGAAAGGCCACCATTTGGGCTTGCTGCGCCAATTCGCGACTTAGCACGGCAGCGGCGGCGGGATCCTCCAGCCTCAACTGGAGATGGCCGAGGTAGTCGTAGAGGGCTGGGTTTGACCGGTTGATATGGCCGCCGATCTGATTCCAGGCGATTTGGCTATGGCGGGTGAATACAGTTGAGACGATGGATATGCCGATGGAGGAGCCCACCGTGCGCAATAGACTGTATAGGCCCGCGGCTTCCGCTGAATAGCGAGGCGGTAGAGTGGAGAAGGCTACGGTGGATAAGGGGACGAAAATCAAACCCAATCCGAGACCTTGTAAGACGATGGGGCCGATCACCCAAGAAGAACTGATACTGAGGTTATAGTAAGTAGTGATATAAGTGCCGGAAGCGGATAGGAGAATGCCGAACAGAATGATCAAGCGCGCATCCAAATGTTTGAGTAGGCGTCCCACCAAGAGCATACTGAACATGCTGGCGATACCCCGCGGAGCCATCACCAGGCCGGCGGACAACACCGGGTAACGCAGCAGCGACTCCAGCATCAATGGTTGTAGAAATAACATGCCGAACAGTCCCAAACCGAATGCTGCAATCAGGATCAAAGCGGTGACGAAGTTGCGGTCGGTAAAGAGCTTTGGACTGAACAACTCGCGACTTTGGCTTCGCAAACAATGGTTGATAAAAGCAATCAGGCTGGCCGATGCAGTGAAGGACATCAACTTGATGAAATCCGAGCTGAACCAGTCGTCTTCGTTGCCGCGATCCAAAACCACCTGGAGGCAGCCGATGAACAGGGCGATAAACAGAAAACCGGTCCAATCCATCAGCCGCTCCCTCCTTTCCGTGTCCGGCACCTGCAAACTGGTCAGTAAGAATGAGAAAATCCCTACCGGCACGTTGATATAAAAGGTCCAGCGCCAGCTCCAATGCTCAGTCAGATAACCGCCTAAAGTGGGACCTAAAATGGGGCCAACCATGACGCCCACCCCCCAAATGGCCATGGCTCTCCCTCGCTCCTCGATGGGATAGGTCTGAACCATGATGGATTGAGATAAAGGCACCAAAGCGGCGCCGAACACTCCTTGCAACAGAGGCTGTCGTAAAAGCCCCCCAACCAGCTACATACGGTAAAATAACCCTATCCAAACCTATTAGAAATAGATCAATGGCAGCCGAAGTAAACATTAGACCCGTCAGGACATTGTATAGCGCCAAGCAATATTCGCTATTCGATGAATGCGAGGTTGAACCGTTACCTGAGTTGATCGCTCAATCGATCTCGAGCGAACCGATGGCCCATTTTGAAGCGCCCGACCCGCGCGGCTTATCGATCAACGGTAAACCGCTCGGCGAACATCTGGAGCACGCCGGCTTAACCATCCCGTTGAAATTGCGCCCCTTCCTGCAATCGCTATCCTTCGCCGAGTTCGAAGCCCGTTATCGGCCCGGCGGGCGTCCGCCGTATGCGCCACGTGCGATGGTGGGGATTATTCTCTACGGCCTGTTACAAGGCATCAGCAGCCTGCGCGACTTGGAGCGTTTAGCTCGAGCCGATGTGGGGTGTTGGTGGCTAAGTGGCGGTATCATGCCGGATCACTCAGTCATTGGCCGTTTCGTCCATCAGCATGCCGAATCATTGACGACCGAATTTTTCGATCAACTGGCGCGTCGTACTTTGAAAGTCACAGGCTCAGGCACGACGACGTTGGCGGGCGACGGTACCGTGATCGAAGCCATGTCCTCCCGGTTTCGATTGATGAAGGAAGAAGCGCTCAACCAAGCCTTGGCGCAAGCGAAGGAAGCCGCGCAAGCCAACCCAAACGATGCGGCTGCGACTAAGCGTTTGAACGGTCTGGAACAAGCCCAAGCCGAGCTAAAGTCTCGCCAGCAAAAACAAGCCGCCAAAGGCAAAGATCCGGCCAAGACCCAAGTACAAAGCAACGAGCCGGAGGCGGTATTACAGCCGCAAAAGAACTCCAAAGACTTTCGCAGCAGTTATAAACCGTCGGTATTGGCGAACGACAATCGAGTGATCGTGGCTTGCGACGTTCATCCTTCCAGCGAAACCGAGGTGGTGCCGGGCTTACTGGATCGCGCCCAAGCCATGGGAGGCGTCGAAACAGCTCTGTTCGATGCTGGCTATTTCAGCAATGGCGTCTTGGATACTGCTGAGCAACACAACATCGAATTGCTTTGTCCGGAAGGCCAAAGTGAAGGAGACGATTGGAACAAACAATCCAACAAACAAATCCCCAAAAGCCGCTTTATTTATCAGGCCGACGACGACACCTATCGCTGTCCGGGGCAACAACGCTTGACTCGCCGTCACACCTGCAAAGGCGGTAAAAGTGGCCGCGCTTATACCGTCTACGCCTGCGATGCCTGTTCAGACTGCCCGCTGAAATCCCAATGCACGCGTAGCGAGAGTGGTCGCACCCTCAAACGCTATGACAGCGATACACAAAAAGAAGCCCTGCGCCTGAAAATGGACCAGCCCGAACCTCGGCAACGCTATCGACAGCGGCAGGCCATGGTGGAGCCCGTCTTCAGTCAGCTACGCGGTCGCCAAGGTTTGAATCGCTTTCGCCGTAAAGGTTTGGCGGGTGTCAAAGTAGAGTTCGCCTTGCACGCCATGGCTTACAATCTGAGCCGCGCCTTAGTGGCAGCTCTTTTTCGTGCTTTATATCATTGGCTTAGCCGGTTTATGAGCTCGTTTGACCGAATGGTCGACATTTGGCTGAGTTACACTACTGACTTGCCAACTTCGCCGACCGTGGAAAATACGGCCGGTTTCCAGTGGTAAATCAAAGAAATTGGGGTTTTACGACGCCCTCCAACAAGCGGAAAGAGACGATTTCGGTCAGGTTGGTGGAAAGGCCGCAAAAGGCGGATGAAGCCACAAATCCCGCGATGCTGAATAACAAATAGCGCTTTTGGCCGAAATGGTCCGTGAAATAGCCGCTCAAGGGCATGAAAATGCCGGATGAAACCAAGTAGCTGGTGAGAACCCAGGATATTTGATCGGGATTGGTGCTGAGGCTGCCTTGCATATGGGGTAGCGCCACATTGACGATGGTGGTGTCCAGCACCTGCATCACGGTGGCCGACATCACCGCCACGGTGATCAACAGCCTCTGGAAACCATCGCCGGATTTATTTTCCGCCATTGCCTGGCGTCTCCTTGGAGGAAGGAATGGTCGCAAATTCGTAATGGCCCTGCTTAAAATTCCGGGTGTCGACGGTCACCTGTGCGCTGGTTCCCACCCGCAAGGGATAGCGGGGATCTGGCTTCAGTACCCGGACGCGTACCGGCACCCGTTGGGTCACCTTGACCCAGTTGCCAGTGGCATTTTCTGGGGGTAGCAGCGAGAATGCGGCTCCGGTCGCGGGGTCTATGCTTTGGACCACTGCTTTTAAAATGAGCCCCGGATACATGTCCACTTTGATGTCGGCCGGTTGACCGGGTTGGATCCGTTTCAAATCGGTTTCTTTATAATTGGCATCCACCCAGAACGTCTCAGTGCAGACCAGTACGAAGTTGGAAATGCCAGCTTGGGCCGCATCCCCTGGACGAAGAGTCAGCCTCGTAATGATTCCTTCGCAGGGGGCAATGATACGAGCGTGCTCCAAATTCCAGCGAGCATGGTCCAGGGAAGCCCTGGCTGCCAGAATGCGGGGGTTGTTCTGGCCCGGTGTGCCCAACGTCTTGATGGCTTCTTTTTGCTGCGCCTCGGCTAGGTGGAGCTCTGCTTGGGCGCTGCGTAAGTCGGCTTCGGCATCGTCCGCCTGCTCCTGGCTGGTAAAGCGATTCTTTAAGAGCTGCCGTTGCCGCTCGGCCTTAAGCCGCGCGTTGGTAAATTGAACCTGGGCATTCTTGACCTCGGCTTGGGCTGCCGTGACCGCGCTTTCATCCCGCTCCACTTGTTGAATCATCTCAGTCAGGCTGGCCTCCGCTTCGTTTACCGCCCATTGAAATGGTCTAGGGTCAAGCTCGACTAGAAGCTGACTCTTCCGGACTGTTTGTTGATTGCGGATGTGGACTTTCACGACTTCGCCCGATACCTGGGGAGCGACATGGACCACATGGGCGCCTACATAGGCGTCTTCGGTACTCGGATAGAGTGTAGAGTGGCGCCAATACCGGTAAATTCCCAGTGCGATGCCCAACACGGCCATGCCCATCAGTAGCCATTTAGCGACGCGCACAATCAAGTGGGCTCCCGAATTTCATTATAGGTGTTAGCCGGCGACTCGTCTTCTTCGCATACTCCTTCACGCAGGCGAATAAGCCGTCCCGAAAAATTGCCGTTGTAAACCGGGAAGCTGATGGTGCGTTTGCAAGAGACATCGACGATACCGATGCGGAGAGTAACCTTAGCGGGGCTGGTCGCTAGAGCCATTCGAGCATCCTGAAACGCTGGCTTTAGGGAGTTGCTTGAGCATCTTGGCAGAGCACTTGACAGCGTGCGTGGAAAATCGCGGCGTGACTGCAGACCGATCTTGGACGGATCTTTCATTTCCTTTTCTCCTCGGAGAATCATCAGGAATTCTAACGCTAGATTGTTGAGAATTTCAACACATTGACGCCGCAACTTCTCCCCCTCGTACCTTGAAAAAAATCCGAAATATTCGACAGACAAAAGGTATTTTTTTTCAGGGCTAACTACGACCGTGTAGAGGTTCTTTAAGGTAACGTAGCAAAAAGTATCGCGGCGGAGCGGCCGATGAGACCCAGCAAACCGCAAGTGCGTGGATTCGAATACCGGCGGCACATCGAGCGCCGCGATTGTCATAAAGTAAAATCAGCAGTCCGCATCCACCCTGTGGTCGCTATCGTACGAGATTAAAAGCCTTCTTGTAACCAAGCCCAAGCGGCCTTCTCGTCAGACATATCGAAGTACTTTACGGTTGCCCGAGTAAATGGTTTGCAGAAACGGGCCATCCATTCCTCCCATTGTTTGTCACCGACCAGCGCGATGCGGTCAAAATCGGAATAATGTCGGACGCCAAACTTTAAATCGTCCCAGGCGGCATTCAGATCCCATCCGTGAAAATCTTCGAATTTCGCCAGGAGAGACACTTTGCCTTCGGCCTCCGTGAGAGCCTTTTCAACAACTGGAATGAAGGTTTGGTAGTCGTCATCGTGCAGTTTACCGGTCAACTTGAAACCTAGGATTTTGGGAGAATCGTTCGGGATTGGCTCGATCATGGTACTTGTCCCATCAGTTTTAGAGTGACTCATGAAAAATATAACTTGAACCAAAAAGTGCAGCGACTTAAAAACGAAACCTTTTAAGGGACAAGTTGATATTGTGGTTTGGTATGTTAGTTGCCCAGCGAGTGAAAACGTTCCATCTCTGTCACATACGAAGAAAATTTTACGAATTTATTATCACAAAACATATGTCTTTTGCGCGCAATTGCAAGGCCTCTCTATTTTTTTCAGATCTTTTTCTATCGGAATATTTATTTAATTTGGCGGGGCTTAATGACTATCAACAGTAGCTTTTATGGATATATATCTCATTTGAAATGGATTAAACGTTGGGAGCTAATGCGTAACGCTCATGAAGAAAACGTAATAGAACATAGTTGGGATGTCTCGGTATTAGCAAACGCTCTGGCGCCAGATTACAGTATTTTGACATCGACATTAACGCTCATAACGGGGGGCGGCTTGGAAGGGCCGATAAACGTGCCCGATACCGGCGGAATGGCTTCGGGATGGCGGTGATGAGCCACTGCAATATGATCGCCTCCTACCAATAATCCGCTGGTGGAGTCAAATCCCCGCCAGCCTGATCCCGGCAAATACACTTCCGACCAGGCGTGGGTAGATGAATGCTGATCCGCATTTGTAAAGGGCTGCAATAAATAGCCGCTGACGAAGCGGCTGGCGAAGCCGAATACTCGGCAGGCTTCGATAAACAAAGTGGCAAGGTCACGGCAGGAGCCGGATCCTAATTCGATGGTTTGCTGGGGCGATTGCACGCCAGGCTCCTCGCGCATTTGGTATTTAAAATTCACGGCAATGGCTTTATTTAATGAATCGAGCAAAATTGGGATTTTTATTAATGCGCCAGGTTGGCAAACGTCTTCCAGCCACTTTTGCAAAATTGGATAATCTCTGGGGAAAGCGGCCAGTTGGTAAGGGATCAGATCGATTTGTTCCCGAGGGTTATAATGAAACGGATAAAGCAGTGCCGATTCATCCACAGCAAATTCCAGCGGTTGTTGTTCATAATGTTGCACCACTACGCCACTTGTGATCTCTAAAGTCCGGCTTGCTTCCAGAAAATCGACAAGGGCAATCGAATTGCTGTAAATATCCCGCTCCCAGCGAATTTTGTAATTAGGGGAAATACGCAATTTCGAAGATTCGATCCGAATGTCGTGGCCTTCACGGGGCCTGACGTGCAGTTTATGGGTAAGAAAACGAACCGGCTCGGTATATTGGTAAAGAGTGGAATGAGTGATTTGTAAGCGCCGCATAACAAACTCAAGTCAATTGCTGAAGAATTACCATTACCCGCCATGTCAGACAAAAACCGGATTCATAAATTTCATCGTCTTTAGAATAACGAAGATATGTTTATTTGCTAGGCTTGCCGGTAAAAAAAGTATGATAATAGGTCGTCGACAGCTTCCCTTTACACTCCATAAAAAATCGGAGTTAACTATCAGCCATGGACCGAACCGAATTTACACACATCGTTAATCGCCAGGACGATTTGATTCGTGCTTTAGATGTGGATGTCTGGATCGGCATGGAACCCACTTTTACCCGACGCTTTGCCGAAACCCCAGAATGGTTATCGGAAGCCCTGGGACCGGAAAAATTACAATATGCTTACGCACTGTTGGACGAAGTTCTCAAACGCAGTCCCGGGGGCGTTATTTTACACACGTTGGGCAGACAATACGCCGGCGAGGATTTGCCGCGCTGGAATATCGGCTATTACCAAGCGAAAAATAAACAGTTTTGCTGGGATGGTCCGCCGGATCCTTGTCTCGTTACCAAGTCAACGGCCGCCATACTAGAAAAATCCATTGACGTGGCGGCTTTTTGGCAGGCGCTGAATCATGCGCTTAACCAAACTTCATGGCAGTCCACCGTTTTTGTCGTGGAAGAGGGCCTCAAATACCGTATTTTGTTTCGCTGCGACGGCGGTCCTGCGATCGCCGACGTTGTTAGCAAGCCTCAGCTGACTCGCTCTTCGGTACATAAACGGAAAATCTCGCCAACCGGTTTGACGGATCCGTTGTCGGCAAACGGCGACTATTTGATCTGCCTGGATAGGCTAACTGCCGACAGCGCGCATTATACGGGGACCAGCGTCGTGGTTGAGCTGCCAGAGGTGCCGGATGTCCCGGTTTTTGTTCAATTGCTGCAATGCATTGCCCGGGCTGCCGAACAAACTTCGGTCGAGACTTTGGTGTTGCAGGGCTTTCCGCCGCCGGTGGATAAAGACATAGCGTGGACTACCATTACTCCGGATCCGGCGGTCATCGAAATCAATCAGGCGCCGGCGGATAATGCAGAAAATTTTTATGACTATTGTGAAGTGTCGTTTAGCGCAGCGCAAGCGGTAGGCCTGAATCCGTATCGCTTACACTACAATGGCGTGGTTTCCGATTCCGGGGGCGGCGGGCAGTTTACCCTGGGCGGGCCGCAGCCATCGAGTAGCCCGTTTTTCCGCTATCCTCATCTGTTGCCTCGTTTGGTACGTTATTGCAATGCCCATCCGGCTCTTTCATATTGGTTTGCGCCCCCTTCTATTGGCAGTTCAAGTCAGTCGCCACGCACGGATGAGGGGGTGGGCGAGATATTTCGTGAGTTAGCGGTTGCACTAGAACAATTGGAACTCCAGGATGAGCCTTCGCCGGAATTTATCTGGCGCAGCTTGAGTCCGTTTATGGTGGATCCATCCGGTAATCCGCACCGCAGTGAATTGAATATTGAAAAACTTTGGAACCCTTATATGCCAGGGCGCGGATGTCTTGGATTAGTGGAATTCCGGGCGTTTCGCATGTCGCGTAGTCCGGAATGTGCAACCGCGATCGCCGTATTGCTACGCAGTATTGTGGCGATGTTGAGCTTGGAGGATAAAGCGGCCCAACTTGTCGATTACGGGGTCAGCTTACATGACCAATATGCCTTACCTTTTTATCTGCAGAAGGATTTGCAATCAATTTTCAATGACTTGCTGGAGGCTGGGCTGCCTTTGCATGAGTCGCTCAAAGACATGCTGCTGAAAGAACCCGTGCGCTTTATCGGCAAAGCCGCGTTTCACAGTTGTTACATCGAGTTGCAGCAGGCCCTGGAATTTTGGCCTTTAGTGGGCGACGTGGCTTCTCAGGAAGGCGGGGGGTCGCGTCTAGTGGATGCCAGCACCACCCGTTTGCAAGTCACTCTGGGGCTGGAAACTGTCGATGCCTCGCAGCTCGGGGACTGGGAGTTGTGGCTGAATGGTTACCGTGTTCCGTTACACCAGGAACAGGATCGGCAGGGGCCGATAAAGTTGACCGGCTTGCGTTACCGGAGTTTTCAACCGTATATTGGTTTGCATCCGGGAATTGCCCCACGCAATGCCATAACCTTGGTACTGGCGCATCTTGGTTTGGATGAAGCGCTGGAAATCACTTATAGCGAATGGCATCCTAAAGGTTTGGCCTATCCCGGTTTACCCAAGGATATAGAAGAAGCCGAGCAGCGTACCGGCGAACGTTTTAGCACTAGAACGGTTTCTATTAAGGAATTTGATCAGCCAAAAAAACCTCCCGAATCAGCAGTTTCGGACTATTGTTTGGACCTGCGCCGGCTGCCCTGCTAATTAAAACCGGCCAGGATGAGCAAGATGTGTTCTTAAATCTGGGATATCAGCAACTGGAACGGCGTATGGTTGCCTCGGTCATTAACGGAGCTGCTACAACCGATTGGAATCGTTAGAAGTACATAGGGATAGATCTTGCAATCAAGCATTCATAACTTTAGCTAACCAATTGATAACAAATCAACTGCTGCCACTGACGCCTACAATGTGGCAGTCCGCTTGTGGCCGAACGTATTCTGTCAGGATTGAAGGTACAAAACCGATCCTTTATGACCTTCCAACTAAATCTCTGTATGGCGGCAGACTGGGAGAAACCTGACATTCATACAGATGTTTGTGCAAATCCTATAATCGTTAAATTTCTCCACGTCACGCAACGACAACAAGGTTTTTAGAAAGAAATTGCTCTATACAATGGGGGTAGGGTATAAGAATAGCCGACTTGGATAATCTTTTTTGATAGCTCGATTTCGCGTAGCCATTAAAAAGTCACGATCACACATCGGATCATCAATGAAAAATATGGGTCGGCAGTGTAGATGATAAAAATAAAATGGGCCGATAAAATGCTAATTCGGCAGATGAAATAAGGGGAGCGAAGCCATGACAGAACAGCTTGAAATACGGAATATGACTCGATCGGAAGTCGACGAACTGGTTGAGTGGGCTGCGCTGGAGGGTTGGAACCCCGGTCTTCACGATGCCGAATTGTTTTGGGCCACAGACCCGGAAGCATTTATCGCGGCGGACCTTGAGGGTGAGATGATAGGCGGCGGAGCCATCACGTCCTACAACGGAGAGTATGGTTTTATGGGGTTCTTTATCGTACGGCCCGAATTTCGGGGACAGGGATACGGTGATATTCTCTGGCACGCCCGCCGCAATCGTCTTCTTAACCGCCTCAAATCAGGCGCGAGCATAGGTTTGGACGGTGTTTTTGAGATGCAGAATTATTATGCAAAAGGCGGTTTCGTCTTTTCCCACCGCAACATGCGTTTTCGCACCGACATCACTAAACGCCCCGAAGAGTCTCAGGATCAGTACAAGCACATTTCCCCGCTGGCCGACGTATCTTTCGATCAACTTATGGACTACGACCGTACTTGTTTTCCTGCCAATCGTTCGAATTTTCTGAAAGCGTGGCTATCACAGTCCGATGCGCTCGCGTTGGGTTATTTGAACGATGGAAAACTGAAAGGCTATGGCGTCGTGAGACGCTGCAGGGAAGGGTGCAAGATCGGTCCTCTGTTCGCGGATGATGCTAAAGTGGCGGAAGCACTTTATATGCCCCTGTCCGGGTTCGCGGACGGCGGCCCGTTGTTTTTGGATGCGCCAGAGAACAATCCCGCCGCGATGGCGTTGGTGACGAATCATGGCATGACCGAAGTATTCGGCTGCGCGCGCATGTATCTGGGAGCCCCGCCGGTTCTGGCTCACGAGCGAATCTTCGGCGTAACGACCTTCGAGTTGGGATGATACCTAAACGGGATCTGGTGGGTTATGGCCGCAGACCCCCTCATACGCGATGGCCGGGTGAAGCCCGGTTAGCAGTACAGTTCGTGCTCAACATCGAAGAGGGCGGCGAGTCTTGTATTCTTAATGGTGATACGCGTTCGGAAAGCTATCTACATGAACTGCCAGGCCGTCCCCCTCGCACCGGGGAAAGAGATCTTAGCGTCGAAGGGATGTATGAATACGGTTCAAGGGCGGGCGTGTGGCGCATTCTGGAGTTGTTCCGCGCCCGCAATCTTCCTCTTACCGCCTTTGTTGTCGGCAGGGCCCTGGAGCTTAACCCCGAAATCGGCCGAGCCCTGACTGCTGCCGGCCATGAGGTCGCCGGACACGGTTATCGCTGGATTGACTATCACAACGTTTCTGAGGACGAAGAACGTTGCCACATCCGGTTCACCATTGAGCTGATCGAACGGATATGCGGCAAACGCCCCGTCGGTTGGTACACGGGCCGGGTCAGTCCAAACACCCGCCGGCTATTGCAAGAAAAGGGTGGATTTCTCTATTCATCCGACGCCTACAATGATGACCTACCGTATTGGATTGCCGGATCATCGCCTCATTTGGTCATCCCGTACACGTTGGTCAACAACGATGTACGCTATTTGTTACCGAACGGTTTTTCATCCGGAGAGGATTTTTTTCGTTTGCTGAAGGATGCTTTTGATTTGCTGTGGCAGGAAGGCGGGCAACAACCCAAGATGATGAGCGTCGGTCTTCACGCTAGGATTAGCGGGCATCCTGCTCGTGCGATGGCATTAGCGCGTTTCCTAGATTATATTCAAGGACATGATTCGGTATGGATATGCCGGCGAGAAGAGATCGCCAGACATTGGATGAGCGAACATTCCTGGGGAAAGAAAAAGGACGCCGAGCGCGGTAAGGCTAGCAAATCCCAATTTAGAACCACATGATATCCAGGGCTCTGTATTTAAAACTACAGCGATTCAGGCGAGCCCGGTCAAACATTACGACAAGATTATAATCTTCCATTAAGAGAGAATATTCAATGAAATCCAGGATTAAGTTTCAAGCGTTGATGGCATTGTCTCTGCTGGCGCAGAGCGTTTTTGCATTGGACAGGCAGGCGGAACATCATCACGGCCAGGCGAACGCGCATATGAACAGCATGGGTTTCGAGCAGTTGGTAGCCCGTTTTGAGGCGCCCGGTCGCGATCAGTGGCAAAAGCCCGAAGCCGTGATCAATTCACTAGGCGAGCTTAACGGAAAAACCATCGTCGAAATCGGTAGCGGCACCGGCTATTTCAGTTTCCGCTTGGCCGAGGCCGGCGCCCACGTAATCGCCGCAGATGTAGACCGGCGCTTTCTGGATTATGTTGATCGGCGTAAGACTGAACGCAAACTCGGTGACGAAAAACTCATCACTCGACTGATTCCTTACGATTCTCCGCAACTGGGCAAAGCAGAAGCCGATCTGGTTTTACTGGTCGACGTTTATCACCATATCGAAAACCGCGAAGACTATTTCAAACAAGTGCTCGCCGGCATCAAACCCGGCGGCAAGCTGGTGATCGTTGATTTCAAGCTGATCGAGACGCCCGACGGCCCGCCGCTGTCGATGCGGATTCCGCCTGAGCAGGCGCAAGACGAATTGGCGGCCGCAGGCTTCACCCGTTTCAAATTAGATACAAAAATGCTGCCCTTTCAGTATATTTTGACGGCCGAATAGGCGTTTAATGGAAATGTATTCAACTAAAACTTACAATCGCTCATGATGATGTTTCGTGCCACACCCATTTCATGTCGATTTAGGTTGATACCAGGGTTTATAAAAAATGGAAATTAGCGGCTGACTTCGATTTTTAAATAATCAGTATCACTACATCAAATGGTCTTGACGAACATTTCGGTATTTCTGAAGAACTGTTTCAGGTTTGTATCTCATGGTAAAAACATCTAATAAACCGCGGTATTGATATTAACCTGTTTCCATACTAATAGCTTGGGCTTGATTCTTTCTACTCAATTAAAATTGAAGCAATGAAACTAATAAACAAACTGGCAAACTGCAGTCGACTTAAATGGCCTTGGCGGGTTTGGATAATGCTAGGTAGTGTGATTTTAATTGCCGGAATAGCATTCGCCATTGAAAGCGTGCTGAATTCAAATGTAGTTATGTTGTCTTCCGCCGGTTTTTCATGGTTGCCGGTATGCGCCATCATTATATTGATGCTAGGTTTTTTTGATTGTATGGATGCGCTGTTTGCAAAAGAAGTTTGCGATTTTATGCAACGAATGAACGCAGGCATTTTAGATTTGGTCTTCGGATTTTTGCTGCTTTTCGGTGTTTCCGACACCCTGGAAAGGCTGAGTTTAATGATCGTACTCTATTTATTGGTTCGCAGTATGTTAAGAGCCATATTTGCAATTAAATTGCAAATACCTCACATGTCTTTGACTCTGGTTGGTTGTCTTACATCAATGACCCTCGGCTTGATGATATGGATTCAATGGCCGACGTATGAAAGCTGGTTTTATTCCTTTAGCTTAAGCATCGAAATTATATTTCGCGGTTTGCTTATGATTGCTTTTGCTTTTTTTATTAAACAACGGGAAGCTGGAATCAGTAACCGCTGAATAATCGAGTTTCCTGAGCTTTAACAGTAAACATTACCGAAAATGGAATAAGCACAACATCGCAGTATTGTGTTCGAATGTGTTCAATAAATGAGTCGAACCTGGGTGATTTCTCTCAAGCAGCTTACCTATGCCATCACCGTTGAAGATACCTTACATTTCAAAAAAGCTTCCGAAAAATGTAATGTCAGCTAATCGGCACTGAGTAGCGCTCTCAACGAATTGGAAAAACAACTCGGCTTGCAAATTTTTGAGCGGGATAATAAAAAAGGGCTTTGTTGTACATATCGGCATAGCCTCCATATTCGAGGACATGGAGAAGAAAGGAAAGTAACGGCAGAAGCTTAAAACAGGTCGGCCTACACCCAAGCGCTGATCAATCGAGGTTCGCTCACGTTATGGTTTGATGAATCAGTCGTTCAGCATTGGCATCAATAATTTTTACAGTGTCTCCTCATTACTTGGCAATTGAATAATTCAAAGCGATTACTCTTAAGTAGAGAAGGAAATTTTTGTTTTCATGGCTGATTGCAAAAAGATCAAAGACAAATAATGCGGATAACTTGTGGAACTAGTTAATTATCCATCATAAGGTTTAAACCACCGGCTTTAGCCGGTCAGCTTTAGCTGCGATAATTTGCCCAAGGAGGTGGCGATGGACTATAGATACGGCAGCCATACGGTTTACCAAATTGAGTATCATTTTGTTTGGGTTACGAAGTATCGTTATAAAGTGCTGAAGGATGAAATAGCCGAACGAGTGAGAGACTTGGTGCGGCAGACATGCGAAGCCTTTGAGATACGGATTATCAAAGGTGTCGTGAGCAAAGATCATGTGCACATTTTGGTGAGTGCGCCGCCGACTATGGCCCCAAGCGAAATCATGAGGCGAATCAAGGGACGAACTTCGAGCTATCTGTTCGAAGAGTTCCCGCACTTGAAAAAGCGATATTGGGGTCGACATTTTTGGGCCCGCGGTTATTTTTGCGCCACAGTGGGGCAAATGACTGATGAGATGATAAAGCAATATTTGGAGCATCACTTTGAACCTAATCCAAACGATAATTTCAAGATGGAGCCCGACTAAGACGCGTCGTTTAGTCGACGCGTATCCGGACTTTCAGTCCGTTATTGGAACCCACCCGCTTGAGCGGGTGGTTGTTTAGTTGGTAATACTAATTTTCTACTGTCTGCATTTTATTTGGACAATAAAAAAGGCCCGTAACGAAACCGCTACAGGCCTTTATAATATGGAGCTGGTGATGGGACTCGAACCCGCGACCGGCTGATTACAAATCAGCTGCTCTACCAACTGAGCTACACCAGCTGAAGAAGCTGCGTATTATAAAGGCTTTTATCGTAGTGGCAACTGTTTTTTTCATTTTTTTGTTTGCCTTCGTTTTGTGGCTTTGCCGCGCGAACTGTCGAAATCAGTGAACTTGGTCTTAAATTTTTGACCTTTAGCGTTTTTTTGTTTTGTTGTTGGGGCCGTTCCTTTCGGTTGATAGGAAGGAATCAAATGTTGCTTGCCGTTGCCGATCAAGTCGGCGCGGCCCATCCTTTTCAGAGCGTCGCGTAGCATGGGCCAGTTCTTGGGATCATGATAGCGCAGGAAAGCTTTGTGCAGGCGGCGTTGCTTGATGCCTTTCGGTATCGAGATGTCGGTAGCAGTGCGGCTGACCTTGTGCAGGGTGTCCTTGCCGGAATGGTACATGGCCGTCGCGATGGACATGGGCGAGGGCAGGAAGGCTTGAACCTGGTCGGCACGGAAACCGTTGCGTTTTAGCCACAGCGCCAGATTCAACATGTCTTCGTCTTTGGTACCAGGGTGGGCGGCAATGAAATAGGGGATCAGATATTGTTCCTTGCCGGCTTCCTTGGAATATTTGTCGAACAGCTTCTTGAATCGGTCGTAAGTGCCCATGCCGGGTTTCATCATTTTCGACAAAGGCCCTTGTTCGGTGTGTTCCGGAGCAATCTTCAGATAGCCGCCGACATGGTGGGTGACCAATTCCTTAACGTATTCCGGCGATTCCACCGCCAAATCGTAACGCAGGCCGGAGGCGATGAAGATTTTCTTGATGCCCGGCAGCTTTCGGGCGCGCCGGTACAGCCTGATCAGATGGCTGTGGTCGGTATTCAGGTTGGGGCAAATGCCGGGATAGACGCACGATAGTTTGCGGCATGATGCCTCGATTTTAGGGTCTTTGCAGGCCAGCCGGTACATGTTCGCGGTGGGGCCGCCCAGGTCGGAGATATGGCCGGTGAAGGCGGGCGAGGTGTCGCGGATCGCTTCGATTTCGCGGATGATCGAATCTTCCGACCGGCTCTGGATGATGCGGCCCTCGTGTTCGGTGATCGAGCAAAAGGTACAGCCGCCGAAACAGCCGCGCATGATGTTGACCGAATGCTGGATCATTTCGAAGGCCGGAATATTGGTGTTGCCGTAAGATGTGTGCGGCAGCCGCGAATAGGGCAGATCGAACACGCCGTCCATTTCCTGCGTGGTAAGTGGTACGGCCGGTGGGTTAACCCAGATTTGCCGCGCGCCGTGTTTCTGCACTAATGGCCTGGCATTGCCGGGGTTGGTTTCGCCATGCATGACTCGGGAAGCGTGGGCATACAAAATCGGATCGTCCTTGATCATGTCGTAGTCGGGCAAGCGAATGACGGTTTGCGCGCGTTTTTTATTGGGTATCACGCGATGAAAATGGATCACGTTTTCCTGGCCCGGCTTCATTGCCGGTTTATCGGCGCAGGCCGGTTGCTCCTGATACGGATTTTGCGGTGCATCGACTTTGCCGGGTTGATCGATGTGACTGGAATCTTTCTCGATCCAGCCGGCCGGAATTTGCTTGACGAAATGCACGGTGCCGCGGATGCCTTTTAGGTCGCCGATCGTTTCGCCTTGGGCCAGGCGGTGGGCGATTTCGACGATCTGGCGTTCGGCGTTGCCGTAGACCAACAGATCGGCCTTGGAATCCAGCAAGATCGATTTTCGTACCTTATCGGACCAATAATCGTAATGGGCGATGCGGCGCAGGCTGGCTTCGATGCCGCCGATAATGATCGGCACGTTTTTAAAGGCTTCGCGGCAGCGGTGCGAGTAGACGTTGACCGCCCGGTCCGGGCGCTTGCCGGCGGCGCCATCAGGCGTGTAGGCATCGTTGGAGCGGATCTTGCGGTCGGAGGTATAGCGGTTGACCATCGAATCCATATTGCCGCCGGTGACGCCGAAAAATAGGTTGGGACGGCCTAATTTTTTGAAATCCTCGGCGCTGTGCCAGTCCGGCTGGGAGATTATGCCAACACGGAAACCCTGCGCTTCCAGCACGCGGCCGATTACCGCCATGCCGAAGCTGGGATGGTCGACATAGGCGTCGCCTGTAACCAAAATGATGTCGCAGGCATCCCAACCCAATTGTTCCATTTCTTCCATGCTCATGGGTAATTGCGGAGCGGTGCCGAAGCGTTGCGCCCAATATTTTTTATAGCCGAATAGATTGCTTGCCGCTTGCTTCACTGTCTGAAAACTCGATTCAATACTTTATTGTTGTTACGCTTGAAGTCCTGCACGAAGACCGGAAATTCCAATTGGTATTGCTGCTCCAATTGCTTCGCTTTCAGTTGCAATTCTTTCATGCTGGGTTTCGGCTTATTCTCGCCGAAGGCGAAGCCGATGATGTTGCCGCGTCTTCGTACCGGCAAAAACAGGATCCGCCAGTCGAACACGCGGCCCATATTCCAGGCCACGGTTTGGAAGAGGTTTTTGTCGGTACCCCATAGATTTATCACCAATAGACCGGTATCGCTTAACAATGTTCGACAATGGTCGAAAAAAATCTCGTTGCCGACTTCGGGCGCCATGCCCGAGTGGTCGAAAGCGTCGATCATGATCAGGTCGTGTTGCGCCGATTTTATTTTGCTCTGTTGATTGACGTATTCGGCGCCGCAGCCGATCTTGACTTTCAAGCGCGGGTCCAAGGGCAGGCCGAAATGACTGCGCGCGATTTTCAGTACGCCGCGGCGGTATTCGATTACCTTAATGTTGCACTCGGCGAATTGATGCAGCAGAAACTTGGTTACGGTGCCGCCGCCAAGGCCGATCATCAGAATGTCCTTGGGATTATCGTGGAATAGCAGCAGCGCCATCATGGCGCGGGCATAGAGCGAATGCAGTTGGTTCGGGTCGTCCAGCAACATGGTGCTTTGGCGCGCTTCCGAGCCGAAGTGCAGCGCCCTGACGCCATCATGGTCGATAATTTCGATAACCCCTTCATCGTCATGGCTTTGGTGTACAAGTTGACCTTCGTATTTGTACATGGAAAGAAAAATTGCTTTAAACTGATCTATTTTCCCTGAATTGAACGAAATTGTCTTGAAAAATAAAACCCTTAGCCACCGCCAGGTTTTGTCTTTGGCGCTGCCGATGATTATTTCCAATATCTCCACGCCTTTATTGGGTTTGGTCGATACGGCGGTGATGGGGCACCTGGATTCGCCACGATTTTTAGGTGCGGTGGCATTGGGCGGGCTAATTTTCAGCTTTATTTATTGGGGCTTCGGTTTTTTACGCATGGGTACGACCGGGTTGACCGCGCAAGCGTTTGGCGAAAAAAACGGGCCTGAAATCAGGAGTATCTTAATGCGGGCGATTTTACTATCACAGCTTATCGCCTTGATTATCTTGATACTGAATCGACCGTTGGCAAGCTTAAGTTTCGACTTGCTGCAAGGCAGTGCAGCGGTCGAAAGTTTGGCCGTAGGCTATTTCGACATTCGCATCTGGAGCGCGCCGGCGACTTTGTGCCTTTATGTACTGGCCGGATGGTTCCTGGGAATGCAGAATGTCAAGGCGCCGCTAATGGTAGTATTGGTCACCAATCTGAGTAATATCGGCCTGGATATCGGTCTGGTTTATTACTTGAAAATGGAAGTGGTGGGGGTGGCGTTGGCATCGGTGATTGCCGAATATCTCGGATTGTTGGTCGGGTTGTTGCTGCTCATTCGGCGCTTACGTTACGTCACGGGCCGGGCGGAGGGCGTGGTCGATTTCGCGAAACTCAGAGCCATGTTGGCGATCAACGGCAATATTTTCATCCGCACTTGGTGCCTGATTTTTGCTTTCGCATTTTTTACCGCGCAAGGCGCTCGCCTGGGGGAAACGATACTGGCGGCCAACGCTGTGTTGCTGAATTTTCAGACCTTTATGGCCTACGCCTTGGATGGTTTCGCCCATGCGGCGGAAGCTTTGATTGGCAGAGCGATCGGCGAAAAAAACCGGGATTTGTTATCGGGCAGCATCAGGACAGCCGCGCTCTGGTCGTTCACCGTGGCGTGTGGCTTTTCTGTGTGTTATCTGTTGTTCGGATACGAGATAATCGATTTATTGACCGGTTTGCAGCGAGTCAGGCAAATCGCCTATCTGTATTTGCCTTGGGTTATTGCGATGCCTCTTGTTGCCTTTGTTTGTTATTTGTTCGACGGCATTTTTATCGGTGCGATGCTGACGCGGCAGATGCGCAATACCATGCTGTTTTCGTTATTCGTTTGTTATTTGCCGGCTTGGTATTGGGGGCAGGTGTGGGGAAACCAGGGTCTTTGGCTGGCGATGATGGTTTTCATGTTGGCACGCGGGTTGTCAATGGGATGGGTTTTCAGAAAAACACTATTTATCCATAAATACGCTTAATCAATTCAGTTTCGGAGAATTTTATCTCCGCTAAGGGCAAAGAGGTCTGTTAAGGGCTTGCATAATCACACTTTGCCGTGATCGTCTTGCCCGAGTTTCCCCGTGCTTTTGTTCATGCTTAGGAATCCCATTTTTCTCAAGAGAAAGCTTGAAAATTGATAAATCAGTCTTATTAATCAGTTAATGTGCATTTTTTCCTACATCAAGTAGAATGGCGGCAACAGAATTCCATCGCATTCCATCATCAATGGAGAACAACATGAAAAAGTTTTTATTTTTCGCATTATTGGTCGGCGCCACTTCCGCTTTTGCCGACGATGCCAAAAATGAATGGCATAACACCACGCTGAGTGAAGAAACCATCAAGCATATTCAGCATGCGCAATACAACTATAAACAATGCGTGATCGAGGAGATGCAGAAAGAAGGTTATGCCAAGATCGATAGCCGCAACGCCACCGGAGCAATTATCAAACGTTGCGAGGCCGTTTTATCCGGCATGCGCCAAGTATATCTCGATGCCGGTGTTCCCGAAATCATTGCCGACCGCCATATGAAAAAAATGCGTATCGATACCACCCGACGAGTCTTGAAACAGTTAATGTTTGCCGAAGCAGCGCGGGTTGCGGCCGGGCAAAAATAACTCGTTACTCGAGCTGGATGTGGAGGTAACATTTCCGGCCAGTTTCCTTGTATTTTCTCTCAGACGCGGCAAGCCTGAGCAGGCGGTTGTGCTCTAGGTGTGCGCGGAATGACCTAACCCTTACCAAGCCATTATGAATAAAACTTACAGTATAGATTTGTCATTACAACCGACCACTTTTGATTTATGGCATGTTTGCCTGGCCGGAACCGTGCTGGTTCTGGCCTTGATTCTGATCGTTGTGTTATTGACCATGGTCATCAGTTTGGCCCGTGGCGGTAAAAAAGCCGTTGAGCAACAACTTCCTCCGCCGGAACCCGAAGTAAAAGTCGTTGAAAAAATTGTCGAAGTCGAAAAGGTTGTCGAAGCCCCGGCACCTGAGCCGGTGATTTTGAAGGAAGCCACGCCGGATGCGGCGCTGCAATTGTTGAGCATGTTGCAAAAAGAAGCGCGCTTTATCGACTTTATTAAGGAAAATGTTACCGCTTACAGCGATGCCGATATTGGCGCCGCCGCCAGGGTCGTGCATGAAGGTTGCAGCAAAGTCATCAATGAACACTTTACCTTGGAAGCCGTACGTCAGGAACAGGAAGGCAGCAAAGTTACCCTGGATAAAGGCTTCGATGCCTCCCGCGTGCGTTTGACCGGGAATATCGTCGGCCAGGCCCCATTTACCGGAACGTTGGTGCACAAAGGCTGGCGCGTAAGTGACATGCATCTGCCTAAATTGACCGAGGGCCATGATGCCAAGATTATCGCCGCGGCGGAGGTCGAGTTATGAAAAGCTTGTTCGGACATATCAACAGGGATAAAAATGAACAGGAGCAGATGGATCCCGAAACGGTCAATTCCGGTCAGCAAGCAGGCGAATTTGACGAAGCGCAAGCAAATGAAGAACAAAACCTTGAACAATCTTTTGCCGATGACGCGCCTCCCGCTACTTCCGATTCGGATGCAATGACCCAACAAGATGAAATGGTGCAGCCGGATGACTGGCATGGTCCGCGCTACTCGGTCGGGATCGACCTGGGAACGACCCATTGCGTTGTTTCGTATGTGGACCTGAAGGAAAGCGGCGACGAGATAGTGCAGGAAGTGATGCCGATTCCGCAGTTAACGCTGCCGGGCGAGGTCGAAGACAAGCTGCAGCTACCATCATTCTTATATTTGCCGCATGAGGCCGAAATCGCGGAAGGGTCGACCGCCCTGCCTTGGACAGCCAAGCCCGATCGTCTGGTAGGCGATATTGCCCGTAATCTGGGCAGTAAAACGCCGATACGCCTCGTTGCTAGCGCCAAGAGTTGGTTGTGTCATGCCGGCGTCGATTGCAAAGAGGCGATTTTGCCGGCCGATGCTCCGGACGAGATCGAACGGGTCTCGCCGTATCTAGCCACCAAGGCTTATTTGCAACACATGCGCGATGCCTGGCATTACAAGTATCCCGACGCGCCGCTGGAACAGCAGGACGTCACGATCACCGTGCCGGCTTCATTCGATCCGGCGGCACGCGAATTAACCGTGGAGGCCGCGCGAGCGGTAGGCCTGGGACAGGCGATTTTGCTGGAGGAGCCGCAATCGGCTTTATACAGCTGGATCGAAAACAGCGAAGGTGATTGGCGCAATCATGTCAGTGTCGGCGATATCATTTTAGTAATCGATGTCGGCGGCGGCACCACCGACTTGTCATTGATTGCGGTGACCGATCGGGACGGTAATCTGGAACTGACCCGGATTGCGGTCGGCGACCACATCTTGTTGGGCGGCGACAACATGGATTTGGCGTTGGCTTATACCGTCAAGGCGAAGCTGGAAAAAGACAGCGGTAAACGGCTAGAGCCTTGGCAGGTTCAGGCATTGACCCATGCATGTCGGGATGCCAAGGAAAAACTGTTCAACGATCCTGATATCGACAATATTCCTTTGGTGGTGGCTAGCCGTGGTTCTTCATTGATTGGCGGCACCTTGCGTACCGAATTGACCCGAGAAGAAGTTAATCAGGTTTTGGTGGAAGGCTTTCTGCCCGAGGTTTCTGCGGCGGAACGACCGGTTTCAAGGCCGCGTTCCGGTTTGCGTTCGGCCGGTCTGCCTTACGCCCAGGATGCCGGCATCACTCGTCATTTAGCGGCTTTTTTGGCGAAGCAACTGAGCGCGACGGACGAGTTGAAGGATATTCAATTGCCGGAACACGCCAGTTTTCTGCATCCGACCGCCGTGTTGTTCAACGGCGGTGTGTTGAAAGCCGGCGTCCTGACCGAACGCCTGATGAAAGTGCTGAATTCTTGGCTGCAAGCCGAGCAGGTACCGGAAGCCCGCTTGCTGGAAGGTTCCGATCTCGATCTTGCGGTGGCTCGCGGGGCGGCTTATTACGGATTCGTCCGGAAAGGCAAGGGCGTTAGAATCAAGGGCGGCACGGCCGCGTCTTACTATGTCGGCGTGGAAAGCGCAATGCCCGCCGTACCCGGCATGCCGCCGGAAATCGAGGCTTTGTGTATCGCGCCGTTCGGCATGGAGGAGGGCACCGAGGAAGAGTTGCCGGATGATGAATTCGGTTTAATCGTCGGTGAACCCGTCCGTTTTCGCTTCTTCGCCTCCAATACGCGGCGCGAGGATAGAGTCGGTACCCGTTTGGACTACTGGAACGAGGACGAGCTGGAAGAACTCGATGAAATCGAAATCACCTTGCCGGAAGAAGGCCGCCGGGCAGGTGAAATCGTTCCGGTACATTTGTCCGCCGCGGTTACCGAGGTCGGAACGCTGGAGTTGCACGCTGTCTCGCAAAAGGATGATAAGCGTTGGAAAATTGAATTCGACGTCAGAGCGGGGGAAGATGAAGAAGAAGGAGCGGAAGAGGGAGGTGAATAGTTCTTTTTTCGCTCGTTACTCGCGCCTTAATCGCACAAGGAGGTGCGCAGTCGTATCAGAGCATGATCGTCGCCATTAAGAACTGCATGATTGAAATTGCTTTTCCTGCGGCAAGATTTTATTGAATCTAGCGCTTGTGTTTGCAAAACTTTGTAATAAATTGCTTACAGAAATCCGGTCTGTTTCATGTTGTTCCATTTGTTTGCATTTTCGATTTTAGCCACTTTCACTAGCTTTATATCCGGCTATGCCTGTGAAAAATATGCCTGGACCGCTATGGCGGATTGGTTTTTTCTTGGCGGGACCGTTTGTCTGCTTATTATCTATGTCTCGATTTTTTTGGCCTTGACGTTTTGTGGCTTGAGAGCGATCTTCAACGGCTTACGGCAATATTTTTCACTAACCGAAAGTAACAAAAGAAAAGTTCTTTTTAATCAACTCAGGTTAAGGAATCTGGAACAGCGGCACCGCCTTGAAAAGCAGCAAATTGATTATCGTACAGCTCATAGGCGTATTGCCCTATTCCGCAACAACAATAAAAAACATATTCGCTCCTTGTCGGACTCGATAACGGCAAACCTCGCTTCCAGACGAGATAGAATTCCCGCCGACACCTATCGATCATTGAAAAAATCAGTACACCAAAACTTCCGTGCGGAAAATGTAAAAGGCCTGCTCGAACTCCATTTGGAAATCATGTCTTTCCGTTGAGCCCCGTTTATGTCGACATTAAAACGCTGGAGCCATGAACTGATGGATTGCTTGCTGAAGGCCAAAGAACAGTATTTGCATTGGCAGTTACAGACTCATGATGAAAAAGCGCGGTTGAAAACGGCGCGAGCATTGTCCGAGCAGGAGCTACAAGCAAAGCTGAAAAAACAGCAATTGCTGCTCGAGCATGAGTTGGCCGTATTAAAGACCAAACATAAGACTGAATTGGACATGCTTAAGATTAAAAGCAGGCAGGATATCAGGGATTATCGCGAATATCTGCAGTCGCTGGATCAGTTGAAGATAACTATTGCCAATAAGTACAGCCATTTACCCGAAGCGATGACATTCATGATTCATCATCATGCTAAGCATTTATTGAATCAAATGTGGGAAAGCGATGACCTGCAGGAAAAAATCAACAAGGAATTGCAATTAATTCAATTCATGACCAGCATCAACGATGACATACGTGCGGCTACGGAAAACGAAACTAAGGAATTGTTACCGCTTAAGACCCTGGAATTACTCAACAAATAGCTTGAAAGATACTGCCGCATCTAGTGTGTCAAGATGAGAGTAATTCACTTAATTGATGCAGTTTGCATTCTGCTTTTCGCACCAATGGCACTAAGTTTCTTCAAACCAATTAACGGACATATTTCATTTGGTTTTAAGGAAGGGGTAGAATACGCTTCGGTCGCTTGTTGCGTAACGAGACAAGTAAAATACCGTTATTTATTGCAAATCGCATGTGATTTGTATGGTTAAAGGACTTTCGAATTAATGAATCTTGAAGTTTTTTTGTCGTTGTTCAGCCTTTTGCTGATCTCTCTTGTCGTCTATATCCTGGCGCAAAAAATCCGCATTCCTTACACCGTGCTATTGGTGATCGCCGGTTCGTTATTGGTACCGATTTCGCAAATCGAGTTTTTCTCTTTCATCAATAGTTTTGAATTGACGCCCGAACTATTGTTCTTTGTCTTCCTGCCCATTCTGATTTTCGAGTCGGCCTATAATATCAAGATCAGCAATATGCTGAGTAACATCCGGGCGATCAGTTTGTTGGCGATCGTCGGATTGCTGGTTTCGACTTTTTTTATCGGTATTTTCGGCCATTTCTTATTTCAGGCCTTGGGTTTCGATGTGCCGATAATCGTCATGCTGTTGTTCGGCGCCATCATTTCCGCGACCGACCCGGTGGCGGTACTGGCCTTGTTTAAGGAATATGGCGCGCCGCGACGGTTGACGCTGATCTTCGAAGGGGAGAGTTTGTTCAATGACGGAACGGCGTTCGCCATGTTTCTGGTGTTTCTGGAAATTTTGCTGCACGGCTATTCCGGCACAAGTTCGATCGTCGGCGGCTTGCTGAATTTCGTGATCATGGTATTCGGCGGCATTATCTTTGGCATGATAATGGGTTTCTTGTTCGCCAAATTGATCGAATGGGTCAAGGGGCACGAGCATCTGGAAATCACGATGACTTTATTGGTGGCCCATTTCACTTTTATCTTGACCGAAGTGATTTCCGAGCATTTGGTGGTTGCCGGGCAGCAGATTCACCTTTCGTCGATTATCGCGACCATGGTCGCTTCCATGATCATCGGTAATTTCGGACGCTTTAAGATGTCGTTGGCCGTCGAGGGTTACATGGAGCGTTTCTGGGGCTATTTCGGCTTTATCACCAACTCGCTGGTATTCATTTTGATGGGATTGCTGTTCGTTGAGCAGTCCATCGACTTGCATGTCGCGATCATGCCGATCATCCTGTCCATCATCGTGGTCATGCTGGGTAGGGCGCTGGCGATATATCCGGTATTGGGCTTTTTAAATCTGACCAAAAAAGAAGAGCCGATCCCATTATCTTGGATGCACTTATTGTCGTGGGGCAGCCTGCGCGGTTCCTTGGCCGTCATCATGGTCTTGCTGATTCCGGATGACTTGTCATTGTCCAATTGGCACTTCCCATTTTCGATCAAGGATTTCGTTACCGCGATTACGATCGGTTCGATTTATTTCACGTTGTTGGTCAAGGCGACCAGCATCGGCAAAGTGATGAACAAACTTGGTATCGATGCGTTGACCAATTATGAAGAAGTCAGCTATTACAAAAGCAAGGCACTGATTTTTGAAGAGGCTCAGAATACGCTCGATAAGTTGCTCGAGGATCAGAAAATCAGCGAAGAACAATACCGAGATCTGAAAAAATATTATCAGCAAAAACATGAAGCGGTTAAGCAGGAATATCAGAAGAAAATAGGTGACGACCGCGAGTTGACCGAAAACCTTTTACGCGTCTTCGTTCTGGGTCTGGAGAAGGCCGAGTTGAAGGAGATCTACCGCCGCGGCGAGATCAACGAGAAGGTTTACAAAAAAATCCTTAATCTGCTGGATATTCAGATGGAGCGTGTCGAAAGGGGACGATCACAGTTGACTACGTTGCAAGAAAAATTCCCGGTTGACAGTATCGAACGCTTCATCAACGCGATCCGAAGACTCTTGTTCATGCCTTCGCCGAATCTGCAGCCGCAAGAGTTGTATATTTATTACCGCACCCAATTCAAACTGCTGGAGATGGTGATTTCCCGCCTGGAAGGGCTGAACGATACCAGTTTGGTCGAGGTGTTCGACGATAAGGAAGCTTTGAATAAAACCATTGGACTATACAAGGCGCTAGCTGAGAACACCAAAAATAATCTTGATCAAATGCTGGAAAACAACTATGAATTGCTGACCAATTTCAATGCGATTTCCGGCGAAAAGACATTGGCGGCAAAGGAATTGGAGACCCTCGACCGCCTGAGCAAGAACGAGATTATCACCAGTAAGCTCTATATCATGTTGCATAACGAGTTGCGGAAAAAATAGTGTTGTAACGTGGTTTCCCTCGTCAGAAGGAAAGTATTTTTCTGACCGTTCACACTGAGGTGGGTTGATGCAAAAACACAAGCTTTATCGTTGTATCGCCTGCCTTCGGCCGATTCCCGCCAACGCCAAGATTTGCAGTCATTGTGGCACCCTCCAGAAGCCTTCCCTCTGGAGTAAAGTCGTCGGTTTTTTAAAATGGGTGGGCGGTATCGCCACGGTTATTTCATTGGCAAGTGCGGCCATTCAATTGAATTCGGTTGTCTCGGATATAAACGCCAAAAAACGGACGGTCGAGAGCTATACCGCCGCGGCGGAAAATGAATTTCGTTTCGGTGACTACGGCAACGCCCAATTACTGTTGAAAAAAGCTGTAGAATTAGATCCTTATTCCGATTCGGTGCAGCAATTGCAGGTTGATTTTCTATTACATGAAATCAGTCAGTACTATTTTACTTCATGGGGTGTCCAAGAAGTTTCAAAACTTCGTATTGGGTTGGACAATAAAGGATATCCTAATTATTGTTGGTATCACTCAGGGGTTTATAAAAAAAGACTACAAACCTACTTTGCCGATTTTCACGCCAATGAACTGCTGGCCGTAGCCGCGGCGAGCTCCGAAAAAAGCCGTAAAGCGGATATCATGGCTCATATTGCCTGGTTGAATCTATTGACCGAAGGTAAAAAAGCAAACGAGGACATTAATAATTTGTTCATGGTAGCTCTTCGAGCCGATCCAGATAATGTTTTTGCTCTAGTAATGAGCAGTGCCTGGGAAGCACAAAGACCCCTACCTTCTGAGGAAAAATTAGCTTTGGCGCTGAACAATTTCAGTCGAGTTCGAACACCGAACAAAAGTTTGCAACTATGGTTATACGCGATGCAGTTCAAGATTTTGCATCAAATTGATTCGCCGGCGGCCTTTATCGAAAGCATTCGCTTGGCAATGGCGCCGGAGCAGAAACACCTTTTTCCAGAGGTCGCAATTGATCTTCTCTCTGCCATGGTAAGGCTCATATCTGGGGGACAAGAATTTGATCAGTCAGGGATAAAGCAACCAGTTTCATTGCTATTAAGCACATTCTCGGTAAATGAATTGACTGAATTTACCAAGTTTCTGTACGAGCGTGCCATAAGTTGCCAACCCGGACCGTGTTGCGGTCCAGATATATCCATCCAGGCTAAATTTAATTATCCATCATAAGGTTTAAACCACCGGCTTTAGCCGGTCAGCTTTAGCTGCGATAATTTGCCCAAGGAGGTGGCGATGGACTATAGATACGGCAGCCATACGGTTTACCAAATTGAGTATCATTTTGTTTGGGTTACGAAGTATCGTTATAAAGTGCTGAAGGATGAAATAGCCGAACGAGTGAGAGACTTGGTGCGGCAGACATGCGAAGCCTTTGAGATACGGATTATCAAAGGTGTCGTGAGCAAAGATCATGTGCACATTTTGGTGAGTGCGCCGCCGACTATGGCCCCAAGCGAAATCATGAGGCGAATCAAGGGACGAACTTCGAGCTATCTGTTCGAAGAGTTCCCGCACTTGAAAAAGCGATATTGGGGTCGACATTTTTGGGCCCGCGGTTATTTTTGCGCCACAGTGGGGCAAATGACTGATGAGATGATAAAGCAATATTTGGAGCATCACTTTGAACCTAATCCAAACGATAATTTCAAGATGGAGCCCGACTAAGACGCGTCGTTTAGTCGACGCGTATCCGGACTTTCAGTCCGTTATTGGAACCCACCCGCTTGAGCGGGTGGTTGTTTAGTTGTTTACACTTCTTGGCTTCTTTTATGAACAGAGCGGACAAAATCAGCTTTCCTTAGAGAACTACAAGCAATATCAACGTCTAGGTATACAGGTTGGCGGTTTTGTAAGCGACGAATTCGTCTACGCCGCTCTCCACCGCATCATGGCAACCAATCGAATCGAAGCATTTGATGCCGTCCTCGTTCGCCAGGATGATCCTCGGGGTCCGCTAAAAAAAGGCGATATCATCTTACGGCTTAATCAACAGAATAATATTAACAGTCGATTAGTCAGGGATCTCTTTGTCGATCGCGATATAACTGATTATCGGGTAAATATTCTGAGAAACGGAGAAATACTGGAGATGGCGATTAATCATCCAATTCTATATATTCGTGATGTGGTTTTGCCAGCAGAAATTGCCTCAGCCGAAACCATGCCGCAACGGCGTCAGATACTTTTTCACGAATGGATTGGTAAACTAGACGGCTAAGCTATTGTTCCAAGCAACTATTCACAGTTTGAGTGTTTTTGCGGCGTTTAGGGTAGGGTGTTTGTCTGGCAAAGAACGCGAAGAACCCATTCATGGAGGGAGCTTGACGACGACATTTGGCCGCCGAGGAAGGGAGAAATGCAGATTTTGCATGGCGCAAATCTACCCTGCCTTCGATATTCTCGCTGAACACACCCTACGTTCTCTTGTATGTTCAAATTGCGAATGACTGTTCTTTACAGGTAAAGACTAAGGAAATGCAGATTAATTATCCATCATAAGGTTTAAACCACCGGCTTTAGCCGGTCAGCTTTAGCTGCGATAATTTGCCCAAGGAGGTGGCGATGGACTATAGATACGGCAGCCATACGGTTTACCAAATTGAGTATCATTTTGTTTGGGTTACGAAGTATCGTTATAAAGTGCTGAAGGATGAAATAGCCGAACGAGTGAGAGACTTGGTGCGGCAGACATGCGAAGCCTTTGAGATACGGATTATCAAAGGTGTCGTGAGCAAAGATCATGTGCACATTTTGGTGAGTGCGCCGCCGACTATGGCCCCAAGCGAAATCATGAGGCGAATCAAGGGACGAACTTCGAGCTATCTGTTCGAAGAGTTCCCGCACTTGAAAAAGCGATATTGGGGTCGACATTTTTGGGCCCGCGGTTATTTTTGCGCCACAGTGGGGCAAATGACTGATGAGATGATAAAGCAATATTTGGAGCATCACTTTGAACCTAATCCAAACGATAATTTCAAGATGGAGCCCGACTAAGACGCGTCGTTTAGTCGACGCGTATCCGGACTTTCAGTCCGTTATTGGAACCCACCCGCTTGAGCGGGTGGTTGTTTAGTCAGTATTTTGTAAGGTTATGGGAAATCTCATTTTCCTTAACCGGGTGCTGAGAAATCCAGGACGGAGTTAGTTGATTTATTCAGAGCTTCCCTAACTCTTATTTACCGCCGGTCTATAATGAAAAGCGGGCTATTTACCTTTCAAGCTGGAACCGTTTCACAGCAACTAATAACCACAATGCTATTTAGAAAAATACCGGGGAGTTCGGATGGAAATTGAAATATTCAAGATCATTGCCCCTTATGCGGGGCTTGCCGGACTTATTATTGCTTTCCTTATCTATCGTTTGATTTGTACTTGCGATGCCGGTTCGGACAAGATGCGCGCGATTGCAATCCTGATTCATGACGGTGCCATGGTGTTTCTGAAGTCGGAAGCTAAAATTCTGCTCATTTTTGTCGTCTCGGTCGCCATTTTAGTGTATTACCAAATCAGCCACGCAACTGCTTACGCTTTCCTGGCCGGGGCCACTTGTTCTCTTTTCGCCGGTTTTTGGGGTATGAAAGCGGCCACTAAAGCCAACGTGCGCACCTCGGCCGCCGCGAAGCAAAAGGGGGTTGGCGCCGCGTTATTGATCGCGTTCGGCGGCGGTTCGGTGATGGGTTTGGCAGTCGCATCGCTGGGCCTTGTCGGTGTGGCCTTGGTGTTTACGTTGATCGATCCGTCCGACATGGCCAACTATAAGACATTAAGCGGTTTTGCGATGGGCGCCTCGTCGATCGCGTTGTTTGCCCGTATTGGCGGGGGCATTTATACCAAGGCGGCCGATGTGGGCGCTGACTTGGTCGGCAAGGTAGAAGCCGGCATTCCTGAGGACGATCCGAGAAACCCGGCCACGATCGCCGATAATGTGGGTGACAATGTCGGTGACATCGCCGGCATGGGAGCGGATATTTTTGAATCCTATGTCGGATCGGTGATCGCCACGGTGGCGATAGCGGCTAACTCGACCAACTATGTCGATATCGCCGTCATGCAACCTCAGGCTTTGCTCTTACCCATTGCTTTGATTGTGTTGGGGTTGGCGGCCTCCGTGATTGCCGTTCTGGCGATGATCCTGTTGAAAAACCTTAGACCGGCCTATGCCTTGGAGACGGTTATTTGGTTGGCGGCGTTGTTGTTCTTGTCCGCTGCCTATCTATTGATTCATCAATGCGGCATACAGTTCGTGCTCGAGCAACAGCCAACATCTGCCGACGGGCCATTCTATGCAGTGGTCGGCGGCACGCTGGCCGGTATTTTTATCGGTCGGGTAACCGATTATTACACCGCGAAAAAACCCATAGCACATATCGCCGCCGCCTCTAATTTTGGCCCGGCCACTAACATCATTGCCGGTTTGGGGGTAGGGATGCGATCCACTGTCTTGCCGATCGCCGCAATTTGCATCGCCATCGTGCTGGCGTATCATTCCGCTGGTTTATACGGTATCGGCATTGCCGCCGTGGGATTGTTGGCCACCACCGGAGTCACCATGTCGGTCGATGCCTATGGCCCGATTGCCGATAATGCGGGCGGGATCAGCGAAATGTCCGGGCTGGGAGCGGAAACCCGGCGAATTACCGATACATTGGATGCCATAGGCAACACCACGGCGGCGGTCGGCAAGGGTTTTGCCATCGGTTCGGCCGCTTTAACGGCGTTGGCGTTGTTTTCCGCTTATGCCAGCGCCTCGCAAATGGATAACATCGATTTATTGAGCCCCTTGGTCGTAGTAGGCATGTTTGTGGGGGGGGCGATCCCTTTTCTGGTTAGTTCGTTGACAATGACCTCGGTTGGCAAGGCCGCTCAGGACATGGTCGATGAAGTGCGGCGTCAGTTTCGGGAAATTCCGGAGTTGATGGCGGGAGAGGCCGAGCCCGATTCGGCCCGTTGTATCGAAATATCGACCAAGGCCTCGTTGCGCGAAATGATTCTGCCGGGTATGGTCACCGTGACGGTCCCGGTTTTTATCGGTTTGATTCTGGGTAAGCAGGCGCTGGGAGGCTTGCTGGCCGGTTCGTTGGTGACAGGGGTGCTGATGGCGCTTTTTATGGCGAATGCCGGTGGCGCCTGGGATAACGCAAAAAAACTGATCGAAGGGGGGGCTCACGGCGGCAAAGGCAGTGATGCGCATAAAGCAGCGGTTTGTGGCGATACCGTAGGGGATCCTTTCAAAGATACTTCCGGACCCTCAATGAATATTGTCGTTAAATTGATGGCGATTGTCTCATTGGTGATAGCACCCTTATTGTGATTGCACTGTTACAAAGTGAAGCAAGTAAATTGATTGTTCACGGAAAGTAGTTTTGACTATTACTATGGGAGTTGTAATAATTCGGTGACGTCTGCAAGCTATACTCATGGTTCAAGCGGCATTGCAGCCGAAATCGTGGTGAATCCTTAGCTTCATCTGCATCAACACTGGAGAATTGCGTTGTATGTCCAAAGATACCCTATCGATACGGCATAACAGGACAGGCCGCGAGGTAGAATACCCTTTGCTTAAGGGGACCTTGGGTAAGGAAACGGTCGATATTCGTTCACTCTACAAGGATCTTGATTGCTTTTCTTATGATCCGGGGTTTATGGTAACGGCCAGTTGTAGAAGCAACATCACTTTTATCGATGGCGAAGCTGGCGTTCTGCTGTATCGCGGTTATCCAATCGAACAATTGGCGGAAAACTGCGATTTCATGGAGGTTGCCTATCTTTTGATGTACGGCGAATTGCCGAACAGATCCGAATTGGATATCTTTGTTCAAGAAATCGGTAAGCGTTCCATTTTGGATGAATCGCTGCGAGTGTTTTTCGAGGGCTTCCACTACGATGCCCATCCGATGGCGATGTTGGTTGGCGTGGTCGGTTCGCTGTCGGCTTTTTATCACAGTGAACTCAATATGAAAGATCCGGAACATCGCCGGATTTGCGCCATGCGGCTAATCGGTAAAATGCCGACTATCGCCGCCGCATCCTATCGCCATTCGGTCGGTAAGCCGTTCGTATTTCCGCGGCTTGATTTGAACTATTGCGAAAACTTCCTGAATATGATGTTTTCGCGGTCATCGCCTAATTATATCGATCCGAACCACTATATCGATCCCGAGGCGGTCAAGGCGCTCAATTTGTCGCTAATTCTCCATGCCGACCACGAGCAAGGCGCCAGTACCTCGACCGTTCGTCTGGCTGCCAGCACCGGTGCCAATCCTTATGCCTGTATTGCGGCCGGTATCGCCGCTTTATGGGGGCCGGCCCATGGCGGCGCTAACGAGGCCGTGCTGAATATGTTGGCAACGATCGGTACGGTTGACCGTATTCCCGAATTTATCGCGAAGGCCAAGGACAAAAAAGATCCGTTTCGACTGCTGGGATTCGGACATAGAGTCTATAAAAATCATGATCCCAGGGCTAGAATCATCCGGCAAACTTGCCATGATCTATTGAATAGCGGTAAAAATGCCGATCCCTTGTTTGATCTGGCCTTGGCCTTGGAAGAATACGCCCTGCAAGACGAATATTTTATCGAAAGAAAGTTGTATCCGAATGTGGATTTTTATTCGGGTATTATCTACAAGGCTTTGAATATTCCTGTTGAAATGTTTACCGTGATGTTTGCCATAGCCCGGACCGCCGGCTGGGTATCGCATTGGTTGGAAATGATGGACGAACCCAATATCCCGATCGGTAGACCGAGACAATTATATTCAGGCCCTGACAAACGGGAATTCCTATCGATAGACGAGCGTTAAATTAAACAGGTGACCGGTTTTCGTTGCTTCGCTTTCCGCAGTATACGAATAGAGCTTTTTCTGTATATCGAGCACTGAACCTTGTCTCATACAACAATGAAATAATAAACAAGACATGATTAGGCATGTCGAGCAGGTGGAGGAAAGAATTGGAAACAATTTACCGAATGACATTGAACGATGCCAAACGAGTTGCGAATGCGGCAGAGACGGAAGCGCGCTTCAATAATTGGGATGTGGTGATAGCGATTGTCGACCATGGAGGTCATTTGCTTTATTTGCAAAGAGAAAATGCCCAATTGGGCAGTATCGAAGTGGCCATCAGCAAGGCAAAAACGGCGGTTTTGTTTCGTACGCCAACCCGGGCGCTTGAGCAAATGGTCAGTGACGGCAAGCAAGGTTATTTATCGATGCCGCAAATGTTACCTGTTGAAGGGGGAGTGCCTTTGTTACACAACGGTCAGGTAGTGGGCGCTATCGGTGTCAGCGGTGTCAACTCGGTGGCGGATGGCAAAATCGCTAATGCGGGCGCTAAGGCTATCTGAATCGTTGCTAAGTCAACTACTGCATGAACGATAATAACGACAATGCTGTACAAGCAGACGATACCGACGCTATCGTCGACCAGGACGATAAGGCCGGGAAAAACATTGTCTCTCCGGCTAAGATTCCGGAAATAGGCGGTGCTCCGGGGCTTGAGCCGACTCGTTATGGCGACTGGGAGAAAAACGGTCGCTGCATCGATTTTTAAAAAAACGCTAGCGTTTCGCGGTTTTTGTTTTATGAAAAACTGATTATTTTTACCGGTCGGTCCATTGGGTATTCCTGTCGAATAGCGATAAGCATTCATCCGTGTTGTGGATTGACCTTAACATTAAGGGAATTACAGACAATGAATAAAAACAGGCCTTTGTCTCCCCACCTGCAAGTCTACCGCTTGCCATTGACCGGTTTGATTTCGATTACCCACCGTATGACCGGTGTTCTATTGTCCCTTGGGCTACTCTTGTTTTCCTATATGCTGTCGATGCTCTCGAGCGGCGAGCCCGCTTATCGATCCTTGCAGACCCTAATCGACAGGCCGTTGATCCAAGTGGTTTTCTGGGGCTTCGTCTACGCTTTGTTTTTCCATTTATGCCACGGCATACGCCATCTAATATGGGATTGCGGCTCAAGTTTCGAGCGGGATACGATGAACGGCTATGCCGTGCTGGAATTACTGGCGTCTATCGCCCTGACCGCCGCGATTTTTTTCATTTTCTGACAGGAACGATCATGCACTATAAAACCCCGTTGGCGAAGGCTCAAGGCCTTGGCTCGGCTAAAGCTGGCAGCAGTCATTGGTGGCTGCAGCGGGTTACGGCCGTTGCCTTGGTTCCATTAAGCTTTTGGCAATTGAAGTTAATGAGCCTGATGTTTGCCGCATCCTATCATGATACCGTCGCTTGGCTTTCGATACCGTTGAATACCGCTGGTATCGTGGCTTGGTTAGTGGCGGTTTTTTATCATGCCGCATTGGGCGTTCAGGTAGTCATAGAGGATTATGTCTCGACCGAATGGTTGAAGATCGTTTCGGTGTGGTTGTGCAAGCTTGTTTTCATGTTCGTCGGCTTGTTTGCATTGATTGCCGTTTTTCGCACCATTTCAGCAGGGTAGCTTATGTCTTCAGCGTATAAAATCATCGAACACAAGCATGATGTCGTGGTGGTGGGAGCCGGTGGGGCCGGGCTGCGGGCGACCTTCGGCATGGTCGAAAAAGGTCTGAAGACCGCCTGTATCACCAAGGTTTTTCCGACCCGCAGCCATACCGTGGCGGCCCAGGGAGGAATTAGCGCCGCATTGGGCAACATGGGCGAAGACGATTGGCGGTTTCATATGTACGATACAGTAAAAGGTTCGGATTGGTTGGGCGATCAGGACGCGATCGAATATATGTGTCGCGAGGCGATACCGGCGATCATCGAATTGGAGCACTATGGCGTGCCTTTTTCGCGGACGCCGGAGGGAAAAATTTATCAGCGTGCTTTCGGCGGTATGTCAACGCATTACGGCAAGGGTCTGGCGCAAAGAACCTGTGCCGCGGCGGACGTGACCGGTCACGCCATACTGCATACCTTATACCAGCAAGCCTTGAAGCATAACGCCGAATTTTTCATCGAATACATCGCCTTGGATTTGATCATGGACGGCGGCGAATGCCTCGGCGTGTTGGCCTGGTGCCTGGATGACGGTTCCCTGCATCTTTTCCGCGGTCACCAAACGGTATTGGCGACCGGCGGCTATGGCCGCAGTTATTTTTCCTGCACGTCGGCCCATACCGTCACCGGCGACGGTAACGCCATGGTGTTGCGGGCCGGTTTGCCGCTGCAGGACATGGAGTTCGTTCAATTTCATCCGACCGGTATCTACGGGGCCGGTTGTTTGATTACCGAGGGCGTTCGCGGCGAAGGCGGTTACCTGACCAATTCCGAGGGTGAACGCTTCATGGAACGCTACGCGCCGACCGCGAAAGACTTGGCGTCCAGGGATGTCGTCAGCCGGGCCATCACTATCGAAATCAACGAGGGCAGGGGCGTCGGACCATTGAAAGACCACGCCTATCTACATATCGAACATCTCGATCCGGCCATCATCTACGAAAGACTGCCGGGCATCGCGGAAACATCACGTATTTTCGCCGGCGTGGATGTCACCAAGGAACCGATTCCGATTTTGCCGACCGTGCATTACAACATGGGCGGTATCCCGACCAATTATAAGGCGGAAGTCGTTTGTCCGAAAAACGGCGACCCCGATGCAGTGGTCCCCGGCCTGATGGCCATCGGCGAGGCGGCTTGCGTCTCGGTGCATGGCGCTAACCGGCTGGGATCCAATTCTTTGCTCGATTTGGTCGTGTTCGGGCGCTCCGCGGCGATTCGCTGCGCCGAATTGGTCAAGCCCGGCATGGCGCATAAACCATTGCCGGAGGATGCCTGTGAGCAAGCGCTGGAACGCTTCGACAAGATCCGGCATGGCAACGGCAGCCGGCCTACGGCCGACATACGGTTGGATATGCAAAAAGTCATGCAAAGCAAGGCGGCTGTGTTCCGTACCGGCGAAACCCTGGCCAAGGGCGTCGAAGAAATGAATCAGGTAGCCGAGAGTTTTGCGGAGGTCAAAGTCAGCGACAAATCCTTGATCTGGAACACCGATCTAGTGGAAACGCTGGAGCTGGACAATTTGCTCGGTCAGGCCTCGGTGACCCTCAATGCCGCCCATAATCGCACCGAAAGCCGTGGCGGCCATGCCCGGGAGGACTTTCCCTACCGCGATGACGAAAATTGGCTGAAGCATACCTTGACCTGGCGAGAAAACGGCCAAGTAAGAATCGATTATCGTCCGGTGCATATGTACACATTAACCGATGAAGTGGATGTCATTCCGCCGAAAGAGAGGGTTTACTGATGGTCGAATTTGCCTTGCCGAAAAACTCCCGGTTGAAGAAAGGAAAAACTTTCGAGGCGCCGGCAGGCGCAACACATGTCAGGCGGTTTGAAATTTACCGCTGGAATCCCGATTCCGGCGAGAATCCCCGCATCGATGTCTATGAAATCGACATGGACAGCTGCGGACCGATGGTGCTGGATGCGATCTTGAAAATCAAGAACGAGATCGACAGCACCTTGTCGCTTCGCCGTTCTTGCCGAGAAGGGGTTTGCGGTTCCTGCGCGATGAATATCAACGGTCGAAACACGCTGGCCTGTACCAAGGCGATAAGCGATTACTCCGGCACCGTGAAGATTTTTCCGCTACCTCATATGGCGGTGGTCAAGGATTTGGTCGCCGACATGACCAATTTCTTCGCCCAATATGCCTCGATCAAACCGTGGATCGAAACCCAAACCCCGCCGCCGGCCGACCGCGAGCGCCTGCAAAGCCGGGAAGAGCGGGCCAAATTGGATGGTCTGTATGAATGCATTCTATGCGCCTGTTGTTCGACCAGTTGCCCGAGTTATTGGTGGAACAGCGAGCGTTATCTGGGACCGGCCGTGTTATTGCAAGCCTACCGTTGGCTGGCCGACAGTCGCGACGAAAATACCGGCTCCCGTCTCGACGAATTGGAAGACCCTTTCAAATTGTATCGTTGCCATACCATTATGAATTGTACCGATACTTGTCCGAAGGGTCTGAATCCGGCCAAGGCCATCGCCGAGATTAAGAAAATGTTGATCCAAAGGCAGGAAGGTTAGACGTCAGGCGATGGGAGAAAAGCCGCCGTGTCGCAATGGTTAGCCAATGGAGGAGCTGAAGACACTGAAATGGCGCTGCCGGCGGGGAACTTTGGAGCTTGATATCCTGTTGCTGCGTTATTTGGAGCGCTGTTATTCCAAGGCAGATGGCGCTGAGCGGTCTGCGTTTTTGCGGTTATTGTCGCTGGAAGACAGCGAACTCTTGCATTATTTGTTGGGGAATGCGGTGCCTAAAGCGGAAGGGCTTGCGCTCCTGGTGCAAAAAATCAGATGTCTTGATTGAAAAAGTGTAGGAGCGCCGCCCCGGCGCGGACTGGGTAAATAAGCGCTCCTACCGACGATGATTTCAAACAATTCTTACATATACCCAATCAACACGTCCGCAAACTCGCTGCATTTGACTTCCTTGGCGTTATCCATCAGCCGGGCGAAGTCGTAGGTAACCTGTCTGCTGCCGATGGCGGCATCCATGGCGGCGATAATTTTGTCGGCCGCTTCGGTCCAACCGAGGTAACGCAGCATCATTTCGCCGGACAGAATCAACGACCCCGGATTGACCTTGTCCAGGTTGGCGTATTTCGGCGCCGTGCCGTGTGTGGCCTCGAATACCGCCGCGCCGGTTTGATAATTGATATTGCCGCCCGGCGCGATGCCGATACCGCCGACCTGGGCGGCCAAGGCGTCGGACAAATAATCCCCGTTCAAGTTCATGGTCGCGATGACATCGAATTCGTTGGGACGGGTTAGAACCTGTTGCAGGGTAATGTCGGCTATCGCGTCCTTGATCAAGATGCGTCCCGCCGCCATCGCATTTGCTTGTTCCTGATTGGCCGCCTGTTCGCCGGATGTCGCCTTGGTCCGCTCCCATTGATCCCAGGTATAAGTCTGTTCGGGGAATTCCCGTTCCGCCAAGGCATAGGCCCAATTGCGAAACGCGCCCTCGGTGAATTTCATGATGTTGCCTTTATGCACAATCGTCACGCTTTTGCGTTGATTGGCCAGCGCATATTCGATGGCCGATCTGACCAGGCGCTCGGTGCCTTCCCGTGACACCGGTTTGATGCCAATGCCGGAAGTATCGGGAAAACGTATTTTTTTGTAGCGCTCAGGAAAATTTTCTTGCAATAAATTAAGTAAACGAGCCGTTTCCTCGGCGCCTTGCTCGAATTCAACGCCGGCATAGATGTCTTCGGTGTTTTCCCGAAATATGACCATATCGACAGCAGCCGGATTTTTGACCGGGGAAGGAACGCCTTTGAACCAGCGTACCGGTCGCAAACATACATAAAGGTCCAGCATTTGCCGAAGCGCGACATTCAACGAACGGATGCCGCCGCCGATTGGCGTGGTCAAAGGCCCTTTGATCGATACTTTGTACTGGCGACAAGCCTCCACGGTCTCGTCCGGTAACCAAGTATTGAACAAGTTATTAGCTTTTTCGCCGGCATAGATTTCCAGCCATTGGATTTGTTTGCGCTCTTGATAAGCGGCTTTGACCGCAGCATCGAGCACGAGGACGGTGGCTCGCCAAATGTCGGGACCGGTGCCGTCGCCTTCGATAAATGGAATGATTGGGAAATCAGGCACTTGCAGTTGACCATGGGTCATCGTGATGGGACTGCCGTTGGTGGGAGGAGTTATCGTTGCCATAATGTTTTCCTGTCAATGAAGGGGGTTATGTCACTAGCCAGGGTCTGGAATAGCGGTGATCGGGTTGATTAAATCATAGCAAAATATCGGTTGCCACTGTTTCGCTATTGCCAACCCCTGTGAAATGCTTTATTTAGGAATTAGCGTTACTGAAAAGGGTTGAAACTGGTATCATGACTGGCATTTAAATAAGCAATAGGAGACTTGAATGCACAACGTCACGTTGATCAAAGGTGATGGAATCGGACCTTCCATTATGGAAGCGGCAGTTAAAGTAATCGACGCGACGGGCGCCCAAATTCAGTGGCACGAAGCGGAAGCTGGTATGGGGGCTTTCGAAAAATACGGTACGCCTTTGCCTGATGCAACGATGGAATCCTTTGACAAAACACGTGTCGCTTTCAAAGGCCCTTTAACGACCCAGGTCGGTAGTGGTTTCAGAAGCATTAATGTCGAACTGCGCCAACGTTACGAGTTGTATGCCAATGTCCGTCCTGCAAAAAGTTGGCCGGGTGTCAAGACCCGCTTCGAGGATGTCGATATCGTCATAGTCCGGGAAAACACCGAAGGACTGTATGCCGGCTTGGAGCATTATCTGACGCCGAAAAAAGACATCGCCGAAAGTTTGGCCGTGATTACCCGCGAAGGGTCGCAACGGGTGATTGAATATGCCTTCCAATATGCGCGTGACAATGGCCGCTCGAAGGTGACGGTCTGTCACAAGGCCAATATATTGAAATACTCCCAAGGTTTGTTTCTGGATGTGGCCCGTGAAATAGCAAAGAACTATCCGGACATCGAATTCGATGAAAAAATTATCGATGCGGCCTGCATGCATATGGTCATGAATCCTCAGCAATTCGACGTGGTGGTGTGCACCAATATGTTCGGCGACATCTTGTCCGATCTGACGGCCGGTCTGGTGGGCGGATTGGGCCTCATTCCCGGCGCCAACATCGGTAAAGATGCGGCGTTGTTCGAAGCCGTCCACGGCAGCGCGCCCGATATCGCCGGCAAGAATCTGGCTAACCCTACAGCGGTCATGATGGCCGGCGTGATGATGCTGAAATATTTGGGTGAGGATGCCGCGGCAACGCGTATGCAGAGTGCGATCGAAAAGGTTATTAACGAAGGGCAAAATGTGACGCCGGACTTGAATCCAGCTTCGAAGGCGGGCACGGTCGAGATGGCGCAGGCGATCATTGACGCGATGGAATAAACGCTGAAGCTGTTCAATTGATGGACAGGCTCGACTGTTCAGGGAAGGACGATTTCCTGATCGGGTGAAACGCCGAATTCCTCGAAAAGTTTGGCCAAGAGTTTTTTCTCCTCCTGCATCACCCTCTCTTGTAGCCCAAAAGGATAATGAGTGGTGCAGGCGGCGGCGATATCCATGCAATATTTCAATATCGTTTGCCGATTGCTGGAGTTTTTGCTCAGGAATAAAGCTTTTAGTTCCCGGATAAGGCGTGGGTCCGGTTTGCGGTGGGCGAAGCGATCGAGAAAGTCATTGGCGTCGGCGACGGAAATGATGGCCGATTCGCTTAGTTGATCTATGTTGGCAATGTGTTCGATGACGAATTTATAAAGCAGTTTAAGTTCGCCTTCCTGGTTCATACCGTCCGCCCATAACATCTCGATCAGAGGAATCAAGTCCAGGAAATAAAAGTCGGCGTCTTTCAAATCGAATTCGTTTTTCAATTGCTCGAAGGTGTTTTGCATAATCATGCTCATGGCATCGTTTATTCAACTTCTATAGAGTATAGATGGATTTGCCGGAGATGATGGCGCCGTTACGCCGTAAATTCCCGGACCTTGCAAACGAATAGTTTTCAGTTTCTTTATTTGGTTAGAATTATATGATTTTGCGCCGGTAATGCCTGACCGGGCATGGCTAAAATGCTTAAGCCGGCGGTTTTTTACACGACAGGATTGACAATGCTAGAACAATATCGAAAACACGTTGCGGAACGTGCGGCCGAAGGCGTGGTACCCAAGCCTTTGAATGCCGAGCAGGTGGCTGAGCTGGTAGAACTGATAAAGCAACCGCCAGCCGGTGAAGAAGAATTTATTCTCGATTTACTGACCAATAGGGTTCCCGCCGGTGTCGACGAAGCGGCTTATGTGAAAGCCGGCTTTTTGGCCGCCATTGCCAAAGGCGAGGCGCAATCGCCTATTCTTAACCCGGAACGCGCGACCGAATTGCTCGGCACCATGTTGGGCGGTTATAACATCGCTCCGTTGATCGAGATACTGGACAATCCAAGCCTGGCGCCGATCGCGGTTAAGGGTTTGTCGCATACCTTGTTGGTGTTCGATGCCTTCTACGATGTCAAGGAAAAAGCCGATGCCGGCAATGCTTTCGCCCAACAGATCATCCAATCCTGGGCCGAGGCAGAATGGTTTACCAGCAAGCCGCAAGTGCCGGAGAAGCTGACCGTCACGGTTTTCAAAGTCACCGGCGAAACCAATACCGACGATTTGTCGCCGGCACCGGATGCCTGGTCAAGGCCCGATATTCCGCTGCACGCCAAGGCCATGTTGAAAATGCCGCGCGAAGGCATTACTAATGCCGAGCAGCAAATACAGGAATTGAAACAAAAGGGGTTTCCGGTCGCCTATGTCGGCGATGTGGTCGGTACGGGTTCGTCGCGTAAATCCGCCACCAATTCCGTCCTATGGCATATGGGCGACGATATTCCTTACATTCCCAACAAGCGCGCCGGTGGCGTCTGCATCGGCGGCAAGATTGCGCCGATTTTTTTCAACACGATGGAAGATTCCGGTGCCATGCCGATCGAGTGCGACGTCACCAGCATGGAGATGGGCGACATCATCGATATTTATCCCTATGATGGAGTTATCAGGAACCATGAAACCGGCGATACGATTTGCGAGTTTTCACTGAAAACCGATGTCATTCTCGACGAAGTCCGTGCCGGGGGGCGAATTCCATTGATCATAGGCCGCGGTTTGACCGATCGCGCCCGCAAGGCGTTGAATCTGGAAGCTTCAACCGTCTTCCGCCGACCGCAACCGGCCGCCGACAGCGGCAAGGGCTTTACCCTGGCGCAAAAAATTGTCGGCAAGGCGTGTGGCGTCAAAGGGGTGCGTCCGGGAACCTATTGCGAGCCGCACATGACCACGGTCGGCTCGCAGGACACCACCGGACCGATGACGCGCGACGAGCTGAAAGATTTGGCTTGTCTGGGTTTTTCCGCCGACCTGGTGATGCAGTCGTTCTGCCATACCGCTGCCTACCCGAAACCTGTCGATGTCGAAATGCAGCACACCTTGCCGGATTTCATCATGAACCGGGGCGGCGTGTCGCTGCGCCCTGGCGACGGCATTATCCATTCCTGGCTCAATCGCATGCTGTTGCCGGACACCGTCGGTACCGGCGCGGATTCGCATACTCGCTTCCCGATTGGCATATCCTTTCCGGCCGGTTCCGGGCTGGTGGCCTTTGCTGCCGCTACCGGCGTAATGCCGCTGGATATGCCTGAATCGGTATTGGTGCGTTTCAAGGGTGAAATGCAACCCGGCGTTACCTTACGCGATTTGGTCAATGCCATTCCTTATGCCGCTATCCAAAAAGGATTGCTGACGGTGGAGAAGAAAGGCAAGAAGAATGTTTTCTCCGGACGCATTCTGGAAATCGAGGGCTTGCCCGAACTGAAAGTCGAACAAGCGTTCGAATTGTCCGACGCCTCGGCGGAACGTTCCGCAGCCGGTTGTACGATACGCCTCGATGAAGCCCCGATTCGCGAATATTTGAATTCCAACATCACCCTGTTGAAATGGATGATTGCTGAAGGTTACGGCGACGCCAGGACGCTGCAACGCCGTATCAAGGCGATGGAAGATTGGTTGGCGAATCCGGTGTTGCTGGAGCCCGATGCCGATGCCGACTATTTCGAAGTCATCGAGATCGATATGTCCGAAATCAAGGAACCGTTGTTGGCTTGCCCGAACGATCCGGACGACGTCAAAACCTTGTCCGATGTTGCCGGCACCCCTATCGACGAAGTCTTCATCGGTTCCTGCATGACCAATGTCGGCCATTTCCGCGCCGCCGGCAAATTGCTGCAGCAACAGCAAGGCGAGTTGCCGACCCGGTTATGGATGTCGCCGCCGACAAAGATGGACCAAAACCAGTTGACTGAGGAAGGCTATTTCAGTACTTTCGGCAAGGCTGGCGCGCGCATGGAAATGCCGGGTTGTTCGTTGTGCATGGGCAATCAGGCCCGGGTTGCTGACAATGCCACGGTGGTTTCGACGTCGACGCGTAACTTCCCCAACCGGCTCGGCACGGGAGCTAATGTTTATCTGGCTTCGGCCGAGCTGGCGGCGGTTTGCTCCATTTTGGGCAAAATACCGACAGCCGAGGAATATAAACAGTATGCCGGCATTATCGATCAATCCAAGGAAGACACTTACCGATATCTGAATTTCGATCAGATCGACAGTTATCAGAAGAAAGCCGAGCAGGTGGCGGAAGAGGCTTGATCATCTTGATAACCCAGCATTTACATATGTAGTGCCTTTGATTTATGCTGCTGAATTGGAAGGAATAATTATGCCGAATTCAGCTTTGTATTGTTATATAACGATGGTGTCATGTTAAGGCTGGGCTAAGATGATCGAACGATTAGCGCAAAAGGATCTGTAAATCAAATACCCCCAAGGACGGGGGATGGTTTTTATCATGAAGTTTTATCTCATGCCGTTATGGCTGTTGCAACTTTGGAAGTCTTCTCACAGATTCATGCTTGCCGACCTTGAGTAATGTTCAATAAAAATTTCTTGCAAACTAACTCCAATGGATGGGTGCAAAAAAAACTGGATTTAACTCATCGATACAATCAGTTGGTTGCGGAAAAGCGTTTTCGCTACGATTCCGCGCAAGTCAAGGTCTTGCACTTGCTACAAAATCTTCTGGACAAAGTCGTTTTGTTGGAAAAATGCCAACAACGAGGGTTTGCTAGCAGATTCATACGAAAAACTTCGGTTATTTCCTGCAAACACTTATATATTTTCGGCGATGTCGGTCATGGCAAGTCGATGTTGATGGACCTGTTTTTTGCCACCTGCCCGGTCAAGCAAAAACGGCGGGTTCACTTCCACGACTTCATGCAGGAAGTTCATGCTTTTATTCATCACTGGAAACAGGAACGCCGGGGTGATCAAATTCCCGCGCTGGCCCGCAAGATCCGTGCTTCGACGATGCTGCTGTGTTTCGATGAATTTCATGTCACCGACATCGCCGATGCCATGATCATGGAGCGACTGTTCCGCACCTTATTCGAGCAAGGCGTCATCGTCGTCATGACCTCGAACCGGCATCCTTCTGACCTTTATCGTGGCGGATTGCTGCAGGAGCAGTTTCTACCCTTTGTCAATCTGCTGCTGGACAGGTCGCATGTGGTTGAATTAACCGGTAATGTCGACTATCGTTTCATACGTTCGGAAGCCGAAGACAAACGTTATCATTTCCCTCTGAATCAAGCGGCGGAAGAGTTTGTGCAGCAGAAATTTTTTCGCCATAGTCGGGCAACGGCATTGTTACCCGGAAGGATAGAGGTATTCGGCAGGGAAATCGCCTTGACCGCGGTGCACGGTAAAATTATGCTGACGACATTCGATGAACTTTGTAAACAACCGCTTGGAGCGGCTGATTATTTGCGCATCGCAAAACGCTTCGATGTCGTCATCATGGCAGGGATTCCTCGTTTGGCGCCGGATTCCTGTGACGAAGCGAGACGCTTTGAAATTTTTATTGACGCCCTGTACGAATATAAAGTGAAATTTATTTGCAGCGCCGAAGCGCATCCGCGCGAAATCTACAAAGAAGGTGAGGGCGCGTTCGAATTTAAGCGCACCGTATCCAGGTTGATGGAGATGCAATCCGACGATTATCGATCATGAGTGATTCAATAAGATAATTCATTAGCGTATGGATTGCTCATACTACTGACATATCGAGTCAATAATTTTCACCCGACTGTTATCAAATGGAGAATTGTTTGTGATAGAAAACTTGGTCAGACACCACAATATCAAATCGATAGTCGGTAATATCATGACGGTACAGCTTGCCGGCATGGGAGAGTTACAAGAAATAACGCCACGTTTCGGTGACTTGGCGAAAATCGACGACGATAACGGCAGTCAATCCCTGGCTCAGGTCATTCAAATCCGCGGTAACGAGATTGCGCTACAGGTTTTCTCCGGCGCCCAGGGCATTTCCACCAACGCCTCGGTGAGATTTCTCGGCCACTCGATGCGCGTCACCTATTCCAACAATATTCTCGGCCGTATTTTCAACGGTGTCGGTGAACCCATGGATGGCGGTTCGTCATTGCAGCCGGATCCCAAGGTGTCGATCGAAAGCGCCTCGGTCAACCCGATGAAACGGGTGTTGGCGTCGAAAATGATTCGCACCAACGTGCCGATGATCGACCTGTTCAATTGTTTGGTGGAAAGCCAGAAAATCCCGATTTTTTCCATTTCCGGCGAACCTTATAATGCTTTTCTGGCCCGTATCGGCATCCAGGCGGATGCCGATATCGTCGTCTTCGCCGGGTTAGGATTGATCTTCGACGATTTTCATTTCTTTCGTTCCCAATTCGAAGAGGCCGGCGTGTTCGCTCGTACCGTAATGTTCGCCAATTTGGCCTCCGATCCGATCGTGGAAAGACTGTTGGTGCCGGACATGGCCTTGACGGTAGCCGAACGTTTCGCCGTCGAGGAGGGCAAACGCGTGCTGGTGCTGATGACCGATATGACCGCATATGCCGATGCGATGAAGGAAGTCGGCGTATCGATGGAACATGTGCCTTCCAACCGCGGTTATATGGGGGATTTGTATTCGCAATTGGCCAAGCGTTACGAAAAAGCGTGTGATTATAGCGGCGCCGGCTCGGTCACGATCCTGTCGGTGACGACGATGCCCGGCAACGACGTAACCCATCCTGTGCCCGACAACACCGGCTACATCACGGAAGGGCAGTTTTATCTACACGATAAGATGCTCGACCCGTTCGGCTCCCTGTCGCGGCTGAAACAACATGTGATCGGCAAGGTAACGCGCGAAGACCACTCCCAGGTCATGAACACGATGATTCGTTTTTATTCGGGTGCGAACGAGGCCGAACAAAAGCAAGCAATGGCGTTCGAATTGTCCGACTTCGATCTGAAATTGCTTAAATTCGGCCGTTTGTTCCGCAAGCGTTTCATGGACATCAATGTCTCGATTAGTCTCGAAGAGGCGCTTGATGTAAGTTGGCAAACCTTGGCCGAGTGTTTCGACGAAAACGAATTATTGATGAAACAAGCCTTGATCGATAAATATTTTCCGCGCCATGAGTAGACTGCAATACAGTAAGGCGGCCCTGCATAAGCAAAGTGCCCAGCTCAAACGCTTTCGCCAGTATTTGCCGTCGCTGGATCTGAAGCGGCAGCAGTTAATCGCCGAAAAAGCCAAGGCGATGAAACAACTGCGCGATACCGAGCGACAAATCGAGGCGGGCATGAAGTTTGTCAGCGACAGTCTGCCGATGTTGGCTGATTTCTCCATTCAGCTGGAACAGCTGGTCACGGTCGACAATGTTCGGGTCGAGACGGAGAATCTGGTCGGTGTCGAGGTTCCTCGCCTCGTCGCGGTGGAGATGAGCGAGCAACCCTATTCGTTTTTTTGCAAACCGCATTGGGTCGACATGGCCGTGCGCAAACTGAAAGCAATGCTGGAATTGCGTATCCGCTATGAGGTGGAAAAGAAGAGGTTGGAATTGCTCGAATTGGCGGTCAAGAAAGTCACCCAACGGGTCAACCTGTTCGATAAGATTTTGATTCCCCGCGCCGAGCGTAATATTCGCAAGATCCGGATTTTTCTGTCCGACACCGAACGGGCGGCGGTGGTTCGCGCCAAGATCACCAAACAGAAAAGACTCAAGGCAGCGTCATGGCCATCGTAACGCTCAAAAAAATGACCCTCTGCGGCTTACTAGAGGAAAAGTCGCAAGTCCTTGAACGGCTGCAGCGTTTGGGGAACGCCCATTTGATTCCGCTGACCGAATTACCGGTTTCGACGGAAGCGGCTTCGCATCAGATTACCGAGAAGGCGGTGTCCGCGTTGAAATACCTGATGCAATGCCGCAATAAACGGCATCAGGTGCAGAGTGCCGAAGAATTCAAGTTGGAAGAAGTCGTCGAACAGGTCCAGATGGTGCAAGCGGAATGCCGGCGGCTTGCCGATCGCCGCGACTTTCTGCTCAAGCGGATCGCCGAAGTCGAACCGTGGGGCGATTTTAAGTTATCGGAGTTGGCCGAACTCGGACAAATCCGCTTATGGTTCTATATCGTGCCGAAACGACTGATGAACAAACTGGACAATGAGCTGGTTTATCAGGTCGTGCACCGCGACAACATCAATTGCTATGTCGTTGTGTTGTCGGAACGGGAGCCGGAGTCCACGGCCGTGCCGGTTCCCAGGACCCATACCGGCAAGGTGCCGTTATCGCAATTGAAAAAACAATTGGAGTATACCGAGCTGCAATTGGAGGATATCCAGGCCGAGCGGGAATCGTTGACCCGTTGGATCACCCAGATTTCGAAGAGTCTGGTCAAGAACCAAGACCAAGCCGATTTGCAGGTCGCGCACACGATCACGTTGGACAGCGATCCCGTTTTCGTGGTCCAGGCCTGGATTGCGGCGGACGACGAGGAGCGCTTCATGCGTTTTGCCAACAGCCAGCATATCGCCGTTGAGATCTGCGATCCCGAACCCGAAGACAGGCCGCCCACGTTATTGGCGAACCAGGAAAATCTGGCCGGCGGCGAGGACGTCATCGGTTTTTATCAAACGCCGGCCTATCATGACTGGGATCCGTCGGTCGTGGTGTTTTTTTCCTTTTCCTTGTTCTTCGCTATGATTTTATCGGATGCCGGCTATGCTGCAGTATTCGCTATATTGCTGGCTCTGAAATGGCGCAAGATGGGACGTAGCCATAAGGGACGCAGGTTACGGATGTTGGCGGCGGTGACGATTGTTTTTTCCTTGGTCTGGGGCATGCTGACCGGCAGCTATTTCGGCCAGGCGCCAGCGGAGAACGGTGTGCTGGCGATGTTCAAGGTGCTCGATTTAAACGATTTCGACAGCATGATGCGTCTGTCCATCGCCGTCGGGACGGTTCATATCGCGTTCGCGAACCTAGTCAGAGCCTATCAAAAAAGGCACAGTCTCACGATGCTGGGACCACTGGGCTGGGTGCTGGTGGTCAGCGGCGGTTTTATCTATTGGCAGGCGATTTCCTTGGCGGATACAACCTTACGGCTGTGCGCTTCCGTCATGCTGGTACTTGGCGCCGTGTTGCTGTTGTTTTTCAATAGCGATAAAAAGATCAAACGTCCCTTGGATTTAGTATGGCGCTTGCTGGACGGCATCATGAGCCTGACCGGCGTGACCAAGATGTTCGGCGACGTCCTCAGTTACATGCGTTTGTTCGCTTTGGGTTTAGCCAGCGCGTCGTTGGCATTGACGTTCAACCAGTTGGCAATGCAGATTTATCACTCGGTTTCCGGGATCGGCTTGTTATTCAGTCTATTGATATTGCTGCTCGGACATAGCCTGAATCTGGTGTTATGCCTGATGAGCGGCGTTGTGCACGGTTTACGACTTAATTTTATCGAATTCTATAATTGGAGTGTTTCCGATGAGGGTTATCCGTTTAAATCATTTTCAAGAAAGGGAGATTGAGCATGGCTGATTTGGTGATTATTTTAGGGTGGATCGGCTTATACGCACCGATGGCGTTGGGAGCGGTCGGCAGTATCGTCGGCTGCGCCGTGTCAGGGCAGGCGGCGATAGGCGCCATGCTCGATACCGAAAGCGGATACGGCCGTTACGTCGGGGTTTCGGCCATGCCTTCCTCGCAGGTCATTTACGGTATCGTGATCATGTTCACATTGAACCGGCCGATAGATGTCGAGAATGCGGCGGGCATTTTTGCGATCGGCGTATTGGCGGGGCTGGCGTTGTTGTTCAGCGCGGTTTATCAGGGGCAATGTTGCGCGTCGGCCATTCATGCCGCGAAGGCAAAACCGGAAATTTTCGGTTTGTCGATCGCCCCGGCGGCGATCGTCGAAGGGTTCGCCGTATTTGCTTTTATCTTCGCGTTAGTGATTAGTGCAGGTATTCCACAGGCGGCGGTATGACGAATAAAGCACAAACAGTCGCTTCCTCTGGCGTGGAAGCGTTAATAGACAGATTAAGGAACGAAGGGGTTTCGGCCGGACAAAAAAAAGCCGAAAATATCGTGTTGGATGCGCAAAAAAGGGCCGAATGGCTCATTCAGGAAGCCGAGGAAGAGGCGCGGCAACTGACCGAAAAGGCCCGACAGGAAGCCGATGCGATTTTGGCGACCGGCAAGGACGCCCTGCAATTAGCGGCCCGCGATGCCCTGATCAAGCTGCGCGATACGCTATTGAACAGCTTCAGCCAGGAAGTGACCCGAGTGGTGGGACAACGGATGCAGGACCCGGCCTTTATCGATAAACTGATTCTGAGCTTGGCCGGCACGGTGCGGGAAAAGACCGGCATGGATAACAGCCAATCCGTCGTCATCCAATTGCCCGAGGACGTCATGGGCGTGGACGAACTGAAAAAAAATCCCGAGGAATTACAGCAAGGGACATTGTCGCATTATACCGCCTCGCTGGCCGCGGACATGCTGCGGGAAGGGGTGCGTTTCGAAGTCAGCGGCGATTTGAGCGGCGGCTTGTTTATACGCCTGGAAAACGAGGAAATGCAGATCGATTTCAGCGACAAAACCGTGGCCGCCCTATTGCTGGAACATATTCAGCCGCGTTTCAGGGCCTTGTTGCAAGGCATCGTCAAGTGATAAACGATCGATTCAAATACGCTATGTTGATGGCCAGTCTGCCGCCGCATAAACGCGATTTATTCGCCGCAAAGCAGACGCCGATTTCGCAAATTCAGCTGGAAAAGCGCTTGCGTTGGTTGGAACCGCAAGATGCCGAAGACTTGAATAAAATTCAGTCGTTGTTGTATTGGTCGAAAATGACCGAGGTTAGCGATGAGGACTATATCGCCGAAACCCTGGCCGAGTTGGAGCGTATTCATAACGATTTTTTCCGGCAGGTCATTTGCTGGCGGCTGGAATTGCGCACCCTGGTGGCGGCAATGCGGAAACGTCATCGGGGCATGGCAATGCCGCCGGAAAAAGCCGCCTTGGGTTTCGGCCGTTGGACGCTGTTTATCCGTAACAATTGGGAGCTACGCGGCTTCGGCATCGGCCGGCAATTGCCGTGGCTAGAGGAGGTCGAGTGCCTACTCAACGGCGGCGACAGCCTGGCACTGGAAAAGTTCTTGTTGAATCTGGTTTGGCAGCATTATGAACAGCAGGGCAACGGCCATTATTTCGATTTCGAGGCGGTCATCATTTATGTTTTACGCTGGGACGTGATCAATCGCTGGAATCTTTATCATGAGCGACAGGCGGTGGATCGGTTTTCGACGATTCTCGACGACCGTTTACAGGGTGTTCTTAACAGGTTTTGATCAATGAACAAAGAAAATCAGGCAAGTGCCAAAGTCATTGCCGTTCAGGATGATATCGTTTCGATCCAAATATTGCCGGGCAGTCATAAGCCGTTGATGAAAAATGAAGTGGTTTACATTCTGCCTTCGCGCAGCAGCGTGCAGCATCGGGAACGGTTGAAGGCCGAAGTGCTGAGGATACATGGCGATCGGGCCGATGCCCAGGTCTACGAAAGCACTTCCGGAGTCGCCGTCGGCGATTTAGTGGAACAGAGCGCGCAGATGTTGTCGGTGGAGCTGGGTCCCGGTCTGTTGGGACAGGTTTATGACGGCTTACAAAATCCGCTCGACCTGCTGGCGACCGAATTCGGTTATTTTCTGCCCAGGGGGGTCGATTTTCCGGCATTGGATAACAATGTCAAATGGGCTTTCACGCCGCTGGTCAAAAGCGGTGATCTGGTGACCGCCAGTAGCGTCGTCGGCACCGTGGTCGAACGGCGGTTCAGCCATAAGATCATGGTGCCATTCGACGTGCCAGGCAGTGCCGAGGTTACCTGGATTCAGGAAGGCAACGTCACGGTCAACGAGCCGGTGGCGGTGATTCGCCTGGAAAATGGCCAGCAGCGTAATATCTTTCTGAAGCAGAACTGGCCGGTTCGAATCCCCGTACCTAAATACCTGCTTCCCCGCAATATCGTCGAAAGGCAATATCCGGACCGGCCCTTGATTACCCATCTACGTTTGATCGATACGTTCTTTCCGATCGCGCAGGGTGGCACCGGTTGCATTCCCGGCCCGTTCGGTGCCGGTAAAACCGTGTTGCAGACCCTGATTTCGCGCAATTCCGATGTCGATATCGTTATCGTCGTCGCTTGCGGCGAGCGCGCCGGCGAGGTGGTCGAGACCATCAGCGAGTTTCCGCAATTGTCCGACCCCAAGGGCGGTGGTTCGTTGATGGACAGGACCATCATTATTTGCAATACCTCGTCGATGCCGGTCGCCGCCCGGGAAGCCTCGGTCTATACCGGCATCACGTTGGGCGAATATTACCGGCAAATGGGATTGAACGTATTGTTGCTGGCCGACTCGACCTCGCGCTGGGCGCAGGCGATGCGGGAAACATCGGGGCGTCTCGAGGAGATTCCCGGCGAAGAGGCGTTTCCGGCTTATCTGGATTCCTCCATCAAGGCCATTTACGAACGAGCGGGGCAGATCGTTACCGCGGACGGTTCCAGCGGCAGCCTAACCATGATCGGCACCGTTTCGCCGGCAGGCGGTAATTTCGAGGAGCCTGTTACCCAATCCACCCTGAATACCGTCAAGACCTTTTTAGGTTTGAGCGCCGATCGCGCCTATAAACGTTTCTATCCGGCGGTCGATCCGTTGATATCGTGGTCGCGCTATCTCGAACAGTTGCGGGACTGGTATAGCCGTGAACTGGAGCCGGATTGGACCGAGCGCGTGCAGGCCATGCTGGATTTGCTCAAGCGCGGCGACGATATCTATCAGATGATACAAGTGGCCGGCGAAGAAGGGATCACGCTGGACGATTATGTCACTTATCAGGAAGCACTTTTCGTCGACATGGTTTATTTGCAGCAGGATGCCTTTGACGATGTCGATGTCGCCGTACCGATTAAACGGCAGCAGGAAAATTTCAATCGCATCTATAAACTGGTCACGGCCGATTATCAATTCGAGAATCAAAATCAGGCCAGGGAATATTTCGTGCGCTTGACGGGGTTGTTCAAGAATCTGAATTATGCCAAATACAAAACGGCCGAATATCTGTCATTGGTGAGTAGAATCGACGAGTTGGCGGCGGGCGTCAAGAAATTCTAACCTGAAAATGGCTGGGCATTTTCGTTATAATAGCAAACGATATTTGTCTGGCTTTAGCTCGTCGCAATGACATTTCCAGCAGTCAGGCCCAAAATATCGTTCAGTTGGCAAACAAAATAAGGAATGTATTATGAAAATATTAACGAGTTCATTGATTAGCGGATTAATGATCATTGCTTCCCCGATGGTGTTGGCCGAATCCTATGAGGAGGATAAAGTCAAGGACATGGTCCTGGAGATGGACGACGATTTCGATAAAAAGGTTAATTTCAAGGAATATTACGAGGAAACGGTCACTGACAATGTCAGTTCATACGATGTCAATCGCGATGGCTATATCACGGAAGACGAAATCGAGCATGAATTGACCGAAGAGTTGATGGAAACGGTCAACGAAATGAACCGGCTCGGCGTGGGCGACCATGATGAGGATGTGACTGTCACTAACGCATTGATGTCCATGGATAAAAAAGCCAAAGATATCGTTAAGATGATGGATACCGACCACGATAATCTGGTCGAAAACGATGAAATCGAAGAATTTAGACATAAGCAATTCGATGCATTGGATAAAAACAAGGATGGCTTTTTGTCCGAAGCCGATACGGGAAAAAGATCCAAGCAAAAAGGTTGGCCGATTCGTCTAAGATAATTTAGAAGTATTTTTTAAGCTCCGGTATTTCTTCGCCATTATAGTGGGCACGAGCCGGAGCTATTCCAACGATTATCGGTTTTATTACGAAATGGCCAGTCGTTTTGGTTATGTTTAATTATTTGCCAGGTAGCGGTTGAGCGTTAATTCTCTTAATGGCAAAGGTATCGTTCTTTAACTCGCATTATCTGCCAATCATTCTCGAAATGGACTGGAATAGCCGATGATCCAGGAATATACATTTCTCGATAGAATGATTCCCTACCTTCAGCCCTTTGCCGAAATGCCATGTTAGCCTGGCTTGCCCCCATTAGGTCGCGATTTCGCCATGATTATCCTTCGTTATGTGAAAATTTGTAGGAGTTAGAATGATGAAAAGTTTTGTTTTGCGTTCCTCTTTTCTTATTCTATGCGCTGATGGCTAATCCCGCGTTTAATGAGCGTTTACTGTCTATACTGGCAAACATAAATTCTGCCTCCTGATTGGGAAATAAGCTTGAAACAACTATTACAACAGATCCTTGCCGCTAAACAGTTGCCTGAAGGAGTGGCCTGGAAACGTCATGAATTCAAGGTTAATAGCTTTATCGTCAGGAAAGGCGAAATTGGAAAATCGTTGTTTTATATTGAAAAAGGCACCTTGAGGGTAATTGGTGATGTTCAATTGGAAAAGCAAAAGCAAATCCATCCAGGCGTCTGTGATTTAAGCGGCGGTTCCATTTTTGGTGAAATTTGTCTGCACCATTCTCAATTACGCATGGCGACAGTCACCGCGGCAACCGATGCCGTCGTGCTGGAAATTGACGGGGAGGCTTTGAGCGCTTATCTGGATGACAATCCGATACAAGGTTATCTGTTTTATAAGCAACTTTTCGAAATCATGATCAACAGGTTGAACATGGCCAATCAACGAATCGAAAACTTGATGGCTTGGGGGCTAAAGGTGCATGAAATCGATAAATACTTATAGTTGGTAGTGCTGATTAAACGGTTATTTTCCGGATTGAAGGGAAACAAGGCTCGGGTCGAGCACAGCGAATGGATGCTTTTTGTGAGAGCTTGACTAAAAATAGGTCGAGAGGAAAGGGTGAGCTTGGAGTCGTCTGAAAAGCTAATAAAACAGACGTTCCATAAAACTCCAGGCCGACCGCTTCAGTTTGATTTATAGGTTTGCAGTTTGTTTAGAACGTGAGTCAATAGCGGATGTAGCCATTGCCGCCAGCAAAATTGGACAAAACTCTTACCAACATAGCGGAGTTTATCCCATAGCCTGCGTGCTTTCCCGCTGCCGATGCGGACTAACCAGGGTTCGACATATGTGCTCCATGGCGGGTAACGTACGCCGTTGGCATCGAGAAACACTTTTTCGAACGCCCACATTTCCAGGACAGACACTAGCCACATAAAGGCGAAGGCGATGGCCATGCCGGCGCCGGCGAAAATGACCAACCAAGCGAACATCGGGTGTAACTTGGTGAGCCACCAGGAAAGAATATCGACGAGCAGAAACAGATAAGGCATGCCGATGGCGAGGCATTTGTATTTGACCGTACTGGTTTCGGAAAAGCTGAATATCAGTCCGACGAACATAAAGATGAAGCTGATGCCGAATAAGTGGATATGCGAGACCCTGGTTAACGACGAAAAGGTCGCGCCTTCATCCTGCTCGGTGACGGCTGCTATCTCTTCGAACTTGGTGAAATCGGGAATGCCGCCGCCATTCTTGTTATGACACATGATGCAGCGGTTGGTGAAAATCTCCGCCACGCCGGATGAACGGTATTCGGACTCCTCGGCTCCATCTCTGATCCATTGAATAATGATGAAGCGCTCCTGTTCCGGAGCGTTATCCTTCATCGAGCCATTTAATTTCGTCTCCAACACGGTGCCGGATCGATTGCCGTAATAACTGTAAACGATGTCGTCTATGGATAAACCGAACTTGCCGTCGGCCATGCCGTGGGTGAATAGGATTTGAATCAGGGCGAAAAGATAACCGACCGCCACTGTCGTCAGATATCCGGTAAATAACACCTTAACAGGCGTATCAAGTTGTTTTAGCGATGAAAATTCACGTGCCATAACTTTTGTACAGAGTACGGATGTCAGAAGTTGAATAAAAGTTTAACCTGATGGCGTTGTATCTACTAATTAAAAATGGTGAATAACTTGTTTCTTGGTTTCATTGAAACGCCATTTGAACTGTTCGAAGGTTAAGTATTTATGGAATGAATTTTGCTTATGTCATTCAGTTTTGTTTGGGTTATTTATATTGATGGATACGAATCAAAAATTATTCCCTTGTTTTCAACCGATCATTAGCGTCGTCAACGGACGCATTGTGGGTTATGAAGCTTTGGCGCGACAACTCGATAATAAACAAAATATCGTTTCCGCCGGGACGTTGTTTTCTAAGGGCGAGATGGCGACGGAGCAATTACTGGAAATTGATCGGCGAGTACGTTGGTTGGCATTACAACAATTTTCCGCCAAACAAGCCCAATATTATTTGGCCTTGAATATCTCGGCGGCCTGGATCGATTATGTCATGGATATCAAAAAATTACCGACCCTGGAAATGTTGCAGCGACTTCGTATAGAACGCAGTCGAGTCATTATTGAAATTTCAGAAGCCGATGCGGATATCGATAAACTGAAGGAGGTTGTCACTATTTACCGGCGCAATGGCTTGACGGTTGCCGTCGATGATTTTGGCGCCGGCTTCTCCCAGTTGGAAAGAGTCATGGCCATTAGTCCCGACGTCATCAAAATCGATATGCGATTGTTTAAACAGGCGGCGAAAGGCGGAATCGCCAAAGAGGTCGTGCAATTGTTGACGCGTTTCGGGAATCGTTTGGGGACACAGATCGTCTGCGTCGGTGTGGAAACCGATGATGAGTTTATGTTCGGTCTGAATTGTGGCGCACAATTCATGCAAGGTTTTTTGTTTGCCGGCGCGGAAAAAGAGTTTAAGCGAGTCGGTCAATTTGAACAGCACATCATTACATTAAGAAAAAAATTCCTGAAACGACGACTGCCCGCCGATCAGCGCAAAATTGAACGGGACAACGCCGTTCATGAATTGGTGCATAAGCTGAAGGATGTATTGCAGGACGATTTCAACTTGAATGCCTTGGTAACCTGGGACTTCGAACGCTATGGGGTATTGCGGTTTTATTTATGTAACAGCGAAGGCGACCAAATTTCACCGGATTTTAACTTTAGTGGCGGAAAATGGACTAATGATCCCAAACACATTGGTTTCAATTGGTCTTGCCGGCCGTATTTTTATCAAATTCTTGCTTTGGAAAAATGCGGCCATTCCGATCAGGTGGTGACTTCGGAACGGTACAAGGATTTTGAGACCGGTCAACTTTGTCGAACACTTTCGCTCAGTCTGGATAGTGAAAGAATCTTGATGGTGGACATATTGGTCGATTGGGAGTGAGAGTTGCCTTGTCGGACTTGCATGACGCGGAAAACGAATCGGCAGACATATTGCTTGGCTAAAGGAAAAGATCGTTTGTTGGCGGTTAATCGAGGCGTCAATCAATTGTGGGGTTTAATAGCTCTATACTCATCGTTTGTGTAATTTCGGCGCAGGGGTGTCTATCAAAGGACGCCGTAAATCGATCCATGGAGGCTTTGCGACAGCATTCTTGCTGTCGAAACCTCTGCTAAACTCCCCTGTACCGCCTTGGATAAGTGCCGAAATTTGAAGTGCGAACGGTATAATTTAGTTTCGGGATTAAACGAATGGAAATTACTATCACTACGCCGGCCTTGTTGTTCCCTTCAATTTCGGTTTTATTTTTGGCCTATGCCAATCGCTATTTAGCCATTGCCAAAAGAATTCGGGAGTTACACGAGTTGTTCAATAAGACCCGGAGCAGTATGGCTAAAATGCAGGTTGAAAGCCTTAGGTTGCGAATTCGGTTGATTATTTTGATGCAGTTACTGGCGGTGACCGGATTATCAGCAGCGTTTTGACCATGACTTTAATTTTTGTCGGTATGCAATTACTGGCCAAATACGTTTTCTTGTGTAGTGTCGGTTTGATTGTGCTGTCGCTAATGGTGTCCATGTGGGAGTTATTGATTTCAACCCAGGCTCTTAATATCGAATTAGAGGATATGAAAGCGCAATGAAAAAATGGCTGATTTTTACCGATCTTGACGGCACGTTGCTGGATCATCGGGATTACAATTATGCGGAGGCGTTACCGGCGCTGGAAAAAATAACCGCGTTGCAGATCCCATTAATTATTAATTCCAGCAAGACCTCAGCCGAAATCGAGGCGATCAAGGCAAGGTTGCACAATAATGGTGCGTTCGCGGTCGAGAACGGGGCTGCGGTTTTTATTCCCGCCGAACTTAATTCAGAGAGCGATGGCGCCATTAACAGGGTGATCCTAGGGCGGCCAATATCGGATATTCTGAGTTTGACCCATGCCATACGCAATCGCTATGGTTTTTCCTTCAGGGGATTTTCCGACTTTAGCGTCGATGAAGTCATGCGGGAAACCGGTTTAACGGAAAAAGAAGCCAGACAAGCGAAACAGCGTCTGGCCAGCGAGCCGCTAAAATGGTATGACAGCGAAGAAAAACGTTTGTTGTTCGAGCATTTATTGAAAGAACAAGGTTTGCAATTGGTCAAAGGCGGGCGCTTTTGGCATGTCATGGGGCAAAACGACAAGGGAAAAGCAATGGCATGGTTATTGAATAAGTACCAGCAACAACAAACGCAAAAAATCATGACTATTGCGCTGGGCGACAGCCAAAACGATCTGCCAATGCTGGAGCAAGCCGATTATGCCGCGGTTATCCAAAGGACTGACGGAAGCTATCTGACGGTGAACAAAAAAGCGGATAGACTGGTCAGGTCGCGACATCCGGCCCCATTGGGGTGGCGGGAAGCAATAGAGCAATTGTTTAAAAAGCTGAAACTGGGAGAGATGAATGAGTGATTTTTTTCAAAATGGTTCGATCACGACGTTACACCGTCTGGATAAGAACCGTCTCGCTGAGATGGAGCAGGAGTTGTTGGGGTTTTCCAAGCATCGTCCGATGGCGCTGGTGCTTCCTTCATTGTTTTCCGAACTGAAAGGACCTGCTCTCTCCGGAATCATCAAGGAAATCAGCCAGGTTTCTTATTTAAATGAAGTCATCATCGGCCTGGATAATGCGGATGCGTCCGAATTTGCCTATGCCCGTGAATTTTTCAGCGAACTGCCGCAACATCACAGAATTCTATGGAACGATGGGCCGAGATTGCGAAAACTGAATGTGCAATTGATCGAAAAAGGCATCGCGCCGCAGGAATTGGGTAAGGGCAGAAATGTCTGGTATTGCTACGGATACGCCATTGCTTCGGGACGCTCCGAGGCGGTAGCCTTGCATGACTGCGATATTCTGACCTATGACCGCGAATTGTTGGCGCGTTTGTTCTACCCGGTCGCCAATCCGGCTTTCCATTACGAATTTTGCAAGGGGTATTACTATCGGGTGGCCGATCAGAAAATCAATGGCCGGGTGTGCCGGCTGCTGGTTACCCCGCTGCTCAGGTCGCTGAAGAAAGTGATCGGTCCCTGTGATTATTTGGACTACCTGGATAGTTTTCGCTACGCCTTGTCCGGTGAATTCGCCACCCGGATGGATACGATCAAGGAAATCCGCATCCCCAGCGATTGGGGGCTGGAAATCGGTGTGTTGTCGGAGATGTACCGCAATCAATCGCGCAAGCATATTTGCCAAGTGGAAATCGCCGATGCTTATGACCATAAACATCAGCAATTATCGCCCAAGGATATCAATACCGGCTTATCCAAGATGAGTATCGATATCGCTAAGGCGATTTTTCGCAAACTGGCGACGGAAGGGGTGGTCCTGAGCAAGGAAACCTTCAGGACGTTGAAAGCGACCTATTACCGTGAAGCGCTCGATGCGGTGGAGGCGTATTACAGCGATGCCTGCATTAACGGCTTGAAGCTCGACCGCCACCTGGAGGAACAAACCGTCGAACTGTTTACTCAGCACGTCATCCGGGCCGGCGATGCATTCATGGATCGCCCCAGCGAAACCCCGTTTATTCCAAGCTGGAACCGAGTTGTCAGTGCCATACCCGATATTCTGGATCGGCTGCGCGATGCTGTCGAGGAAGACAACGCGTGAACAGTGTTGAGATAGGCCCTGTTTTTCGGTATGGCGCATCGTCTGCCGTTGCCGTTGCCGTGTCGATTATCGCATCATGGTTTATTGCCACGAAGCCTTTAGGCGGAAGGCTTCGTGGCTTTATCTTTCGCCTGTAAAGATTCTAATTTTTGCTTGATTTTGATTTCTAGCCCCCGTTCCACTGGAAAATAGTAACGGTGGTCTTTAAGAGTGTCTGGCAAATACGTTTCGCCGGCGGCATAGGCGTCCTCTTCGTTATGGGCGTAACGGTAATCCTTGCCGTGGCCTAATTCCTTCATCAATTTGGTCGGCGCATTTTTCAAATGAACGGGGACGTCCAGCGAGCCGCTCGCCTTGGCCTCGGCCATGGCCGCCTTGTAGGCGACATAAACGGCATTGCTTTTAGGTGCGCAGGCCAAATAAGCCACGGCTTGGGCCAGGGCCAGTTCGCCTTCGGGACTGCCCAGCCGTTCGTAGGCGCGACAGGCGTCCAGCGCCACCTGTAGGCCGCGCGGGTCGGCGTTGCCGATATCCTCGGAAGCGATACGAACGACGCGGCGGCCGATGTATAAGGGATCGCAACCGCCATCGATCATACGGCAAAACCAGTATAATGCGCCATCGGGATTGGTGCCGCGCACCGATTTATGTAGTGCGGAAATCTGGTCGTAGAACATATCGCCGCGTTTGTCGAAACGATTCAGCTGGCCCTGCAACACTTCGTCCAGAACGTCCAGGGTGATCGTCTCCTTGCCATTGCGGGTTTCGCACAGGTCGGCGCAAATTTGCAGAATGTTCAGGCAACGGCGGGCATCGCCGTCGGCGGCTTTGGCGATCAATTCCAGAATTTCGTCGCTGACGGCCAGTGCTTTATTACCCAGACCCCTCTCGGGATCGTTCAGCGCGTTGGTCAGCAAACCTTTCAAGGCAATAAATTCCAGGCTTCTGAGTACGTAAACTCGTAATCTCGACAATAACGCGTTATTCAGTTCGAAAGAGGGATTTTCGGTGGTGGCGCCGAACAGCTTAATCGAACCATCCTCGATGGGCCCCAACAAAGAATCCTGCTGACTCTTCGAAAAACGGTGAATCTCGTCGATAAATAAAATCGTATCGATACCCCGAGAGGCTTTCAGGTTTCGGGCGTCGTTGACGGCGGCGCGAATTTCCTTGACGCCGGCCAGGACCGCGGACAATTCGATCAGGTGGGCATGGGAGGTACGCGCGATGATTTTGGCCAGCGTGGTTTTTCCGACACCGGGCGGGCCCCAGAAAATTAAGGAATGTATCTTACCGCTGTCGATCGCTGCCCGTAATGATTTTCCCGGAGTTAGCAGATGATCCTGGCCGATGAATTCATCGATACTAGTAGGGCGCATGCGTGAGGCAAGGGGAGCGAATTCATCGACTGGATCGGAAAACAAGTCGTTCATTTAAGGAATCGGGTTCAGTGAAGGTTTCTATTGGCTTGGCTAAACAAGGAGTATTACGGCGAAAAAGTGACTTCGGCTGTATCATCCCTGCATGGTATAGGTCAATTTGTTACGATAATGTAAATAGTTAGAAAAAAAACTGCTTTTTCTATAAAATTGCACACATTTTATTAATTCCGAAGCACAATTCCATGGATTTAAAATTTCTCGATTTTGAACAACCGATTGCCGAACTGGAAGCGAAGATTGAAGAACTGCGCAAGGTGGAGTTCGATAATGATATTAATATCTCCGACACATTGAAACAGTTGGAGCAAAAATGCGAAATGCTGACCGAAAGCATATTCACTAATCTATCGGATTGGCAGATCTCGCAGTTGTCCAGGCATCCCGGTAGGCCATATACATTGGATTATATCAGATTGATGTTTTCCGATTTTCATGAATTGCATGGCGACAGGGCTTATGCCGACGATCCCGCTATCGTTTGCGGATTGGCACGCCTGGATAGTCAGCCGGTCGTTATTATCGGGCATCAAAAAGGCCGCGACACCAAGGAAAAAATTTATCGCAATTTTGGCATGCCCCGCCCGGAAGGCTATCGTAAAGCGCTGCGGGTCATGAAGCTGGCCGAACGCTTCAAGTTGCCGATTATTACGCTGATCGATACGCCGGGGGCCTATCCGGGAATCGGTGCCGAGGAGCGTGGACAGAGCGAAGCGATTGCCCGCAATTTGTTTGAAATGTCGAAGTTGAGAACGCCAATTATTTGTACGGTAATCGGTGAGGGGGGCTCCGGCGGCGCATTGGCGATCGGCGTCGGCGACCGGTTGATCATGATGGAATACAGCACCTATGCGGTAATTTCGCCGGAAGGCTGTGCCTCGATTTTGTGGAAGAGCGCCGATAAATCGCAATTGGCGGCCGAGGCGATGGGGATTACCTCCGACCGGGTGCGGGAGCAGGGTTTCCTCGATGAAGTGGTTAGGGAGCCGCTGGGAGGTGGGCATCGTGATTTCAACAAGACTGCATTGAATTTACGCGAAACCCTGATCCGTCATATGGATGAATTGAAGTTGGAAGCCCAGGATATGGATAAATTATTGGAGAAACGCTACCAACGCATCATGCGCTATGGCTCCTTTAACGAGGAACCCGTCAAATAATATAGCAACGGGAATGCGTGCGTTTCGAAAGGCCGACCCGATCGGCCTTTTTTATTGCAGCAACAAAGTCGTATCGGCCTATGACCGCTTTATCCGTTGACCTGCTTGACCGGCTGGTACCTGAGCAGGCCGAGACAATTTTTGTCGGTTACAGTGGCGGCGTGGATTCCCATGTGCTGTTGCACCTGTGTGCGAGCAAATCGGCCTATCGGGACAAGGTGGTTGCGGTTTATGTGCATCATGGTCTGCAAGCCGAAGCGGATGCGTGGTCGCTGCATTGCCGTCAAGTTGCGGAAGCACTGGGCGTTGGATTCCGTGAATTACGGGTCGATGCCCGTCCAAAAAAAAGGCAAAGCCCGGAAGAGGCGGCCAGAATTGCCCGCTACACGGCTTTGGCCGAGTTGGTATTGCAACATGATGTATTGCTGGTCGCTCAACATAATGAAGATCAGCTGGAAACGGTTCTGCTGCAGTTGTTCAGGGGGAGCGGCGTGGCCGGCCTGGCGGCGATGCCGGAATGCATGCCGTTCGGCCAGGGAGTTCTGCTGCGGCCGCTGCTGGGCGAGGACAAGCGAAATATTGTTGGTTATGCCGAAAGCCATGGTTTGGCTTGGGTGGAAGATCCCAGCAATCAGGCGGTCGATTACGACCGTAATTTTCTGCGCAACACGATTATTCCCTTATTGAAACAGCGTTGGCCGGCGATTGCCAAAACGGTTTCCCGAAGCGCCAGGCATTGCGCTGAGGCTGCCGGGTTGCTCGATGATCTGGCGGGTAGTTTATTGGCGGATGTTTGCGGCCAACAAGACAGGTCGTTGGCTATTGACCGGTTATTATCGCTCGATAAGAGCCGGCGCGCCCTGGTGTTGCGGCATTGGTTCCAATTGAATGGCTTGAAGCCGCCTGGCGAGAAGATACTGCGGTCCATCATGTCCGAGGTCATCGGTGCCAGAGCCGATGCCGACCCCGAAATACAGTGCCAAGGACGGATGATTAAACGATTTCGGGGGCGCTTGTATTGCATTAGTCGAAATTTATTGTTGCAGGATAAGACTCAGCCTTGGCCTCAGGATAGCAATATAATACGGCGCAGCAATGGCTATCGGCTGCGCTTGATAGCCGCCGAAACAGGGATACCGGTCGGAATCTGGCGCCATGCCGAGGTGACGGTCAGGGTCAGGCAAGGGGGCGAGACGCTTGAATTACCGGGGCGCCAAGGTCGCCATGATTTGAAAAAATTGTTTCAGGAATTGTCGGTGCCGCCGTGGCTCAGACCGGTCGTCCCATTAATTTATTTGAATGGGCAATTAGCCGCTGTTGCGGGTTTTTACCTGGCGAGGCAGTTTTATAGTGCCGGTGGGGAACCTTGTTATCGCATAGAGTGGGAGCCGGATGAATAAAAAAGGAAAAGCTTGGTTAAAACTGATAAAATTCAACATTTTTGTTTAACTTGTCACCGGCGATAGAGAACAAATCATTTTTCATGACAAAATTTATTTTTATTACGGGTGGTGTTGTTTCATCATTGGGCAAAGGGATTGCGGCATCTTCACTGGCGGCGATTCTGGAGGATCGCGGCTTAAAGGTTACCATTACCAAATTGGATCCTTATATCAACGTCGATCCCGGCACGATGAGTCCTTTTCAGCATGGCGAGGTATTCGTTACCGCCGACGGCGCGGAAACCGATCTAGATTTGGGGCATTACGAGCGGTTTTTGAAAACCACGATGTCCAAGAAAAACAATTTCACGACGGGGCAGGTTTACGAAGAGGTATTGCGCAAGGAACGCAAGGGCGAATACCTGGGCGCCACGGTGCAGGTCATTCCCCATATTACCGATGAAATCAAACGACGGGTCTATGATAGTGCCGAAGGCATGGATGTGGCGATCATCGAGGTCGGTGGCACGGTCGGCGATATCGAGTCCCTGCCTTTTCTGGAAACGATACGCCAGATCGGGATTGAATTGGGGCGCGACCGCGCCATTTTCATTCACTTGACGCTGGTTCCATATATTAAGTCGGCCGGCGAAATCAAAACCAAACCGACCCAGCACTCGGTCAAGGAATTGCGAACCATCGGCATCCAGCCGGACATTCTAATTTGCCGCTCGGAACAGCCGATTCCTCCCAGCGAAAGGCACAAAATCGCCTTATTCACCAATGTCGCGGAAAGAGCGGTCATTTCGGCGATCGACGCCGATACGATCTACCGCATCCCCCTCTTGCTGAACGAGCAGGGCTTGGACGATATCGTGGTTGAAAAACTGCGTCTGGACGTGCCGAAGGCGGATCTGTCGGAATGGGAGCAAGTCGTCGACGGCTTGACCCATCCCACCGATCAAGTGGAAGTCGCCATCGTCGGCAAATATGTCGATCATTCCGATGCCTATAAGTCGTTGCATGAAGCGTTGATCCATGCCGGCATCCGCACCCGGCATCAAGTCAAGATCAAGTATGTCGATTCGGAAATGATCGAAGAACACGGTGTCGCCGAATTGAAAGACGTCGATGCGATTCTGGTGCCGGGCGGTTTTGGTGAACGCGGTGTCGAAGGCAAGATTGCAACGGTCCGTTATGCGCGAGAAAACAAGATCCCTTATTTGGGCATCTGTCTCGGCATGCAGTCGGCCGTGATCGAATTTGCCCGCAATGTGGTCGGCCTGGAAGGCGCGCACAGTACCGAGTTCTTGCCCGACAGCTTGCATCCGGTGATAGGCTTGATTACCGAATGGAAAGACGCCGACGGCCAGGTCGAAACGCGCAGCGAAGATTCGGATTTGGGGGGGACGATGAGGCTGGGTGCGCAAAAATGCCGATTGAAATCCGGCTCCCTGGCGCATCAAACCTATCAAAAGGATGTGATTACCGAGCGCCATCGCCACCGCTATGAATTCAACAACCAATACCTGCAACAATTGGAGCAGGCCGGGATGAATTTCTCCGGCAAGTCGATCGATGGCCGCTTGGTGGAAGTCGTCGAAATTCCGGATCATCCCTGGTTCCTCGCATGCCAGTTCCATCCGGAGTTCACCTCGACGCCACGCAAGGGGCATCCGTTATTTTCCGGTTTCATCGAGGCAGCCGCAAAACATCAACAGGAAAGACAAAAAAATGAAATTATGTGATTTTGAAGTCGGATTGGATCAGCCGTTCTTCCTGATCGCCGGTACCTGCGTCATCGAAAGCGAACAAATGACATTGGATACCGCCGGCACATTAAAAGAGATCACGGCGGAGCTAGGCATCCCCTTTATCTATAAATCGTCCTTCGACAAGGCCAACCGCTCCTCGCTGAAAAGTTTTCGCGGCCTGGGATTGGAAAAAGGGCTGCAAATTCTGGAGAAGGTGAAACAGCAGTTGCAAGTGCCGGTTTTGACCGATGTGCATGAAGACACGCCGTTGGCCGAGGTTGCTGCGGTCGTCGATGTCATGCAGACGCCGGCCTTTTTATGCCGCCAAACCAATTTCATCCAGGCGGTCGCGGCGCAAGGAAAACCGGTCAACATCAAGAAAGGCCAATTCATGGCGCCCTGGGATATGGCGAATGTCGTGGACAAGGCGAAGGCGGCCGGTAACGATCAAATCATGGTATGCGAGCGAGGCGTCTCGTTCGGCTATAACAATCTGGTGTCCGATATGCGCTCCCTGGCGGTGATGCGCGATACCGGCTGCCCAGTGGTATTCGATGCGACGCATTCGGTGCAGCTGCCGGGCGGGCAGGGCAGTTGTTCCGGCGGCCAACGCGAGCACGTGCCGGTTTTGGCCAGGGCGGCGATGGCTGTCGGGATTTCCGGTTTGTTTATGGAAACGCACCCGAAACCGGAAGAGGCGCTCAGTGACGGCCCGAATTCCTGGCCGCTGCATAGAATGAAAGAATTATTGGAAGTTTTGGCAACAATTGACCGGGCTGTGAAAACAAGCAGTCTGATTGAAACAACTTTATAAAAGGAAAGGTAATATGGCTGAAATAGTAAACGTAAAAGCAAGAGAAGTTCTTGATTCGCGCGGTAATCCAACCATCGAGGCAGAAGTCGAACTGGCTTCCGGCGTGATCGGCAGTGCGATGGTGCCGTCCGGTGCGTCGACGGGTGAACGCGAGGCCATCGAATTACGTGATGGCGACAAATCCCGTTATCTGGGCAAAGGCGTGTTGAAGGCGGTCGATTTCGTCAATACTGAAATTCGCGCAGCGGTCGTCGGCATGGATGCGGCCGACCAAGCGGCGATCGACAAGAAAATGATCGAATTGGACGGCACCGAAAACAAAGGCCGTTTGGGCGCGAATGCGATCTTGGGCGTTTCCATGGCGGCCGCTCATGCCGCGGCGAAAGAAGGCGGCGTCCCTTTGTACCGTTACCTGAACACCTCCGGCGAATTCATCATGCCGGTACCGATGATGAACATCATCAACGGCGGTTCTCATGCCGATAACAGCGTGGACCTGCAGGAATTCATGATTCTGCCGGTCGGCGCGCCGACTTTCCGCGAAGCGATCCGTTATGGCGCTGAAGTGTTTCATAATCTGGCAAAAGTTTTGAAATCCCGCGGCCTGGCGACAACCGTTGGCGACGAAGGTGGTTTCGCGCCTAACCTGTCTTCCAACGAAGAAGCGATCGAAGTGATTCTGGAAGCGATCGAGAAAGCCGGTTATAAAGCGGGCGAAGATATTTTCCTGGGCATGGACGCGGCCAGCTCCGAATATTTCAAAGACGGCAAATACGTATTGGCTTCCGAGGGCCGCAGCTTCGATTCTAGCGAAATGACCGATTTCTTTGTCGACTGGGTGGAAAAATACCCAATCATCTCGATCGAAGACGGCATGGACGAAAACGACTGGGACGGCTGGAAAAACCACACCGACAAACTGGGCGGTAAAATCCAGTTGGTTGGCGACGATTTGTTCGTGACCAATCCGAAAATCCTGAAAGACGGCATCGAGAAAGGCATCGCCAACTCGATTTTGATCAAAGTGAACCAAATCGGGACGTTGAGCGAAACCCTGGAAGCCATCAGCACCGCTAAAGCGGCGGGATATAGCGCCGTCGTTTCCCACCGTTCCGGCGAAACCGAGGATACCACCATTGCCGATCTGGTGGTCGCCACCGGCACCGGTCAAATCAAAACCGGTTCGTTGAGCCGTTCCGACCGTATCGCCAAGTACAACCGTCTGATGAAAATCGAAGACGAATTGGGCGATAAAGCGGTCTATGCGGGTCGTAGTGCATTCAAAATGCTATGATCCGGTCGCTCGGGTGAGCGTCAAATAGCGACACCCGAGCATTGTTAATGTTGTTGGGTTACGGCTTTCGCCTAACCCAACCTACTCATGATGAGGGCATGCGCATTAAAATTCTCATCGCCATTATTATTTTGCTGATCGTTCACCTGCAATATCGATTGTGGTGGGGGGACGCCAGCATTTTTCAGATCCGGGACTATCAGCAGCGCCTAGACCGGTTGAAGAAAACCGCTCAGGAGAAAAAAGAGCGGAACGATGCCCTTTACGCCGAAGTGTTGGACTTACGCAAAGGCGATGAGGCGATCGAGGAGCGCGCCCGTTACGAGTTGGGCATGGTCAAGGAAAACGAAACTTTTTTTCAAGTCATCGAATGAGTCGAACGAACAATATCTGGGCTGTCGTACCGGCTGCCGGCGTCGGCAAACGCATGCAGGCTGACAGGCCCAAGCAATATTTAGCGTTGGCCGGGACCACAGTTATCGAACAAACGCTTTCCCGGTTGCTAGAGTCCGAGGCATTTACGGCCGTGGCCGTTGCTATTTCCCGGGAAGACCCCTACTGGCCGGAATTGAAAATCTCCGGTCACCCCCAGGTTATCACCGCGCCGGGCGGCAAGGAACGTGCCGATTCGGTATTGTCCGCGCTGAAGGCTTTGCAAGAGCGGGCGGCGGAAGAGGATTGGGTGTTGGTCCATGATGCCGCCCGGCCCTGCTTGACGAGCGGCGATATTCATCATTTGATCGATACCCTGCAAGAGGATGACATCGGAGGAATTTTGGCGTTGTCGTCCCATGATACGTTGAAACGGGTCGATGCCGGCACTATCAGCGCAACGATCGATCGTAGCCATGTTTGGCGCGCGTTGACGCCGCAAATGTTTCGTTACGGCATGTTGCGTGATGCATTGCAGGAGGCGGAAGGCAATGCGGCGGTAACCGATGAATCGAGTGCATTGGAGATGCAAGGCTACCGGCCGAAAATCGTCGAAGGTCGGCCCGATAACATTAAAATTACGCGTCCGGAAGACTTGGCGCTGGCGCAATTCTATATGGAGCAACAATGATCAGAGTGGGACAAGGTTACGATGTACACCGCTTTAAGGAAAGCGGCGATGTCATTCTTGGCGGTGTCAAAATTGATTATGAAAAAGGCCTGGAGGCCCATTCCGACGGCGATGTCGTCTTGCACGCGTTGAGCGATGCCTTGTTGGGCGCCGCGGCATTGGGTGATATCGGCAAACATTTTCCCGATACCGATCCGGACTTCAAGGGGGCGGACAGCCGCGTGCTGTTGCGCCATGTTTACGGCATTGTGCGGGAAAAAGGTTATCGGCTGGTCAATGCCGACATCACCATTATCGCCCAGGCCCCGAAAATGGCGCCGCATATTCCGGCGATGTGCCGAAACATCGCCGACGATTTGCATAGCGATATCGATTGCATCAACGTCAAGGCAACGACGACCGAAAAATTGGGTTTCGAAGGCCGCAAGGAAGGCATTGCCGTGCAGGCCGTGGTATTGATCGAGAAATAACGTTTGCAGGAACGACGCGACATTTCTATTCCGGAATGGCCTTATGCGTGGGGAGGGCCGGTCGGTACCGGCATTATTAAAGCCTCTGCGGATGACTTCATCGTGAAGGAAACCCTGCCTTTTATTCCGGAAGGGAGCGGCGAGCATGTTTTCTTGTGGGTCGAGAAAGTCGGCGAAAACACCGAATACGCCGCCCGTGTATTGGCCCGTTGTGCCGGCATCAGGCAACGGGATGTCGGTTTCGCCGGCTTGAAAGACCGCCATGCGCGTACCCGGCAATGGTTTAGCCTTTGGTTGCCGGGCATGGAGGAACCGGATTGGTCCCAGGCCGAAACCGCAACGATAAAAATACTAAAAACCGTCAGGCATGCCCGAAAACTAAAACGCGGCGTTATCGCGGCCAATCATTTTCGAATTCGGATCAGAAACTGGCGGGGTGACCGAGTCGAAACGCTACGACGGTTGGAACAGATCGGCAAGAACGGCTTCCCGAACTATTTTGCCGAACAGCGCTTCGGCCGTAACGGCCAGAATGTCAACAAAGCGTTGGCGTTGGCCGATGGAAAACGGCTTAAACGGGAGCAGCGTAGTCTTTATTTATCGGCGATTCGCTCGTATTTGTTCAATTCGATATTGGCGGAAAGAGTCCGTCAAGATAATTGGAACCGGTTGCTGGAAGGGGACTGTTGTCAATTGCGCCATAGTCAAAGCCAGTTTTGGGTGGATGATATTGATGACCTTGGATTGCGTAAACGGATGCAGGACGGCGATATCAATCCGACCGGTATATTGTGGGGAAAAGGGGAGCATAAAGAGCATGGCCGGGCAGGTGTGATCGAAAAAGAGATTACCGGGCAGTTTCCGGAATTAACCGAGTTATTGAGTCAATTCGATTTAAAGCTTGATAGAAGGGCGTTTCGCGCCTTTCCCGGACAGCTGCAGTGGCGTTACTCAAGCCCTGATGAATTGGAAGTCGAATTCAGCTTGTCGGCAGGTAGCTACGCCACGGCATTATTGAGAGAAATGATTGTGATTGAGCAAACTTTGTTGAACGGCAAAGCGATCTCTTAGGCGATAGGATGCTCTTCTGTCAATATGACCCGGGCGCTGATGCTTGCGTCGATCGTATTTTCTTCGGTCCGGCAACGGCTTGGTCAAGACCAGGATGCGGGTAAACAAAAAGGTGGTCAAGATACAGATGACGAGGTAACTCAGTAAATACTCAAGCAAAGTCACTTTTCCCTCCTTTCTGTCAACTAATGAATGGCGTAAGTTAAATCGATTATAGGCTATTTTTGAGTAATAGTTAATGTTGGATTCAAAAATTATTGATTCGATGTTATTGATGGTGGCGAAATTGTGTTCATTTTCCAATCAATCAATTTTTCTCTTTCCACTTGCGCTTACGCGCGGCTTTTTTTGCCGCTTTACGTTCGCGTATCGCCGCCAGTTCGATCAACTCCGCTGCCATCATGGCCGGGGTTTCCAGTGTGATGCGGCCCAAGGCACCGCTCCTTAATTCCGTCAGCAAGATTTTCGCCGTTTTATCCAGATCGACCTGTTTGCCGGCGCGCAGACAGCCGCGTTTTTTGCCGATCATTTCCATTAACTCGATTTCAGAAGTCGGCAATCGTTCCAGTTGAAAACGATCCAATAGTAATCGGGAATAGTTCTCCAAAAGATATTCGGCGGTGTAAAACGCGACATCGTCATGGCTTATCGCGGTATCCTTGATCGCTCCGGTGGCGGCCAGGCGATAACCGCTATGTTTGTTTTCGACATTAGGCCACAGTACGCCCGGTGTGTCGGACAAGACGATATTGCCAGGCAGGTTGATACGCTGTTGGCGTTTGGTGACGGCCGGTTCGTTGCCGGTTTTCGCAATTACTCGGCCGACCAGGATGTTGATGATGGTGGATTTTCCGACATTGGGGATGCCCACGATCATGGTATGGATGACTTTATGAGCGGCACTTTTGCTGGGCAGCATTTTGCCGCACAATTCGATAATCTGTTTGACCTTATCAGGCTGATGGGTCGTGACGGCCAGCGTTTTGACGCCGTGTTCCCGTTCCAAATAGTCTTGCCATTCCTTGGTTCGCTCGGGGTCGGCGAGGTCATTTTTATTCAGTACCCGAATGCAGGGTTTATCGCCACGTAGTGTCGACAACATTGGATTTTGGCTACTGAAGGGGATGCGCGCATCCAGTACTTCGATAATCAAATCGATCTGGGGCAGGGTTTGTTTGATTTCCTGGTTGGCCTTGTGCATGTGACCAGGGTACCACTGAATCTGCATGATCTCTGATAGGAATTAAAAAACGGTTTATTTTAGCGTAATTTAGCAATCCCTGTATCGTTGGCCATTTTGATAAAATGGCATCTTGATCGATATTAGGAGATTCAATGGAAACTGTGCTGCGGGTTCCACAGGGCGAATTCACCCTGCAACGCTTGCCACTATTATCTAAGGATAATTTGCGGGCATGGGATGCGGCCGATGAATATTTGTTACAGGAATCGGATGCGTTGAACATGGCTGAAGATGCACGAATTGTGGTGTTAAATGACAGTTTCGGTGCCTTGGCCGTGGCGTTGAACGCCTACCGGCCCACGGCAATATCTGATTCCTGGCTGTCGCAACAGGCCACCCGCATCAATTTAGAGGCTAATGATATCTGCAGCGATCAGGCAGCATTGTTGACCAGCCTGCAACAACCGCGACAGCCTGTCGATTATCTGTTGGTTAAAATCCCCAAGACCTTGGCGTTGCTGGAATATCAATTGATTCTGCTGCGCCCTTGGTTGCACGATCGCTCGCTTTTGATCGCGGCAGGCATGATTAAAAATTTACCCTCATCGGTCTGGGCGCTGTTCGAGCGTTTGTTGGGACCGGTGACGACGTCCTTGGCGAAAAAAAAGGCGAGGTTGCTGCATGTAAGGCCATCCGCGGACGTTGATCTCCCGCAAAATCCATATCCGGTTTATTATCGATTGGAAAATACCGATCTGATGATTTGTAACCACGCCAATGTTTTCTCCCGCGAAAGTCTCGATATCGGCACGCGTTTTCTGTTGCAACATTTGCCGGATCATTCGCAATACCGCGATTTCATCGATTTGGGTTGCGGCAACGGAGTCGTTGGATTAATGCTGGCGCGAAAGCATTCGCAGGCGCGGTTGCGCTTTATTGACGAATCGTTCATGGCGGTGGCGTCAGCCGAGGAAAACTTTACCAGAGCATTCACCGGCAAGCGTCGAGCCGAGTTTATCACAACCGATTGCCTTAAGGGTGTTGCAGCCCAATCGGCGGATTGTATTGTTTGCAATCCCCCTTTTCATCAACAGCACGCCATAGGCGATCATATCGCCTGGCAAATGTTCAAACAATCCTGGCGGGTGTTGCGCCCGGGGGGTGAGTTACGGGTCGTCGGTAACCGGCATCTGGCCTACCATACGAGTTTGAAAAAATTGTTCGGTCGTTACGAGTTGGTCGCTTCCAATAAAAAGTTTGTCATTTTATCGGCCGTCAAATGACGGGCCGGGGTGTCGGGCTGGCAATTCCTTGTCGGCACGGCTATAGTGTCGATAAACAATAGACGGGTGAGTTGCATGGAAAATAATGTCAGCGAAAAGGTTCTCAGTCATTTATATCGCTATATCGGGGGGAAACTGGAAGGAAAGTTGGCGGAAACCTTAATCGCCTTCAGTCGACACTATTATGCGTTGGTGCCTTTCGACGACCTGGAGCATATTGCGGTGGCGGATTTATACGGGGCCGTCATGTCGCATTGGAATCTGGCGCTACAATATCGACCGGGCACGCAAAAAGTCAGGGTTTACAACCCTACTTTGGAAGCCAACGGTTGGCAATCGCGGCATACCATTGTCGAAATTGTCATCGAGGACATGCCGTTTCTATTGCAGTCCATCAGCATGGAAATCAACCAACAGGGGTTGACCAACCATCTGGTGATTCATCCGGTTTTTAACGTGTTCAGGGGCGAGCAAGCGGAACTGCTTGATTTTGCCGCAGAGACGGATCAAGCTGCAACGCCAGAATGTTTGTTGCATTTGGAAATCGACCGGCAAACCGATCAGGCTCAGTTGGATTTTCTTAAGCGGCGTCTCCAGGATGTCTTGACCGACGTGCGTGCGGCAACGCAGGATTGGCAAGCCTGCCTGGAAAAAATGCGCCAGGTGATCGCCGAACTTGGCAGGGCCGAGGTTGTTAACCAACCTCAGGCTGACTATTGCGCATTTTTACAATGGCTGCATGACGACCACTTTGTTTTTCTCGGTTATCGGGAATACGAATTGGTGCGGCAGCAAGATAAAATGGGGTTTGTACCCATTGCCGATAGCGGCCTGGGCATATTGCGGGACAGTATCGCCAAAATACCGGAAACCGCGCAAACGCTGATGACGGTCGATGCTTTTACCGGTATCGATAACGCGGATCCTTTGTTGCTGACCAAGGCGACTTCCCGCTCGACTGTCCATCGGCCGGTATTCATGGACTATATCGGTATCAAACAATACGATGCCGACGGTAGATTGAACGGGGAAAAAAGGTTTCTGGGCTTGTATAGTTCCAGCGCCTATTTGACCGAATTGAGAAACATTCCGCTGGTCAGGGACAAGATTCGTTATGTGGCGGAGCGTTTTGCCTTCCGCAAAAGCTCACATCGGGCCCGGTCTTTGTCCTTTATTTTGCAATCATTACCCAGGGACGAAATCTTTCAGGCGGACCAGGAAACGCTTTTCCAATGTGTTTCCGCAGTCATCCAGTTGCAGGAACGGCAAAGAGTGCGGGTATTTGCCCGTCATGATGTGTATGGACATTTCATATCGTTGTTGGTGTTTGTGCCTCGCGAACGCTACCACACCGAGTCGAGGCGGAAAATCCAGCAAATTCTAATGGAAACCTTTTCCGCACAGAATGTGGATTTCAGCGTGCAATTGTCGGAATCCATCCTGGCCCGAATACATTTCATCATTCGAACCGACATCGGCTGTTGCATCGATTACGACGTCAGGGATATCGAACAGAAAATCATCGAGGCTTTGACCGAATGGCAGGACGAATTGCGCAGCGAATTGTTGAATTATCATGGCGAAGCCAAAGCGAATGCCTTGTTCAGCCATTATCAAGACAGTTTCAGCGCGGCTTATCGGGAAGATAACTCGAGTCGCACGGCGGTGCTGGATATCGAACGATTCGAATATTTGTTGGCAAACGGCGTCTCGGCGGAATCGTTGTTGTATAGTCCTTTGACCGCGGCGAGAAACAAAACCCTGCGATTCAAATTGTTCAGCAAGGGGCAGGCTTCGTTGTCGCGCAGTCTGCCGATGTTGGAAAATATGGGGGTCAAGGTCAGCGACGAAAGGCCTTATGCGATCAGCCGCAAAGGATGTGCCGACGAATTATGGATGCATGATTTCGGTTTGCTGATGGAAGACGAAACCGGCAGTTTTAATTTGGAAAATCTGAAACCACGCTTTCAGGAAGCGTTCGAGCAATGCTGGTTTGGCAACATCGAAAATGACGGTTTCAACCAACTGATTATCAAGGCTGGTATCGATTGGCGCCAGGTCAATATTTTCCGTGCTTTTTATTTATATTTACGCCAGATAGGCATTGCCTTCAGCCAAGCTTATGTCGAAACCACATTGGCCAATAATCCGGAAGTGGTAAGGCTGCTGGTGCATTTATTCGATCAACGTTTCGACCCGTCATTGCAGCCAGGCGAAAATAACCACTCCGACTTGATTACGGCGATAGAACAGGCGATCGACAAGGTCAGTTCGCTCGACGAAGACCGTATTTTGCGCCGTTTTCTTAATTTGATTCAGGCCGCGGTACGAACGAATTATTTCCGGGAACCGAAAGATGAGCGGGGTGTTCCCTATTTCGCCATTAAATTGGATTCCAAGTCGATCAGCGACATCCCTAAGCCGATACCCTATTTCGAGATTTTCGTTTATTCCCCGAGGATCGAGGGTATTCATCTTCGAGGTGGTCCCGTGGCCCGGGGCGGACTGCGCTGGTCGGACCGGCGCGAAGATTTCCGTACCGAAGTGTTGGGCTTGATGAAGGCGCAAATGACCAAAAACGCCGTAATCGTTCCAACCGGCGCCAAGGGCGGTTTCATCGTCAAAAATCTCAACAAGTTATTGACTGCCGGTGAACGTCAGCAAGAAGTAGTCCAGTGTTATCGAATTTTAATCAAGGGTTTGCTTGATTTAACCGACAATCTGCAAAAAGGCCAGGTGGTCAAGCCCGAGAAAGTCAATTGTTATGATGGCGACGATACTTATCTGGTGGTCGCCGCGGACAAAGGGACGGCCAAATTTTCCGATTATGCCAACGACTTGTCGTTGGCTTATGGCTTTTGGCTGGGGGATGCCTTTGCCTCGGGCGGCTCCTACGGTTACGACCACAAGAGGATGGGCATTACCGCGCGCGGCGCTTGGGAGTCGGTCAAGCATCATTTCAATCGATTAGGAATCAATTATTTGAAACAACCGTTCACGGTCGTCGGCATTGGCGGCATGATGGGCGATGTGTTCGGCAATGGGATGTTGTTGTCAAACAAGATAAAATTAATCGCTTCGTTCGATCATGAACATATTTTTCTCGACCCCGACCCCGACCCCGAAGTCAGTTATCAGGAACGAAAAAGATTATTCGCGATAGCCGGTTCGGCCTGGTCTGATTACGATAATACATTGATTTCAAAGGGCGGCGGTGTGTTTTCCCGGCAGTTGAAAGCCATTCAATTGAGTCCCCGGATCAAAGAAACGTTGAATATCAGACACGATCATATCGCGCCCAATGAATTAATAAAATGTTTATTGTGCGCGCCTGTCGATTTGTTATGGAATGGTGGAATCGGCACCTATGTCAAGGCGGAACGAGAGAGTAATCTTTCTGTCGGCGACCGGGCCAACGACGCGGTCAGGGTCAACGGCAAGGAGTTACGCTGTCGGGCCGTTGCCGAAGGCGGTAATCTCGGTTTTACCCAGGCTGGACGCATCGAATACGCGCGCAAGGGCGGTATCATCAATACCGATTCGATCGACAATTCCGCCGGTGTGGATTGTTCCGATCATGAAGTCAATATCAAGATTTTTCTCGATAGTTTGGTTGCCCAGGGAGATTTGACGGTCAAGCAACGCAATCAATTACTCGAAAGCATGACCGATGCGGTGGCCGAATTAGTCTTAGTCAATAATGCAATGCAGAATCGGGCAATCAGTATGATTGAACGGACTTCGGCGAATGATTTGCAGAGCATGCAATGGTTGATTGAGATTTTAGAAAATAACGGTCATTTGATCCGCAATCTCGAAGCGATTCCGGTCAACGATGTATTGCAGGAGCGGCAAAGCCGGGGCAAAGGGTTGTACCGGCCGGAAATCAGTGTGATAATGGCCTATAGCAAACAATTTTTAAAACAACTGTTGTTAACGGAATTGGCGCAATTGGATCCGGTCTTGGTCAAGCAGGAATTGGAGGGGTATTTTCCGAAAATATTACGGCAAAAATATCTTCAACAAATTCAAAAACATTATCTGGCCCATGAAATCGTTGCCAATTGTTTGGTCAATGCGCTGGTTAACCGCATGGGAATCGTTTTTCCATTTCGGGTCATGGATGAAACCGGTTACACCATTAGCGCTACCGTTACGACGTATAAGCGAGTGTGCCGTATTTTTACCGTGGATCAACTATGGTCGGAAATCGAACATTTGCATATTCATCTGGCCGGCGATGTGGTCGAGTTGCTGTACGACTATTTGCGGAAACTGGTGGAGAGAGCAATGCATTGGTTTCTCAGTAGCGATGATCTGTTGAAGAACGAACAGGATGCCGTGTCATATTTGAATGGTATCGCGCAACTGAAGAGCTTCTTGGTGGAAGTGATTCCGGAATCCTCGAATAGGCGAATCGACGAAAGCGTCGACCGCTTAATACAACAAGGTGTTCCAGCGGGATTGGCGCTTAATATCGCGACGATGGATATGATGTATTTGTGTTTGGATGTTATTTGGTTGAGCAAAAACAGCAATCATTCATTGCAGGAGTGCGCGCAGGTCTTTTTCGCCTTGATGGAATCGCTGGAGCTTTTATGGTTGCGGGAACAAATCAATAAGCTGCCGGAAAAAACGGTTTGGCAAGCATTGGCACGGCGCACCAGTCGGGAAGAGTTCAATGGGGTGTCGTGTGCTTTATCTTTGTCCGTGTTGCAGCTTTCCGATGGCAATATCAACGAAAAACTTAAAAACTGGTTTGCCGCTTATGAAGTGGAGATCGATAGATACCGGAAACTGCTGGTGATGGTTAAATCCGATACGGCCATAGAACTGGAAAAAGTAACGGTATTACTGAAAGAATTGCAGGATATAGCGGGTTGTTCGCGGAAAGTGGTCATTAATTGACATAGGTCAAGATGCAAATATACGGATTAACTACAATTTGCGTGTGTCATTGAGTCCTTAACTGGCAATTCTGACATACTCCTCTTTGAAAGATATTCTTTAGGCAGATTCATCATGAGTCTGCCTTTTTTTATTAAATGAGCCCATGAATCAGCCAATTCATGGTAAATTTAACTCCTTTTTTCGCGTCGTAAATTTCCCAACCCGTTCAATCTATGCCCAATTTTCCCGATAAACTCTATACCGCGTTACAGGTTCGGGAGATGGACCGTATTGCCATCGAGGAACTAGGCATCCCGGGGTTTCAATTGATGAGTAAGGCGGGTTCCGCCGTATTCGAACAAATTCGATTGCGTTGGCCTTCACTTCATAGCCTGCTGGTTTTTTGCGGAGGGGGCAATAATGGCGGAGATGGTTATGTGGTCGCCAAGTTGGCTTTGGCGGCCGGTTATCGAGTTTCCGTGATTTCTCTGGTGGATCCCGAGCGTCTGCGAGGCGACGCCTTGACCGCTTGCCATGAATTCCGTCAGGCGGGAGGCCGGATAATGCCATTTCAATCGAAGGTTTTGTCGGAGCCTTGTGTGATTGTCGATGCGTTGTTAGGCACAGGGCTGGACCCGGCACGGCCGGTGGCGGGGGAGTTTGCCGCAGCAATCGAGATGATCAACGATTCAAACCATCCAGTTATTGCCGTGGATATTCCCTCGGGATTGCACGCCGATAGCGGGCAAGTCGTCAATGATGCGGTAAAAGCGCTTTGCACCGTGACGTTTATCGGTTTGAAGCAAGGGCTTTTTACTGGAGAAGCAGCCGAATATTGCGGTGACGTGGTGTTTGCCGATTTGGCCGTACCGGACGAAGTCTCCGCGATGTTCAATCCCAGCGCACGGTTATTGCTTAAAACAAAGCTGCCGCGCCGCCATCGTTGCGCGCATAAAGGGCATAACGGTCGCGTTTTGTTGGTCGGGGGGGATTATGGTTTTAGCGGGGCCATTAGGTTGGCCGCGGAAGCGGCTCTGAGAAGCGGCGCCGGCTTGGTCAGTGTGGCGACCCGCGCCGCCCACAGTTCGTTCATCAATAGTGGCCGCCCGGAAATCATGAGCCACGGGGTCGAGAGCGGCGATCAGCTGAATGCGTTATTGGCGCGAGCCGATGTCGTCGTCATTGGTCCCGGTTTGGGGCAGCAGCAATGGGGGCAGTCCATGTTTGCCAAAGTCAGTGATTCCGGGCATTGCTGTGTGGTGGATGCCGATGCGTTAAATCTATTGGCAAAGATTCCCCAACATAAAGACAACTGGGTCATTACCCCCCATCCCGGCGAGGCTGCACGTTTGTTGCAATCGAGCACCGGGCAGGTTGCGTCCGATCGGTTCACCGCTGTGAGTCAATTACAGCAGCGGTATGGCGGTGTTGCCTTGCTGAAAGGAGCGGGTAGCTTGGTTAAGGACGAACAGGATATTTATGTGTCCACTACCGGTAATCCGGGCATGGCCTCCGGAGGAATGGGGGATGTGCTTTCCGGGATAATCGGCGGTTTACTCGGGCAGCAGTTGGATTTATCTACGGCAACGCGTTTGGCCGTGCATATCCATGGCGAGGCGGCCGACTTGGCGGCGATCGACGGCGAGCGTGGCTTGTTGGCCAGCGATTTATTGCCCTTTATCAGAACATTGTTGAATTGATGAGACTTTATTTGCAGACGGCCGAGGAAACGGAATTAATGGGCGCGGAACTCTGGCACGCATTGCCGGAAAAGTGTCTGATCTTTCTACATGGCGATTTAGGGGCGGGTAAGACCACGCTGGTTCGGGGTGTGTTGCGTGCGGCCGGCCATCAAGGGGCGGTTAAAAGCCCAACCTATACTTTAGTTGAGGAATACCGGCTGGGGAGTAGGCAAATTTTTCATTTCGATTTGTACCGTTTGCGGGATCCTGAAGAATTGGAGTGGATCGGGATTCAGGATTACCTGGCGCAACAGGCCCTGTGTTTTATCGAATGGCCGGAAATGGGGGAGGGTTTCTTGCCGTGCGCAGAAATTGATCTGGATTTACGGGCAACAAATGCCGGTAGGGAGATAATTATCAAGGTGTTGCCCGAACGGTTGCAAAAAAAGATAATTCTAAACTGGAAAAACAAAGACATACTGCTATAATTTAAACAAAAATATTGTTCTGGTTATAGCGCTATGCCCCGATTTCGGAAAATTTTTGTTCTGTCTTTGTTACTGGCTATGTCGGTGACTGTCGGTGCGGAGCAGATAAAGGTCGATTCATTACGTTTTTGGACGGCACCAGACCATACGCGCTTGGTATTCGATGTTTCCAAGGTGCCCTCGCACAGTATTTTTCCGCTGGACAATCCTGCCCGCTTGGTCATTGACATCAATAATGCTTCCTTGAACCGGCCGTTTCGGCAACCCCCCGGCAATCATCCGCTCTTTTCCAAGGTGCGCAGCGCGGTTCGGCATGGCAAGGATTTGAGGGTCGTTCTCGATTTAAAAACAGACGTTGCAACAAAAAGTTTTACGTTACGCCCGAGCCATCAGTATGGCAATCGTCTCGTGGTGGATTTATTTCCGAAGCAGGGCGCGGCCAAGGCAAGTTCGACGACTCAAAAAAGCGCGGCCGTTAAAACGGTTGAAAATAAAGGTCGAGACATCATCGTGGCTGTCGATGCAGGTCATGGCGGGGAAGATCCCGGTGCGCATGGCCCCAGGGGAACGCAGGAGAAGAAGGTCGTTTTTGCGATAGCGCAAAAACTGGCGGCGATGATCAATAAACAGCCGGGCATGAAGGCCGTGATGGTGCGCAAAGGCGATTATTACCTAAAATTGCGTAAGCGCATGGATATCGCCCGCGAAGCGAGGGCCGATCTGTTTGTTTCGATTCACGCCGATGCTTTTAAAAGTTCGCGGGTTAAAGGTGCTTCGGTGTTCACGCTGTCCAGGCGTGGGGCTTCCAGCGAGGCGGCACGTTGGTTGGCATATCACGAAAACTCCGCCGATCTGGAACTGGCCGGCGGCGTTAGCCTGGATGATAAAGATGAAATGTTAGCGTCAGTGTTGCTGGATTTGTCGCAAACGGCAACGAAGGAAGCTAGCCGCAAAGTCGCCGCCAAGGTGCTGGGTAATTTCAAGCATATCGGTGCTTTACACAAGAATACGGTGCAAAAAGCCGGCTTCATGGTGCTTAAATCACCCGATATTCCTTCCATCCTGGTGGAAACGGCATTTATTTCCAATCCTCATGAGGAGCGCAAACTTCGTAGTGGCGCCCATCAATACAAAATGGCCAGAGCCATTTTTCATGGAATTCTAGAATACTTCAGAGAGTATGCGCCGCCGGATACATTGATGGCGTTAAATTCGACTAGACAAGCGAGGCATGTGATCAGCCGCGGCGATACGTTGTCGGGAATCGCGCAACAGTATGGCGTCAGTATGCGGGCTATCAAGGCCGCTAATTCCCTGGCCGACAATACAATTCGGGTCGGTCAAGTCTTGATGATACCGGCGGATAGCGGCTGATCTGGCAAGCCTGGTTTACCGAATAGGCGAGGTTTTAGCGATATAATCGCCATACCTGTTTTCACATATCGGACTGTCCAGTAAAATACAGCCTTTTTGTCGGGCTGTTCCATGCGAATACACGCTTTACCCACTCAATTAATCAATCAGATCGCGGCGGGCGAAGTGGTCGAAAGACCGGCTTCGGTGGTCAAGGAGTTGGTGGAGAACTGTTTTGATGCCGGCGCCAAGCAAATCCACATCGATATCGAGCAGGGCGGCTGTCGTTTGATTCGCGTTCGTGACGATGGGTGCGGTATTTTCAAGGATGATTTGCCGTTGGCATTGTCCCGCCATGCCACCAGTAAGATCGCCAGTCTTAAGGATTTGGAGCAGGTAGGCAGCATGGGCTTTCGCGGCGAAGCGTTGCCCAGCATTAGCTCGGTTGCCCGCTTGAATTTGATTTCCAGAACCGAGCAGGCGGAATGCGCCTGGAAAGTCGCAGCCGACGGGACGGAAAAGGATTTTGATCCGCAGCCCGATCCTCATCCTTACGGCACAACCGTTGAAGTGCGCGATTTGTTCTACAACACGCCGGCACGGCGTAAATTTCTGAAAAGTGAAAAAACGGAATTTTCCCATATCGAAAATTTAATCAAAAAAATGGCGCTGAGCCGCTTCGATATCGGTTTCCTTCTGACCCATAATCAGCGCGAGATATTGAACTGTAAGCCGGCTGTGACCGAAGCGGAGAAAGAAAAACGTATTGCCGGAATATGCGGTTCCGCATTTATTGAAAATGCCGTCAGAATCGATTACGCATCCTCAGGATTGCAATTGGCGGGCTGGGTTGGCAGGCCAACTTTTTCCCGCAGCCAACAGGATATGCAATTTTTCTATGTCAATGGACGCTTGATCAAGGATAGGTTGGTTGCTCATGCCGTCAAACAGGCTTATCAGGACGTTATGTATCACGGCAGGCACCCGGTTTTCGTACTGTATCTGACCCTCGATCCAAAACTGGTCGACGTGAATGCTCATCCCGCTAAACTCGAAGTACGTTTCCGCGAGGGGCGCCTGGTGCATGATTTTCTGTTCAGCGCCTTGCATCGTTCCTTAGCGGAGCAGCGACCGCAGTCTCAAGCCTCAGTGTCGAAGGTAGCAGCATTCGAAGCACTCGAGCAGGAGGAGCGGAAACCATCTTTCCATTATGCCGGCAGCGCTCCAACAGCACCCCGGCAATCCTCTCTGCCAATGACGGTCGAGGAAGAAATCAAGGCCTATGCCTCGTTGTATCCGCAAGATGAAATTAAAGAGAAGGAACAACGGGCAGTAGCTGAAAACGAAGAGCGGCCGATTCCGCCCTTGGGGTTTGCGGTCGCCCATGTCCATAATATATATATCCTGTCCGAAACGCGTAACGGCGTCATTTTAGTCGATGCCCATGCCGCTCATGAACGGGTGACCTACGAACGATTAAAAAAGCAATATCATCAGGGGAATGTGCCGGCCCAGCCATTGCTGCTGCCATTGAAAATACCCGTGAGTATGGCGGAAGCCGATTTGGCCGAACGAGAAGGCAATTTTTTTCTGTCTCTCGGTTTCGAATTAAGCCGTTCCGGCCCCGAAACTCTGATATTGCGTTCAACCCCGGCGATTTTGGCTAAAGCGGATATGGATGGACTGATCCGCGATATTCTGGCCGACCTCATTGCTAATGGTATGAGCCGCAGGGTGCTGGAAAAGTCCAACGAAATTCTCGCCACCATGGCTTGCCACGGTTCAGTCAGGGCGCGCAGAAAATTGACGATCGACGAGATGAATGCGTTGTTGCGGGAAATGGAGCAAACCGAGCGCATTGGCCAATGCAATCATGGCCGTCCGACGTGGGTGGAATTAAGCCATGCCGATTTGGATAAATTTTTCATGCGCGGGCAATAATATGAATAGCCCCGATTTACCTCCAGCCATTTTTTTAATGGGGCCGACCGCTTCGGGCAAAACGGCCTTGGCTGTGCAGCTCGCACAGCACTTCAATGCGGAAATAATCAGTGTCGATTCTGCTTTGGTTTACCGGGGTATGGATATCGGTACTGCCAAACCGAGCCTGGCAGAGCGCGGCGGCATTGTGCATCACCTAATCGATATTCTCGATCCCGCCGAAACCTTTTCTACCGGCCAGTTTCGCGCCAGCGCGCTGGAATTGATGGTCGATATTACCAGGCGTGGTAAAATTCCACTGTTGGCGGGGGGTACGATGCTTTATTTCAATGCGTTATTGCATGGTTTGGCCGAATTGCCGCCGGCGGATCCTGAAATTCGCAAACAATTGGATTTGCAACTGGCCAATATAGGCAAGGAAGCGATGCACCGGCGTTTGCGGCAGGTCGATCCCGAAGCGGCGGCTCGGATTCATCCCAATGATCCGCAAAGAATTCAACGCGCACTTGAAGTTTTTGCAATCAGTGGTAAACCAATCAGCAGTTTTTTTGCTCAGGCCGGGCGGTCGATTCCTTATCGTCCGATTAAGCTGATTATCGCGCCTGAAGATCGCAAAATTCTGCATGAAATGATCGCCGAGCGTTTTCTCGCGATGTTGCGGCAGGGCTTGGTCGAAGAAGTCGAAATCTTGTTTCGGCGCGGTGATTTGAACGAGTCGATGCCGTCTGTTCGCGCCGTGGGGTATCGGCAAGTTTGGTCCTATTTGTGCGGCGAGTTGGATTTTGCGGCGATGACTGAAAAAGCGATAGTGGCGACCCGGCAGTTGGCAAAAAGGCAATTTACCTGGTTGCGTAGGGAGCAAGATGCTAAAAAACTGGTGAGCGGTGATCCTGACTTGTTGGCCAAGGCCTTGCAATGGATCCGAGTATAAAAATTGTGGTTGTGAACTTGAAAAAGAATGAATTGTCCCAACAATCAGTTTTGAGTTAGAAAAATTGTCGAATTTATTTATACTCTGTTAATGTATCCACAGGCTGAAAATAATAAGGAGAAATTGGATGTCAAAAAGTCAAAATCTGCAGGATAATTTTTTAAATACCCTTAGAAAAGAGCATACGCCTGTTTCTATATTCCTGGTCAACGGCATCAAATTGCAGGGACGGATCGATTCGTTCGATCAGTATGTCATTATGTTGAAAAATACTGTCAACCAGATGGTTTATAAGCATGCTATATCAACCATTGTGCCGGGGAAACCGTTCAAGATGGGAAGGGAAAGCGACAGCGTTGAAGATTAATAAAAGTTATCGCAAGGAGTCTTTGCTTGTTTGAGCGTCCTGATGCCGGTGAACGGGCTATTCTCGTTCATTTGAATTTACACGCAGGACAGGAAGATCTCTTAGAACTGCAAGAGCTTGCCAAATCCGCTGGCGCAGAACCTGTTCATATATTAACCGGCCGCCGTTATCGCCCCGATCCCAAGTTTTTTATCGGTTCTGGAAAAGTGGATGAGCTAAAGGCGGAAATTGAAACCCATGACGCCGATATCGTACTGGTGAACCATCCGCTAACGCCCAGTCAGGAAAGAAATCTGGAAAATGCGCTGGGAACCAGAGTGGTTGACAGGAATGGGCTGATTTTGGATATTTTTGCCCAACGCGCAAAAACCTTCGAAGGGAAATTGCAGGTTGAATTAGCCCAGTTAAAACATTTATCCACCCGTTTGGTTAGAGGCTGGACCCACTTGGAAAGACAAAAGGGCGGTATTGGCCTGCGCGGTCCGGGTGAAACCCAATTGGAAACCGACCGGCGATTATTGGGGATGCGCATTAAGCAGATACAACGCCGTTTGGAAAGGGTGGAAAAACAAAGGCATCAGGGACGCAGTAAACGTAAAAAGGCGGAAGTTCCGTCGGTATCGCTTGTCGGTTACACTAATGCCGGCAAGTCGACTCTGTTCAATGCGTTGACGAAGGCGGATATTTATGCGGCTAATCAATTGTTTGCAACACTGGATCCGACCTTGCGCCACTACACCGTCGGCAATGGGGCGGAATTGGTGTTGGCCGATACGGTAGGTTTTATTCGTCATTTGCCGCATGAATTGGTGGCGGCCTTTAAGTCGACCTTACAAGAGGCAAGCGAAGCCGATCTGCTGCTGCATGTGATCGATGCCAATGCCGAGGACCGTGACGAAACGATTTTTCACGTCAATCAAGTATTGCAAGATATCGGTGCGGGTGAGATACATCAGCTACAAATCTTTAATAAAATCGATTTGCTTGAGAATGTCGAGCCACATGTCGATTATGATGAACAAGGTAAGCCGGTCAGAGTTTGGATGTCGGCGCATACCGGGGCCGGTAGTGAGCTGTTGGATCAGGCGCTGAGTAAAATTTTTGCCAGCAGTCGAGTGAGAAGAAAATGCTTTCTATTGCCGGAACAAGCGGCAATTAGAGCCAAACTATTCGGATATGCCCGTATTCTTAGCGAAAAAGCTAACGAGCACGGCGGTTGGGAATTGGCTGTGGAAATCGATAAAAAGCATTTAGGGTTATTAAAAAACGTCCGAATCGAAGAAATTAACTGATTTTATGGAAAATTTCTTGGTGAAATGAAATGTGGAGCACTGATTTGCGATAAAATAAGCTTTTTGGGCAGTTGCCCGTTTTGTTACCAGGATGGGTAATAAAATCGAAACGATAAGGAGAGCAAATTTTGAAATTCAGTAAAAAATCCAATTGGAGCATTTAATATGTCCTGGAATGAGCCCGGTGGCGATAATAAAGATCCCTGGAGCGGTCGTAACGACAAGAATGGTCCGCCGGATCTTGATGAAGCGATTCGTTCTTTACAAGAAAAATTAGGCGGTATATTTGGTGGCGGAACGGGAGGCGGATCCGGTGGCGGCTCTTCGCTGAAGAGCTTTGGCTTTTTGCTCGTCGGCGCCTTGGTGTTATGGGGGTTGAGCGGATTTTACATCGTCGATGAGGGAACTCGTGGCGTCGTGACCCGTTTTGGCGCATACACCGATACTACCCAGGCAGGTTTGAACTGGCACATTCCCGTACCAATCGAGCAAGTTCAAATCATTAACGTTGAACAGCAACGATTCATCGAAGTCGGCTATCGTTCCGGTGGGCGTCAGGGGATGGGTTCCGTACCCCGCGAAGCCTTGATGTTGACTAAGGATGAAAACATTGTCGATGTGCGTCTTGCCGTTCAGTATCAAGTCAAAGATGCCAAGGATTATGCTTTCAATGTGTTGAATCCGGCTGCAACCCTGAAACAGGTAACGGAAAGCGTCGAGCGTGGCGTTGTGGGAAACAACAATATGGACTTTGTCTTGACCGAAGGGCGTAGCGAGGTGGTATCCCAGATTAAGCAAGAAATTCAGACGGTTATGGATTCTTATAAAGCAGGCGTGCTAATCACTAGCGTTAACCTGCAGGATGCCCAGCCACCCGAACAGGTTCAGGGTGCATTCGAAGACGCGATCAAGGCAAGAGAAGACAAGCAAAGGCTGATCAATGAAGCCGAAGCTTATTCCAATGATGTGGTTCCCAAAGCGCGCGGTGCGGCTTCGAGACTGACCCAGGAAGCCGAGGCCTACAAGGAAAGACTGATTGCGCAGGCGAGTGGTGAGGCAAGCCGCTTTAGTCAATTGCTGAAGGAATACAAAAGAGCTCCCAAAGTGACTAGGGAACGTCTCTATTTAGAATCGATGGAAGAGGTTCTTACTAATACGGCGACTGTCATGGTCGATGTGAAAGGCGGCAATAATTTGTTTTATTTACCTTTGGATAAAATGACCAAGCAACAGACAGGAACAAGCGAGGCGGCCGAAGCTCAAGCGCCGGTTACATTAACGCCACAACAGACGCGCATTGTTAACAATAACCTGAGAACCTCGTCTCGAGGTCGTGATGTGAGGGGGCGCTAACATGGGGATTAATAAAATCTTAGTGACGGCGGGGTTACTGATCATTCTGTTGTCCATGTCGTTATTTACCGTGAAAGAAACCGAACGTGCGATCAAGTTTCGCTTGGGTGAGATTGTCGAAACGGATTTCAAGCCCGGACTGCATACCAAGATTCCGTTTATCAATAACGTCAAAAAATTTGATGCGCGTATTTTGACGATGGATTCCAAGCCCGAGCGTTTCCTGACCGCGGAAAAGAAAAACGTGATCGTGGATACTTTCGTCAAATGGCGCATCGGCGACGTGAAAACTTTTTACACGTCGGTGGCAGGCGATATTAATCAGGCGAATATTCGTCTCGATCAAATCGTCAAGGACGCCAGCCGTAGTGAATTTGGTAAGCGCGAGATCAAACAATTGGTATCGACCGACCGGCAAATAATCAGCGAAACGCTGATCGCCAATGTCTCGCCTGTGGCAAAAAATTATGGTATCGATATCATCGATGTGCAGGTTAAACGCATTGATTTGCCGCAAGATGTCAGTTCCTCGGTTTTTCGCCGGATGGAAGCGGAAAGGGAAAGAGTGGCGCGTGAGTTCCGTTCGCAAGGGGCCGAGGCGGCCGAACGTATAAGGGCGGATGCCGATAAGCAGCGCGAAATCATTCTGGGTAATGCCTATCGGGATGCCGAAATCATGCGTGGTGAGGGCGATGCCAAGGCAGCCGAAATCTACGCCAAGGCTTATGGAGAAGATGCCGAGTTTTTTGCTTTTTATCGCAGCATGAATGCTTACAAGCAGACGTTTAAAAAGTCCAGTGACATGCTGGTGCTTGAACCGGATTCGGATTTCTTCAAATATTTCAAAAATCAAAAATAATCTTGTGGAATGGCTCCGCCATTCTTGACGTAGTGATCGAAACGCTCCATTTTATGGGGCGTTTTGCACGAGAGAGACATACAAAAATGCAAAAAAAAGACTCCTGGCTATTACCCGAGGGAATCGAGGAAGTATTACCGGAAAATGCCAGATATTTAGAGCAGCTGCGTAGAAAACTGCTGGATGTGTTTACCTGTTGGGGGTACGAACTGGTCATTCCGCCGATGGTGGATTTTTTGGATTCGTTGTTGACCGGTTCCGGTCATGACCTGGAATTGCAAACCTTTAAGCTGACCGACCAAGTCAGCGGCAAACTGTTGGGCGTGCGGGCCGATATGACGCCGCAGGTGGCCAGAATCGCCGTACATCAGTTGCAACATGATTGGCCGACCCGCCTGTGCTATGCCGGCACCATTTTGCATACCTTGAGCGATAATTTGGAAAAATCACGCAGCCCTATGCAGATCGGCGCGGAACTATACGGTCACCAGGGCCTGGAAAGCGATCTGGAGGTCATTCGGTTGATGCTGGAAATGTTGGCTATGTCCGGCATACAGAATGTCCATCTGGACCTTGGCCATGTCGGTATCTTCCGGGGATTGTCCAGGCAAGCCGGCTTGAACAAGGAACAGGAAGGGGCGTTGTTCGATGTGCTGCAACGCAAAGCCATTCCTGAGCTCAATGAGTTGCTGGCCGAATATGACTTAAATGGAGATGTGAAGCAGCTTTTCATGGCGATGGCAAAATTGAATGGAGGGCGGGAAGTGTTCGACAAGGCCGCCGACCTGTTCAAGAATAGTGATGTCGCCATTAGCCAAGCATTGCAGGATTTACGGAAGATCGCCGAACAATTGGCGGTGCAATTCCCGGAATTACCGGTGCATTTCGATTTGTCCGAGTTGCGCGGATATCACTACCATACCGGTATTGTCTTCGCCGCCTTCATTCCCGGGGTGGGCAAAGAAATTGCCAGGGGCGGCCGATATGATAATATTGGTCGGTTTTTTGGCAGGGCTCGTGCGGCGACCGGTTTTAGCGCCGATTTAAAAACATTGGCGGCATTGTCGATGGAAACGAATGAAACGTCGACGAGGGAGATTGTTTTTGCGCCCTATATGGAAGAGGCAGATCTGTCGGAGAAGATCAGGGATTTGCGCGCGCAGGGCAAGATCGTGATTCAGCAATTGCCGGGTCAAGCAGGTTCAGCTTCAGACTTGGGTTGTACCGCTATGTTGGAAAAGCAAAATCAAAGTTGGGTTGTTAAGCCCTTGGTCTAAAGTTGGAATAATTATGGGAAAAAATGTCGTAGTCATCGGTACTCAATGGGGTGACGAAGGAAAAGGTAAGCTGGTCGATCTGTTGACGGATCAAGCCGGTGCGGTTGTCAGGTTTCAGGGGGGGCACAACGCCGGCCATACATTGGTCATTAATGGTAAGACCACTATATTACACCTGATTCCCTCGGGTGTTTTACGGGAAGAAGTGAAATGTCTGATCGGGAATGGCGTAGTACTCTCCCTCGAGGCGTTGCTGGAAGAAATCGAATTACTCGAAAAATCCGGCATTCCGGTCAGGAATCGTTTGAAAATCAGCGAGGCGTGCGCTCTTATACTGCCTGTCCATATCGCGATCGACCAGGCTCGGGAAAAAGCCCGCGGTAGCAAGGCCATTGGCACCACCGGTCGCGGTATCGGCCCGGCCTATGAAGATAAAGTGGCGCGTCGAGGGCTGCGCGCGGGAGATTTGTTGAATACCGCTGAATTTACCGAACGTCTGCAAGAATTGATTGATTACCATAATTTCATGCTGACCCATTATTTTCATGCCGAGCCGGTCGATTTCCAATCTATGCTCGATGATGCCTTGAAATTGGGAGAGCAGGTCAAACCGATGTTGGCCGATGTGGCCGAAGAGTTGCAATTGCAGCAGCGTCAGGGTCAGAATATCCTATTCGAAGGGGCGCAAGGGGCCTTGCTGGATATCGACCATGGGACTTATCCTTATGTGACCTCTTCCAATACCACGGCCGGCGGCGCCGCGACCGGAACCGGGGTAGGCCCGCTCGATATCGATTACGTTCTGGGAATCACCAAGGCGTATTCGACCCGGGTGGGCAACGGGCCTTTTCCGACCGAGTTACATGACGAATACGGGGCACATTTAGGCAATAAGGGGCATGAATTTGGTGCTACGACCGGGCGCAAGAGACGCACGGGTTGGTTTGATGCGGTATCGATGCGTAAATCGGCGCAAATGAACAGCCTGAGTGGAATCTGTCTGACCAAGCTGGATGTTCTGGACGGCCTGGATAAAATCGGCGTGTGTACCGCCTATAGAATTAACGGCACCACCACGAAAACCGCCCCGTTGGGAGCCGATCAATATGCCGCTTGCGAAGCCGTGATCGAGGAAATGCCGGGGTGGGGCGAATGCACCAAAGGCATTACCGATTTCGATGCCTTGCCGGACAATGCAAAAGCTTATATCGCCCGCTTGGAAGAACTGGTCGGCGTCAAAGTTTCCATATTGTCCACCGGTCCCGATCGCAACGAAACGATCGTACTGGAAAACCCCTTCGACTGATTAGCGCTGAAATCCGTTATCCAGTACTAAGCGAAAGCCCCAGGTCGCCAAGCGCGTCCAGGGCCTTTCCCAGTTCCGATACGACGCGCGCAGACGCGGCGGATCGGCGTTCCAACCTCCCCCTCTCACGGCGATGAAGACATCGGTGCTATGTTCAAGCGGAACACAGTGTTGCTCTTGTCCTTGATAGTCTTTCTGATAACGCGAACAGGTCCATTCCCACACATTGCCCAACATGTCATAGAGTCCGAAGTGATTGGGTAAGTAATTTTTCACCGGCGCGGCAAAGAAAAAATCGTCATGGCAACGGTGGGTTACCGGCCATTGGATGCCGTTAAAGCTGCCGAGGTCGGCCGCATTGGCATAGCGGCAGGACAGGTCCGGATTATTGCCCCAATAATACGCATGGGTCGATCCTGCCCGGGCCGCATATTCCCATTCCGCCTCGGTAGGGAGCCGGTAATGCCGGCCGCTGCGGCGATTTAACCAGTCGATGTATTGGTTGACGTCATGAAAACTGACGCAGGTTACCGGCTCGTTATTTTGGGGTTTTCGTTTGACCGGTTGTCGCCAATCGGCCCATGACCGCCAACCCCACAAGGGCTTTTGCCGGTCATCGAAAGACCAGCAGCCTCTGGCCCGATAATCAATTTCCGCATCGGTAAAATAATTCGTGTCCTTGACGAAGGCCATGAATTCCGCCACAGTAACTTCATGTGTCGCCATGTAAAAGCGTTTGACGCAAACTCTATGGCGGCTTTCATTTTGATTTCGATGCGGTTCGTATTCGGGACTGCCCATTTGAAAGCAGCCGCTTGGTATCGCTACTGTCGTTGGCAGAATGGCGGATGTTTTATCCAGTGAGAGTCGTGGGCGTTTGTTAGCATCGGCATCAAGATTAGTCGAGTGATGCGTTGTCGCATAGCAGGTTGTTGCGGCGAGCGAGTAAAAGAATACTAAGATCAAAAGGCGTGAACGCATTGATACTATTGCTGTCAATAAAAAAAGTTTGAGATTTGAATCGGAAATTCCACCCGGCCTTATTTCAAACAAGTGTTTTTGATGCTGCGGAAATTTCTTTAGATTTACGGGTAATTATAGCCAGGATAGTAATAACGCAATATGATAGCTTGTTTTCACATAGCTTATAGCGCACGAATCGCTCGTAGATTGAAATTATGAAACAGCAGCGGCCACAGATTGAATATTTATCTCAGCAGGATCGATATCAAGCCGAACCGGAGGAGCGAGAATCGTCCGGTTTTTGGTCGACAACGCGATTGAAAATCTTCGTGCCGACGTTTGTTTTGACTCTGCTTATCGGGTTGATTATCAATTATGCCAGACCTCCGGTTTATCAAAGTACCGCGACGTTGTTGACGTCGGCTGCGACGGCAATAGACCAGGTCAGTAGTGATGTCGATTTCCAGAATGTCGCGATTCAAAGACAGAAATTGTTGAGCTTCGAACTGCTAACCGAAACGCTGGAGCGTTTGAAGGAACATGGGAAAATTCCCCAACTGTCCAATTTGACCGTTTCCGATATACGCGCCATGTTAACCGTCAAGCCGGTCGATCAGACGAATTTATTGACCATGCAGGCGCAGGGCCCTGACCCGGAATTATTACCCTTGGTCATCAACACCTGGATAGACGTTTACTTGGCGGCGCGCGAGGCTAGCGTGGAGAGTTCCACGCAAAATACCGTGACGATTGTCGAGAATGAATTGAGTGAATTGGATCGTAAGGTAGAGCAAGCGCAACTGGAGTTGGATCAGTTCAGAAAGGAACACGATATCAGCTCGACAACGCGAGAAGAAAATGAAGTCTTGGCCAAATTGCAAGGGCTCAATCGTGCCTTGAATGATGCCAATGAAGCCGTGGTCAAGGCAAAGGCAAGGCTCGATGCCGTGAATCTGGCGATTGCCAACGGGCAGGCCGTGGTTCCCGAGCAGGAACAGCGTTCGTTAAGTAGTCTAGAGCGGCGCTATCAGGAATTGAAGGAAAAGCTGGCCGAATTCGACAAACGTTACACCCGTGAATATCTCGCCCTGCAGCCCTCGCTAAAATATATTCCCGAACAAATCAAAAAGCTCGAAGCGGAAATCCAAAGAAAGAAACAGGAAGGAAAAAATATCGTTTGGACGCAGGCAAGTCAGGATTATTATGCCGCTAAGCAGGTTGTCAGCGATATAAAACAGCAGCTTGATGAACACAAACAAAAAGCCGCCGATTTCACGACTTTGTTCGCCAAACACCAGAAATTAATCGATGATTTAACGGCCTTGGAGGAAATACAGAGAGAGACAAGAGACCGGTTGGTCAAAATTGAAAGTAAGCAATACGAAAAATATCCCCAGGTCGATGTCGTGGAAAGGGCCAGTGTCAATCGGCAAGTGGTGAGCCCTGATTACGATTTGGGGGCCTTGGTCTCGTTGGCCGCGGCATTGCTATTTGCTTTTTTTTCGGTGTGGCTGACTGAGTTTTTGAACAAAGACAACGCCGAGCATCAGCAGTTTATTTTTCCAGTGCAGGCTTGGTTCGGTAATGTCAACCGACCTGAACACCTGGAAAATCGACAGCAGGAAAAAGTCATCGAAGAACAAAGCCAAGGGATATTGTCACGCATGCCTCGCTATCAAAAATTATCGGATGATCAGATAACACAGCTCTTAAGAAATGCCGAGCGTGATAGTGAATTGTTGATTTTGTTGTTGCTAAGCGGTTTGGCGATCGATGAGATAATTGGTTTGGGTGTCGATCGCATCGATTTCAATCAGGCGGAGATTTCGGTCGATAGTGAATCTCCCAGAGTTATTCCCATCGGACATCATGTGCTGGATATTTTAATACCGACTCAAAATTCCGAGACCATTTGGCGCCAGCAAACGCAATTGTTCATCGATGACGTAAGAGCCATGCTTTATTGTGTGTTGACCGATTCCGGCCTGGAAGGCGTGGATTCGTTGGAGAGCGCGCTGCGCCAAACATACATAATTTATTTGGTTGAACAGGGATTGCGGTTAACGGTTTTGCCGAAGATCGTCGGTAAATTATCCGCTACCGAATTGGCGGGGTATGCGGAATTTTCTCCTCCGGGGGAAGGACTGACACGTGAACAAGTTCAATTGGTTCATCCACTCTGCGCCGGTCAATAAATTCTATTGAGCACGAAGTGCAAAATTTTCATTAATGCCGAAAGCAGAAAAAAACTACTGAATAGGATGAGGATATTTTTATAATTGAGCAGATAATGGGGCAACGCCACAAGAAATCCTATGAAGCCGGTCGGTTTTTCTATGGCTACATCGGCATTTAAGGCCGCTAGCGCTGGATTGTTCAATGTTTCATTGTGGCCCTGGCCGATAAAAGCAGCTGATTGGGGGCTGGCGAAATAATTGGCTTGTTCGGATGCGGGAAGCAATCCCTGCAGCAAGGATATTTCCTCGATAGCGGGTGCCAGTTTTTGATTAGTGGACTGATTGAATTCGTTTAATTTGGTATTGTACTCTTTAATAATGAAGACGGTGTCGTCCAGGGAATCCGAATCTATAAGGGGGCTTAGTTTTTGATAACCTAGCTTGATTATGTCGGTCGTTTGCGGAAGAGGTGGTGGGATTGCTTGAGAAAAGCTCGCTGTATTAGTACGAACGACGGTCGTGATTTTTTTTTCTTTTTCCAAAGACTGGGAGGAGGAAAGGGTAACTGATTTGTCGGGCCCGAACGAATTAGAGGACTCGTCCTCTTTTTCCATCAATTCGTTGTTTAACCCCGACTCTAAGGGGCTATCTTCGAAATTAACAAACTCCTCGGCATTGAAAGTGGCGGCACTTAAAGTGCTTATCTGCAAAAGCCAAAACAGAAGCGCGAATAGACCTCCATATTGATGCCGGCATGAATTGGGTCTTAGGCTATTAAACCAGTGGCAATTAAAACATAAGCGATTTCGGTTCATAGCTATGCCCTGGGGTTTGCTTGTATTTCGTAATCACATCATGTTTCGCAGACAAGGAGTTTGATTCATCGAACTATTACCTGAACAGTCATAGACAAGGTTCCGATAAATAATGACTTTTGTCAAGAAGGTTACGACATCCCTGTCGTCTTTAGTAAATACAGCTTGAAAAGCGGTTTAGCCTATTTTTTTGTATTTGATTCGGTGGGGGTTATCGGCATCGGTGCCTAGGCGGCGATGACGATCTTCTTCATAATCGGCATAATTGCCTTCGAACCAGACCACCTTGCTGTCTCCCTCGAATGCGAGAATATGGGTGGCGATACGGTCAAGAAACCAACGGTCATGCGAGATCACGACGGCGCACCCCGGGAAAGCCAACAAGGCTTCTTCCAAAGCCCGTAATGTTTCTACGTCGAGGTCGTTGGTCGGTTCATCCAACAGGAGCACGTTGCCGCCGCTACGTAATAGCTTCGCTAAATGTACCCGGTTGCGTTCGCCGCCGGACAGGTCGCCGATACGTTTTTGCTGGTCGGAACCCTTGAAATTGAAACGGCCGACATACGCGCGAGACGGGGTTTCGTATCTACCGACCGTGATCACGTCGAGGCCGTCGGAAATTTCCTCCCAGACCGTTTTGTTCGCGTCGAGGTCGTCGCGCAATTGATCGACATAAGCCAATTGAACGGTTTGGCCTTGCGTAATCGCCCCCGAATCCGGTTGTTCGATACCCGCCATCATACGGAATAGCGTTGTTTTACCGGCGCCGTTCGGACCGATGATGCCGACGATGCCGCCGGGAGGCAATTTAAAGCTTAAATCTTCGATCAATAATCGATCGCCAAAGCCCTTGCTTATACCGTCGGCCTCGATCACAACATCGCCTAAGCGTGGGCCGGGTGGGATGTAAATTTCCTGGGTTTCGTTACGCTTCTGGAATTCTTGTGACGATAATTCATCGAAACGCGATAGTCGCGCCTTACTTTTGGCATGGCGCCCTTTGGGGTTGGAACGGACCCATTCCAACTCGGCCTTCATCGCCTTGACTCGGGACGCTTCTTGTTTTTCTTCCAATTCGAGGCGTTTTTCCTTTTGTTCCAGCCAAGAAGAATAGTTGCCTTCCCACGGAATTCCCATTCCCCGGTCTAGTTCCAAAATCCAGCCGGCGACATTATCGAGAAAATAACGGTCGTGCGTGACCGCGACCACTGTTCCGGGATATTCATGCAGAAATCTTTCCAGCCAGGCCACCGATTCGGCATCCAGGTGGTTGGTCGGCTCGTCAAGCAGCAACATGTCGGGTCTGGACAATAAGAGGCGACATAAAGCGACGCGCCGTCTTTCCCCGCCGGACAACTTGGTGACATCGGCTTCCCAGTCGGGCAGACGCAAGGCGTCGGCGGCGATTTCCAGGGTGCGCTCCAGATTATGGCCGTCGCAGGCGTTTATGATGTCTTCCAGGCGCGCCTGTTCCGCGGCCAGTTGGTCGAAATCGGCATCGGGCTCGGCATAAGCGGCATAGACCGCATCCAATTTGGCGAGGGCCTCTTTGATCTCGGCCACCGCTTCCTCGAGGTTGCCGCGCACGTCTTTATTGGGGTCAAGTTGCGGTTCTTGGGGTAAATAGCCGATGTTGATACCTTTCTGCGGTATCGCTTCGCCCTCAATCTCCTTATCGATGCCGGCCATGATGCGTAACAAAGTCGATTTACCCGCGCCATTCAGTCCCAATACGCCGATTTTGGCGCCAGGGAAAAACGACAGAGAAATATCTTTCAAGATGTGTTTTTTGGGTGGAACGATCTTTCCGACCCTGTTCATGGAATAAATGTATTGCGCCATTGTTTTTTTGTGAAAACAGAAAACGGCCTATTATTTCATGTTATGGCTTCGAATATAATCTCTGAATGAAACTTTGTTCGCCGATCTTCATGACATGTTGGTGGTTCCAGATGAAAATGGGAGCGGCAATGGCTGCAATTCCATTCATCCACGGTTTAATGGTATGTACGTTCCAATCGAACTGCAGCGCGGTAAACTGAGCATGCTGGTGCAGATGACAGGCACCATCTCCCCGCAGATCGCCGTCTGCGGTATAGCGAATAGTCTGAAATGGATTTAGCTCTGTGATCGTGATATCGACGGTCAGCCGGTAAGGCAGGCAGGTGCGCCAATGGTAGCGACAAACATTCCCGATTCCATCGGCCGTGCCCTGGCACAATTGTTCCACCTTATCGACATAGGGCCACCATTGTGGCCAACTTTCCTTATCAAGCAAACAGAACCAGCAGCTTTCGATCGGAGCCGGGATGTTCCAGGTCGAGATCAATGCAAAATAAGCCATGCCAGCAAAAAAGGCTAATCTACTTGGGTTGAGTTGAAGTCATTAAAATTTAGTGTCATTCCATGAAATTTGATTCATTGTTAATCCTTGGCTCGGTGAATGATGCATCGGGTTGAGTAAGTGCGTCAAATTTGGAGCTTTTATCAATCCGGCACGATGTAGTTTGGAGAGACTCTATGTGCGATAGCAAATTGTTTCTCGATACGATAAGAGATAAACGGGGTAAGTAGATGAAAAATTTAAAAGAGAGAAAAACTAAGCCGGTTGCCAGCCTGAGCATCGATTTACTTAACGAGGGTAAAAGTAGGCGTTTGCTAGAAATGCGGCGCAAAGCGTTTGGCTTGCCAGAAAATCAAACGGATGAAATTGGGAAAATGACCGATTCGGGCCAAGATAAAACGACGGAAGCTGACTTAGCCATATTCCAGGGAATCATCGATGAGCGTGTAAACCTTATTCTGTCACGTTTTCCTTCCGATAAAAAAAAGCGTTTTTTCAAAATTCGCTACGGTATGACGCCGAAGCAGCTCAAGGAATTACCTATTGGCGACATCTTGGAAATATTGGGGGTGAAACAAATGGACGCAGACGGCATGAAGCGCATGGCGAATCTGGATTATAATGGCCGGCCGATCAGTAAGCGGAGATAATGTCTCCATCGTTTCAACAATAATGAAAACTTTTACGATAGAACCGAATCAGGATTACCGAGACCAAAGTCTTCGCCAAGGCGCCGAATTGTCTAGCGAAGAATTGCACCAGGATGCGGCCAAGCATTATGATGATTGCTACAACGATTATCTGGCCGCCTGGTGCAATCGCGACAATTTGGCGCTGCATTATGGTTATTGGGATGATGATAAACCTTATGCGCATCACCAAGCTTTGCTGAATAAGAACCAAGTGCTTTACGAAAAGGCCGGCATACAAGTTGGGGACTATGTCCTCGACGCTGGTTGCGGCATCGGCGGAAGTTCCATCTGGATGGCGCGAGAACATGGCAATGAAGTCACCGGCATTACGATAAGCGCCAAACAGGCGGCTTACGCGCGCAAGCATGCCGAACGCCAAGGCGTGGCCGATAAGGTAAAATTCGAAGTGGCCGATTTTTGCCAAACGCCTTTCGACGATGAATCCTTCGATGTGGTATGGGCTTTGGAAAGCTCCTGTCATGCGCTGAACAAGGGAGAGTTCTTACGGGAAGCGTATCGCGTGTTACGTAAGGGAGGGCGTTTGGTCGTTTGCGACGGCTTTATGCTGCAGCGGCATTTCAATGAAAAGCAATGGCGGGCCGTCGTAACCTGTTTGAATGGTTGGGCGGTGCCGAATTTGTGCGCCCGCGACGAATTTGAAGGCTTGTTAAATGATTGCGGCTTCCAGGAATTATGCGTGTACGATATCACGCCGCAGACCCTGCCTTCCGCCGACCATATGTATAAGATTGCTAAACGCCTCTATCCGGTGCAGAAAATCAGCCAGTGGTTGGGATTGCGGTCTAAGGCGCAAACGGCTAATTATTATGTCGGCTTGGCCCAGCACCAATTGTTCGCTGAAAAACTGACCGAATACTGTATTTTTACCGCGCGTAAATAATGATGCGAGGTTTCGTCGGTTTATTTCCGTTATGGGCTATTTTATTGGCCGTGGCCGCTTATGTATGGCCGCAGCCATTTGCGGAACTGAAAAACAGTATTGTCCCATTACTGGCATTGGTTATGTTCTGCATGGGCATGACCCTGACATGGCGCGATTTTATGCATGTTTTGAAACAGCCGGCGATCGTTTTTATGAACGCGATAATACAGTTCGGTTGTATGCCTTTATTTGCCTGGCTCATCGCATTAGTGCTGCAACTGCCGCCGGCAATTATGGTTGGCATGGTGTTGGTCGGCGCTAGTGCGGGCGGCACGGCTTCCAATGTCATTTGTTACATGGCGCAAGGTAATGTCGCTTTGTCGGTATTGATGACCATGGTATCGACATTGTGCGCAGTGGTTTTAATGCCATTGTTGACCTGGCTCTATCTGAATACCGTGGTGACCGTTCCGGTTGCCGATATGTTACGCAGCATTTTGACGGTCGTGTTGTTGCCGGTGTTGGCGGGAACCCTGATAAATAGCCTGTTGCACTCAAGACTTAGGAAGGTCGAAACCTTATTTCCGTTATTGTCCACCCTGGCCATTATCGTAATTATTGCCATTATCGTCGGCTTGAATCAGCCTCATCTTGGCAATGTTGCCTTGCCGGCGATTATTGCGGTTATTCTTCATAACTCATTGGGGCTGGCTACGGGGTATTGGGTTGTTCGTCTGCTGAAGTATGACGAAAGTACGGCTAGAACGGTGGCTATCGAAGTCGGGATGCAAAATTCCGGTTTGAGCGTGGCGTTGGCGGTACAATATTTTTCCGGTCTTGCGGCTTTACCGGGCGCCTTGTTTAGTATTTGGCACAATTTATCCGGTAGTCTTTTGGCCTTTTATTGGCGCAGAACAAGCGATCAAAAATAAGATTTTTCAACGATTTTAATGATCAAACGTAAACAATTACAACATTTTCCGCTACTGTTGTTCCTGGTAATGGGGCAAGGTTGCGCGGAATTGACAACCCTGGGCAATAATGACGAAATTGCAAAATACGCCGAGTCGGTATTTCGGCGTCAAAATGCGGTAACCAGTCGCATCATGATGTCGACGGATGAAAATTTGGCCGGCGACGGGCGTTTACACGAGGCGGAAGTCGCCATGTATGATGCGTGCAGACTGCTTAACGAATATAGCTCCAGGGAAAATCAATGGCGAGCCGATGGGGGTGATGTTCAAACGTCGGGTTAGGGAAAGCATTAAAGATTGTGACGAAAGTATCAAGCGGGTTGAGGTCATTCTCGCCGGTTATTGATCTGCCGTCGAGAGTCGTTCTCCGCTAGTAATTGACGCCAGATTTCCGGCCAACAGCAATGGTGATCGAAGCCGGCGATCGGGATAAAGGCGGCATTGTTTTGCCGGATGGCAAATTTATTGACGCTTTCGGCCGCTATATTCGAATCCGCTAAGCCGATATAATGGATTTGTTCGACAGTTGCGGGCAGGGGAGGAAGATCAATGGGGTTGATTGAATGGTCTAGCGCTCGATAACCGTGTCGGTGTGTCCAGCTGCTGGTATCCAGGTTGGCCGCTATCGTGATTAATTGATCGACTGACTTTATTTTATATGCCATCAAAACCGCTAGCGTGCCGCCTCCACTGAAGCCGATGAGAGTGATTTTCGTAAATGGTTTGTTTTCCAGCCAGCGTTGCAGCGCAGTTACCATGCTGTTTACGACAATGCGCGAATAGCGGTGGGAAGTCCAATATCGGTATTGGCAAGGCGCGGTTTCGTTCAAGCCATGATAGCAGGGCCTGCCCAGTAACAAGGCGGGGGCGTTATCGGCTTTCAACAATTTGAGTATCAGCGGGTTGCGTGAAGTAGGGTCGTTTGCCGGCCAACGGCCTCTTTCCCAGGGTGTACCGTCGCCATCGATATAAACATGCAGAACGCTTTTCTTCGTGCCGACTTGACGAACCGCCTTATTGACGAAGGCGCGATGCAGAAACGGCTCGCCTCGAATATTTTGTTGCTTCAGGCCGGAGCGGGTGGCCGTTGCGGCGAATTTTTGCGCCGGTGTCGCGCAACTCACCAATACGCTACAGCATACTAAAGCAAGACAAAATATTCTGAGCATTCATTGCCTAAATCAACACTGAGTTTCTGACGTAACTCTTAACGAATTTTCTCAGCGATGTACTTTGTTGTTGCAGATATTGTTTAAACAACTGATTGATTGCCATCGGATTCAAATAGGCGTACACGCCGTAGCCGGTAGATGCAATAAATTCATCGCTCAATGTTTCAATGAAAACTGCACGGGCAACACTCATTTCTCTCGAATCATTTAATGCTTTCATGACAATTACCTCCTCGTTCATTGATCTACATCTTTGCTGATGCATAACGAGTGCCATAACATAAAAAAATAAAATAATCAGATATTTAATTATTTTACTTAATGTAAAGTATAGTTCAGCCTGGAGAAATTGTTAAAAAAAATGACAGTGAGTGTCCGTTGTCGACAAATTACTGTCGTTTGTCTACTGTGTTTTGCCGATGATTTCCCCTAGTCTGACCTGTTGATTGGCTTGCAAGCGGTCTTCCCATTTAATCGCGTCATTGCCGAATAGCACGATGATCGTGGAACCCATGTTGAAGCGTCCCATTTCCTGCCCCCTTTCTAAGACAGGCGCATTTTCCTGATATTGCCATTCGCGAACCGAGGCGATGGTTGGTGGCGTGACGACGCCATGCCAGACCGTTTCGATACTGGAAACGAAAATGGCTCCGACCAGAACAAGTGCCATTGGGCCGGCTTCGGTGTCGAAAATACAAGCGACGCGTTCGTTGCGGGCGAATAGGCCGGGTACGCTATTGGTGGTTGCCGTATTGACGCTGAACAAGCGGCCTGGAATATGGATCATTTCCCTCAGTGTGCCGGTAAACGGCATGTGCAGGCGATGGTAATTCTTGGGTGACAGGTAAATGGTCGTGAAAATGCCGTCGCTGAAGGGCTGGGCCCGCACTGTATCGCCGCCCAGCAAGTCGACCGCGGAAAAAGACTTGCCTTTGGCTTGAAAAATTTGTCCTTCTTTGATGGCGCCGGCTTGGCTCACCGCGCCGTCGGCGGGGCAAGCGACGGCGTTGGCCGCGGTTGGGAAGCTGCGGACCCCTTCTTTCAGCTCGCGGGTAAAGAATTGGTTGAAGCTGGCATAGCGGTCGAGGTTATGATCTTTGGCCTCGCTCATGTCCACGTTGTAAAGATTTATGACAGTTTTGATGAACAGATTTTTCCAAATTTTACATTCGGAATGGGTCAGCTTGGACATCACTTCGGATAGAAAATGATGGGGCAGCAGGTATTGGGGGAGAGTGGTTAATGCTTCTTTAATGGTCATGGTTCGTTATCGGCGGGAATTTTACCGCTCAGTAAATAGGCAAAGGCGATGATTTCGGCGACGGCTACGTAGAGTTCACGCGGAATTTCATCGCCGAGTGGTACTTGGGCAAGAATCCTGGCCAGTTCAGGTTGATTTTGTAACGGTACGCCGTGTCGTTCGGCCAATTCTAGAATCTGCTGGGCGGTGACGCCTTCGCCCTTGGCCGTAACCTTGGGCGCGTTTTTGCCGTCGTATTTAAGGGCGACGGCTAGGTCGCTGGTATAAAAGGTATGGCCGCCCATCGACGATTACGGTAACGTGACCGCTTCCGGAGCTTCCCAGCTGGGGTCGCGGTGTTCGGCCACGACCGTGGTGTAGATGCCGCCGCGGACGTTGAATTCGGCGCGCACGCGCATGAACCGGGGGCTGGTGGCGGCGACGATATCATCGAGGATTTCGTTGGTGACGGCTTCGTGGAAGGCACCTTGTTCGCGGAAGGACCACATATACAATTTTAAAGCCTTCAGTTCAACGCATAATTGGTTGGGTACGTATTCGATATTGATCGTGGCAAAATCGGGTTGTCCGGTTTTGGGGCATAGGCAGGTGAATTCGGGGATTTCGATATGAATCGTATAATCGCGCCCGGGATTCGGGTTAACAAACGTTTCCAGTTCTTTAGTCGGTTGTGTTGTCATCGGTGTTCTATAAAATTACAAAAACGAAAACTCGTGTAATAATACACGGTTCTGCAAAACATCGGATTACATATTCTACCAGTAATGAAGCTGGAAAAAATCAAACTTTCAGGTTTTAAATCATTCGTCGATCCCACCACGATTCCGGTAAACGGCAATCTGACAGCGATTGTCGGGCCAAACGGTTGCGGCAAGTCGAATATCATCGACGCCGTGCGTTGGGTGATGGGGGAGAGTTCGGCCAAGCATCTGCGCGGCGGCAGCATGGCCGATGTGATTTTTAACGGCTCGTCCACGCGCAAGCCGGTCAGTACGGCTTTCGTCGAATTGGTTTTCGATAACGGTGAAGGCAAGGCCGGCGGAGAATTTGCCAAGTACAATACCATTTCGATCAAGCGCCAGGTTAGCCGTGACGGCCAGTCGCAATATCATCTGAATGGCTCGCGCTGTCGACGGAAGGATATTACCGATCTCTTTCTCGGTACCGGTTTGGGATCGAGAAGCTATGCGATCATCGAGCAAGGCACGATTTCTCGCATGGTCGAGGCGAAGCCCGAGGACCTGCGTATCCATATCGAGGAAGCGGCCGGTATATCCAAGTACAAGGAACGTCGCCAGGAAACCGAGACGCGGATGCGGCATACTCGGGAGAATCTCGAACGACTGGACGACTTGCGCGAGGAAGTCGAAAAGCAGTTGAAACATTTACAAAAACAGGCAGAGAAGGCGGAAAAATACACCGAACTGAAGCAACAGGAGCGTCAGGTTAAGCAGGAGCTGCTAGCGATGCGCTGGAACAATTACCACCAAAGCGCCTTAAAGCTGGAAAATCAATTGCAGGAGATTGCCGCCGAACATAACCGCCTGTTCGTATTACTGCGCGAAACCGACAAGCAAATCGAGGAGAAAAGGGCGGGGCAGAAACGGCAGCAGCAGCAACTCGACGAGGCGCAAGGCGAGTATTACCATGTCGTGGCCGAAGTCAGTCGGTTGGAGCAAACGATACGCCATAACGAAAAGAGCCACGAAGAAACGTCGTTGGAAATCAACCGACTGCAAAGGCAAAGTGAGCAATCGATTGCTGAATGCCAACAGGATATGCAGCAGCTCGAGGACATCAGGCAGAGCTTGGTGGAAGCGGAAGAGGCCTTGGTTATCGCTCGGGAGCGTGAAGAAGAAACCGAGATCATCCAGTCGGAATCCCAGCAGCGTAAATTCGATTGGCAACAGCAGTGGGAAGCGTTCCTGGCGGAAAGCGCACGCTATCGTGAACAGAGCGAAGTGCAACGGGCCAAGCTCGGTCAATTGGAGAATCAACAGCGGCAACAGCAAATTCGCGTCGACAAACTGCGTAGAGAACAGAGCGAGCTAAGCGACAGCCAGCTGCAGGCCGATATGGAGGCGTTGGAAAGTACTATCGATCAGTTGGAAACGGGGCGCGACGAGTTGCATCGGCAGCTAGAGCAACAACATCAGCAGATCGGCGAGCAGCGGCAAAGAGTCAAGCAATTACAAGATCAGTTGCACACACAGCGGGCCGAATTGCACGGCATCAGCGGCAAGATTACTTCGCTGGAATTATTGCAGCAGCATGCGATGGGCAAAGATAAAAAGGATTTGGCGCCTTGGTTGGAGCGCATGCAACTGGCTCAACAGCCCCGTTTGGCAGAATTTCTCGAAGTCGATGGCAACTGGGAGGCGGCGGTCGAAACGGTTTTAAGCAGTTACTTGGAAGCAATTTGCGTCGATGATGTCGACTTAATTGTGCCCGGTTTGCAGTATTTAGGGGAACAATCGGTCATTTTGGTCGAGAACCGATCGCTGGTCGGCACGGGTGATGGTTCGCTGTTGCTGTCCAAAATTCGATCCAACTGGGATTTATCAGCCCTGTTGAGCGGAATTCATTGCGCGGATACGATCGAGCAGGGCCGCGAGAAGTTACGGGAATTGCAAGACTACGAAACGGTGGTGTTACCCGATGGTACTTGGTTGGGCAAGAACTGGTTGAAGGTCGCGCGCAGTACCGACAGCAAGACTGGCGTATTGCACCGGGAAAAAGAGCTGCGTGGTTTGAAGCTGCGGCAGCAAGAATTGCAGGCGTCGATCGACGAGACCGAGCTACAGCTTGAGGATACCGAGTTGGCGTTGAAAAACAGCGAAGCGAATCGCGAGTCAATTCAGCAACAAGACAAGCGATTGAGTGCCGAATTGTCGAGCAAAACCAGTGAATTTAGCGCGCATTCCGCCCGCCATGAGCAACAACAGCGCCGTTTGCACCAGGTCGGCCAAGAAGTCGACGAAATCGTCGCCGATCTGGCGGAAAACGCCGAAGCTATGGCCGAGGCAGAAGTGTTAAAACAAGAAGCGGAACGTCAGTTGGAACGACTCGAGATGCGGAAAATGGAATTGGAGCAGACCAATCAAGAATTGCAAGTGCAACAGAATGATTCCGACCGCTCTCTGAACGAGGCGCGTAGGCAAGTGCTTGCTTTGCAGGCCCAGATCGAGTCGTTAAAATCCTCCGAACAATTGACCGCGAGGCAGATCGAAAGGCTACAGTCGCAAAACCGGCAGTCAGCGGAGCGCATCGAGGAATTGCAGGCTAAACTCGATACCACGATATCGCCAATGGACGACGAAAAAATGGTATTGGAGCGTTATCTGGAACAGAAGCAGGCATTAGATCGCATGCTGAAACAGGAGCGCGAGGCACTGCAGGATACTGAGAACAGTATCAGCCGCTTAGCGGAGCAGCATAGCAAGACGCAACGGGAAATGGAGCGGCAAAAAGAAGCGCTGGATAAGGTTCGTTTTCAGCAGCAGGATAGCAATGTTAGACAGCAAACGTTGATCGAGCAATTGCAGGAGATTAATGCCGATCCCGAACAGATTCTGCAAGGCTTGGTTAGCGATGCCGACGAACGGGCATGGAAGCGCAAGGCCGATGAATTGACGGTACAGATCGAACGGCTTGGGTCTATCAATTTGACCGCGATCGAGGAATATAAATCGCAATCCGAGCGTATGAACTTCCTCAACGAGCAACATGACGATCTGATGGAAGCCTTGAATACGCTGGATCAGGCGATCAATAAGATTGACAAGGAAAGCCGGCAACGCTTCAAGGAAACTTTCGATAAGATCAATGCCGGACTGCAGGAAAAATTTCCCCGTTTGTTCGGCGGCGGACAGGCCTATTTGGAATTGACGGAGCAAGACTTGCTGGAAACCGGCGTCAATATCATTGCTCGCCCCCCGGGCAAGAGGAACAGTTCGATCCACTTGTTGTCCGGTGGCGAAAAGGCGTTGACCGCGGTAGCTTTGGTGTTCTCGATATTCGAATTGAATCCGGCACCGTTTTGTCTGTTGGACGAAGTCGATGCACCGCTGGACGACGCCAACGTGGTCAGGTTTTCACAAATGGTAGAAGATATGTCTTCCTCGGTACAGTTTTTATATATTTCTCATAACAAGGTGACGATGGAAATTGCAAAACAATTGGCGGGTGTTACCATGAAGGAGCCCGGGGTTTCCCGGATGGTTGCGGTTGATATTGAAGAAGCGGTCATTATGGCGGAAAGCTGATGGATAAAGATATATTACGGTTAGTCATTATTGGGGTAGGGGCGCTGGTGGTCCTGGGCATGGTCTTGTGGAGCGTTTTCAAGAACAAGCGTAAACGCCGGGAGATCAACTTTTACGATCGCGGCGACCCTCTTGAACAGGTCGATGAATCGTTGGTGTTGCGTACGGAAAACGATGATTTCGATATCGTACCGCTCGGCTCGGCTCTGGACGAGGATTATGGCGTGGACCCGATTAGCGCAGCTGCCGAAAATGAGGAGGAAGGACCGCAAAATCAAAACGACGAAGGCACTGCTGCCGTAACGGAACTTCCGTCGTTGATACAGTTCAGCATCGTTGCCAGGGCCGATGAAGGGTTTAACGGTGCCGTTTTGGCCGCTGCTTTCGACCGAGTGGGTTTGGAATACGGTAGCATGAAAGTGTTTGAACGGGTTGACGACAACCGGCTGGTCGATTTCGCCGTCGCCAGCATGGTTGAGCCCGGCACTTTTCCAGAAACCGATCTGGAATCGTTTTACAGCCCCGGCATCGTTTTTTTCATGCAGCCAAGAGAGGTTGATGATCCTGCTGCGGTGTTTGAGGACTTTATTCAAACCATCGAAATATTGGCGGCCGAGCTCGACGGGGTGAAATGGGATCATCAGCGCCAGCCGTTATCTGACGAGACAGTGCAGAAATTTCGGCGGATTTTATCCTGATTCGCCCGCGTTGATCCCAGGAAATTTTTTTTAATCAGTGTGTTATGGGGTTCTAGTGAGCATGGTAAAAAACGATCGGATTAATCGGTCGTTTTTTTGAGACCTTGAAAAATCGTATTCCCCGGCCGAACACGGTATTTTTCAGCACGAATTTATTCAGCCCCCTGTTCTTTGCCTCTTGCGGTAAGATGGCATACGTCGCGCAATACCGTTATTGTTTGATATGTATTCCAGGAGTATGCCTATCTGCTACAATAAGTCCTTTACGCGAGTATCGGAGGCTTGCGTTCACTCATCTTAAAATTAACCTTACTATCAGTAAAACTTAAGTGGATCAAAAACATATCAGAAACTTCTCCATTATCGCTCATATCGATCATGGTAAATCGACTTTGGCCGACCGGTTTATCCAGATTTGTGGCGGCCTGACCGAGCGTGAAATGGCGGAACAGGTGCTCGATTCGATGGACCTGGAGCGGGAGAGAGGTATCACGATCAAGGCGCAAAGTGTCACCTTGAACTATCAGGCTAAAGATGGGGACATTTACCAGTTAAATTTTATCGATACACCGGGACACGTCGATTTTTCCTACGAGGTTTCCCGTTCGCTCGCGGCTTGTGAAGGCGCCTTATTAATCGTCGATGCTGCCCAGGGGGTGGAAGCGCAGAGTGTCGCCAATTGCTATACCGCGATCGATCAAGGCCTCGAAGTGGTGCCGGTCTTGAACAAGATCGACTTGCCTTCGGCCGAACCGGAACGGGTAATGGCGGAAATCGAGGATGTGATCGGTATTCCGGCTGACGAAGCGCTGAAAATTAGTGCAAAAACGGGGTTGGGTGTCGAAGATGTTCTGGAGCAATTAGTGCAAAAGATTCCCCCGCCTAGTGGCGACGAGAATGCACCGATGAAGGCCCTGATCATAGATTCCTGGTTTGACAATTATCTAGGCGTGGTCTCGTTGGTCCGAATCGTTAGTGGCAGTCTGCGCAGGAAGCAGAAGATCACCGTCATGTCCACCGGCAAATCTTTTTTGGCGGAAAAAATCGGCGTTTACACGCCCAAACAGACCGATAAGGATGTGTTGCATACCGGAGAGGTTGGTTTCTTGGTGGCCGGAATCAAGGATATTTTCGGCGCCCCGGTCGGCGACACCATTACGTTGGCGGATAACCCCGCGAAGGAGCCGCTGCCTGGTTTTGAAAAGGTACAGCCGCGCGTATTCGCCGGTCTTTATCCGGTCAGTTCCGACGATTATGGCAGCATGCGCGAGGCCTTGGATAAATTGCGCTTGAACGATGCGGCCTTGAATTTCGAGCCGGAAACATCGCAGGCGCTAGGCTTTGGCTTTCGCTGCGGTTTCCTGGGTATGCTGCATATGGAAATCGTGCAGGAACGGTTGGAGCGAGAATACAATATCGATTTGATCACCACCGCGCCCACCGTAATTTACGAGGTGGAGACGCATTCCGGTGAGGTGTTGATGGTCGATAACCCGGCCAAATTGCCAGAGATAGGTACCATCACGGAAATCCGCGAGCCTATCATCCAAGCCAATATTTTGGTTCCTCAGGATTATCTGGGCAATGTGATCAATCTCTGTGTCGAAAAACGCGGTGTGCAGAAAAACATGCAATACAGCGGTAGCCAGGTGGCGTTGAGTTATGAAATGCCGATGAGCGAAGTGGTATTGGACTTTTTCGATCGTTTGAAATCTGTCAGTCGCGGTTATGCCTCGTTTGATTATGAATTTCTGCGCTTCGAGACGGCACCTTTGGTCAAGCTGGATGTGTTGATCAATGGCGACAAGGTTGATGCGCTATCGATTATCGTTCACCGGGACTTGAGTCAAACCCGAGGGCGCGAATTGGTCGATAAAATGAAGGATCTGATTCCCCGGCAAATGTATGAAGTGGCGATACAGGCGGCGATCGGTTCTAAAATTATCGCCCGTTCGACGGTTAAAGCCATGCGTAAGAATGTGACGGCCAAATGTTATGGCGGTGACATTACCCGTAAGAAAAAATTATTGGAAAAACAGAAGGCGGGGAAAAAACGCATGAAACAGGTCGGTAGCATTGAAATTCCGCAGGAAGCTTTTTTGGCGGTATTGCAAGTCAATAAAGACTAAGGAATATGCACATAATAACTTCCCGTAGGCTTTGCGCAGGTTCGGTAACTCGCTTGACAGGAGGCCGTGAATACATCCGTGTAGGCTTGACGGCGGCATCTGCCCGCCAGGGATGGTGGAAATGCGGATTTTGCAGGAGCAAAAAATCTGCCCTGCCGCCCACACCTGTCAATCAAGCCACCGATTCCTCTTCCGACATTTGGAGAAGTTATTTCATAGTTGTTTCTAAGTTTCTGATGGCTAGGTCTTTTTTTAATTAAAACGTTTTATCATGGATTACGATTTTTCTTTTTTTCTGGTCGCCGCGACTTTCGTAACCGGCATTATTTGGGGGAGCTATCTTCTTTATCTAAAATTGTCGAAGCGACAATACGAGGATGTTAAAGAGCCTTTAGTCATCGAATATGCGCGTTCTTTTTTTCCTATCGTTCTGATCGTCCTGCTGCTCCGGTCCTTCTTGGTAGAGCCGTTTAGGATTCCTTCCGGCTCGATGATGCCGACGTTATTGATTGGCGATTTTATTCTGGTCAATAAATTCAGTTATGGCATTCGTTTACCGGTATTAAATACCAAGGTAATTGATATAGACGAACCGGAAAGGGGGGATATCGTGGTGTTTCGCTATCCCAAAGATCCCACGGTCGATTACATCAAGCGCGTGATTGGGCTGCCGGGAGATCGCATCGCTTATTACAATAAAAAGGTTTATGTTAACGGCAAGTTGGCGAAACAAGTGTCGCTGGGCCGTTACCAGGGTGTCGGGCAAGGTGCTAACATGAGCGGTGCAGAGCATTTGCTCGAGGATTTGCAGGGCGTCGAACACAGTATACTCATCAGCCGTGGCCTGCCATCGGTTGAAGGCGTGTATGTCGTCCCCGCAGGCCACTATTTTGTGATGGGCGACAATCGGGACAATAGTAATGATAGTCGTTATTGGGGTACGGTTCCCGAACAGAACCTGGTGGGCAAGGCATTTTTTATCTGGATGAGCTGGGACTGGCAACATAAAGGGGTCGGCTTCGACCGCATTGGCACAATCCTTAAATAGTCTATTCTTGTAAGTATTTAATGATTATTTTAGGAGCTATGATGAAACAAAAGCCCAGCAGCCAGCGCGGTCTGACGATGATTTCCATCGCGATTATTCTGGCCTTGATAGCTTTTTTCACCCTGTTGATTTTAAAAATCGGGCCAATTTACTTGAACCACAGCAAGGTGGTGAATGCCCTGGAGGCATTAAAGGAAACGCCTGACGTTGAGAATAAAAGTAAACGTGAAATCGAAACATTATTATATAGACGTTTCGATATCAATTATGTCGAACATGTCGATAGTCGAGACATTAAGATCACGAAGTTGCCGAGCTATCTGAAAATTGAAGTTGAATATGAGCGGGTGGAACCGATCTTCGGTAACCTGAGCGCCTTGGCCGAATTCCACGAAGTGATTGAAGTAGGTAACGAGTGATCAAAAAACCTGAACAACTCGCCAAAAGACTGGGTTTGACCTTCAAGCAACCGAACTTGTTCAGCATGGCCTTAACCCACCGCAGCATGGGGGCGAGAAACAATGAAAGATTGGAATATCTGGGTGACTCGGTATTAGGTTTTGTGATTGCGGAACAGCTTTACGAAATGTTTCCCGAGGCGGGAGAGGGTGTTTTAAGCCGTTTGCGGGCCAGTCTGGTCAACCAAAATTCGTTGGCCGACCTGGCCAGGCAGCATAATGTCGGGGATTATTTGATTTTGGGATCGGGCGAATTGAAGAGTGGCGGCTTCCGCCGGGATTCGATTCTTTCCGATGCGATGGAAGCAATCATGGGGGCTATCTTAAAGGACCAAGGCATCAATGCCTGTCGGAGCTGGATTTTGGAGTTGTTTGCCGAAAAATTGTCCGAATTAAGTGCTGACAATTGGACCAAGGATCCTAAGACTCAATTACAAGAGCTGATGCAGGCCAAACAATTGGAATTACCCGTCTATGAGCTGGTCAGCCAATCCGGTGCCGCGCATGCTCAAATATTTAAAGTCAGCTGTAGTGTCGAGTTGGTCGACCAAGTCTGTACGGCGGAAGGGGGCTCGAGAAAAAAGGCGGAACAGGCCGCCGCCGAAAAAATGTTGAATCTGTTGCAGAGTAAAAGTAAATGAAATGTGGTTATGTGGCGATAATTGGTAGGCCTAATGTCGGAAAATCTACCTTGATGAATCACATACTGGGGCAGAAAATCAGTATCACTTCGAGAAAACCGCAAACGACGCGGCATCGAATTCTGGGAATCAATACTACCGAAGCCGGCCAAGTAATTTACATGGATACGCCGGGCATGCATCAGGACGAGAAAAAAGCGCTAAACCGTTATTTAAATAGAACTGCCGATACCACGTTACTTGGGGTTGATGTTGTGGTTTGGCTGATCGACGGCCTGGCATGGCATGAATACGACGAACAGATCTTTAAGAAGTTGAGGCATGCCGGGTTACCGGTAATATTGGTGGTCAATAAGGTCGATAAGATTGAAGACAAGGAAAAAATTCTGACATTTTTCGCCGAAGCGCGCGACCGCTATCCCTTCGAGCAAATGATCCCGGTTTCGGCTTTAAAAGGGTTTAATCTCGATAATCTGCAGCGAGCGATACTGGATTTACTGCCGGAAGGCGGTTTGATCTATCCTGAAGAACAAATTACCGATCGTCCCGAACGTTTTTTGGCGGCGGAAATTATCCGGGAAAAGCTGACTCGCAGGCTCGGGGATGAATTGCCTTACGCGATCACAGTAGAGATCGAGCATTATCAAGAATTACCCAATATTACCAAGATCTACGCAGTGATTTGGGTTGAGCGTAGCACGCAAAAGAATATCGTTATCGGTAAGCAGGGGGAGATGTTGAAGAAAATCGGTTCCGATGCCAGGGCCGATATACAACAGCTCATTGATCAAAAAGTCTATCTCCAGCTTTGGGTTAAAGTGAAAAAAGGTTGGTCAAATAGCGAGCGTTCCCTCCAAAGCCTAGGCTTTATTGATACTGAATAGTAATCGACGCGATGAATGATAGGGTCGTTCTCTTGCAGCCGGCATTCATTTTGCAGCACAGAAAATATCGGGAAAGCAGTCTCATTATGGATGTGTTGACGCATGATTATGGTGTAGTAACGATTCTTGCCAAAGGCGTTAGAAAAAAGAAATCGGCTTTCGCCGGGGTGCTGATGCCCTTTTCGGAATTACGCTTATCCTTCCAGGGTAAGAGCGATCTGAAAGTAATGACGGCTGTGGAGCTGATGAATCAGCGGGCAGCGTTACAGGGTGTCGCTCTGTTTTGCGGCTTTTATGCCAATGAATTGGTTTGCCATTTCTTGCATAAATATGACCCGCATCCCGAGGTTTATTGCCTTTATAGGCATTGTTTGCAGCAGCTAATGAATGCAACGGATGTTGAACAAACCTTGCGTTTCTTCGAACTGAAACTATTGGCATTCGCAGGTTATGCATTAACCTTGACTCATGATACTAAACACGATGTCCCGGTACGACCTGGCGGGCGGTATATCTTTGAGAAAGGAGTTGGCATAACTGCCAATCAAGAGGGTTATATCGATGGGACAACCTTGTTGGCATTAGCGGAAAAGGGTAAGTTGAATCGACAAGCGTTGTTTGAAGCTAAACGTCTGATGAGACAGGTACTCGACGACCAATTGCAGGGAAGGGTTTTAAAAAGCCGCACAGTACTGGCAAAAGTTATCAAACAACTGCAATGATTTTATGTCGTGTGTTGATTTGTCGCATCGCCGCCTTCATGTGAACAAGATGCGTTGCTTGCCGCACGGATGTTGTGATGGAACAATTCTGAATCGGATGTTTGGGATAAACAAATTTAACGAGCGGATTTTAAGTCAATGGAAAAACTACCAATTTTATTAGGCGTTAATATCGATCATATCGCGACATTGCGTCAAGCGCGCGGTACCCAATTTCCTGAACCGATTCAAGCGGCCTTATTGGCTGAACAGGCCGGTGCAGATGGTATCACCGCGCATTTACGTGAAGACAGACGACATATCCAGGATCGTGATATTTACCTGCTCAAACAAATGATGCATACGCGGTTAAATCTGGAAATGGCGGTAACGGATGAGATGATCGCTATTGCAACCGAAGTTAAGCCATTTGCTTGTTGCCTAGTGCCGGAAAAGCGTGAGGAATTGACGACGGAAGGCGGTCTGGATGTGGCAGCTTCCCCATCGCGCATGCGCGAAGCATGTGCCGAGCTGGCGGCTGCCGGTGTCGAGGTGTCTTTGTTTATAGACCCGGAAAAGCAGCAAATCGATGCGGCCTTGGCGGCTGGAGTTCCGGTCGTGGAATTGCACACCGGATGTTATGCCGATGCGGAAAGCAAAGCGCTTCAGATGCAGGAGTTGCGGCGCCTACAAGAAGCCGCCGAATATGCGCATCGCAATGGCTTACAAGTCAATGCCGGCCATGGACTTAATTATTATAATGTTGAAGCTATTTGCCGAATACCCCAAATTGTCGAGTTGAACATTGGGCATTCGATAGTGGCCCAGGCTGTGTTCTCAGGGCTCACAAGTGCTGTGAGGGATTTAAAAGCCTTGATGAGACAAGCGAGGCATCATTACTGATGTGGTTGAGCTCCAATTCTGCCAGTTAAGCACCGCGGGTGACCGCAGAATCAATCAAGACTGCATGGCTGCACGGGTGTGTCCCGACTATGCGTTATTCATGGTAGCGGATGGGTTGGGTGGACATCATGCTGGCGAAAGGGCCTCAAGATTTCTCTGCCGGGGTATTTTTTCGTTACTGGAAAAATACCAACCGATGATTAGCGGTAATCCCGAACGAACATTCAGCAAATGGATTGAAGAGGCCATTACTGAAATGCGACGGCAGTTTGCTGACGATCCGATGGCGGATAAGGCGTATACCACCTGTGCGATCCTTTATCTGGACAATAGCAAAACGGTAACTGCGCATTGTGGCGATACGCGAATTTACCGGTTAAATAGGGAGCGGGTTTTGTGGCGCACCCGGGATCATTCGTTGATTCAGCAGATGCTTGATGAAGGCCTGTTAAGCGAAAGAGAAATGGGAGTGCATCCGGAGCAAAACCAGCTAACTCGTAGTATCGGTGTTCTCTATCAACATAAGGCTGATATCGCTGTTCATCCGGCGATGGAAAAAGATGAAACCTTTATCTTATGCAGTGACGGTTTTTGGGAATTTATTAAAGAAAATGAGATCATCGGTTTGGCACAAAAGGAAGTCGATGAGCAGGCTCTAAAAAAATATGTCAAATTAATGGCGTTTAGGGCGGGAGGAAAAAGCGATAATATCACCGTACAGATGGTAAAAGCGCGTTCCTGAAATACGAAAAAAATATGGTCAATTCCGAGAGGGCTCAATGTGTAACTGAGCCCCATTTGTAAAATCGTATTGCCCGAATCATGGCATTTTATTGACTATTGTGTAGCGAGTCCGTGTTTTTGAATCCGGTAAAGCAAAGTGTCTCGGGATATTCCCAGAAGACGAGCCGATTTGCTGCGATTTCCCTTGGTTCTGATCAATGCCTGATGAATCATATTGGCTTCTAAAGCATCCAACTGCAAGCCATATTCGGGTAGCTTGAATTCGGCGGCGAAATCATCCTGGGCGACGCTTTCACTAAATTCGTGTGGGAGATTTTCCGGTTCTATGATTTTTCCGGCAAGCAAAATACTTAGTCTTTCGCACAAGTTGCGAAGTTCTCTTATATTACCCGGCCATTGGTAAGAGCGTAATTTTTTCAGGGTTTGTTTGCTGAATTTTGGCGGCTGTAAAGAATGTTCTTCAGCAAAATGCTTGAAGAAATGTTTAGCTAAAGCTTCAATATCTTCGGTGCGTTCCTTCAATGAAGGCAATTCTAATGGTACAACATTGAGCCTGAAGTATAAATCTTGGCGAAATTCGCCGCTTTCGATTTGTTTGAGCAGATCGGTATTAGTCGCGGCAATTACGCGAACATTTACTTTATAAGGTTTTGTCTCACCAACCGCCAGGCATTCACCTGACTCGAGAAAGCGCAACAGCTTTGCCTGAATCGATAAAGGCAATGAGTTGACTTCGTCCAAAAATAAGGTTCCACCGTCAGCCGCTTGGAATAAGCCTAGTTTATTTCCCACGGCGCCAGTGAAGGCCCCTTTTTTGTGTCCAAAAAGTTCAGATTCGACTAATCCCTCGGGCAATGCCGCGCAATTTAATGTGATGAACGGTTTGTCCGACCTTGAGCTTTCGCGTTGAATAGCGCGAGCCAGGACTTCCTTTCCAGTACCGGTTTCACCTTTAATGAGCACAGTAACATCGGTGGATGCGACAACTTTAGCGCTGCGCAACATCGACTCAAATGCTGGAGAATGACCAATAATAGAATTGAAATGATCCACAAAAAACCTCTTTACGTTAAAAATGTTGTAAACGCATGGGGTAGAGCCAAGGGAATGCAGCCATTATCGCTAGAAATATAAACATTACGCCGATAATTTGTTTAAAGCGCTGCATTCGGGACAATTTTGCCAAATTCTCGGTCATTATACCGACACCCAACACGGCAGGTAAAGTCCCTAACCCAAAAGCCAGCATGGTAAGGGCGCTACGAACGATATCCCCGGTCGTTGCCGCAAGGGCTAAAGATGTATATACCAAGCCGCATGGCAGCCATCCCCAGACCATACCAAACATGAAGGCTTGTGGTTTTGTTTTAACCGGAATCAAACGTCTGCCGTAGGGCTCTATTAATTTCCAGAATCGGGACCCTGCTTTTTCAATATAGGCTAATCTTGGAAACCACCCGCCTATATATAACCCTGCGCCAGTCATGAATAATGCGGATAGGATCTGCAAAACTCTATGTCCTTGGCTCTCGCCGAAGGGAATAGTGAAAAAAAATTGAAAGATTCCTACTAGGCAGCCGGCTATGACGTAGCTAAATATACGACCAATATTGTAGTTAAGTAAAAATGGAAAAAGACGGCTTTTATTATTTCGAATTTCCGGACTGAGACTGAGCGTTAAGCTTCCTATAATCGATCCACACATGCCTAAACAATGAAAACTGCTGAAGAGGCCCATTGCAAAGGCAAAAACATATGATGTGCTAAAGGTTAGTTCGTAAGCCATGCGCGCACATTATCATAGTTATGGAAAAATGATGAAGCAATTATTGAGCTAAACGAAAAAAATAAGGCATATGACGCAAAACAAATGCTTTAAATAACATAGCTCAATTATTTTGTCATGTTGCTTCTTTTTTAAGTTTTTGTTGTTTAAAAGCAAATAATCGATGGTCTGTAATAAGCTTGATAATTGAAGATGGTTGAATTTATATAGAGGGATGCTTCCTGAGAAACCAAAATCAATTTGGCAGTTACTGCTGGCATGGTAATGTCGGTTCAGGTGCTTGCAGAGCATCAGGAATGAAGGATGCCGCGTCTTTGTTGGCTCGTGTTCCGGGCGCCAATGTGAAACGTAATGGTTCTTTGACTGGTCTTGTTGCGTATCGAGGGATGTGTGGCAATCGCATCAATATTTCTGTCAATGGTTTAAACATGAAAGAAGTCGAGCCAAACAGTATGGATCCACCGTTAAGCCATATTCCGGGCGCATTAACCGGGTCGCTGAAGTAGCATCGCGCCAGTAAGTAGCGGCATCGGCACCATCGGCTGTGCAATGAAAGTTGAGTCTCGTAAGGGGAGTTTGCGGAAGGGGATGGTATCGAAACTAACGGTGTTGCATCCATGGGTTTCAGTTCGGTCGAAGATGGGCGTTACGGCGTTTTACTTGGGGCTGGTGCGACTAAAACCATAAGGCGTATTTAAGCGGCTACCAGGAACGGGGGTGCGATTACCGGATCCGACAAAGGCAGGAACAAGTGTCGGTTGAATATGATAGAAATGCCTTTGCTGCGGGTAATGGCTATCAACGCGATGGTCATGAATTCAGTATCAATTACAGCAATAAGAATTCCGGTCATGCTGGCACTCCTTCGTTACCCATGGATATCGTCTATGTTAGAGTTGGCTTGTATGATGCCAATTATGTTGGGATATGGGTAATGGCGGTAAATTGAAGGCTAATGTTTCACTGCCAAAAAAAAGCGGCATTGGATGGATAGCAACACGATGCATAATAATGTAACCCAAATGGCAATTCTGACAGAGGTGGAAGCTGGCGGTATCGATCTCGCATATTCGTTTGCTTTGTTCGACGGTGAAATGGAAATCGGTGTATATGAAGATAAGGCAAACCACGATGCGGTTTTGTTAATGTCTATGATGAGCATTTTATGTCAAGGTATCGTCATCGGACTCGTTATTGAAAACGTCCTGGGCACCAAACATTACGATCATTTGAATGGTTTGAGCGAGGTGGATCCAATGACTCTGGCGAATGTGGCGAATCCGACTCAGCGAGTAGGCTCTCCCGGGCGTAATGTTTATGCAACTTTAAGTTATAACCGCTAACGCATGTGATGTTTACGCGGACGAATCGGCCGCGCTTTTCTAATTTTCGATAAAAAGTGTTGCAATATAAATAAAGAGCTGAAATAATAAGCAGCTCGAACGGTAGACGACAGGCGCGTAGCTCAGTTGGTTAGAGCACCACCTTGACATGGTGGGGGTCGGTGGTTCGAATCCACTCGCGCCTACCAAGAATATATATGAAAGCATCCTTAGTGATGCTTTTTTTTATTGTGGAAAAGAAAAATGCCAGTAATTACACTTCCCGATGGTTCCCAGCGTCAATTTGATCATGCCGTCACCGTGATGGATGTTGCACAGTCGATTGGTTCAGGGCTGGCTAAGGCGACCTTGGCGGGAAAGGTAAATGATCGACTGGTTGATGCTTCCACATTCATAGAGCAAGATGCCGAGTTGCAAATTATTACTGCAAAGGACGAGGAAGGCATCGAAGTCATTCGTCATTCCACTGCGCATTTGCTGGCGCAGGCTGTCAAGCAATTGTTTCCGACCGCGCAAGTCACCATCGGCCCGGTTGTCGAAAACGGCTTTTATTATGATTTTTCCTATGAGCGACCCTTTACGCCGGAAGATTTGCAGGCAATAGAAAAGAGAATGCAGCAGTTGGTCGCCGAGGATATTGAGATCAGTCGTTCGGTTTTGTCCAGGGACGAGGCTGTGCAATTCTTCAAGGGCTTGGGCGAGGACTACAAGGCCGAAATCATCGAGTCGATTCCTAGCAATGAATCTTTGTCGCTGTATCAGCAGGGCGATTTTACCGATCTTTGTCGGGGACCCCATGTGCCCAGCACGGGCAAGTTAAAGTCCTTCAAGTTGATGAAAATCGCCGGTGCCTATTGGCGCGGCGATTCCAGCAACGAAATGTTGCAACGCATTTACGGCACTGCCTGGGGCGATAAAAAGCAATTGAAGGAATATCTGCATCGCCTGGAGGAGGCCGAGAAAAGAGATCATCGCAAGTTAGGTAAGGCGCTGGATTTGTTTCATGCCCAGGAAGAAGCCCCCGGTATGGTGTTCTGGCACGATAAAGGGTGGACTATCTATCAGCAGGTCGAGCAATACATTCGCGAAAAGTTGCGCGTCAACGGCTATGGCGAAGTAAAAACGCCTCAGGTCGTGGATCGTTCCTTGTGGGAGAAGTCCGGCCATTGGGACAAGTTCGGCGACATGATTTTTACCACCCATTCGGAAAACCGCGACTATGCGGTCAAGCCGATGAATTGCCCTTGTCACATCCAAATCTACAATCAAGGCCTGAAAAGCTATCGCGATTTGCCGATCCGTATGGCCGAGTTTGGGTCTTGTCATCGTAACGAGCCGTCGGGAACGCTGCATGGTTTGATGCGGGTCAGAAACTTCGTGCAGGACGATGCCCATATATTCTGTAGCGAAGACCAGATCCAGGACGAGGTTTCCACCTTTATCGATTTGTTGTTCGAGGTATACAAAGACTTCGGTTTCGAAGACGTCATTATCAAGCTTTCCACTCGGCCGGAAAATAGGGTTGGGGATGATTCGGTATGGGACAAGGCCGAACAAGCCCTAGAGTTAGCCTTGAATAATAAGCGGCTGGATTGGGAGTTACAGCCGGGAGAGGGGGCCTTCTACGGACCTAAGATCGAATTTTCCTTGAAAGACTGTATTGGCAGGGTGTGGCAATGCGGTACAATACAGGTTGATTTTTCCATGCCGGGACGCCTTGATGCGAGTTATGTCGCCGAGGATGGTTCCAGGCAGGTGCCGGTTATGTTGCACAGGGCAATACTGGGATCGCTGGAGCGCTTCATCGGTATTCTGATCGAGCATCATGCCGGTACTTTTCCGTTGTGGTTGGCGCCGGTTCAGGCAGTAATTATGAATATCGTCGATCGTCAAGCCGAATACGCCGAACAAGTGAGAAAACAGTTGGAGCGGCTAGGTTTTCGCGTGAAAATCGACTTGAGAAATGAGAAGATAGGTTTTAAAATTCGCGAGCATTCGATGCAACGCGTACCGTATCTTCTTATCCTTGGCGATAAGGAATTGGAAAATCAGACCATTGCGGTACGCACGCAAAAAGGTGAAGATCTGGGCGGTTTGACAATCGATCAACTAAGCGAACGCTTCAGAGAAGAGATTGCAAACAGACAATAATAATTACTTGGAGGATTAGGGCATCGCTTCTAAAAGAGATACAACGCGTCTGAATGATGATATTACCGCAAGACGCGTAAGAGTCATTGGCGCTGAAGGCGAACAAATCGGGATTATTTCATTAACGGAGGCTAAACAGCTTGCGTATGATGCAAATTTGGATCTAGTGGAAATTTCACCCAATGCCGATCCTCCAGTCTGTAAGATAATGGATTATGGCAAATACCAGTTCGAGCAAAATAAAAAGCAACAGGCCGCCAAGAAAAAACAAAAACTGATTCAGGTTAAAGAAATCAAGTTCAGGCCGGGTACGGAAGAAGGCGACTACCAGGTCAAGCTAAGAAACCTGATCAAATTTCTGAACGAAGGCAATAAGACCAAGATTACCATTCGCTTTCGGGGGCGTGAAATGGCGCACCGTGAAATTGGAATGGAGTTGCTGAAGCGGATCGAACAGGATTTGGAAGAGCTGGCAGCGGTCGAGCAATTTCCAAAAATGGAAGGCCGGCAGATGGTCATGGTGATGGGGCCTAAAAAGAAAAAATAGTTTTGGTTGTTTTATAAAACAGCTTGATGACCGTGGATGAGTCATTATTGACGTATCGTATGCGATACAAGAAATTCGGCCGGGCCATGCATTTTGCCTTGTCGTTTTTTTATTTCAGGGATGTTTAATTACTTTTAATTTGGAGAAAACAAATGCCTAAAATGAAAAGCCATAGCGGCGCCGGCAAGCGGTTCAAAAGAAATGGCGGCGGCAGTTTTAAATGTAACCAGTCGCACAGACGCCATATTCTGACAAAAAAATCGACTAAAAGAAAAAGGCAGTTGCGTAAAGCGGCAACTCTTCATGCAGCAGATGCGCCAATGGTTGCGCGTATGTTGCCTTACAGTTAACTTTTTTAACGCAAAGAGAAGAGACTATGCCTAGAGTAAAACGCGGCGTCACCGCCAGAGCAAGACATAAAAAAATTCTAAAGCAAGCGAAAGGCTATTACGGCGCAAGAAGCCGTGTCTATCGTGTCGCCAAACAAGCGGTCATCAAGGCGGGGCAATATGCCTATCGTGACCGTAAACAAAGAAAACGTCAATTCCGCGCCTTGTGGATCGTACGCATCAACGCGGCGGCACGGCTATGCGGGATTTCCTATAGCCGTTTGATCAACGGTTTGAACAAAGCCAATGTTGCGATCGATCGTAAAGTATTGGCTGACCTTGCGGTGCGCGATATGGATGCATTTGCTCAAATCGCTGAAATTGCTAAAGCGAATCAAAGTCAACCGTAAGGAAACAGCAAGCCTATTAGCTAACTTTAGTAGGTATGCATACCCTCGCTCGACAGGGCGGGGGTATTTACATAAAAAATAACGACAGTTATTTTTCCTTATTTCTCCCCTGCCATTTAACGTAAAAAAGCGAGCTGTGCTGTGTCGGCCAACATAGATGATATTCTCAAGCAAGCCTTAGCGGAGCTTGCCCAAGCACAAGACCTTAACCAACTCGATCAAGTAAGAGTCAATTATTTGGGAAAAAAGGGTGCATTTACCCTGCAAATGAAGGAACTCGGTAAATTAGACCCCGATCAACGCCGTCAAGTTGGTCAGGTGATCAATCAGGCAAAGAGCGAATTTCAACAAGCGCTGGAACATAGCAAGCAAGTAATGCAAGGGGCAGCGTTGGAAGCGCGTCTTGCCAGTGAAGCGATTGATGTAACGCTGCCGGGTAGGGGGCAAAATAGCTGCGGTTTGCATCCGGTGACGATTACGTTGCGAAGAATTGCCGAGATTTTTTCCTCGGTAGGCTTTAAAGTCGAAGAAGGTCCGGAAATCGAGGACGATTACCATAATTTCGAAGCCCTGAATATTCCGGCGCATCACCCGGCCAGGGCCATGCACGATACCTTTTATTTCGATGCCCATACCTTGTTGCGAACCCATACCTCGCCGGTACAAATCCGGGCGATGGAAGCGAACAAGCCGCCGTTGAAAGTAATCGCGCCGGGCCGAGTCTATCGTTGCGATTCCGATTTGACTCATACGCCGATGTTTCATCAGGTTGAGGGGTTTTTGGTGGATTCCGAGGTCAGTTTTGCCGACCTGAAAGGGACTGTCTATGAATTTTTGCGCGCCTTCTTCGAGAAAGACATACAGGTACGTTTCAGGCCTTCTTATTTCCCGTTCACCGAGCCTTCCGCCGAAGTGGATATCGAATGCGTGATGTGCGGCGGTGAAGGCTGTCGTGTATGCGGACATACTGGTTGGCTGGAAGTGATGGGGTGCGGCATGATTCATCCGGAAGTCTTCAAGGCAGTCAACATCGACAGCGAACAAAACAGTGGTTTTGCTTTCGGCATGGGGGTAGAGCGACTGGCGATGCTGCGCTATGGCATCAATGATTTGCGCTTGTTTTTCGAAAATGATCTTAAGTTTCTGGAACAATTTAATTAAGGAAGGGTTGAGTCATGCAAGTTAGTGAAGCCTGGTTAAGAGAACTGGTCAACCCGTCCGTTACCACTGATGAATTGGTGGAGCAGTTGACCATGGCCGGCCTGGAAGTCGATTCAGTGGAGCCTGCAGCGGCCAAATTCAGTCATGTTGTTGTCGCGCAAGTGGTGTCGATGGTTCAGCACCCGAATGCCGATAAATTAAAAGTCTGCCAAGTTAATGTCGGCGAAGCGGAGCCGATACAAATAGTTTGTGGTGCCAGTAATGTTCGCGAAGGATTGAAAATACCGGCCGCTTTGATTGGCGCCGTTCTGCCCGGCGATTTCAAGATTAAGAAATCCAAATTACGCGGCGAGTTGTCGTTTGGCATGCTTTGTTCGGAAAAGGAATTGGGACTTGCCGATGACGCCAGTGGCCTAATGGAGTTGCCTGATGATGCGCCAGTGGGCACGGATATCCGCGAATACCTGGCTTTAGATGATTCGTTGATTGAAGTCGATCTGACTCCTAACCGCGCCGATTGTTTAAGTGTGGAGGGTATTGCACGTGAACTGGCTGTTTTGAATAAAATGAATTGGGCACCGGTACAGGTTGCGGAAGTCAAGATTGCTCACGAGGATGTGTTGAATGTCGAGGTGGGAGCACCGCAAGATTGCCCGCGTTATTTGGGGCGGTTGATCAAGAACGTCAATCCGCAAGCGGAAACGCCGATGTGGATGCAGGAAAAATTGCGCCGCTCCGGCATAAGAAGTCTTGGCCCCTTGGTGGATGTAACCAACTATGTGTTGGTGGAATTGGGACAACCGCTGCACGCCTTCGATGCGGCCAAATTAAATGGCGGAATCGTAGTCAGAAAAAGCCGCCGGAATGAAGAGCTGAAGTTGTTGAACGAGCAAACCATTAAGTTGGATGGGGAGGCGCTAGTCATCGCCGACCAACACCAAGCGTTGGCTTTAGCAGGGGTCATGGGTGGAGAAAGTTCCGCGGTAAGTGATGATACTCGAGACATTTTTCTGGAATGCGCATTCTTCAGTCCTACCAGCATCGCAGGAAAGGCGCGCCAGTTCGGGCTGCATACCGACTCTTCCCACCGTTTTGAGCGCGGCGTCGATTTTACCTTGCAACAACGGGCAATCGATCGGGCGACGCAATTAATCATCGAAATTAGCGGCGGTGAGGCGGGCGCTATCACCGAAGTCAGTCATTATGAGCATCTGCCGCAACGGGCCCCGGTTGAACTGAGACGTGAGCGTATCGGGAAAATTCTCGGTTTAGCAATTGCCGATGACGAAGTCGTTGCGATCTTTCGTGGTCTCGGCATGCAGGTGGCGACGATTGTCGATGGCTGGGAAATCACGCCACCGGGTTGCCGCTTCGATATCGCGATCGAAGCCGACTTGATAGAGGAAATCGCGCGGATCTATGGGTATAACAATCTGCCGAATAGCAGTTTGTTGATGCGTACCGAATTGGGCAAGGCGCCTGAGGCTTTACTGCCCCTGGATAGAGCCAAGAACTTATTGGTGGATCGCGGTTACCAGGAAGCCATTACCTATAGCTTTGTTGACGAGGACATCCAGCAGATGCTGGCTCCGAACGACGAAGTCATCCGCCTGCAAAACCCGATTTCATCCGAATTGTCGGTGATGCGTACCACCTTGTGGTGTGGTCTACTGAATGCGGCGCTTTACAATACCAAGCGCCAGCAAAACCGGGTCAGATTGTTTGAAAGCGGTCTGCGTTTTATAAGACACAACGGCGAGACATTGCAGCAGCCGATGTTGGCCGGTTTGGCCTTGGGTGGCGTTCATGCCGAGCAATGGGCCGAAAAAACACGTAAGATCGATTTCTTCGATGTGAAAGCCGATCTCGAGGCTTTGTTTTCTTTGAGCGGAAGTAGGGTTGCTTTTAAGGCGGAAAAGCATTCGGCCTTGCATCCAGGCCAGTCGGCGCAACTGTTTAACGATGCGGGTGAGGCGCTCGGCTGGCTGGGCATGCTGCATCCGACTTTGGAAAAACAATTGGGATTCGACAGTCAGGTTTTCTTATTCGAACTGGAACTAAATAAAGTATTGGAAAAACGCGTTCCGGTATTCAAATCGCTGTCGCGCTTTCCGTCGGTCAGACGCGATTTGGCGGTTACCGTCGCGAATAAGGTTACGGCAGCTGAAATTATTGCTTGTATTGAGAATTGTAGGGAACAGGCGATACAATCCGTGCGTATTTTCGATGTTTATCGTGGCGCCGGAGTGGAAGACGGTTATAAAAGCGTTGCACTGAGTCTCACATTGCAAGATTTTTCACAAACACTCACGGATTCTGAAATTGATGCTATATTTAACAACGTATTGCATGCATTAATGACAGAATTAAGTGCAAAATTGAGGGACTGATTGAATGGCATTAACGAAAGCCGACTTTGCTGAAAGACTATTTGACGAACTTGGTTTGAATAAACGCGAAGCCAAGGAGATGGTCGAGCTTTTTTTCGAGGAGATCAAAGGGTCGCTGGAAAAAGGCGAACAGGTTAAAATATCCGGTTTCGGCAAATTCGAACTGCGTGACAAAAGCAGTCGTCCAGGGCGTAACCCTAAGACCGGTGAAGAGATTCCCATTACGGCTCGCCGTGTGGTAACATTCAGATCAGGTCAAAAATTAAAAGCCAGAGTGGAATCCTATGCTGGAACCCAGTAATAACAATGAATTGCCGGCGATACCGGCAAAACGCTATTTCACCATCGGTGAGGTCAGTGAACTGTGCGGCGTCAAGCCGCATGTGCTGCGTTATTGGGAGCAGGAATTTTCCGAGCTAAAGCCGGTCAAGCGGCGAGGCAATCGCCGTTATTATCAGCGTCATGATGTGTTGATGATCCGCCAGATCCGTTCGCTACTCTACGAACAAGGTTATACTATCGGCGGTGCCCGCGCACATCTGGCCAGCGATGGCGCCAAAGAAGATTCCATGCGCACCAAACAATTAGTTCACCAAATGATCGGCGAACTGGAAGATATCTTGGAACTTTTAAAGTAACATTTTTCCGGCATTTATGTTATTATTTGCCGGGTTGAAATTCCCGGATCGATTCTTTGATCCGTTCTCCTATGAAAAAGCAATTCAACCTCGGGGCGTAGCGCAGCTTGGTAGCGCACTATACTGGGGGTGTAGGGGTCGTGGGTTCGAATCCCGCCGTCCCGACCAATAAAATCAATTGGTTATAGAGGTTGAATCCTGGATTTTTTAGCCAAATTTCATTGTGGCTAAAAATCTGGCTAAAAACAGAATCAGGGTAGGGGCTGAGAATTTGCTTTTTCCCTGCCGGCAATCATTGCTAGTCAGGTGTTAATAATTATCCTGACTTCTCCCCGTTCCGCTCCCTCGCTATCTGGCTACGCCAACTTCATAGCCCAACTAAGCACCCTAATCCCGTTTACCGTTCAACCACGCGCCTGACGGGGCTTTGTGATGCCCGGGCATGCCGGGAGGGGTATCGGCTATTATTTACCAAATGCAAACAATCGTTTCTCTAGCTGGATTTCGTGTCAACATGCCGTAAGACTCTATATTCATAGCATACAGGCCGGCATGGTTCTTGACATGTATGCTGTTTACTACTAATTAACAATCAATTAGGCTCCGGCAAGGTAAACGCCTTGTATAGAGGCCACGCTCGGCCTGTATAACAGGTCTCCGTTCGGTGTTGCGCTTCCTCCAGGCACAAAAAAACCGGCGCTGCGGCCGGTTCGTTTGGTCGAATAGAAGGATAGTGCTTATCGATCACCCTCTATACAGGAGTTTAGGCCGTCGATAGCCTCTTGCAGTAATTTCTCATTGCTATACTTATCCAGGTCTCCCGTGAGACAGTTGACGGCGCCAGCCAAATAGCGATCCAGCTCACTGAAAAAGCCTACCATTTGACCACGCAAAGCATCATGTTCTGGTGAATCGTTGCCTTCACTATCGAACATATCCATCGCTATCGTCTGTAAGGATCCGCCGCCATCGCCACAACCGTACTCTCTAAGATGCTTTAAGTAGATCAAGGCAAGAGCGTTACCAGTTTTGCAGCCACCAGAATAGCCACCTGTTTTCGGAACATTCCAAAAAGAAATGCCGCTCTTTCCTGGCTGGGTATCCACGAATGGCAAACGGTGAACCGGGACTTCTTTACCGTTCTTGAAATTCAATTCTGTTGTTGTATGGATGGTTGTTTGAGTAGCCATGATGTCCTCCTTTTAGTTTTCTTCGACAAAATTTCGCCCTACACATGGGCGACCAGGAGGGTCGAAACGGCCCAAAAGAAACCGCTCTGCCTATTTCCCGAAGGTGTTGTATTCGACAGAACTCCCGGTCATAACGATGGCTTGGATTTGTGCCATAGCAAAATCAATCACTTTCTTGCTGGCACAAAAAAACCGCAAAACTAACGGGTGCGGATGTCCGCTTTTGGGGAGGTTTCGACGCCTCTTAATGCAATCCTAGTCATCATAAACCGACCTGTCAACCAATTCCACAATTGGTTATTTTAGGGTGGTTTTTAGGAGCTTTTTATCGCACCCGCTAATAAAGAATCCTTTACTCTAATTCGATGTGAATTTATTTCACTTCGCCTACACTATAAAAGCATCGATCACTTAACTCTAACCACAAAGACATGGTTTACAGGATAAGACCTTTAAAACCCGAGGCGGAACTCCCGTTACTGACGATCAGCTTGACCGACTGGGTATTGATGGAAGTCGGCGGATCGCAAGAAGAATTGAACAATATCCTCTCCGACAAAGACAGACTGAAGAGTTTCCAGAATCGATATACCTACGCACGTCGATTAAAAGAGCAATACTCACAAATGCCGTCTTACAGGAAAGCGATTCAGCGGGACGGGGACGAATTTTTTCTGAGATTAGCCGCAACCTATCGGGGGGATTAGATAAGTCGTTTGATTGTAACGGATAAATTGACTGCCATTAAAAAATGGCCTTAATTATCCATCATAAGGTTTAAACCACCGGCTTTAGCCGGTCAGCTTTAGCTGCGATAATTTGCCCAAGGAGGTGGCGATGGACTATAGATACGGCAGCCATACGGTTTACCAAATTGAGTATCATTTTGTTTGGGTTACGAAGTATCGTTATAAAGTGCTGAAGGATGAAATAGCCGAACGAGTGAGAGACTTGGTGCGGCAGACATGCGAAGCCTTTGAGATACGGATTATCAAAGGTGTCGTGAGCAAAGATCATGTGCACATTTTGGTGAGTGCGCCGCCGACTATGGCCCCAAGCGAAATCATGAGGCGAATCAAGGGACGAACTTCGAGCTATCTGTTCGAAGAGTTCCCGCACTTGAAAAAGCGATATTGGGGTCGACATTTTTGGGCCCGCGGTTATTTTTGCGCCACAGTGGGGCAAATGACTGATGAGATGATAAAGCAATATTTGGAGCATCACTTTGAACCTAATCCAAACGATAATTTCAAGATGGAGCCCGACTAAGACGCGTCGTTTAGTCGACGCGTATCCGGACTTTCAGTCCGTTATTGGAACCCACCCGCTTGAGCGGGTGGTTGTTTAGTTTGCTTGCTCAGCTAAATCCAACTTCATAGTACAGCATTTATGTTTGAATTAACGACAGGCAAAACAATTGCTCTTTTATCGCTGGTATTGATTATCGCACTCTATTACCAGCCGATGTCGTTAGATTTAGGTGAGGATGTTTTGTCATTCTATGCTATTTTTCTTTACGCATTTTTACCAGCCTTTAGTTACCAATTAAACAAACTTATTCAATCACTGACAATACCCATATGTATAGGCACAGCGCTTATGTTAGGTGTTATCTGGTTTGTAGCCATTGAGTCTTTTTTTCCGAAATATGCTCTGTTATTTGCCTCCACAGTGGCTTGCGGTAATTATTTGCTACTGAGATTAAAGTAAGTGAAATGCCACAATTTTGTATTTTAAATAACACAGTTTAATTAAATGCGCCGAAATTTCATGTTTCAATCCGGTTTTACACTGGTCGAATTATTGGTGGTTTTATTAATCATTACCGCCATGACCAAAATAGCCCTTGAATATACTAAAGACTTTGCATTTCAGGGGCGTTACGAAGTCACTAAAGACCGCTACGAAAAAATCAAACGCGCCATCATCGGCCGCCCGGATGTACTGATTAACGGACAGCCGGACATATCGGGTTTTGTGGCCGATATGGGGAGGTTGCCTAGGAATTTACAGGAATTGTTGGTGCAGAATTATTGCAGCGACGACTACCGTATTTCTGACAATACACCCGACGCTACAGGTATTACCGGCGCAACGGGAGCAACCCCAGAAGAATGGTGTACTTCCGAAACAGATACACCCGGGGGAGTATGGCTCAGTGCAAGTTGCAATGACCCAACCAAAACAACACTGGCCACATGCGGAGCATCTGATTGGTCAGATTGGAATGGTCCTTATATAACAAGTAAAAAACCAGACTATAAACCCAATGCAATTTCCGATGGCTGGGGCAATGAAGCAACCGGTTTAACCGACCATAATTATGGTTGGGCATTTTGTTTAAGCGACAATCCGGATATAGAGACTCCCAGCACTTGCTATAGTCCCACTAACACTGGTGTTGGAACGAGTCGCTTGGCACTTCAAAGCAAAGGGAAAAACAGCTCTATCAATAGTATCGATTCAGAGTACGATGCTGACTATCCTACCGACCCGATATTGCTAAATAATGGTGATTGGATGGTTCCCTTGCAAAATATAACTATTAATATGCAAGCTCCAGTTCAGCACCTTTATAACTGCTCAACAAACGGAGTTGCAGAAAATGCCTGTAAAAATACGGCTAACTGGAATTGGTTTGGCAAGCCAGAATGTAGAGACGGAAGTAATGCTTTAACTTCTCATGTTACCCCATCCACTTGCATAGCCGCGGGAAACACATGGTACTGGTTTACTGGATGGCCAGCAGGTCTCTCCTTTTGTGCTGGTGGCACTTCAATAGGTAACGAAATTGACTCTACTACATGTTCGTCAGTTTCCGGACACTGGATTACAGACGGCCTATGTAGTGGAGGCACAGGAAATGAAACAACCTTATCTGAATGCTTGAGTGTTTCAGGCATATGGCGAAGAGGTTGGTGTCGAGGTGGCTCAGCTTCTGGAAATGAAGCAGACTCTGCCTCTTGTGCTTCTGTTTCTGGAACTTGGTATACGGAGTGGCCTTTGAATGGTTCCAAATGTTCCAATCCTTATTATTTAAATCAAACTGATTGCGAATCTGCCGGTCATTCTTGGATTGTTCCTTTTTGCACTAATCCAGCTCAATCGACCAAAGCATTATGTACTGGGGCTAATGAAAGCTGGGTAATTTCCTTTTGTTCTGTTTCAGGAATATCCACGACTGATGACTCAACTTTTACTGAAGCGAATTGCGATACTTCCGGAGGTGTATGGGGAGGTTGCATCGGCGATACAAATTCAAAAAATTTTTGCGACTCAAATGGAGGACGATGGATTGCATCTACACAAGATATCGACTTGGTATTAGTTCATGAAGATGGCACCGATACTGTGACTGTTACTGCTACCATTGAAGAAAATGGATATAACCAGAATGTTGTTTTTTATCCGGCCACAAGTTTCCCTCAAGGGTTAGCTGATATAAATATTTACAAATCGGGAACAACTAACATTTATCCTCCTTCATGTTCAGGATTGGACGTTGATACAATCGCAGATGCTTTTCCTTCCGACTGCGAAAGTATAGGTGGAACCTTGTTGAGTAACGGTTTATGTGATGATGTAACAATAATCGATTGTAGAGCTACAAATGGGCATTTATTGAGGCAGACGTCAAAAGCATTAATTGTACCTAACAGTAACAATTTGGTGATTAACTGGTAGGAATAATCCTGATCAGATATTTCCTAATGCACTTTTGTAAACAATGAGATTATTTGACAGACTAGCCCGATAAGTGGGATCGGATCGTCCTGAAAAGGGACTACATTATTTTGTGAAAAAAACATGCAACAAAGAAACGATCAACTAGGCATGACCCTTATCGAATTGACAGTGGTTCTGTTAATCTTAATCGCTTTGGCCGGTTTAGCGATTCCCTATCTCGGAGGAACTAGCAAAAAGGCCTTATGCGAAGCGACGGATGCTTCCATGGCGAATATTAAGAAAGCCATTATGAATGGTTATTATCTGGACACCTTAGGAAAATTTCCTCAAAACTTGTCCGGTCTCACTGTGGAGGCTTCCCCCGAATACAGTCTTCATTACTTGTTTTCTTCTCGAAGCCTTGGGGTAGATGGGATTCCAAATAATGCAGATGATCGAGTCCATAAAGCTTTCGATCCGGATAGCGCAATTGGTTGGCGCAGCGGCGGGTATTTACAAAATGGCTTTGTTTTAGAAAGTGACTTAACGACTGGCAATTTCAATGACACAGCTTACACGGCAAAATTTCTTGCTGGTCACCATTTTATTTCCGATGCCTGGGGTAGACCTATTGTGCTTCAAGTTGTAAACAAGACGGATTGCTCCAACGAGTGGGGAATTGTTACCACTGAAGATTTTTGCGCACGCCTCGTTTCAGCCGGTTACCTAGGAGGCATGGGTTTGACAAACGGCACGATAGACACTCGAATCCAAGATGATGCATCGACAACCACCGTTCAGGAACAACATCGTCAGAATGACGACCGTTTGCTGTATTTGAATGTGCCGACGCCACCGGATGACATTAATATTTCTTGTGATGATTATTAATGTGCCCGATTTTCGATGGTTTTCCGTATTTTAGACAGCTATTTAGTTAAAGTACATTGTTCAGATTGAGCAATAAAACCGGCACAGAGCCGGTTTTATATTGATCACTTTCCAAAATTCAATACAATCTCATCAGTTCGTCATCTCCCAAAGGAAGAGGAGCATACCCTAGCTTTTTTAGCCGCTGTTGAATCTTGTTGATAACACCAACCTTATCCTCCTGGCTTAAATCTGAATCGGCCAATTTTTCCAAGGCAAGAACCGCCTCGTCATGCGCTTGAGTTTCCGCGATTCGTCCCGTATTCGGATTAATTGCAATCGGTTCCTCTCCCACAACAACCTTATTGCCAAGACCATCGTCTTCATAAATTTTCCGTAATTTGACAATTGGCTGATTCAATTCCTTTTGTTTTAACTGGTTATTCGTATTTTTCAGATTTACCAAATCATCCAGTTTGAGGCTTTCCAGGACAAAATTCGCCTTCTTGCTCGCCGCCTCGTTATCGAGCTCCATTGCTTTAAGCGCTTGGTCGTTTTCCGTATTACGCTGTTTTATCGCCGATTTAACTTGATTATTCCTTGCGACCGCTGGCAGCATCGAGGCAATAGCCATATTCAACCCTGCGATACCGCCAAAGGCACCGCGCGGAATGTTTTTAGCGTTTATACCGGTTTGCTGGAGCAAAGGATTTGTAATGGCCGCTCCTGAATCATTATTCAAGTAATCGGATGCTCTGCCTTGGTTAACGTTTATCCGCAATCCTCTGGGCATCGCTAAAGAGGGTGTTACTTCTTTCTGGAGCGGTTTTTGAACCGTCTGCTTAGCGCTCGGCGAGACCGCCGAGAAAGGAATGGAACCATTAATGCCGACCGGCTTGGTTTCACCGGGCTTAGGTGTCGGCAAAGTGTCTTTGTTTTTAACCAAACTATAACCGAGCGGATTACCATCTTTTTCCGCCTTGTGTAAATAGTCAATCAATTGTTTTGATTTATCGTCCCACTTTCTACCGAAAAGCACTCCAGCCGTTTTACCGAGGGCCCGAATTTGAAAATCCCGAATGGGATTTGCAATTTCTGTCAGCCCCTCAATTGACTTAAATGCGAGATCCCCGCCAGCTCCAACAAGCCCGCCTTCGTCAAACGAGTTTTTTACGTCACGCCCAATTTCGCCAAGGCGATTATTTACAGCTTCACCGTATTGTCCAAGCTCTGATTCACGCAGATTATCAAACAATGATTTTGGTTTTTTTTGAGAATATAAAGGCATATTTGTTACCTGTCTGGTTGATATGCCCTCTTGAGCATGGGTTTAAAAATTATGGAATTTACGTTCAAGGACAAGCCGGTTTCTGTTTCTCTGCCAAAAACTCTTGGTGCTGCCTAGCCTCTTCCTGTTTTCGTTTTTTGAACTCTGCGTTAAGCCGCCTATTTCGCGCGTAATTGCTTTCCCGGTTTTCAGAAGGCGTAGGTGCATCCACATTGGCTTTCGTTTCCTGTGGCGCTTGTACTTCGCCATGTGGCCGGATTGCGCCGATAGGTAAGCCGGTTAATTCCTCCAGACGTTCACCAAGGCGGCTTGTTGACCGGGCGAATACTTCAACCTCCTGACCATCGATCTCAACAAACAAATGATGCAGGCAATTTTCCGCTACCCGGTCGATCACTCGGCGATAATGTAGGAAGTCGCTAGATGCTGCGCCAAGGGTTCCCCAGTGTTCGGGATAAAGCCGGTTGGCTATACTAGGATTAACAACCAGTATTCCAGTAGCCAATAGGCTTTGTTGTGCATAAGTTTTGATTTTTAAATCTGACATGATTTTATTTTTTCCTGGCTTTCGCCGTTAAAAGCACTCATGCGCTTGGTTTAGTTAAATTATCCGTAATAAGCGTCTATGGCGCTTAAATCGAAACCTCCTTCCATTGGAGGGCGTCGTGAGCTATGATCATTTCTGGTGTATGACTTGAGAAGAAAGCGGTGTAACCTGTTTGGCTAAGATCTCGCCAGATCAACCACCAAACGAGAAGGAAACACCACCATGGTACATAGTAATGTCATCAACCTGAATAAGCTAGAGCAAAATGATCCGTTGCAAGAAGTGTTGCGAGACGGTGCCCGTAAAATGCTGGAGGTAGCGATTGAAGCGGAAGTAAAAGCCTTTATTGATCAGCATAGCGGGCTGAAGACCGACGAAGGTAAGGCAGCGGTCGTTAGAAATGGTTATTTGCCTGAACGTTCAATTCAAACAGGGCTGGGTGATATTGAAGTCAAAGTCCCGAAGGTTCGGGATCGATCCGGTTCGGGGATCAAGTTTAACAGTCGCTTGGTGCCGCCATATTTGAAGCGAAGCAAGAACATCGAGGAATTTCTGCCTTGGCTGTATTTGCGAGGAATCTCGACGGGAGATTTCCCGGAGACCTTAAAACACCTATTGGGATCGGACGCTCCTGGCTTATCCGCTGCGACGATCAGTCGGCTCAAGCAGGATTGGGAGCATCACTATCGGGACTGGACGCGTCGGGACCTGAGTAATAAACGATATGTGTATGTCTGGGCCGATGGTATTTACAGCAACGTCAGAATGGATGATCGACTCTGTCTACTAGTCATCATTGGTTCCGATGAAACGGGGCGCAAAGAACTCATCGCCTTAGTCGATGGCTACCGGGAATCGGCTGCGAGCTGGGAAGAGGTGTTGATGGATTTAAGGCAGCGTGGCCTCTCTACGGACCCGAAATTAGCGATTGGAGATGGCGCTCTCGGTTTCTGGAAAGCCGTCGCTAAGCTTTGGCCGCAGACCGACCAGCAACGCTGTTGGGTGCATAAGACAGCCAATGTACTGGAGAAATTGCCCAAAGCCATGCAACCCAAGGTTAAAGAGGCGTTGCACAATATCTGGCAAGCCGAGACGCGGGAGGCGGCCTATCAAGCCTTTGATCACTGCCTCGAACGGTTTAGTCCGAAATACCCGAAGGCCATGGAATGCTTGGCAAAAGACAAAGCCTCGATGTTGGCATTTTATGATTATCCTGCTGAAAACTGGCAGCATATTCGAACGACCAACCCGATCGAGTCCGTCTTTGCTACGGTGAGATTGAGAACGACTAAGACCAAGAATTGCGGCAGCCGGATAACCACGTTGGCGATGGCGTTTAAACTGATCGAAACAGCCCAGAGAAGATGGTTTCGGCTTAGGGGCTATAAACATTTAGCCGATGTGATTACCGGCGTGAAATTCGTCGACGGTATTAAACAAACGGGAGATCAAAAACAGGACGCCGCTTGATTCTCTTCTATACACCAGATTTGACAATAGCTCGGGCGTCGTAAAACCCCAATTTCTTTGATTTACCACTGGAAACCGGCCGTATTTTCCACGGTCGGCGAAGTTGGCAAGTCAGTAGTGTAACTCAGCCAAATGTCGACCATTCGGTCAAACGAGCTCATAAACCGGCTAAGCCAATGATATAAAGCACGAAAAAGAGCTGCCACTAAGGCGCGGCTCAGATTGTAAGCCATGGCGTGCAAGGCGAACTCTACTTTGACACCCGCCAAACCTTTACGGCGAAAGCGATTCAAACCTTGGCGACCGCGTAGCTGACTGAAGACGGGCTCCACCATGGCCTGCCGCTGTCGATAGCGTTGCCGAGGTTCGGGCTGGTCCATTTTCAGGCGCAGGGCTTCTTTTTGTGTATCGCTGTCATAGCGTTTGAGGGTGCGACCACTCTCGCTACGCGTGCATTGGGATTTCAGCGGGCAGTCTGAACAGGCATCGCAGGCGTAGACGGTATAAGCGCGGCCACTTTTACCGCCTTTGCAGGTGTGACGGCGAGTCAAGCGTTGTTGCCCCGGACAGCGATAGGTGTCGTCGTCGGCCTGATAAATAAAGCGGCTTTTGGGGATTTGTTTGTTGGATTGTTTGTTCCAATCGTCTCCTTCACTTTGGCCTTCCGGACAAAGCAATTCGATGTTGTGTTGCTCAGCAGTATCCAAGACGCCATTGCTGAAATAGCCAGCATCGAACAGAGCTGTTTCGACGCCTCCCATGGCTTGGGCGCGATCCAGTAAGCCCGGCACCACCTCGGTTTCGCTGGAAGGATGAACGTCGCAAGCCACGATCACTCGATTGTCGTTCGCCAATACCGACGGTTTATAACTGCCGCGAAAGTCTTTGGAGTTCTTTTGCGGCTGTAATACCGCCTCCGGCTCGTTGCTTTGTACTTGGGTCTTGGCCGGATCTTTGCCTTTGGCGGCTTGTTTTTGCTGGCGAGACTTTAGCTCGGCTTGGGCTTGTTCCAATAGGTTCAACCGCTTGCTTGCCGCTGCATCGTCGGGTTTGGCTTGCGCGGCTTCCTGCGCTTGCGCCAAGGCTTGCTTGAGCGCTTCTTCCTTCATCAATTGAAACCGGGAGGACATGGCTTCGATCACGGTACCGTCGCCCGCCAACGTCGTCGTGCCTGAGCCTGTGACTTTCAAAGTACGACGCGCCAGTTGATCGAAAAATTCGGTCGTCAATGATTCGGCATGCTGATGGACGAAACGGCCAATGACTGAGTGATCCGGCATGATACCGCCACTTAGCCACCAACACCCCACATCGGCTCGAGCTAAACGCTCCAAGTCGCGCAGGCTGCTGATGCCTTGTAACAGGCCGTAGAGAATAATCCCCACCATCGCACGTGGCGCATACGGCGGACGCCCGCCGGGCCGATAACGGGCTTCGAACTCGGCGAAGGATAGCGATTGCAGGAAGGGGCGCAATTTCAACGGGATGGTTAAGCCGGCGTGCTCCAGATGTTCGCCGAGCGGTTTACCGTTGATCGATAAGCCGCGCGGGTCGGGCGCTTCAAAACGGGCCATCGGTTCGCTCGAGATCGATTGAGCGATCAACTCAGGTAACGGTTCAACCTCGCATTCATCGAATAGCGAATATTGCTTGGCGCTATACAATGTCCTGACGGGTCTAATGTTCACTTCGGCTGCCATTGATCTATTTCTAATAGGTTTGGATAGGGTTATTTTACCGTATGTAGCTGGTTGGGGGGCTTTTACGACAGCCTCCATTGGCGGGGGATTCTTGCGAAGGAAATCAGCCCGACCTTTGCGAAGCTGTTTCAACTGAATTCTTCGCTTTTGTCGATTCATACCAGCCGCCTTCATAAATGCGACTTCCATCAATGTCGATGTTTTATCCAGTTCGGCCAAAAGATTCATCGATCTTTGGAACCGGGTTCCCTGGGTCAGTCGGTTATGGGTTTCGCGGTCGATCATCGCGCTTTTGCCGTCTTGTGAAATTTCAATCATGGAGATTCCTGCTTTGTGGTTAGTGAATTGAATTCGGTAATAGGGCCGAGTGAACGTTCGGAGCGTTATAGGAAACCAGTCTGTAATTTCCAGGGATCTGTTTCCAGGAATCGGAATTGATATGGAAGGTGATTGTTTGTGATTTTTTCATATTGAGAATTTCCAATCGGCTACTGTTTCTGTTTTCTTCATTCCGGCATATCGGGCGGGTGATTCTGTCTTGATAAAATCCGCCGCCCTATAGGGGCGGATTTATATATTTATATATAAGACTACTTGGGGCCTAACCCGGCACTATAAAAATCAATAGCTTACGTGTAACCCGGCAAAGTCGGCACGAACACGGGGGGCTTAACAAAATCAATAACTTGCAGACCTACTCGGCAGAATTTTGGGAAGTCGTCACACTGACTGCCCCATGTTGCTTGCCGAGTTGCCCCGTGTTCTATAAATCATTGAAATTTAATAATTATTTTATCTCCGGGTTATTTCTTTACTGTGCCCCCTGCGTTTTTCAACCACATGGATGACATTTGTATCAAATAACCGCTTCATCGATTCCTCAAGCTGTTTTTTACTCCACTTGAGGCTTCTACTTTTCACTATGTCGTAAAACTCTTTGGGAGCATAATGACCTTGCTTATGATCGGAAACCGATTGTCCACGGGCATTAAATTCATCCAATAAACTTAAAAACAGAGCGTCAATTTCATCCTGTTCTTTTTTGAGTTCGGAATTTACGAAATTCGGAATTCCCTGGTTGGGAACAAAGGCTCCGTTTTGCCAAACCATTTCTATTTTTTCACCGGTCTTGCCGTAATTGGCTTTCTTAAGCTCCAGTGTGACTATTCCGGTTTTGTCGTCGCGGGTTAAATAAAGGCGAGAGCGAACGGTATTGCTCCAAGCGGTGGAACCACCGTCACCGTTGTTGCTATTAATACCTGTCTGTGAGGGGTGGGCCAATAGGAGAACGGCACAATTAAATTCGGTGGCAATATTGGTTAAGCATCGTTGGATGTACTGCCTAACTTGTGGGCGAATATTCTCATTTCCGCCGAATGTATCAGCGGCGGTATCGACAATCACCAAGATGGGGCGAATGCGTTTTACTTCGCCGTGTAATTGATGCCAGAAAGGCGTTAATTCGCCTCTGTCACCACTAAAGGTAATCAGTAAATTGTCAAACCCAACACGGCTGCAAAGGTGCGAGTTACCTAATTCTTTATAGGAAGCGCCAAGAGCGTTATTGATGTCTTCTTGTCGCCTGTGGAGTTCGTCAAATGTGTCCTCACAGTAGATACCAAGGACAGGGCCGTGTTTAACATCGAAGCCCAAGAACTTCTTTCCTGTTGCAACGGCGGTTTGTAACTGTTGAGTAGCTAACGACTTACCAGTACCGCCGGAAGCGTAGAAAATGGTTGTTTGCGCTGTTGGAATAATACCGGGCCATAACCATTCTCGCTCTTTGACGGGTTTGCCATCGAATAAGGATGCTGGTTGACAATATAGCGGCTCAACAAATTTCCCTTCGTTTTTGGGGTCTTGTCTGGCCGCATTCAAAACGCCTCGGATCGCATCCAGGCCGAATACTTGGTGAAAATCATTGAAGTCCGTGCGCGGTTTACCGTTTTCGTCGAACTGATAATTTTCCTCATGGCTGCGCCAGAATTCCGGCCAAATACAAATCGCCCCTATTTCTTTCGCTGCTGCCTTGCCGCGGTGAATCCCGGAATTTTCGTTTTCCGGTCTGAGAGCTCCATCCTTTCTATATCGATCGTTGTCGGCGCAAATCGTGATATTGGTATCGGGATGTTTGATCCTGACCATTCGCGCGACTGTTTCCAGGTTATAGCAATCGAACGCGACATAAACCGTTGCGCCAGTTGCCATGTGATAACTGGCGCCTGTCGCATAGCCTTCACAGATTGCCAATTCAAATTCCGACCCTGAAATAACAAAAAAACAACCTTTTTTCTCTCCGCCAAATGGGAATCTTTTCTTACCATCCATGTTGATGGTTTGATAGTTCCTGATTTCTCCATGTTCGTTTCGCAGGGGGAGAACCAAATTGACGCCTTCAATTCTTGCATCCCCGAAAGCTTTGACTTTTTTTAATTCGAGATACCGGTGGTTTTTTGCCGGCTCCAGTTCCTCAGCCTTTTGTTTTGCCTTTTCCGCAGTAGCGTCGTGAACTGCTTGTATTTTGGCGTCGGATCGAGCTTTCTCTTCTGCCTGAATCCTTTGATGATGCCCAATTTCTGAAGGCGACATCTGAGGCCGGTCTTTATGCCAACTGCTCCAGTTCTGGCGCGGGACTTCATCATTCCAGGTGCCAAAATTGACATACAAATGGTTGCCGATCCAGGAGGCAATATAAAAACCTGTTTTCTTTCCTCGTTTGTCGTTGGCGTGCTTTACTCTATGCCATTCGCCATCCGTGTTGATGTGCCCGGAGATTAAAAGCCCGTGTGATTCAAGATGACGTGTTGCCTCTGAAGTAATTTCATATCCAGAGTAAGAGTTTGTCGGTTGATTCGCCGCCGGTGGTTGGTACGGCTCATGTTCTGAAGGGTCGAATTCAAAGCCAAAATAGGCCATAATATAATCTCCCTATCGACCTTAACCACTCCTGCGGAAATTGGTTGATATTTTTGTTTTTATTGATGTTGAAATTCAGAGCCGCTGGTGCGATGTGACGCATGGCGGCTTTTTTTTGGTTTTCGCGTTACGCCATTTTTTCCATAAGGTTGTTAGCTGGCGCTACTGTTTGCTCAACAGAATTTATCCAGCGAGTAACATCATCTTGATACCAAAGTTTTTTGCCGCGAATGTAAACTGGCTTGGGGAAGGTTGGGTCGGTTTTTGACAATCGCCAAATCGTTGTTCTGGATAAACCGCTCTGGGCTTGAAATTTGCGGTCTGTAATGCGGTATCTTACGGATTGGTGTGGTGCTGGTGTTCCCATCGTTTGTCCTCGTTTGTCATCGTTTTGTTGAGTTTCGATGGGTTAAGGATAAGAATTTGCTATTTACCTGTCATGGAAACAAAAACTGATTTGTTTCCAAATTTATATTTCTTCTGATTCCTCGATTAAGCTCTTAAGCTTTTGGTAGATTTTAATTGCGGAATCCTCGGTTACACCTTTGTACTTGGATGCTACGATTTCTGCTGCTCCGTTGGAATTGGCGTTTGAAGTGAGGTTAAGATCAGTATTTTGTCTTAGAAGCTTATTTATCTCATATGCAATATCCCAATTACGAAGTAGGTTTTTATTTGGTTGTTGCCCTCGGGGCCTAATGATTTTGCCCTCCATGACATCAGCTATAAATTCCTTTGTCTCCCGTGATAGCGGTTCATCGCGTCTGATATATTCAGCCAAGCCTTTCAACCCATCATTTTCAAAAGAAACCTTTGCGTCAAATAGTTCAAGATTAAATGTAAATGGTAATTTTGCCATAGAGCACTCCATCAAAGTGCATCATCACTGAAAGGATAACCGGGCAAGCTGGGTGATGAATCCAGCGGTTCGGGGATCAGCCTAGCCCGGTCAACTCATTACATCTTATTGCCCAGCGTCTTGTCCAGAGTAAGTAGCTCAAGACGGTAGGTGAGGGCGGTCGCGGCGATAATCGCATCCGGAAGCTTCATACGATGTTGCTTCCTCAATTCAATCGTGGCGTCTTCAATAGTCGTATCAATGCCGATATGCGTCATTTGTTTCAGCAAGCTATTTATCACTTGCTCTTCCAGTTCGGTAATACCAGGAAATCCAAGCAATTCCATTCGAGTAATTGAACTGTATGCACAATCGGACAGAGCAATACCACGTAACCGGTCTACTGCTGGCGCATGGCCTTTTGTCAGCCCGATCAGAATATTGGTGTCGGTCAGAAACTTAATCCCATTCATCGCGCATTTTCCGTTGTATTTCCACCGGATCGCCCTGAAAGTTGGGTGAGTCGGCTAATGCTCCGGCAAAGTCGGCAAAGCTTTTAGGCGTTTCTTCTTCGGTGCTGTATTTTTGGATAATGCGCTCGATCAACTCAACGCTTGATACATGGGCCTTTTCAGCCATCTTTTGAAGCTTGGTTGCAGCTTCATCGCTAATACGAAGTGTTTGCATAAATTATGTCCGATAAATTGCGTGAAATAAGGTTATCCGACATTTCGAATCGGAACCACATTAGTTTGTGGGTTAACTTGTAACATCACGAACCGTGACCAGCGTTCCAACGCTTCCCTCCGTTCATCCAGGTAGCTGTTTTGGTTATAAACTGCGTTGATTGCGCCAAGGGAATGGTTCAGGCATTTTTCGGCAATATGCGGCTGAACATTTAGTTTTTCCAAGTGGGTGCGGATTGTGCGCCGGAAGTCGTGCGGGGTTGCGCGGTCAATGGTCAAGGCCTGGCATTCAAATAATCGGCGCATGGCCCGGCCTAACACCTTGTCGGTGATTTGACCGTTTTTACCGGGGAAAACATAAACCGGGTCGATTCCCTGTAATTCTTCAATAAGCTGGCAAATCTCGTCGGTTAACGGAACCACCCATTCCGAAAAGGTCTTAGTGTGTTCCTTTGGAATAAACCATTCCCGTCGCTCCAGGTCGATATTGCACCATTCGGCTTGTAATAGCTCCCCAGTGCGCACACCGGTCAGCATGAGCGTTTTTAGGGCGTTCTTGACGGGTAGGGACATCTTAGGGGCTTCGCTGATTGCGTCCCATACCGGCTTTAATTCTTCGGTTTTAAGCCATCTGTCGCGCTTATTCAGGACAACGCCTAAATCTTTCTTGTCCAAGGCGTAGGCTGGGGATCGGTCGATATATCCACGCCCCTCGGCAAATTTGAAAAGTTGTTTCAGAATCGATGTGACCTTGCCGGCGTGAGCGATTGCGCCGCGCTTAACGACGACCTGAACGCAATTGACAACCGCCACGGTAGATAGGGTGGCTAATGGTTTTCGGCCCAATACGGTGTTTATGTCGTGGTCTATGACTTGCTTAACAGCTTCGGGTCGGCGAAGGTGGGGAAGTATCCTATCTTGATAAAAAACAGCGCATAATTCCTCGACTGTTTTCGGCACGTTGGTTGTCGCGTTTAACTCTCCAGCATCATGTTTCTTTTTCGCCGTTTCCAGGGCCTTCCTTGCTGCTGATAATGTAAGTTGGCTGTCGCCGTCACCATACCTGCCAAGGGTAAGCATTTTCAGCTTATTGGTTTCAGGATCATTGTAAAACCAGACAAAGGATTTTTTCCCGGTTGTTCCAACGCGAACACGTAAGCCATGACATGATTTGTCGGCAACGTCATAACGTTTATCTTGTGGTTTTAGATTCTTGATAAAGGCATCGGTCAAGCCTTTGGGGGGTGCTATAATTTTTTCCGCCATTGGTGATACCTCTCTTTATCATCGGTGGCTAAACCGGGTGATGTTTGCGGCATCATCCGGTTTTTTTATGCTGTGGCTAAAAAACTGGCTAAAAACAACAATTGAAATTAGCCAGAACTGAGTGAAACAACATATAGCCTAAGTATACAGCAATGCATTGATAATTCTAGTATTATAGGTATTTTTTGAAATTAATTGAAACAGGGTGGGATGTGTATTCGATACTCTGGGGGTGTAGGGGTCGTGGGTTCGAATCCCGCCGTCCCGACCAATGCAATCGATTGGTTTAGAGGTTGATTTGGCTATTCCCGCCCACTCATTCTTCACATCATGCCGTTCGGCAGTTGTTTCTCGAAGTGAACGACTAAAAGTTGATCGTGTTGAATGGCAAGCTTATAGCGGCGATTGTTCGGCCAGATAAACGATGACGATATAGCGTAGCGCCTTGCCGGAACCAACCAGCGTTAGAAACAACCATAACCTTACCTTCATAATTCCGGCGATCAATGTCAAAGCGTCTCCGCCTACAGGCATCCAGGCGAGTAACAGCGACCAAAAGCCGTAATTCTGATACCAGCGCTGAGCCTTTTCAATTTGTTTCTTGCTGAAATAAAACCAACGACGGTCCTGGAAATGCAGCAGATAGAGCCCCATGAACCAATTCACGACCGCGCCTAGTGTGTTGCCGAGCGTAGCCGTCATTACCAGGGAGTAGGGATCGCCGCCTTCACGCAGCAAGGCGAATAAGATGACTTCGGAGTAGAAGGGCACGAATGTCGCTGCCAGAAAGGCGGAGCCAAATAATATCAAATAAGAGGTAATCATTTACAATGTTGTAACAGAGAACGAAAAATTGAAAATTGCGAAGGCAGGTAAATCAGGTATTCCGGGTGCCATTGAACCCCTATGATGCGAGTCGACCTATCGCTTTCCACCGCCTGGATGATACGGTCGAGGTCCCAACCCACCGCGTTGAGTCTTGTTCCCGTTCTTTTAATAGCTTGATGGTGCAGGCTGTTAACCCGCAAATGGCTTTTTCCACAAATTTTCGCCAGAGCCGAGTCGGGTTGTAATTGCACTTGTTTGGTCGGCAGCAGTCCAGGTCGGTTATAAGTAAGTTTACGTAGCGGGCGAATGTCTTGATGAAGCGATCCGCCAAGCGCCACATTAATCAATTGGGCGCCACGGCAAATCCCTAACAGTGGGATTTTTTTGTCCAAGGCCTTATGAATCCACTCGATCTCCAATTTGTCGCGTTTGGGATCGAGTTTGACCTTGGCGCTAATGTCACCGTGATAATGCTCAGGACTGATGTCATTGCCGCCGCCGATGATCAGGGCGTCGAAGGGCTTGCCGCTGGGTCGATGCTGAGTGCTGATACGTTCAGGCACTGCGCCGGCTAGGCGCAAGGCCAGAGCGGTGCACCACCAACTCGGAGCCCAGCGCCGCGCATTGCCGGTTACGCCAACACGTGCTTTTTTAGCCATTGATCAATAAATTCTACCCATTCCTGACGGTTGACGCCGATTAGAGGCCTTGAGGCTTGCAGATAGTTGTTACATAGATTTTCCAGGTCATCCCGACGTTGCGCTAATTGTTCGACGATCCACCAGGTATTCCAGGAGTCCGCCAAGGACCAGTCCTCTTGTTCGATATGACAGTTAGGCAAACGGTAATGGAAGGTCGGTCTGGCTTGGATCTTCGGATCGTCAACGACCCTTCGTAACGCCTCTTGATCGATATGGGCGAACAAAGGCAGCATATCCAGGGCCCGGTTACGACTGGCGTTGTGTTCAAGGTAATCGGCAAAAATCTGCGCCAGTGTCGGCTGTGGCTCGGTGAACAATTTTTTCAGATAGGCTTCCGGGTAAAGATCAATGTAGGGACTCATTTTCCGGGCGACATCGACATCGTGTGCATCCACCAGCCACCATTGCAGTAGCGAGAATGCCCTAAGGTATGCCCTTAAGGTTTCCGCATCAAGACTTGGCAGTTCGGTATTGATATGCACCCCGTATGCCGCCAGTAATGATTCCTCGGTGCCTACGGCGCCGGCTTGGCGTAACCCGACAACCATTGGCGTAAGCGCTTGCAGGTCGTTTATCGCGATCGGCGGACAGACTATCTCCATCGGCACAAGGCTATTGGCCGCCTCGGCCAGTAGATCGATCCATTCACCATTCTCTTCTTTTTGTTCGTTCTCCTCGGCCTTGCGTTTTAAAAAATTCCAGTCCAGCTCGATATGGAAAACTCCCAATTCATCGACGGTGAGTTCGCTCTCGGCAGCGGACAGCTGCCTTAGATTGCCGCCTAATGCATCGCGCAAGACCTTGCCTGCCTGTTCAAGATCGAGACCGGAAAACTCCAATTCGTACCCTACTTTTCTGGGGGTGCCGTCATCCTTGTTGATAATGGAAGGAGGCTTAAAATGAATTGCTGACTTCGGCATGACAAATGTTTCAAAATGATGAGTAAAAAGAATCCGGTTAACAATAACTTATCGGAATGAACAAAATCAACCGGCCGCACGATGAAGGAAGCTTTGTAAAGCAGGGTGGCAATTAAACGAAGGACGGAATTTCGCCTCGAACATAAATCGAGGTGCTTTAGCTAACGAGATTTCTTTCGCAGGGAATGGATGGTTTTGTCGGCTCGGTTTCTTATTTGAATCGAGAAAAAGCCGATTTCAATGCCGAATTCATTGATGTCCAGGACGTTTCAAAGCCTGCTTTGATGTCTTCCCAGGCTTCGTCGCTTGCGGATTCAAGCGATTTCAGTTTAGCCTTCGCTTCATCACGTTGTTTTTTTAAGGCATCGATTTGTTGATGAAATTCGGCCTTTATGTCGGTCTGAGCAATTTTGGCCTGAGCTTCCAGCTTGTCGATATCGGCATTCCATTTGTCTAATGTGGTCTTCATTTTTTCTACATATTCACTTCGCTTGCTCATACTACTCTCCTCAAGATATTAGTATTAGCTAAAAATTCCGTTCCCTTCAGCTATTATCCAGGTTACATTATCATCATCCGCCCGCTATTCGGAGTTTGTCAAGGTCTTATATGGTGCCAACATGCTAAATAAAGATCTTTCGTCGGGAAACCAAAATTTTTCTGAGACTCCTTCGTTATGGGAGTTTGTCCGCCTGAACGATTATCGCCTGCCGAAAGTCAGTGGTGCCAGCGCGGCACGATTAAAGTGGGTTTCGTTCAAACGTTTCTTCCTGCGTCTTGAAACGGAGGAATTGGCACCCTTGAAAAAGGAGAGCGAGCTGCAGCCCTTGTCGCAGGAGCATCTCGACCGTGTGGTGAAAGAGATCGATTGGGGCCGTGCGGTCGATGCGTTCGATAGGGCAATAGACAAGGAAGAATGGATCTCTACTGCGGACAATTCGGTTAAATTCGTCGTCGGTCCGCCCTATTCAGGGCATTGCCGAATGTTGACGGCATGGGCGAGTCGGCATGGCGCTCATGTGGTCGCCCCTCCTTCGCTCGAGCAGATTCTGGGTTCATGTTCGGCTTGGTTTAAAGATTGGCCTGAACCAGGACGGTTATGGGTGTTACCGCATTTGGAGTCTTGTTATTTACGGCATGCGCAAGGACTCAAATTAATGCGGCGTTTGTTCGAAATGGTTTTGCGGGGAGAACTTGGTAACGGAGTCATTGGTTGCGATAGTTGGGCATGGATTTATTTGCAACGCATTTGGCCCCTTCCAGAATGGGATGTTTTAACAGTGCAAGGATTTGACGGCGCGCGTCTTAGCCGTCTTTTTTTTCATTTGGCCGTCGATAACGAAGGCGAAAGTGTTTTATTCAGGAATGCCGGTAACGGCAAAATCATAGCGCTGGAAGCATCCGACGCAGAGCACGAAATCAGTCCCGAATTGAGCCAGCTCGCCGTTTATTGTCGTGGTAATGTCGGTCTTGCCAGAATGTATTGGCGGGAAAGATTGAAGGCGGAACCGGAGTCGGAACGGCAACACGGAAAGTCTGAGCAAGAGCAAAATCCGCCTCGCTTGGCGCAAGATGCCGCGGAGCGGTGCGTTTGGGTGGCCGATATGCCTAAGGAACCGGTATTGCCCAGTGAAAAGGCTGAGGATATGGCCTTCATCATGCATGTGTTGCTATTGCATAACGGCTTGCCTGAAGCCGTCTTGACTCAGCTTCTTCCTTTGCCCCATCATCGCATCATGTCTTTATTATTACGCTTAAAAGACATGGGAATCGTTGCCTTGCGCCATGATTACTGGCAAATCACCCCGCTGGGATATATCAGCGTGCGCGATTACTTGCGCTCCCGCGATTATATGCTTGATGCTTTTTAGAAGGAGTTGCCATGGAAAACCAGCAGCTTGCGCAGATCTTTAAAACCCCGGATAGCAGCACGATCCTGGAGTTGTTGTTGATCGTGATCGGCGCCGGGTTGCTGATCATAACGACGCAAAAATTGTTACCTTGGGTCGCCAATCGCTTGCACGGCAAGCCGCGCTTCTTTCTGTTGGCCATGGTCCCTTTATTACGCTTGTTTTTTATCGTTGCGTCCATCCTGCTGGTCGTGCCGCGCGTAATTGAGCCTTCGCTGCAAAACATGATTGCCGTTCTCGGTTCACTGGGCCTGGCATTGGGCTTTGCCTTGAAAGATTATGCCGCTAGTCTCATTGCTGGGGTGGTTGCGGTTGGGGAAAGGCCCTACCGTAATGGCGATTGGATCGAAATAAACGGCATATACGGAGAAGTTAGCCACGTCGGCATACGTACGTTACAACTCGTCACACCGGACGATACTGTGGTCACGATCCCGCATTTGAAACTATGGAACCAGGCCATTGCCAATGCCAATAACGGAACGCCGAAATTGCAGTGTGCCGCCGATTTCTACTTGCATCCCGATCATGACGCCAGTCAGGTCGAACAGTTATTACTGGATGTTGCCCTGACCAGCCCGTACCTTCGTTACGATGAGCCGGTTGCGGTTGTCGTGCAGGAACATCCTTGGGGAACGCGGTATCGGCTCAAGGCCTATCCGATCGATCCGCGCCAACAGTTTCGCTTCATTTCCGACTTGACTGTCCGAGGGAAAGAAGAGTTAAGAGCGTTAGGCGTGGCCTTTTCCCTGGTTTCGGCAACTAAGAGCGGAACGGGACAAATATATCATGAGAATAATCTACCATGAATTAGGTTCGCTTAGAGGATGTGCGGATTTAAAATTCACCGGTGATCAAAAAGCAAGGATTCAAGCTTAGGAGTTTGCCGAACAACGTAATTGGCAGTCTAACTTATGGTGGAATCCGTCCCAGCCTGAGCTTAAACCGGCTTTAATAAGGATTACCGCGCGGGTTTCTGGGTAAAAAAAGGAGGCTTTGCCGTCTTTCGGCGCCTATCGTTGGGAGTTTGATTGGTTTCCCTGTTTGTCCTGCAACTAATATATGTATTCTTTTCAAATTGTAGGCCATGGCCACCAGTTTCCATTCGCCGGTTGTCGCTTGCAGACCTCCTAACGAGAACTGGCGAAAGCTTATGATCTTTTTGATGATCCCAAACATGGGCTCGACGGTGCATTTGCGTTGACCACATACGGCTCGGCCTTGTTTGGTTTTCAGCGCATGGGGCATTTTGACCACAAAATCATCGTTGTTGGGTTCTGGGACATCAGGCTTAAGGTGTTCTTCCTAGGGCAAATGATGAGTGTAACGACCCAGGGGGCCGTGGTCCTTTGCGAATGGAGCTCAACCCGATGAATAATGCGTTATTTCCAGACGAACAAAAGCCGTAAATTTCCGAGTGAGTCAATCTAGAGGTTAGCGGAAAATCTATGCGGCTTTTTCCGACTCGTTTAAGCCTGAGCCGACTGTTCCGGTAGATGCCAGTTCGAGTTGAAACTGAAATGCCGTGATCAAAGAATTAAATCGATTTGTGTTCTTTTATTTTCATCCCGTTAATTTCGCATCGATGCATGAGTAATAACCGATAGTGAAAAGTCATGAACCATGCGCCTGATTCTTTTTCAGCTTTTCCAGCAATGCCACAAGCGCTGTAAACAGAATCGCCGCGAAAATCACCGACACCGACACCGACATATCGCTGAGCCATTCCGGTTTCAACAGAAGGATCGTTCCGAGCCCCAGCATCATGCTGCCGGACAATAACTTCAATAGGCGTCCTTCCTGTTCCGATAGTTTTTTGCTGCCTAATGTCATCGTGAACACGAAGACAATCATCAGTAAGGGAATGACATAGATGAGGTTATAAAAAAACAAATAAAGATAGTACTGTGTGACGTTTAGTTCGTTAAGCGTCAGTACCCGCGTGAACACCATCGGCAAGCCGGCGGTGCATAGCAGTTCGTAACTGTTGGCGGCGACGGCCAGGACCAGCGTGGCGAGAATCATGGTTGGCCAACTGCCGGTCTGGCTCAAGCTTCTGATACGGGCAAACAGTTTGTTCTTGGCCGAATCCGACAATGACAACGAAACACCCTGTTGGAAAAAAAAGAAATCCTTGATGTTGATCAGACCGAAGGTAAATGCAACCAAGCCGGCAATCGCGGTGATGAACATCAATTCTTCGGTGATTAGAAACAGGTTCAACCAGGCGGCCATGAACAGAAAATACATAATGCCGGAACAGGCGACGAATGTCGTGCCGACGGTCAGCATACGGATGCGGCTACGGTGATGGACCATTAGGCTGAGCAGGAAAAACAGCACGAAAAAGGCGCAGGGATTGAAGGCATCCAGCGCGGCGATAATCAACGTGAAAACCGGCAGGGAAAAATCCTGATAATGGACCTGACCCAAGCCGGGCAGAGTGAATTGTTGCGGTAACTCGGTCAACGGCCGGCTGTGTTGGCGGTAGCATTCCAGTAATTTCTTCTCCAACTGTTGGCCGGTGCTATCGGCTCTGTCGAAGCCGACCATCATTTGGCCGCAGTATATGAAGGCGGGGACCGATTTGGCTTGTTGCCCCAGTTGTTCGGCCATCGTCAAGTAGCGTTGTTGATTGGCCCGGTTGCCGACCAGGTCGTAACTGTGCACATTCAGCCAGGCGTATTTTTTCGGCAGACTTTCGATGAACGGTTTGGCTTCCCGGCAATGCGGGCAATATCTGGACCAAAAATAATACAGGTCGACGGCTTTCCCTCCCGTGAGGCCGTTAATTTCCGCCTGGGCGGGAGCGGGCAACAAGGAAACGTCCAATAATGCACAAATAAAGGCAAGAATGGCTTTGTAAGTTAAAGATTCAGTGTTTGAATTCATCGAGATAATTCCAAAACTGGGTTAGGGTTTCCGCACGGCCGGTGTCTATGCGATAAGTATAGTTCAGTTCCAGGTCGCTTAACGGCTGTAGGGCTTGCAATTGATGCCGAAGCACCTCGCGGTCGGCATCGGAAACATTGTCAAGTTGTTGAGCCCGCTGCCGCAGACGTTGATCCAGCATTTCCTGGTCGGCAATAGTTTGAATGATTGCGATGGGTACCCCGATTATTTCGGCCAGCTCTAAAAACGGCCGGCGTTGTTGCCGTTGTAAAAAGGTGGCGTCGACGATGACGTCGAAACCGGCGGCCAATATGGTTCTTGCCAGTTGCAGCAAGCGGTCGTAGGTTTGCCGAGTGGCGTCGGCGTTATAAAGGCCCTGTCCGAAACCGGCAGGCTTTGACTGAAACGAAGCCGGGGGAAACAGCCGCTTCCTTTCCACATCGGAGCGGATACGGATGGCCGGCAGACGTTCCAGCATTTGTTCCGACAACCAGCTTTTTCCGGAAGCGGAAATGCCGTGCATCAACCAAAGGCGGGGGGAAGGCGGTTGGGTAAAATCGTTCGCCAGGCGCAAATAGGTGCGATAGGCCTCTTCGGCTTGTTGTCGTTGTTTGTTGTCGATGGGCTGGCAGGCGCGAATGGCGCTGACCTTGGTCCGCACCATGGCGCGATAGACCAGGTAGAAGCGGAGTAATTTGAGGGCGGCATAATCGCCTGTATGTTGTAGATAATCGTTCAGAAAACGAAAAGCCAGATCAATGCGCCAATTGTCGGCGAGATCCATGACCAGGAAGGCTACTTCGCTGATCACGTCTATCCAATAAAGGGCTGGATTGAATTCGATTCCGTCGAACGGTACGGGAGTGTCGTCGATCAAGACGATATTGCCCAAATGCAGGTCGCCGTGGCATTCGCGAATAAAACCGTCCTGTTTGCGTTGAAGCAAAGCCGGTTGCAGGGCGATGAATGCGCGTTCGCTCCATTGTTTCAGCGAAGAGAGCAGTCCGGGATGTTCTATCTCCTGCAAACGCTCGATCTGCATGAAATTTTCTCTGACGGGCTGCATTACGGTATCGGGGAGCCCATAGCGGGATGCGTCCGCAGCGGGCGTAATCCGGTCATGAAATTCGGCAATGATTCGGGCCGTTTGCCTGATGTGTTCGGCCGTGAGCAATTGCCGTTGTAATAAATGGTCGAAGGTTCGATGATGGTTGAAACGGCGCATCTTGACGGCATAGTCGATTACCGCGCCGCGACCGTCTAGCTTAGGGCGGCTTTCGCTACCGTTTATCGTGACCACATCGAGATAAATGTCGGGCGCCAATCGCTTGTTGAGACGTAGTTCTTCCAGGCAATAGTGGTGCCTTTTTTCCACCGTGGAAAAATCAAGAAAGCCGAGGTCCAGGGGCTTCTTGATCTTGTAGGCATGGTTTCCGGCTAGTATGACCCAGGAAATGTGGGTTTCGATCAGTAAGATATCGTCAGCCTCATGCGGATAAAGCGCGGGATTTTGCAGTGAACGGATCAATGGCGGAGTGGTCGCAAGCGTCGTCATGGCATCGGCACGAGCAGTGGTAAAGAGGCAATATAACGTTCATGCCTTTGTCTTTGCCAGGGTTTTCGTGCTAACCAAGCGGAAAAGGGCTACTATGTCATTATCGATATGTGCTGTGCGTGCTGCAAGGGGGGCGATATGAGCAGGCCAATCAATTTCCCAACTAGGCTGCTGTGGATAATGATACTGTTTTGTTTTCACCTAACGGTGCGGGCCGAGGAGGATTACGCCATGGCGAGACAAGAATTGGTCAACGAAATCAAGGAAAATGTCAGAGCCACCCGATTTTATCTGGATCGGGAGAAGCTGGATGAAAAAGTGATGCGGATGTTGGCGACGGTGCCGCGGCACGAATTCGTACCGCAGGATTCCAGACGCTTCGCTTATGAAAACCGGCCCTTGTCGATCGGTTACGGGCAAACGATCTCCCAGCCTTATATCGTCGCGATCATGACCGATTTGCTCGATCTACACCCCGATGCCAAGGTGTTGGAACTGGGCACCGGCTCGGGGTACCAGGCGGCGATTCTCTCCGGTTTGGTCAAGGAGGTCTACACGATCGAGATAGTCGAAGCGTTGGGGTTGAAGGCCAAGGAACGCCTGGTCCGACTGGGATATGATAACGTCACGGTCAAGATCGGTGACGGCTATTACGGTTGGGACGAACATGCGCCGTTCGATGCCATCATCGTCACGGCGGCGGCCAGTCATATTCCTCCGCCGTTAACCCAGCAATTGAAAGTCGGAGGCAAGATGATCATTCCGGTCGGCACGATGTTTTTGACCCAACAGCTGTTATTGGTGACCAAGCAGGAAAAGGGCAAACTGGTCAGCCGCCAGATTTTACCGGTACGTTTCGTGCCGGTGACCGGCGGCCATTAATCGATGGAGTGAATGATGGCACGTTTGCCGGTTTTTTCGTTGGGTTCGTTGTCGGCGGCGGCATTGGCTTACGAATTGTTGTTAATGCGGTTGTTCTCGATCATTCATTGGCATCATTTTGCCTATATGGTGATTGGCCTGGCGCTGTTGGGCCATGCCTTCAGCGGCAGCGTCGTGCTGTTGCTGCAACGGCATTTGCTCAAATACTTCCAGAACGTTTATCCGGTCGTAATGTTGCTGTTCAGCCTGTTCGCCATATTGAGTTTCCAATGGGCCCAATCCGTTCCCTTCAATGCCGAGGAAATCCTGTGGGACTGGCGTCAAGGACTTTATTTATTGCTGATTTTTCTGCTCCTCAGTGTGCCGTTCTTCTTCGTCGGCACCGCCATTTGCCTGGCGTTTTTGTATTTCAAGCGGGAGGTGGCAAAGTTGTATGCGGCCGATTTATTCGGGGCTGGTTTCGGCTGTTTGGGCTTCGTTTGCTTGCTTTATCTCGTGCCGCCGCGCGAGGCATTGTTTTATATCGCGGTGCTCGGCTTAGTCGCGGCGGTGCTGGCTTGCGTTGAATTACGCCTTGAGCGGTTCAATCTGATCGCCGTCGTGGCGGCATTTTTTTTGCTGCAATGGAGCGCGGCGGGATTGCACTTGCACATTTCTCCCTACAAGAGCCTGTCACAGACGCGTCTGATTAACGGCACTCGGGTGGTCGCCGAAAAATCGGGCCCGCTGGGCATGTTAACAGTATTGGCCAGCGATCGGGTCCCGTTTCGTTATGCGCCCGGCATGAGCCTGGTTTCAGGCAGCGAACCTTTGCCGCAGCTGGCCGTTTTCACCGATGCCGATAACATGACGGTGATCACTCGCCGACCCGATCGTATCGAGGAACTAGACTATCTCGATCAAATGACCTCGGCCTTGCCTTATCATTTGCGTAAGATCGATGATGTGCTAATTATCGGTTCCGGCGGCGGTAACGATGTCTGGCAGGCGCGATTGCATGATGCGGCAAACATTGTCGCGGTCGAGTTGAATCCGCAGATGGTCGAACTGACTACCTTGAGGGAGGATGATTTCGTCAGTGATGTTTACCGGCAGCCGGGAGTGTCCGTGCATATCGGCGACGGCCGCGATTTTCTCAATACCCGCCAGCAAGACTACAGTCTCATTCAATTGACGCTATTGGACTCGTTCAATGCCGCGGCCGCCGGTCTCTATGCCTTGAATGAAAATTATCTGTACACCGTCGAAGCCTTGCGGCTTTACCTGGCCCATTTACAGCCCGAAGGCTATTTATCGATCACGCGTTGGGCTAAGATGCCGCCTCGCGATACGTTGAAGTTATTCAATACGGCCTTGACGGTGTTGCGGGAAAAGGGCAGCGCCCGCCAACATCTCATGTTAATTCGCAGTTGGCAAACGGCGACCTTGATCGTCAAAAACGGCATTTTCAGCCGCCAGGAAATCGCCGCCGCCGAAGCATTCTGCGAACAACGCAATTTCGACCTGGTCTATACGCCGGCGATAAATGCCGCCCAGGCTAACCGCTTCAACATGTTGCGCGAACCGTTGTTTTACGAATCGACGCAGGCCTTGCTAGGACCGGAGCGGGAAAGTTTCGTCTCCCGTTACAAATTCAATCTGCGGCCGGCCACTGATGACAGGCCGTATTTTCAGCATTTTTTCCGCTGGTCGTCGTTGCCGGAAATGATTGATTTATTCGATAAAGGCGGGGCGAGCCTAATCGAAAGCGGCTATCTCATCATCTTCGCCACATTAGGTATCGCGGTGTTGAGCAGTATCGTATTGATATTGGGACCGTTGCTGTTGCTTCCGAGATCATCCTCGGTGGTCGGCGAGGACGGCGTCAGGCGACGCGATGTGTTTGGTTATTTTTTCGCTATTGGCCTGGCTTTTTTATTTATCGAGATCGCCTTCATGCAAAAGTTCATTCTGTTTCTGCATCATCCGGTTTTCGCCGCCTCCGCGATATTGACGGCATTCCTGGTTTTCGCCGGCTGCGGCAGCGCCTGTTCGACCGCGTTTGGCAATCGCTATGGCCGTCATACCGCCGTGAGGGGAGCGGTCGCCGCCATCGTGTTGATTAGTCTTGTTTATTTGTTGATTCTGCCGCCGCTATTTGCCGGGTGTGCGGGTATGGCGATGACGCCACGGTTTGTATTGGCGATAACTCTGATAGCGCCGTTGGCATTTTCCATGGGCATGCCGATGCCGTTGGCTCTGGACAGCTTGGCCAAACACCGTGGCAGACTGATTCCCTGGGCCTGGGGTATTAATGGCTGCGCTTCGGTGATTAGCTCGGTCTTGGCGGCGTTGCTGGCGATGCAGTTCGGCTTTAGTTTGGTGATCCTGGCGGCGATGGCATTGTATGGCGCGGTGGTTTTTATGTTTCCGACGCCGCACAAGGCCGCCGGAATCCAATCTTAATAGTAGAGCCAGTGTCAATAGACCATTGGCGATTTCTGTTCATAGGCAGCTAGCCGCGAAGTAACGGCAATTCTGTTATGATTGAAGGCTTGGTCCAATGTGGTGCAGGAGCGGGAGACTATTTTGATTTGCCCCATAATTCGGTCAAGCGTTTGTCCCGACCGCAGGTAAAGCGATAGAACTTATACGAGAGCGGATTTTTCTGATAGTAATTTTGATGATAGGCTTCGGCCGGGTAAAAGGGGCCTGCCGCTATGATCTCGGTTTTGACCGCCCCCGGAAAAGGTTTGTTTTGTTGCAACTGCGTTTTAGCGTTTTCGGCGAGTCGGCGTTGTTGGTCGTCATGATAAAAAATCGCCGAACGATACTGAGAACCTTTGTCACAGAATTGTCCCTGGTCATCAGTCGGGTCGATATTTTTCCAAAATACCTGTAACAATTGTTGATAACTGATTTTTGCCGGGTCGTATAGGATCCGTATGGCCTCGTAATGCCCCGTGTTGCCGCTGGAAACTTGTTCGTAGCCGGGATTCTTCAGAGTACCGCCGGTGTAACCGGTGGTCGTTTTTAAAACACCGGGAAGCTTGTCGAAAGGAGGTTCCATGCACCAAAAACAGCCGCCGGCGAATGTCGCTTCCGCGCTGACTTGTTCGGCATCGACCCGGCCGAAGCAGGAAAACAGTAACAGAATCAATAAAATTTTATTATTCGGCATGATTTCAATGGCTTATTTCTGTCTTTATGATTAATATGGCAAATATACAAATTTTTTCGTTACCATTTTTTAGTGGGTGGGCTAATGCTGTTAGTTCCAACTTCGAGGTTGCAGTCATGGTCATCGGGCGAGGTTTCTGATGCGGTTATTAAATAAAAATAAACCGGTCCAGGGAGCTGCCACTATCGAAATTGATAAACCCGTTCGACAGGTATTTTCATTCGTCGCCGAGCATTTTTTCGAAAACTATCCTAGATGGGCCCTTGAAGTCGTCGAGTTCAAACCCATCAACAACAATCCGATGCAAGTCGGTGCGCTAGCCAAGCAAGTCCGTTACGATCAAGGCCACAAGGTTGAGTCCGTTTTCGAAATTGAAAAATATGAGCAGGATAAATTGTTAGTTTGCCAAGGTTTATCCCATCCTTTCCGCCATAGTTATCTGTTCGACCAATTGACCGATGAAAAGACTCTGCTGACGGACCGTTTCGAGCTATTGGAATTGGAACTGTTTATGCGGCCTTTTGAGAAACTGATTCGGGTCGCCATCGAAGAAGGGTTGCAAAATTCCTTGGACAATATCAAAAAACTGCTGGGTTGATATTTACATGGCGGTTTAAGCAAAAAAGAGAGGTCGATTATGTCGTTTGTTGTAGAAAAAGATCCCGGCTTGATTCCCCAGATTTTATCGATCATTTTGGACGAATGCGTCAACGGAGTGACGTTGGCGGACCCTGATCTGGAGGACATGCCCATCGTTTATGTCAATAAGGCTTTCGAAAGAATGACCGGTTATGCAGAGAACGAAATCATCGGTAAAAATTGCCGTTTTTTACAGGGAAAGGAGCGTGATCAAAAGGAAAGATATCAATTGGCGGAAGCGATCAGGAAGCGCAAGCCCATCGAAGTCACGTTGCGCAACTATAAAAAAAATGGCGAATTATTTTATAATCGCTTGAAACTCACGCCATTATTCGATCATCAGGGTAATCTGCTTTATTTTTTAGGGGTGCAGTATGACGTCACCCAACAGGTGGAAGCGGAAGATGAAATACAACAGCTTAATAGGCGTCTCGAGGAAGTTTTGTAAAAACAACGTTTGTGAACGAAAAAAGTTAGAAGCGCCTAATGAACATTCAAAACATCGGAATGTCGAATTGTTCGATTTTCAGTTAACGTTTTTTTCTAGGGTCGGTATTCAGCGATGTCAGAACAAGCCATTCAAAGCAATCAGGAAGCGTTTTCACTCAACGAATTTTTACTGCTGCTGGCGATCATCGCTTTTGGCCTGTTGTTGATCATGGAAGTGGTAAAACCGTATCAATCGGTTAATAAACGTATCAAGCAGGCTTCGGTGGTCACCAATAGCACGGCGTTTATTTTCAATAACGTTATTCTGACCGCGCTAAGAGCCTCATCATTATTCTTCGTTGCCCAGCAATTTTCCTATTTCGGCTTGCTAAGCGGCATGGCGAACGGTCCGCTAAAATGGCTGATAACGTTTCTTTTGTTCGACTTGATGATGTATGGCTGGCATGCCGCCACCCATAAATTCGAGTTTTTATGGCGTTTTCATAAGATTCATCACAGTGATAAAACGGTCAATGTCACTACCGGATTCCGTTTCCATGTGTTCGATTTGTTCATAGAAATAGTGATCAAGTGTTTGTTCGTCATCGTTGTAGGCGTGGAAGCTTATCTGGTACTGGCCATCGAGTTGATCGAAATGCTGTTTATCTTTTTTCATCATTCCAATGTCGCTTTCAAGCACGAAGCCGAAATATCCAAGGTTTTGATCACTCCATCCCTGCATCGTACTCATCACTCGACTTTACGCAGTGAACATGACAGTAATTATGGCATTGTGTTATCGATCTGGGACCGTCTGTTTGGCACCCGCAAGGAGGTCATTCCGGCCAAGCTCGGCTTGGACGTGATCGAGGCCGAGAATTTCTTGCAGTTATTCTTTCTCGCCTTCGTGACCGAGCGTCATATCAAGAAATTATTGCAGATCTTGCCGAAAGGGAAACAGTAGTCGATTGGCCCCATGAAAAAGTTGTTAGCAACTTGGTCTACTGCTCCCCTTTCGTGAGATAGTTGGCGTCGCCTTAGAGAGAACGCCTAGCGTGTTATATTTGTCGGGCTTGGTTTTCCCAGAGCCCATTCTTATCTACCCACCTCATGCTGATCCAATACCAAAGCGTCATTGGCAGCATCATGGCGAACCTTTCCCAGTCGTTAATTAAATACAGTTTGGCTATCCAGCCATTGCCATCTAAATAAAGATTCCATGGGGTATAGTAGAGTTTGAATAAAACGCAACTCCATATGAAAGTTAATGCACCCTTGCGACTCTCGATACTCGAAAATGCCAAAAAATACCCATAAAGGCATATCTTTTGTTTTTCATGAAATATTCCTGTCGATTAGATGATTTATTTATTGCCTAGCATTGTCCTTTTCTGGCCTGGCCCGGACTACAAGTAATAAGTCCATTATCACTGCTCAGCCCCAGAATCGAGTCAATCCAAGACGCGTACATGGATAATCGCGAGTCGGCTAAAAATTCCCCAAAACTACTGTTATTCGTCACAAACGGTCTATATTGGTTGTATTTTTTTACGGTGCTATCAGGCAGGATTCGAGCAGAACAGATTTGCCGTATTGCTCATCAGTCGTCGGACTGTCGTCAGCGGGTACTTGGTTTTCCGATGCCGTTGCTGGGCTTGACGCAGGCTTAGTGGCAAACTAGAACTGAAAGAGAATAGAGGCCAGCGTATGAATTTTGTGCCAACAAAAAGCTGTCTATTATGGCTAGCCTGATATGTTAATGGCTTCCTTGGTCGATGAAACTTCGCTTTGGTGATGTAGGAAATCGGTCAAATCCCGCGACTTTTCCGACAGTTAATGGCGGTAGGCCATGGCGTTAACGCCGTCCTTTTACTTATCGATATTGTTGCTATTTTGTGGATGGTAAGTTTATCGTCGGCATCCACACTAATTTTGTCAGCGCCTGCCATATATTAGTGTCAACCGTCATCTGGGGAGCGGGTATTCGTATCGAATATCGCTTAACGGTTCATCCGCTCATCGTAAGGTCAAATTCGGTTTGCTTCATTTCGGATAAGTTCGTAATCTATGGGCTGATGAATGCTAACATCTTTCTGCTTGGGAGAGTTTTAATTCCCATAGCTTATCGGGAAAAGCAATCGTTTTTTCACCATTATTGTTATCATCGATTATCTGGAGCCTGTTGACACCGATTTTCACTGATGTAGTTTTCCTTGGAATGCGAATCTATTCCATACTGTATCTGGAATCTGAATCAGCGAGATGTGTTCAACTCGACCCATGTGATCCACGTAACGGGAAGGGCTGCCATGAGTATCCGTGACTTACCTACCGCGCAGGGGCTCTATGACCCTGTCAACGAACATGATGCTTGCGGTGTCGGCTTCGTGTGCCATATCAAAAACAGCAAGAGCCACGACATCATACTGCAGGGCTTAAAGATTCTGGAGCGGATCAATCATCGTGGCGCGGTCGGCGCCGATCCCAAGGCAGGCGACGGCGCAGGTATGCTGGTTCAGATACCGGATGCCTTTTTTCGAGCCGTCGTCGATTTTACCCTACCGCCGCTTGGCCATTACGGTGTCGGCCATATTTTTCTCCCGAGAGACGCCGACGAACGGCATAAAATGGAGGAAATCGTCGATTGCCATGTACGGGAAGACGGCCATCAAGTGTTGGGGTGGCGCGATGTGCCCGTGGATAACGGCGATCTCGGAGAAAGCGTGCTGGCCATTGAGCCGGTGATCCGGCAAATATTCATCGCCAAAGACCCTGCTTGTCCCGACCAAGACGGTTTCGAACGAAAGTTGTTCGTGACCCGTAAGCGCATGGATAATGCCATACGCGATGCCGGCATTCAAAAAACCGCCTATTACGTCACCTCGATGTCGTCGCGGACAATTACCTACAAGGGGATGTTGCTGGCGGGCCAAGTCGGAAACTATTATCTCGATCTCCAAGACGAACGTTTCCAGTCGGCATTGGCCCTGGTGCATCAGCGTTTCTCCACCAACACCTTTCCGACCTGGGACTTGGCACAACCGTTTCGGATGATTTGCCACAATGGCGAAATCAACACGCTGCGGGGCAATGTCAATTGGATGGCGGCGCGTCGCCACACGATGCGTTCCGAGGTGTTGGGCGAGGATCTTAATAAAATTTGGCCGTTGATCGCCGAAGGCCAATCGGATTCGGCTAGTTTCGATAATGCCTTGGAACTACTGGTGATGGGCGGCTATTCCCTGGCCCACGCGATGATGATATTGATTCCGGAGGCCTGGAGCGGCAATAACCTGATGGACAACGATCGCCGCGCCTTCTACGAATATCATGCCGCGTTGATGGAACCGTGGGACGGCCCCGCCGCGGTGGCCTTCAGCGACGGCCGGCAGATCGGCGCCACGCTGGACCGTAACGGCTTGCGCCCGGCCCGATATCTGGTTACCAACGATGACATGGTGATCATGGCTTCGGAAATGGGGGTGCTGGATATTCCCGAGGAAAAAATCGTCAAAAAATGGCGTCTGCAACCGGGCAAGATGTTTTTGATCGACCTGGAGCAGGGCCGTATCATCGACGACGCCGAAATCAAGGCGGAACTCGCCGCCGCTCGTCCTTACCAAGACTGGCTGGATCGAACGCAAATCAATTTGGACGAACTGCCGACCGATGTCGCGCCGATGGCGCCCGACGCCAAAACCTTGCTGAACCAGCAACAGGCCTTTGGCTATACCCAGGAGGATATCAAGTTTTTGTTGACCCCGATGGTGTTGACCGGTCAGGAGGCGATGGGCTCGATGGGGGCGGACAATCCGCCGACGGTGTTGTCGCGCCGGGCCAAACATTTGTCGACCTATTTCAAACAAAATTTCGCCCAGGTGACCAATCCCGCCATCGATCCGATTCGCGAGGAATTGGTCATGTCGTTGGTCTCGTTGATCGGTCCCCGGCCCAATTTGCTTGGCCTTAACGAGGCCGGCAAGCACATGCGCCTGGAAGTGAAACAGCCGGTATTGAGCAACGAAGACCTGGAGAGGGTGCGCCATATCGAAGACAATAGCGGCGGCGCGTTTCGCACTTTTACGCTCGATGTCACCTATCCGGCCGAACAAGGCGCCGAAGGCATGGAACCAGCGTTGAGAAAGCTGTGCGGACAGGCCGAGCAAGCCGTTCTTGAAGGTTACAACATTTTGATTCTGTCCGATCGCAACATGAATCGCGATCATATCGCGATTCCGGCCTTGCTCGCGACCTCCGCGCTACATCATCACCTGATCCGCAAAGGCCTGCGCACCAGTTCGGGGCTGGTCGTCGAGACCGGCAGTGCATTGGAAGTCCATCATTTCGCCACGTTGATCGGTTACGGCGCGGAAGCCATCAATCCTTATTTGGCGTTCGACACGATCCAGGAAATGTTGCCGCGGTTGCCGGAACAACTGAGCTTCGAGGAAGCCCAAACCCGCTATATCAAGGCGCTCGGCAAAGGCTTGAAAAAGGTCATGTCGAAAATGGGCATATCCACGTTCCAATCCTATTGCGGCGCGCAGATTTTCGATGCCGTGGGGTTGTCCACCGCTTTTGTCGAGCAATATTTCACCGGCACTCAAACTCAGGTCGAAGGCGTCGGTCTCGATGAGATCGCCCAAGAAGCGGTAAACTGGCATCAGACCGGTTATGGTTATCAGCATATCTACAGCGATCAACTCGATGTCGGCGGCGATTACGCTTACCGGCTGCGCGGAGAAGACCATGTCTGGACTCCGGACACGATCGCCAAGCTGCAACATGCCACACGCGCCAATCGTGCCGAAACCTATCGCGAATACGCCGCCTTGATCAACGAACAGAACGAGAGGTTGTTGACCTTTCGCGGGCTGATGGAGTTTAAGTGGGCCGATCACGCATTGCCGCTGGAGGAGGTCGAACCGGCGCGGGAGATCGTCAAGCGCTTCGCGACTGGCGCCATGTCGTTCGGCAGTATTTCCTACGAAGCGCATTCGACCCTGGCCAAGGCCATGAACCAGATTGGCGGCAAATCGAATACCGGTGAGGGCGGCGAGGAAGCGGAACGTTTCAATCCGCTGGCGGACGGCTCGTCGAATCCGGAACGTTCCGCGATCAAACAGGTGGCCTCGGGGCGTTTCGGCGTGACGATCGAATATTTGGTCAATGCCGACGATATCCAGATCAAGGTCGCCCAGGGCGCCAAGCCGGGGGAGGGTGGCCAATTGCCGGGACATAAGGTCAACAAGCAGATCGCGCGAGTGCGTCATTCGTCGACGCCGGGGGTCGGGCTGATTTCGCCGCCGCCGCATCACGATATTTATTCGATCGAAGATTTGGCGCAACTGATCCATGACTTGAAGAACGCTAATCCCAAGGCCCGTATTTCGGTCAAACTGGTTTCCGAAGTGGGCGTGGGTACGGTAGCGGCCGGCGTGTCCAAGGCTCATGCCGACCACGTCACGATCGCCGGCTACGACGGCGGCACCGGTGCTTCGCCGTTGACATCGATCAAACATGCGGGATCGCCATGGGAAATCGGCTTGGCCGAAACCCACCAAACCCTGGTGTTGAACCGCTTGCGCGGGCGTATCGCCGTGCAGGCGGACGGCGGCATGCGCACCGGTCGCGATGTGGCGATTGCGTTGTTGCTCGGTGCCGACGAAATCGGATTTTCTACCGCGCCCTTGATCGCCGAGGGCTGTATCATGATGCGCAAATGTCACCTGAACACTTGCCCGGTCGGTGTGGCGACGCAGGACCCGGAATTGCGTAAGAAATTTACCGGCAAACCGGAATATGTGGTCAATTATTTCTTCTTTGTTGCCGAGGAACTCAGGCAAATCATGGCTAGGCTCGGTTTCCACACGGTCAACGAGATGATCGGTCAAATGGACCGTTTGGAAATGCGCCGGGCCATCGATCATTGGAAGGCCAAAGGAGTCGATTTCAGCAAGCTTTTGACCAAACCAGACGTGTCCGGCACGGTGGCTGTCTATAATTCGGAGCTTCAGGATCACGGTCTGGATCAGGCGCTGGATCGGCAACTGATCGAACAAGCCAAGCCGGCGCTGGAGCGGGGCGAACCGGTGCGTATCGAGCTTCCGGTCAAAAATTTCAACCGCACCGTGGGTACGATGCTTTCCGGACGGGTCGCCGAAAAATACGGTCTTGCCGGGTTGCCGGACGACACGATATATATCAAGGCGACGGGCACCGGCGGCCAATCGTGGGGCGCCTGGTTGGCCAAGGGCGTCACCATCGAGTTGGAGGGGGAGGCCAACGACTATGTCGGCAAGGGGCTGTCGGGCGGACGCCTGGTCATTTATCCGCCGCGACATTCCGCCATGGCTAGTCAGGCCGAGGAAAACATTATCGTCGGCAATACCGTGCTTTACGGCGCCATCAGCGGAGAATGTTACTTCAGCGGCATCGCCGGAGAACGCTTTTGCGTGCGTAATTCGGGGGCGACGGCGGTGGTCGAAGGTTTGGGCGATCACGGCTGCGAATACATGACCGGCGGCATCATGGTGTGCCTGGGCCCGACAGGACGCAATTTCGCCGCGGGCATGTCGGGAGGCATCGCCTATGTTCTGGACGAGCACGGCGATTTTGCTCACTATTGCAACATGGCGATGGTGGAATTGGAGCCTATCGCGGCCGAGGACGACGCCTTGGAGGCGATGGATCATCAGGGCGGCGACCTGGAAACGATGGGACGGGTCGATGTCAGCCATGACATGACCCGTTTCGATGCTATTCGACTGCGGCAGTTGATCAGCAATCATTTGCATTACACCGGTAGTTCCGTGGCCGAGCGTATCCTGTTGTCCTGGGAGGATTATCTGCCTAAATTCGTCAAAATAATGCCGGTCGATTATCGGCGGGCGTTGACGGAAATGGAGGCGCAACATCGCCGACCGCCGCAATTGCCGAAGCAACCGATCAGAAGGGAGAGCAAACATGGGTAAACCGACTGGCTTCAGAGAATACGTGCGTCTGGACCGTGGCTATCAACCGGTCGCCGATCGTGTCGTTCATTACGACGAATTCATAGTTCCCCTGACCGACGCGGATGTCAGTACGCAGGGCGCAAGATGCATGGACTGCGGCATTCCTTATTGCCATTCCGGATGTCCGGTCAACAACCTTATTCCGGACTGGAACGACCTGGTTTACCGGGGTGATTGGCGCAAAGCCATCGACGTGTTGCATTCCACCAATAATTTTCCGGAGTTTACCGGGCGGATTTGTCCGGCGCCCTGTGAGGCGGCTTGCACCCTCAATCTCGAGGATTCGCCGGTCACCATCAAAACCATCGAATGCGCCATCATCGATAAGGCCTGGGCCGAAGGCTGGATACAGCCGCAAATCTCTCATCACAAGACCCGCCGTCATGTCGCCGTGGTCGGTTCGGGACCGGCTGGACTCGCGTGCTCCCAGCAATTGGCCAGGGCCGGCCATTTCGTGACGTTGTTCGAGAAACAAGACAAAATCGGCGGATTGTTACGTTACGGCATTCCTGATTTCAAACTGAACAAGCGCTTGATCGATCGCCGTATGGCCCAGATGCGTGCCGAGGGCGTCGATTTTCGCACTAATATTCACGTGGGTGTCGACATTACGATGGCAAAGTTGCGCGAGGATTTCGACGCCTTGGTGCTGACCGGCGGGTCGGAACAGCCGAGGGACCTGCCTGTTCCCGGGCGCGATCTGAACAATATCCATTTCGCAATGGATTTCCTGCGAGCCAACAGTAAGCGGGTACAAGGCATCCATGTTCCGGATGCGGAATTTATCAGCGCGGAAAACAAACGGGTCGTGGTGATCGGCGGCGGCGACACCGGCTCAGATTGCATTGGCACTTCCAATCGTCATGGCGCCAAGTCGGTCACTCAATTGGAGATTCTGCCTAAGCCGCCGGAACGCGAAGAGAAGGGGCTGACCTGGCCGCATTGGCCAAACCGGCTGCGCACTTCCAGTTCCCAGGAAGAAGGCTGCGATAGAATGTGGTCGGTGGCCACCAAGTCGTTCGTCGGAGACGATGCCGGTAACCTGAGACTGCTCAATTGTATTAAGGTCGAGTGGCAGAGGGACGATGCCGGCAACTGGCGCATGTCCGAAATTGCCGGATCCGAATTTAGTCTGGAAGCCGATCTGGTCTTGCTGGCAATGGGCTTCGTGCATCCGGTGCATGAGGGCATGTTGCAAGAGCTCGACGTCGAGCTGGACAAACGCGGCAATGTCGCCGCTGTGACAGAAGGTTCCGATGCTTACCAGACCAGCGTGGAAGGCGTTTTTGCGGCCGGCGATATGCGCCGCGGTCAATCTCTTGTGGTTTGGGCCATCCGCGAAGGAAGGCAGTGCGCGAGGGCGGTGGACGAGTGGCTGATGGGGCGCTCCGACTTGCCAAAATAACGTTCCGAGCATTTTCTCTCTTCGATTTTTATCGGAATAGCGTCCGCAGGGATTTCTGTTCAACTCCTTAAAACTGTTGCTTTCTTAAATGTTATGTTGTAACATATTGTTTTGTTCTTAAGGATTTTAGGATTGGATTTGTTGCGATGTTACGTTTGTTTTCATTGTTTGCTTTGCTTTTTTTATTCGGCCAACCGGCATATTCTGGTTCGGAACATGTGCAGGAACTCGACAACCTGATCGTCAGCACGCCGTTGGAGCAGTCGACGGCCAATACCGCATTGCCGGTTTCCATTTTAAGCGGCGATGAATTGCGCATGAAGGCCGCCTCGACGGTGGGCGAGACGCTGCAAAACGAGCCGGGGATTACTAACCAGTCGTTCGGGCCGGGTGTCGGCCAGCCGGTGATTCGCGGCCAGTCCGGCCCACGAGTGCATGTGCTGCAAAACAGTCTAGGCAGTCTGGACGTATCGTCATTGAGTCCCGACCATGCCAACAGCACCGAATCCTTATGGGCGGAACGGATCGAGGTAATCAGGGGGCCTGCGACCTTGCTATACGGCAGCGGAGCGATCGGCGGGATCGTCAACGTACTGGACAACCGTATCCCGGATGCCATTCCGGAAAACATTGTGCAAGGCGCCGTCGAACAACGGTACAACACGGTCAACGAAGGCAAGTCCACCGCCTTCAAGCTCGACGGCGGCAAAGGCGTGTTGGCCTGGCACCTGGATGGCTTCTATCGCGACAGTATCAATCTGCAGATACCGGGAAATGCGCTGGATGAAGCCGCCATTCACGAAGAACATGGGCATGACGACGAACAAGGCAGCGAGGGACGCTTGCTCAATTCCAATACCCGCGCCCGCAGCGGCACGGCCGGCTTTTCCTTGGTCGGAGAACGCGGTTTTATCGGCGTATCCGTCAATCATCTGGATAACAATTACGGCGTACCGCCTGGCGCGCATGAACATGAAGGGGATGAGTCCGCGGAAGTCCGCATCGATTTGCGGCAAAACCGTTACGATCTGAAGGCGGAAGTTAACGACCCCTTCGCCTTTGCCGACAGTCTGCGGCTGCGTTTGGGTTATAACGATTATCAGCACGCCGAATTGGAAAACGGTATTGCCGGGACCGTCTATAGCAACGAAGGTTTCGAAAGCCGCATCGAACTGGTCCAGAAACCGTGGTTGTTTTTCGATCATGGGGTCGTGGGCGCGCAAACTAAAAACAGCGAGTTTTCCGCATTGGGCGAAGAGGCGGTCGTGCCCAAGTCGAACATCGATTCGTTCGGTTTGTTTACCGTGCAGGATATCCATGCCGAAACGATGACTTACGAAATCGGCATGCGGATCGAGCAACAATGGATCAAGCCGACCGATAGGCAAGAAAGTTCGCATACGCCGGTCAGTTTCTCAACCGCGGCCATTTGGAGCGTGACCGAACAGGATACGATTAAATTGAGTTTTTCCCGCTCGCAACGGGCTCCGGATATTCAGGAGTTATTCAGCCATGGCCCTCATTTGGCGACCGCTAGTTATGAAATCGGTAACGCCGATTTGATCGAAGAAACCTCGCATAACCTGGAGTTGGGCATTCATGTCGACCGCGATTGGTTGCAGGCAGATTTCAATCTGTATCAAAACTGGGTACAGGACTATATCACCCAAATAAACAGCGGCCTATTTTTCGACCACGATGCCGAAGCCATTGTGGCATCGTGCGCGGGCGATTGCCTGCCGATTTATCAAACCCAACAGAAGGACGCCCAATTCCAAGGTTTCGAGGCCCAGGTGACCGTGCCGTTATGGCGCACCGATTACGGTCAGCTGGACAGTCAGCTATTTGCCGATTATGTGCGCGGTCGGTTCAGCGATGGCAGCGATATTCCTCGTATGCCGCCGTTGCGTTACGGCATGGAACTGGCTTGGAATAATTCCGACTGGCGCGCCAATATCCGCATGACCCGCGCGGAAAGACAAGACAATCCAGGGTTCAACGAAACCGAAACAGACGGTTATTGGCAGTTGAACGCCGGCGCCAATTATCGACTGCATGTCGGCGGGTACGCCGATATGTTATGGTTTGTCAAAGCGAACAATCTGTTGGACGATGACATCCGTAATTCGGTTTCCTATTTGCGTACCGTGGCTCCGCAAGGCGGGCGGGGCGCCGAAATGGGGGTGCGTATCGAATTTTGATAAGGCAAGGGTATGAGTCAAGTTGAATTGGCCTTGCAGAAGGCCCAAAGCGAATGTAGCCGCAGCGGTCTGCGGCTGACCGATAAACGCTCTAATGTGTTGAGAATCCTGTTGCAGGCTGACGAACCGTTATCGGCCTACGATATCGCGGAGCATTACCGGTGCGATATCGGCAAACCGTTGTCTGCCATGTCCGCTTACCGGATGCTGGATTTTTTGTTGCAGGCCGGTTTGGCGCATAAATTGGAAACGACCAATCAATATGTCGCCTGTTCCCATATCACGTGCGAACATGAGCATCAGGTGCCGCAGTTTCTGATATGCGATCGCTGCCATGCGGTCAAAGAGGTTGGCATACGCAAGCAATTGTTGAACGAGTTGAAAGCAAGCATCGAGAACACCGGCTTCGTGCTTTCCAGTCAGCAATTGGAATTGCACGGAATTTGCGAACATTGCCAGGAAAAAACTGAACATGGCCCGAACTGATTTGTACGCGATTCCCGCTAATATCATCACCGGTTTTCTCGGCGTCGGCAAAACCACCGCCATCCAATGGTTGTTGGCCATGAAACCGGCCGAGGAGGCCTGGGCCGTGCTGGTCAATGAATTTGGCGAAATTGGTATCGACGGCAATTTATTGCGGGCTTCCAGTCGGAGTGGCGAAAAAGTATTTATTCGGGAATTGCCGGGCGGCTGTATGTGTTGTACTGCCGGGGTACCGTTTCAAGTAGCCCTGAACCAGCTGATCAAGCAAAGTCGCCCTGACAGGTTATTAATCGAACCGACCGGGTTGGGGCATCCTCGAGAAGTGATAGCCATGCTGACGACGGGGGCGTATGCCGAAATCATCGATTTGCAGGCCACGCTGACTTTGATCGATGCGCGTAAAATTGCCGAACCGCGTTACCGCGAACATGATATTTTTCGTCAGCAATTGCAAGTGGCGGATAGGATCGTCGCCAATAAAAAGGATCTCTATGGCGATAATGATGCGCACCAGTTGCAGGAATACTTACTGGAGCTGCAATTGCCGCATGTGCCGGTGAATTTTGTGGAGCAGGGGCGTCTGCAATACGATTGGTTGCTCGGTGCCAGGCGTTACACGACTGCCGATGTTCATAACCATCATGAGGGCGATTTTTTTGCTAACCCCTTGTCATTGCCTGATTGCGGTTTCCGCCGTATCGATCATCGAAACCATGGTTTTTATAGCAGCGGCTGGCTGTTCGCGCCGCACTTTCGCTTCGATTTCATGAAAATTTACCAATTGTTGTCCGTCACTGATGTAGCACGATTGAAAGCGATTGTTAGAACCGAACGCGGTTGGGTCTTTTTCAATATGAGCGATGCGGTATTGACGCATTCATCGCTAGATCAGGCCGGCGATAGTCGGCTCGAGCTGATCGGCACTATTCCGGCCGCTTGGCTGGACTTCGAAAATCAATTGCTTCAAGCCATATTGCCATCAGGGAAGGAATGTCCATGAATTCAGTATTGCGGGAAAGCGGAAAAAATTGGTCGGTGCAGGCGTTCAATTTTGTGAGGCTAAACCTATGCCCTGTAAGACAGTAAGAAAGGTGGTCTCATCGTTAGCGAAATTACGGCGCAAGGCCGTTTTGGATAAATGCCGAATTCGCAGTGCGAACAGTATAAATTGCTAATCAACCGGCCTGTATGTATTAGAGCAAGAGTCGTCCTTATCCTACTTGAATCCCACCAGTCCCGCTTTGGACCAGGTTTTCTAAAGAGTATTGCTTGGTACTTCCAAATCGCACGGTTTTTATACCGTTTTTCAAGGAGCTTTTCCGGTAAAACCTAACGCCCAGGTTGTATTTGCCTTGGCTTGCACTAAGCTTTAGGAGATTTTTGCCCAATGCTTCCAGCAGGAGAACAAGATGAGTTTATTGGCCGAACACCCTAATACCATTGCGAAAGTCCTCGATTCGAGTTTCAAATTATACCTGCTCAGTTTTAGGAAACTGATCGGCATGGCGCTCATTATCGCCGCTGCCGCCATGGTGTTTAATGTCGTCGTGCAGATGACTATGCCGACTCTGCAAAATAGTGGTAACGATCCAGCAGCCATGCAAAGCCTGCCTTTACTGTTTGGCGCTTTATTGGTTTACGGTTTAACAGCAATGATTTTGTATGTCGCCATGGTGTACCGGATCGATAATCTGCTGCATGAAAACGAAGACAGTTTTGCCGAGGCCATCATGCTGGGGGTGAAAAAACTGCCTTCCATGCTTTGGGCCACGATTTTATATATGCTTGCATTAGCGGTGGGGTCGTTGTTGCTTGTCATTCCTGGCATCATTTTGTGGTTGTCGCTGGCATTTTTCCCCTATGTGTTGGTTGTCGACGGGGAGGGGGCTTATCAGTCTCTGAAAAGCAGCCATCAGTTGGTGTGGGGTAATTGGTGGCGCACAATGACCGTTTTCATGGTACCGGGCATCATCATTATGATCGTGTTCTTCATGCTGGGAATCATTGCCGGCGTTACGGGAAGCCTGGTTCCGCAAGGATTCAATTGGTTCGATGCGGTCAGCAACCTGTTTGTGGCCATCTATTTGCCCTATTTCTACTGTTTGGGCTATGTACAATATCGCGATCTCAAACTGCGTGCCTATGGCGGTGACCTGGAAGCGAGATTGGCCGTTCAATAAACGACGCGATTTAACCCGGCATGAGTTTTAAACGATTGGCCTATGCGGCATCGTTGTTCTTGATGATCGAAGTCGGCGCGGCGTTGGCTGCACCGAATGGACTTACGCCTGGCGCTAAGGTTTTCGAGTCTCGAGTCGGCGGGCCGAATGCAATTTCGGTTCCGCTCAATCGCCAGTATTGGGTGACAAAGCAAGGAAACGATTTGCCGGAAAAGCTTACTGCAAGACAATTGCTGTTCTTGAATTCGACGCAACAGCCGTTCGATTCTGGAGTTATAGCGGCATTGGATGAATCCCAATTGGATGCGCTTTTGGCGGAGATCATCGAACCGCGCAAGGATTCGGTATTCGAGCAATGGTGGGAATCCCTGCTGAGTTGGCTTAATAGTTTCGCTGACGAACAGGAGGAAGGCGATTTAGATTGGCTGCTGGTTTTTTTCAAGGCGATCACCCCGTCGGCGCAAAGCGCGCGAATAATGCTTTACCTGGTTTTTGCCGCAACGATCCTGGCGGCTGTCGCCCTGGTCTTGCATGAGCTTTACCTCAGTGGCTGGTTGGCTCGTATGGGAAGCCGATTCCGGCGAAAAGAAACGGTCAAAAAGGACTTAAGCGAAAAAATCAACACCGATGTGACGTTGGCCGATCCCGAATTCCTGCCCGCCAGCAAGCAAGTGGCGCTGCTGCTTAAACGATGTATCGACGTGTTGGTGGCGCGGGGAGAGATGCCGTTAAATCCCGCTTTGACCAACCATGAGCTAAGGCGGTGCTTGCAACAAAGGCAGACCGGCTCGGCCGCCGCTTTTGCATTATTGACGGAGTTGGCGGAGCCCGTATTGTATGGAGGGAAGCCGCCATCGGCCGATGTTCTAAACATGTGCCGGCAGCAGTCCCAACAAATTCTTGAACCATGAGAGACCGCCTGCTGACCTTCGCGGCCGCGGTCGCAGCCCTATTAGTGGCTTTCATCTTTCTGAAACCGCCGCACGATGACGGTCATAAGGAGTTATCGCTGCCGACAACCGAGGATGCCGGTGTTGAAGGTTTGAAAGCTCTGAAAACCTGGTTGGAACAAGGGGGGATTCCGCTGCTTAGCCTCAGGAAACGTTATCCTGAATTGGCAAATTCGGCCGCGCTCGCCGAGAGTGGAAATCTATTGATTGTCAGTCTGCCGTTCTCCCGCGAGGCATTGCGTTCCGAATGGCAAGCGTTAATACGCTGGATCGGGAGAGGCAATAGTTTGCTGATTCTGGGGCATGCTTATAACCGGCAACCATGGTCGGGCACCGACGATTGTCTATGTGATGCCGTCCGTTTGCTCAAGGATCTGGAGTGGAAATTGACCAAGTTAATGCCGGAGCGAGCGAAAGGTGAAAATGACCGCGGTGGCATCCAGCAACGTATCGAAAGTTTACAGTCCGGGTTGCAGGGGGTGAAACCGGTGGTAACCGAAATTTTTCCATTAACGGCGATTTCACTGACGAAAGAGGTCGAACGGCTAGAGAGTCGGATGATGCCTGCTTTGCTGGACGAAACATGGCATTTGTCCACCGCCAGCGACCAACTGGCCTTGCGGGCGTTCACCACGGGCCTCGATAGAACGGTCGTCTGGCAGATCGAAGCGGGTGAGGGGCGGATATTCCTGTCGTTGGCCGGCGATATTTTTTCCAACGAGATGCTTAATCGGGCCGGTAACGCCCGTTTGTTTAAGAATCTGTTATCACTGACGCTCGCTCGCGACGGACGCGTCATCTTCGACGATTATCATTTCGGCTTGTCGGATTTGTACGACCCCGAACAATTCTTCAGGGATTCCCGCTTGCATCGCACCATCGGGCTCGTCATAGTGTTTTGGTTTATATATGTCCTCGGCTATAGCAATCGTCTCGCGCCGGTAAGGGCAAAAAAGGCTAAGGTGTCCGTGCTCGATTCGGTCGAGGCGATGGCGGGTTTTTTTGCCGGCCGGCTCGATAAAAAAATGGTGGCGCGGGAGCTGACACGGCATTTGCTGCAAGATATCCGTCTAAAACGGCACTTGCGCGACGAGGAGGCCGTCTGGCGATGGCTGGAGCGGCATCCACAAATACTGGATAACCAGATCGACTTGATGAGAGAAGCGGCGCAGCAGCGTTGTTCCCGGTTGAATTTGCTAACCGATACCTTAAGTAATATCAGAACTAAGATTTTATCATGAATGCAGCGGCACACTTTCATTCCACGTTAACAAAAGAATTAAACCAGGTCATATGCGGTCTCGACGACACTTTGCACGGGCTTGCAATCGCATTGATTGGACGCGGCCATACGCTATTGGAAGGTGCTCCGGGGCTGGGTAAGACGCTGTTGGCAAAGTCCCTGGCACAAATTTTGGGTGGCGAATTTGGCCGCATTCAATGTACCGCGGATCTGATGCCGTCGGATATGACCGGCATCCATGTGTTCAATGACCGGGAAAACTGTTTCGATTTCCTGCCGGGTCCGCTATTTAACAAGGTCGTATTAGTGGATGAAATCAATCGCACCGGTCCGAAAACCCAGTCCGCCTTACTGCAAGCGATGGAGGAAAGCATGATTTCCCTCGATCGTAAAAGTTATCCGTTGCCGGATGATTATTTCGTCATCGCCTCGCAGAATCCCCTGTATTTCGAAGGCGTATTTCCGCTACCGGAATCCCAACTCGACCGTTTCTTGTTGCGTTTGGAAATCAACTATCCCGACCAGGAAACCGAAATCGCGATCTTGCGCCGTTATGACCGGCCCGGTGGCGGTCATGCGGAGTTGCCGGTGTCGCTCGAAAACTTGCCCGAAGGTTTGCTGGAGCAAGCTAGAAGCGAAGCCGCCGAGGTCCATGTCGCCGATTCTTTATATCGTTATGTCGCGGAAATCGCGGCGCACAGTCGCAATCATCCGCACTTGTCATTGGGTTTGTCGCCCCGCGGCGCCTTGGCATTGATGCGCTGTGCCAGAGCCGAGGCGGCGATTCAGGATCGGGCCTATGTGATACCCGACGACATCAAAACGATTGCTGCGTGGGTGATCGGACATCGGTTGTTGCCGACATCGGAAGCCGTGTTGGAGGGCATCGACGTAATGAATATTTTTCACGAAATAACCAATGAGGTGCCGGTGCCGAGAGAAGCGGCGTTTGCTTGAGATGTCTTTTTCGCAACGGACATTGTTGCTGGTAGGAGCGGTCATCCTGGTGGCGATCGCCGGCATTTGGAGCGGCGAGCCGTTGGCCGGGGCCTGGCGTTGGCCGGCCGCGCTATTGCTGTTGACGATGGTTTGGGAACGCTACCGGTTGCCGCGTGATTTCCGAATTGATAGGGCTATCGCTCCCAGCCTCGCCTTAGGGCGGCCGGCCGGTTACCGCCTCATCGTCGTCAACAACGGTCGCCGGCGCGTGCTGTTGGATTATCAGCCGGATTACCCGGCAGCCTTGGTCGGCGACTCGTCGCTGCGCCGTTTCCGTGTAGCTTCCGCCGAAACACTCGACAACGAAATTTCATTGACCCCGGTGAAGCTGGGAACTACGCGATTGGGGCCGTTTTATATCAGGGTGCTTGGTCGTTATGGCCTGATCTGGTGGAGTCGCCGTATCGACGACCGGCTTGAAGTCGTCGTCGAGCCCGATTATTTGGACCGTTCCGCATTGCTGCGAGGCCTAGGGGGCGGCGGTAAGCGCAAGTCACTCGACAAGCCCGGTACAGGCTATGAACTGTTGACGCTACGCGATTATCGCCATGGCGATTCCTTGCATGGAGTGGATTGGAAGGCGACCGCCCGGCGCCGACAGCCGATGGTGCGTGTTTTCAACCAGGAACAGCGTCTGGAAACGGCGATTCTGGTCGATTGCGGCCGTGGCGGCGACATTCACTATCAGTTATTGGATCGGTTGCATCATTACGTAAATGTCGCCGCCCGGTTAAGCGATTATGCCGTCGCCAATGGCGATCAGGTGGCAGCCGTCGCCTATGCCGCGAACATCGTCGACAGGACGGCGATGGCCGGCGGTACGGCGGCATTGCAGCGCATCCGTAAGTTGTTGGCAGGGCTATCGCCGCTGGATCAGGAGTCCAATCCGTTGGCCATGGCGCTGGCCTTGGCGCGTCAATTACGCCATCGTAGTCTGGTCGTCTTTTTGACCGAAATGGAACATGCGAATGCGTCGGGTCAGTTGCTGCAAGCGGTCCAGTTGCTCGCTGGCAAGCATCATGTCTTGGTCGCTTCCATCGAGGATGATGACGTCGGAAGCATCGTCAAGCAACCGGCCGAACATTGGATGGGTCCCTATCGCAATTTGGCGGCGCTGGAATACTTGCGGGGCCGCGAGTTGACTCGCGCTAAATTGCTGCGTTCGGGGGTGTCGGTGGTTACGGCTTCGGCCCGCGCAGTCGATCATGAAGTCTTGCAGCTTTATCGCCAATTGCGCGAACGCTCGGCGGTTTGAATGCCGTTCTCGAGCGCGATTTTGTCGCGGCGGGGTTTACTCGGAAAACCGAATAACATGATTGACCAAAACAGCGTACCGCTGAGACCGCCGACCCAAAGGCGTTCGCCGAGATCGAAGCGCGGGTCGGGGGAAATGAAGCCTTCAATCAACCCGGCGAGGATCAAGAAAGGAACCGCGGCCAACATGACCCTGCCGGCCGTTATCGTGACGGCGTGAAAGGCCTCGGTGCGATTGCGATTGCCGGGTCGAAGCAAGGCTTCTCCCAAGCGAAGTCCCATGGCCGCAGAGATAATGATGACACTCAATTCGACTACGCTATGGGCGATAATGAATTCGAGCAAGGCCCGGTCCATTTGATGGCGGGCCGTGAACGCAAAAATACCGCCCAACATCAAGCCGTTCAGCAGGATGACATAGAGCGTGCCCAGACCGTATAGCGCGCCCAGGGCGAAGGCGAACAGGCTGACCGTGATATTGTTGGAAATGATGCTGATAGATAGAACCGAGGACGGCATGATGTTAAGCAAATCGTCGGTCCATAACTTGCCCGCCTCGACATGGTTGATCATCTCGGTCGAAGCGAACAGGGTGGCCAGTTCCGGCTGCTGGCGGACCAGCAACCAACCGGCTATGACCGACAGCATGAATAGCAACAGTGTAAATAATAGCGCGGGAGCCATCGACCTCATTAACCGGGGAATCTGGCGGCAATATAAATCCGTCAAGTGAGCAAGGAATCGGCGTGGAGGACGATGGATCGCTTCGTGCGAACGGATGAACAACGATTCCAGATAGCGAGTGATCGGGCTGTGGGGAAGCTGTTGCCTAGCCATCGCCAAGTCGGCGATCAGCGAACGAAAACCGTTAATGACCTTGCGCGCGTCCTCGACTTCGTTGCCGGGGATCGCCGTATTCAGTTTCGCTTCCAGCTCTTGCCACTGCGCGCGACGTGAATCCAGCCAATGCACCAAGGCCTGTTGTGAGTGATCGCTTTTCATGTTTTTTCTTCGGTCATGAGTTCGAGCAGGCGCAGAATTTCCTTGCTATAGGCCGATCGGCCGCCAGCTTTTTCCGGCACGGCTTGTCCGATGCGTTCGAGAAACTGTGTCCCCAAGCGGATACGCACGCCGATGTTCAATTGCGGCCAACGTTCCAGCAAATCGATTAATAAGGTTTGCTCGTCCGGTTTTAACGTCGAGTGCAGTGCCAGGTTGGTTGCCTTGCGCATCGTCTTGGCGCTGACAACGTCGTCATACACCAATACCAGGCCTGCGGCCAGGTCGCCGATCCGAACCTGGTTTCGGGTCAGCGCGACGCAGGCGAGGCCAATGCCGTAGAATCCGGGTAGGCTGTCCAGTAGGCGAAAAACGTTCCGCAATAGAATCGCGCCAGCACCGGGCGTTTGTCCGTTCAGCGTGACCAGGCGAACCCCGGCCATACGCTTGCCCGGCGTGCGCCCGGACATGACGATTTCTAGAATCGGATGATAGAAGAAAAAAATGATGGCGGCGGGCGCCCACCAGAGCATTAACGATAACGTGGCTAAGTTTTTCCAATTGCTCAAAGTCAGGTTTTGCCACAGGGACAAAATATATCCAAGGGCGATCAGCCAGGCCACAGCCAACAGTAAGCGTATATGCCAGTCGATGACAAAGGCGTGCGACCGGGCGCCTATGCCGGCAATTTCCAATTCATAGTGGACGGAATCCGGGCTACGTAGCTTGATGTGTCCGAAAGATGCGGACTGTTTCTGAGATACTGCAATTTGTTCGCTCATATGCGGTCGTCCATAGTACATAATGCGGGCGTTTGGCCATTAATTATCCATCATAAGGTTTAAACCACCGGCTTTAGCCGGTCAGCTTTAGCTGCGATAATTTGCCCAAGGAGGTGGCGATGGACTATAGATACGGCAGCCATACGGTTTACCAAATTGAGTATCATTTTGTTTGGGTTACGAAGTATCGTTATAAAGTGCTGAAGGATGAAATAGCCGAACGAGTGAGAGACTTGGTGCGGCAGACATGCGAAGCCTTTGAGATACGGATTATCAAAGGTGTCGTGAGCAAAGATCATGTGCACATTTTGGTGAGTGCGCCGCCGACTATGGCCCCAAGCGAAATCATGAGGCGAATCAAGGGACGAACTTCGAGCTATCTGTTCGAAGAGTTCCCGCACTTGAAAAAGCGATATTGGGGTCGACATTTTTGGGCCCGCGGTTATTTTTGCGCCACAGTGGGGCAAATGACTGATGAGATGATAAAGCAATATTTGGAGCATCACTTTGAACCTAATCCAAACGATAATTTCAAGATGGAGCCCGACTAAGACGCGTCGTTTAGTCGACGCGTATCCGGACTTTCAGTCCGTTATTGGAACCCACCCGCTTGAGCGGGTGGTTGTTTAGTTGCTTAAACTTGGTAATATTCAGCCTTTTTCTTAAGGCGGATGGTATTGGCTTGGTTAGGGGAACTATAGCTTCGCAGGCACAAGGCGTCTATGTTCAGTCGACTTTTTTTGCCCGTTGTGTTCACAAGTCGAATAGAATTGTTCATGCAATATTAAGTCGGAGCATGCTAAGTTTTACGTGACCCGAGGCGGAGTTAACGCTCTGCGGCTAGCTTCCAGGCGGGATTCTTAAACGCTTTTGATCGAATGAACCGCTAGTGGTAGATGGGGTCATAAATTCAAACGGCGGTTGCCGACTTTTTTGGAGAGAGCCATGATGCAAATTGATCATAAAACCCTGCTTTGCCTGGTTGGATTGTTGTTAATCCAGCCCGCATTATACGCCGATGACAGGCGTGACGGCAGAAGATTCAATCCCCCGAAACAATCGGCTCCGCGTAACTTACATCGGTCGGGGCCTCAACAACCGGCGCATAGGCCACAACTAAGCCCAAGGTCGCAACCAAGCCCAAGGTCGCAACCAAGCCCAAGGTCGCAACCGTTGCAACGTTTTAGATCGCAGCCGGCCGCGCCCAGGCCCGCGCGCCAACCGCATCCGGCGTTCCAGCCAAGCAGACCGGTTCCGCCCGCGCATGCCCATCCTCAGCAACGGTGGCATGACTATTACCGGCCTGGTTACAAACTGCGTTATTTACCGCACGGCTCTTTGAGTTTGCATTTTGGCGGGCTGGATTATTTCTTTTTCGACGGCTTTTTTTACCGGCCTTTTTCCGACGGCTATTTTGTCGTCGACGCGCCGATAGGCGCGATCGTCCTGTCCTTGCCGAGATTGCATTTTAGTTTTCATTTTAATGGGATCGAATATTTTCGTGCCGGAAACACGTTCTACCGACGCCATCATCCGCGCGGTTATATCGTGGTTCCGGACCCGGGGTATCGGGGCGATTGGCGTTGATTTGCCGCAAAACGCAATTGGGCAAAACTGACGGATATTGATAATATAGGCGCTTTTTATCCGGCGGCTATTACCACTACATGGACAATCGACAAGCGTCATTACGGGCGAACAATCTGTCTTGTATCCGTGACGACAGGGTTTTGTTTTCAGGACTGAGTTTCATCGTTGCGTCTCGGCAGGTTTTATTGTTGGAGGGCAAGAACGGTAGCGGCAAAACATCGTTGTTGCGGATTTTATGTGGATTCAGGGAAGCCGACGAAGGAACGATAGACTGGTGCGGCATGCCGATCAGCGACAGCCGTTTTCATGCCGACATGGCCTATGTCGGACATCTCGATGGCATCAAGAAGGAACTGTCGGTGCTGGAAAATTTGAAAATGGCATTGGCGCTTAGTCGTCCCGGAAGATTTACCATCGAGCAGGCGCTGGACAAAGTGCATCTGGCCGGCTATGACGATACGCCAGTGCAAGCACTGTCGGCCGGCCAGAAACGCCGCTTATCGCTGGCCAGGCTACTGGTTACGCACAATATTTTGTGGATATTGGACGAGCCGTTTACCTCGCTTGACAAGCAAGGTATCAAATTGATCGAGTCGCTGATGATGGAGCATGTCGATGACGGCGGCATGATTATCCTGACTTCCCACCATGATATGGCGTTACATGGTGCCGACGTGCAACGAATCAATTTATCTCAATGTCATTAACCGCTGCTTTTATCGCCGTTATCCGGCGTGACTTGATTTTGGCCTTTCGCCGTCGCGCGGAAATCGCCAACCCATTGTTTTTTTTCGTTTTGGTTGTAACCCTGTTCCCGTTGGGGGTGGGCGCGCAGCCTAAATTATTGCAGGCAATGGCGCCGGGCATCATTTGGGTATCCGCCTTACTGGCGGCGATGTTGTCGCTGGATAGCTTGTTCCGCTCCGATTTCGATGACGGTTCTTTGGAACAAATGTTATTGAGTTCGCATCCCGTATCGGTGCTGGTATTGGGGAAAATTCTGGCGCACTGGCTGGTGACCGGTCTGCCGTTACTCTTGGTTGCCCCGCTATTGGCCCTGTTTCTGGGGCTGCCGGAACGAGCGTTGGGCACGTTACTGGTGACGTTGATTCTGGGCACGCCGGTGTTGAGTTTGATCGGCGCGATTGGTGTCGCCTTGACCGTCGGTCTGAGACGGGGCGGCATGATTTTGTCGCTATTGGTTTTGCCGCTGTATATTCCGGTCTTGATCTTTGCCAGTAACGCGGTCGATATGGCGAGCATGGGTTTGCCGGTTTCGCCCCAGCTGAATATTCTGACGGCTATTTTGTTCATGGCCCTGGTATTGGCGCCGCTGCCGGCGGCATCGGCTTTGAAAATGAGTATTAACTGACGATTATGAGTAAGGTCGGTTCTGATTCGGCGGCTGTGCGAAGCATAGATGGTAGGCTAGAGCTATTCTTATCGCCGTTGTGCAGCAAAAACCCTTTATAATAAGCACACTTAAATTTTCATAGGAGTCCCTTCATATGGGAACGGGTAAGTATCTATCGGTTTTTTCGCCGGCCACTGCCGAGCAACGCAAGGCTAGTTTCGAAGATTACTGGGAATTTACTCAGCAACATGGGGGGGAACTTTTCGAAGACGATCGGGATCTTGCTAAAAAACGCGGACGATTGAAATATTTTCAGGATAATTCGGTGACGCTGCGTCAACCATTGGCCGACCCGGATGCGTTCTATCGCAATTATGTTGCCATGCGCGATGACCCTAAGTCTTTGGACCGTAAGACGCTGATGCTGACCTGCATCTATAAGTTTGCCCGTCATGAATGGGTCGGTATCAAGAGCGCCTGGGATGCGGTTCCCGATATGGCGCATTCTTATTCGCTGGAGGACAAAATCAGCCGGGTACATTTGGCCGAGGAATTTTGCCATGTGCGCTTGTTCGATGAGATGTTGAGGACATGCGGGCTGGATCGGGTCGAATGGGTGCCGTTAGGGCCGATTAAGGAAAAAATTTATCAACAATTCCCTAAATTACCTGGTTTCCTGATGGATACGCCGGCCTTTGTCACCGAATTGATGGGGGTTACTTTTTACTCTCATCTATACGATGTTTTCGACGAGGTTTTGGTTGATGAACCGGAAGTTCACGACCGTTTGAAGGAAATTTTGGATGAAATCACTATCGACGAGGTCGCCCATGTCGGTCAGCGACGGAATTTTATCGGCCCCTTAGGTATGAAGATATCGAAGGCGCTGGTTAAACCGTTTTATACGATGTTCTTCAACGATATTCCGGAAGTGGCGGAATTGTTTGATGTGAAGCAGATGATTGAGGACGGTTTGGCGTTTGATTTCAACGGATTGCCGGATCATCTAATCGAACGCAGTTGGATTCCGTTTTACTGCAAGGCGTCGGTTTGAGGATGAGCTTGGATTAAGTATGTTCTTTCTTCTGTCCCGCAAATCAATTACCATTTAGAATATTAGTAGTAAGTTATATTAAGCATGTCGTTTATTCCCGCTCCAATTAGTCGTTTTTTTCACCGCATGGCGTCACCGCCGCATTTTTACAGCTTCGTCGATAAATTGATGCCTTGGCTGGTCGTGATTTTTATTTTGCTGGCGGGTAGCGGTTTGTACGGCGGACTGTTTTTGGCTCCGCCGGATTACCAGCAGGGCGAAAGCTACCGGATCATTTATATCCATGTGCCGTCGGCCTGGATGTCGTTGTTTATCTACGTGATCATGGCGGTGGCGGGCGGCATTGCCTTGATTTGGCGCATTAAATTGGCGGAAGTGGTGTTGATCAGCAGCGCGCCGATCGGCGCCAGTTTCACGTTCATCGCCTTGGTGACTGGATCTTTATGGGGCAAGCCGATGTGGGGCACCTGGTGGGTTTGGGATGCGCGTTTGACTTCGGAGTTGATCCTGTTGTTTTTATATCTGGGCGTGATCAGCCTTTATGGCGCGATCGAGGATCGCCGCACCGCATCTCGTGCCGTTTCGATTTTAGCGTTGGTCGGCGTCGTCAATATTCCGATCATCCATTATTCGGTGGAATGGTGGAACACGCTGCATCAGGGCGCGACCGTCAGTAAAATGAACAAACCTTCCATTCATGTCAGTATGCTGATTCCATTGCTGCTGATGGCGATTGCGTTTAAGGTCTACTATGCCATTGCCATGTTGCAAGCGGCCAAGGTGGAACTGCTGAAACGCGAGCAAAACACCCAATGGGTCAAGAAAATGTTGGAGAATTAATGATGAATTGGCAGGAATTTTTTGCCATGGGCGGTTATGCCTTTTACGTATGGACTTCTTATGGAATTTGTTTGGTCGTGTTGCTGGCCAATCTTGTCGTGCCGCTTTGGCAACGTAAACAACTGTTACGCCAATTGGCCCTGAAACAAAAACGGTCGCAATCATGAAGCCCGTCAGAAAACAACGCCTGATCCTGATCTTACTGATGCTGGCCGGTATCGGCGCGGCCGTCGCTTTTGCGCTGCAGGCATTCAATGAAAATTTGATGTACTTTTTTTCCACCAGCGATGTCGTGGCCGGCAAGGCGCCGAAGAATACGCTGTTTCGCCTGGGTGGCATGGTGGTTGACGGCAGTGTCGAGCGTCCCGGCGACGGTTTGATGGTGCGTTTCAAGTTGACCGATTTCGAACAACAGGTGACGGTCGAATATACCGGTATCCTGCCGGACTTGTTCAGGGAAGGACAGGGTATCGTCGCCAAGGGCCGCTTGAACCCACAAATGGTGTTCGTCGCCGAGGAGGTGCTGGCCAAGCACGATGAAAATTATATGCCGCCGGAAGTCGCCGACAGCCTGAAAAAACCGCAACCAACCGCGGCGGAGTAGTAACCATGATCCCGGAAATAGGACATTTCTCGCTGATCCTGGCCTTGTGTATGGCCGTTATCCAAGGTTTTTTGCCGATCATCGGCGCGGCGCGTGTGATACCCGGGTGGGTGCATGTTGCCAGACCTGCCGCCTACGGGCAGCTGTTGTTCATGGCGATCTCATATGCCTGCTTGACCCAGGCCTTTCTGACCCATGACTTTTCCGTCGCCTATGTCGCGCAAAATTCCAACACGGCCTTGCCGACGTTGTATTTGATTTCCGGCGTCTGGGGCGCGCATGAAGGGTCGTTGTTGCTGTGGGCCTTGACCCTGTCTATCTGGACCGGCTTGGTCGCGATGTTCAGCAACAATATTCCCGATGTTACCCGGGCCAGGGTGTTGGGGGTAATGGGGCTGGTCAGCATCGGTTTCATCCTGTTTTTATTGTTGACTTCCAATCCGTTCGCTCGCTTGTTTCCGTCGCCGCCGGAAGGGCGCGATTTGAATCCTTTGTTGCAGGACCCCGGTCTGGCTATCCATCCGCCGATGCTTTATATGGGCTATGTGGGTTTTTCGGTCGCTTTCGCCTTTTCCATCGCCGCGTTGTTGGAAGGGCGGCTGGATGCCGCATGGGCGCGCTGGTCGCGGCCCTGGACCAATGTCGCTTGGATGTTCCTGACGCTGGGTATTACGCTGGGCAGCTGGTGGGCCTATTACGAACTGGGCTGGGGCGGCTGGTGGTTTTGGGACCCGGTCGAAAACGCCTCGTTTATGCCGTGGCTGGTCGGTACCGCCTTGATTCATTCATTAGCGGCCAGTGAGAAACGCGGCGTGTTCAAGACCTGGACCGTGCTGCTGGCGATTTTCGCTTTTTCGTTGAGCCTGCTCGGTACTTTTCTGGTGCGCTCCGGCGTGTTGACCTCGGTGCATGCTTTCGCCAGCGATCCGGCGCGGGGGTTGTTCATCCTGATTTTCCTGGCCGTCGTCGTCGGCGGTTCGTTGCTGTTGTATGCGATAAGGGCGCCGTATGTGAAGAGCAGTGCCAGTTTCGAACTGGTGTCGCGCGAGTCGGTGTTGTTGATCAACAATGTGCTTTTAGTCGTCACCGCCGCCAGTATTTTGCTCGGTACCCTCTATCCGCTGTTTGTCGACGCTCTGGGCTTGGGCAAAATCTCGGTCGGGCCGCCGTATTTCAATGCCGTGTTTATTCCGTTGATGGCGCCCTTGGCGGTCGCGGTTGGGTTGGGCGTCATGTTGCGTTGGAAACGCGACCAACTCGGAACCTTAATGATAAGACTGGGCTGGCTGATAGCTTTTTGCGTCGGCGGCGGTTTGTTGGTTCCGCTGGCGATGCCGTTTTATTCCTGGGGCGCCGCGCTCGGCGTGACCTTGGCCTTATGGACCGTGGCCGTTTCCGGTCTGGCTTTCAAGGACCGTTTGGGACAGCAAGGTTTTAGCTGGCAACGCCTGACCCAGATTCCTGCCGGTTTCTACGGCATGACGCTGGCGCACTTCGGTATTGCCGTGTTCGTCATCGGCATTACCTTTACCTCGATCTACAGTGTCGAGCGGGATGTCAGAATGGCCCCTGGTGACAAGTTGGACATGTCCGGTTACATTTTCGAATTTCACGGCGTCAAGCAAACCGAAGGCCCCAATTACTTGGCCGAACAGGGTTTTTTGACCGTCACTTATGACGGCAAAGAAGTGGCCAGGCTGGAACCGCAGAAACGGGTTTACCGCGTACAGAAAATGCCGATGACCGAAGCGGCGATCGACGCCGGTTTGTTCCGCGATTTGTTCGTCGCTATCGGCGAACCCTTAGGCGACCAGGGCGCCTGGAGCCTCAGGGTTTATTACAAAGCCTTCATCCGCTGGATCTGGCTGGGCGCGTTATTCATGGCCGGAGGCGGTTTGCTGGCAATCGGTGACAGACGTTACCGCATCAGTCATAAAAAAAAGATAGTGGCCCATGCTTAGATACGTCATTCCCTTATTGCTATTTGTCGTCCTGGCGGTATTTTTGGCGTTGGGACTGAAATTGAATCCGCGCGATATTCCCTCGCCGCTGATCGGCAAACCGGCACCGGCGTTTTCCTTGCCGGTGTTGTCGACCCCCGAGCGGCAGCTGACCGAACAAGATTTCAAAGGCCAAGTCTGGCTGCTCAATGTTTGGGCTTCCTGGTGCGTTTCCTGCCGTTCCGAGCATCCGGTATTGAATGAAATGGCGAAATTGAATGCGGCCCCTATCGTCGGCCTGAATTACAAGGACGAGCCGGAGGCCGCCGAGCAATGGCTGGCGCGATTGGGCAATCCCTATCGAGTCAGCATCATGGATATCGAGGGCCGCACCGGCATCGATTACGGCGTCTATGGTGTTCCGGAAACCTTCGTCATCGACAAACACGGCGTCATTCGATACAAGCATACCGGCCCGGTCACGGCCGAGGATGTCGAGCGAGTGTTTTTGCCAATGATCAACCAATTAAAGGCGGAAAGCTGATGAGGTGGCTTTATTTTTTTGTGCTGGCATTGTTTCTGGCACACAGCCAGGCCGGTGTCGAATATCGCGAATTCGACAATGCCGACCAGGAGGAGACCTACCAAGGCTTGATTTCTGAACTGCGGTGTCTGGTGTGTCAAAATCAGACCATCGCCGATTCCAATGCCGATTTGGCCAAGGATTTACGCCGTCAGGTCTATGAGATGCTGCGACAAGGCAAGAGTCGACAGGAGATTGTCGAATTTATGACCCAGCGATATGGCGATTTTGTCATGTATCGGCCACCCTTCAAGACAAAAACGATGTTGTTGTGGCTTGGGCCGTTGTTGTTTGTTTTAATCGGTCTGGTGGCGCTGGTCGTAGTCAGTCGAAGGCGCAGGGCCGCGGCCGCCGCTTTACCGCCGGAAAAAAAGGCCAAAATCCATGCCTTATTGGAAGAGGGTGACGAGTCTTGAATAGTGTATTTTGGTTGGCCGTTGCGTTACTGATCGCCACGGCGTTAATGATCATCGTCGTTCCGCTTTGGCGCCGGAGCGATTTGGCCGAAAGCGATGTCGAACAACGCAATATCAAGATCGCCCGGGAAAGATTACAGGAATTGAAACAGCAATTGCGGGACGGCGCGTTGAGCCAACAGCAATTCGACGAGCAATATCAGGAGTTGGAACTTTCCCTGAGCGATGACCTGGACAGCATTCTCGCTCAGAGCAGGAAAGCGGGGCAGGGTAAATGGATGATCGTCGCCATCCTCTTGTTTGTGCCGCTGGTCAGCCTGTCGCTGTATTTTACGTTGGGCGACACACAAGCCATGGTCAAGGTTGAGCAACAACAGCTGGCGTTGCAAAAACAGCAGGAAGCGCAGCAGACGATCTTCAAGATGGTCAACGGTTTGGCCGAAAGGCTGCAGCAACAGCCGAACGATAGCGAAGGCTGGCTGATGTTGGGGCGTTCCTTAAAATATATGCGGCAATATGACAAAGCCGCGCAAGCCTTCGCTCAAGCATATCGCTTGTTGGGCGAGGAGCCGAGCGTGATGTTGCAATATGCCGACGCCCTGGCGATGGCGCAAGGCGGCAAATTGAGCGGGAAACCGGCCGAATTGATTTTCAAGGCCTTGTCCTTAGCGCCCGATGATGCCACCGGCTTATGGCTAGGCGGCATGGCCAAGGCCGAAATGGGCGAATATCAACAGGCCTTGCGCTATTGGCAGAAATTGGAGCCGAAGTTGGCAGGCAATCCCGAATCACTCAGGGAGGTGCAAGGCCTGATCGCCGCGTTGAAGGAGCGCATTGCCGAAACGGGCGGCCTTGAGACAGCGTCAGGGCAGACCGGGATCGAAGTCGAGGTCAAACTGGACGATTCCTTGTATGACAAGGTTCAAGCTGGCGACACCGTGTTTATCTACGCGCAGGCACTGAACGGCCCCAAGATGCCGCTGGCGATCGTGCGCAAGCGGGTCGCCGATTTGCCGTTGTCGGTGGAATTGAACGATGCGCTGGCGATGACGCCGGCAATGAAATTATCGGCCTTCGATAACGTTAAAGTGATCGCTCGAATCTCCAAGAGCGGCAATGCCATGCCGCAGCCCGGCGATTTGATCGGCTATGTCGATACGGCCGAACCGGGACAAGATCGTGCCGTAGTCATCACCATCAACCAGCAAGTGAAATAATGGATCAATCCATCGTATTCGACCTGGACCTGATCAACCGTTACAACACATCCGGTCCGCGCTATACCTCATACCCCACTGCGCTGGAGTTGCACGAAGGTTTCGACGATAGCGACTACCGCAAGCATATCACTCAGTCGAATGCCGCGGGCGGGCCGCTATCGCTGTATTTTCATATTCCGTTTTGCGATACGGTGTGCTATTACTGCGCCTGCAACAAGATCATCACGAAAAACCGCAAGCACGCCGAGCCCTATCTGGACAATTTATGCCGGGAAATCACCATGCAGGGCGAGCTGTTCGATCGTAGGCGCATCGTCAATCAATTGCATTGGGGCGGCGGCACGCCGACCTTTTTGAGTGCGGAGCAGATGCGGCGTTTAATGCGAACCACGCGCCAGCATTTCAACCTGCGCGACGACGATCAGGGCGAGTATTCGATCGAAGTCGACCCGCGCGAAACCGATGACAGAACCATCGCCGAATTGCGTCAATTGGGCTTCAATCGCATCAGCCTCGGGGTGCAGGACTTCGAGCCGGCCGTGCAGAAAGCGGTCAATCGTCTGCAGAGCAAGAAACAAACCTTCGCGGTATTGGAAGCGGCGCGCAAGGAAGGTTTTCGTTCCACCAACATCGATTTGATCTACGGTTTGCCTTTGCAAACGGTGGACAGCTTTGCCAATACCTTGGATCAAGTGTTGGAGCAATTGCCGGAACGCTTTTCGGTCTTCAATTACGCGCATTTGCCCAGCCGCTTCAAGACGCAACGGCAAATCAACGAGGCAGAATTGCCCAGCCCGCAAACCAAGCTGGACATCCTGCAGATGGTCGGACAGAAGTTGACCGAAGCCGGCTATGTCTACATTGGCATGGATCATTTTGCCCGTCCCGACGACGAGCTGGCGGTGGCCCAGCGCGAAGGCAAGCTGTATCGCAATTTCCAGGGGTATTCGACCCATTCCGATTGCGACTTGGTGGGACTGGGCATCACCTCGATAGGCCGTGTCGGCGACGCCTATATCCAGAACGTCAAAGACCTAGAGCGATACGGTGCACTGATCGACCAAGGCCGCCTGCCTGTATTCAAAGGCGTGGAGCTCGACGACGACGATAAGCTGCGCCGCGCGGTGATTACCCAACTGATATGTCATTTCGAATTGTCCTTCGTAACGATCGAACGACAATTCCCTATTGATTTCAAACACTATTTTGCCGGCGAACTAAACGGCCTCAAAGGCATGGAAGCGGACGGCCTGCTCACAATCGGCGCCGACCGTATTCAAGTACTGGCCCCGGGGCGTTTGTTGATCCGCAATATTTGCATGGTGTTCGACAAATATCTGGCGCGGAAACAGCAACAGTTTTCCAAGGTGATTTAGCAAGAGAGAAGCGATGGCTTTAGATAATAAACAAGCGTTGGATTTGGCCGGCGCCGGAAGGTGGGATGATGCGCATGAAATGGTGCAAGCTCATTCCGACAAATTGGCTTGCTTGATTCATGCCTATTTGCATCGCGTGGAAGGGGACCTCGGCAACGCGCGATATTGGTACAATCGGGCCCGTGAAGCGATGCCGGCGAACACGGAAGAACAGGAATTGGAGAGACTCTATCGTTTAATAAGCGATCAGAGAAAATAAGCCGTAACAAGCGGTGGCATCTTTGACTCGCTCCAGTTTAAGCATAACATGACAACTAACGCATTTCTTACCGGTAACAGTTGCGGCCTTGGCAAAGGGTTGACCGAGGTTCTGCTGGAGCAAGGATATCAGGTGTACGGTTGCAGCCGGCGCGGTTGCGATTTGCAGGGCGTTATCGGGGACATTCGCTGTGACCTGTCCGATTTCGCCGGCATAGCTCCCGCGCTGAATACATTGTTGGCGGATGTGCAATCGCTGGATCTGGTGGTGCTGAACGCCGGCATATTGGGACGGTTACAAGACATCGGCGAGACTTCGCTCGATGAGTTGAAGCGGATCATGGATATCAATGTCTGGTCGAACAAGATCATTTTCGATTGGCTGTTACACTCGAATATCCGCATCGAGCAAATTCTGCTGATTTCATCGGGGGCCGCCGTTTTAGGCAATAAGGGATGGGGCGGCTATGCCTTGTCCAAAGCGACCCTTAACATGCTTGGCAAGCTTTACGCCCACGAATTCCCTCGTAGCCACATTATGTCCATCGCTCCCGGCCTGATCGAAACCGAAATGATGGAGTCTCTGTGCAATGACGCCGACAGCAAAAGATTTCCGGCTCTGCGACGTATTCAACAGGCTCGGGGAACCGAAAAAATGCTTTCTCCGAGACAAGCTGCCGAACAGATTTTGTCGGTCCTGCCAGCATTAAAGGAGTATCCCAGCGGCAGTTTCATCGACTTACGGGAGATTCTGGCGCCGGAAGACTATGCGGAATTGATGAAAATATCGGTCCGCAAGATCCGACGTTGATGTTGACGAACTTAGAGCGAACCTCCAGCGTAACCGGAAGTTCGCCCGGGGGGATTAAATGGCTTGTTTGATTCTGGCCAAGGCGTTGGCCAGATTTTCCATGCTGGTGGCAATGGAAATGCGGATATGGCCGGGACAACCGAATGCCGAGCCCGGTACTAGCGCGACGCCGGCCTTTTCGATCAAATATTCGGCAAAATCAAGATCGTTGCTTATGCCGTCCAGGCGCTCGATCACGCCTTCCACGTTCGGAAACACATAAAACGTGCCGTCGGTTTTCAAACAATCGATGCCATCCATGCTGTTGAGTTCATCGACAACAAAATCATGGCGTTTCTTGAATTCCACCATCATCGTGTCGATACAGCTTTGATCGCCGCGCAATGCTTCTTCCGCCGCGACCTGCGAGATCGAGGTCGGATTGGATGTGCTTTGCGACTGAATCTTGCGCATCGCGCCGATGACTTCGGCCGGCCCTGCCGCATAACCGATGCGCCAGCCTGTCATGGAATAAGCTTTGGAGACGCCGTTCAATACCATCGTCCGGCCGTACAGCTCCGGTGTGGCGTTAAGGATATTCACGAAACTGCCTTTTTGCCACAGAATATGTTCATACATGTCGTCGGTGGCGATGACGATATCGGGATAATCGAGCAATACCTCGCCCAATGCTTTCAGTTCAGCCAAGGTATAGGCGACACCGGTCGGGTTTGATGGGCTGTTGATGACCAATAAGCGGGTCTTGTCGGTGATCGCGGCGCGCAATTGTTGAGCGGGCATTTTAAAATTTTGCGCCTGCGTGGTTTCGACGATTACGGGGACGCCGTCGGCCAGCAAGACCATGTCGGGATAGGACACCCAATAGGGGGCCGGAATGATGACTTCGTCACCGGGGTTCAACAGGGCTTGCGCCAAGTTATAGAAACTTTGTTTGCCGCCGCAGGACACCAGGATCTGATTCAATTGATAGTCGAATCCGTTGTCCTTGTTGAACTTTTCGATGATGGCTTGTTTCAGACTGGGAATACCATCGACCGCGGTGTATTTGGTAAACCCTCGATCCAGTGCTTTGACCGCGGCAGCCTTGATGTGTTCCGGGGTGTCGAAATCCGGTTCACCGGCTCCCAAGCCAATAATATCCTTTCCGGCTGCGCGCATTTCCGCGGCTCTCGCAGTTATCGCCAGGGTCGGGGAAGGTTTGACGGCTTTAACTCTGTCTGAAAGTTGAATGCTCATAATTCCTCGGTCGATATCAAAATAACCCATTATTATACTCCATGTATAATATTCATCTAGATTTACAGCGCCAGAAACAGATATTTTCGTGAAAAAAGCATTTAGAATTCAGAGTCGTTACCAGCCTGCCGGCGATCAGCCTGAAGCGATCAAACGTTTGGTCGAGGGGGTCAACGATGGCGAAGTGCATCAGACCTTGTTAGGCGTCACCGGTTCCGGCAAGACCTTTACCATGGCCAATGTCATCAAGGAGACTCAGCGTCCGACGATGATTTTGGCGCCGAACAAGACGCTGGCCGCCCAGTTGTACGGCGAAATGAAGGAGTTTTTTCCCGACAACAGCGTGGAGTACTTCGTTTCTTATTATGATTATTATCAACCGGAAGCCTATGTGCCAGCTTCGGATACCTTTATCGACAAGGATGCTTCGTTAAACGAGCATATCGAACAGATGCGTTTGTCGGCGACCAAGGCATTGATCGAGCGCCGTGATACCGTCGTGGTCGCGACGGTGTCGGCCATCTATGGTTTGGGAGAGCCCGAGTCTTATTTCAAGATGGTATTGCATCTGGTGCGCGGAGATATGGTTTCCCAGCGCGATATTGTGCGCCGGCTGGCGGAAATGCAGTACACGCGTAACGAGACGGAATTGCGCCGGGCCACCTACCGGGTCAGAGGCGACGTCATCGACGTGTTTCCGGCCGAGTCGGAGGAACAGGCGTTGCGCATCGAATTGTTCGATGACGAAGTCGAAAGGCTGTCGATGTTCGATCCGCTGACGGGTGAAATTCTACAGCGTGTCGCCAGATTTACCATTTATCCGAAAAACCATTATGTGACGCCCAGGGAACAATTGCTCAATGCCGTCGAAACCATAAAGGTCGAGCTGGCCGATAGATTGGGTAATTTGAGATCGCTGAACAAAATGGTCGAGGCTCAGCGCTTGGAACAGCGCACTTTGTTCGATCTCGAAATGATCATGGAGGTCGGTTATTGTTCCGGTATCGAAAATTACTCGCGTTATCTGTCGGGCAGGCCGGAAGGGGAGCCGCCGCCGACCATGTTCGATTATTTGCCGCCCGATGCCCTGGTCATAATCGACGAAAGTCATGTCACCGTCCCGCAAATCGGGGCGATGTATAAAGGCGACCGGTCGCGCAAGGAAACACTGGTGGAATATGGTTTCAGATTGCCGTCGGCATTGGATAACCGGCCCCTCAGATTCGAAGAGTTCGAACGCTTGGCGGGACAGCGTATCTATGTCTCCGCCACCCCGGGTCCTTACGAAAAAGAACATTCCGGTGTCTTTGTCGAACAAGTCGTCAGGCCTACCGGATTATTGGACCCTATTGTCGAGGTGCGGCCAGCGAGCACCCAGGTCGATGATTTATTGTCGGAAATCACTAAGCGCGTGGCGAAAAACGAACGCGTATTGGTCACGACTCTGACCAAGCGTATGGCAGAAGATCTGACCGATTATTTAATGGAACACGATGTCAGGGTACGCTATCTGCATTCCGATATCGATACGGTCGAACGGGTGGAGATCATCCGCGACTTGCGCTTAGGGCAGTTCGATGTGCTCGTGGGCATCAATCTGCTCAGAGAGGGTCTGGATATTCCGGAGGTGTCCCTGGTGGCCATCCTTGATGCCGACAAGGAAGGTTTCCTGCGTTCCTTGGTTTCCTTGGTCCAGACGATTGGACGGGCCGCGCGAAATGCCAATGGAACGGCTATTTTGTACGGCGATAAAGTCACCCGGTCCATGCAACAGGCTATCGACGAAACTCAGCGGCGCCGGGAGAAGCAGGAGGCCTTTAATCGCAAGCATAATATCCAACCGCAAACCGTGTATAAGTCGGTGACGGATATTTTGGAGTTGGCGATTCCCGGCGCCGGTGGCGCACTGGCCCACGTCAAGACCAAGGTCGCGGAATCAGCCGCCGAGTATCAGTCTTTGACGCCGAAGCAGGCGGCCAGAAAACTGAAGCAATTAGAAGACAAGATGTATCAGCATGCTAAGAATCTTGAATTTGAGGAGGCTGCCAAGATAAGGGATCAGATAAAGCTGTTGCAGGCGGAAGTTGTGGTATAAGTAGCGGCTGTTTACCAAATCAGCATGCCATAAAGATGTTCTTCTGGGAGCTCGTAATCTCTGTTGTCTTCTTCCTTTTCCAGAAAAAACAAGGTCGGCCCGTATATAGGGGGATTTTTTGTTGGTTGGTCTATGCCGTTCTGACGGTTGGCGCTTTTCCATTGCTGTAAATCAATCAGGTTGTCTTTTTTCTTCATTTTTCTCACCTAGATGCAAACGTGATTACACTATATCAACAATTTTCTGAATGAAACGTGAATAAAATTGAATTGCGGCCGCTTTCTCGAGATTTTTAGTGCTGACGCAGCTTTAAGAAGGAAGAGCCGTTTAAATTGACAATAATATATAATAAAATAATTAAATTTTGTTGATTTTTTTATTTTATTCTTTTCTGGCGAGATATATAAGAAATGCGATGTCCATTTTGCGGGGCGCAGGATACACGGGTGATCGACTCCCGTTTGGCCAGTGAAGGCGACCAGGTCAGGCGTCGGCGTGAATGCACAGCCTGCAAGGAAAGGTTTACCACCTATGAGGTGGCGGAGTTGTCTTTGCCGCGCATTATTAAGCGTAATGGTGTCAGGGAAACATTCGACGAAAGAAAACTGAGGGCGGGCATGCAGCGGGCGCTGGAAAAGCGTCCGGTAGACAGCGATGAAATAGAAGCCGCCATCAACCGCATCAAAAAAGCGATGACGGCTAGCGGCGAAAGAGAATTCAAGGCGCAGGAGCTCGGTGAATTGGTCATGAAGGAATTGAGCGCGCTCGATCATGTCGCCTTCATCCGTTTCGCCTCCGTGTATCGCAGTTTCGAGGATGTCAGCGAATTCACCGACATGATCGAAAAGCTGAAAAACAAATGACGCCGGCTCAAGATTCGGTTTACATGGCCAGGGCGATTGAACTGGCGAAAAAAGGGCGATACACCACCGATCCGAACCCCCGGGTAGGTTGCGTTTTGGTCAAGCATGCGCGGGTGATCGCCGAGGGCTGGCACCGACGCGCCGGCTGCGGACACGCCGAAGTCGAGGCTTTGGCTAAGACCGACGACGCGGCCGGGGCGACCGCCTATGTGACGCTGGAGCCTTGCAGTCATCACGGCCGCACCGGTCCGTGCAGCGATGCGTTGATCGAGGCCGGGGTGGCGCGCGTTGTGATCGCGATGCAGGACCCCAATCCACTGGTCAGCGGCAACGGCATCCGCAAACTGCGCGAAGCAGGTATCGAAGTGGACTGCGGCATCCTGCAAGCCGATGCCGAACAGCTGAATCGCGGCTTTATCAAGCGCATGACCGCCGGTTATCCGTTCGTCTGCAGCAAGCTGGCCATGAGTCTGGATGGCCGCACCGCGATGGCTTCCGGGGAAAGCAAATGGATCACGTCAACCCAAGCCCGGCAGGATGTGCAGCGCCATCGCGCGGAAAGCAGCGCGATCGTCACCGGCATTCAAACGGTGTTGGCCGACGATCCGCAGTTAAATGTCAGAATGGAGCAAGAGGTGAAGCAGCCGGTTCGGGTGGTGCTCGATTCGACATTGCAGATGCCCTTGTCGGCTAAGATGCTGGCCGATCCAGATACGGTTTGGATCGTCACCTGCAGCCGAGAGCAAGACAAAATCAAACGCTTGCAAGGGACCGGCGTCAAGGTTTTTCGAGTCGACGAGGAGCATGGACGAGTCAATTTAAAACAGGCGTTCGCCTTGTTGGCCGAGCAACAAATCAATACGGTCTGGGTCGAAGCCGGGGCGACTTTGAACGGCGCCTTGATGAATACCGACTTGGTCGATGAATGGTTGGTTTATATGGCGCCCTGTATCTTGGGCGACCGGGCGCGCCCTTTGCTGCACCTGCCGGGTTTGCAAAAGATGGCGGATAGAAAAGATATACAAATGACTTCGGTCAGGCAGGTCGGGCCCGATTTGCGCTTGGCCTTCACAGTTAAGCGATAGGGTGAACATGTTTACGGGTATCATTTTAGCAATCGGGAAAATCTCGGCGATACAGCCGCGCGGCGGCGATTGCCGCTTGAAAATCGACACCGGCAAGTTGCCGATTGAGGATGCCGCGCTGGGCGATAGCATTGCCGTCAATGGCGTTTGTCTGACGGCGGTCGAACTGGGCGAGCATTATTTTTGCGCCGACGTTTCCAACGAAACATTGTCTCGCACGACGTTGCGTTCGGCGACGACCGGCACTTCCGTCAACCTGGAACTGGCACTGACGCCGACGACGCGCTTGGGCGGGCATATCGTCAGCGGCCATGTCGACGGCTTCGGCAGGGTCATCGCCAAGCAAAATGACGGCCGCTCGATTCGCTTTCGTTTCCAGGCGCCGGACAGTTTGGCCAAATACATTGCCGAAAAAGGCTCTATCTGTATCAACGGCATTAGCCTGACCGTCAATGAGGTCGACGGCGCCTTGTTCAGCGTTAATATCGTGCCGCATACCTTGCAGGAAACGACGTTGGGGACGACCGAAATCGGCGACGAAGTCAACTTGGAAGTGGATTTGCTGGCGCGCTATATGGAACGATTGATGAAAGGCGAAGCGGCGGCCCGTTGCCAAGGCGGCGTCAGTGAAGAATTATTGCAGAACAGCGGTTTTTTGACGAAATGAACAGTATCGAAGAGATCATCGAGGATCTACGCCAAGGTAAAATGGTCATCATCATGGACGATGAAGACCGGGAAAACGAAGGCGATTTGCTGATGGCCGCCTCCTTCACGCGGCCGGAAGACATCAATTTCATGGCCCGCTATGGCCGCGGCTTGATTTGTTTGACCTTGACCCGGGAACGCTGCCAGCAGCTGCGCCTGCCGCTCATGGTCAACGACAATAAAACAGTGCATTCGACCAATTTCACCGTTTCGATCGAGGCGGCCCACGGCGTTACCACCGGCATTTCCGCGGCCGACCGCGCCTTGACGATACAAGCGGCGGTGGCGGAAAACGCGCAACCGGAAGATCTGGTGCAGCCGGGTCATATATTCCCGCTGATGGCGCAACCGGGCGGCGTCTTGAATCGGGCCGGGCATACCGAAGCCGGCTGCGATCTTGCGCGCCTGGCGGGGGTCGAGCCGGCGGCGGTAATCGTCGAAATTCTCAACGAAGACGGCAGCATGGCTCGTCGTCCCGACCTGGAGATCTTCGCCAAGCAGCACAATCTCAAGATCGGCACGATCTCCGATTTGATTCATTATCGCATCCAACATGAAAATACCCTGGAGCGGATCAGTCAATGCCGCTATCCGACCGAATTCGGCGATTTCCGTTTGTATGCTTATCAAGACAGAAACGACAACAACGTTCATTTGGCTCTGGTAATGGGTGATATCGCCGGTGAAGAACCGGTATTGGTCAGGGTGCATGCTCGCAACCTGATGGATGACGCGTTCTTTTCCAAACGGACCGATTGCGGCATGCCGGTGCGAGAGGCCATGAAACGCATCGCCGAGGCAGGCCGCGGCGTATTGGTCGTTATCCGCCAAAACGAAAACAACAAGGCGCTGGTCGAGTTGATCCATAAGTATCAAATGGAGGATCATGGCGTCAACAGCAATACTGATGCCGCCTTTGAGACCGATTGGCGTACCACCGGTACCGGTTCGCGGATATTGGCCGATTTGGGCGTGCGCCGTTTGAAAGTGATGGGCGTGCAAAAGAAGTACATCGGCCTGTCAGGGTTCGACCTGGAAGTGGTCGAACACACCGAATCTTGATGTATAACGAATTTTTAAACCTACAGAGAAAGTAATGTCGACTGTAAAATTAATTGAAGGCAATTTGTCCGCGCAAGGCGGGAAATTTTGTATCGTGGCTTCCCGCTTCAACAGTTTCATCGTTGAGCAACTGGAAGGCGGAGCGATCGATGCGTTGGTCAGGCATGGAGCGGAAAGAGCGAACATCGATCTGGTCAAGGCGCCGGGCGCGTTCGAACTGCCGATGGTGGTTCAACGCATCGCCGCGAGCAAAAAATACGATGCGGTCATCGCCCTGGGGGCGGTTATCCGTGGCGGCACGCCGCATTTTGAATACGTAGCCGGCGAATGCGTTAAGGGCCTCGCTTCCGTTTCCTTGAAATATGATGTGCCGGTCAGCTTCGGTGTGCTGACGGTCGATACCATCGAACAGGCGATCGAGAGAGCCGGAACCAAGGCCGGTAATAAAGGCGCCGAGGCCGCATTGTCCGCAGTGGAGATGGTCAGCCTGTTTAACGCGATGGGCGCTGAATGAGCCAGGCAAAGACGAACGCCAGAAAATGCGCGGTCCAGGCGCTGTATCAGTGGCAGATGACCGGCGAGAGCTTGAGCCGTATCGAAACCTATATTCTCGAGGATCAATTGTTGAAGGGCGCGCAGAAAAGTTATTTTTATGACATTTTTCACGGCGTTCCCCAACAACTCGATGTCATCGACGCGATCTTGGCCGAATTTATCGATAGACCCATCGATAAGGTCGATCCGGTGGAACGGGCCATTTTGCGGATCGGCGTCTACGAATTGATCAACCGGCTGGAAATTCCCTACCGCGTGATTATCAACGAAGGCGTCAATCTGGCGAAATGTTATGGCGCCGAAGGCAGCCATAAATACATCAACGGTATCTTGGACAAAGTCAGCCAGAAAAAGCGCGCCGTAGAAATCAATGCCAAGAAGTCCGCGGATAAATAGTAGTGCCGCTGTCTGAATTCGGAATCATCGAGCGTTATTTCGCCGGCCGCGAATTAATCAACCCCATCAACAAACTAGGCATCGGCGACGACTGCGCTTTGTTGCAAGTTCCCGAAGGCCAGCAGTTGGCCGTAACCGCCGACACCATGGTCGAAGGGGTCCATTTTTTTGCCGGATGCGACCCTTATTTGCTGGGCCACAAACTGCTGGCGGTTAATCTCAGCGATCTCGCCAGCATGGGCGCCGAGCCCGTCGCCGTTACCTTGGCACTGACTTTGCCGAAGGTGGACGAGGAATGGTTGCAGCGCTTCGCCGATGGCTTTCTGCAGTTGGCCGGGCGCTATTCGGTCGACTTGATCGGTGGCGATACCACGTCCGGGCCGTTGACGCTGACGGTGCAAGCGCTGGGCGTCGTGCCGCAAAACGGTGCGATGCGCCGATCGGGCGCGAAGGTTGGCGATTTGATCTTTATGACCGGCCATCTCGGCGATGCCGGGTTGGGCCTGAAAATCAGACAGGGCTACGACTGTTCCGATCCAGGGCAGGCGCTATGCCGATTCGACTCGCCCGAACCCAGGGTAAAGGAAGGACGAGCGATCCGGGGCATCGCCCATGCCTGTATCGATTTATCGGATGGTTTGGCGTCCGATTTGGGTCATATTCTCAAGAAGAGCGGCGCAGGCGCTCGATTGTGGTGGGACAAGATTCCGTTGGCCGCCTCGGTGAAACGCTATATCGAAGAAACCGGGGACTGGACGATGCCTTTGTTGGCCGGTGATGATTACGAACTGTGTTTTACTGTGGCGCCGGAAAACCGTGCCAAGATTAAAATACCAGCGGCCTGCATCGGCGTGATAGAAGACGAGCGCGGCATGAGGATCGAGCGGGAAGGGCGAATCAGCCCCTTGACGAAAAAAGGTTATGAGCATTTTTCTTAAACAGTATTACGGTAACAGCCGAATGACGGCTAAGCAGATCATGACGGATTGGAAGCTGTTTTTGGCCTTCGGCTTCGGTTCCGGCCTATCCAAATACATGCCCGGAACGATGGGAACCCTGGCGGCTATTCCGTTGTATCTGTTAATGACTCAGATCAATATCTGGTTATACAGTATTTTGACTGTTGCCGCTGTGTTTGGCGGTATCGGAATTTGCCGTTATGCGGCCGAAAAGCTGGACGTTCATGACTTCGGCGGCATCGTCTGGGACGAAGTAGTGGGGTTGTTGATCACGTTTTGGTTCGTGCCTTTTTCCTGGCATGCGCTGATCGGCGGGTTTGTTCTGTTTCGTATTTTTGATATCATAAAGCCGTGGCCGATAAAATGGATTGACCGAAAGGTCGGCGGCGGGCTGGGGATTATGCTGGACGACGTGCTGGCAGGCCTGTTCGCAGGGTTAATCCTGATTATTTTAATAATGTACTTGCCTTATTAAATTTTGTCTGTATAATAGTACAGATCAATCGCGGGGTGGAGCAGCTTGGTAGCTCGTCGGGCTCATAACCCGAAGGTCGTTGGTTCAAATCCAGCCCCCGCTACCAGAATTCACAAGGGCTTATCCCGCAAGGGTAAGCCCTTTTTTGTGTCCGTTGGTATTTAGGAAGCGCCGAGAATCGATCCAGGATTTTTCTTGACCGATCATGGAAAATGTAATATCAAAGCTTTGTTAATCAGGTTCAGCGATTGAGCTTGATGGGTAGATCCATGCAATTCAGAAAAGCTTAGTAGATAGGTTTTCCTTGTTAAGCATGTTGCGTAAAAAAAAATAATAAAATCTATTTGATGGGTGGTCAGATGGTGAGGAAAATATTTAAACGCAGAAACCCGCCTGTTCTATGGCGAGCAAAATGGCTTTTACTTTTGGTAACCATAGGCTGTCTCGAAATTTTGCCTATCCCCGTTACCGACACGATATTGATTTACATACTGCTCTTTCGCCCCAACTGGTTCAAAGGCGTGGTCGATAAACTTTACTCGCATTTATTGCCTGAGCGCGTCTAATTTTATAAGCACATGGAAAAGCCTAGCCGAGGGCTAGGCTTTTCATTCGTTTACCGTACCCAAAGCTCATCCAATTCTTCGCAAATTGACACAGAGAATTAAGCTACCTCTTGCATACTTTCGAAACAAAATAGCCTCGTAGTCCACATGAAGCCTTGCGTGATGTGAGACTTCGTAACCACGCCATTCCCGGATTCCGCTACGCTGCATCCAGGCTACGAATTATCGCTGTTGAGCTAATCGTATTATTCCTACAAATTCGGTATGATAGCGCTCGTTTTTTATTCGCAAGGAAGAATGCCGAATTTTCTCAAATACTTGGCTTGGTCGGTGTCACACCTAACCGCAGGATAATTTAAAAAAATATTACAACCAAATACCTATTATTCCATGACGGATCAACAGCCGATAGATCATTCCTTCTGCGTGGCGCCCATGCTCGATTGGACCGATAGGCACTGTCGGTACTTCTATCGCTTGATTACTCAGCACGCCTTGCTTTATACCGAGATGGTCACGACCGGCGCTATTTTGCATGGCAATAGGGAGCGCATGCTGCAGTTTAATCAGGAGGAGCATCCGGTCGCCTTTCAGTTGGGCGGCAGTAATCCCACGGAATTGGCTGAATGCGCCAAAATAGTCGAGCAATACGGTTACGACGAAATAAATCTGAATGTCGGCTGCCCCAGCGACCGCGTACAGAATGGACGATTTGGCGCCTGTTTGATGGCGCGGCCTGAGTTGGTCGGTGAATGTGTCGCTGCCATGCAACGGACTGTTAACGTTCCGGTGACGGTGAAATCGCGTATCGGTATCGACGAACAGGATTCCTACGAAGAATTGATTCGATTTATCGGGATCGTCGCCGATAGCGGATGCCGAACATTTATCGTTCATGCCCGCAAGGCGTGGTTGCAAGGGTTGTCACCCAAGGAAAACCGGGAAATTCCTCCGTTACGCTACGATGTCGTGATGCAATTAAAGCAGGATTTTCCGCAACTGGAAATTGTCCTGAATGGCGGCATCACCACTCTCGATCAAGCGAGAGATTATTTACGTCGAATGGATGGGGTGATGCTGGGGCGCGAGGTTTACCACAATCCCTATATCCTGGCTGAGGTTGACCAGCGATTGTTCGGCGTGCAGCAATGGCCGGTTTCGCGCCACGATGTCGCGATGGCGTTGATCCCCTATATTCAACGACAATTGAAGCAAGGAGAGAGGCTCAACAACATTTCCCGGCACATCCTGGGATTATTTCATGGCGTTGCCGGCGCCAGGGCTTGGCGGCGCTATATCAGCGAACATGCGCACAAGCCCGGGGCCGATGAAAATGTCATTCTGCAAGCGTTAAGTTTTACCGGTTGATAAGATATACTGTATTGCCTTTTATTCTATAGAGTTAACAAGATGGAAGAGTATTTTTCCAAGATAATCGAGGCAATTGGCGAGGATGTGACCCGCGAAGGTCTGGTCGATACGCCGGCGCGGGCGGCTAAGGCCTTTCAATTCCTGAACAACGGTTACGAAAAGAAATTGGAAGACGTGTTGAATGACGCGATTTTCGAGGCCGATACCGAGGATATGGTGATCGTTAAGGATATCGAGTTGTATTCGTTGTGCGAACACCATTTGTTGCCTTTTATTGGAAAATGTCATATCGGCTACATTCCCCAGGGTAAAGTGTTGGGTTTATCCAAGTTGGCCCGAATTGTCGATATGTATGGCAGACGCCTCCAGATTCAGGAAAAGCTGACCAAACAGATTGCCGACGCAGTGGAAACCGCCATCCATGCCAAGGGGGTCGCCGTGGTGATCGAAGCCAAGCATTTGTGCATGATGATGCGCGGCGTAGAAAAACAGAATTCGGTGATGACGACTTCAGTCATGACAGGGATTTTCCGAAAGGAAATCAGTACGCGTTCGGAATTCTTAAACCTCATCAATAGGTCCTAGCGATGTCACGAACTCCGGGAAAAAAAATCGGTGTTTTACTGGTCAACTTGGGTTCGCCGGATGCGCCGACCACTTCCCGGGTCAGGCGCTTTCTGCGTGAGTTTCTGGGCGATCCGCGCGTGGTCAATCTGCCGCGTTCCTTGTGGTGGGTGATACTCAATTTTTTCGTTTTGCCGTTTCGGCCGCGCAAATCGGCTCATGCCTATCGGCAAATCTGGACCGACAAAGGCTCGCCATTGACGTTCTATACCCGCCAGCTAAGCGATAAGTTGGCCGAGGCGATAGGTTCCGATGAGGTTCGGGTCGATTTCGCGATGCGTTACGGTAAACCCGTTTTGGCGGACAAATTGAAGGCATTCAAGGCCCAATTGATTGACGAGATCGTCATTTTACCGCTTTATCCGCAATATTCCTCGACCACGACGGCATCCGTTTACGATGCCATGGATGACGAGATACGCAATTGGCGTCATATTCCCTCCCTGCATTTCATCGGCGATTATCATGCTAATGAAGCCTATATTTCGGCTGTTGCCGAATCGATCAGAAATTATTGGCAGAAACATGGCCGCAACGACCTGCTGTTGATGTCGTTTCACGGGCTGCCTGCTAAACTGACGGAGTGGGGAGACCCTTATTACCATCAATGCCAGCGCTCGGCGGCATTGATCGCGGAACGTCTGGCCTTGCATGACAATCAATGGAAACTGGTATTTCAATCCCGCTTCGGCAAAGCGGAATGGTTGAAACCCTATTGCATTGAAGTGTTGCGAGACTTGCCGAAATCGGGATGTAAGGAAGTGGATGTCGTTTGCCCGGGTTTTGCCGTCGATTGTTTGGAGACGTTAGAGGAAATCGCATTGGCTAATAAAGAAGAGTTTTTAGCGGCGGGTGGGAAGTCATATCGCTACATTCCGGCCTTGAATGATAGTGACGAACATGTCGACGTGCTAAAAGAATTATTGACTCGTTATGTGCCATGAGGGATTACGATAGAAATTGCCCGGTATGCCGTTTTATGCGCAGTCTTGCGTTTACCGGTGTGGGTATGGCCTTGGGCTGCGGCGTCGCCTACTTAGTGGGCGCTTCGCAGCAAAACATTCTGTTGTCCGGCATTGTTGTGGCGGCTATTATCGTCTTTGGGTTGCTCGATAAAAAAAAGAAGAAATGACATGAAACAGACTATATTGAAAAGTTGGAAAGGCCAATGGCCGGTCGTTCGCTCCAGCAAGCCTTTACCTCTTGGCGAAGGGGTTGTCGATCAGGCGGCTTTCAATACCATCGAGGTCGATGAGCTTTTCGACACGGTTAATCATGCCGAGACCCTAGTCGGTCAGTCGGTGTTGTATCGTTCCTTGACACAACCCTTGGATAGTCGAGAGAGCATCAGCGCCAAGCAAGAAGCCGTCAGGGAAATTCGCAATAATCCCGGCATTAGGGAAAATATCGAACGCATCGTACAAAACTGCGCGTCTCAGGAAAAAAATCTTTATGTGTTGCTCTATGGAGAGTTTCTCGGCTCGTTCGGTACTGCCCGGGAAGACAATCAAATCGAGGGCTACGGCTATAAACAATATCGCCGAGGCATTCGGTTTGTTCTCGATCTGGTCGGTCATATCCATGCCTCCGATTCACCCAGCAGCGCTTATCTGCAGTCGATATTCGACAAGATTCTGAAGTTCGGAGAAAGCCGGACTTATTCGCTGATGTTTGGTCCGGTCTATAACACCGAAAAAGGATTTCAGAGCAAGGAAGAGCGCAAAGGCTCTTTCACCCCGGCAACCATTTTTAGACCGAATATATTTAAGCCGATGTTGATCGCCGCTATTTTTGCGGTGCTATGGGGCATCATCAGCGTTTTTCCGACCGACATGTTCAGTTTCAGCAAGGATGCCATCCCGGTCGCCTCAATCTTTTTTATCCCTATGTTATTGGTGTATTTCCCTGTTGTCGGCTCCTACGACCGGGACAATTGCATCATTCCGTTGCGCGATGAATTCAAGCAATCGGATGAATTGGGCGATGCGCTCGATGCCCTGGGGCAACTCGATGAGCTACTGTCCTTTATCAAATACGCGGAAAAATATGGCAGCACAACGATATTGCCGGACATGGCGGAGCCCGATAAACATGCGATACATTTGACCGCGGCGAAGAACCCGGTACTGGGTTTTGACAATCCCCCCTATGTCGCCAACGATTTCGATCTTGCCGATGAAAACCTGATTTTTATCACCGGGCCAAACAGCGGCGGTAAAACGGCATTTTGCAAAACCGTCACGCAAATACAACTGTTGGCGCAAATCGGCTGTTTCGTGCCTGCGGAAAAGGCCACACTGGCCGTGGCCGATCGTATATTTTATCAGGCCCCGGAAATCAGCCATCTGGACGATGGGGAAGGCCGCTACGGTACTGAACTGAAAAGAACGAAAGACATTTTTATCAATACCACGGCCAAAAGCTTGGTGGTCCTCGATGAAATGTCTGAAGGCACGACGTTTGAGGAAAAAATGGAGTCGTCCACCAATGTCTTGGACGGTTTTTTCCGTAAGGGCAATAACACGATCTTGATCACGCATAATCACCAACTGGTGGATGTATTTATGAACAAAGGCATCGGCGTGGCGAAACAAGTCGAGTTTGCCAACGAAGAGCCGACTTATAAGCTGATCGAGGGTATTTCCCGCGTCAGCCATGCCGACAGGGTTGCCCGCAAGATCGGATTTTCCAAAGAAGACATCGACAAATATTTGGCAGGGTCAAAATGAAATTAGGTACCGCCTTAACCGAAAGCGCGACAAAAGCATTATTACTCGGTAGTGGAGAATTGGGCAAGGAAGTCGCCATTTCCTTGCAACGTTTCGGTGTCGAGGTGATCGCCGTCGATCGCTATCAGAACGCACCGGCTCATCATATCGCCCATCGGAGTTATGTCATCGACATGACCGATGCCGAAGCAGTGAAAAAGTTGATTGACCATGAACAACCGGATTACATAATTCCCGAGATCGAAGCGTTATCCACCAGCGCGTTACAGGAAATCGAACAGCAAGGACTGGCGACCATAGTGCCGAATGCCAGGGCCGTGCAATTGACCATGAACCGAGAAGGCATACGCACATTAGCCGCGGAACAGGTTGGCGTGCCCACTTCCAGTTATGCTTTTGCCGAATCGTTTGCGGAATTGCAAGCCGTGGTCGAAAACAAAATTGGTTACCCTTGCTTTGTCAAGCCGACCATGTCGTCTTCTGGCAAGGGCCAATCCATGGTCGAAAACGCCGAACAATTGCAGCAAGCCTGGGAATATGCGAAAAAAGCCGGCAGGACCGATACCGGTAAAGTGATCGTCGAAGGCAAGATCGATTTCGATTATGAAATTACCTTGTTAACGGTTCGCACTAAAGACAGTAACGGTACCGTGCAGACGTATTTTTGCGAACCGATCGGCCATAGACAAGAGGGCGGGGATTACCGAGAAAGTTGGCAACCGCAACCAATGAGCGACAAGGCCATTCGCAGCGCAAAAGATATTGCCAAGAAAGTCACCGATGAAATCGGCGGTTTGGGAATTTTCGGAGTAGAGCTATTTATCAAGGGCGATCAAGTTTGGTTTAGTGAAGTAAGTCCCAGACCTCACGATACAGGTATGGTTACAATGATTACCCAGCGGCAAAGCGAATTCGATTTGCATGCCAGGGCCATTCTAGGGTTGCCGGTTTCGACCCGGCTGAGTAATCCGGGAGCCAGTGCCGTGATTTTGGGGGGCATCGACGCCAAGTCGGCGGTTTATGAAGGCTTGGAGCAAGCGTTGGCGGATCCCGATACCGAAATCAGGTTGTTCGCCAAACCCGAAGTCTTCGTCAAACGGCGCATGGGGGTGGCATTAGCGTCTGCCGAGGATATTCAGCTTGCCAGGCAAAAGGCAACCAAAGCCGCTGAATCAATTCGTGTGAAAGTCGAATCAAATACGGGGTAATAATGGATCGATTGATCATTTGTTCGTTAATAATGCTTGCTGCGGTTCCGGTGACGGCCGATGTCTATAAGTATACGGCGCCGGATGGCAGTGTTTATTACACCGACGAGCCGAAAAAAGGGCTCAAGTACAAACTGATCATTCGCAGCAAGCCACGCAATTATGCTAAAACGGTCAAGTTTTTGCAGAAAAACAAGCGTAAATACAGTCCGCTGATTGCGAAAGCCGCGTCCAAATACAAAATCGACGAAAAATTGTTGCACGCCGTTATCCAGACCGAATCGGCCTACGATCCGAATGCGGTATCATCGGCCGGCGCGGTCGGCTTAATGCAGTTGATGCCTGAAACGGCGAAGCGTTATGGCGTCACCGATCGTAAAAACGCGGAACAGAATATCGACGGCGGCACCCGCTATTTGAAGGATCTGTTGAACATGTTCAATTCCAATCTTAAATTGGCCGTCGCCAGCTATAATGCCGGGGAAGGCGCGGTGAAAAAGTACAATAATTCCATTCCTCCTTATCCTGAGACACAGAATTACGTGAAGCAGGTATTGGCTTTATATCGTAAGTGACGGTAAATGAACCAATTGACAGCTCACGCTTTGGTTGCCGATAGCATCGAGCTGTTTTCCCTTCCCGATATCTATTATCAGGTCTCTGAAATGATCAATGATCCAAGGTTTACCTTGGAAGATATCGGCCAAGTCATTAGCAAGGATGTCGCCTTAAGTGCCCGGCTGTTAAAAATCGTTAACAGTTCGTTCTACGGTTTTCAAGCAAAGATAGATACTATTTCCAGGGCGATAGTCGTTGTCGGTATCGAGGATCTAAAAAACCTGATCTTGGCCACTTCGGTAGTCGATAATTTTACCGATATCCCTTCCGATTTGGTGGATATGACCGACTTCTGGATGCATAGTATTCATTGCGGCGTTATGTGCAAATTATTGGCCAAGGCAAGTTTGGTGCTGCATTGCGAACGTTTGTTCCTGACCGGTTTATTGCATAATATCGGATCTTTGGTCCTCTATTGCAAGATGCCTCGGGAGTCGCAAAAAGTGTTGTTGGCTGTCGACAACGACAGACATAAAATCGCCGCGATGGAACAGGAAATCATCGGTTTCAATCATGCTGATGTAGGCAGCGAGTTGATCAAACGCTGGGACATGCCCGAATCACTCTATGAAGCAATAGCCTGTTACCCGACACCGCAATTGGCCCAGGTTTATAAGCTGGATGCATATTTATTGTCTATTGCCGTTAAATTAGCAAACGCGGCGGAGCGCGGTAAGGGTTTTGATGAAATTGTCGAGAATCTGCCCGAGGCCGGTTTAGCCATGATCCGGTTGACAAGAGAGCAGGTGATTGCGGTCGCCAACCTGGCAGCCAATGAATATTCTCAGATTTTTGCCCTAATGGCACCGTCAAAAAGGTTCCATTAATCGTGTTCTCATCGTTTGCAATGAGAACACGGATCAAAAGTTTACTTCACGAAACACATTTTTTCCGCATACTCTTCGGCTTCCTGCATCAGCTTCTTCAATCGCTTAGATTCTTTAGGATCGCGAAAGGCGGAGCCACTCTCGCCGGCTGTTTTGCGCATATAACCAAAGGTCATGGCCGCTTCGTAATCAGCGAAAGACATTTTTTCGGCAATTTTATCTATTTTGCAACCGCAAGCATATTGATTGATATAAGTCAGGCCGCCGTGTTTGGCGATGCATTGCAAGACATAATCGACTCGGTCACGAGTGGGGTATTCATTGATATAACTAACTTCCTGTTCGACTTTTTCCTGAGTCGTGCTGCATGCTGTTAAAAGACTTAACAAAGCTGCACCGACAATCGTTTTTTGCTTCATAGCTGTTGTAATTCCCAAAGTTCGGAAAGTGAAAGAGAATGCTCCAGAAAAGGAGCGGTTGAAACGTGTAGTTGTTCGGTTCCGTTTTTTACGCCAAAACACCATTATGTTATTCTTCGGCCGCAAAATCGACGATTTGTTTCAATTTTTTGTTCATTTTAGCAGCAAACGCGTTTAAAGATTGATTGTCGCTATCTTCCGGCAATAAGTGTGTCTTGATGACCGTTTTTCCTTGAAATTGGTAAGTGACGACATTGCAAGGCATGTAACTGACTAGGTGGGGTGAAATTTCGAGCAAAGTCCTGGCATGGGTCAAATTACAAAACTGAATCGTATCGAATTCCGGAAAATTTTCTGCACCTCGTTCCCTGATGACTTTCCCGACACGGCTATGGCCCGTTATACGGAAATTATGCTCCGCAATGGCGACTTCCAGCTCGGCCAGCACATCGTCATAGGGCTTAAGCGTTTCCGCCTGATAATAATGTATAAACTGACTGTTCGGGGATTGTTGCATCGAACAACTTGCAAAAACCAGCAGCCACGTGACAATAAACATTATTTTTAGCATAAGCAAAGCTTATCACTATGGAGAAGCAAAACAAAGTTACCGGTGTGGTGTTGGCGGGTGGATTGGCGCGCCGTATGCAACGAGCGGACAAAGGCTTGGAGCTTTACAGGCACCAACCGTTGGTCGTCTATGCCTTGCAAGCCTTGGTCGAGGTGGCGGACGAAGTGTTGATCAACGCCAATCGCAATATCGAGCGTTACCAGGCATTCGGTTATCCGGTGATCACCGATCTCAACGATCGCTTCCAAGGTCCTTTGGCCGGAATACTGGCGGCGATGACGGTCTCTACGGGGAATACATTATTAGTATTGCCATGTGATTCCCCATTCATTCAAGCAAGGCATTTGCGCAAATTGCTCGATAGTTTAAATGAAAGCGGTGCCGATGCGGCCGTCGCATTCGATGGCGAAAGACTGCATCCGGTCTTCTTGGCGCTTAAAATCAAGTTAAAAGGCAGTCTCCAGCAATATTTGACGGCAGGAGAACGTAAAGTCGAGCGCTGGCTCCGCCAACACAACATAGTACGGGTCGACTTTAGCCAAGAGCCGGAAGCCTTTGTCAATATCAATACGCTTACCGATTTACAACGATTGCACTGACAGAACGAAAATAACAAAACAATAGCTCCAAACCATAACCAGTAAGCGTATTACTTAGCACTGTACCAGAGTGCTCTTCGCGCTGCCCTGCGCCACAATTGTCTTGCAACCGATTTTGCCATTCCGACTGACGCATGCTCATTCTCTTGTCATAAATAACTGCACAAACTAAACAACCACCCGCTCAAGCGGGTGGGTTCCAATAACGGACTGAAAGTCCGGATACGCGTCGACTAAACGACGCGTCTTAGTCGGGCTCCATCTTGAAATTATCGTTTGGATTAGGTTCAAAGTGATGCTCCAAATATTGCTTTATCATCTCATCAGTCATTTGCCCCACTGTGGCGCAAAAATAACCGCGGGCTCAAAAATGTCGACCCCAATATCGCTTTTTCAAGTGCGGGAACTCTTCGAACAGATAGCTCGAAGTTCGTCCCTTGATTCGCCTCATGATTTCGCTTGGGGCCATAGTCGGCGGCGCACTCACCAAAATGTGCACATGATCTTTGCTCACGACACCTTTGATAATCCGTATCTCAAAGGCTTCGCATGTCTGCCGCACCAAGTCTCTCACTCGTTCGGCTATTTCATCCTTCAGCACTTTATAACGATACTTCGTAACCCAAACAAAATGATACTCAATTTGGTAAACCGTATGGCTGCCGTATCTATAGTCCATCGCCACCTCCTTGGGCAAATTATCGCAGCTAAAGCTGACCGGCTAAAGCCGGTGGTTTAAACCTTATGATGGATAATTAATGTCTTAGCTTTATTTGCGAAGTTGGCCGTTCGAGTAAACAATGAATTCCTCCCTTAAATGACAAAACTAGTCTAGGCTTCAAGCAAATGAGTCTAGGTTTTAATATATGGAGATTGGTAAATGTTTAACTTGCTGACCATCAAGATGCGCTTGATTTTAGGGTTTGCTTTGGTCTTGCTCATTTCGGTTGTGTCGATCACACCGATCATGCTGGAAAAGGTCGGTTACGCGATCAATGAAGCCTCGGAGATCCAGCTCTCGGAATTGTTCAATAATATCCAGGTCCAATTAAACGAGCAGGCCCGTCAGGCTGAAATGCTGAGTGCGCTGGTTGCTAACATTCCGGCCGTACAAAAAGCATTTGCCGAAGGCGATAGGAAAACGCTTGCCGATTTGTTAACAAAGCCGTTTGAACATTTAAAGGCCGAATATGGCGCACGCCAGTTCCAGTTCCATACCCCGCCGGCCATGTCTTTTCTTCGAGTTCACAAACTGGAAAAATTTGGTGATGATCTTTCCGGATTCCGCAAGACGGTGCTAAAGGCCAATAGCACAAAACAACCCGTAAGGGGGTTGGAGGTAGGGGTTGCGGGTCTGGGCATGCGAGGCATTGTACCGGTGCAATATCAGGGGCGGCACGTCGGAACGCTGGAGTTCGGCCTCAGTTTTGGTCAATCCTTTTTCGACCGCTTCAAGAAAAAACACGGTGTGGATATCGAAATGCATCTTTTTCAAGATGGCCGGTTTAAAATATTTGCCGATACACTGCAGCAATCCTTGTTGTCGAATGAACAACTACTCTATGCGCTCAAAGGGAAAACGGTCAAAGTTCATCGTAAACTGCAGGATAAAAATGTCGTGATCATGGCTAAGCAAGTTGACGATTTTTCCGGTAATCCTATCGGGGTCGTTGGCATTATTTTTAATGAGAGCAAATATGTCGACATGATCGCATCGGCACGACATACGGCATTGCTGGTTGCGGTCGGGATATTATTGCTGGGAGTCGTCGTCTCCAGTCTGATTACCCGATCAATCGTCGGGCCAATAGATCAGACGGCGCGTTCCTTAATAGAAATCGCCCAAGGTGAAGGCGATCTTAGGGTGCGTTTGCCGGTAGAAGGGAAAAATGAGTTGGCTAATTTGAGTGATGCCTTCAACCAATTTGTGGTCAAAATTCAGCATACCATTGCTAATGTTCAGGACTCCATCGTTAAATTGACGCAGATGGCGGAAGCGTTAGCGGCGACCAGTGCTGATACCCGCTCGGGCGCGGCCAACCAATCCTTTGAAACGGAACAGGTTGCGGCCGCATTGACGGAAATGACCGCCTCCTTCCAGGAAGTCGCTAAAAGTGCCGGGCAAGCCGCCATAGCGGCCAGGGAGGCCAACGACCAGGCTCATAACGGCAACCAAGTGGTCCAACAATCGATCCAAGCCATCAACGAATTGGCCCGAGAGGTCGAACGCTCTTCAAAAACCATCCATGGCTTGGAAGTACAAAGCAATCAGATCGGCGGTATTTTGGACGTGATCCGCAATATCGCCGAACAAACAAATTTATTGGCATTAAATGCGGCTATCGAGGCGGCTAGGGCCGGTGAACAGGGCCGAGGTTTTGCCGTGGTTGCCGATGAAATTCGTACATTGGCCGGACGTACCCAGGCTGCGACTCAGCAAATTCATGAAATGATCGAGGCCTTGCAAGCGGGCGCGCAAAGCTCGGTGCAAGCCATGAAGCAAAGTCAGGACCAGGTGAAGATCAGTGTCCAGGAGGCCGAACAAGCTGGATTGGCGTTGGATTCGATAACCGCCTCTATCGCGACTATCAGCGACATGAATGCGCATATTGCTTCCGCAGCCGAAGAACAGACCTCCGTGGCGGAAAACATCAACCAAAATGAAGTGCGCATCAACGATGCCTCGCGCCATGCGGTCGAAGCCGCGGAAGCAATCGCCTCATCCAGCCAATCATTGGCGCAACTGGCCGAGAATCTGGAAGAATTACTGGGTAAGTTTAAAGTTTGAAGGCATGATTCGCAGCGACAAACAGCAATGATAATGACATATAGGGTTGCCCAATGTTGCGGCTATCAAAGTCACTATTGTACCGTTATAATAGAAAATTTTATAAATCGAAGTGACGGCTAAAATGGACATCAAAGCATACATGAGCCAGCTGGGCGAAAAGGCTAGAAACGCCAGTAGAGAATTGGGGCGGGCCGACACCGGCCGCAAGAATCTGGCACTGATCAAAATCGCCGAAGCGATCGAGGGAAACAGAGAACAGTTGGCACGGGAAAACCAGAAGGATTTGGCGGCGGGTCGGGAAAATGGCTTGGAAGCCGCATTGTTGGACAGATTGGAATTGAAACCGGGCACGATCGATTCGATGATCGAAGGCTTGAAACAAGTCGCGGCTTTGGCCGACCCGGTCGGTAGTATTTCCGACCTGAACTATCGGCCATCAGGCATCCAGGTGGGGCAGATGCGCGTGCCTTTGGGCGTCATCGGTATTATTTACGAGTCGCGACCCAATGTGACTGTCGATGCGGCCGCCTTGTGTTTGAAATCGGGTAATGCCTGTATTTTGCGCGGCGGTTCCGAAGCCATTCATTCCAATCAGGCTATCGCTGCCTGCATAGCTGAAGGGTTGGACGCCGCTGGTTTGCCGGCCGAGGCGGTGCAAGTGGTCGAGACCACCGACCGGGCTGCCGTGGGCGAGTTGATTACGATGGACCGGTATGTCGATGTCATCGTGCCGCGCGGCGGTAGGAGCTTGATCGAACGCATCAGCCGGGAGTCCACGATCGCCGTGATCAAGCACTTGGACGGCATTTGCCATGTATATATCGATGGCAAGGCCGACAGGCAAAAGGCGGTCAACATCGCCGTGAATGCCAAGACCCATCGATATGGCGTATGCAATGCGATGGAAACATTGTTGGTCGCAGAATCGATTGCCGCCCAGGTGCTGCCGGATTTGGCTGAACACTATCTGGCTAAAGGCGTCGAATTGCGCGGCTGTTTGAAAACCTGCTCCTTGATACCGCAATGTTCGCGCGCGACGGAACAAGACTGGCATACCGAATACCTTGCGCCAATTCTATCGATCAAAATCGTCGAGGGAATCGATGAGGCGATAGAACATATCAATCACTACAGTTCCGGCCATACCGAGTCGATCGTCACCGAGGATTACACACTGGCTCGCCGTTTCTTGCGCGAAGTCGATTCCAGTTCGGTCATGGTCAATGCCTCGACCCGCTTTGCCGACGGCTTCGAATATGGACTCGGCGCGGAAATCGGCATCAGTACCGACAAATTGCATGCTCGTGGACCGGTCGGATTGAACGGCCTGACGACGTTAAAATACATCGTCCTGGGCGACGGTCAGACTCGGGAATAATGATCGGTATTTACGGCGGCACATTCAACCCGGTTCATTACGGCCATTTGCGGACGGCGTTGGAAGTCAAGCAAATTTTGGCGCTGGATGAAATCAGACTGGTTCCTTGCCGAATGCCGCCGCATCGTGAGCATCCGGAGGTGCCGGCCGAGATGCGGCTGCAGATGCTACAAATGGCTGTCGCCGAAGTTCCGGGCATGCGCGTGGACCGAAGGGAGCTGGATCGGGACGGCCCGTCTTATATGGTCGATACCTTGGCATCGTTGCGTCGCGAGTTATCGGCGCAGCCGATACTGTTATTCGTCGGCGCCGACGCCTTCGCCGGACTGGAAAAATGGCATAAGTGGCGCCATTTGTTCGATTACGCTCACGTGGTGGTGATGACTCGCTCCGGTCATCGCGGCGGAGAATTGAGCGACTTTTTAAATCGACGCCTGACCGAACAGCCGGAAGATCTGCGTCGTAACAGTTGCGGTTGTCTATATTTTCAAAACGTCACCCGCCTCGAGATTTCGGCCACCGCCATCAGGGAGTTGATCGCCAACGAAATGGATCCTCGCTTTTTGTTGCCGGATGCCGTAATCGGTTATATCAGGCGACATAATCTCTATCGTAGTTAACAACAGGAAATTGAATGCAAGCAGAAGAATTACTCAAAGCCATCGAAAAAGTCGTGGATGAACGCAAAGGTCAGAATATCACTATTCTCGACGTGCGCGGCAAGACCACGATCACCGATTATATGGTGTTGGTGACCGGCACGTCCGAACGCCACGCCAGGTCGCTTTGCGAATATGTAGCCGAAAAGGTCAAGGAACTTGGTGTCGAACATCCGGGGTTTGAAGGCCAGGAAGGTTCTGAATGGATACTGCTGGACCTCGGCGATGTCATTTTGCACGTGATGACGGCACAGGCCAGGGAGTTTTATCAGTTGGAAAAACTATGGTCGATAGACAGGGCGGAGGAAGCCGTTCATTGATGGCAGGCATGGGCTCAAGAAAATGAGTCGCAAGCCGATTCATTGATTAATACAGATCAAACAGGAGTATCTCGATGAAAGCGGCTTTATCCAGATCGGTCATTTTTGTACTGGCGATGTTTATGTTCGCCTGTGCTTCGACGGGCGAAAAGCGCACCGCGCAGGAGGTCACTTTCACGCCCAAAAATCTGAGAGCTTCCGGAAAGGCCGTCATTCCGGTAGATGCTTCGTTAACCAAGGCGCAACGGCGGCTTGCCGCGAAACAAGCAGCCAAAATGAATGCATACCGCTCGCTGGCCTCCTTGCTTTACCAAGAACAATTGTCGGGAGGGATGACTGTCGGCGGACGAGTGATCAGCAACGAAAGCCATCGCGTTTATGTCGATACCTTTCTGCGCGAAGCCAAGGTCGATTTCATGCGAGACTTCGGCAACCAGTTGCATACCGTTTTGTCATTGGCGTTAACGGACCGCTTTTACCGCTGTATGTCCGGGCCCGAGGAGGTGGTTCGGCTATGTTTGCTTGAGGATAATAAAATGCCTTTTACCCGGTTGGGCTATAACAGTGCTGAAGTAAAGACCGTGAATTTGGCGTGCGGTACTGCCGATTGCAAGGGTATGCTCTCTGTCCAAGGTTTTTCCAATGGTAAGAACGCCTTCGATCGTACTTTACTGAATGCCGGTTTGTATGACGGCGAATGGATGGTCAATTCGGCGGGGCGGTTATTGGTCAATTTTATCCTTCTTAATAACATCCCCGAATTATAACCGAGCCAGTTAATGAAATTGTCTTTCCGCTTTTTATTTGTAGTTTGTTTATTGCTACAGGCTTGCGCCTCGACACCCGAGGCTTTAAATTCAAGCGCGGCGGAAATTCGAGCGAACGCAAAAGTGTTCAATGCCGAAGGTCAGGCGGCTATCATTGATGGCGCGATATTGCGGGCGCGCCGACAAGCGATACAATCCGCTATCACTCGTGTCGCGGCTCAAGCCGGTAAGCAAAACACGACTAACAATTTACTCAGTAATACCAAGGTGGTAGACGAGTGGCGGGAAGGCGATGTTTATCATGTACAGATCTTAGCCATCCTGACGGAAAGCGACTATTGCCGGGCGCCTTATCGAAAAAGCATTGTCGCCACGGCCTTTCCCATCGTCACTTCCGGTCAAATCAGCGGTAATGAGTCGCAGGATCTCTACGGCGGGATTCCCCGGGAGATCAATAACCTGTTGATGGAATCCGGAGATTTCATCGGCCGCAACAAAACCGATATCGTCTTGTATTCGAGACCCGATCTGGCGCCTGAGATTCAGCAAGCGGATGACTATTTCGGTTCCAGCGTCATTAATGTCGCCACAAATGCGGGAGCGCAATTCGTGCTTTCCGGCGTCATCAGGGATTTCGAGGTGGAATCCACCGAATATGTCCGAGGGGCGGGGATTCTGGCGCAGATCAAATCGGCTTTTCGCGATGCCATTGCCCGCCGGGGCATAACCCTGGATGTCTACGTCCACGATGGTTTTAGTGGCGCGTTATTGTTCCAGCATCGCTATTCCGACTCGATTCTCGGCGACGTCTGGATCCCGGGCGGTTATTCGGTGGGCAGCGAGCGTTTCAACGCCACCCCGGCGGGCAATAAAATCAGTGAGATCATTGAGATGGCCAGTACGGATATCAGGCGCCTATTCGGCTGTTATCCTTTTGCGGCCCGTGTGGCCATGGTGGCAAACGACAGTATCGTCATTGCCGCGGGAGCCCAAGATAAGGTGCAACGTGGCGATACCTTCGTCGTTTATACGGCTAACCAGGCAACCTATGGCTTGGGGACTTCGGGCACTAATAAAGCACCGGTCGGCATGGTCAGAATCGAAAGCGTCAACAGCGATTTTTCGGTCGGCAAGCTGGAAACAGCGCTGAGCATCCGTAAAATAAGAGTGGGTGATTGGGTGAAAAGCTGGTGATTTCCTGTCTTCGTTACGGGGGAACAATGAAACCGCGCATTGTCTTGGTGCATGGTATTTTTAATTCAGGCTATGTGTTTTATGCCATGCGTAAACGCTTGGAAGCCAAGGGTATCGAATGCTTCACGCCAAGTTTGAAACCGCGGGACGGACGTCATGGCATCGAGGATCTGGCGCTGAAATTAAAACGGGAAATCGATCACCGCTACGGCAGCGACGACCCTATTAATTTGCTGGGTTTTAGCATGGGAGGTATTGTTGCCCGCTATTATCTGCAAAAGCTGGCCGGCCATGAACGGGTCACCCGCTTTTTCACCGTTTCCGCCCCTCATCACGGCAGTTACCTGGCTTACTGTTATCCCGGCCAAGGCGCCAGGGACTTACGGCCTAACAGCTGGTTACTGCGCAGTCTGATGGCCGATGAGGATCGTTATCGACATCTGCAACTTTATTCCTTCTGGACACCGTTCGATCTGATGATCATTCCGCCTAGTAGTTCGGTGTGGGCTGTCGCCGACAACAAGCAATTTTACTCGCCTTTGCATCTGTTGATGCTGTTCAATCGGTCGTTAGTCGGCTTTGTTGGTAACTGCATCCTGGATCAGGAATGAACGAAGCATTCCCACGTCTGATTCGCAGATTAAGAGTAATTTATTTCATTTTCCATTTAGATTTTTGAACTAAACAACCACCCGCTCAAGCGGGTGGGTTCCAATAACGGACTGAAAGTCCGGATACGCGTCGACTAAACGACGCGTCTTAGTCGGGCTCCATCTTGAAATTATCGTTTGGATTAGGTTCAAAGTGATGCTCCAAATATTGCTTTATCATCTCATCAGTCATTTGCCCCACTGTGGCGCAAAAATAACCGCGGGCTCAAAAATGTCGACCCCAATATCGCTTTTTCAAGTGCGGGAACTCTTCGAACAGATAGCTCGAAGTTCGTCCCTTGATTCGCCTCATGATTTCGCTTGGGGCCATAGTCGGCGGCGCACTCACCAAAATGTGCACATGATCTTTGCTCACGACACCTTTGATAATCCGTATCTCAAAGGCTTCGCATGTCTGCCGCACCAAGTCTCTCACTCGTTCGGCTATTTCATCCTTCAGCACTTTATAACGATACTTCGTAACCCAAACAAAATGATACTCAATTTGGTAAACCGTATGGCTGCCGTATCTATAGTCCATCGCCACCTCCTTGGGCAAATTATCGCAGCTAAAGCTGACCGGCTAAAGCCGGTGGTTTAAACCTTATGATGGATAATTAAACCATATTCTATTTACCTGAAAGATTAAATCTAGAAATTGGTTAAATTCGCTAATTTTGTTTATCGGGATAGTGGCTTGAGGAAGACGAACCTCTGTCAACACTGTTAACTGAGCTCCATTAACGTCATACCAGCGGTTGAGTTCTCCCCAAGGACTTAGATAATTGATTGTAGGGCCTATATTGGCGATTATTTTTTCCGCATGCAGATAAGAAATTTCACTTCTATAGTGTAAACCTTGAAATTCATAAGGGTAGTGAAAACCCAAGGTTTTAAAATTAGGGATGATATTCCTCAGCCACAAATCATATTCGCTATATTCAGCCAATTGCTTCGGATCGAAAATATTATCGAATTGAGTTTCGCTGGAAAGAATCAGAGGAGAACCATAATTTTCTAGTCCGGTGACACGTAAATCCGGATTTACCCGATCCGTATAGATATTGTAATAGTCTTCTAGCAACCACTGGTCCCTTTGTTGTTTAGTTTTCGAGGATAAGGAGCGGCGCAATTGAGCCCCCCAATGCGACATATAACTACGCTCCAATGTTTCGAATATCGAACCCTGATCTGTAAAGCGGTTATGCGCCGTAATACTAACTCTCCATGCGTAACGCTCTTTTGGAAGCGTTTCAGGCTTGTCGGTTCCTTGCCCAATTTTTAACATTACTGAACCATGAAGATAATGAGGTAAATTTCCGACAGATGAATCCGGATCGGTTAAATCAACGCACTGTTCCTTTTTTGTTGGCATGCCTACGCAAGCGATCATGTGATTAAAATACAACGATGATGGCAACAGTAATTTCGCCAATGATTTTCGCTTGGTCGAAGTCAGTACGGGATAAGCGCCGAAACCCAGATTTCTAGCCATATCGACAAATAGCATGGTTTTGTCCTTACAATCGCCATAACGCTGCTCTAATGTTTTTCTCGTCGGTTTCGGTGTCAGGCCGTTGCTGCCGTGTTCTATGCCGACATAGCGGACTTTGCCCGCTACAAAATCAGTTAAATGATTAAGTCTTTGTAGTGGTGAATTTTTTGTGCCTTTGATTAATGTGAATGCAAAATCCTGAACTTTTTTGTTGTCCTTTAATGCCGAAGAAGAGAGTTCTTCCATGGTGGAAGAAATTGTTTTCCAAGTGCTTGGCTCGGAAAGCACAAGTGTAGGCAATAAGTCGTAGGCGGAAGGCATACCGTCCTCGATGGGGAATGGGGGCGACGGTTGTTGGGTTCGACAAATTAAGCTGAATTGGTCTTCGCTGCAGTTTAAGTCCGGGTAATCGGTTTGCCAGACAGGTTTCCATTTCTCTGATTTCCAGCTCGCGCGAATGGAAAAGTTTTCAACAGGGGTAAATCCTGCAGGATAAATGATACGCGCCCAAGGCATTGGACTGCGCTTTTTGTCGGTTCTTATTTTATAGGTTAAAATCGAAATGCTGCCTTGCTGCAACTGCGGATAGGGAATGGTGACGTAAAAATAGTCGTTGAACGTACCCGAGGAGTTATCGCTATTGAATTGAAGCGCGCTTGGGTCGACTTGAAGACGTCGTCCATCCGGTTGTAGAACGTAAGCTTCCAAAATTTCCGCGTGCTGGTTATGGATATTGATCCAAAAACTGTCGTTGCCCGAGTTTTCGATACCTGAATTGGTAATGTACAAATAGGCGGACGTGACCGTTTCCTCTACTAGAGATTGCTTTATCTCGATATCGTGTTTATCGATTAACTGGACGACACCGTAGCCCGATTGATGGTATGCAGTAGTTTTCTCGGATGTCGGCAAATCAACGCTATAAAAATCCTGCGCTTGTGCAACATGCCAGTCAACAAAGTTTTTCATACTGTCAGGCAATTGATCACTGGGATTTTCCTGGGCGAGGGCCTGTGTGAGAAACGGCAGCAATATGAAGGCAAAAAAAATCGCTTTGCTATTCATCTTTCTCTTTATCCTTATTAACTAAACGCAAACTGTCCACGATAGCTTTAATCGCAAGACTGTGTTCGTTATTGCTCTGAGTTGGTGAATATCCTACGGCTTCAATCACCGTTGTTGGCGTTGTAACAGTTGCGACATATATGGTTTCCGAGCTATCGATTAATCCATCACCATGGGTATAGGCCGCTAATGATAGCGGCGTTAGCTTGGCGCCGGAATCAAGGCTGCGGGATTCCGTATAGCGATAATGTTGCCATGACGAAGACACTATCTCCCTTCTACTAGTCACCATGGAATCCAAGCTTAGTTGATGATTCGGGGAAACCCTGACCACGATCCATCGATCTAGTGACTTCGCGATGAGTTCGAGATCGGTGTCGTTATCTAAGGTGCCGAGATGGACCTTACGCCAATTATCACTTTCGATCTGTAAGCGATATATCGGCGTGTTTCCTTGGACATACTGGTTTAGAGCAAGTTTTTCGCCCATATAGTATGCATAGCCATTCTGGTTGCCGTATAACGCCACTGCCATCAAGGGTATGCCGAATAACAATATGCCATATTCGGTTTTAGTAAAGCGTTTATGGCTAACCGCCTGCTTTTCTAAATAAGACAATCTGAGTGCATTCATTTGCTGATTGAGGAGCAACCAAGGCACTGAAATCAATAGGAAATATAGAGGGAATAAAAATCCTGGCAGTTTATATGTAGCAGCCGAAATTAGAATGAGGAAAAAACATAACCAAAATGGCGTTACTCGAAAACTGATGTTTTGTTTGTTTGCCGTTTCGGCAATATTTTTTGCTAGAGAATAAAAAACGATCAAAGAAATAACGGGGAAAAACACCGCTGTGGCGTAACCTATTGGATTCATTTTGTTGTTACCTAGTTTTACTAGGTCTTTGGCAATACGATACGCTAGAACTACTGAATATAAAGTGAAGCTGAAAAACTCTAGTAAACATACTAGCCAGGTAGGCAGCGGCGTAGAGAGAGTCGACTGTGGTTTTTGGGGGAGATTGTCGACTGCATTCAAGCCGTTTTGTTTTGCATTGCCAAGAATAATGTCACGATGCCGTTTATGACCGAACCAAAACAATAGTATGCCAGGAATGAGCAAAGTGAAGGGAACTCCTAAGAGTAATAGTGAAGCATCGGATTTATGAACTTTATGGTAGTCGTAACCAAATCCGGCAACAGCAAACGGGATAGCTATCAATAAAACTCCAAGAACAAAACGCCAACCGCCTCTATATTTGAAAATAGCAGCGCCAAAATAGGCAATTCCAATCGCGCTTATTCCCCATGCTAGCGTGTAGGCTCCGTTACCGGATATTGATTCATTGATATTTGATACGATTACGGCCAAAAAACCAGTGAGGGTTAATATAAAGCCGGAAAATCCAAGAGCGATTTGCATTGATGGTTCTCGAACGAAAATAAATGATGGCAATTGAAATTAAAATGGGGAATTTGTGGGCGTAGGTTGTTTGATTAAGCGAGATGATTTAAATAGACCTTTATCGCTATTTTGGAAATGAGGAATTGCAAGATTCACCTTGTCCCTTGGTTTTTTTTGATGAATGGTGAAATGGAATTGGTGCGAAAGTCAGTCATTATACGTGTTAACAACCGACTGGCAACACTGCTTGCCCGTTAGTTTTGAACTAGGTCCAGAAAAATTAAATAAGTCATCTCCGGCATAGCCGGAGATTTATTACGATACGCCCTCGAAGGGTTCTTATGCAGCTTTTATTTTTGGTGATTTACAGATCTCTCAACATTTCCAGCATCTCCCGTGCCTGGGTATGGTTTGGATTCAAGCACAGTGCCGATTCCAGGTTTTCGATCGCCTCGGAAATTTTATCGTTATTGAAATGCTCTATGGCGATAGCGTAGAAATCGTCGGCCATCGCTTTCGGGTCTTTGGTTAAGGTAATATGACAATCTTTACGGCTGATGCTCGGTTTGATTTTTATCTCTACCGGAATCGATGGCAAGGTGAGTTTCATTCCTTCGCTTAAATCCGCCTCGTCCGTGACATTGTTATTGAAGAGCGGGACCAAAATGGCCTTTTCGGGGTCTTGATAGATCTGGCTGGCAATCGAAGCAAAGCTGTCGCTTGCCTTGACTTGATAGAGCAAAGGCCGATTTTTTCCCATATTCGTTTGAAACAACTCGATTGGCGCCTTGTTTTCCGGATTGAATAATAATGTTTGTAACAGTAATCCACGCGCGCTGTCATCATGCATATTTTTGATCGCGGCTAGATAAGATTGTTTCGAGATGTCGTTTAATTTAATGGTTAATTCCAATACCTTTCGCTTGGCTTCGGCGATGGATTGTTTCAGATTCAGCAATTCGGATTCGGCATTTTGATCGTTCGGGTTAATTTGATTCAATCTTGACAGTAGTTTGTCGCGGCGCAGTTTCCAAGCCAATAAGGCGCTGCGCCACTGATTGTTGTTTTCGAAGTGCTGCGGCGTTTGTGCGGTGATTTTGGCCAGTGGCGTTAAGGTATCGACGGGCTCTGAGGGCGCGATGTCGACCTGTTTAAAATAGTCGAGATTTTTAATGAATTGTCCGAGCGAGAAGGTGCCATAAATCATCGAGCGATTGAGTTTCAAGCTTTGTAAATAAAAGGGGTTGCCCTGTCGATTGACGGTAAAGGCTGTTTTATAGCCCTGTAATCTGAGCAAGGCCATGACGAGTGGATTGGTGTTGCCGAATGGGTAGGCCAGCGCAGTAACGCGTTTACCCAGCTTTTCATAAATGATTTGTTTCGACTTTGTCACATCCTGGTTCACCGCCCGGATATACTCGGCAAAGGATTCGTTGCCGTTGATGGTGCTGAGGTCTCGATGTGATTTACTGTGGCATTGAATGTCGATGATGCTGTCGGACACCATCTCCTTGAGTTGAGCCCAACTAACCGCACGGTTGCTGCCCGAATTAATGAAATCCGTCGGAATAAACAGCGAGGCATTGAAACCGAACTCCCTGAGCAGAGGGTAGGCGATTTCGTAACTGGAAATCCAACCGTCATCGAGACTGATCAGTACAGACCGCTCGGGCACTTGGCCATAATCGAGAAACTCAATCAATTGGTCCATGGTGATGACATGGTAATTGTGTTCTTTTAAATAGTGGAGTTGTTCCCGGAAGTCTTTTGCCGAAACCGTTAATTTATTCGAGCTGGGACCACGGCTGAAGTTGTGATAGCTCAACACCGGCACCAGTTGATAGCCGTTCGCGGTCATTCCACCGGGCCGGAAGGGTTTCAAGGGAATGATAATTTCCTGGCCGGCCAGTGCCTGTTGGACGCCGTTAAATTCTTCGATGCGCCATGCCAAATCGGCATTTCCGGTATATTGCCGCGCTAAAGACTGAAGGCTATCGCCAGTTTTCACCGTGACGAATTGAAAATCGATCGGCTGTTCGGGTTGGGGTAAGTGTTTTGCGCATCCACTGATCAGGGCTATCAATAGAAGGATGCAATATGTGTTAACGGTACAAGCGATGCCTTTCATATTCTTGAGCTTACAGTGGCTATACATGGTTCAATGCTTCCTAATGTGCCTGGATATAGAGAGGTTTATTTTAATAATTCTTTTTCCAGGGCTTCCCGGACCGTTTGAATGGGCTCTAGCGACAAGCCGAGCATGAAATATTCATTGGCAATCGATGGTTGATTGCTTTTTTTGAAATTTCGCCCCTTGAATAAACAACGTAATGCGATGAGGTTTTTAGTTTTTCTGACGAATTCCTTGCCGTTTTCGCCGCTACCATTGCCCCCGTTATTGAATCGTTCCCAGTGATTGAGCACGTCGGCTAATTGAGGAATCGCTCCAGGGGTATCCGTCAATTTGAGCAGTCTTTTTTTCAGTTGGTCAAAAACAGCGTTATTTTGCGTTAAGTAACCGGAATCGATAGTGCGGAGTTTCAATAGCGGGTTGAAAATTGCCTGCCCCTGTAAACGGTCGGCATGAATGGCGGTTAAGCTTTCTTGAGCTAATTGCTTGAGTCTTGAATTTTTGCTGGCGACGATGAGGTTTTCCAGGTTCGCAGTTTCTCTGTTATCGGGCAACATAGCCTGCAGTTTTGCCACTGTTTCCAAAGCCTTATCGTACGCATCTTGTTGGATTAACGATTCGATATGTGTGCGATAAAAAGCGATGAGTTGTTTGCTCAATGGGTTGATGATCTTTTCCTGGTCGCCGTGAGAGGATGTCGTTTTAATGTCCTTGATTGCCTGCTCGATTGATTTGAGTTGGCCGCCTTCGATCGCCTGTTGCAGTTTGCGGGACAGTTTTTCTCGATTTTGGAAGGCTATCAGTTGCGCCTGTCTTTTCTCCGTTAACTGTTTGTAAGTGTTGCTATTTGAGTCCGCCGGTTTCAACGCCTTCCAGTCGTTCAATAGACGAGCGGCCAAAGCGAACTGTTCGTTATCGATGGCGGTATCGATTTTGGCAGAGTAACTTTCACCGATTGTGGGTAGAGTCAGCAAGTCATGCTCGGGTGATACCCGCGAAACGGCTTTTAGGAGGGCCTGGATATGCGTTATATTGGGCTCCTCGTGTTGCAATTCCGTCTGGTAGTCGTGCGTTAACGAGTCAAGGTATCTCGTTTCTCGTAGTTGCACGCTTTTGGCCAGCGCCTTTAGCTCGAGTACTTCGGCGCGGTTGCCGGAAAATAAGTTTATGCCATCCGTAACCAGGGACAGTGCCGGTTTGAAGTTGTTTTCCTCTAAATAGGCGGTAACCGAATCCTGGTAAAATTGCAGTAATCGCTGTTTGACCGCAGGGCGAGATAATGTCTGTTGGCGCACAACAGTATTGGCTTGCTGCAATGTCGTTATTTGTTGTTGCAGTTGATTGTCATCGCTCGATTGTAACTTCTCGCTTAATGCCTCGATCTCCCTCGATATCAGCAGTTGTTGTTCGAGCTGGGCGCGACGCTCATTTTCCTGCGGTTCCAAGCTGCGCCACTGGTCCAGCAATTGAGTGGCAGGTTCGATTTGTCCGTTATTCAAATAAGACTGGGTCTCTTTGTCGAAGCGAGTCGTTAAGGTTGCGGACGCCGGCAAGCTAATTGTATCGTCGATTTTCCGCAGGCGCTCTTTGCTGTCGAGCAAGCATGGCGATAATTCGAGCAAAGGCCGAGAAATATCGAACAGGCATTGGCGGTATTGGCTTAATAAGGCCGCAATTGTTGTTTGGCGTTTAGGTTCGATCGAACGGGCGTGTTCCATCAGTTGTATTGAGTCGGGATATTGTTGCAAGAGCTCCTGCGATAATTGTTGCGCCCGGTCGAACTCATCGGCGGCAATCGCTTGTTCAATCAAGCCGATAAAATGTGCAATTAAATATTCTCTGACTTTTTGATTGGATAATAAAGCTTGTTTAATAGGGGGGGCTAGCTGTTCGATAAAGCGCAGAACGTCCAGCTTCTGGTAATGCGTGGCGGCTAATTTGAGTAAGGCCGACCGCAGCGCCGGATCGTTGACCAGCACCATTTGATCTTGTAGGGCAAGCATTTTGAAGTCCTCTAATCCCTCGGATTCTCCTTCGCTGATTGTCGCTTTGACGCGGTTGAAACGCCAACTGTCATAGGCTTGATAAGCAAGGTAGGGAAGCAGGATTAATGCTAACAGGGTTAATGCGCCGGCAATTATTTGCCGCAGGCGTTTTTTTTCGGCGATTATTCGGGGAGAAAACAATTCGTCATAAAACTGTTTGGCGCTGGGGGTCCTGTCGTTACGATGGAAGCTGAGTCCATGTAAAATGGCATTGAACTCATCCCTGCTCAAGCCTTGAATGGGTTTCGGCCGCATCTTCGCGCCTTCCGCCTTCAAGGCCAAGTTCTTGTCGAATGGATGTCGGCCGGACAGCAGTTCATAAACGACGCAGGCCAAGCCATAAATATCATCGCGCGGATCGGGTTCCTCTTGTATCAACATTTCAATGCTGGCATAGGCTGTCGTCATCGCGCCCAGATTGCCGGGGTCGAAACGTGTCTTATCGCGGTCCTGGCGGCTGCTGAGCCGGGCGATGCCGAAATCGATGACTTTTCCGATACCCGTTTGCGGGTTGTAAAAAACATTGCCGGGCTTGAAATCGAGGTGGATGATGCCTTCATGATGCGCGTAATCCAGGGCGTCGCACATCGCTTTGATGATGGGTTGCGCCTCCTTAAGAGAGATGCCTTCGGGATGATTCTTGATAAATTGTTTTAATGACAAGCCTTCGAGATACTCCATGGCGATGAAGACCTCTGATTCATCCCGGTTTAATTCGTAGGCTTTGACGATATTAGGATGAATCAGTTTTTTATAGCGGGCGAATTCCCTGACCAGGGCTTTGAGGGCGTCGGGATGGCTTCTGATTTCATGATTAATGAATTTGATCGCGGCATATTTGTCGCGTGATTCGCCAGCGTCCTGAATCAGGTCCAATGCTTTCCAGACCTCTCCCATGCCGCCGCTGCCTATTTTGAAGTCTAACTGATAAGTGCCCCTGATGATTTGACCGGGTTTGATGTTTTTTCTTTCCTTGCTCGCATCCCAGCGCAACAGGTCTTGTAGCAAAGAGGAAGATTGAGTGTGGTGGGCTTTACTGTCGGCGGCGGCTTGAGAATCGGATGGGGAAAAGTTCGAGTCTGTGGGGTGGGGGAAGATGCGGGTCTTTTGCTCAATTAACTTATTCAATAAAAGCCGGTTTAAATCGGGCGGTAAATTCGCTGCAGAAACCAAATCGCTTAATTCTTGACGACCGCCGTTGTTTGCTACCACGTCACTTTGCATCAGAATACTGTCCAATGCGTCAATAACTTCCTTATCCCCGATTTCCCCTTGAGCGAAGGCGGCGAGTTGCTCGGTAAAACCAGACTTTAATTCATCCCAAGAGTCCGATCCTTTCATGACACCCCAAAAAAATTCTGATTAAGAAAAATTTAAAGTCCTTATTAAGCTATATTTCCTAAAGTTCAAATCAAAGAATACAACTAAACTGGTAAAAATATAAGTTGATGCAGCCTTTGACGCGATCAAAAAATGGTAGGTAAAGGTTTACCGGCTTGACTTTGGAAACGTTAATTCGTCGGCGAGGCTTTTACCTTGTTTATCCATACGGCTTGCGTTGTTTTTATAGTATTCTGACCTTAGCTGATCACAGTCTACTACAAAAGGAATGCCGACGTTAGTGACGTTAAAAACGCCCGTGGATGCATGCTTGATTTAGTTAATGGGGTTACGTTATATTGAGTTTTGCTTGAATGCCGCGTCGTCATTAGCAAAGCTCAGAAATTAATTATAAATAATAGCCCTGGGCAAGGGATGAGAGGAAATATGAAGCTTGTTTTAAGTGTCATATCGCAGACTGGGGCGGCGATGGAGAAGATTTCTCTTGACCAGCAATCCGCGACTATTGGCCGGGCCCAGGATAACACTCTTGTTTTGGAAGACCCCAAACGCTATATTTCCAGTCATCATGCGGTAATTGATTACCGTTCTCCCGATTATTATTTAACCGATACCAGTACCAACGGCGTCATCATTAACGATGCGACACAACCGTTAGGCAAGGGAAATAGCGTCCGATTAAACGATGGCGACCGGCTTCATGTCGGCGATTACACCCTCTCGGTAACACTCCTCGAATCGGCCTCGGAAACGGCGGCGGAAGTTTCCCCGGGTCCGTTGTTCGATGAACAGTTTACTTTCGAAGAAGATCCTTTCGCCGAGTTAGGTAAAGATGCCGTGCAAGAGATGATTGATGAAAATCAATTAGTGCCGGAAAAGTGGCAGGGCTCGGAAGATCAATCCGATCATGTCCTGGACTTTCCTTCGTCGGACGAGACAACAGGGAAGAAAGAAAAAGAAGAAGTCGAACAACCGCCCGCTTATAAGGAAGCATTCGAACCCTTCCAAGGCAAGAGCGAGAATAAGCAAACCGAAGCCGCCGATATCTTTGCCGAAGATTGGTTTTTGGATAAGAAGGAGGAAACAAAGCCCGAAGCGCAAGATCCCTTCGCCGGAGACTGGTTGGCGGATAAAGGGGAAGACAAGAAAGCGGCCGGCAAAGAACCCCTTTCCGAGGATTTTTTTGCGGAAACTAAAACGAGCGCCGAGGAAAGTCGGCAGCAGAAGGAACCGGCAGTAACGGAGGACACTAGCGAACAAGAGGAAGCCAAGCGCCCCAGCCACCAAATACCCAGTCCTCCCAAACCTGCCGCCAAAATCGATGCCGCTTCAGCCGAGCAAGTATTCGAACAAATTGTTCAACAATTTCTATTGGGAGCGGGATTGGAAGGAACCTCTCTTCAACAAGCACTTACGCCGGAAACTTTTTACATCGTCGGCAAAATTTTGCGGGCTTCCGTGCAGGGGACGCTGGATGTATTGATTGGCAGAGCGAAAATAAAAAATGAAATGCATTTGGATGTGACGATGATCAGGTCCAAGCAAAACAACCCGATAAAATTTTCGGTCAGCGCCGAAGAGGCGATCAAAAAGTTGTTGGCGCCGCAAGACAGCGGCTATCTTTCCGCGGAAGATGCCATCGAAGAAGCGTTCGATGACATTAAAGCCCATCAATATTCAGTGATAGCTGGCATGCAAACGGCGTTGCTGGAAGTGTTGAAACGCTTCGACCCGCAAAAACTTGAAAACCGTTTGCAGGAAGAAAGCCCAATCAGCGCCAGCATCCCGATCCATAAACAGGCGAAATTATGGCGCCTGTTCGAGCACCTTTATAAGGATATCGAACACGAAGCGACGGACAACTTTTACCACTTGTTCGGCCAGGCGTTTGCCGAGACCTATCAACAGCAAATCAACCAATTGAAAAGCGCCAAAAAAGAAACTCCTTTTTAATCTATCGAGCTGGGAAGCATAATTATGCAAATTTTTAAATTAAGTTTGATTTTGGCATTTCTGATACTGCAGGGGTGTAGTTCCGAGCCGGAAAAACCGGAACCGCCGCCAACCATTATTTCGGCTAAGATTGCGGTATCGGGCAAAGCAAATCCCGATGTCAGTGGCCGGCCGTCGCCCATCGTGATTAGGTTGTATGAGCTGAAGAGTCTCGGTAAATATGTCGAAGGCGATTTCTACGATTTATTCGAAAACTATGATTCATCGCTAGGTTCCGATCTGCTCAGCTCCGAACAATTTCATCTCAAGCCAGGCGATATACATACCTTAAAACACGAAGTTTCGCCCGATACCCGCTTCATCGCCGTCGTCGCCGCTTATCGCGATCTCGACCGCGCCGTTTGGCGGGACTCGATCATGATACCGGCGGAAAAGACCACCGATTTATTCGTTTTTGCCGAGCCGTTAACCGTCAGTATATGGAAAAAATAATCGTTTCCATTTTTCCAGAACGGACGGCCCACGGAAGGAGGTGTTCGTTTACCAACTTATTCGCTTATAGTTCGAGATTCGCATATGTCATGGAATAACAAGGTCATCTGGACCGAAGGCATGTTTCTGCAGCCTTCCCATTTTCAACAACAGGATCGTAATATTCAGAATTGGATCGAATCCCGCTGTGGAGGATTGCAAGTTTATTCCTGGGGAATCACGCATTTAGCAATCGATCAGCAGCTCTTGTCGCTGGGCAAATTCGCCGTCTCAAGTTGCAAAGGGGTTTTTCCGGACGGTACGCCGTTCAATATTCCCGACCAGCATCCGTTGCCGGTGCCGTTGGACATCAAGACCGACACCAAAAACCAAATTGTCTATCTGGCGTTGCCGGTTAAGCGCAGTGCCGGCAAGGAAGTCGCTTGGGAGCAGGATCAGCTGGATGAATCGAACCGTTATCTTATGCAAGAGATTGAGATCAAGGACGTTCATTCCCAGTCAGAACAAAATAGCACGGTCATCCAAAGCGGAGAATTATGGACCCGGCTGCGTTTGTCGTCTCTGAGCCAGGATGCTTTCGTAACGATTCCAATCGCCAGAGTTCTGGAAATGAAGGTCGATAAGCAGGTCGTATTGGATCCCAATTTCATTCCCACCAGTTTGCATTGCCAAGCCGCCGAACCCATCATGAATTTTATCGAGGAGATTTCGGGTATTTTGCATCACCGCGGCGAGGCATTGGCGCAAAGGCTGGGTTCGCCCGGCGCCGGCGGTGTGTCGGAAATCGTCGATTTTTTACTGCTGCAAATTGTGAATCGCTACGAACCTTTGTTCAATCATTGGAGCGAATTAAATCAATTTCACCCGGAACGTCTCTTCAGCGTATTGCTGCAAATGGCCGGCGAATTGGCGACGATAACCCAACCCGACCATCGCTTTAAGCCGTTTCCGGCCTATCAGCACACCGATCTGCAGCAATCCTTCGAGCCGGTAATTGCCGCCTTGCGCAAGGCCTTGAGCTGGGTATCGGAAAGCAGAGCGATACCGATTCCATTGGAAGAACATCCTCACCAAATCAGAACGGCGCTGATCAAGGATAGACAGTTATTGACGAGCGCGGAATTCGTTTTGGCGGTCGGCGCCCAATTGTCGCCCGATACCATTCGTTCCCAGCTACCCAGACAGACCACTATCGCTACGGTGGAAAAATTGCGCGACTTGGTCATGTCGCAAGTGCCGGGCATCAAATTGAACCCCATGGCGGTCGCCCCCAGGCAAATTCCTTATCACAAGGGTAAAATCTATTTCGAATTAGATAAGAATCATGCTTTATGGAAGGACCTGCAGCAAAGCGGCACTATAGCGATGCACTTTTCCGGTGAGTATCCAGGATTGGAGCTCGAATTCTGGGCGATACGAGGATAGTGAAGATGGCAAGCGACGATCCATTCTTTTCCCCGCAGGGCGATGACAAAACCATCATCAGGCCCGTCCCCGGCGGCAAACGCTCCGATCTGAGATCGGCACCTCCCGAGGCGAAGCCGGAACAGGTTGGCAGCGCCCAGCCGTTACCCAGGCTCGGTGGCTTGAATGCATTGGAAAAAGCCTCCTCCGGGCTTTTAGCCTTGCTGACCCGGATCAATACCTCGAGACGTCAAACCGACCCGATGGAGTTGAAAAATAAAATCGTCCGGGAAATCCAGCAATTTCAGATGGTGGCGCAAAGTGCGGGTGTGGATCCGCAAACAGTGTCATCGGCGCGCTATGTTTTGTGTACGGTTTTGGACGAGGCGGTGTTGAACACTCCTTGGGGCAACGACAGCGGTTGGGCGCAACAAAGTTTATTAAGCCTGTTTCATAAAGAGGTTTCCGGGGGCGAACGTTTTTTTCATTTATTAAAATCGTTGGCGCAAAATCCGGGCAAGAATCGCGACTTGCTGGAATTGATGTATCTTTGTCTGGCATTGGGATTCGAGGGGCGCTATCGCTTGATCGAAGGGGGGAAAAACAAACTGATCGGTATCAAGGAGTGGTTATATCAGATTCTGCTACAGGAAAGAGGGACGCTCGCTCGGGAACTGTCCCCCCATTGGCAAGGCGTGACCGATCGCCGAAATCCGTTGATGCGTTTAGTGCCTTTATGGGTGTTCGGGGCCGCCGCGGCCGGAATCCTGGCCATTATGTACAGTGTTTTTTTGTTTCAGTTGAATAAGGACTCGGATCCCGTTTTTAGCCAAATCAATGCCATTAAGCCTCCCGTGCCGCAATTCGTTGTGGAGGAGCCGGAACCGTCTTATACCCCGGTTCCCGAATTGACCCTGTCGATGCTATTGGCGGATGAAATCGATGCCAAGCGATTGAAGGTATTGGAATTGGCTCAGCGCAGCACAATTACGATTCAAGGGGATAATTTATTCGCCTCGGGTAGTGCCTCGGTCAACCGCGATTTGATACCGGTTTTGCACCGAATCGCCGACGCCTTGAACCAATTGCCTGGACAGGTGTTAATTACCGGGCATTCGGATAATGTGCCGATTCGCAGCTCACGTTTTCCCTCCAACTGGCATTTATCCAAGGCTCGAGCGGATGCGGTTGCGGAAGTAATCAAACAGAATTTGACCGTTCCCGACCGGACGGTGATCGAAGGGCGTTCCGACTTGGATCCCATCGCCTCGAATAAAACACCGGAAGGGCGGGCTAAAAACCGTCGTGTCGAAATTACCTTACTTAAATAACTCACAATTAGCTGTGATCGGCGAAGACACTGTTAGCGCCGTCCTCGCGACGGGCGAAAATGGATTCCAAACATGAAGAAGCTATTGAATTTTATTAGGCAGCGTTGGTTTATTTCCTTGCTCGGGATCATTGCGCTCGCCTTGCTGATATGGTTTGTTGGCCCGCTGTTTGCCTTCGCCGACTATTCCCCGTTGGAAGCAGAGGAAAACCGCTGGTTTTTAATTATTGGTTTGTTCCTATTCTGGCTGATCGTTCAACTTTGGTTTTATTACAAGAACAAAAAAAAGAATAACCAAGTGATGTCGGCGATGATGGGGACGGCCGAGCCGGGCTTGAGTCCCGATCAACAAGCTTCCATGGATGAACTGCAGACCTTGAAAAAAAGAATGCAGGAAGCGCTCGATATCTTAAAGCAAACCAAACTGGGCGGCGGATTCGATCGGCAATTTCTCTATCAATTGCCGTGGTATATCATCATTGGACCGCCGGGGTCTGGTAAGACGACGCTGCTGAAAAATTCCGATTTAAAATTTCCTTTGTCCGATCGCTACGGTAAAGATGCCATTCGCGGTGTCGGCGGCACGCGTAACTGTGATTGGTGGTTCGCCGATGATGCCGTATTGTTGGATACCGCCGGACGCTATACCACGCAAGACAGCCACGAAACGGTCGATCAGGCTGCTTGGTTGGGTTTTTTGGATTTATTGAAAAAAAATCGCAGCCGCCGCCCCATTAACGGGGTCATTATCGCCGTCAGCGTTGCCGATTTATTGCAGCAAAACTCCGAGCAACAATTGCAGCAAGCCACGGCGATACGCAAACGGATCCAGGAATTGTACGATCGGTTCAATATTCGTTTTCCAGTTTATTTGCTCTTTACTAAATGCGATCTGCTGGCCGGGTTCATGGAATTTTTCGACGACCTCGACCATGAACAACGATCCCAGGTATGGGGCATGACCTTTCCGCTGGACGAACAAGAGCAGCATAATGCCCTGGAACAATTCAACAGCGAATTTCCGTTATTGCAACAAAATCTGCAACGGCAATTGTTATACAAACTAGAGCAGGAGAGGAGCGGGGAACGACGTAATCTGATCTATACCTTTCCGCAGCAATTCAGTTCATTGCAGTCGGTGATCAAGCCTTTCCTGGAAGAAGTGTTCCAGACCAGCCGTTACGCGCATCCGGCCATGTTCCGCGGTATTTATTTTACCAGCGCGACTCAGGAGGGGTCGCCGATCGACCGGATCATGGGGTCGTTAGCCAATAATTTTGGCCTGGATAATCAATTGCAGACCGCCGCCAGCGGGCAGGGCAAAAGTTTTTTTATCAATCGCTTGTTGCGGTCGGTCATTTTTGCCGAATCCGGTCTGGCCGGCACCAACCTGAAATTGGAAAAAAAACGTTTCTGGATGCAACGCGGCGCTTTCGTCGGCCTGGGCGCCGTCGCCGTATTGATGGCTGTTGTCTGGGTCACCAGCTATATGCGCAACCAAGCCTATATTGAGGATGTGGCAGCAAAAACCAGCAATTTGCAAAAGGACATCGAGACTATCGATCCCGAGCAGCCCGACCCATTAGTCGTTCTGCCGTTATTGAATCGTGCCCGCGATTTGCCTGGCGGTTTTGCCGATCAACAACACGGCGCGCCGTGGTCTTTGCGTTTCGGTCTGTATCAAGGGGACAAGCTGGGCGAAGCCGAAGTCTCCTTGTATCACAAATTGTTAAAAAACGTTTTTTTACCCAGACTGTTGTCGCGGCTTGAAAACCAGTTGCAAACCAATACCAACAATAGCGAATATTTATACGAGGCGCTTAAGGCTTATTTAATGATTGCCAGCGCGGAACATTACGATGCGGCGGCGATCGCCAATTGGTTTAAACTGGATTGGAAATATAACCTGCCGCTGGAAGTAACGACACAGCAGCGAAACGATCTCGATCAACATTTACAAGCCCTATTGGCGGTGCGGCCGGCGCCGATGCCCCGGCCTTTGAATGCGGCCCTGATCCAGCAAACGCGCGACTTGTTAATGGATACGCCGGTCGCGCAACGCGTCTATTCACGGCTAAAATTGGAACTGAGTAACAACGATATCGCAGATTTTCGGGTCAGCGAAAAAGCCGGCCGGGATGCGCCGTTGATCCTAATCAGCAAGAGTGGCAAACCGTTGAGTAGCGGTGTTCCGGGGCTCTTTACCTGTGCCGGTTATAAAGAGGTTTTTTTACCTAACAAGGAGCGGCTTATCGATCGGCAAGCGAGTGATAATTGGGTCTTTGGGATAAAGGACGAAAAAACACTTTCCAAGGAAGAATTGAAAGTGTTGCAGGAAGACGTGCTGAAATTATATCTGCAAGACTATATCAAGCATTGGGACGAATTATTGCAGGATATACAGCTCAAACCCTTTACCAGTCAGGTGCAAATGGTCGAAATGCTCAATATCATTTCCGGCGAACACTCACCGATAAAATTATTTTTGCAATCGGTGGATCAGGAAACCAGCATGGCTTGTCTGGCTAAAAAAGAAGATTCCTTGCTGGCCAAAGCCAGCGAAAAGTTCGATAGCGCCAGATCGTCATTAGACCGCATCATGAGCACGACACCGGAAGCCAGGGGCACTGCCGGTACGGAAGTTACCATCAATATGGTGACCGATTATTTCAAAGGGCTGCATGAAATCGTGCTGAGCAAAGACGGCGTCCCTCCGCCACTGGACCGCACCTTGTCGGTCTTGAACGAATTATATGTTTATCTCAATTCGTTGTTGCATGCCAGCGGCGACGAATTGGTGATGGAGCAACGGAAACAAATCGTCCAGGTGATCGAGAAAGTCAAATTGGAAGGTAAGCGAACGCCATTCCCTGTCAGCAGCATGATGGATAGTATCGCCGAAGGTAGCGGTAACCTGGTCAGCGGCGGTATCCGGAAGCATTTGAATGCGATGTGGCGTTCGACCGTTCTTCCTTTTTGCCAGAAAGCCATCCAGGGCTTGTATCCGATCGCTAAAAATTCCCGTGAAATTACCTACGAGGATTTTACTTATTTCTTCGGACCAGGCGGGCTGATGGATGAGTTCTTCAATAAATATCTGGCCGCCTCGGTCGAAAAGGGCGGCAAAAACTGGCGCTGGAATTCTCGTGGCGAAGGCGGTGGCGGCATTTCCTACGGCGCCTTGAAACAGTTCCAGCGGGCCGATAACATCAAGAATATCTTCTTCCGCATGGGTAAACAGGCGCCTACGGTGAGTTTTAAGTTGAAGCCGATTTCAATGAGCCCTTCCATCGTGCAGTTCGTCATGGATGTCGACGGACAGGTTTTGACGTATGCCCATGGGCCGCTCAGACCGGTGGCGATGAAATGGCCGGGGCCGAATAATTCCGGTCAGGTAAGAGTGCAATTGTTACCTCCATTACAAGGTTATTCCGGTCTGTCGAAGGACGGTCCCTGGGCGTTGTTCCGGGTTTTCGATGAAGCGCATATTGCCCGCACTTCCAATCCGGCCATCTTTATCATGACATTCAACATTCAAGGGCGCGAGGTTAAGCTTGAATTACAAGCGAATAGTGCTGTCAATCCTTTTCAATTAAACGACCTGCAATCCTTTCAATGCTTATCGAATCTATAGTTAACGGATATTACGGCAAAGTTCCTACGCATGGAGATTTCGTAAGCAGGGGCTTGCCGGCCAGTTTCATCGATCCCTGGGATGCCTGGCTACAGGAGGCCGTAATAACCAGTCGGCGGCAATTGGGTAATAATTGGCTGGATAGTTACCTGACCAGTCCGATTTATCGTTTTGTGCTTTCTCCAGGTATTTGCGGCGAACATAGCTGGCTGGGAATTTTGATGCCCAGTGTCGATAGGGTGGGGCGCTATTATCCGATGACCATTGGCCTGCTGAATCAACATAACATCAACCCTTTTCTTGCCATGCAACGAGAAGTAACTTGGTTCACCAATGCCGAAACCCTAGCTCTCTCCAGTCTGGCCGATAATTTTAACCTGCAGGAATTCAACGACCAATTGAGCCGGTTGAGCCCCGAAATACTGAATGATAACTGTGTCAACGGTTTCGATGAGGAACCCAGCGAACGTCAGCCCAGTCATCACGCCTGGCAACAGACGTTCGGCAATAAACAAAACATCTGCGATGTTTTACCTTGTTTTTTGGACACACAATTGAAAGAACAATTCTTTGCCTATAGCGTTTGGTGGACGCAAGGCTCAGAACGGGTTGCTCCTTCCTTATTGATTTGCGAAGGTTTGCCGCCTTTCGATGGCATGGCGGCGATGTTCGACGGTAATTGGAAAAAATGGGGATGGGAAGGGAACCGCTATCCTTCTTTGCCGTTTGGAAATCAAGGAAACAATCAACGCAATGCCTAGTACGTCATGGTTATCCTACGGTAGAACCCATATAGGGAAAATTCGAAGTATCAATCAGGATGCATTCGCCAATATACCGGAGAAAAGCCTGTGGGTGGTCGCCGATGGGATGGGAGGACATAAGGATGGAGATTTCGCCAGTCGCGCGATCGTCAAAGCCATGCAGGATCTGGAGCCAACGAAATACATCGGCGCAACAGTCAAACGGATTTATCAACAATTGCATCATGTCAACCAACATCTCCTCGATCATGCGGCGGTTCATGGCGAGAACGACGTCATTGGCAGCACGGTCGCAATATTACTGGCGCATCGTCATCATTGCGTGACGATGTGGTCGGGGGATAGTCGCATTTATCTCTTCAGGCGTGGCATATTGAAGCAAATCACTCGCGACCACAATAATGAGTCCAAACTGTTGGCGGACGGCTATTCCATGGAGGAAATCAAGCAGAATCCCTATGCGCAAACTTTGACGCATGCTATCGGTGGGGAAAGTGAAGTTTTTCTTGATGCTCAAGCATTGGAAGCCTGCCATGACGATATTTTTCTGCTGTGCAGCGATGGGTTGACCAAGGAAGTGGCGGACAGTGAGATCGAAGACATTCTCGGGCAGGCGCCTTACCGGCAGGCGGTCGATCTTTTAATGGATTTGGCTCTTCTGAGGGGAGGACGCGACAATATCACCGTGCTGGTGGTGAAATGTTGTCGCCAAACCGCTTAATTGGTCTATGCTTTGAATAGTTTTGTGAAGAGTTTCAAATTGCTTTTCTGTCGGTGATTGTTGGTGGTAGTATCTGGATAATTGATTATAAGGCTTTGATATTTAAGCTTAATAAATGGTTATTTAATTAAATTCTAATGGTGATGTCGTTGGCCGACCTAAATCTAGAACAATTGCTTCAAGACATTTCAGCGGACGCCCCTTGTGGTGAAAACCTCGAAGAAGATCCGTTATTTTTGCAGCTGGAGGATGCGGCCCGTTTTGTCGAAGAAAGGCAAATGGGGGACTCGATCATTCCCGCCGAGGAACCTGACTGGAAAGTCGTGCGTAAGCTGGCCGTGGAATTGCTGGAGCGCAGTCACGATGTACAAATTGCCATGCATTTAATTTGTGCTTTGGTCAGAATGGAGGGGTTCGCTGGATTGCAGCAAGGGTTGGCACTGATCAAGGGTTGGCTGCAAGACCATTGGGACGAAGTCTATCCATTGCAAGATCCCGAGGACGATTATCCGATTCTACGCATCAATACCTTGTCCGGCTTAAACGATTATCGGTTAATCGTCGGCCCGGTCAATCATCTGCCGTTGACTCAATCGGCCATGGGAAACTTTTCCTGGCGCGAACATGAAATCGCCCATGGAAAAATAACGGTTTCCGGCGAGGAAGAACAACCTGATCCAACCATCATCGATGCGGCATTTAATGATACCGATTTTGACGTGCTCAAATCCTTACAGGACGCTGTTAGACAGTCCCTGGCATTAGTGAAGGAACTGTTGACCATAGTCATCGAAAAAGCGGACACTGTTAATGCCCCGGATTTGTCGGCGTTGACGAATATATTGGGGAGCATCGATGGCTTGTTGACCGAGAAAATCCAGGAAAGGCCGGAAAACGAGGCTATTAGCCAAGCAGTCGAAGGCTCGGGTGAAGAAGGTAGCGTGGCTGCCGGAGAACAACCGGCCATTGCAAAAGCGGTAAAAAAAGAAGGAATCCACAGCCGGGAAGATGTGGTGCGCGCGATCGATGAAATTTGCAAATATTTCGAGCGGTACGAACCGTCCAGCCCCGTACCTTTTTTACTGTTGAGAGCCAAAAAGCTACTGTCGATGAATTTTATCGATATTCTTCGTGACTTGACCCCCGACGCGGTACATCAAGCGGAAAACATCTGCGGAATACAAAACAACGAAGACTAATTTTCTCTTGGAAAATGAAGATAACAACATACAGCAACACTAAATCAGGAGGCCGATAATGGCTAAAGCAAGTAGTCAGAAATTCATCGCCAGGAACCGGGCGCCCAGGGTGCAGATTGAATACGATGTGGAATTGTATGGCGCCGAAAAAACTATTCAATTGCCGTTTGTGATGGGTGTCATGGCGGATTTGTCCGGCAAACCGGCCGATCCGTTACCAGCGGTAGGCGACCGTGATTTTCTCGAAATCGACGTGGATAATTTCGATGACCGCTTAAAAGCGATGAAACCGAGAGTCGCTTTTCAGGTTCCCAATGTGTTGACCGGAGAAGGCAATTTGAGCGTCGATATCACTTTCGAAAACATGGATGATTTTTCTCCTGCGGCCGTCGCCAGTAAGGTCGAGGCTCTGAATAAGCTGCTACAGGCCAGAACTCAACTGGCTAACTTGTTAACCTATATGGACGGCAAAGGCGGCGCGGAAGAATTAATCGCCAAGGCATTGAATGATCCGGCCTTGTTGCAATCGTTGGCTTCTGCGCCTAAGCCGGAAGCGGGTGCCGAGGCTAATGAATCAAGTGACGATAAATCAGAGGAGAGTTAACCATGGCTGAAACAGAAGTCGAAGCTACCGCCGCAGCCGCCGAAGGCGAGGTTCAGGAAAGTCCGGATTTTTCAGCACTGCTGCAAAAAGAATTCAAGCCAAAATCGGATAGAGCAAAGGAAGCGGTCGAAAACGCCGTCAGAACTTTAGCTGAACAAGCATTGGCCGAAACCGCCTTGATTTCAGAGGACGCGGTAAAAACCATCGAATCATTGATCGCCGAAATCGACAAGCGCCTGAGCGATCAGGTCAACTTGATTATGCACCACGAGGACTTCCAGAAACTGGAAGGCAGTTGGAGGGGTATGCATCATTTGGTGAACAATACCGAAACCGATGAAATGTTAAAGATCAAGGTCATGAATATCTCCAAAAAGGATGTTCATAAGACCTTGAAAAAATTTAAGGGGACGGCCTGGGATCAAAGCCCGCTTTTCAAGAAAATTTATGAACATGAATACGGCCAATTCGGCGGTGAGCCGTTCGGTTGTTTGATCGGTGACTATGAATTCGACCATACACCGCCGGACGTCGAATTTCTCAATGGTATCGCCGAAATTTCCGCCTCCGCCCATGTGCCTTTTATTGCTGCGGCAGCACCTCGTTTGATGAATATGGATTCCTGGCAGGAACTGGCCGATCCGCGCGATTTAACCAAGATTTTCCAAACGCCGGAATATGCGAGTTGGCGTTCCCTGCGCGAATCGGAAGATTCCCGTTACATCGGTTTGACCCTGCCGCGTTTTCTATCGCGTTTGCCCTATGGCGCCAATACTGCGCCGGTGGAGGAATTCGATTTTGAAGAAGACGTCGCTCATGCCGACCACAGTAAATACACATGGTCCAATTCGGCCTATGCGATGGGCGTCAATATTAACCGGGCCTTCAAACTTTATGGTTGGTGCTCGAGAATTCGCGGTATCGAATCCGGTGGGGCGGTCGAAGGCCTACCGACCCATACTTTCCCGACCGACGATGGCGGGGTCGATATGAAATGCCCGACCGAAATCGCCATCAGTGACCGGCGTGAAGCGGAACTGGCCAAGAATGGTTTCATGCCGCTGTTGCATAAAAAAAATTCGGATTTCGCGGCCTTCATCGGCGCGCAATCCCTGCAAAAGCCGGCCGAATATGACGACCCCGATGCGACCGCGAACGCCAATCTTGCTGCGCGGCTGCCTTACTTATTCGCCACTTGCCGTTTCGCCCACTACCTGAAATGTATCGTCAGGGACAAGATCGGTTCCTTCAAGGAACGGGACGATATGGAAAAATGGTTGAATAAATGGATTAGCAATTATGTGGAAGCGAATCCGGCGACCGCATCGGAAGAGGACAAAGCTAGAAAACCGTTGGCCGCCGCGGAAGTCGTGGTCGAGGAAGTTGAAGGCAATCCGGGGTATTACACCTCCAAATTCTTCTTGAGGCCTCATTATCAACTCGAAGGGTTAACCGTTTCCTTGCGTTTGGTTTCTAAATTGCCTTCTCAAAAAGGAGGATGACGGAGCGGATAAATCAACGGCGTTATCAATTCAGGAATAACTGGTAAATAAAGGGATGTGAAGTTTATTAATCTTATAATCAAGGTAAATTACGATGGCTACAAGTACATATTTACAGATCGAACCCATTAAAGGCGAATCAACCGATGAGAAACACAAAGATTGGATAGAGGTCGACAGTTACAGCGCTAATGTATCCCAACCGATGTCGGGCCCTAGCGGCACAGGCGGTCGCGCGGCCGCAAGAGCCGATTTCGGCCCCTTTGTCGTCAGCAAAAGCGTGGATAAATCGACGCCTGACCTGAATCAATATTGTGCCCAGGGGAAACATATCGCCAAATTGGTTTTGGAACAAACCCAGGAAACCGGTGAAAAAGTTTGCTACCTCAAATACGAACTTGAAAACGTGATGGTGCAATCGATCAGTCTCAGCGGTGGCGGTTCCTCTCGTCCCCGCGAAAGCGTCACTTTCGTCTACGACAAAATTAAATGGACCTATACTCCGATCAAAAACGATGGCAGTGCCGATACGGCAGTCGGTCCTAAGGGATGGGATCTTGAAACCAACAAAGCGATATAAGAATTTTTCTCCTCAACTGCTTACCGACGGACGACTTACGTCGTTTGCCGGTAGGCAGATGCAAGTAAACAATAACTGAATATACATATGACCGCGGAAGAATCTCTGAAACAGGGCGATATCGATACCGCCTTGCTCGCATTGCAAGAACAGGTAAGAAAACAACCGGCCAACGTCGAGCTGCGTGTGTTTCTATTTCAGCTTCTTGCGGTAATGGGGCAATGGGACAGGGCCTTGACCCAATTAAATGTAGCCGGCGATATGGATGACAGTACCCTGGCGATGGTAACTATGTACCGCCAGGTGATTACTTGCGAACGCCTGCGTGAGCAAGTGTTCATGGGCAACAAGGAGCCGGTGGTGTTCGGCAAGCCTAAAGAATGGGTTGCCTTGTTATTGCAGGCATTGAAATTAACCGCTCAGGGCGAGTACGCAAAATCGCAACAACTCAGAACTCAGGCATTCGATGAGGCCGAGGTCACCTCGGGGATCATCGATGAAAAATCGTTCGCCTGGATTGCAGACAGCGACCCCAGACTGGGGCCTGTCATGGAAGCCATCATCGATGGCCGCTATCTATGGGTGCCTTTTGAAAACCTGAAATCGATCGTGGTCGACGAGCCCGTCGATTTACGCGATGTGATTTGGTTGCCGGCACACTTTACTTGGCAAAATGGCGGGGAAAATTACGGATTAATCCCGGCGCGTTATCCTTTTTCATATCAATACGAGTCATTGCTGGCCCTTTCGCGTAAAACCGAATGGCAGGATTGCGGTGAGGATTTGTTTTTGGGCATAGGGCAAAAAATTTGGGTGACCGATGTCGACGAATATCCCTTGATGGATGTTAGGTCGATACAGTTTAACGCCGGGTTGGATAACGACCAGGAGTCATAGGGTGGCCAGAACGCTACCTAAGGAACGTTTTCTGCCTTCATTGTTGGATCGTTTGACCGACGACGATCCAGTCAATAATTCCATACAGCGACAGAATCAACAAATTCATCGTATCGAGAAAGAACTCATGGAATTGAGTAAACGACAAATGGACGACTCCGAACCGGATTTCCAAAAAAAACACCATCAACTTTTGCAGCAACTGGAGCAACTGCGCTTGCAACAAAATGTGTTGAGTGCGTCACTCAGCTCGTTGAGGGAACTGCGGGCTTGCGTGAAAAGAGACTTGGACTGGTTGCTGAATGCCAGTCAATATTCGCCGCAACAGGAGCTGGAAGGCTATCCGGAAATAGCGCGATCGGTCCTTAATTATGGCTTGCCGGATTTAACCGGAAAAACCGTTTCCGGTTTCGATATCCGCCATTTAGAGCGCTTATTGAAGCAAGTGATAATCGATTTCGAGCCACGTATCATTAAGAAGACCTTGGTCATCAGAATACTAGCCGATAAGAGTATGTTCGACCATAATGCCGTCACCTTTGAAATCGAAGGCGAACTGTGGGCCGAACCTCAACCTTTGCATTTGCATTTGCGTACCGAATTCGAACTGGAAAGCGGCAATGTTTCGGTGTATGACTACCGCCAAACCGGGGCCAAGCGATGAATCCCAAGTTTCTTGAGCATTACAATCGAGAGCTCCAGTTCATTCGCGAAATGGGGGGCGAATTCGCCAAACGTTATCCGAAGATAGCCGCCGGCTTGGACCTGGGGGGAACCGAATGCGCCGATCCTTATGTTGAAAGGTTATTGGAAAGCTTCGCCTTTTTGACTGCCCGAGTGCAGTTGAAAATGGAAGCGGAATTTCCCCGTTTCACTCAACATTTGCTGGAAATCGTTTATCCGCATTATTTGGCGCCGTTACCCTCGATGACCGTTGTCGAGATACGCCCGGATTTACAGGGAGGCATCAGCGAAGAAGGCTTTCAACTGCCTAGGCACACCCGCTTATTCAGCAATACGGGGGCCAAAGGCCGCAGCAAATGCGAATTTCAAACGGCCCATGAATTAACGCTGTGGCCAGTCAAGCTTAAAGAGGCCTCTTATTTGCCATTGGGCGAAGCCTTGCGATATGCCGGTTCTTCAGTGAAAGGCGTCAAAGCCGGTTTGTGCTTGAAACTGCAAACGGTGTTGGAAATCGGCTTCCATGAAATGCAGATCGACCATCTGCCTTTTTATCTGCATGGTACCGGTGCGTTGCCGGGAGAATTGTATGAATTAATTATCGGCCATGGCGCCGCGGTCGTCATCAAGGACAAAACGGCGGATGGGAAAACGCACGTTTTGCATAAGTCCTGCATCGAGTCACTAGGCTTTGGTGAAAACGAGGCGCTATTGCCTTATACGGCGGCCTCCTTTCAGGGCTATCGTTTGTTGCAGGAATATTTTGCATTACCGCAGCGTTTTCTGTTTTTCCAATTGCGGCAATTAAATTCGGCTTTGCAGTGTTGCCGAGGCGACGAAGTCGAAATCGTGATTCTTCTCGACAGCGCCAAGGATGAATTGGAAGACGTTATCAGCAGTGATCATTTCAAGTTGAATTGCACGCCGGCGATTAATCTTTTTCCCAAACGCACCGACCGGATCCATCTCGACCAATACAGCAGTGAGCATCACTTGGTCATCGATCGAACCCGGCCGCAAGACTTCGAGGTATTCAGCATTTTGGAAGTCGCCGGTTACGGGGCCGGTTCGAAAAACGAACAAATTTTTCGGCCGTTTTATTCGGACCGTCAGGACTCCGGAATACAGGGAGATTTCGCTTATTATACCGTCAGGCGGCAGCCGACCCTCGAAGCGGCGCAAAGCGGCATAGGTAAGTTAAAAACGGATTATGTCGGCAGCGAATTGTTCTTGTCCCTGGTCGATGCCGGCGAATTGCCTTATCGAACCGATCTACGCCAGTTAGGGGTGAGGACCTTGTGTACTAATCGTTCCTTGCCTAAGCTCATGTTGGTCGGCGAGGGCAAGTCTGATTTTACTTGGGAAATCAGTGCGCCGATAGAGTCGATCCATTGCCTGGCGGGACCGACCGACCCCAAGCCGTCCCATGCCGAAGGAAGCCATGCCTGGCGTTTGATCAACCATTTGACGCTGAATTATTTGAGCCTGATCAATAACGACAGCCGTCAAGGCGCTACGGCATTACGGGATTTGCTCAGGTTGTACGGCGATTTCAGCGAACCCGCCATCGCCAAACAGATCGAGGGGTTATTGACCGTGCACAGTCGATCGGTGACGATGCGAGTGCCTATCAAGGGACCTATGACATTCGGTCGCGGTGTGGAGATCAGCGTTAATTTCGACGAATCCTCGTTCGTTGGCGGCAGTTGTTTTTTACTGGGCGCGATACTGGAGCGATTTTTTTGCAAATATGTATCGATCAACAGTTTCACTCAAGTAGTCATTAAAACCCGAGAACGTGGCGAGATTATGCGATGGCCGGTCAGAACAGGCACCCGAACTTTGATTTAGAACCGCTCGATCAGTTGCGGCAAGCGCCTTATAAATTCGATTTTTATCAGGCCTTGCGGCTGATGGAGTGCCTGAATAAAAAGAAACCGCGCTTGGGGTATTCGGCCAAACCGGCCGACGATCTTGTTCGCCTGGGGCAAAAGCCCAGTATGCAGTTCGCGCCGTCGATGCTGGCTTCTTTCAAGCTCGATGGCAAACGGGCGGCCGTATTGAAAGTATTTTTTTTCGGCGTGTTCGGCCCCAACGGTCCATTGCCTTTGCATTTGACCGAGTATGCCCGAAGCCGGATACGGCACGCCAAAGACGAGACCTTCGCCGAATTCGCCGATTTGTTTCACCACCGTCTGCTAAGCTTGTTTTATCGTGCCTGGGCCGATAAAGAACCGACCGTGCAATTGGACCGGCCGGATCATGACCGTTTCAGTTTTTATGTCGGATCGCTGACCGGCATGGCGGAACCATCGCTGCGTAAACGCGATGAAATTTCGGATCATACCAAACTGCATTTTGCGGCACATTTAGCGTGTCATTGCCGGCATGCCGAAGGTCTTCAGGTCATATTGCAAGACTATTTTCAAGTACCGGTACGACTGGATGAATTCGTCGGCGAATGGCTGGATATGCCCGCTGACAGTTATTGTTTTCTTGATCAGGATGAAACGACCGGACAATTGGGCGTTTCGACGGTGATCGGAACGCGCAGTTGGCAATGCCAACATAAATTCCGTATTACCATCGGGCCATTAACGTTAGAGCAATATGAAAAAATGCTGCCGAACGGGGAAAATTTGACTAAGCTTCATGGCCTGGTCAGGAACTATGTCGGTTTTGAATTGACTTGGGATGTTAACCTGGTTTTAAAAGCCGCCGAAGTCCCTTCGCTACAACTTGGTGGCCATGGCAGGCTCGGCTGGACAAGCTGGCTGCAAGCTGGTAAAAGACAACAAGCGGTGAATGATTTGTTTCTCAACATGGAGCGGATGGTATGACAGAAATTAGCCGAACAGCGTTGTTTGGAAAACTCAATAACGTGGCTTACAAAGGCATCGAAAGCGCTACGGTGTTTTGTAAGATGCGCGGCAATGCCTATGTTGAGCTGGTACATTGGCTGCATCAAATCCTGCAATTACAGGATTCCGACCTTCACCGCATTATTAAACGCTTCGAATTGAACCCTTCCCATCTGGCCCGTGATTTTACCGATTCCCTGGATCGTTTGCCCGCCGGGGCGACCGCTATTTCCGATCTGTCCGCGCATGTCGAACAGGCCGTTGAGCAAGGTTGGCTGTATGCCAGCTTGATGTATGGCAGCAATCAGGTGCGCAGCGGCCATTTGATCGTCGGTATCGTCAAAACACCGGATCTGCGCAATAACTTATATGCCATCTCCGGTCAGTTCAAAAAGATCAATACCGATACGCTGCTGGATGAATTCGATAAGATCGTTTCCGGTTCTCCCGAAGATAATTTGTCTGCCCATGACGGCAGCGCGCTTGCCGGCAATGCTGCTCCCGGCGAATATTCGGGCGCCATGCCGCCGGCGCAAATGGGCAAACAGGCTGCTTTACAACAGTTTTCGGTAGATCTGACCGAGGCCGCCCGCAAGGGCGATCTCGATCCGATCGTCGGCCGAGATGACGAAATTCGTCAAGTCATCGACATTTTGATGCGCCGCCGGCAAAACAACCCGATTTTGACCGGCGAGGCCGGCGTCGGCAAGACAGCCGTGGTCGAAGGCTTTGCCCAACGTATTGCCGCCGGCGATGTGCCGCCGCCGTTGCAAAATGTCAGCATCCGCACGTTGGACCTGGGCTTGCTGCAAGCCGGCGCCAGCATGAAGGGCGAATTCGAAAACCGGCTGCGCCAGGTGATCGAGGAAGTCCAAGCCTCGGAAAAACCGATCATTTTGTTCATCGACGAAGCGCATACCTTGATCGGCGCCGGCGGGGCGGCCGGCACCGGCGATGCCGCCAATCTGCTCAAGCCGGCCTTGGCCAGAGGGTCATTGCGCACGGTTGCCGCGACCACTTGGGCCGAGTACAAGAAACATTTCGAGAAAGACCCCGCCTTGACCCGCCGTTTCCAGGTCGTCAAGGTCGACGAGCCGAGCGAAGACAAGGCTCTGATGATGATGCGCGGCGTCGCGGCCGTCATGGAAAAGCATCATCAGGTATTATTGCTCGATGAGGCGTTGGAGGATTCCGTCAAATTGTCGCACCGTTATATTCCCGACCGGCAGTTGCCGGATAAATCGGTCAGTGTGCTGGATACTGCCTGCGCCCGGGTCGCGATCAGTCAATCGGCCGTGCCGGCGAAAGTCGATGACTGTCGCCGTCGTATCGAGGCGCTCAAGGTGGAAGCCGGGATTATCGAGCGGGAAAGTGCGGTCGGTATCGAGATCAAGGATCGCAAGGAAGTTGTCGATTCCAAGCTGCAGGAGGAACAGCAGCGCCTGGAACAACTGGAGCAACGCTGGCAGCAAGAAAAGGAAGTCGTCGAACAGATTTTGCAGTTGCGCGCCCAACTGAGAGGGGAAACCGTCGTCGACACTTCCCCCGAACAGGGCGAAAGTGCCGACGAGGAGAATGCCCCCTCAACGGATTCCGCTGTGGAAATTCAGCCAGAAGAATTGAAACAGCAGCTCAAAGATTTGCAGGTCAAATTAAATGACCTGCAAGGGGAGCAGCCGCTGATGTTCCCAACCGTCGACGGCCAGGCGATTTCTTCGGTCATTGCCGATTGGACCGGTATCCCGGTAGGACGCATGGTGAAAAATGAGATCGAGGCCATCCTGCAGTTGGGCGATACGCTGAACAAACGCGTCATCGGCCAGCGCCATGCCTTGGATATGATCGCGAGACGGGTACAGACTTCCCGCGCCAGTTTGGACAATCCTGGCAAGCCGATCGGTGTATTCCTGTTGTGCGGCCCGTCCGGGGTCGGTAAAACCGAAACCGGCCTGGCCTTGGCGGAAGCCCTGTATGGCGGCGAGGAAAACATCATCACCATTAACATGAGCGAATACCAGGAAGCGCATACCGTTTCGACCCTGAAAGGTTCTCCCCCGGGGTATGTGGGCTACGGAGAAGGCGGTATTTTGACCGAGGCGGTCCGGCGTCGTCCCTATAGCGTGATTCTGTTAGACGAGGTGGAAAAAGCCCATCCGGATGTGCACGAGATATTCTTCCAGGTTTTCGACAAAGGCTGGATGGAAGACGCCGAGGGTCGTTTTATCGACTTCAAGAATACGATCATCCTGCTGACCTCCAATGCCGGTACCGACCTGATCATGAATTTGTGCAAGGACCCCGACTTAATGCCGGATGCCGAGGGCATCGCCAAGGCCTTGCGCGAACCGTTGCTGAAAATATTCCCGGCCGCGTTATTGGGTAGATTGGTGACAATACCTTATTATCCGCTTAGCGACGAAATGCTGAAAGCCATTATCAAGTTGCAATTGAGCAGAATCGAAAAACGCGTCAAGGCCAACCACGGTATTCCGTTCACTTACGACGAGGCCGTCATACAATTGATCGCGGACCGTTGCAACGAACTCGAGAGTGGCGCCAGGGTGGTCGACGCCATTTTGACCAACACCGTCTTGCCGACCGTCAGCCAGGAATTTTTGACTAAAATGATGACAGGAGAACCGTTATCGGCCATTAGAATCGAAGTCGAGAACGGCGAGTTCAGTTATCGCTTCGAATAACTTACACAGTGAACGGACCCGTTTATGTCAGTCACCCAACAAAATCGTGAAATCGAATTCATCACCCCGCTCGGGCCTGATGCCTTATTGCTGCGCGATGTCACGGTAACGGAAGAACTCGGGCGTCTGTTCACCATCAATGTCGAGCTCGGCAGTAGCGAGAATATAAATTTCGAAGATTTACTGGGCCAGAACGTTTCCATCCGTCTGAATCTGCTCAATGGCGGCGAACGTTATTTCAACGGCTTCGTCACCTCCCTGTCCCAGGGGGTCAATGAAGGCCGTTTTACCCGCTACCACGCGACCATCCATCCCTGGTTATGGTTTTTGACCCGCACCTCCGATTGCCGCATTTTCCAAAACAAGACCGTTCCGGACATTATCAAGCAGGTCTGCAAAGACCTGGGTTTTACCGATATTGTCGACCGTTTGAGCGGCACTTATCGAACGTGGGAATATTGTGTGCAATACCGGGAGACGGATTTTAATTTCGTCAGCCGCTTGATGGAACAGGAGGGTATTTATTATTATTTCGTGCACGAAGAGGGAAAGCACAGCTTATATCTCGCCGACAATTTGAGCTCGCATGATTCCATTGAGGGCTACGAACAAATCCCGTATTACCCACCGGACCAAGTGGCGGTAAGGGAAGAGGAATGTATCAATGGCTGGTATCTGAATAAAAAAATACAGCCGGGCGCCTATGTGTTGAACGATTTCGATTTCGTCAAACCGAAAGCCGATCTCAAGGTCAATTCCACGGTTGCCAGGCAACATAGCGAGGCCAGCTATGAAATCTACGATTATCCGGGCGAATATGTCGAAAGCGGAGACGGCAATAATTATGTTCGCACCCGCATCGAAGAATTGCATTCTCAATATGAACAGGCTCAAGGCCAGAGCATCGTGCGCGGCATGCTTTGCGGCGGATTGTTTACCCTGACCGACTATCCGCGTGAAGATCAAAACCGCGAGTACTTGTTGGCCTCGGTCACCCACAGTATCCATGCCGATAGTTTCGAAGCCGGATCGGAAGGAGGGGGCACTGCCTACAGCAACAGTTTTTCGGTGATCGAGAGCAACACGCCTTATCGCAGCGCACGGGTCACTCCCAAGCCTATCGTTCAAGGTCCACAGACGGCAATCGTGGTTGGGCCATCCGGCGAGGAAATCTATACCGACGAACATAGCCGGGTCAAACTGCAATTTCACTGGGACCGTTACGGCCAATCCGACGAAAACTCCTCCTGCTGGGTCCGCGTCTCACAATTATGGGCCGGAAAAACCTGGGGCGGTATCCATATACCCCGCATCGGCCAGGAAGTCATCGTCGAATTTCTGGAGGGCGACCCCGATCGTCCCATCGTCACCGGACGTGTCTATAACGGCGAACAAACGCCGCCTTACGAATTACCGGCCAACAAAACCCAAAGCGGCATCAAGAGCCGCAGCTCCAAGGGCGGCGCTGCCGCCAATTTCAACGAAATCCGCTTCGAGGACAAGAAGGGCGAGGAGCAGGTTTATATCCATGCCGAAAAAAATCAAGACAACATCGTTGAAAATGACGAAACAACGTCGGTAGGGCATGATCGCAGCGAGGATGTCGGCAACGACGAGACTATTCACATCGGCAACAATCGCACGGAAACGGTCGATGTCGACGAATCGATCACGATAGGCAATAACCGCACGGAGCAGGTCGGCTCCAATGAAAATATCACGATCGGCGTCAACCGTACCGAAAGTGTCGGCAGCAACGAAACCATTTCGATCGGCAGTAATCGTACCGTCACCATCGGCAGCAACAAAACCGAAACGGTCGCTATCAACAAGGCCGAAACCATCGGTGCCGCCAAGGAACTGACCATCGGCGCTGCCTATGCGGTCTCCGTGGGCGCGGCGATGACCGAAAGTGTCGGCGCCTCGAAATCGCAACAAGTGGGGGCAAGCAAATCGACCACGGTGGGTGACGATGTTAGCGAAACTTATGGCGCCAACCAGAGCGTGTCGGTCAGTAAGGATTTATCGGAAAACATTGGCCAGAACCAAACCACTAAAGTTGGCAAGAACCTGGTGATCGATGCGGGTGATCAGGTTGTAATCAAAACAGGCTCAGCTAGCATTACCATGAAAAAAGATGGAACCATACAAATTATCGGAAAAGATATTTTAATAAAAGGTTCGGCAAAAATTGATGTTAAGGCATCAAACAATATAACGATGAAAGGGCAGAAAATTCTGCAAAACTAATCCGAGCGCACGAAATTTTCCAATCGTGTATTCAAGAGGATCTCAATGCAAACCGAGCTAGAAAATAAAACAAATGAACTGCGGCAGAAAATCGATGGCGTTGTCATAGGTCTGTTGTTGAGCATCGATCCTCAAGGTCAGCCGTTGGTCGCGTTTCCGGGCAATCCGGAGGAAACTGCAGTTCCGGCCCGGACCACAACTCAGATGCAGAGCGAGGACGTCGGTTGCGAGGTCGCTTTGATGTTCGAAGGAGGAGACCCGCGACTGCCGTTGATTATCGGCAAAATCCAGCATGCGGCAGTCGAAAAAAGCCCTGAAGAAGAGCATTCGGCACTTGCCGAGTTGGACGGAGAGAGCATCGTACTCTCGGCGCGGCAGAATATCACGCTGAAATGCGGCAAGGCCAGCATCACGCTGACCAAGGCGGGAAAAGTGATTCTGCGTGGAGCGTATCTATTAAGCCGTTCCTCGGGGGTTAACCGCATCAAAGGCGGTTCCGTGCAAATCAATTAAAATAGGTTAGGCGCGCGATAGCGTACCCAACAATTTAACGGCAGAAATATATGGATCTTCTCAATTCCACAGGCATGCAGGCGGGATATACGATGGGCATGAGGCCCGACGGTCGGGAATTGCTGGTGGTAGCCGTGAAGGGAACTTTCACGATTCCGAAACAGGGCGAGCAAGTCAAACTCGCCGATGAGCAACGCCCCTTGATTGAGGCCGACACCTTTACCGGCGAACCAGGGTTCTCCGCTCCGCTTTATGAAGTCGATTATGCGCCGGTCAAGCAATATTGTGACGTGTTATTGAACGGCAGTGCTTATGCGCCGAAGGGTCACCCAGCCAACAAGGTTCAGGTAGGCTTGAAACTAGGCGCCCTGGTCAAAACTTTCGTCGTGACTGGAAATAGATGTTGGGAATCCGGTATCACTATTTCCCCAGGCATGCCGGCCGATTTTACCGTGATGCCGATCAGTTACGATGTCGCTTTCGGCGGCCAGGACAATTTCCATGAAGACAAGGAAAAGCACAGCGCTTACATGCCGAATCCGATAGGCAAGGGGTATCACAAACAGTTAAGTAACGACTTAGTCAACGGCACGCCGATGCCCAATACCGAAGAAATCGATAAACCGATTCAAGTCCCCAATGACAAGTACAGACCGATGGCGTTCGGGCCTATAGGCCGGGGCTGGGCCGAACGGTTGCAATATGCCGGAACCTACGATCAAGACTGGATCGACAATACCTTTCCGTTCCTGCCCGCCGATTTCAACGAACTGTATTACCAGTCCGCTCCAGCGGATCAACGGATCCCTTATCCACAAGGCGGCGAGGAAGTCGTCATGGTTAATCTGACTCCGGAAGGACGTACCGCTTTCAATCTGCCGACCATCGGCGTGCCGGTGGTGTTTTTCCGCAAAAAAGGCGAACGACATGAAACCAAGGCCGTCATCGATACCATCGTCATCGAGCCGGATCAGGGGATTTTCACGATGACCTGGCGCGCCAGCCTGCCGCTTAAAAAGAACATCTTCGAGATCCCCCAGGTATTGGCGGGCAACATGTCGCGCGCTTGGTGGCGGGCGCGAGAATTAGGCAAGACCTATTATCCATCGCTGGACCATTTAGCCAAGGCTAATCGGGCGGAAGAGGAAGAAGACATTTGATAAATATTAAGAATGAAACTTTATCTGGATAACTGTTGTTTCAACAGGCCTTTTGACGATCAATCCCAGCTACGAATCAGGCTAGAATCCGAGGCAAAACTAAAGATTCAGGAAGATATCAGAGCTGGCGATCATGAGCTGATATGGTCATATATTCTCGATTATGAAAATAGCAAAAATCCGTTTCAAGAGCGAAAAAGACAAATTTCAAAATGGCGGAACTATGCTAACTTTGATGTGGGCGAGAGCCCGCAGCTTATTGAATTAGCTAAGAGCTTGTTAACGACTGGCGTTAAAAGATTGGATGCCTTACATATTTCCTGCGCGATTTTAGCGAATTCGGACTATTTTTTGACCACTGATGACGGGATCATTAAAAAAGCCGCTACGATACAAGAAGTCAAAATTACCGACCCTATCGGTTTTATAAAAGAGGCAAACATATGATTACCGATACAGAAATAAAGATAAAAGGCTTACAAGTTCTGGCTCAACATCTTGGAGATGTTGAAGCTGAACGTTTTATTGCCTTGATTCAAAGAGAGCCTTTCGATTATACCAAGTGGCATCAACAGCTGGATGAGCCGTTGAGTATCGAAGAAATCAGTCAAAGCGCCATGGCCTTGAGAAATAAAATTGAGCAACAATCAGATTAGCGAGGTTTACATGTTCAAATGGACTGAGATCATAATATGACCGGTTTTCCGCTAGCGATTACCGGAACCGGCATGGTAACCGGAGTCGGTCTCAATGCTCCGGCATCCTGCGCCGCGATCCGGTGTACCATTGACAACTTCCAGGAAACCCGCTTCATGGACAGCGGCGGCGAGTGGATCATGGGCAGCGAAGTCCCATTGGAACAGCCCTGGCGCGGCAAAACCAAACTGATTAAAATGGCCGCGGCCGCTATTAGAGAATGCTTGGAAGAGAACAAGCTAATCGTGCCTGCCAAAACGCCATTGCTGCTCTGTTTGTCCGAGCATGATCGTGTAGGGCGTGTCATCGATGACGACAACCAGTTCTTCCTCGATTTACAGGATGAACTGCAACTTGAATTCCATGAAAAATCCCGCGTTATTGCTCGTGGGCATGTTGCTGTGGCCGTTGCGTTGAAACATGCTAGGCGTTTGATTCAGGAATTAGGTGTCAAACATGTGCTGGTTGCAGCGACGGATAGCCTGCTGGTTGGGCCGACACTGATGCATTATCAAGAACATGAACGGTTGTTGACGAGTCAGAATTCCAACGGATTTGTTCCCGGGGAGGCTGGGGCAGCTTTGGTTATTGAACGGGTTAGTAGTGAGTGTGAAACTCAGTTGATCTGTGTCGGTTTGGGATTTAGTATTGAACAGGCATCTATTTATTCTGAGGAGCCGCTAAAGGCGGATGGTTTAACTGCGGCAATCAAGGAATCGTTGAGCGATGCCGGTGTCGATGAGAATGTCCTTGATTTTAAGGTCGCTGATGTTTCGGGGGAGCTATATCATTTTAAGGAGACTAGTCTCGCATTTAGCCGCATCGACAGAACTCACAGAACCGAGTTTGATATCTGGCATCCCGCAGATTGTGTCGGAGAAATTGGTAGTGCGATAGGGATAGTCATAATCGCCATGATAAAAACGGCTTGTGAAAACGATTATGGTAAAGGGAATACTATTTTGTGCCATCTCGGCAATGACGATGGAAAGCGTTCTTCGATGATAATGACTTGGTTTAATGGAGGCAGTTAATGGCGAATGATGTCTTTGCCAATGGAAGGGAAATATCTTGTAAAAAAGCGGATGGGAAATCTATTTGCGCGTTTCCTGATGTGTGCTTTACACCCCCTGAAAATCCAGCAACGCCGCCTGGAGTTCCTGTCCCTTATCCTAATACCGCATTTGCGAAAGATACTACCTCCGGTAGTAAAAAAGTAAAAATCTCCGGTCAAGAGGTGATGTTAAAAAATAAGTCATATTTTAAGACGTCCACCGGAGATGAGGCCGGATGCGCTGCGAAGAAAGGGGTGATTACAAGCAAAATCAAAGGAAAAGCGTATTTTGTTAGTTGGTCAATGGATGTAAAAGTGGAAGGGGAAAACGTCGTTCGCCATTTGGATATGACGACGCATAATCATGCGAGTCCGATGGCAAATGATAGTGTACCTTGGGCGCACGTTGACCAGATGTATGCGAGTACCGGACAAAAATGCGACAAAATTGTTGCGGAGATACATCCCTATGACAAACGTGACTGCCCACAAGGTAGTCAATCACACCATATTATCGATAATGCTTGTTTTGTCATGGAAGGGGGGAGAAATTTACCGTTATACGCGATCGAAAGTGCGGCAACTGGGCAGCAGAAAAGAAATATTTTTCAGCCGGGATCCGGCCATCCGGCGGAAAAATACGATCAAAACAAAGCTCCGTGTATTTGTCTTGAAGGCCATGCCACAATTGCCGGCACGGAACATAACATAGCTCACGGCCAAACAAGCAGAGCAGCATCAAGAAAATGTACAAGTGACGGAAAATCAAAATTCGGCGATCTTAAATCGGATGGTGCAAAATCGATAAAGAAAGCGAAAGGGCTTGAAGAATGGGAGGCGGAATGTATCGAATTGGTTTTGGAAGCCTATTTTAAGGACTTTGAAGACGATACGGAAGTTGCGGCGCCGGGACAAGATTGTACGGCAACTCATTTTAATAACGGTTCCGGAACAATGTGTCATGCATCGGAGTTGGTATGATCGAGATCAAAATATTTGGAATGAATAAATGAAATTAAACAGTTCTATAAATATGCAGATAAGCAGTGTTGTAGATGCGGGTGATGACAGGCTGTTTTTTCGTGCATTTTCTGATTTAGAATCGGAAGTTCCGAATTTAAATAAAACTTATATTATCGAAAGTTATAACGGAGCTTATAATCTTCTACGCGTTATTGATGAGGAAATAGCCTCATTATCGGTTACGGAAAATGGTGGTTTGTTTGCGATTGGAAAGAACGGCAATATTTATAAATACTCTGAAAACAATTGGCAGGATATAAAGGCACAATTCAAACCGATTGAATATTTGTTCAGATCTATAGTACATAAGGACGTTATCTATTCAGCTTGTACCGGAGGTAGTGTTTTCAGTTTTTCCGATGATGCGTGGGAGAATGTTTGTAGCGATGTTGGCGATGACGATCTTGACCTGATAAGCATATGCCACGGCGCCGATGATTTGCTTTTTGTATGCGGTGAAAATGGAATCCTCGCATCTATTTCTGTTACGGATAACGCATTTAAAGTTATTGGTATTCCAACTAACGCATATCTTTATGACATTAAGAAAATTGATAACGATAATTTAGCAGTTTGCGGCCGTAATGGAACTTTTTTTATCGGAAATGAGCTGGTTTGGCGCGATTTTAGTCGTACAGATTTAAATGTTAGTTTTAGTAGTGTCGAAATATGGCGCGATGAATTATATTTAAGCGCTTCTGATAGAGTATTGCTTTTCCATGATGGAAATTATACGGAATTTAATATTCCTTCGTTAAACTTAATTGGTCTAAAGAATGGCTTATGGAGTATAGCTTTAAAAAAATTACACAAGTTTAACGGCTTGGAGTGGGAAGAGGTTATCGTGGAAATTAATGTGTAATATTGTTTTTAGTTTAAGGCGGAACCATGGATGGGTTCCGTCGAAGATTATGCAAAGAAGGTTATATTTGCTATACCTCATGACTATACAGCAAAAGGAAATATTACAAATGACGTGGTCTAGTCGATAATTGCTGCTTAGATTGGCGGATCACCCTGGCGGGCATCCGCCTTACGAATATGTCGAATTATAGACGTTATCGCGTGCCGGGAGGGACTTACTTTTTTACGGTAAATTTGCTTGAGCGGCGGCAGGATCTTTTGGTGTGACACATTGATGAACTGCGCGAGGCCGTGCGAAGGACCCGAGAGGAGCGGCCGTTTCATATCGATGCCTGGGTAGTGTTGCCCGATCACATGCACTGTGTATGGACATTACAGCCTGGCGATGACGATTTCTCCAATCGCTGGAAATCGATCAAGATTCGTTTCGTACAACCCGTAAGGCGGAACCATGGACGGGTTCCGCCGTAGGTGATGCAGAGAAGGTTTATATTCATTAAACCCCATGATCATGCACCAAGAAAATGCTACAAAAGCTGCGGTTTGGATAATAGTTGATGTTTTGATTGGCGGATCACCCTGGCGGGCATCCGCCTTACGAATATGCCGAATTATAGACGTTATCGCGTGCCGGGAGGTACTTACTTTTTTACGGTAAATTTGCTTGACCGGCGGCAGGATCTTCTGGTGCGACACATTGATGAACTGCGCGAGGCCTTACGCAGGACTCGAGAGGAGCGGCCGTTTTATGTCGATGCCTGGGTGGTATTGCCTGATCATATGCATTGCATATGGACATTACCGCCTGGCGATGACGATTTCTCCAATCGCTGGAAATCGATCAAGATTCGTTTCGTACAAGCCATTCCTTGTACCGAACGGCGAAGCAATGTCCGTGTTACCAAAGGCGAGCGGGGTATATGGCAGCGACGTTTCTGGGAGCATTGTATTCGTGATGAGGCGGACTATGAACATCATGTCAATTATGTGCACTGGAATCCGGTCAAGCATGGTCATGTTAAAAGAGTCGTCGACTGGCCTTTTTCTTCATTCCATCGCTACGTTCGTGCTGGAATATTACCTGTCGATTGGGTTGGCGATGTAGAAGATGAGGGCACCAACTATTATGGCGATTAATAAGGCGGAACCATGGACGGGTTCCGCCAGAGATGTAGCAGAGGTGCTAATATTCATATTTACCCCTACTTACACAGCCATGCAGCCAAGAAAAGATTACTAAATATGCTTGTTTGAAGTTTGATATTTGGATTGGCGGACCACCCTGGCAGCCATCCGCCCGAAAATGCCGGCGTATAGGCGTTGTCGGATGACGGGGGCTACTTATATACTTTGAACATTATCGATTAATCTGGCAAGGGATCGGTTTCTAGCGTTAGAATTGCAAAAACCGTTTTGGGATTGATAGAGAAATGTTATGACAAATCATGCGGAAATTTTCCTTGCCACTTTAAAACCCAAAACACATTCAATAAAACGACTGGAACCCGATAACCCCATACGTATCCTGGTCATAGGGAATTTTGGCGGTCAGCCTCAACAAGCAACCGGCGAGCAGCCGGATAATTATCCGATCAAAAAAATAGACATAGACAACTTCGATCAAGTTCTGGCCAGTCTCAAACCGAAACTGCAGTTGTCATTGGACGACAACCTGCCCGACATCAACATTGAATTCGAAGATCTGGAGGATTTTCATCCCGATAATCTGTTCCGGAAAATCGGTATCTTTGCCCAATTTTCCAGAATTCGGCAAAAGTTAATCAATCCGGCGACGGTCAAGGAAGGGGCGGCGGAATTGCAGGAACTTCTCAATCTTTCCCGTATTGAACAACAAGCTGCAAGTTCGGCCACATCTGTCGAAACCGAAGACGACCAACAAACGCTCGATCGCTTGTTGGGAGAATCTCCGACCGATACTATACAAGCCAGAAGCGAACAGATCGCTCTGGGATATATTAGAGAGGTGATTGCCGAACATATCGTTGAGGACGTTTCTCCGTTTCAGGACATCTATATCAAGGCGGTCGACGATGCGATCGGCGCGTTGATGCGGCAATTACTGCATCATCCGGATTTTCAGAGGTTGGAAGCGGCTTGGCGTTCACTACATCTGCTGGTAACCGGTCTGGAAACGGATGAGACTTTGTCCTTGCATCTGCTGGATATCAGCAAAGATCAATTATGCCGCGATCTTTTGGCAGAGAACCGGGATTTAGCCGACACTGCTTTGTTCAAGCAATTGGTCACGCAGACGGTTAACAGTTACGGAGGTGAGCCGTGGTCGTTGCTGATCGGCAATTATGCTTTTACCAGCAGCGACGACGATTTATCTCTATTGGCTGCAATGGGATGTATCGCCTCCCATGCCGGCGGCCCGTTCCTGGCGGCGGCCGATGCGAATCTGCTCGGTTGCCAGTCATGGCCCGAACAATCGGATTATCACGACTGGATTACAGTCGATGAAAAGTGGCGAAAACTGCGGCAAAGCACAATCGCGCCTTGGATCGGCCTGACATTTCCGCGGGTGCTATTGCGTTTGCCCTATGGCGCCGACACGGACCCGGTCGATAGCTTTCAATTCGAGGAAATGGGTTCAAAAACGGAGCACGAATCCTTTCTTTGGGGCAACGCGGCTTTTCACTGTGCCCTTCTGGTCGGGCAAACATTCAGCGAGCAGGGTTGGGACATGCGGTTGGGCGATTATCTGGAGATTTCCGATCTGCCGGCCTATATCGAACCGCAAGGAGATGAAAGCAGGTTAAAGCCTTGCGCCGAAGCCTGTATCAATGACCATACCATGGAAAAAATACTCGAGGCCGGAATAATGCCGTTTATCAGTCACCGTAACTCGAATAGGATTCGACTGGCCAGATTTCAATCGATTGCGGAGCCGCTGCAGAATCTGCGGGCCGCCTGGAATCGCGCTTAAACGACGGATAAGCCAGCCGTGGTTTGCTTGCGGCAGGCAAAGGCGGTGACTTCTTCCGGCCGCGGTGTCAACCGTTGCCGCGGCGAATACTCGCTACCCGCGTCCGAGGCCGCGCAGGGCAAAGGAATCACGAAACGAGGATCTTGCCAGGCGGAAGGGATTGCAGCCGCTCTTCTGCGGCCGGAACTGAGGTTCAATGTCGGTTCGTTTTCCGCCCAATGGCCGACGTTATACCAAATATGCGGCCCGGGACAATTACCGCGGCTGAGGGTACTGAGTTGACGGTGCGCCAAAATATAGTCGATTTGACCCGCGATCGCGGGAAACTAAACAACCACCCGCTCAAGCGGGTGGGTTCCAATAACGGACTGAAAGTCCGGATACGCGTCGACTAAACGACGCGTCTTAGTCGGGCTCCATCTTGAAATTATCGTTTGGATTAGGTTCAAAGTGATGCTCCAAATATTGCTTTATCATCTCATCAGTCATTTGCCCCACTGTGGCGCAAAAATAACCGCGGGCTCAAAAATGTCGACCCCAATATCGCTTTTTCAAGTGCGGGAACTCTTCGAACAGATAGCTCGAAGTTCGTCCCTTGATTCGCCTCATGATTTCGCTTGGGGCCATAGTCGGCGGCGCACTCACCAAAATGTGCACATGATCTTTGCTCACGACACCTTTGATAATCCGTATCTCAAAGGCTTCGCATGTCTGCCGCACCAAGTCTCTCACTCGTTCGGCTATTTCATCCTTCAGCACTTTATAACGATACTTCGTAACCCAAACAAAATGATACTCAATTTGGTAAACCGTATGGCTGCCGTATCTATAGTCCATCGCCACCTCCTTGGGCAAATTATCGCAGCTAAAGCTGACCGGCTAAAGCCGGTGGTTTAAACCTTATGATGGATAATTAACCAACGTCGTGATCAATTGCCTGCCGGCGCGGATTTGTTCGAGTGTCGGAACATCGCCGTGCGACCGGGTAACCACGGAATTCATACAACGGCTCGGTCTTGACCGGCGGCTCGATTCGTCGGCAAGGTAACCGCGATAGCGGGCGCAATCGAAAGAGTCGTCGTTGAAACAGCCGACGAACTCGATATGCAAACCGTAATCCTTGGCGATGCTGTTCAATCTGGCCTCGAGGTCGCGTAGTTGCAAAACCGTCCCGTTCGGCAACACGGTAAAGTGCGCGATCATGTGGTCGTAGGCGGCGATATTGTTGCCGCGGGCGGATTGGAAAAAACCGGTTTGATGCAGCATGATGCTGTCTATCGCCGCCAGGGGACGGGTGCGCCGGCCGTCGAATATGCTTATCAACTCGCCAGTCCTGGCGCTTCTTTGGTTGCTGATGGTAATGCGGCGGGTGTGCTCGGTTCTGTCGACGACGCCGGTAATCACGGTCATATCGCTATCTCCCGCTTCACACAATCAATAAGGCAATGCAGACAATGAAAAAAATGACCGCAACCCGGAGCCAGGCTTTGATGGCCGGCGTTATTTCATGGTCGTAAAAGAAAAATCTAACGGCCGACAGAAGCGCAAAAAATAGCGCAAAAAGCCCCAGAATGATTATTGCCAGATTCATGACCATTCACCCATGCATTAGATGATGGAAACATAACACATTAAAATAAAGAATACGAAACAATAATGAGTCTCTGCCGTTTTTGGTGTGTCAACGGCAACCGGTACGGTTCAATGCTGGCAATTGGCCTTGGAATAGGGCAGAATCAAGCTCGACATAAACTTATCGTCTAATCACATGCCTGCTGTCATCCCTCATATAATCGATCAACATGCCGAAGAAGCGGCTTTTCTCTGGCTGCTGAGAAATGCGGCGGTTCATGCGCCCCACTATGATGTGGCCGATCTGGCCAAACTTGATGATCGGGTCGAGGCCCATCTGGACGGCTTGCGCATCGCCGCGGATTACGGCTGGCAAGTCGTCAGCGACAATCTGCAGGCGGAGGAGGCGGGAGAAGTATTTACCGCGGCTTTTCTTGCCTTGGAAGGCAATTCGATCGAACGGATCAAGCAAGTTTATGAGACGGTCGAAAAGGTACCGGAAACATTGCCTGGATTGGTGTCGGCATTAGGTTGGGTTGCCCCGCAGAATTTACAAGGCAAGGTCAATGGATTGTTGGTTTCGGACAAGCCGTTATGGCGTCGAGTCGGTATTCGCGCTTGTGCGATACATCGGGTCGATCCGGGAAAATTTCTCGAACAGGCGATCGAGGACGAAGATCTTGCACTAAAAAGTTGTGCGCTCAGGACTGCCGGAGAAATAGGGCGCGTCGACCTGAAACCGCAATTGCTTGCCTTGCTCGACCATGCCGATCAGGCTGTTAGCTTTTGGGCGGCCTGGTCGTCGGTATTGCTGGGAGACAGGGGCGCGGCATTAACGATTCTACGGCGGGATATAGAATCCAACAGTCGTTTTTGCGACAGAGCGATGCAGGCCGCATTGCCGGTTATGGATGGGCAAACCGTAAAAAGCAGCTTGAAGGTCTTGGCGGAAAATCAGGAAACCTTACGACAAGCCATCAAGGGAGTCGGTTTCAGCGGCGATCCGCGCTATGTTCCGTGGTTGATACAACACATGCAAGAGCCTAAATTGGCCCGCGTGGCCGGAGAATCGTTCAGTTTTATCTGCGGCGTCGATTTGGCCTACCAGGATTTGGAGTGCGATTTGCCGGAGGAAGCAGCGGCCGGTCCCAATGAAAATCCCGAGGATGAAAAGGTGGCGCTGGACCCGGACGAGGATCTGCCTTGTCCCGATGCCAATTTGGTTTTACAGTGGTGGCAAGACAATTCCCATCGCTTCAATCCCGAGTATCGTTATATTTACGGCCAGGTAAACTCCGAGCAGCAATGTCAGACGGTTTTGTTTAGTGGTACGCAGAGGCTGCGTCAATTAGCGGCCATGATATTGGCATTACGACAACCTCGGCAAAAAGTTTTCGAAACTCGCGCGCCCGGCAAGAGACAACAAGCGTTGTTAGGCTCGAAACAGTAGATATACCGGAAGTTTTAACGCGTATTGTCCTATAAATGGGGAAGAGGATTGGATGATTAAAGTGAATAAAATTATTGCGGCGACAGCGATTTTCCTGATCGGCAGATTGGCTATTGCTGAAGAAATCGGCCATGTCGATACCAAATTCAAATTGATCGGTCCCGACGACAAAATCGTGGTCGAGGCCTTCGATGATCCCGGCGTGCCGGGCGTGACCTGTTATTTGAGCCGGGCGAAAACCGGCGGACTTTCCGGAGCGGTCGGCGTGGCCGAGGATACCTCGGATGCCTCGATCTCTTGTCATCAGACCGGCCCGATCAATCTGGACCCGAAGATAAAAGACGGCGAGCGGGAAGGGAAGAACGTCTTCCAGAAAAGAACTTCGTTGGTGTTTAAATCAATGCAGGTGGTGCGTTTTTACGACCGAAAACGCAATACCCTGGTTTATCTGGTCTACAGCGATCGGGTTATCGAAGGGTCGCCGAAAAACAGCATCGCTGCGGTGCCGATAGTGCCTTGGCGATAAGATTTGCTTTGCACCACTTTTTGCAAGTTAGGTAGGTAGAGCTTTGTATTTGGCACAAGCTCGATCTGACTTATTTTAGGAGCGCGATTTGCGGCGAAAAGTTGATAAACACCCAATTCGCACCGGGAACGGCGCTCCTAAAGTTGGCATGGAAGCATCACGTTTCTAGGTCTTTTTCGACCTCCAAGACCCGCAGCGTCGTTTTAATCACGGTGTCGGGATTCAGGCTCATCGACTCGATGCCCAGTTTAATCAAGTATTCGGCCATTTCCGGGTAATCGGACGGCGCCTGGCCGCAGATACCGGAATAACGTCCGTTGCGCTTCGCCCCTTCCACGGCCATCCGAATGAAGGTCTTCACGCCTTCGTCGCGCTCGTCGAAATCGAAGGCGACGATTTCCGAATCCCGATCCACGCCCAAGGTCAATTGCGTCAGGTCGTTGGAGCCGATGGAGAAACCGTCGAACAATTCGGCAAAGGCATCGATCAGGATGACGTTATTCGGAATTTCGCACATGACGTAGATTTTCAAGTCGTTCTCGCCCTGTTTCAGGCCGTATTCGGCCATCTTTTCCAATACCCGCTTGCCTTCCTCGACCCTACGGCAAAACGGGATCATCAGGATGACATTGGTCAAGCCCATCTCGTCTCGCACCCGTTTCATCGCCAGGCATTCCAGCGCGAAGCCTTCCTGATAGGCCGGATGGGTGTAGCGGGAGGCACCGCGAAACCCTATCATCGGGTTTTCTTCATTCATTTCGAAGCTGGCACCGCCCAGCAGCGACGCGTACTCGTTGCTTTTAAAATCGGACAGACGCACGACCACGGGCTTCGGATAAAACGCCGCGGCGATCGTGCCGACCCCTTCCGACAGGCGTTGGACGAAATAATCGGCCGGTTTTTTATAACCTAACAGAAGACGCTTGATCTCGAGTTTCTCGGCGTTATTTTCGACCTTGTCGGGATAGAGCAAGGCCATCGGATGCACCTTAATGTATTCGTTGATGATGAATTCCATCCGCGCCAGTCCGACACCGTCATTGGGCAGAAAGCTGCTTTTGAAGGCCAGGTCGGGATTGCCCAGGTTGAGCATGATTTTGGTCTTAGGCCGCTTGAAATCGGCCAAGTCGGTTTGTTCGATGCGGAACGGAATGTCGCCGGAATAGACCTTGCCGGTATCGCCTTCGGCGCAGGAGACGGTGACCTGTTCTCCCGACTTGATCGTTTCCGTCGCGTCGTCGCAACCGATCACCGCCGGAATGCCCAATTCGCGGGCGATGATGGCGGCATGGCAGGTGCGCCCGCCGCGATTGGTGACGATGGCCGCGGCGATCTTCATGATCGGCTCCCAATCCGGCGAGGTTGTGTCGGCCACCAACACCTCGCCGGCGCGGAATTCGGCCAGGTGTTTGGTGCTGGTGATGACATGCGCCTTGCCCTTGGCGATTTTACCGCCGACCGCATGTCCTCTGGCCATGACTTCGCCGCTGCCCTGCAACTGAAAGTCCTCCAACATCATGCCTTGTTTTTGCGAAGCAACCGTTTCCGGCCTAGCCTGGACGATATAGAGTTCGCCGTCCAGACCGTCCTTGGCCCACTCCATGTCCATCGGCCGCTCCTTGCCGGCCGCCTGGCTGTAAAGCTGCTCGATCTTGATGGCGTAGTCGGCCAGTTTCAACACGTCTTCATCCTGCAAGCAAAATCGCTCGCGCTCGCTGGCGGAGGTCACGATATTTTTGGTCGCTTCGCGGGTGTTGCCCTCGTTATAGACCATCTTGATCTTTTTCGCGCCCAGTAGCCGACGCAGCACGCAACGGTGTCCCTTCAGATAAGTCGGTTTGTGCACATAAAATTCGTCCGGATCGACGTTGCCTTGCACCACGTTCTCGCCCAGGCCGTAAGCGCCGGTGATGAAAACGACGTCGCGAAAGCCCGATTCGGTGTCCAGCGAAAACATCACGCCGCTGCTGGCAAGATCGGAGCGGACCATCTTCATGACGCCGATCGACAATGCCACGCTGAAATGATCGAACCCCTGGTCGATGCGGTAATGGATCGCACGATCGGTAAACAAACTGGCGAAACAGCGGCGGCAAGCTTCCAGCAGTTCCGCCGAGCCGTTAACGTTCAAATAGGTATCCTGTTGCCCGGCAAAACTGGCGGTCGGGAGGTCTTCCGCCGTGGCGGAGCTGCGCACGGCCAGGCTCAGTTCGTCGCCGTATTGTTGCTGTAATTGCTGGTAAGCCCGGCAAATTTCATCCTCGAGGTCAGTGGGTAGGCCGGCGGAATAGACGATATCGCGGGCTTTCCGGCCGCAGCGGGCCAGACTGTCCACATTATCGGCTTGGAGTGCGTCCAACGTTTCGCGTAGCGGTTCTAGGCTGTCGGTACTTTCCAGCATGTAGCGGTAGGCTTCCGCGGTAATGGCGAAACCGTTCGGTACCTTAACGCCTTGCGGTATCAGCTTTTGGTACATTTCTCCCAACGAAGCATTTTTGCCGCCTACCAGGGGAATGTCATCGATGCCGATTTCGTTGAAAAAACGGATATATTGATATGCCATACGAGCTGACCTCCAGTTGATTACTGCTTGGAAAGCTGATGATTCCCGAATCGAGACAGGAAACATTCATAAACCAATATTTATTGGTCTTTTAAATGAGTATCTTAGTTCACTCGTCGGGTCAACGCATGAAAAACTTCATGCTTTTTGGCTATCTGTTGCGGTTGAAACGTTCCCCATACGTTCGATTGCCTTCCCGGTAATTTCGTCTATTACTGTTGCCTTCGTTATTTCTAGAGAAATTTCGGTTGGTAACGTGTCGATCATAAGAGCGCCGATCCGAAGAACGTCTCGTTGCCGTAGTCCGGTTGGCATAATGCCGGCGTTGGTCATGGCGGTCTTTGAAGTCGTTCCTGTCGCCGGAGCGCCTCCGCGCAGTATTGTCGCGACGAGAGTCGAAATGGCGATGATTCCAGTCTTTCCGGTCACGGTATTCTTTACGATTGGATGTGCTCGGATAATAATGCCGTTTGACGATGGTTTTGTGGACATGGCCGGGGTTGTTGTAATAAACCGGATAGGAACGGTAAGTCGAATAACCGCTGACTCCTCCACCATATCCACCGCCGTAATATCCGGAATAATAACCGGCATGATGCGCGCAGCCTCCCAGTAGCAATAGCAAGACCGCGAAGATGGGTTTGAATAATCTGTTCATGATGACTACCCTCCTGTATTGTTGAATAACAAGATACGTCAGTCATGCTGAATGGGCGGTGAATTGTCGGTCACTGCACCGATGTTGGTGTAATAGAAAAACGGTTATTTCCTAGCGAAAACCAAGCTGGCGGGAAATACCTTAACAATCAATTGATGGCTCGTGCAGCCGCCATTCGCTAGCGGGTTATCGACTAAAATGCATAAAAGTCATTTCGGTCGAAACAGCCGAATAATCGACTTCTCCAGTTCGACAAGAATAAAAACCGAGGCCGAAACGCTGATGATCATTTTCCAGGTATGCAAATCTATCGCGACCGTTCCGAATAACACTTGCATCGGCTGCCAATAGGTAAATGCCAGTTGAAACAGTCCGAGCAGAATGACCGCCCCCCATAACAGCCGGTTGCCGAATAAACCCTCAGGACTCAATACGGAGTTGTGTAAATACCGGCTGTTGAATACATAAAACATTTCAAAACACACCAAGGTATTTACGGCGACCGTGCGCGCTTCTTCGATCGAGGTTCCCAACGACCGTTCCCACAAAAAAAGACCGAACGTACCGCTCACGATAATCAGCGATACGAATAAAATTCGCCAAATCAAAAATTTAGAAAGTAAAGGCTCGCCCGGTTCTCTGGGCTTGCGTTGCATGATGTTGCGCTCCGGGGGTTCGAATGCCAGCGTCAGCGCCAGGGTCACGGCTGTTATCATATTGACCCACAATATTTGTACCGGCGTGATCGGCAAGATCTTTCCCGTGCTTATTGCCGCTACGATCGTCAAGGCCTCGCCGCCGTTGGTGGGCAGGATGAAAATGATCGACTTTTTCAGGTTGTCGTAAATTCCGCGTCCTTCCTCCACCGCATGCGCTATGGAAACGAAATTGTCGTCCGCGAGCACCATTTCACTCGATTCCTTGGCGACTTCGGTCCCTTTCTTTCCCATCGCCACGCCGACATCGGCGCGTTTCAGGGCAGGAGCGTCATTAACCCCGTCACCGGTCATGGCAACGGTTTGCCCGTCTGCCTGTAGCGCGGTTACCAGGCGCAGCTTGTTCTCCGGACTGGTTCTGGCAAAGACGTCGCTATTTCGGACGGCGCCTGCGAGTTCGGCATCGCTCATGTTGTCGATGTCTTTTCCCGTCAACACCGAGCGGCCGCCGATATTGATTTGAGCGGCGATGGCGGCTGCGGTGACGGCGTGGTCGCCGGTGATCATCTTGACGCGAATACCGGCGTTTTGGCATTCATGCACGGCTTCGATCGCCTCTTTCCGCGGCGGATCGATCATGCCGACAACTCCGAGTAACGTCAGCCCGGTTTCGATATCTTCGTATTTGAGTTGACTCATTCCGGTATTCTCCGCCTTGAAGGCGACCGCCAATAGCCGTTGACCGCTATCGGCCATGGTATGCATGGCTTCGTGCCATTGTTGTACGCTGATCGGCTGGTCTTCGCCATTGTCGCGTTGCAAAGTGCACATGGCCAACACGCGTTCCGGAGCCCCTTTGACGAAGATAAAAGCATGCCCGCTATGGTCGTGATGCAGGCTGGCCATGTAGCGGTGTTCCGATTCGAACGGAATGATGTCGATCCGCGGCATTTCCTGCTTAAGTAGATCCGGGTCCAGCATCGCTTTACGGGCCAGCGTCAAGAGAGCGCCTTCGGTGGGGTCGCCGTGAACAAGCCAATTGCCGTTTTTTTGCTCCAGTCCGGCGTTATTGCACAACGCGCCCGCCCTTATCAACTCGATCAATTGAGGATGGTCGTCCAGCGTGATCGATTGATTTTCCAGCTCGAAGCAGCCGTGAGGATCGTAGCCCACGCCTTCGACGCCATATCGTTTGCCGTTCGCGAACACCGATCCGACAGTCATTTCGTTGCAGGTCAACGTGCCGGTTTTATCCGAACAAATTACCGTAACCGAGCCCAGCGTCTCGACTGCGGGCAGGCGGCGGATAATGGCGTTGCGCTTGGCCATGCGCTGTACGCCGATAGCCAGCGTGATTGTCATGATTGCCGGGAGTCCTTCCGGAATGGCGGCTACGGCTAGTCCTACCGCGGACATGAATAAATCGGTCAGCGAGGAGTGTTGAACATACCAGCCATAGGCAAAGGTGGTCGCGGCCAGCGTGATGATGGCGACGGTCAGCCAACGGCTGAAGCGAGTTATCTGCCTTAGCAACGGGGTGGTCAGCGGCGTAACGGCGCGCAACATCGAACTGATACGGCCGATTTCGGTACTGTCGCCGGTCGCGACCACGATGCCGGTCGCCGTGCCGTAGGTGACGAATGTCCCTGAATAGGCCATGCAGAAACGGTCGCCTAAGGCTGCGTTGCTATCGATCGCCTTCATGTTTTTCTCGACCGGCAAGGATTCACCGGTCAACATCGATTCGTCGACCCGCAGGTTTTTTACCGCCAGCAGGCGCAGGTCGGCAGGGACCTTGTCGCCGCTTTCTATCGTGACGATATCGCCGGGCACTAGTTCCTCCGCTGGAATGAGAACGTTTTTGTCGTCCCGCCGCACCATCGCCTGATGGGTAAGCAGGTTGCGAATCGCATCGAGCGCCTTTTCGGCCTTGCCTTCCTGCACAAAACCGATTAAAGCGTTTATCAAGACCACACCGACAATGACGCCGCTGTCTATCCAGTGTTCGATCGCCGCCGTGATGACTCCGGCAAGCAGCAATACATAGATCAGCAGATTGTGAAATTGACTGAAAAAACGTTTGATCGGGCCGCGGCTCGTCATCGCGGTCAACTGATTCGGGCCGAATCGTTGCAGACGATGTTGGGCCTCGCGGCCGTTCAATCCCTGTTCCGTGCAGTCCAGAGCCTGGCAAACTTTTTCGATTGTGAAGGCATGCCATGGGCGTTGATGAGTTCGATTATGTGTTTTCATAATGTAGCGAGGGCGGATCAAAAATTTGACCATAATATCCATGCAGCCCGGAAATCAAGTTTTTTCAAATTGAGGACAAATTTGCCCGGCTGATGTAGAGTTGTTTTCGACATTGGTCTTTTCCCGATACCTTTGACGATGTGGAATGTCTGCAGTGAATTTGCAAAGTCAGCAAGGTGGCGGACGGAAAATGGCGGCATTGCAAAGATTTTTTATCCGGCCAGTTGCAGGACCAACAATCCCAGGCAGGCCAAGAAGCTGAACAGGGGAACGAGGAAGGGGGCACTGAAATGGTTGGCGCGATTAATTGTATCCCGCATTTTTATCAGACACAGGCTAAGGCTGATCAGGGCGAAGATCGTCAGAATGACAAAACTGGTCATTTTGGCCAGTTCTGCGATTGGCAGCCATAGCGCCATTAATAGCAGGATGATGGCGAAAAACACCGTGGCGATGACCGGTGTGCGAGTGGCGCGGTTGATGTTGCCGAAAAGCTTCGGCGCCACGCCTTTTTCGGCCATGCCGAACAATACCCTGGAACCCATGACGATTTGCACCAATGCGCCGTTCAAGATCGCAATCAGGCTGATCAGGCTGATGATGGCGGGCGGAATGTCGCTGTTGGTTTTCAGGATCAGTGCGAACGGCGCCTTGTGCTCGGCTAATTGCGGAATCGGCAAGGTCAAGACGGCTACCAGGGCAATCAAAATATAAAACAAGGTCGTGATGAGCAGGGCTAGTAAAATGGCCGGCGGCAGGGTCTTTTCTGGCTCGATGACTTCCTCGGCGACGTTGACCATGTCCTCGAAGCCGATGAAGGCGTAAAAGGCCAGAAAGGCGCCGAAAATGATATTTTGCCAAACCGGCCAGGAAAGAGGCGGCACTATGTTGGGCCACTGATCGATAAGCGATGGCAATGAACTGCGGCTGACGAACAAAACCAACACGATGCCGCCGATTTCGATTAGGGTCACCAGACTCGCCACCGTGACCGACAAGGAGATGCCGATGATGGCGATCGCGCTGATAAACAATACGAAACCTGTGATGGCCAGGCTTTCGGGAATGACCAAAAATTCAGTGAGATAACCGAAAAAACCGCGTGCCATGACCCCGGAAGAAACGATGCCGGTGAAAACGATACCCCAGCCGACCAACGCGGTCAGCGATCGAGAATGGAATGCCTGGCTGACATAAACGGCTTCGCCGGCGCTTTTGGGATAGCGGCTGGATAATTCGGCGTAAGTGAATGCGACCAACGCCGCGATCATGGCCGAGAGCAGAAACGAAAATGGCGCGAATTGCCCGCTGAGCGCGGCGATTTCGCCGATTAGCGCATAAATGCCCGCGCCCAGAATCGTTCCTGTCCCGTAGAAGACCAGCAAGGGCAGGGTGATCGCTCTTTTTAACGTCGTTTTCTGCGCCATAACGACGTTATTCGTTATTCCTCGAGGGCGATTTCCCCCTCCACGCAATGCTTGACGATGAGATCGGGTAATTCGAGCGTCATTTTTACTTCCAAGGTTTCGTCGCCTTGCAAGCGGCCCGACTCAACGGCTTTCATGATGGCGTGTTCGATTTCCCGTTGCGACGAAACGCCGACTTGCTTGAGAAATCTTCTGATCTGCATATTCAATACGTCTTCGTTCATGGTAACCTCCACATTGAGTAATCGGTTCAATCGAATCATACGCTTTTAATCAGTATCGTGCCGCAATTAACTGCACTACCAATTTTTTCAACTCAGTGACATTTTAATGCAGGAGGAGCGATGGTCCGGGAAAGCCAGAGCGATGAAAAACCAATTCCATTATTCAAGAACAAGCATTTGCCGCGAGAACGAAAGTTGTCGCCGCGGGGCAGGCAGGCTCAACGTCTGATCAAGCATTATACGGTGATAGCCGGAGGAACGGGCTTCATTCCGGTTCCGTTGGCCGGTCAGGTTGCGGTCGGCGCTTTGTTGGTTAAACTGCTCAGCGACTTATGCAAGCTTTACGGCGTATCGTTCTCGGACCACCAAATCAAAATAACCGTCACCGCCATCCTTGGCGGCGCACATGCCGAGTGGCTCAATCATTATTTGTTGAAATATATTCGGGGCTATACTCCGGGCCTCTATTCCGCGGGGTCCTTGTTGTTGCGTCCGGCCGTTTCCGGTTTCCTGGTGTATTACATAGGCAAGCTGTTTCTCGGCCATTTCGAATCCGGTGCCTGGGTTCGAGTCAAGGAACAAGGGCTCAAACAATTTCGTTAACCGCTCCGTAACTATGTGCCCGGCTTACGCAGCATTTTACGGACTTCGCCCAGATGGGCCTCTTCCAGTGCAATCAGACGCCGGGCGTATTCCTCCAACATGACGTCGCGGTCGCTGACCAGTTGCAACAACTTCTTATATTCATTCAGGGCCAACTTTTCATGTTCCAGCGATTCGTTGAGAATATCGCCTATATCGTGGCGATGCGTTTCCAACAACGGTCCGATGCCAAGGGAGGGATGCCCGCCTAAATGGGTAATCATTTCTCCCGCCTCGTTGGCATGATTGAGCGATTCGGTCGCCTGGCCCCGCATCCACGAGACGATCGGAATCCGGCTGTAACCGAATACCATTAACGCGTAATGGGTATAACGGACCACTCCGGCCAATTCCGTTTCCATGATATTGTTCAATACCGTGATGACGGCATCTTGGTCGATTTCATTGCTTGTCATGGCTACCTCCTAGAAAGGGTTGTGGTTGCTGGTTTTCCTATTGGCTCGAGTCATCAGGAAAGCCGGATATAGCTTAAGGCAGCTTCTAATAATTCAAAATTTGGCTATTTCGATGTGTGTAAGTTACTGAAAATGTTGGATGGCCAAATTCGCATAACGTTTTTTTTAGATGCTTCCTTAATTGTTTAGTCTGCCGCTACGGCGCAAGCGGCGTTCGACTGTCTGGCGATACAATTTGGAACAGAGCGGACGGATCATTGGCAATGCGATCAGCCAAGCCAGCGGGCGCAGCAGCGGAACCTTGCGCATTAACAGAATATAGGCATCCAGTTCGGAGACAACGCGTCCATCTTTGTCCTTGACATGCAGTTCCTGCAAGGCCTTGTCCGGATCGATGCCCAATTGACGCAGCTTCTGTTCCTGGCCGGTGATGTCGACCCAGCACACGTCGCCGCCGGCGATGCCGGCCAGCTTTTCGTAGCTTGTCCGGTCCCGAACGCAGCGCGGGCAGGCGCCGTCGTAATAAACGCAGATTTTGCCATTCGCCTGATTCATGCCATTGCCTGTATCGTGGAATTGATCATGGCCCTATTAGCTGAAGACAACCGTTGCCACGCATCGTTCAGTCGGACTTGCCAATGACACGCCGAAAATCAGCCAGCCAATCGTCAAATGGACAGACATAATTGTAGCCGCACACCGTTTTTAAAGGCCTCTGCCGAACAATTTTGAAGATCGCGTCGGCGCCTTGTCTGGTTTCCAGCTCGGGGCCATACGGATTCAAACGCATGTCAGGTCCAGGCGGAAAGGCATAGTCGCAAATGAACAACACTTCCCGGTAAATATACAGCGTAAAGCCGGGCGTATGGCCGCCGATGTGATAGGCCAAGACCTCGTTAAATACGAAATCATGCTCGAATCGTTTATCGATGGGAAAAGAGGTTGCGAGTGGGTTTTCGGCATCCAGGGCATGCAGATACACCTTAGCATGCCACAATGCGCGATATTGGTTGGAGGCCCCGAGAAAATGCGGGTGGGTAAACAGGATGGCCTGCACCGGTTCCAGCGTGCGATTATAGGCAGAAGGGCAATCGATCCATACCGCACTCTGTTCCAGGTCGACACGATAGGCGGCATGTTCCAAACCTAGTTTCGGTTCGGAAAGCAATTGCGTCACGTCGTCGGTGACCCGGTGAGCGGTCACGCGGTAAATTCGTTCCGCTTCCTCCCAACTGACGAACTGGTCGTGTCGCGCACCGCAAAATGGACAGAATTCCGGCGCTTCGCCGATCATGTTATAGCCGCAGGTTTTACAGACCCATTGTTGCATACCCGTACCCCCGATGAAGTTGTTATTGTTGCCGGCGCTCTTTATCCAGATCGAACTGCATAAAAAATTGCCCGGAACCACTGGGAACATCTCGCTGATAGTAAAGCGAGGACAGCTTCATATCGCCGGTATCCAACAAAGGTGGCCCCGTTAGCAGGGTGCGAAAATCCAGCCCTCCGATCAACTGATGGGTGACGGTTAAATAAAAACGGTCCAATTGCCTCTCCCTGACCACGGTGTCCAACATCCTGGGGCCGGCAATCAAATAAATGCTGCGGTACCCCAGTTCCCGCAATTGTTCGATTAATGCTCCTCCCTGGACCATGCGGTCTTCGCCCGTTATCAACAGGCGGTAGCCCTGATTTTGCCAGTGGCGAATAAGGTCCCTATCGGCATTCCGGCCGGTGGCGATATAGATTGGCTGGCGATTTTCGGCAAGACTGGGATGCATCGGAAAATTCAGGCTGGCACTGGCGATGACGACCGCCGGTTGCGGCGGCAAACCGTTTTCAAGCCGCCAATTCGCGAATTCGGCATTGCCGACTTGAAGTATATTGCCCAAACGTTTTTCACCGAGGGCGCGCATATAACCGCCGTGCGTAATCAAGCAATCGGCCTGGGCATGCAACTCCATGAACAAGCGCAAGTCCGAAGGAGAGGTGATGTGTTCGGGAATAAAGGGCGGCGCATTCCTTGCCGCGTCTTCCAGGGCGATACGCCCATCCAGGCTAGAAAGAAAATTGGCATAGACGAAAGGTTCGGCCGGGCTGCCGAGATTATTGAGGTGCAAGGCGAGATAAAGGCCGCGCAGGGAGACGCTTTCGCTATAGTCGGGATAAAGCCGCAGAAGCGTTTTCGTCATGACCAAGACCTCGATTGTTTCAGTGAAAGTTTCACCCAGTGGTCAGATTACCCCGAAATTATGCCGCAGACAATTTTCCCTGTCGTAATGACCAATACTACTTGATAAATCGAAAATCAAGGTAACCGTTTTGCACAGTCATTTTATTGCCTTATTTAGCGGTTTGCGCTGGACCAAACGTTAGGGGTTGATACGCAAGGCCTATTGAAGAAAAGGTCATGAAATATTCCAGGGAAGTGGCAGTGATCAAAAATCGCCATTGCGACGTTCCAGCAGTGGATTAATCCATCGATATCTTCGTTGCGGGTTAAAGAATGTCGTTGGACAAATTGATGCGTAAAAAAGCATCAGAACCCAGGCAAAAAGGACAAGAGTGACAATGACGCAGGCATGTCCAAGGGATAGGTTGGACACGCCGCGCTTTAGTAATTAACGGCCGATGACTTCCCGTCCGCCCAGATAAGGTCTTAACGCTTCCGGAACGGTGATGCTGCCGTCTTCGTTTTGGTAGTTTTCCAATACGGCGATCAGCGTGCGGCCGGCGGCCAGGCCGGAGCCGTTCAGGGTATGCACCAGTTCCGGTTTGCCGGTTTCCGGGTTGCGCCAGCGGGCCTGCATCCGGCGCGCCTGGAAGTCGCGGAAATTGCTGCACGAGGAAATCTCGCGGTATTTGTTTTGACCCGGCAGCCAGACTTCCAGGTCGTAAGTCTTGGCCGAGGAGAAGCCGGTGTCGCCGGCGCACAGCACGACCTTGCGGTAAGGCAATTTCAGCTTTTTCAGGATGTTCTCGGCGTGGGCGGTCAGTTCCTCGTGCGCCTGCACAGATTCCTCCGGCTTGACGATTTGCACCAGTTCGACTTTCTCGAATTGGTGCTGCCGGATCATGCCGCGCACGTCGCTGCCGTAAGCGCCGGCTTCGCTGCGGAAGCAAGGGGTGTGGCAAACGAATTTCAATGGCATGTCCTTGGCGTCGACGATCACGTCGCGAACGATATTGGTGACCGGCACTTCGGCGGTCGGAATCAGGTAAAACGCCGGATCGTTGTCGACCTTGAACAGGTCTTCCTCGAATTTCGGCAATTGTCCGGTGCCGCGCAGGCTGTGGGCATTGGCCAGAAACGGCACATAGGTTTCCTGGTAACCGTGTTCGTTGATATGGGTGTCCAGCATCAATTGAATGATCGCGCGTTGCAAGCTGGCCAACGCCCCTTTCAAGACGACGAAACGGGCGCTGGCGATTTTCGCGCCCAGCTCGAAATCCATGCCTTGCAGTCCCTCGCCCAGTTCGACATGGTCTTTCGGCTCGAAGCCGAACTGCGGTAATTCGCCCCAGCGGCTGATTTCGATATTGTCTTCGTCGCTTTTGCCGTTCGGCACGCTTTCGTCCAAGATATTGGGAATGCCTTCCAGAATAGCCGTCATCTTGCCTTGGATTTCGGCCAGCTCGCTTTCGGCGGCTTTCAGTTCGTCGCCCAGATGTTGCACCTGATCCAGCAACGGCTGGATATCTTCGCCACGGGCCTTGGCCTGGCCGATGGATTTGGAACGGGTGTTGCGTTCGTTCTGCAGTTCCTGGGTTTTGACCTGGATTTCTTTGCGTCTCGACTCCAGCTCTTCGTAGGCCGCTGAATCAAAGTCAAAGGCGCGTCTGGCCAGCTGTTGTTTGACTAAATCGATATCAGTTCTGAATAAGCGGGGATCTAACATGTTTTATGGTTACCTGATTAATAATTGATGGATAATTGACTTTGTTTGGCTGCTGGCCAAATTAAATTGATTGAACTCGGCGGAGCATTAGCCGTGTGACTTCGCTGTATTTGAGGCGCGCCGAAAAATATGACAATCACGTCACGATTGTTCGATGTGCGCCTGGGCGGGCCAGCTGATGATATGCTTTAGTTCGAGCCGGTTTTTCAGTTTTTCGATCGCTTTCATCACTTTGTCCGTCTCGTCGTAAAATTCGACGATGAGCGGTAATTCTAATGACAAGTTCAGCAGTGTCGATGTATGAATCTCTTTGGAGACGCCAAAGCCGGCGATGCCTCTGGTGACGGTTGCGCCGAGAATATTTTCCTCGTCGCGCAAAATATCGAGCACCTGGTTCAAATGGTCATGCCCTTCCAGTGTGTAGACGCGGGCTATCGTGATTTCTTGATTCATATTTGTTTCCCCGCCAGTAGACCCAACCATAGCGCAAGCCCGCACACCATGACGTTACTCATGAAGATGCCCAGCATGGCGCTTAAATGCGATTCAAACGAATGTCCGCTTTCGATCAGATAAAGAATCAAATAGAGGCTGGACAAAGTAATGAAAATGCCGACCATAACCGTAACCAAGGCGGCGCGGTATTCCAAAGAAATATCGATTTTATGCATTAATATCGTGCTGACGATGCCGATGATAAACGCGCCTATGGCGTTGACCAAAACCAGCGCGTATGGGAAAACCCAGCCCATCCAACGGACCACTCCACCCGAGTACATGAACAGCGTGCGGCCTAGTAACAATCCGATCCACACGGCAAAAACACAGGCAAAAACGCTGGCCACAATATTCAACGTGGCTTTCAACAGGTTTCCTTGTTCGATTAGATAGAGAGTTTCCAAAGAGAAGGTAGAGAACGTTGTGAAAGCGCCAAAAACGCCGACTAAAATTGCCGCACGGTATTCCAGGGAAATGGCGATGCGCTGCAATATCAGAGACTCCGTCATCAGGCCGATCAAGAATGAACCGATGATATTTACCGTCAGCGTGCCATAGGGAAAACCTCGCCCAAGCCACTGGTAAACCCCGTTGGAAACCAAAAACCTTAATGCCGCGCCGATGGCGCCGCCGAAAGCGACCGCGAATAACTGATTCATGTTCAGGTTTTGATGAAATGTTCCCGGTAATATTTAAGCTCTTCGATGGACTCGATGATATCCTGCAGGGCGACATGGGTCGATTGTTTATTGAAGCCTTGTTGCAATGCGGGCGCCCAGCGCGCGGCCAGCTCCTTCAGCGTGGAAACGTCCAGATTGCGGTAATGGAAATAGTTTTCCAGCTTGGGCATGTAGCGGTATAAAAAGCGCCGATCCTGACAAATGCTGTTGCCGCACATCGGCGACGTTTTTTCCGGCACCCATTGTTTCAGGAAATTGATGGTGAGCCGCTCGGCCTCCGCTTCGTCGATAGGGGACGCCTTGACCCGGTCGACCAGTCCGGATTGGCCGTGATGCGTTTGGTTCCAGTCGTCCATCGCCGCCAGGGTTTCATCCGATTGATGAATGGCCATGACCGGGCCTTCCGCCAAGACATTGAGATCCTTGTCAGTGACGATTGTCGCGATTTCGATGATCAGGTCGTTATCGGGATCCAAGCCGGTCATTTCCAAGTCTATCCAGATAAGATTGTTAGGGTCCTGGGCCATTCAGCGTTTCCGTCGTTGTTAATTTGGTTGCGGTAAATTGTAGCATTGGCTAATCTGTATAGCTAATTCTTAGATTTTGATGTTGCTACGAAACAAATGAACACCTTTACCATCGTATTTTTAATTGCTTTAGTGATTTCCTATTCCATCCAATTTTGGCTATCCATGCGGCAAAAATCCTATGTCTTGAAACACCGCGACAGCGTGCCGCAAGCGTTCAGTAAAAGTGTTTCTTTGGCCGCGCACCAGAAGGCGGCGGACTATACCATTGAAAAGAGCAAATTGGGCGATATCGACAGCATCGTCGGCATCGTTTTTCTGTTGTTGCTGACCTTGGGCGGCGGCATCAGCCTGGCGTTCGAGTTTTGGTCGGGTTTCGATCTGGCGCCGATGCTGGCGAGTCTCGGGGCGGTGGCAACGATTTATCTGGTCATGACGCTCGTGGAAATTCCCACCAGTTTGTATCAAACCTTTGTCATCGAGGAAAAATACGGTTTCAACAAAAACACCCTGAAACAGTTTTTCAAGGACCAGGCATTGTCGATAATGCTGGTATTGGTCATCGGCATGCCGATTCTGGCTTTGATCCTGTGGGTCATGGACAGCATCGGTTCGTTGTGGTGGTTGTACGCCTGGGCGATTTTGATGTTTTTCTCCTTGTTGATGAGCTGGCTGTTCCCGACCGTGATCGCGCCGCTATTCAATAAATTCACGCCGATGGAAGAGGGCTCGCTGAAGCAGCGCATACAGGCCTTGCTCGAACGCTGCGGTTTCAGCAGCAACGGCATTTTCATCATGGACGGTTCGCGCCGTTCCGGCCACGGCAATGCCTATTTCACCGGCCTGGGCAACAACAAGCGTATCGTCTTTTTCGACACGTTGATCAATTCACTGGATGAAGAAGAGCTGGAAGCGGTGTTGGCGCATGAACTGGGCCACTTCAAATGCAAGCACGTCATCAAGATGTTGGCGGCGTCGGCGGTTATGACCCTGATCAGCTTCGCTATCTTGGGCTGGTTGATTACCCAGGAATGGTTCTTCACCGGATTAGGCGTGCAAGTGCAATCGAATGCCGCGGCTTTGTTGCTATTCATGCTGGTGTCGCCGGTCTTCACCGTTTTCATGCAGCCGATCAGCGCCTATTTCCAGCGTAAATTCGAGTTCGAGGCGGATGAATTCGCCACGCGTAATGCCAAAGCCGGCAAAATGATCAGCGGTTTGGTGAAATTGTATGAAGAAAACGCCAGCACGTTGACGCCCGATCCACTGTATTCGGCATTCCATTACAGCCATCCGCCGGCGGCGATCCGCATTGCCCATATCGAAGAAAAGATGCAAACGGCCTGATGAGCGGGCCATTACAGGGACTGGTCATATCGCATCTGGGCAAGGGACTTGCCGTCGAAAACGATGGCCGGATTTTTCTCTGCCAGACCCGGCGCAAGCTCGATACCGTGGCTGTCGGCGACCGGGTCCGCTTCACTCAGGCGACCGCCGATCTAGGCCGCATCGAAGAGATCCTGCCGCGCCGTTCGTTGCTGATGCGGCCCAGCCGTAACGGCCAAACCCGGCCGGTCGCGGCCAACATCGATAATGTCTATGTCGTGTTCGCCAGCGAACCGCCATGCGATTTTCTGTTAATCGACCAGTACCTGGCCATCTGCGAAAACCGCAATATCGATGCGGTGCTGGTATTCAATAAAATCGATCTCGACCGTTCCGCGGCGCTGGAACAGGAACTGGCGTATTACCAACGACTGGGGTATCGACTGCACCGGGTCAGCGCCAAACAAAACATCGGTATCGACGAGTTGAAACAAGCTTTATCGGGCCATGTCAGCATCTTCACTGGGCAATCCGGGGTGGGGAAGTCTTCGCTGACCAACACCCTGATTCCCGACAAGGAGCTGAAAATCAACGCCATTTCGGCGACGACCAAGCACGGACGCCATACCACTACCGCCGCGACGCTGTACCATCTGCCCGATGGCGGCGATTTGATCGACAGTCCCGGCGTCGCGATTTTCGGCCTGGCCGGATTGAGCGAACCGCAATTGGCCTGGGGCTATCGGGAATTCCAGCCGTTGCTCGATCAGTGCCAATTCCATAATTGCCGCCACGTCAACGACAAAGGCTGCGCCGTCAGACGGGCGGCAGAGAATGGCGACATAGCGATGAGCCGTTACCGGCGTTTTTTGAAATTGCGGGAAAAAATGCCGACCGAGCGAAACGGATAATAGTCATCGATTCTTGTCGGCTGGAGAACCAAAAGCTTCATTTATCTCTGCAGCAGTGCCTGTTTGTAGCGCCATTGCGCTTGTTCGTCGCATTGCCGGGAAAGCTGGATATTGTTCGGCGCGCCCCAGGCTACCGGAATGCCGTCCTCGAATAACACGCGGTGGCCGGACAGCGTCGCCGCTCTCTCACCTTGGGTAATGATGCCGGTCAGATTGAGCGGATCGGCGGCGCTGATAGAAACCAGTTGCCCCGTTTTTTCTTGTTTGCGGATTTCCCGCAGGACGCTTAACGCCTCGGGCAGCGCGAACTGTTCGCCGGCGAAGCCTTGGACGAAGCGGCCGCCCCGAATTTCGCCACGCGCCTCCAGGCGCCGGTAGACATACAACAGCTCGCGCCAACTCGGCAGACCTTCCTCTTTGTCCAGCAGTTTGCGGAATACCACGCCGTAACGCCGCAGCAGCGTGCGGGCGATATGTTCGATGGGGGCATACGGTTGCGCTATGGCCGGACGCAACAGCGACCAGCGCCCGGCTGCAGCCAAGGGGTCTTGCAAGCGGAAGCGTTTGTTGCGCCGTTGCTGGATTTTCTGCGGCAGTATCAGCGTGCGCAACCCCTGGAAACTGTCGGAGGTGATCAGTCCCGCCGCGACCAGTTGGCCCAAGGCTTCCTCCAATTGCGTTTTCAGCAGACCGGTCTCGCCCAGCAATTCCTGAAAAAAACTGGCGCCCCATCGTTGCATCGCGGCATAGACCTTTTCCGCCTGACTCGATAATTCCAGGACGTTTTTGTCCGGCAGCGGCATGAAACTGCGCCAATGGCCGAGATGTTCGCGCGGCAGCAGCGCGATCGCCGTGCTCTTGCCGGCCGCTTTCGGGCTGCTGCCCGAAGCCTGTTTCAAGCGCAGCCAGACGACACGTCCGGAATAGCATAAGCGGTCGAGATCGGACGCGAAATAAGGTTTCAGGCGCTTGGGCAGGATGTCGCCTTCCCAGGCCGCGGCGGGCAGGTTGAGGCCTTCCAATTGCCCTAAGACCTTGGCCAAAAATTCCTCGCCCTGACCGGGATCGTCCAGATGCTGCCAACGGAACAGGAAACGCATCAAATCAGATGGCGCCACCGGTTCGATTTCGCTGCGCAGTCGTTTCAACGTATAGCGATGTATTCTCGCCAACAGGCCGCGTTCGCACCATTCGCTGGCGGGCGAATCGGACGTGAATGTTCCCTGGATGACGATGCCTTGCTGCTGCAAGGCAAGCAACGCTTGTTCTACCTGCGCAACCGAACATTGCAGCGGCTCGGCCAATTGCATGGCGGTGACGGGGCCCAATCCCTCCATGCGACTGCGGACCAATTCCCGCCTTGATTCTTCTTCGCTGGTGTCCTTGTTGTCGAACAGCAACGGCAGAGCAGGGGATGTGGCCGCATCCGGAAACAGTACCCGCAATTCGTGCAAACGCTCGGCGGCGACCCATAGGCGTTGCTCTGGCGAGACCTGCAGCACCGTGGCCCGGCCGCATTGCTGCAGGCTTTCCATCAAGGCCGGCCAGCCGTGCGCGATACGCTCGTGCAGCGTCGACAACGGCCCGCGTTCGCCTTCGGCTTCGGTGATAAAGCCCAACACGACCAGCGCATCATGCAGTTCGTCTTCGTTATGCGCTTCCGACCAGGCCTCGCTACGGACCTTGGCGATCGCTTCCAGGTCGAGGCGGCCGATGTCGCCGGCTTCTTCCGGCGTCGCGAAACGGCGCTGCTGTATGGCCAGTGTCCTGCGTTCCTCGGCGGGGGCGTCGTCGAGAAAGGCGTAGGGACGGGCGTTGATGATTTCCTGAGCCAACGGCGACGGGCTGGTCAGGTCGCGGGCGACGATGCGGATCGAGCCTTGTTCGATGCCATCCAATACTTGTTTCAGACCGTCGATGTCCATCAGCTCGTGCAGACAGTCCCAAAGGGTTTGATTGACCAGCGGGTGGTCGGGGATTTCGCGCTCGCCGGCGATGTTCTCGAAACAGGCCAACTGGTCCGGAAATACCACCGAAACCAAGTCTTCGGCGTCGTTGCGCTGGAACGGCGCCGGCACCTTTTTGCCGGCCCGGTTGCGCGGCACCGCCAACGCGGTATTGGCGACCCAGCGCCAACGGGTCGGAAACATCGGCGCGGCCAGCAGAGCTTGTTTCAACACGTCTTCGACGCCGGCTGACTTGAGATAACCGGCCGGCTCCTCCAGCGGAAAACTGTGAGTCGGCCCCAGCGACAATACGATATTGTCCTCGGAGGCGGCGGCCTGCAGTTCGAAATTGAAGCGGCGGCAGAAGCGTTTGCGCAAGGCCAACCCCCAGGCGCGGTTGATCCGGGAGCCGTAGGGCGAGTGGACGACGAAATGCATGTCGCCGGTTTCGTCGAAAAAACGTTCGAACACGATGCAATTGAACGAGGGCAACACGGTCAGGGCGGACTTGGCCGCGGCCAGGTAATCGACTAACTGGCGGGCGGCGGGTTCGGATAGAGACAGCTCTTGACTGAGATAGATTAAGGCGGCGTCGCCGCCTTGTTCCAGCAGTTCGTCCAGCCGTTCCGAAAACTCCGATACCGCTAAGGACAGTTCGTTACTGCGTCCCGGCGCCTCGCCGAACCAGAACGGGATATTGGGCGGCTGGCCGTGGGCGTCCTCGACATGGACTTTGCCTTGCTCGATCTTGAGCATGCGGTAGGAATTGTTGCCGAGCTGGAAGATGTCGCCTGGAAGGCTCTCGAAGGCGAAATCCTCGTTCAACGTTCCGACGAACAAACCTTCCGGTTGCAAAATCACGTCGTAATCGAACTGGTCGGGGATCGCGCCGCCGTTCAACAACGCCGTCAGGCGCGCGTTCTTGCGCGGCCTGAGCATGCCGTGGACAACGTCGCGATGCAGATAGGCGCCGCGCCTGCCGCGGCGGGTATGGTAACCGTCGGCCAGCATCTGGACGACGTCCTGAAATTGCGTTTCGTGCAGGTGGCGGTAAGGCCAGGCTTTACCGAAAGTCAGATAAAGATCCTGCTCGCTCCATTCCCGGCAAGCCACTTCGGCGACGATTTGCTGCGCCAGCACATCGAGCGGATGCTCCGGTATCTCGATTTTGTCCAGCTGGTCTCGGGCGATCGCGGCCAGCATCGCCGTGCATTCGCGCAAGTCGTCGCGCGATAGCGGAAACAAACGCCCTTTGGGAATCGCCCCCAGGCGGTGCCCGGAGCGACCGACCCGCTGTAAAAAGGCCGAGATGCCGTGAGGCGAGCCGAGCTGGCAGACCAGATCGACGTCGCCGATGTCGATGCCGAGTTCCAGCGAGGCGGTCGCGACCAAAGCCTTCAATTTCCCTTGTTTCAAGCGTTGCTCGGCTGCCAGACGGTGTTCTTTGGCCAGGCTGCCGTGATGGGAGGTCACGGCGTCCTCGCCCAGGCGTTCGGCCAAGGCCGCGGCGGCGCGTTCGGCCAGACGGCGCGTATTGACGAAGATCAAGGTGGTCTTGTGCTCCAGCGTCAATTGTTCCAGACGGTCGTAGATTTCCGTCCACACTTCGTTGGCCATGATCGCTTCCAAGGGCGAACGCGGCACTTCGAGCTGTAGGTCGCGTTGCCGCACATGGCCTGTGTCGATGACGGTGCAGGGCCGGGAACGATCGCCGATCAGATAGCGGGCGATGTCGTCCAACGGTTTCTGCGTCGCCGACAGGCCGATGCGCACCGGTTCTCGCTCGGCGAGGGCGTTCAGCCGTTCTAGCGACAGCATCAGATGGGCGCCGCGTTTGTTACCGGCCAGGGCATGGATTTCGTCGACGATGACGGTGCCTACCGTTTTCAGCATCTCGCGGCCGGATGCCGAAGTCAGCAGAATATAGAGCGATTCGGGCGTCGTTACCAGGATATGCGGCGGAAACTTTTTCATCGCCGTCCTTTCCTGCTGCGAGGTATCGCCGGTACGGGTTTGCGCGCGGATCACGACGCCGGGCAGGCAGGCCTCCAGCAAGGCCATGTCGATGCCGGTCAAGGGTTGCTCCAGGTTCTTGCGGATGTCGTTGGACAAAGCCTTCAGCGGCGAAACATACAGCACTAGTGTCGCGTCGGGCAATCCCGCGTCCAGGCCCTGTTTGACCAGTTGATCGATCACCGCCAGGAAGGCCGCCAGGGTCTTGCCGGAACCGGTCGGGGCGGCGATCAACGTGGATTGTCCGGCCTGAATGGCCGGCCAGGCTTGCTCCTGTACCGGGGAGGGTCGGTTGAAGTGTTTGGCGAACCAATTGGCGACAATTGGATGAAAACTCTGAAGGGAGAAAAGGCGGGTGTCGGTTATGGAGGGCTGCATTAATTTGACTAGAGAATTAAGACCATCTATAGCATCAATCTTACTGCCTATTTCCGATAAATGACATCGCTTTTATACGTATATGTATGGCCCAACGGAATTACGATATGGGCAATAATCTGCCATTGAAATTTTCTTTGCTTCATTAAACCTATGGCTTAAAACACTAATCGATCATCCCGCAGATAAGGGAACGATTGGATTGTCATATGGTTGTAATATTGCCGTGTCAACATCACTGCTATGTTCGGATTAGTGAAAATGGCACTCACTCCGATCTGAGATTTGCTTCAAGTCAAAATTATCACGGTCTGGTCATGTCAAAGATATTCGCTATGTTGCGGCAAATAAAATATCTGTTTATCGGCGATCTCGAAAAACAGTCGTTAAAGCCGCATGATTTTCTTAATCTCATTGAAAAATTGAATGTTAAGGAGCAAGCAATCCTGAAATCGATCTCCGAAACAAAAGAGGTTGAAAAAATAGAGGATCTGCGGCGAGATTTAAAAATTATCGATGCGCAACGGCGGAAGGGATGGGAAGCGATTCATAATATGAGTAATGCCGAACATAAATAGCAACAACAAGTTCATTTGAAAACTTTTCATCCAAGCGCTCTACCGAGAAACGTACGACAATTTGGCCACACTCTCAGCGAGGCTTGACTATTAACGAGTTCATAACTATTTGGTTGCAATTTCTGGCCTGCTTGTTGCTGGTCGGATATGCCGGCGTGAAAATAACAATTTATGGCGATGCAATTGCGGATAAAACGGGATTAGGGGGCAATTGGATCGGTTTTTTATTGATGGCGACAGTCACTTCAGTGCCGGAATTGGCAAGTGGCATTAGCGCGGTCACCTTGGTCAATTCCCCCGATATTGCGATTGGCACTTTATTGGGAAGTTGCGTCTTTAACTTGGCAATTATCGTACTTGTTGATTTGTTTTATCGGAAAGCCTCGATTTACAAGTCGGCCGATGTCGGTCATGTTTTGTCGGCAGCTTTCGGTATTGTGTTGATAGGATTATGCGGCTTGAGCATCGATCTGGCGGATGCCGAATTAATGATTAGCGTAGGGCATGTGGGGCTATATAGTCCGGTCATAGTTCTGCTCTACATTCTTGCCGTGCGGACGGTGTTTCGTTATGAAAGTCACCAACTGAAAACTTATTCGGAACAAGAGCCCGATCCTTTTCCAGCCCTGTCTCTGGCCTCGGTTATTTTGCGCTATCTTTTTTCGGCCATCGTAGTAATTTTCGCCGGTGTATGGTTGCCTTCCGTAGCCAAACAAATTGCTCTGCTGATGCATTGGCAGGAAAGTTTCGTTGGAACATTGTTGGTAGCATTAATTACTTCTTTGCCGGAAATGGTTGTTGCGCTTACGGCGATCAAGATTCATGCCTTGGATATGGCAATTGGAAATATTTTTGGCAGCAATTTGTTCAATATGGCTGTCGTTGCGGTCGAAGATTATTTTTACAAAGCGGGACCAATTTTGGCCCAAGTTTCACCCATACATTCAATATCTGCCGCAACATCTGTTACCATGACTGGATTGGCAATTATTGGTTTATTCTATCGAGCCGAACAGCGCGTGTTGAAGATGGTGGGTTGGATCAGCTGGTTATTATTTGCGCTTTATTTGCTTAATTCGTACGCTTTATTTATCTATGCCTAAGATTTGGTTAAGACAAGTTAGATTGTAGGATCCGCACAGATGAACTCGATTACGGAATCTACTGCAGATGAGACACGGCGGCATTATTTGCTGATTGTCCATGATAGTGTTACCGGCAGAGTACGCATTCACGTGCCAACCTTGTACCGTAACCAACAGTTACGAAAGCAGTTAGAAACAAAATTAACGGAGTTAGCTGAGGCGAAGGCGGTTAGCGCCAATATTTTGACTGGAAATCTGTTGATCGAATATGTTTTTTCCGCTCAATCGGAGGACTTGCCCACAAGTATTATTCATGTGTTAGAAGCCGTTACGGGGCATTTGATTATTCGGCAAAGCGAACACGTGCACCGGCCGAAACTTCCTCCCAAAAAAGTTAAAGTTGCCAAAAAGAAACGCAAGCCTGAAGCAATCAGCCGTTATCAGGAACCTCCATTTCATTTGTGGCACACGATTACGGGTACGAGGGCCATCAAATTTATAGAAAGCGATGAAAGCGGATTAAGCGGGGAACAGGCCGTCGACAGGCTGATTAAATATGGTCCGAATATTTTAAGTGAGCAGCGTGGCCGCTCATCTTGGCAAATGTTTTTACAGCAATTTGTTTCCGCCCCCGTAGCGATGCTCGGCTTATCGGCCGTGATTTCCCTGGCGACCGGCGGTGCGGCCGATGCGATCGTTATAGTGACGGTGGTAATGATTAATTCGGTAATCGGTTTTGTCACGGAAAAGTCGGCGGAGAAAACCATCAATGCTTTGGGGCAATTGGCCCCCGAATATTGCGCTGTGATTCGGAACGGCAAGAGAATGGATGTCCCTTTGAGTGACGTTGTGATCGGCGATGTGCTGGTTTTGATGCCGGGTACGTATATTGCCGCGGATGCCCGTTTATTGGCCGCCACTCAACTCAGCATCGATGAATCGCCGTTAACCGGTGAAAGCATGCCGGTCGGAAAGGCTCACGATTTTCTCGGTCAGGAGGAAACGGCTCTGGGCGACCGGCAAAACATGGTTTATATGGGGACGACGGTGACCGGTGGCAGCGGCCGCGCCATCGTTGTCGCGACCGGTAGGTATAGCGAAATCGGCAAGATTCAAAGTCTGGTCGGTGAAACCGTGACGCCGGAAACGCCGATGCAAAAACAGATCGACGAAATGGGGCTGCAATTGGCGTTACTTAGTTCCGCAATCTGCGGGCTGGTTTTCGTGGTCGGTTTATTGCGAGGCCGCCCTTTGCCGGAAATGTTGATGTCTGCCATTTCGCTTGCCGTAGCGGCGGTTCCGGAAGGTCTGCCGGCCGTTGCGACGACGACATTGGCTTTGGGTATCAACGATATGCGTCGCCACAAAGTGCTCATTCGCCAGTTGCCAGCCGTGGAAAATTTAGGGTCGGTGCAAGTTATTTGTCTCGATAAAACCGGTACTCTAACGCTTAATCGGATGAGTGTCGTTACGTTGAAAACCTTGCAATCGACCATCAACGTCAAGCAAGGCCGCTTTTTTTCCGGCAAGGATGCGATCGAAACGCAAGAGTTCGATCGAACGTTATGGCTGATGATGGAGGTGTTTGTGTTGTGCAATGAGTCGTCGCCGTCCGAACAGGGCGAATTGCAGGGCACTCCGACCGAAAACGCATTGCTTCAGGCCGCCATCGATGCCGGCGAGAATGTCGCGCTACTGCGGAAAAAACACCCTACGGTGAAGGTGGACTATCGTGCCGAAGATCGTCCTTACATGATCACCGTTCATGCCCAAGAGGACGGGCGTTTTTTCATTGCCGTGAAAGGCAGTCCGGCGGCCGTGCTGGAGCTTTGCATAAAGGGCGGCAGCGATGATGGCGAACAAACATTGTCGACGGATGACCGGCAGGCTATCTTGACCTGGAATGAGCGGTTCGGCGCAGATTCCCTGCGGGTTCTGGGCGTCGCCTATTGCATTGCCGACGAAGTGGCCGGTTACCAAGAACAGGATTTTATTTGGCTGGGCCTGGTCGGCATGGAAGACATGATTCGCCCGGGGATGGAAGAATTGATCGGCCAGTTTCACTCGGCAGGCGTCGAAACGGTCATGATTACGGGCGACCAGAGCGCCACCGCTTTTTCGGTCGGCAAACGCCTGGGCTTGAACGGAGATCATGGCAAGCCGCTGGAAATCATCGATTCCGCCAATCTGGATAAGTTACATCCTTCCGTATTGGCCGGTTTGGTGGATCGCACTTCGGTCTTTGCCAGGGTTAGTCCGGCGCATAAACTGCGCATCGTCGAGGCATTGCAGCAAAACGGCAAGGTGGTGGCGATGACCGGCGACGGCATCAATGACGGTCCTGCCTTGAAGGCGGCCAATGTCGGCGTATCATTGGGCGAAAAGGGCGCCGACGTGGCTCGCTCGGTGGCCGACGTCATTCTCGAAGACGACGACTTGAAGACGATGGTGACGGCAATCAAGGAAGGGCGCTCGATTTACGATAATATCCGTAAAAGTTTGCATTTTCTTTTGTCGACCAACCTCAGTGAAATCGAGGTGATGTTGTTCAGTGCCGCGTTAGGCGGTTCCGAAATACTCAATCCAATGCAATTGCTATGGATCAACCTGGTTACCGATATATTCCCCGGTTTGGCGTTGGCACTGGATCCTCCGGAGGAGGATGTGCTGAAGCGGCCGCCCCGAGACCCGCAGGAAGCAATCGTCAATCGTAGCGACTATATCAAGCTGCTTCGTGAGTCGGGTATCATCACTACCGGCACGCTCGGCGTCTACGGTTACAGTCTGTTGCGTTACGGTCCGGGACAAAACGCCAGTACCAATGCCTTCATGTCTTTGACGCTGGCTCAGCTGTTGCATTCGTATCGCTGCCGTTCGGAAAAAACGTCTATATTTCACAGTGAGAGCAGGCTCCCCAATCGTTATCTCGATCAAGCGGTCGGCGTGTCTGTGATCATGCAGGTTCTGGCGGTTGCCTTTCCGCCATTGCGTAATCTGCTCAGGCTAAACCCGATCGGCGCCGCTGACGCACTTGCCATTCTGGCCGGCGCGGGTTTGCCGCTGATAGCCAACGAGGCGATCAAGGTGATCGGTAATCAACCAATTGAAGAAGAGGATGCATCATGATCAAAGATTTTGTATTTACCTCTCAATCCGTGACCGAAGGGCATCCCGACCGCCTGTGCGACACCGTCAGCGACGCCATTGTCGATGCTTATTTGCGTCAGGATTCGGCATCGCGTATTACCGCCGAATGTGCGATATCGAAAAATGTGTTGTTTCTGGCGGCACGTTATGCCAGCGATGCCGTCGTGGATATTCCGGAAGTCGCCCGTTCTATCATCAAACAGGTCGGATACCGGCCTTGCGATTTCAACGCCGACGATTGCACCGTCGTTACCAGCTTAATCGAACAGTCCAAGACCGTCAGGGAAATCAGTGTATCGTCAGCAGACGATGAAGAAATGGAGCGCATTACCGCTTCCCATCAAACCACTGTATTCGGATTTGCCTGCCGTCATACCCCCGAGTTGATGCCGCTACCGATTACGTTGGCCAATCGGTTGACGCGGCAACTGACGAAAGTTCGCCGAGAATGCGATATCGATTATTTATCGCCGGATTGCACCTCACAAGTTGGCGTGGAATTCGTCGACGACCGGCCAATTCGCATCGATAGCATCACAATAATTACCGGCTGTGATAATCCGGAATCTCCGCCTACCTTCGAATGCATTGAAGAAGATCTCCGTCACCATGTTATCAATCCGGTGTTTCAGCAGGCACCGATCAAGCCGGACAATATGACGCGAGTGATTATCAATCCTAACGGCCCCTTCATGCGTAGCGGACCAGCGGTTCACTCGGGGATGACCGGGCGTAAGACCGACAGCGACACTTACGGCAGTTTCGCCCGCCATTGCGGTTCGGCCTTGAGCGGCAAGGGGCCGTCCCGCATCGATAGGGTGGGCGCTTATGCGGCCCGCTATGCAGCCAAAAACATCGTCGCGGCCGGTTTAGCGGAACAATGTGAAGTACAGCTCAGTTACAGTATCGGGTTGCCCGGTCCGGTCAGCGTGTTTTTGACGACCAAGGGAACGGGCGTCATAGACGACGTGGACATACGCAAACGTTTGCTGAAGCATTTCGATTTCAGATTAGGTGCAATCATCAGGGACTTAAAGTTGCGTGAGATGACCAAAAAACAGGATGGCGTTTTTTATCAGAAACTGCCGGTTAACGGCCATTTCGGTGAAACCGGACTCCCTTTGCCTTGGGAGCAAACCGATAAAATCGAATTATTAATGGATTAAGGAATGGCGCCGGCGCCGATTGAAGTACTATGTTCGATAATAAATCTCATTGATCGGATTCGTGTTGCTTTTCTATCTCGAAACTGATCTCGTTTTCCTTTTCCAGCAATTCCAATGCATACCATAACAATGACGCAGCGGGTGCCATGATATTTCCCCGAGCTATCTGATGTATCGCTAGACCGATTAAAGTCAGAAACAAAACAGAGCGGTTGTCTAGACGGTTTTTGCTTAGATTCAGCAGAGAGTCGTCGACGCGGTCCAGGCCGATGGAGCTTAGGGTGGCAATCGGTAAATTCGGAAGCGTGAGGGGCTCATAGTCCTCGGGTTTTTCGGTTAGCCGAAATAAACCGTTATTTTCAGCAAATTCGACAATGTGTTGAAATGAAATATCGTCCCTGTGGGAGATCAAAACACTGGCTGCCGGAGGGTTCAATTGCAGTTGTGTAATGCCCTGGCTGCCGGCAAATACATCCGCTACGCGATCGAAATAGCGAAAGTCACCCTTTTTTTCGGGTATTTTTAATCTCACCCGTCCCGGCAACTGGTGTTTGACGAAGGCGGATGGAATCGAATCGGGAGCGGACATTATTCACCTGATTCAGAAGGTTCATCGGTTTGTTCGGGCGTTTCCGGGTGTTTCTTTTTGTTTTCCTCGCGTAATTCGGCGTGGGCCTCGGCCATAATATCTTCCAGTTCTTCACTGACCTCGGCGAGGACTTCCCGGCCTTTTTCAGCCAATATGATTCCTGATTTGATGGCGGCGCGGGCACCGGGTTTAGCTGCACGGGCAATTGCCGGAAGGGCCGGTAAAACGGCTCCCGCTAGCACCGTCGCCCCAACGCCAATAGCGATTCCCAACGGGGTTCCGCTTTTCACTAAGTCGTCTAGTTTAATCATGATCGGTTATCCCTTAAATAGCTTACGGGTAAAAGGGTATGAAATCGCAAGAGTTGCAGAGATAATTTACAACACGGTATGCAGGATCGTTCGGAATTTTAGGCCGGCTGTCGTAAAGGTTATGCTTGCGAAATAACAAGACCTTGGGAAGACAAAAACCCCTAAAAAAGCAGTCGCCATTAAGTTTTCTTTAATTCAAGCCAATATCCAACTATATAATATTTTTTCAACGGGAATTGTTACAGTTTTATGACAATTAGATGGCGGTCTGTCATTTTATTTGCGGCAGTGTTATAGCATTATTCAAATATGAGTCAGTTGCGATATGCGCATTGTGCAAATCCCGGAACTAATGCGAAAATCTATATTCTGTTATTAGTTTAAGTCCAACTGATCGATAATGAAAACACCCAAATCCATCCAGGTCAAGGTGCTTGATCATCCTGAAGAACTCATTGTCAAAGCCAAGGAAATCGCGGAAAGGTATGGCGTGCAATTTTTTGGCGATAGCGACAAAGGGGTGATCAAGGGCTACGGAATCGAAGCCGATTATATGTTTCAGGAAGATATATTGACCGTCACGGTATTTCGCAAACCTTTGCTGCTTTCGTGGGCGAAGGTGGAGCAAAAAGTTAGAAAAATTGTGGCCACGAACTCAAATCAAGTGATTTGATGGAATTGCCGGACTTGGTCAATTTTGTTGAAAAATCGCGTTGTCGCAGTCCGGTTCATACGAGGTCGTCATACGAATGAAATTTATGACACGTTGGGCCATTGAAGTGACACTCTTATTCATTCCGTTATTGGTCCTTATTGTTGCCGGTTTATATTGGCTGTGGCTGAGCCATTGGTTTTGGATATGGCTCGTCTCGAGCGTTACCATCGGCATGCTGCTTTGGCTATGGGATTCAGGTCGTTGCAGAAAAAAAACGTCAATTAAACATTCGGTTGATGATTCGGACAATGCCGGTGTATGGCGGAAAATTGACGGCATCTCAGAGAGAAGAATCAATGAATTACCCGATCTAGTCGAAACACAGTTTTATATCGATACCTTTGTCGAAGTTGTGCAAACGGTTGCCGAGCATTATCACCCTGAACAAAAAGAAGCCTTATTGGAAGTTCGAATACCCTATATCCTGGCCATTATAGAGATGGTCGCCAAGGATCTGCGTATCGGATTTTCAGAAAATGTTCCCGGCAGTCATATTGTCACATTGAGTGATATCGTCAAGGGTCAGCGATTGGCCAGCCAAGGGTTGGAATTGTATCAAGCGTTACGACTTGTATTCTCTCATTTCAATCCTTTCACGGCGACGGTGGGCGAGGCCGCCGGCAAACAGCTTTACGCCAAAACAGTCGATGAAATCAAGCGCGAATTTATCGACAGTTTCATCCGCAGGGTTGGCCACTACGCGATTGAGCTTTATAGCGAGAATTTGGCGCTGAATAATGATGAATTGGCTGCCTGTATCGATCGAAAGACGGAGTCCGACTGGTCCGAAATCCGCGAAAGAGAACATAGGCTGGAAGCCGAACCACTGAGAATTTTGGTAATGGGGCAAACCAATGCGGGTAAATCCAGTTTAATCAATGCCTTGTTTGGTGAAATCAGAGCGGAGACCGACGTCATCGCATCTACGGCGGAGATCACGCCGTACTGGATCGAACGTCCGGGATTGGATGCCGCGATTATTCTCGATTGCGAGGGGTATGGAGGGGAAGGGGATGAAAGGTTTATAAGCGAGGTGATCGAGACGGTTACGCATTGCGATATGGTTTTGTTGGTCTTATCCGCCGTCAACGCGGCCAGGGAGCCCGATAGCGATATGATACAAAGGTTGCGGCATGCCTTTGCATCCAATCGACGGGCAAAAATACCCCCTGTAATCGCGGTATTGACCCATATAGACCAGCTTAGACCGGTAAGAGAATGGCAACCCCCCTACAACATTGTTGCCGCTGATTCTGTTAAAGCGTCGATGATTCGGCAGGCCATCGAGATGGTGGCTAAAGATTTGCAGATCAGAGATGATCAAGTCGCGGCCGTCAGCCTTCTTGAGGGTAGGGAATACAATATCGAGGAAGGATTGATTCCGACCATTCTGCAGCAGCTCGAGCAGGCTCGGCGAATTCGTTATACCCGATGCATGAAAAACTATCATAAAGAGGATTATTGGCGCCGTCTTTGGCTTCAGTCCAAAAATGCAGGTCGTTTCATCGTCAAAAAAGGTTTTTCGGCATTCGATATGAATTAGCAAAAAAGTGTATTCGTTTTTTCATCAATTTTCCGTAGGCTTACGTTAAAACTGCTGACTTAAAATAAATTCGTCAGGGATTTCTGATATTCCCGATGGAATTGTTTTTCCGCCCCTTCGGTCCAAATATTGGGTGAATTTCTCTCCGCTCGAATCAAGAGTCGGTATTCGTTTCATCAAATTGTCACATTTGTCGACTAATATTTTACAATCGGTTGAAAAGTAAGAAACTGAAATTCTCCCGATTAGTGCAGCGGTTTTATGAAACCTCCTTATTTAGTGCTGCATGAATTCGATACGATGTCTATGTGGAAAAAAATTTACACGACAGTTTTTTCGCCCCGTCTCGATGACGAGGAAATAGATCGACGGCTTTCCGCCGTAAAAGCGGCAATGCCGACGCCGGTATTCTGGTTGTTAGGGAAGACTCAGTCAGGCAAAACTTCGATCATTAGAGCGTTGACCGGCGACAGCCGTGCCCAAATCGGTAACGGCATGCACCCTTGCACGCGCACGGCATTTATTTACGATTTCCCGGATTCTCAAGATTGTTTTCTGCGTTTTCTAGATACCCGAGGCCTGGGTGAGATCGATTATCAGCCAGGTTCCGATATCGAAGCATTTCAAGACCAGGCCCATGTTCTGATCGTGGTCATGAAGGCCATGGACCATTCCCAGCATGCGGTAATGGAAGCGGTCCGAACGATTCATAAAACCAAACCGAATTGGCCTGTCATCGTGGTGCAAACGGCATTGCATGAAGGCTATCCCACTACCGATTTTGAGCATATCGATCCTTATCCTTACGATCAGGAAAATTGGGAGGAAAACGTGCCTGACGGTTTACGGCGCTCGTTACTGGAACAAAGGACGTTGTTCAAGGGGATCGATGCTCAATTCGTGCCGGTGGATCTGACGTTGCCGGAAGACGGTTATCAGCCGATCAATTATGGTTTGGAGGCTTTTTGGCAAAGTCTTGAAATTGCTTTGCCCCATGGAATTTCTTTGATGCTCCATAACATGAAGGACATACGCAAGGAACTGCACGATGCTTACAGCAGTGCCGCTCATCCGCATATTTTGGCTTACGCCTTGATCTCGGGCGCTGCCGGCGCGGTGCCGGTTCCCTTCGTCGATATTCCGGTCGTCACGTTGGTTCAGGCCAAGATGTTTCAGACGATTGCCTCGCTCTACAACTATAAAATGGACCGTAAGAGCTGGGCCGAAATCAGCAGCGCGCTGGGCATCACACTGTTGACCAACATTGGCCGGCGGGAGTTAGTTAAATTAATTCCGGTTTATGGTTTGGCGGTTTCTTCCCTGTTAACCGCTGCAACCACCTACGCACTCGGCAAGACACTGACCGTTTATTTTCAAAATCTACGTAGCGGAAAAGAACTATCCCATGAGTTATTTAGAGTGGTGTACATGGAACAGTTCGAACAAGGGCGTAGCCTGTTGAAGAATTATGTCAACGAGATACAACAAAAGGTCGCGAAATGAACATGAAGACTCGCTGGCATCTCCGATTTGCCGTTATCCTGGCGCCTTTTTCCATTCCGTTTGCTGCCGGCGGGTATTGGCTTTGGGCCAATGAATTGCTAGTGCTATGGGTTGGCAGTTCGGCTGCATTGGGGTCGATTTGGTGGTTGATCAGCCGGTGGTTCAGGCATGCATCGTCAGATTTGGAATTGCTCGATATTTCCAATGCCATTGGAAACTCGACGCAAAATCAACAAGCTTACAAAAAAATCGAGGCCATTTCTGCAAGTCGCCGTGACGATAATCCAGATCTGAGCTCTTCCCAGTTTTATATTCAGACATTGCTCGAGGTCATGCAGACCGTTGCCGAGGAGTTTCATCCGCGCAGCAAGGATGCGTTATTGGAAATCAAATTACCTTATCTTCTGAAAGTAGTCGAAATGCTGGCGCAAGACTTACGGATCAACCTTGCGGAAAATATTCCGGGCAGTCATGTTTTTTCCTTGAGCGATTTGGCAAAAAGTCATAAATTCGCCAGCCGCGGGCGCGAACTTTATCGGATGTTTCGGATCGTGACTGCCGGACTGGACCCGGTTTCGGCCATGATTCGGGAACTTAAGCTGGCGACGACCAACAGTATCCTGTCTCAATCAAGCGCCGAATTGAAGCGCTGGTTGATCGATGCCTATATCAAAAAGTTTGGTTATTATGCCATCGAATTGTATAGCGGCAATTTGGTATTGGACGATCAGTTACTTGCCAAACCGACAAAAGTCTCCCGGCAAGAAATTGTCGCGATTAAACGCCGGGAAAGGGCCGTGGGGGCGGAACCGTTTAGGGTACTTGTTCTTGGCCAAACCAATGCAGGGAAATCGAGTCTGATCAATGCGCTATTCGGCAGGGTAAAAGCCGAAACGGATGCTCTGCCAATAAAAGGTATCAACTCCTATGTACTCAAGCGTCCGGGGGTTGAAACGGCGGTAATCATGGACTGCGAGGGCTACGGCGGCAGCGATTGTTCGAAATTGATTGCGCAAGCGGCGAAAGAAATAGCGCGCTGCGATATGATTCTGTTAGCGGTGTCGGCAACCAATGCAGCGCGGGAGCCGGACAAACAAATGCTCCAAGCTATACAAAGTCAGTTTTCCTCATTGGGTCGAACCACTATGCCGGCAATTGTCGTCGCATTGACCCATGTCGATCAGTTAAGGCCGATAAGAGAGTGGAATCCTCCCTATGACGTGACTCATCCTGATTGCGATAAAGCGAGAACCATCAGAATGGCCATCGATGGGGTGGCGCGGGATCTAGAAATGGAAATGGATCAGATCGCGCCCGTCTGTTTGAAACCGGGTTTCGAATACAACATAGAGGAAGGCTTGATTCCAGCTATTTTTCAGCATCTCGACCACGCCGAACAGGTACGCTACTTGCGTTGTCTCAAGGAATATCGAAAAGAAGACCATTGGCGATTGTTGTGGAAACAATCCAAACGCACCGGTCAATTTATTGCGAAGAAAGGATTAAGAACTTTCGATTCCGTGCCGAAACTGAAATCGGTTCTGACATCATGATATGGAAAAGCCGTAGTGCTTCCATTTTCGTACCCAAACGAGCGCTATAGGCGAAAAAATAGAAACACCCTTCCATGGGTTGTTTCGTTGGCGCACCTAAAGAATGCGATATTCGGTTTTTTTACGCTAGGCTGCCTTTAAAATTATGCTACCGTTTTTTCAGTAATGGCTTGTTTCGCTTCTTGAGTTTTGAAATCCTTGCGCGCCACTCTGGCGCCGTCATGGAATCCTTTCATCGCCTGGCCTTTACTCGGCAGCAATTTCGTTACCATCAAAGCAGTGAATACCGTTCCGTAAGAAACACCGTAACAGGCGCCGTAAACAGCACTGTCGAATATTTTGGCGGGAGCCGCGGCAATTTTATTGGCAGTACGTTTGGCTGCGGCGCTTCCTTTTTTGACGCCGGCCAGCGCGCTTCTTGTTTTTTTAACGGCTTTTGATTCGGCGGCTTTCTCGATTGTCGCTTCTACCTTGGTTTCGGTGGTGGTTTGTGTGCTCATATTATTGCCTCTTGAGAACTATTGTTTGTCATTACATTGACTAGTCAATGTATAAATTATTGGAAAAAATGAAGTCGAATAAGTTCAAAAAATGTAATGTTATTTAAACTTTTCAATATCGTCGTTAACTGACATAAATGCCAGAAAAAAAAGGATGGTGAACATAATCAACTCCGTTCCAGAGTTGTAACAGAATTGTAATATATTTGTAATGTTTAGGATATATGCTATGGACTTGTTGATAACAAACCCATAGGTCTGGCATGAAATCAAGTTCGAAAGTCGTAGCGGCAGTATTTCTACCGTTAATGATTAGCGGTACAGTATTGGCCGAAAGCGCCCGCGATTACATTACTATCGTCGGCTCATCCACGGTTTATCCCTTTTCCACCGTAGTCGCGGAACAGTTTGGAAAAACCACCCGGTTTAAAGCGCCGAAAGTCGAGTCAACCGGTACCGGAGGAGGATTTAAATTGTTTTGCGGCGGTGTCGGCGTGCAACATCCCGATATCAGCAATGCCTCCCGCCGAATCAAAGCCTCCGAATTCGAAATGTGTCAAAACAACGGGGTCAAGGATATCGTTGAAGTCAAAATCGGTTACGACGGCATTGCCATCGCCCATTCGGCTGAAGCAAAACCGATGGCATTGAGTTTAAGAGAAATCTTCTTGGCCTTGGCGAAAGAGATTCCCGATCCGAAAGGTTCCGAAAACTTAATTCCGAATCCTTACAGTACCTGGAACGAGATCAATCCGTCCTTTCCCGATACTAAAATCGAAGTGCTAGGCCCACCGCCCACTTCGGGCACCCGTGACGCCTTTGTCGAACTGGCCATGGAAGGCGGATGTAAAACCTTTTCATGGATCAAGGATCTTAAAAGCAAGGATAAACATGCCTATAAAGCCATCTGCCACTCGATTCGGGAAGACGGGGCTTATGTCGAAGCGGGCGAAAACGATAATTTGATCGTGCAAAAACTCGAAGCCAACCCGGATGCTTTGGGGATTTTCGGTTTCAGTTTTCTTGATCAAAACACCGACAAGGTGACGGGCCTTAAAGTCGAGGGCGTGGCGCCTGAATTCGAAGCCATTGCGTCCGGTCAATATCCGATTTCGAGACCGTTGTTCATCTATGTCAAAAAAGCCCATGTCGGAGTGATTCCTGGCATCGCCGAGTTTCTACAAGAATTTACCAGTGAAAAAGCTTGGGGAGAAGAAGGCTATTTGGCGGATAAGGGCTTGATACCTATGCCGGATGCGGAACGCAAAAAATATGCCGAAGACGTCAAGAATTTAAAACCACTGGCGCTCTAAACTCTTTGTCCACGGCAGCGGGAAAATAGTCTGTTTTCCCGCCCCTATCTCCATCAGTCATGCATCATTATTTATGCCACCTTCGATTCTCCTGATAGTGCTATTACTGTTGAGTTATGCCGGTTACCAAATCGGCAAAAGACGCTCACTCGCCAGTGTCGACGGAAAGATTAGAGAACTGCATTCATTGCCCGGTTTTTACGGTCTTTATTCCGCTTTGTGGAGTATTATTCCGGCATTGATCGTGACAGTCGTCTGGTTATCTCTGGAAACCGCGTGGGTGTCCGGAAATGTCATCTCGACGCTACCCGAGGAGATGCGGGAGTTGTCTAATTCGCGACTCTATTTGGTGCTTAACGATATCAAAAATGTCGTCAATGGCGTCACGGTCGCTACGCAAACAGATCCGGTAATTCTAGAGGCGGCACAACACTATAAACATCTGCAGCAATTAAGCCATATTTTACTGAGTGTCGTTGCAATCACTTTTTCGCTGGCCGGAATCTGGTTTTCCAGCCAACGCATCGATAAAAATCATCGCGCCCGCAATGCAGTGGAAAAAGCGATGGATGTTTTAATGATGATTTGCTCGACTATTGCAATCTTTACCACCATCGGCATCGTTTTCTCGGTATTGTTCGAATCGATCCGTTTTTTTAAGGCGGTGCCGATCACCGATTTTCTCTTCGGATTGGAATGGAGTCCGCAAACCGCGATGCGTTCCGATCAAGTCGGCTCCTCTGGCGCCTTCGGCGCCATTCCTTTATTTACCGGCACCTTGCTGGTTTCGTTGATCGCCATGCTTGTCGCGGTGCCGATCGGGCTAATGTCCGCCATTTATTTATCAGAATTCGCCTCTCCCCGCTTCAGGGCGACGGCCAAGCCGACCCTGGAAATTTTGGCCGGTATCCCGACTGTCGTTTATGGTTTTTTTGCGGCCCTGACCGTCGCTCCGATAATTCGTCAAACGGGCGAGTATCTGGGATTTTCCGTTTCCTCCGAAAGCGCCCTGGCTGCCGGACTGGTGATGGGCGTCATGATTATTCCGTTCGTGTCGTCGTTGTCCGACGATGTCATGAATGCCGTGCCACAGTCGTTGCGCGACGGCGCTTATGCCTTGGGGGCGACTCAGGCCGAAACCATCCGTCAAGTCATTTTCCCGGCCGCTTTACCGGGAATCGTCGGCAGTATCCTGTTAGCGGTTTCGCGGGCGATTGGCGAAACCATGATTCTGGTGATGGCGGCCGGCCTAGCGGCCAACTTAACCTTCAACCCCTTCGAAGCGGTGACGACGGTTACCGTGCAAATCGTCACATTGTTGGTTGGCGACCAGGAGTTCGATAGCCCTAAAACGCTGGCCGCATTCGCCCTGGGTTTGGTGTTGTTCATTGCGACCTTGATTCTTAACGTGTTCGCCCTCTATATCGTCAGAAAATACCGTGAACAATATGAGTGATATGCAATTTCCCAATGAAAACCGGGAAGATAAACCGACAACCTTCGATATCGTTCAGCAAAGTCTAGCGAAGAGAAGGGCGGCTGAACGCCGTTTTCGTTGGTACGGACTGGGGGGTATAGCCTTGGGCTTGGCGTTTCTGATATTACTTTTTGCAGACATTGCCGCAAAAGGCTATACGGCATTCGAACAAACCCAGGTCAAACTCGATATCTTTTTCGACCCTGCCGTTTTGGAATCGTCCCAGGCAGAAGATAAGGAGCAGGCGCTCTCAAGGGCCGATTACAACAGTTTGCTGAAAAATACATTGCGCGAATTGTTTCCGGAGGCCCGATCGCGACGGGAGAAAAAAGACCTTTACGCCCTAATCAGCAGTGGCGCTTCTTTTCAACTCAGGAAAATGGTCCTGCAAGACAACAGTTTGGTCGGAAAAACCGTCAGCGTCTGGGTACCCGCCAACGACGATGTCGACATGTTGTTCAAGGGGCATATCGACCGTCGTGTCAAGCAAAGCGACCGTCGTGTTAACGATCGCCAATTGGCATGGATCGACCGTCTGGTCGCGGAAAATCGCATCGAGAAACATTTCAATAAAGCGTTTTTTACCTCCGGCGATTCCAGAGAACCGGAACTGGCCGGTATTCGCGGAGCCGCCATGGGATCTCTGTTCACGCTGGTTGGAACCTTTCTGTTGTCTTTCCCGATCGGCGTAGCCACCGCGGTATATCTGGAGGAGTTCGCCCCGGTCAATAGGTTGACGGATCTGATCGAAGTCAATATCAATAACTTGGCCGCCGTCCCATCCATCGTTTTCGGTTTATTGGGCTTGGCGATGTTTATCAACTTTTTTGGTCTACCCCGTAGTACGCCGATCGTCGGCTGTCTGGTGCTGACCTTGATGACCTTGCCGACCATTATCATAGCCGGCCGCGCCTCATTGAAATCGGTGCCGCCCTCGATTCGCGAGGCAGCGCTTGGCATGGGGGCATCGCCTTTGCAAACAGTATTCCATCATGTGTTGCCGCTAGCAATGCCTGGCATGTTGACAGGCTCCATCATCGGCATGGCCCGGGCCCTCGGCGAAACCGCACCCTTGCTGATGATTGGGATGGTCGCATTTATCGTCGATATTCCGCACAGTTTCACCGAGCCTTCGACTGTTTTGCCGGTGCAGATTTATCTGTGGGCGGACAGTCCTGAGAGGGCGTTCGTGGAAAGGACGTCGGCCGCCATCATGGTGCTGTTGATCTTTCTGATCCTGATGAACGGCCTGGCCATTTATCTACGCAAACGCTATGAACGGCGTTGGTAGTAGGAGTCATTTATGAATGTTATCAAAGAATTAGAATCCCCATCGGATTTTTCCATGAAAAAAGAAACAATTATGGATACAGCTAATACTGTTGAAATTGATCGAGACAGCCGGGTAACCGTGGGCCGTCTAACCTCCGAAAATGCACGTATCGTCTGTAACAAAGTCAGTGTCTTTTATGGCGAGAAACAGGCGATCAACGATCTTTCATTAGAAATAGGCAATAAAGAAGTCATCTCTTTCATCGGTCCGTCGGGCTGCGGCAAATCGACTTTTTTACGCACCTTGAATCGGATGAACGACACCATAGTGGGTTGCCGGGTTGAAGGCCAAATCCAGATCGATGGCATGGATATCTACGATAAGAAGTTGGATGTCGTGCCGTTGCGGGCCAAGGTCGGCATGGTGTTTCAAAAGCCCAATCCGTTTCCGAAATCAATCTACGACAATATTGCCTACGGTCCCAGGATTCACGGCCTGGCCGCTAATCAGGCCGAATTGGATGATATTGTCGAGGATTCATTGATCAAGGCCGGTCTCTGGGAAGAGGTCAAGGATCGATTGGATGAGCCCGGTACCGGTCTATCGGGGGGACAACAACAACGCTTATGTATCGCCCGTACGATTTCTGTTAATCCCGAAGTTATTTTGATGGACGAACCTTGCTCGGCTCTGGACCCCATCGCGACGGCGACTATCGAACAATTAATCGCCGAACTGAGAGAACGGTTTACGATTGTTATCGTTACCCATTCGATGCAACAAGCGGCCAGGGTTTCGCAACGCACGGCGTATTTTCATCTGGGTCATTTGATCGAGGTCGGCGAAACGACCGAAATCTTCACTAACCCGAAACATCCTTTGACCGAGGATTATATTACCGGGCGTTTCGGTTAACAGCCATGGCTAACATCCTGGTCACCCTCCTTCGCTGTTAAATAGTCGCCGATGATGACAAAAGAACATACCTGTAAAATGTTTGACGGCGAATTGGATAATCTCCATTGCCTGGTTCTGGAAATGGCGGGCCTGGTAATCAATCAGCTCGATCTTGCCTTACAGGCATTGCATGATAGAGATACCAGTCTTGCTGAAAAAGTGATTGTGCGGGACCAGGAAGTCGATAAACACGAAATTAAGATTGACGGCGAGATATTGGCCATATTGGCCAAACGCTCGCCGGTGGCGAATGATTTGAGATTGGTCATTTCTATTTCGAAAATGGTGCTTGGTTTGGAGTTGATCGGCGATGAAATCGTAAAGATTGCTAAATTGACCACCTTATTGTTCGATAAACATAGCAGTGACCCTAATCAGCAATTACTAAGAGATATCATTAAGATGGGCGAAATGATCTCTGACATGCTCAAACAGGTGATTTTGTCATTCGATAACTGCGATTTGGCGGGCGCTTATCAATTGCTCAACGAAAAATGGGATTATGGCGAGGAATTTCAGGCCGGTATCCGCCGACAACTGACATTCGTCATCGAAAATCCACGCATCATGAGTCGGTCACTGAATATCTTTCAGATCATGAAAGCTTTGGAACACTGTGGCGATCATTGCCGTAGCATCAACGAATTTTTGATCTTCATGCTGGCAGGTAAGAATATCCGCAAACAACACGGCGAATGAGTGTTTGGTTTCCACGAAGTGCCAAGCTGATTGCCGATTGATTTGGTCCGTCAGGTAATTCGCGTTCATAGATGCTTATTGATTACTGATTCAATCATGTCCCCGCATAAATCAAAAAACATTCATCCAACGTTACCATCCCTTGCTTTGCCCGAACAAGGCTTGAAGAAAAAAGAACTCATTGAGAGTTTCAAACAGTATTACATCCATCTATTGGGTCGGGACGAAAATTGCCGCACACCTTATTACGCATTTGAAGCGATCTCTCTGGCACTCCGTGACCGTTTGATGGAACGCTGGAAGGCGACGCATAAAAAATATAAATATTCAGGCTGCAGGAGAGGGTTCTATCTCTCGATGGAATATTTGCTGGGACGTTCTTTGACTAATTCAATGCTGAATTTGGGTGCGAAAGATGCCGTGAGTGAAGGCTTGAGCGAATTAGGAATCGAAACCGATGAATTAATCAATGCCGAACTGGATGCAGGATTGGGCAATGGTGGTTTGGGGCGTCTTGCCGCCTGTTTTATGGACAGTTGCGCGACGATGCAATTGCCTGTAATCGGCTATGGTTTGCGCTATGAATATGGCATGTTTACCCAGAATATTGTCAATGGCGAACAAGTCGAGAAACCGGATCATTGGCTGCGTCGCGGCAATATCTGGGAAATCGAACGCTTGGAATATTCACATCGAATCAAATTTTGCGGACGTACCCAGTTGCAAACGGATGAATCAGGTAAGAAGCGCGTTCACTGGATAGAAACGAGCGATGTTTTGGCGGTACCTTTCGACACGCCGGTGCCGGGATATTGTAACGATACCGTCAATACACTTCGTTTATGGAAAGCGGTAGCGACCGAAGAGTTCAATCTCGATGAGTTCAATGAAGGAGATTATGCCGAAGCTGTGGCGGAAAAAATCAGTGCCGAAAATATTACCATGGTGCTTTATCCAAACGATGCCAACGAGAACGGAAAAGAATTAAGATTGCGTCAGCAATATTTTTTGGCGTCCGCCAGTTTGCAGGATGTCGTGACGCATTGGGTGGCTCTGCACGGCGAGGATTTCAGTCAATTTGCAGCGAAAAACTGTTTTCAGTTGAATGATACGCACCCCAGCATAGCCGTCGCCGAATTGATGCGTTTGTTGATCGATAACCATGGCTTGGGATGGCAAGATGCCTGGACCATCACGCGTAACACGATGGCCTATACCAACCATACGCTCTTGCCCGAAGCGCTGGAAAAGTGGCCCGTCAGTTTGATGCGCGGCCTTTTGCCCCGGTTGATGGAAATTATCTTCGAAATCAATGCTCACTTTTTAGCCGAGGTTTCGGCGCATTGGCCGGGCGATTTCGAGCGGCAACGCCGTATGTCGTTGATAGAAGAAGGCGAAGAGCAACAGGTCAGAATGGCTTATCTGGCGATTGTCGGCAGCTATTCGGTCAACGGCGTGGCCGAGTTGCATTCGCGATTGTTGCAGCGTGATTTGTTCAGCGATTTTTACGCCTTATGGCCGCAGAAATTCAATAATAAAACCAATGGCGTCACGCCGAGGCGTTGGTTGATCGCAAGCAATCCCGGACTGGCGGCGTTAATCAGTGAAACGATAGGCGACGACTGGATGTCCGATTTATCCCTGCTGAAAAAACTACTGCCTTATGCTGAGGATGCCGAATTCAGACAGCGTTGGTATCGTACAAAGCAGTTGGCTAAGCAAAAGCTGATCGAATTTAAACAACAGCAACACGATATCGATATCAATCTTGAAGCCCTGTTTGACGTACAAGTAAAACGGATACATGAGTATAAGCGGCAATTACTAAATATCTTGCATGTTATTTATCTCTATAACCGAATTAAAAAAGGCGATACCGCTAATTGGGTGCCTCGTTGCGTGTTGATTGGCGGCAAAGCCGCACCGGGTTACAAAGCTGCTAAAAAAATCATCAAACTTATCAACAACGTTGCCGATGTGATCAATTCGGATCCCGATACCCAAGGCAAATTGCAGTTGGTATTTTTGTCGGACTACTCCGTTTTGGCGATGGAAAAAATATGTCCAGGCGCCGATTTGTCGGAACAGATTTCGACTGCCGGTAAAGAAGCCTCGGGTACCGGTAACATGAAGCTGATGATGAACGGGGCGGTTACGATCGGTACTCTTGACGGCGCCAATATTGAAATTCTCGAAGAAGTTGGAGAGGATAATTTCTTTTTGTTCGGTTTGACCGAAGCGCAGGTCGCAGAGCGAAGAAAACATTACGACCCGGTGTCGACGATCGAACAGGACGAGGATTTAAGGCAGGTGGTGAAACTGTTGGAATGTGGTCATTTCAATCAGTTCGAGCCGGGGATTTTCGACGAGCTTATTGGTTCCATCAAAAGCCCAAACGATCCCTGGATGACGGTGGCCGATTTTCGAAGTTATATCGATACGCAAAAACGGGTTGAAGAGGCATATCGCGATCGGGACCGTTGGATAAAAATGAGTATCATCAATTGCGCCAACAGCGGTAAATTTTCTACCGACAGAACCATCAGCGAATATAACCGCGATATATGGAAGCTGGAATCGCAACCTGTTGGCACTAAATAAACCGAACTACGGCGACCAGAAAATCAATCAAAATAAGTCCTCAAGTGCATCTCTTTATACACTAATGTTGTCATGCTCGCCGGGAAGCCGGTATGCAGTGCCAAGGATGACGCTCTCCAAACATCCTTGTTGCCTGGATTGCGGGAATCCAGGCCAGAATGACGGATTTATCTATAAAGGCATGCATTAAGTGTATTAAGCTTGACTGACTGTTTCCATCGAAATTTTCTTTGCTTCATCAAACCAATCGATTAGTTGTAAACTGCCGTCGTGATGTTCAACTACCGCAGTACAGCTTTCGACGAAGTCACCTGTATTGACGTACAGGAATTGGTTGATCGATTTAATTTCGGCATGATGTATATGACCACAGATGACGCCGTCCAACTGTTCATTTTTAAGCGTATTGACCAGACTTTCCTCATAATCTGAGATAAATTTTACGACATTTTTAACCTTGAATTTTACAAAAGCAGCCAGAGAGAAATTAGATCTGATACCCAAAAAACGTCTGGTTATTCGTAAAAAGCGATTCACTTCAAGGAGAAAATCATAGCCAATGCTTCCTAACTTGGCTATCCATTGATGATATTGGGCAATTGTGTCGTATTCGTCACCGTGGACTATTAGAAAACGTTTTCCATCAGCGGTGGTATGGTAATCAGAATTTTTAACGACGATATCCCCAAAGACATAATTTTCATAGTTCCTGATTGGGTCGTCATGGTTTCCCGGCACATAAATAACATGTGTTCCGTGTCGGGCTTTTCTTAAAATTTTTTGGATTACTGTATTATGCTCCGTTGGCCAATACATTTTTTTTGACAATGCCCAGAAATCGATAATATCACCGACTAAATACAGCTTATCGCTTTCATTGTTTTTTAAGAAGTCAAGTAATACATCCGCTTGACATTGGGTAGAACCAAGATGTAAATCAGAAATCCAAATGGTACGATAAAGTTTTTTTTCCATGAAAGTATATTGTGTAAATAGGTGCTGATATCAAGTGTTTATTATAAAATATTTATTATTATTAGAGTTTAGGCTTGTTTTAGTATCGGTCTTGATTTAATCGCTTTATTAGCATGGGGAATAAAGAAATAAATATGACCAATAACAATGATATAATTACTTCAAATTTGAATAATTCAGCTACTGAATTGATATGTTCGAGTTTGTTGCCTCCATTTGCATAAATTAGCGATGCCGGGATTACGCCTAATATGGTACTAAATAAGTATTTTTTAAATGAAATTCTCGATATGCCAGCTACAATGTTTATTATAAAATAAGGTATAATCATGATCAGTCTTAATGTCAAGAAATAATAAGATCCATTGGTTTCTATTTCATTCTCGACTCTTTTGAGACGGTCGTAATAAACTTTTTCAAATTCTTTTTTGAAAGCATATCTTGAAATAATAAAGCCGGCTAAACAGGCTATAATTGTTGCAATAACATTATAAATAGCTCCCATGCGAAACCCAAATAAGAAACCGCCAATTATTTTCACCAAGGCAGCAAGAGGGATGGGGGAGTTGATAAAAATTAGGCATGAAATAAAAAACAAAAAAACAGAGAAAAAGTAGTTGTTATTGATAAATTCCTTTAACCAAATTTTATTGTTTTGTATGTTTTCTAAGGTTAAAAAGTCAAAAAAATATATTGGAATTATTATAAGAAAAATTAATAATACTAATATATGACTCCTATTATATTGCATCATTTTTATTGTGTTGTGTTTTTTGAAAAGCAAATGATAAAAATAACTCAGCGCATATGAATGGATCGATTGTATATAGCAGAACTAATCGCATAAAATTATACCTGAATCCGTGACTTAAGAAGTGATAATCTCTTCTATCCTAATGATTTAACAAGCTTAATCTGGGATAATGTCGTTATTTCTTCATTCACCCACTCAGTGAATCATGAAACGATTTATCCTGGAGCAGTCAGAAACTGAATTTTATACCAGCCATTCCGGATTAGCCTTAGTGGGCTTATGTTTGAATCAGTATGGCCAACTCAATCAAGTGCTGGATAAGGGTATTCCATTGCGCCACGGTATCGCTCATGCCGATATTATCAAAAGCATGATCGGGTCGCTTTGCCTGGGCAAGAGCGATTTCGAAGCGATTGAGAATTACCGCGACGACGACTATTTCAAAACCGCGCTGTCGATTCAACAAGTCCCCTCCAGCGCTCGCCTTAGACAACGGTTGGACGAACACGCCGAGGCACTATTGCCGCTCGTTTATCAGAGCAACATCGATTTTCTGGCCCACGCGCAAGTCCCGGTAACGCCGTTAGCCACTGGTCATGTGGCGCTGGATATCGATGTTTATCCGATGAACAACGAAAAAACGCGCAAGGAAGGCGTCTCCCGGACCTATAAAGGATTCGACGGCTATGCCCCCATCGCGCTTTATTTGGGCCAAGAAGGCTGGTGTCTTGGCAACGAACTGCGCGAAGGCAAGCAACATTGCCAATACGAATTCCTCTATTCCTTGGAGCGCGGACTGACTGCAGCCAAGCGTCTGACACCCTTGCCGTTACTTGTTCGCCTGGATAGCGGGCATGACGCACTCGACAACCGAATTGTCTTACAGGAAGACGAGCAAGCCGAGTTCATCATCAAATGGAATCCCCGTAAACAGAATGCCGATGCTTGGCTAGCCTACGCCGAGCAACACGGACAATGGGACACACCACGTGAAGGCAAACGGGTGGCCTTATTTAGTGTCACGGAGGAACACACCCGAAACGGCCAAACCTATTCCTGTCGTCGCGTCATACCCACAGGGCACAAGTGCAAATCACCGAACGAACGACAACGGCTAAGGGACAACTCCTGCTGTTCCCTGAGATCGAGATGGAAGGCTGGTGGACAAGCCTAGCTTCTACCGAATATGACGACACATTGATCGTTCAACTGTATCGTGATCATGCCACCGCCGAGCAATTTCACAGCGAGTTTAAAACGGATCTGGACATCGAACGCTTGCCTTCGGGCAAATTCGCCACCAACGATGTCATCATGACCCTGAGCGCCTACAGCTACAATATCTTGCGCTGGATCGGCCTGATCGGCTTACTGGGGCAACAAAGCCCCATTCGGCATCCGGCCAAACGACGCCGCATCAGAACCGTCATTCAAGAACTCATGTATCTGGCCGCCCGTTTGATCCGTACCGGTCGCCGGTTAAAACTGCGCTTTTCCAACGCTTGCCCCGGCTTTATCGCGTTTGAATCGACCTACACAAAACTCGCCGCCGGTTAACCCTTCAACGTTTTCAGCTTCAAACCATCAGCGTGGCAACACCGCGTTTAATCTCTCTTTGCCCAAAAAACGCCATACCCCTATTATTTTCTCAAAACCTACGAAAAAAAGTTTCAATAATCCTCAGTTAAACTCGACTTTATTGATAGCGTTATAAAATCTCCGAATTTTGGAAAACTCAAGAATTAATTTCCCAACCAATAATTGAAGTCACTGATTCAGGTTATAGATAGCATTAAAATATGACCGGAATATGACAGTAATGTTTGTTAGCAATTAGATTAGTTGTGGGATGTCTTATATTTGTGTAGGTTGAATGAAATGAAGCTCAACAAATTTAGGCACGCCGGAAATGTTGAGCTTCGATATCGCTAAACCTAGTGTGCCTGGCATGAGCTAGAACTTGATAGCTGAAAGGAGATATCCGGAAGTAGTAACGACAATTATAGCTAAGTGCAAGAGGGATGCTGCGAGCCCAGCTTGAAAGAAGCGTGAAGCTGACGCAAGCGGTTTTTCGAAACGTAAAAACATTGTAACTGCGGCAACCATTCGCACTGATGACCGATTGATCAGAGTGGGTTCCCGGAGGAAGCTAGAAACAAATCGCGTCTTGGACGGAGGAAAAAGAGAAGATACAAAATAAAAATTTGTTGGAAAAGTGTCCTCGAGTGGGACCATGGCAATAAAGACTATAACTTGCTGAAACTGATTCAATTGGCTCTGGCTGGGAAAGCTTGTGATTGAGAGCGAGTAGCCGCCCCGAAACTTTAGTAACAAATTGATTCTGCGTCTTCGCTTGGGCGAAGGTTACAATTTTAACGTTACCTTTACCCGGCTGATTTTTGGCTTGGTTTGTATAAGCCATCCTGAACATCGTTGACCTGCAGATAGGACAGCAATTGTTCTCCAACTCGTTCCCAGGAATATTGCTCGGCGATTTTACGGCAATTATCGGGACTGAGTTGCAAGGCTTGCATGCAGGCTTCGCGGAGATCCTCGCTTAGGTGGCCGTTGATTCCTTGAATGACCACATCCTTGGGACCCGGGACGGGGTAGGCGGCAATCGGCAGACCGCTGGCATTCGCTTCCAATAACACCAGCCCGAAGGTGTCCGTCTTGCTTGGGAACACGAAGACATCGGCGGCGGCGAGATGTTGAGACAAGAGATGGTTGTCTACATAGCCCGTAAAGGTGACTTCCGGAAATTTTTCCTTTAATTCTTGTAACTGTGGCCCGTCGCCGACGACATATTTACTGCCGGGCAGGTCCAATTCGAGAAAGGACTGGATATTTTTTTCCACCGCGACGCGTCCGATGTACATGAATACAGGGCGTTCGGTATTGAGGAATTTCTTGTCGCCTTGACAAAATAAGTCAGTGTCGACGCCGCGCGTCCAAACCTTCAGGTTTTTCAATCCCCAGCCGCTTAGGTGCTCATGCATGGATTCCGTGGTCACCAGGGTGTAGACGGCTCCGCCATGGAACCAGCGCATAAAGGCATAACTGACGCTCAGGGGTACGGGCGCGCGCAATCGGATATATTCGGGAAATTGGGTATGGTAGGCGGTGGTGAAACGTAATTTGTATTTCTTGCAATAGCGTCGCGCGGCCAGGCCTAAAGGTCCCTCGGTGGCGATATGCACGACTTGCGGCCGGATTTCATCGATCATTTTTTCCAATTTACGAAAAGGAAAAAGCGATAAGCGTATTTCGGGATAAGTAGGGGTAGGCACCGTCTTAAAAAATTGCGGGGTGATGAAGCGCACTTCATGTCCCTTCGATTCGATAACCTTTGCGGTATGTTTCAATGTGTTGATAACACCGTTGACCTGCGGCTCCCAGGCGTCGGTGACAATGACAATTTTCATGATTCGATACTCCGTCAAAGGTTGTCTGTGTGAATTCTGTCATCGAATCCACAGTAATCCGGGAGTTTAACGAAAATATATGAAAATTATGTGAAAAGGAGGATACTTGGTTCTTAACTCCGCGAAGGCTACGTTTTATGGCGAAGTATGATCGCTCATGATAGCCCTGAGGCAGCTGTTTTTCATGATTTTGTCATAATGGGATATTACTCTGCACTATTCCGTGATACAGCCACAAAATCTATGAACGTCAAAAATTCCGACTTTTCTGCTTCTCGCTCATTGGAAACAATTTTTAGAGAACATCTCGAAAATACCGTCAATTGCGGTGATGCGCTTGATCAGCTATTCAGAAATCTTCCCGATCCTGAGACGCACATTAACCAAGTAAAACATCTGGAGGAAATAGGGGATAAATTGACCGCCGAGGCTTATCGTGCCTTGGAGTTGCTCAATTATTCAGAGCAAATTCGGATTACCGAGGAATTGGTTAAGCGATTAGATGATATTATCGATGGAATCAACAATACCGCAAGATTGATCGATATATGCCAACCCAGGCAAATAGAAAATGCCGCGCATGATATTTTATCAAACTTAATTTCCATGATAATCCGACTGCAACAAGAGTTCGCCCGCTACCCGGACAATGATTCGGCCAACCTGAGAATATGTTGTAAGGAACTCAAGAAAAACGAGGAATACGCGGACCTCGTCTATCATGAGTGGCGAAAAAAACAACGTAGAGTGTTGGTGTTGTCTTTAATCGAAGAAAATAATTGGACCGAGATCTTGGGCGTTCTCGAGCAAACGACCGATTCGGTTTATCATGCGGCCTTATTACTCGAGCGACTCGTTAGATACCGGCACAATAATGAAAAAAATGGAAACTTTATAGCGCATGATTGCTGATAATGTCGTCAATCTTTACCGCGCATTCAAAAATGCGATTCGCTATTCAACAGAGCTAAATTTGTAGGTTTGTCCTAAATATGATAATGGTTGACTTCAACAAATTCCGTTTATTCACCGCCTGCTAAATAATTTCCGATAGCGTAAACGGTAAATTGCATTTATAACAATAAGCTGGCTTATGGAGGGCTGAACATGTTCACATCATCTTTTTTCCCCAGGTTGATCCTTTGCTTTATCGTATTGTTGATATTGATTGTGTTGCACATCATTCCTCTGCCTATTCTGGAAGTGTTGATTTTATATGTCATGATATTTCGCCCTATCTGGTTCAAAAACCTGGTTGATCAAATTTATAGCCGAGAGAACACCGACCCCTCGTCATGAGGCCGTTATTTAATGGCATTGCCGCTTGTGGCAAATGGTTGCATCGGCTGGACGCTAATTGCTTTTTCCATCGTTAAGCCCTGGATTTATTTAAATAAACGGTTGTCCCAGGTCCGTTTATACTGTTCGCACTTCAAATTTCGGTTCTTTTGATGCCCTCATCCAGCCTTCTCCCGAAGGAGGCTGTCGTAAAAGCCCCCCAACCAGCTACATACGGTAAAATAACCCTATCCAAACCTATTAGAAATAGATCAATGGCAGCCGAAGTAAACATTAGACCCGTCAGGACATTGTATAGCGCCAAGCAATATTCGCTATTCGATGAATGCGAGGTTGAACCGTTACCTGAGTTGATCGCTCAATCGATCTCGAGCGAACCGATGGCCCATTTTGAAGCGCCCGACCCGCGCGGCTTATCGATCAACGGTAAACCGCTCGGCGAACATCTGGAGCACGCCGGCTTAACCATCCCGTTGAAATTGCGCCCCTTCCTGCAATCGCTATCCTTCGCCGAGTTCGAAGCCCGTTATCGGCCCGGCGGGCGTCCGCCGTATGCGCCACGTGCGATGGTGGGGATTATTCTCTACGGCCTGTTACAAGGCATCAGCAGCCTGCGCGACTTGGAGCGTTTAGCTCGAGCCGATGTGGGGTGTTGGTGGCTAAGTGGCGGTATCATGCCGGATCACTCAGTCATTGGCCGTTTCGTCCATCAGCATGCCGAATCATTGACGACCGAATTTTTCGATCAACTGGCGCGTCGTACTTTGAAAGTCACAGGCTCAGGCACGACGACGTTGGCGGGCGACGGTACCGTGATCGAAGCCATGTCCTCCCGGTTTCAATTGATGAAGGAAGAAGCGCTCAAGCAAGCCTTGGCGCAAGCGCAGGAAGCCGCGCAAGCCAAACCCGACGATGCAGCGGCAAGCAAGCGGTTGAACCTATTGGAACAAGCCCAAGCCGAGCTAAAGTCTCGCCAGCAAAAACAAGCCGCCAAAGGCAAAGATCCGGCCAAGACCCAAGTACAAAGCAACGAGCCGGAGGCGGTATTACAGCCGCAAAAGAACTCCAAAGACTTTCGCGGCAGTTATAAACCGTCGGTATTGGCGAACGACAATCGAGTGATCGTGGCTTGCGACGTTCATCCTTCCAGCGAAACCGAGGTGGTGCCGGGCTTACTGGATCGCGCCCAAGCCATGGGAGGCGTCGAAACAGCTCTGTTCGATGCTGGCTATTTCAGCAATGGCGTCTTGGATACTGCTGAGCAACACAACATCGAATTGCTTTGTCCGGAAGGCCAAAGTGAAGGAGACGATTGGAACAAACAATCCAACAAACAAATCCCCAAAAGCCGCTTTATTTATCAGGCCGACGACGACACCTATCGCTGTCCGGGGCAACAACGCTTGACTCGCCGTCACACCTGCAAAGGCGGTAAAAGTGGCCGCGCTTATACCGTCTACGCCTGCGATGCCTGTTCAGACTGCCCGCTGAAATCCCAATGCACGCGTAGCGAGAGTGGTCGCACCCTCAAACGCTATGACAGCGATACACAAAAAGAAGCCCTGCGCCTGAAAATGGACCAGCCCGAACCTCGGCAACGCTATCGACAGCGGCAGGCCATGGTGGAGCCCGTCTTCAGTCAGCTACGCGGTCGCCAAGGTTTGAATCGCTTTCGCCGTAAAGGTTTGGCGGGTGTCAAAGTAGAGTTCGCCTTGCACGCCATGGCTTACAATCTGAGCCGCGCCTTAGTGGCAGCTCTTTTTCGTGCTTTATATCATTGGCTTAGCCGGTTTATGAGCTCGTTTGACCGAATGGTCGACATTTGGCTGAGTTACACTACTGACTTGCCAACTTCGCCGACCGTGGAAAATACGGCCGGTTTCCAGTGGTAAATCAAAGAAATTGGGGTTTTACGACGCCCTCCGAAGGGCGAAGGAATTAAGGTGCCGAAATTTGAAGTGTGATGACTATATTTAATCGTCATTCGGGAAGGACCTGAAAAACAGTTAACATTCGTGCTGGAATAGTCGGTTCTTAACTGGACCTGAAATCCTTTTCAGCCCTTTAAATTTTTCTATCACCACGTTCTTTGATGGAAGAAATGTCCTCGCTCATCAAACGAGGAGTACACTATGCCAACTGGAACCAGCAAATTGTGACATTTACGATATAGAGGCGACCCAATATGGATAAGCACCCCCACATTACATTAGGCGACGATTCAATCAAAATCACGGAGGCACGTCATCATGACCCCTTTGCCGTTTTGGGGCGCCATCACCAGGGCGGACACGTTAAAGTTAGGCTGTATATGCCTTACGCCGAAACAGTCAGTTTTGCCGATGGAGGTCCGCAGATTCCGCGTTTGACCGGCACCGACTTCTTCGAGTATGTGGCCAAGGGTAAGGAATTGCCTCGACATTACCGACTGGCCTGGATCGATAAGGATGGCGGCGAACATACCGATTACGACCCATACGATTTTCCTGTCCAGTTGCCGGAATTCGACCGTCATCTGTTCGCCGAAGGCAAACATTGGCACGCCTACCGAAAGATGGGATCGAATTTGCATACGGTAGACGGCATCGACGGAGTATTGTTTACGGTCTGGGCGCCTAATGCGGGTAGGGTCAGCGTCGTAGGCGATTTTAATCGCTGGGATGGCCGTTGCCACCCCATGCGCACTTTGGGCGGAAGCGGTATCTGGGAGCTTTTTATACCGGGCTTGAAGGACGGTTCTCTGTATAAATTCGAAATCATGAACCGCCATAGCGGACAAATCCTGGTCAAGACCGATCCTTACGGCCGCCAATTCGAAGTTAGGCCCAATACCTCGTCCATCGTCGTACGGGACGATACCTATGAATGGCAGGATCAGACATGGATGGAAAAACGTGGCGGCCATGATTGGTTGCATGAGCCCATGTCGATTTACGAAGTCCACCTCGGTTCATGGAGACGGGACGAACAGGGTAATTTGCTCAATTATCGCGAGCTGGCCGATCAATTGGTCGCATACGTCAAGGATTTGGGCTTTACCCATATCGAATTGCTGCCGATCACCGAACACCCGCTGGATGCCTCCTGGGGCTATCAAACCACGGGATATTTCGCGCCCACCAGCCGCTTCGGCACTCCCGACGATTTCCGCTACTTCGTCGATACCCTTCATCAGAACAATATCGGCATCATTCTGGATTGGGTGCCGGCCCATTTTCCCAAAGACGATTTCGCCCTGGCCCGTTTCGACGGCACGGCGCTGTATGAACACGAAGATCCGCGCAAAGGCGAACACCGTGACTGGGGGACCTTGATCTACAACTATGGCCGCAACGAAGTGAAAAACTTTTTACTGTCGAGCGCCATTTATTGGCTGGAAGAATTTCATCTCGACGGCTTGCGGGTGGATGCCGTGGCCTCGATGCTGTATCTGGATTATTCGCGCGAAGAAGGGGAATGGCTTCCGAACGAATACGGCGGCAACGAAAATATCGAGGCGATCGACTTTTTCCGGGAATTGAATGCGGTGACGCATCAGCAGCACCCGGGGACCGTGATGATGGCCGAAGAGTCGACCGCCTGGGGCGGCGTGACGCGCCCCACCTATGTCGGCGGCCTGGGTTTTTCGATGAAATGGAACATGGGTTGGATGAACGACATTCTAGAATACATGGAGGAAGATCCCGTTCATCGAAAATACCATCACGATAAATTAACCTTCGGCATGCTGTACGCCTTTACCGAAAACTTTACCTTGCCTTTTTCCCATGACGAGGTCGTCCACGGCAAGGGATCGATGGTGGAAAAAATGCCGGGGGACGAGTGGCAGCGCTTCGCCAATCTGCGCGCGCTGTACACGATGATGTTCACCTATCCCGGGAAAAAACTGTTATTCATGGGCTGTGAATTCGGGCAGGGCACGCAGTGGAATTTCAATCAGGCGTTGGACTGGTACGTATTGGATTACGCTCATCATCGCGGCGTTCAAACCTTGTTGAAGGACTTGAACAATCTGTATAAGGGGCAGCCTTGCTTGTTTAAGCACGATTTCGATCATCTCGGTTTTGAATGGATAGATTGCCACGATGCCGAACAATCTGTCATCAGCTATCGTCGGAAAAACGAGGATCAGGAATTGATTGTCGTGCTCAATTTTACCCCCGTGGTCAGGGACAATTACCGTATCGGCGTGCCGGTAGCGGGACGCTATCAAGAAGTTATCAATTCGGATTCGAGCGTGTACGACGGCAGTAACGTCACCAATGGCGCGGTCACGTCCGAACCGGTAGCCTGGATGAACCTGCCGCATTCGGTCAGTCTGACCTTACCGCCATTGGCCGGGGTCATTCTAAAACTCGAGGAACAGAAAAAACCGCGCCAAACGCGCCGAGCGAAATCCAAGAAAGCCGAAAAATAGGTTTAACATTCCACTCGAACGCTCTCCTTCGTGGTCGAGGGAGAGCGAAGTTTTTGGATTCAGATTTCGGGAGCGCCTGGCTTCAACAGCAGGGCGGTCAAGGCCGGTAACTTGCCGATGCGGATCGAGAACTCCTGTCCATGCCACGGAGTGTCTTCCATGGCATAGGTTTTGGCCGGCGCCGACCGGCTAAATCCGCCGTATTCCTCGCTATTGCTGTTGAATATTTCGCTATAGGAAGTCGGGTAGGGGACGCCAATGCGGTAATCGAAGCGTGAAATGGCCGAAAAATTGATGACGATGATCAGCGCGATTCGCGGGTCCTTCGCTTTTCGGCTAAACACAATAATACTTTGTTCGTGGTTGTTGGAATCAATCCAGGAAAAACCGGCGGGCCGGCAATCCATTTCGTGCAAGACCGGTTCGTTGCGGTAAAGGAAATTCAAGCTTTTAAAATACAATTGCAAGCGCTGGTTCATGTCGTTGTCCAGCTGTTGCCACGCTAATTCGGCGGATTCGTTCCACTCCTGTTGTTGGCCAAATTCCGCGCCCATGAAATTCAACTTCTTGCCCGGATGGGTCGCCATAAAGAAAAACAACAACCGCAGATTGGCGAATTTTTCCCATGCGTTGCCCGGCATCTTGGTATAAAGCGATCCTTTCATGTGGACCACTTCGTCATGCGACAGGGATAAAATGAAATTTTCCTCGAAGGCATAGTGGAAGATGAATCCCAGGCGGTTGTGATGATATTGGCGGAATTCGGGCGGGGTTTGCAGATAATTGAGAATATCGTGCATCCAGCCCATATTCCATTTGAAGCCGAAACCGAGGCCGCCGGCGTCGGTCGGGCGTGTCACGCCGGCCCAGGCGGTCGATTCTTCCGCGATCATCATGACGCCGGGAAAACGGCCATGAACGATGTAATTGGTATGTTTCAGAAACTCGATCGCCTCCAGGTTTTCATTGCCGCCGTAGATATTCGGTATCCATTCGCCTTGCTTGCGCGAATAATCCAGATACAGCATCGAGGCGACCGCATCGACCCTGAGGCCGTCGAAATGGTAATGCTCCAACCAGAACAAGGCGTTGGCGATCAGAAAGTTTTCGACTTCGTGGCGGCCGTAATTGAAGATCAACGTTCCCCAATCCTTGTGCTCGCCCTTGCGCGGATCTTCGTGTTCATACAGCGCCGTGCCGTCGAAACGGGCCAGGGCATGGGCGTCTTTGGGGAAATGGCCCGCCACCCAGTCGAGCAAGACGCCGATTCCGTTTTGGTGGCATTGGTCGATAAAGGCCATAAGCTCTTCGGGCTTGCCCAGGCGAGACGTCGGCGCATAAAAATTCGACACCTGGTAGCCCCAGGACGGTTCATAAGGGTGTTCGGCGACCGGTAGAATTTCGATATGGGTAAAGCCCATCTCCTTGACGTAACGAATCAGTTTTTCCGCGATTTCCTTGTAATTCAGCAGGCGGTTGCCCGGGCCGCGCCGCCACGATCCCAAATGCACTTCGTATATCGTGATCGGCGTTCGCCAAACGTTGGTTCGGCGGCGCTTTTGCAGCCATTCGTCGTCATGCCATTGATAAATATTGTCGATGCTGTAAACCACACTTTCGGTATCCGGCGCGGTTTTCATATAGAAGGCATAAGGATCCGATTTAAGGCAGGGATCGCCATGGCGAGGAAAAATCTGGTATTGATAATGCTCGCCGTTGCCGATATTCGGAACGAACAATTCCCAGATGCCGGAAGCGCTATGAAAACGCATGGGATGGCCGCTGCCGTCCCAATCGTTAAAATCGCCAACCACATTGATGGCCACGGCATTCGGCGCCCAGACGGCAAAATTGATGCCGGCGATATCTCGATAAGTTTGCGGATGAGCGCCTAAGACCTGGTAAATGTGGTAATGATTGCCTGCGCCGAATAACTGCCTGTCGTGATCGCTGATAAAGGAAACATCCAGCGCATAAGTATCGATTAATTATCCATCATAAGGTTTAAACCACCGGCTTTAGCCGGTCAGCTTTAGCTGCGATAATTTGCCCAAGGAGGTGGCGATGGACTATAGATACGGCAGCCATACGGTTTACCAAATTGAGTATCATTTTGTTTGGGTTACGAAGTATCGTTATAAAGTGCTGAAGGATGAAATAGCCGAACGAGTGAGAGACTTGGTGCGGCAGACATGCGAAGCCTTTGAGATACGGATTATCAAAGGTGTCGTGAGCAAAGATCATGTGCACATTTTGGTGAGTGCGCCGCCGACTATGGCCCCAAGCGAAATCATGAGGCGAATCAAGGGACGAACTTCGAGCTATCTGTTCGAAGAGTTCCCGCACTTGAAAAAGCGATATTGGGGTCGACATTTTTGAGCCCGCGGTTATTTTTGCGCCACAGTGGGGCAAATGACTGATGAGATGATAAAGCAATATTTGGAGCATCACTTTGAACCTAATCCAAACGATAATTTCAAGATGGAGCCCGACTAAGACGCGTCGTTTAGTCGACGCGTATCCGGACTTTCAGTCCGTTATTGGAACCCACCCGCTTGAGCGGGTGGTTGTTTAGTCCTTATGCCGGCCGTCAGTATCTAACATTTGCAGGCGATAATCTCGCTCCGCCATGGCATAAGGAATAATGGCCTGCCATAGATTCGTGCGACCTAGTTGTTCCATTTCGTAGCGGACAGTCGCTTGCTCGGGGAAATAGACGTAAGCGCGCCGGGCCTTGGGGAGTATGGCGCGTATCGTCGCGCATTTGTTGGCCGGATGACGATGCGGGCCCAAAATTGAGTGGGGATTATCGAGGCGACGATGTTGAAGCAGGTCTTCAAGCGCGTCTTTGTTCAGGGTAACCGGCGCATCGACGTCCTGAACCAGCCAAAGAACGCTGTCATTCTCTTGGTTGCAAGAGGCGATCAAATCCCGATAAAAATCGAGGTATTCGCTGTTTAAACGAAAACCGTCGATATGGTAATTTCCCTGCCAGAAGCGGACGAAAGAGAACAGGTAATTTCTGACACCAGGATGGTTTTTGGCAAAGTGGAAATCTACTGCCGTTTGTTTTTCCTGCCCTTCATACAAAGGTTTGCCGTCAAAGTAAATTAGGTTTTTCGGAGTTTTCGTTAAGGATAACGGGATGACATCGACGATGACGCCTAGGCCATGGCTGTGACAGCGGTCGACCAATGCTTGGATATGCTGCGGCGAACCGATGCGGGGGCTGGGGGTGAAAAAAGCGGCGATTTCGCTGTTAACATCGATAAATGTGGGGATTTCCAAGTGGGTATAACCTTGCCTGGCCAATTTTTCCAGCTCAGATTCGCCTAGTGTCAATCTTTTCGGGGCACTTTGTTTGTCGGGCTGGGAAAGTTGAAAAACGGCAATATTTCGCGGCCTGGCGGCATTTTGCCAGGCGCTGTCTTGCCATTGGTGAGCCTGCGCCAGATCACAGACTATTGCCGCGGCCTCCGGCGATTCCTCGATGCAAACAGCGTAGGGATCGGTTTTCAGGAAAACATCGCCTTGCTGGGACCTAATCTCGAATTTATAAAAATCGCCGTCCGATACCCCGGGAATAAACAGTTCCCATAAGCCGACGGCGCTGATTTTTTGCATAGGGTGGTAACGGCCGTCCCAGCGATTGAAACTACCGACGACCGAAACCCGTTGCGCATTGGGCGCCCAAACGCCAAAGCGCACACCGGCCACCGAATTTCTGGTTTCCGGGTGAGCGCCGCAGCGTTCGAATAAACGGTCGTATCGGCCCCGTAGAAACCGCTTTTCTTCATCGGCAGCAAGGTCGGCAACGGTAAAATTGTAAGGGTCGCGAATGACGGCTTGATGTTTGCCGGCATCGGTTACCCGCAGGACATAATCCAATCGATCAGAGCCTTCGCTTATCACCACATCGGTACAGAACAGGCCATCGGGGTCGACTTGCTCCATTTTGACGATTTTTTTGCTGGGGTGCTTAATGAAAACGGTGACTTCCAGCGCATGGGGGATGAAGACACGAATGACAAACTGGCGGCCTTCGTTTGTCGAGCGCTTGCGCTGCGGACCAAGAACTTCAAATGGCCGCTCGTGGCGTGATTCAACGATTTTTTTCAGGTCGTCGTTCATATTTATCGTTCCGGGTGATGTGTTAACACGGTTTACTTGCGGTAATGGCGCCTAACACAGATGACGGAAAGCGGAAACGGCTTTTGCTCGAAGAGCGCAGAAGTTCAGACGAATCCGACGAGTAGCAATTTTAACCGATTTTCCTTGCATGGCTTCTCGGATAATAGTCGTAATTGCTTTACCGACAAGAAAATCTTTGTTTCCCGATGATGATGGCAAAATCCAGCATGAAGAATAATGATAATAATTTCTCTATTAATGCCAAAGTGGAGGTGGCGACATGGCTAATGGGTAGAGGGAACTGCAAAGAAACGGATTATGGATTGGCGGAGGTTAAAGAGGTTTTTTGATTAAACAAAATGGATTGTATTCAAAAGGACAGTCTTATTGGCTTTCGATTTCGTATATCTTCTTCAATGGCTACGATTTTACGAATATCGGCTGCAAGAAATGGTTTCAGACTCTCCTAGTGGTGGAAAAAATTTTCAGTAGGGCGGGGAGTAGAATCAGCACTAACGGGATCTGCACCATCAATCCCGAAACGATGGCGATGGCCAACGGTTGCAGCATTTCGGAACCGGCGCCGATTCCCATCGCCAGCGGCATTAGCGCCAGGATCGCGGCAATCGTGGTCATCGCGATCGGGCGCATGCGATTGTTGCCGGCGGTAATCATGCGTTGAATCGGTGCATGCGATTCAGGCAGGCTTTGATATTCCGAATAATAAAAGATGCTGACTTCGGTGACGATGCCGATGACCATGGTCATGCCCATCATCGCGGTGATATTCAACTCGATCCCGGTCAACCACAAGCCGACGAAAACAGCGGCTACTGCCGACAAGGTCGTCAACATCATTGCCAGGGCGACATGAAAGCGTTCGTATAGATACAGCAACAAGGCGAAAACCAGCGCCACCGCGGCGATGAAGACGATCAGCAGGTCATGAAAGGCGATGCGCTGCTGTTCGTACAAACCGCCCAGGACATAATAAACGTCATGCGGCAACATGCCGGGACTTTCCAGCGCATGGATGACATCGGCGATGGTGGAGCCCATGTCCCGGCCGCTGATTCGGGCGGTGACGGCGATCATGCGTTTCAGATTGTCGCGGGTGATCTGCGCCTGGCCGTTTTCCGGGCTGATTTGCGCCACGCGCTTAAGCGGCACCCAATGGCCGTCCGGCGAGCGAATGCGCAGACGATCCAGCGCTCGCAACGAACCGCGTTCATTGGCCGGGATCCAGACCCGCAGATTGAGCATTTTTGGGCCTTCCTGTAGTTGCGTGGTCACGATGCCGCTCAGGTAGGCGTTCAATGTCTGTTTGACCGTATCAGGGCTGAGGCCTTCCAGCGCCGCTTTATCGCGCAGGACCTGAATATTGTAAGCGTCGCCGGCCGGAATGACGCCGTTGTTGAGGTCGACGACCCCGGTAATTTTTTCCAGCGCCGCGGCCACCTTGTTCGCCAATTCCTTCAATAACTTTCCGTCGTCGGCATACAATTTTACTTCGATCGGTTGCGGAACCGCGGTCAAGTCGCCGATCAGGTCTTCCATCAGTTTGGCCAGCTCGATGTCCAGTCCGGGCACGTTATGGCTAATCTGCTCCCGGAGCCCATCCATCACGTCGTCCAAGCTGCGACGGGGTAACGGTTTCAGGCGGACAAAGAAATCGCCCTCGTTGGCTTCGGTAATGAATCCTCCCAGGCTGTTACCGGTGCGGCGCGAATAAGTCTCCACTTCCGGCGTTTCGCGTAGAATTCGTTCGACCTGCCGCAGCAAGCGGTCCGTTTCCGATACCGAGGTGCCGGGTGCGGCGCGGTAATCGAGAATGAACCCGCCTTCGTCCATCGACGGCATGAAGCCGGAACCGGTTTGTTGCCAGCCGATAAACCCGGCGGCCAACAGCGGAAGCAGGGCCGACAACAGCAACCAGGGTTTGGACAGCAGGATTTGCAACAAGTGTCGATAATGCCTGTGAAACCAGCCCGTCAACGGGCCGTTCTCCTCCTGTTCGGTATCGTTCTGCGTCAAGGTGTGCTCGGCCAGCAACGGGACGGCCAGCCAGGCGACGATAAAGGAGATGAACAATGCCGATGCCATCGTGATCGACAAGGCCTTGAAAAAACTGCCGCTGACGCCGGTGATAAACGCCAAGGGGGCGAAAATGATGATCGTCGACGCCGAAGAACCGGCCAGCGGTTTACTGAATTCGCTTGCGGCCAGATGAATTCTGTTTAGATAAGTGCCCGTTGCTTCGCGCATGCGCCGGATAATATGCTCGATCATGACGATCGCGTCGTCGATAATCAAGGCGACGGCGGCGGCCATACCGCCCAGCGTCATAATATTGAAGCCTAGCCCGAATAAGTGGATGATCAGCACGGTGGCCGATAGCGCCATGGGCACGGTAATGGCCGCAATCAAAGTCACCTTGATATTGCGCAGGAATAGCAACAGGGTCAGGATAGCCAATCCCAGGCCGATCAGCAACGCCTCTTTGACGCTGAGCGCGGAGGCGACGATCAGGTCGCTTTGATCGTACCATTTGGCGATTTGGACGTCGGCGGGCAGCTTTTTGCGGATTAGCTGCAATTGCGTCTGCGCGTTTCGGGCAATGTCCACGGTGCTGCTGCCGGGTTGTTGATTGATCTGAAACAGCACCGCATCCCGGCCTTCGGCGGTGATTCGTTGCCATTGCGGTGCGGTCGTTTTGATCACTTGGGCGACATCTTCCAGAAATACCAGCCCGTTCTGGCCGCTGCGCAAAATCGTCTGCCCGATCTGCTGCGAATTTTGCAATTGGGTGTTGGCCAGTAATAGGTACAACTTGTAATGTTGTTCCAGCCGGCCTACTGCCTGGATCACGTTGGCAGCCGATAACGCGTTGGCGACGTCGTTCAGGTTCAGGTTCAGGGCATTGATGCGTGCCGGATCCACCAGAACCTGGTATTCCGCGACGGCCCCGCCCAATACGTCGACTTTCGCGACGCCGGGAATGGCCGACAGGATAGGCCTGATTTGATAAAGAGCCATATCCCGAAGCTCGACCAGACTGTGTGCCGGCGACGTCAGGCTGTAGCCGAGTACCGGGAAGACCGTGGGGTCCATGCGTCTGACGCCGAATGCCAGCGTGGCGGGCAAGGTCGAACGGATCTGATTGATGGCCGACTCCACTTGCAGCATGGCCGACACCATATCCATGCCCCAGTCAAAATTCACGGCGATATCGGCACTGCCGCGGCTGGTGGCCGAACGCACCGTCAACACCCCCGGCACGGCCCTTACCGCCTCTTCCACCGGCCAGGTCACCTGTACCGCCATGCGTTCCGCCGGCATGTCGCCGGCATCGAGATTGATGACTACCCGCGGGAAGGTGACCTGAGGGAACAGGCTGACCGGCGTCCGATAGATGGCGAAACCGCCTGCGGCGGCGAACAAGACCAACACAAACAGGATAGAGCGTCGGTGGCGGTGCGCCCATTGCGTAATGCTCATTGTTGCTGGCCACTCCCTTCGCTTGGCGTGACGGCAACCGCCATGCCCGGTTCGAGTTCGTAATTGCCCAACACCACAACGTCGTCGCCGACGTTTAAATCGTCGGCGATCACTTCGATTTGCGCCCCGTTTTCCAGACCGACCTTGACGTCATGTTTGACGGCCCGGCCGTCGACGACGGTGAACAGACTGTAACCACCGTCGTCCGGCAATACCGCTTGTCGCGGGACCACGAGCGTTTCGTTGTTGGAAATGATGATTCGGCCTTCGACGAAATCGTTGATCAGCAGAGTCCGGTTTAACTCCGGCCTGATGAAAACATTAACCATGCGTGTGCTGGGATCGATCTGATGGGTGATGATTTCGATGTGGCCTTTGACCGGCTGAGCGACCGGGGTGTTGACCGGCGTGATCAGGACCGGCTGATTCAGTTGTATATGAGCATAATCCTCGGTTTCGATGCCCAAACGCACCACCCATTGGCTATTGTCGACCAATTGCAATAGCGGCGTGCCGGCGGCGACAATTTGGCCCTGTTGCACGTTGACCAAAAAAATGATGCCGCTGCTTTCGGCGTGGATTTGTTGTTCCTTGCCGATACCGCGGTCGGCCAGATTTTTCAACATGATCTTGGCCTGCTCCACGCGCAAGCTCGAGGTCAGCAAATCCTGCTGGGTCGCCAGTTTCAGGCGGATACGTTCGCGTAGCAATTGATTATTCCGCAATGCCGCGCGCAGTTCTCTTTGCGCTTGTTCCAATTGCAGAACCGCATCCGCGCCGGGTTTCAGCGTGATCAGCAGATCGCCTTCCTGTACCGTTTGTCCCTGGTTGACCTGTATTTTGTCGATTCGGCTGGTATAGGGGACGCTGATTGTTTTCAGCTTGTCCGGTAGCGGTAAAACCGCGCCATAGGCGGTCAAGGTCTCTTCGATCTGACCTTTATGCAGTTTAATGGCTTCAACTTCGGCGATTGGTTCGGTTGCCGACGAGGCAGTGTCTTCGTTGGCGGCCTGGTTGGGGTCTGTCGACAGGTAAAGTAGGAGCGACACGACGGCGAGAAGCGGCAGTAGAATAAGGACTAAGGATGATGCAGCGGGGAATCTCATAACATATTGCTCCGATTATCCGATGGCAAGCGATAGCGTCCGCTCGCCACTTCCAATGCGATACCCGCCTGTATCAACTGCAACTTCAGATTCAATAATGCAATTTTTTTGTTGGTCAAATTGTTCCACGACGTATAGTAATTCAACACATCGGCTTGGCCGATTTCGATCGCTGCGCGATAGGCTTTGACCAAATTGGCCAATTCCGGAAGGGCAGCGCGGACGGAATGAATTTGTTTGTTGATCCAGGCGATGGTGACCAGCAATTCGGCGATATCGGCGCGGGCTTGATAAACGCGGTCGCTATATTGATCGAACAGTTGCCGGCGTGTCGCGCGGGCGATGGCGATTTGGCCGCGGTTGCGATTGAATATTGGCAATGTCATCGAGACGCCAAAACCGACGGTATAAAGGTTACTGTTGTCACGCGCATGGTCGAAGCCGATGCTGATGCGCGGAAATTGCTGCAACACGGCCACATGCAGTTTTTCCTCTTGGCTCTCGTAACCTCGTTTCAATGCCATCAAGTCCAATCTTCGTTGTTCGATGTTTTGGATCAATCCATCGTAAGTCGGAACCTTCAGCTCATCGAGTAGTGCGATTCCCTGTTGCAACTTTACGATATCATGAGGTTTAAGGCCCATGGCCCGGTTGAGGCGTTGTTGTTGCTGTTTGATTTGTTGTTCGAGAGCCAGCAAACGGATGTCGACCAGGTTTTTGGCGGAAACGGCGGCAACGCGTTCGAGTTCGGTCACCAGGCCCGCGTCGGCGGCCTGTTGCAGTCGTTGCCGGTTGTTTTCCAAGCGCTGGGCCATTTCGGCGAGCAAGGTGTGTTGCCTGCGATAGACGAGCAAATGATAAACCGCCAGTTTGGCTGCCTGTGCGATTTGCCATTCCTGCCAGGCGATTTGCAGGTCTATGTCCGCTCGTTGTTTTTCGGCCGCGGCGATTTTATTTTCACGCCAGATCAGTGCCGTGACTTGCCAGTTCAGCCCGAAACCGAAAGCGTTATTCATACCCAGATCGGTACCGCCGGAAGGGGCGGAAAAACTGTAGGAAACCTGCGGGTCGGGCAACAATCCTGCTTGTAACAGCTGGGCATTGGCGATAGCGTGTTTATCCCTGATGCCGCGTAATGTTGGGTTGCGCAATACTGCCAAGACGGCCGCTTCGTCGGGCGACAAGCCATCCTCGATGTCGAAGGCAATGGGTTCGAGTAGCGGGTGTTTTATGGCGGCGGCCTGAATACGAAGCTGTTCGTTCGACGGCGTTTGCAGTTGTCGTTGAACGGCTTCCCGGGTTAATGGCTGTGCTTGATAACGTGCGCAGGCCGTTAAGATGAGTAGATTGATTAAAATGGGCAAGGACCGGAATAATTGGCGCACCAAGTAACGCGCAGGTCCCGGCTGCTGTTCCGCTTCATATTGGTTGGCGATCGAAAAAGTCATGTTGAAAAGCATGGACAAATCTTAACAAAAGTGTCTTGCCAAAACCTTTCCGGGTCATTACCAAATGGTAATGTATTCGTTTGGGGAAAGCCGTTATCATTGGCGCCATGAGAATTCTTTTAGTCGAAGACGACGAGCAGGCGGCTGCCTATCTGGTCAAAGGATTGAACGAAAGCGGGCACAACGTCGACCATGCCGCCGACGGACAGGTGGGATTGGATTTGGCGGTGAGCGGACACTACGATGTGCTGGTAGTCGATCGCATGCTGCCGAAAAGGGACGGCTTATCGCTGGTACGCATGCTGAGGGCCGATGGTAACATAACCCCGATTCTATTGCTGAGTGCGTTAGGGGAGGTCGACGACCGGGTCGAAGGCTTGCGCTCGGGCGGCGACGATTATCTGGTCAAGCCCTACGCGTTTGCCGAATTGCTGGCCCGACTCGATGTGCTGATGCGAAGGAACCAGGACAAGCCGGCGGACCGCCGTTTGCATATTGCCGACCTCGAGCTGAATCTGCTCAATCACAAAGTTTCCCGCGCCGGGCGCTTATTGCGCTTGCAGCCGATGGAGCTGCGCCTGCTCGAGTTTCTAATGCGGCATACCGGGCAGATCGTGACCCGGACCATGTTGCTGGAACAGGTTTGGGATTTGCATTTCGATCCGCAAACCAATGTCATCGATACCCAGATCAGTCGCTTGCGGGCCAAAATAGACAAGGATTTCGACAAACCCTTATTGCACACCTTGCGCGGCATCGGCTACAAGCTGGATGAAAACCCGTAGGCTGCTCCACACTTCCGCCATGCGGATCGCCTTGCGTTACGCCGGCATTAATGCCGTGTTGTTAATGCTGGGATTAGGTTTGTTGTTTTGGGCGGGTAGCCGTTATGTGGACGAACAAATCAGCACCGGTTTGAAACAACGGGCCAACGAGCTTGTGCGTATCGAGCAGGCGAAAGGACGCAATGCGCTGATCGAAACGTTAAATGCCCAGCAGACCATCGATGTTAAATACCGCCGCCATTTTTTATTAATTTCCGCGGATGGCCAAATCCTGGCCGGCGATCTCCTGGCATGGCCGTCGGCTCTGGATCATTACGGCCAAGTGACCAATATCTGGATCGACGGCAGGATCGTCAAATACCCCGGAGAATCCGTGGACGGCTATTGGCCGATGATCGCCGCATACCTGCCCGATGGTGGCCGTCTGTTGTTGGCGCAGGGACTGGAGCAGGCCGAGGAACTTCAGGAAATCATGCTGTCGACGATTATTACGATTCTGTTGGTTTCGGTAGGCTTGGCCCTGGCGATGGGCTGGTTCATCGGTCGGACATTACTGGCGCGGATCGATAAAATCAACGCGACGGCCATGGCCATCACCAGCGGCGACCTGTCGCGGCGGGTACCGCTTGCCGACAGGCATGACGAGTTCGATGAATTGGCGGCGCATCTCAATTCCATGTTGTTGCGCATCGAACAATTAATGAACGGCATGCGTCAAGTAACCGATAACGTTGCCCATGACTTGCGCAAACCGCTGTCGCGGCTGCGGAACCGTTTGGAAATCACCCTATTGGAAAAACGCGAACCGGTCGAGTATCGCCAGGTTATCGGTGAAACCATAGAAGATGCCGACGATTTAATCCGCACCTTCAATGCGCTGTTGGAAATCGCGCAGACGGAAGCCGGAAGTTTTCGCGGCGAATGGAAAAATATCGAGTTAAGTTCGTTGTTGTACGAGTTAGGCCAGCTCTACCGTGAGCTGGCCGAAACCGAAAACAAAACATTGTCGATTCGCGTGCAGGGCGGGCTTCATGTTGCCGGTAACCGCCATTTGCTGGCGCAGGCTGTCAGCAACCTGCTGGACAACGCGATCAAATTCAGCCCCCCGGCCGGCAAGATCGTACTTGAGGCGTGGCAGCGGGAGGATGGTGTCACCGTGCAAATCAGCGATAACGGTCCGGGTATTCCGGCCGACCGCTATGCTTATGCCATGGAGCGTTTTTCTCGCCTGGACACTGCCCGGAGTACTTCGGGTAGTGGGCTGGGGCTCAGTCTGGTCAAGGCAGTAATGGAATTACACAGAGCTGATTTGAGCATGGCCGACAATCGGCCCGGTTTGAAGGTGAAGATTAAATTTGCCTGTCACTATGCAGTATAAAAATACTTCCCCTATCAATTGCTTACAATTCATTATATTACTGCGATTGTGACAACGACATATTTGTACCGCCTTTTCAGTTAATATGAAACTTGATCATATTGGGCCATTGGTGAAACAATAAAAACCACTTAACGCGGTTTAGTTGATTATTTGTTAGTGGAATGATAATTCCGGACCATCACAAACTCTCCCAAATCATTTCAGGTTGGGTGTTGGTAGCCTTGCTCTTCAATCTGCTCAGCGGCTATGGTGAGTTTACCTCGTTCGTATTGTGTATCGGCCAGCATGGCCATGTCGCCGTGGAAAAAGCCGGACACGATCATGGGCGCGACAGGCTTTCCATTTCCGGCAACCAAACCCATGCCTTCCATTCCGAAGCCCGATACGGGATGGAGAACGGCCAATCAGCGCACTCATTGCATCGGAATTCATTGGATGGCCATGCGTTCCTTCAGGTTGAATCTTGTCTGGATGTTCCGATCGGGCAGGGAGATCAAGCCAGGGATTCGATACTGGAAAGCATTCTGCAAAACCTGATAGCGGTCGGCTGCACCTTGTATGTAGTCGTCCTATGTCTGATCGCCGTCGTTCAACTACCCGCTTTATCGCATCCTCGGTTTTTTGAAACCAACCCTATTTCATCGACCCCCCTCTTACGGCGTTCCACCGTCCTGCTGATTTAAGCGCATTCCCAAAATCCTAGCCCTGAACGACAAGGGAGTGTTTTCCGCGACCGCATCGCGGAAGCGTTTTACGATTTTTTGGGAATTCTTATGTATATTTTTTCTAATAACCTAACCGTTATTCCACGGTTATGGGCGATGTTGTCATTTTGCGTTCTGCCGTTGTGCGTGTTTTCGGAACCAAGCCATCCGGAGAAACCGGCGGAATCCGTAATATCGCCGGCGACGATCGGCGACAGCCTGACGTTACCGCAGGTACTGGCGTTGACATTAACCAACAATCCGGCCCTGATTGCCTTTTCCGAGGAAATTCGCGCCCGCGAAGCGTTGACCCTGCAAGCGGGGCTGTTACCAAATCCGGTGTTGAATGCCAATGCCGGAAATTTTGCCAACGCCACCGCTAAAGGGTTCGACGGCGATGCCGTGACCCTGCAACTCAGCCAGTTGATCGAACTGGGCGGGAAACGCGCGGCCCGGATCGAGGCGGCGGCGGCCCGACGGGAAGTCGCCGATTGGGATTATGAGACCCAGCGCGTTACGATATTGGCTCGCGCCACACAAGCCTTCATCGACGTGCTGGGGGCACAAGCGCATGCCGAACTGGCCGAACGGTCTTTGCAACTGGCGCAAACAGTTGTCGAAACCGTCGCCAATCAGGTCAAGGCCGGCAAGGTGTCGCCGGTCGAACAAACACGCGTCAATGTGACGCTGGCGACCGCACAAAGCGAAAAACTGCGCGCCGAACGCGAATGGGCGGCCAGCAAACAAACACTGGCGGCATTTTGGGGCGGGTCTGCCACCGAATTTTCCACTGTCCGCGGCGATCTCGAGCATATCAGGCCGTTGCCGCCGCTCGAATCGTTGAACGTCAGGCTTAAGCAAAGTCCGACACTTCGCCGCTGGCTCTCGGAACTTTCGCGGCGGCAAGCCTTGCTGCAATCGGAACAGGCCAAGGCCGTTCCGGATTTGACCGTGAAACTGGGCGGCACGCATTTTCTCCAAAACCAGGACTATGTCGCCAATGTCGGCATTTCCATGCCTTTACCGGTTTTCGATCGCAACCAGGGCGGTATTGCAGCGGCCGAACGACGCCTCGACAAAACCGACGCCGAATTACGCGCCGTTCGTTTCCGGGTCGACAGCGAATTCAGTGCCACGTATCAGAGGCTGGATGCGACGCAAACCGAAATCGAAAACTACCGACTTACGATATTACCGTCGGCGCAAAGCGCCTATCGGTCGGTGCAGAAAGGTTATCGCCTGGGAAAATTCGCGCTGCTGGACGTGCTCGACACGCAACGCACGCTATTCAATGCCAAGGCCCAATATCTGCGCGCTCTGACCGCTTATCATCAATGCCTGGCCGATCTGGAACGACTGATCGGCGGCGCCGTCAACGAGGATTCCCAATGAACAGAAACTCAATTATCGCCATTCTCGGCATCATCGTCGTCGGTTTGTTGCTGGCCGTCCTGATACTCGCGTCGCATCCGGCCGCGGACCACCATGAAGAAGAACATCAGCATGAGAAATCCGCCGACCGCGACGACGCTTTTCCGCGCGGACCGCATAACGGCCGCTTGTTAAGCCAGGATTCCTTCGAACTGGAAATCACGATTTACGAAACCGGTGTTCCGCCCCGGTTTCGGGTTTATGCCTACCGGAACGAAAAACCGCTGCCGCCGGACGATGTCGGCCTCGAGATGACGTTACAGCGTCTCGGCGGCCGCAGCGAGCGAATAGGCTTCAGACCGGTAGCCGACTATCTGCTAAGCGATCGCGTGGTGGAAGAACCGCATTCCTTCGACGTCAAGGTAAAGGCGACATTCGCCGGCAAGACCTACCCGTTCCAGTATTCCCAGGAGGAGGGCCGGGTGCATTTGCCGCCGGCAGCGCTGGCCAGTGCCGGCATTTCCGTCGCAACGGCGGGTTCGGCCGAGATAGAGTGCGTACTGAAATTGCCCGGCACCATCGAGTTCGACCAGAACCGGCTGGCCCATGTCGTGCCCCGCGTCGGCGGCATCGTGGCCGAAGTGCGCAAACGCTTGGGGGAAACCGTTACCCGGGGAGAAGTGCTGGCGGTACTGGAAAGCCGCGACCTGGCGGAACTGAAGAGCCGCCTGGCGACGGCGCGTAAACGCCTGCAATTGGCCCGTTCGTTGTTCCGGCGCGAAGCCCAGTTATGGCAAGAAAAGATTTCCGCCGAACAGGATTATCTGAAAGCCAAAACGCAACTGGCGGAAGCGGAAATCGCCGTCGCGACCGCCAGGGATCAATTGGAAGCCTTGGGCCTTAAACCCGATCAATCCAAACATGCCGCCAATCTGGCCCGCTATGAACTGCGCTCGCCGCTGAACGGCACCGTGATGGAAAAACATCTGGTCGCAGGCGAAGCGGTCAAGGCCGATGCGAGGGTCTTCGTCATCGCCGACCTGTCCGAGGTTTGGGGCAGTTTCAATGTCCCGGCCAACGACTTGAACCGGGTCAGAATCGGTCAGCAAGTTCATGTGTCAGCGCCCGAACTCGGTTACGAAACCCGGGCGGTCATCGATTACCTCGGCGCCCTGGTCGGCGAACAAACCCGTTCGGCGCCGGCCCATGTGCATATCGAGAATCCGGAACGACGCTGGCGTCCCGGTCTGTTCGTCAGCGTCGAGGTGATCGAGGAAAAAGTCGTGGCGCCGGTGGCGGTGTTGTTGGAAGCCCTGCAGACCTGGCGCGGTAGCGAGGCGGTGTTCGTGCAATACGGCGACGAATTCGAAGTGCGCCCTGTGCAATTGGGGCGGCGCGGCGCCAACAGGGTTGAGGTTATCAAAGGCCTCGCGGCCGGCGAACGTTATGCGGTTACCAACAGTTTCGTTTTGAAAGCGGATCTGGGCAAGGCCGGCGCGACGCACCAGCATTAGGAGGGGCCATGTTCGAACGTATTCTGAAATTTTCGATCGATAACCGCTGGTTGGTCTTGCTCGCGACCGCCGGTTTTATCCTGTTTGGCCTTAACCGATCGCTGCGCCTGCCGATCGATGCGGTGCCGGACATCACCAACGTGCAGGTGCAGATCAACACCGCAGCCCCCGGGTATTCGCCGCTGGAAACGGAGCAACGGGTCACCTTCCCGATCGAGATCGTCATGGCCGGGTTGCCGGGACTGGAACAGACCCGTTCGTTGTCCCGTTACGGTCTGTCCCAGGTCACGGTGATCTTCGAAGACGACACCGATCTCTATTTCGCCCGGCAACTGGTCAGCCAACGCATCCAGCAAGCGAAAGGACAGTTGCCGCCGGGACTGGAGCCGACGATGGGGCCGATCGCCACCGGCCTCGGCGAGATTTTCATGTGGTCGGTCAATGCCGCGCCCGACGCGCGCAAAGCCGACGGACTGGCCTATGACGAAACCGATCTGCGCACCCTCAAGGACTGGGTGGTGCGGCCGCAGCTGCGCACCGTGCCGGGCGTGACCGAGGTCAACAGTATCGGCGGGTACGTCAAGCAGTATCATGTCACGCCGGACCCGGAAAAGTTGATCGCCTACGGCCTGAGTTTTCGCGACGTGGTAGCCGCGCTGCAAAGCAACAACGACAACATCGGCGCCGGCTACATCGAGCACCGCGGCGAACAATATCTGATCCGGGTGCCCGGTCAGGTCAAGACCCTGGAGGAAATCGGCCGCATCATCGTCGGCAATTACCGGGGTACGCCGATTTTCATCCGCGATGTCGCCGACGTGCTCCTGGGTAAGGAGTTGCGCACCGGCGCCGCCACCGAAAACGGCCGTGAAACGGTGCTCGGTACGGTATTCATGCTGATCGGCGAGAATAGCCGCACGGTGTCGCAAGCGGTCGGCGAAAGACTGGCCGAAATCAACCGCAGTCTGCCGGACGGGGTCAAGGCCGAACCGGTTTACGACCGCCTGGTTTTGGTCGACAAGACCATCGCCACGGTCAAGAACAATCTGTTGGAAGGCGCGCTGCTGGTCATCGCGGTGCTGTTCTTGTTTTTAGGCAACCTGCGCGCCGCGCTGATCACGGCGGCGGTGATCCCGCTGGCGATGCTGCTCACGATCACCGGCATGGTGGCGCACGGGGTCAGCGCCAACCTGATGAGCCTCGGTGCGTTGGATTTCGGCATCATCATCGACGGCGCGGTGGTCATCGTCGAGAACTGCGTCCGCCGTTTGGCGTTGGAGCAACGGCGGCTGCAACGGCCGTTGACGTTGCCGGAACGGCTCGACACGGTGTTTTCGGCTTCGCAGGAGGCGCGCCGGGCGCTGTTGTTCGGTCAGGCGATCATCATTACCGTGTATCTGCCGATTTTCACGCTGTCGGGCGTCGAAGGCAAGATGTTTCATCCGATGGCGTTTACCGTGGTCGCCGCGCTGGTCGGCGCGATGCTGCTTTCGATCACCTTCGTGCCCGCCGCGCTAGCGGTGTTTATCGGCAATCGGGTCGACGACAAGGAAAATCCGGCGATGCGTTTCGCGCAAAAAGCCTACCGGCCGCTGCTTCGGCAATCCCTGGCCCACGGCCCGGTGGTTTTGACAGGCGCAGCCATGTTGTTGTTTCTCAGTGTGTTGATGGCGACGCGCATGGGTACGGAGTTCATTCCGGCGCTGGACGAAGGCGATATCGCTATGCATGCCTTGCGCATTCCCGGTACCAGTCTGTCGCAGGCGATCCAAATGCAGCATGATCTGGAAAAGAAAATCGGCGCCTTTCCCGAGGTGAAACGGGTCTTCTCCAAGATCGGCACGGCCGAGATCGCGACCGATCCGATGCCGCCCAATGTGGCGGATGCCTATATCATGCTGAAAGACCGTTCCGAATGGCCCGACCCCGGCCGCCCCAAGGCCGACCTAGTCGAGGCTCTGGAGCATGTGGCCAAATCGGTGCCCGGCAACAACTACGAATTCACCCAGCCTATCAAGATGCGCTTCAACGAGTTGTTGTCCGGCGTGCGCGCCGACGTCGCGGTCAAGGTGTTCGGCGACGACCTGAATACCTTGCTGGCAACCGCCGAACGGATGAGCCATGTGTTGGAACGGGTGCCGGGCGCCGCCGATGTCAAAGTGGAACAGATGAGCGGTTTGCCGATATTGACCGTTACTATGAAACACGACATGCTGGCCCGTTTCGGCTTGAACCGGCATGACGTGCAACAAGCGGTGCAGGCGGCGATGGGCGGCGCCAAAGCCGGCGAAATCTATCTGGGCGACCGGCGCTTCGATTTGGTGGTGCGGCTACCGGAACAATTGCGTAGCGACCCCGAGGCGATGCGGCAAATCCCCATTCCGTTACCAGTGAGTGCGGAGGGCTCGTCGCAACCGTCGTTCGTGCTGCTCGGGACGGTGGCCGACTTCCAAACCGCGCAAGGGCCCAACCGGATCAGCCGCGAAAATGGCAAGCGGCGCGTCGTCGTGACCGCCAATGTGCGCGGCCGGGATCTCGGCTCCTTCGTGACCCAGGCCCGGGAAATAATTCGCGCCGAGGTGACGTTGCCCAGCGGTTACTGGGTCGCCTGGGGCGGCCAATTCGAGCAAATGATCGCCGCCGCCGAACGGCTGCAAGTAGTGGTGCCGCTGGCGCTGTTGATCATCTTTTTGTTGCTGTACGCGACCTTCGGCAATGTGCGCGACGGGCTGTTGGTGTTCACGGGCGTACCGTTTGCGTTGACCGGCGGCATCGCCGCGCTGTGGTTGCGCGATATTCCCCTGTCGATCTCGGCGGCCGTCGGCTTTATTGCGCTGTCCGGAATCGCCGTGCTCAATGGCTTGGTGCTGATCACCTTCATCAACAAACTGCGCCGGGACGGCCTGGGACTGGAAAAGGCGTTGCGCCAGGGCGCCTTGGTCCGTCTGCGGCCGGTGCTGATGACTGCCGTGACCGACGCCTTAGGCTTCATTCCGATGGCGCTGGCCACAGGAACCGGCGCGGAGGTGCAACGGCCGCTGGCCACGGTGGTCATCGGCGGCATTTTGTCATCGACACTGTTGACCCTGCTGGTGTTGCCGATACTGTACCGCATGGCCTATCGTGGCAGTGATAAACTCTAGACATCGAATAAGGGATAAAGGCATTCTGCGGCCAAAATATTATCAAGGCCGCCACTAAACCGATTTGAAAGCCCGTTATTAAACACGTTTATTTATTGACATCTTTTTTGCCAGCGAATAACCTCAATCGGTAGCGACATATAAATAAAGGCCACCACAAGCGACGCAATACATTTTCGCCTTTTTGAACTTTCCGATTGCACGTTACGACCTTGATTGTTTTATTTTAACGAATACGAATAAGGGGAATACAATGGATTTAACAAGTATTGGCAGTGCATTGCTTCTCATTGTTGACATTTATGCAATCGTGATGATTATGCAAAGTTATGCAAAAACGCCGAAAAAATACTCTGGTCCGTTCTTGTGATTTTGCTGCCTTTGATCGGCGTGATCATTTGGTATTTAAAGGGGCCGGGAAAGAAACCCTTTTAGCTCGCGTAGCTCCGATTAGCGTTAGCGCAATCGGAGGAATGTTGACTTCGAAATGTGCGATTACGCAAGCTAATCGCATGTTTTGACGGCAGCTTGCTTGCCGTTTATTGCCATTGCCACCTAAGCCCTATAAAGTTCATAACGATCGGATTGCAATTTTCGACATCATCTCTTGTTGCAATTTTTGTTCGAACTTACCGGGCTCGCGGGAATATAGATTGGCCACGCCGCAGGCGATGGAAGTTTTTACGGTATTTTCCAGACTTTCACCGTTGCGTGTCGCTACCGCGAGTCCCGCGACCATGGCATCGCCGCAACCGATATGGGTCAGGATTCGGGAAGGCGTATCGACTATATTTGCTGCCATTGCCACCCGTCGTCCAACCACTACCACCCCTTGCGCGCCACGGGAAACATAGATCCAGTGGATACCTTGTTCGACCAGGCCTCGCGCGGCCGAGACTATTTCCGCTTCATTCTTGAGGGGCGCGCCTACGATTTGTTCCAGTTCCTGCTGGTTGGGTTTGATTAAATACGGTTTTGCGGCAAGACCATTGTTCATGGCGTTGCCGCTGCTGTCTAGTAGAGCTGTGGCGCGTTTGCCGCGGCACAGTTCGATCATTTCCGCGTACCAATCTGGGGCCATGCCGGGGGGCAGACTGCCGGACAACACGACAATATCGTTTGGCGTCAACAGGGCCGCCAATTTGTCCTTCAGATGGCGGCAATCTTCGGCATTGACGGTGTAGCCTTTGGTGCGAATATGCGTTTCCCGGTTATCGGTCCGGTCGAAAAGGGTGATATTGGTTCGCGTTTTGCCTTCTACCGCGGTGAAGTCGGTTTGTATAAATTCGGAATCCAATGCTTCGAACGTAGGCAACGATTGTTGGCCGACAAATCCCAGGCAAGTGACCGCTATCGACAAGGACGCAACCCCTCTGGCGACGTTGACGCCTTTACCGCATGCAAACTCGGTATTGCTCTGGGCCACGATATTGTCATTGTGTGCCAAACCTTCGATCTCAATATACAGATCGAGTGCGGTATTTACGGTGATGGTGATTATTTTACCTTTATCTGAATCATTTTTATGCATGGCTGACGGGTTAGGACATTTTAAAAATATTGCCGGGCTGTTATAGTCGAAAACGTGTCGATTAACACGTAAAAGTCTGTGAGTCAGGAATTTTATCCGTCACCGGACCTCAATAAGTTTTAAAGCTTAGCAATATAGCGGGAGGTGGAAAATGCGAAAATATTTATTGTTACTGTGCTGTCTATTCGTCAGTCCATCTCTATTCGCGGTTTGTCAGAAGGAAAGGGTTCAACTGCAAATTCTTGGGTCGGGTGGACCCGAATTGACCGATCGTCGCGCCTCGACCTCGTACTTGCTGAGTTTGGACGGAAACGCGCTGGCGTTGATCGATACGGGTTCCGGCAGCGCGCTCAATTTTGAAAAAAGCGGCGCCAGGCTTAACGATTTGAAATTCGTGCTGTTTTCCCATCTGCATGTCGACCATAGCGCCGATTTTGTCGCCTTTCTAAAGGCGTTTTATTTCAGTCGCCGCGATAACGACTTATTCGTTTACGGCCCGGAAGGAAATCAAGCGATGCCGGGGACGATTGAATTTATAAACGGTTTGGCCGGCTCAGAGGGTATCTACCGTTATCTCGCCGAATATGTCGATAAGCGCACGCCCAGTCGCTTTAAGGTTCTTCCGAAGAATATTGCTATCGATGAAAAAACTAGCAAAGAGGTTTATCGGGACAAACAAGTTTCCTTGTCGGCTACTCCGGTACATCATGGCCCGATTCCGACCTTGGCGTGGCGAATCGAGCTGGCGGGGTGTGCCGTGACTTTTTCCGGCGATATGAATAATCAGTACCGCACGTTGAATCGGTTGGCGAAATATTCCGATATATTGGTGGCGCACAATGCCATTCCCGAAACGTTGGTCGGAGTAGGGCGGCAATTACACATGCCGCCGTCGGAAATCGGTAAAATCGCGGTGCAAGCACAGGTCAAAAAATTGATCTTATCTCATCGCATGATGCGGACCCTGGGCGATGAAAACAAGACGATGCGCATTATCCGTCAGTACTATCAGGGACCTATCGAATTTGCCGATGACCTGGATCGCTTTAGTCCATAAGGTACTCGCATTAGCCCTTTCAGCAGGAAATATCATAGCGACTCGCGTTTCCCGAACACGTACTCCCTGCCAAAAAAATTATAATAATCTTGTGTTTATACAAGACAAAGGAGATACTTACCCTCTAACTTTTATTAAATGATAGGTTAGGCTTAGAGTGTAAATATAACTACTATAATAATTGGATGATTAAGAGGAGGTCGTTATGATCAACTTAGAAATCTTAATTACACTGGTAGCCATGTTAGTGGCCTTCTTCATGGTCGTTTACATGCTGCAGAAAGGGAGCTCCTGGAAAAAACGCGTCAAGCGCGATTACGAAACCCTGGAGTTGGCTAAACAACTGAAGTGTGATACCAGCAAAACCGAGAACCTGAAAGCCCTGGGGCTGAAACCCCTATATATCAAAGCCGAGAAACCGAATACGATCAAAACGCAATGCAGGACCGCGATTGTATTCGGTTTGATTATCTTTTGCGCCTTTTTAGGTTGGTCCTACTACTTGATGACGTTGCCATTGGTCAAGCCGGCCGCGTTGACGATGGGATACGCCTTAACTTGTGTGTTAGCGCTGCTTTATGCTCGAAACAAGATCGAGAAAAGCAAGGGCGAACGCGAGCAATTACGCGAAGCCGTGGCGCAATATGAAAAAGAGTTGGCGCAACCAGCCGTGACGCAAGCGGTCGCACCGCAACGCGGCACTAGAGTAAGATTGTCCGATGCTGGATTCAATCCCCTGGAAGTTCTTTACGATCTGGCCCGCGGCTTTACTTGCGTACCGCAAGACTCCAGCCTGAAACGCCATTATTTGTCAAAATTAATGGCGGAAGTCGAGTCATCTTTCGGTCCCCGGCCGACCGATTCGGCTTTGAAACGCCACCATGACACAATGCTAAAAGCCGAGTTTGTCCGGCGTTTGGAAGGGGTGTCCGCCGAACCCGCAGCTAAGCCGACGGCGGTCGTTGCAAAAGCGGCCGAAGCGGTTGCCGCGCAATCCCCGGTTATGGCAATTCCGGAAGACTCGATGTTGCGGCGGCATTTTCTTAGCCAATTACGCCGTGAAATAGAGGATGGTTTTGGCGACAGGCCTACCGATTCGACGCTGAAACGGCATTACGACGCGATGGTCGATACCGAATACGAAGCGCAAATAGGGGCTTTGTCCATGCTGTCATTCAAAGCTGCGGAACGTTCGCAAATAATCGCCGCCCCTCAAAAACAGGCAATCATCGGTAACGAAAAGGAAACATTCGGCCATGTGCCCGAAGATGCCACGTTGCGGCGACATTTTTTAAGCGAATTGAGAGCTAAAATTGTCGCCAAATTACCGCCCAAACCGACCGATTTCAATTTGCTGCGCCACTACAATGCGTTGGTTCAGGCGGCTTTGGAACGGGAACTGGAGGAACACTATCAGTAAAATTTTCCTTGATTCGCGCGTTGGCGGCGATCTTGCCGCCAACTTTTCTCGCTCAGGGTTTGGTTGATTTCTGCACTGCATCGTTAGCTTTTGTCTTGAACAAAGTAATAACGAGTCGTACGCATGATGATGCTTTGATGCAGCTCGACAATGAGCTTGACGATGTCCAACCCAAGCCCGCTGTAGCCTTTTTCCACAGTGCGGTTATTGTCGAGTTGATAGAAGCGGTCGAAGATATGGGGCAATTCCGATGGCGAAATGCTTCTGCCATTATCATTGCTTCGAGACGTATTTGTTCATGATCCGCGCTTAGCGAGATCCTGATGATGCCTTCCTCGATGACGAAACGCAGGGCATTTTCCAACACCCGTTCACGGCATAGCGCTTAATCGGTTCGACATCGACCGATTTTCGATGCCGGCGCGGAAAAGGCTAGAATCCCCCCTTGTATGGTCGAGCAGTTAAATTTCCTGGCTCGGGTTCAACACCATCAAAGAATGAAACAAAGGCCGCAGGGCCGTTCTGCATGACTTCCTGGCGATACAGATGAGTCGTCACCAGCGTGAGCGAAACGCCGAACACGCCGAGCAAAATGAAAATCAGCAGCAGCGCCAGGGTCAGTTTTGCCAATACCGTCTTGAAGATGGTCTTGGTCTTCATTCCTCGGCGCATTTATAATCGACGCCCCAAACCATCTGGATATAGACGGGCTGTTTCGGATCGTCCTCGATCTTGACGCGGAGCCGGTTGATATGGAAGTTGACGGTGTGCTCGTAGCCGTCATGGCCAGCTCTCAAATCCTGTCGAGCAATTCGTTGCGGGAGAACGCTCGGCCGGGTTGGTGGGCGAAGAGTTCGGAAATACTGAACGGCCTGTTAACGTAATCGTCCGCCCCCTGTTTCCAGGCCCAGTACGCGGTCGAATTCGGAGGTCTTGGCCGTCATCAGTATAGGCGGATAGTTATTGCCGGAGCGGATCGACTTGCAAATGGGCAAAACCCATCGCAACCGGGCAGCATCGGGTCGAGGATGACCAGATCGTAGTGCTGAGCACAATCCCGTATTGCCGTCGAAGCTCAGGTCGACATGGTGCTGAAGATCGCGCAGATGCAAGGCAGCAATTCTCAGTTTGAGCGTTTTAGGGGTGTTTAGGGCCTGGGGAGTGCCTGTCGAGGAACGCCGTAAACCCGTCCTTGGGGCTTGACGGCGGCATCCCTGCCACCGACATCCTCGCCAAACACCCCTCAAGCCTTCTTTGTTACCCAAATTGGGAATTGCTGAGATGCAAGGCCATTAGTTGCGCCAGTTCATCGTTCTCTTCGATGATCAAAATATTCTTGGCCGGCATTGGATAAACCCAATCAGGTTGGCAATGGCTGGATTATAAAACCTAATTATCACAAAATTATCGAGACGGTAATTTTTACCGAATCAGCGGCTATTTACATGGATATCATCTTTAAAGAATACGGTCGGGTCATCTGGCGAAAAAAATGGTATTTCCTGCTTTGCCTGATCGGCATGACGAGCGGGACGGTGTTGGATTTCAACGTGCCTTTGCTGTACAAAAACATCGCTAATGGCCTGGCGAAGCCTTATTCCGATGCGACGCAGGAACTGTTGCTGCACAACTTGTCGCTGGTCGCCTTGTTCTATGCCGGCATCTGGTTGTCCTGGCGGGTACTGGAAATTGGCATCATCCCCGTCGAGGGCGGTGGCATTAATCTACTGGAAAAACGTTGTTTCGACGTGTTGAAACAGCAAAAATACATCTTCTTCGAGAACAGCTTTTCCGGCAGTTTGATCAAACAGGCCAATCGTTTTTCCAGATCTTTCGAAATCATTATGGACTGGGTGTTCTTTCAGCTCTATCTGAATACCCTGGCGATCTCGCTGGCATTCGTCATCTTCTATCAACAACAACCGCGTTTCGCGCTGTATTTCCTGGCTTGGGTGGCGGTCTATTTGACCTGGAACATCGGTTTTTCGATTTGGAAACTGAAATTCGACGAAGCGGTGGCAAAGGCCGATTCGAGAGTGGGCGGGGTTTATTCCGACGCCATCAGCAACATTTTCATCGTTAAATGCTTCGGGCTGGAAAAGGCGGAACAACGACGCGTCGATAAGGCGTCCGATCTAGTCTACCGGCGCAAAATCATCGCCTGGATTCTGATGTTCACGTCTTTTGCGGTTCAAGGCCTGCTGATCTTCTGTATCGAACTGTTGCTGGTCTATTTGATGATCGATAAATGGCGCACGGGCAATTTTCAGGTCGGAGAATTCGTCCTGTTTCAATCCATCATGTTGATGCTGATTCAACGCCTATGGGAGTTCGGCCGCAATCTACGCAATTTTTTCACCGCCTTGGCCGACGCCAAGGAAATGACCGAAGTGTTCAGAAACCAGGACCTGGAAAGCGATTGCCCCGACGCAAAAGATCACCGAATCGACCTAGGAGAAATCCGTTTCGACGCCATCGATTTTACTTATGACCGTGATCGAGCGCTTTTTCGGGATTTCTCCCTGCGCATCGAAGCCGGGGAAAAAATCGCGCTGGTCGGTCATTCCGGGTCCGGCAAGACATCGCTGACCAAACTGCTGTTTCGTTTCGTCGAACCGCAAGGCGGTGCGATTTTATTCGACGGCGTCAATAGCCGGGCGTTTACCTTGGCGTCGCTACGCAGGCAGATTTCGTTGATTCCGCAGCAGCCGGAACTGTTTCATCGTTCGGTGCGCGAAAATATCACGTTGGGCGCGGAGGTGTCCGAACGGCAATTGCTGGACGTAGCCGCCAAGGCGCAGTGCCTGGAATTCATCCAACAATTGCCCCATCAATTCGAGACCCAGGTCGGCGAGCGCGGCGTCAAGCTTTCCGGCGGCGAAAAACAGCGCATCGCCATTGCCCGCGCCTTTCTCGAGGATGCTCCGGTCGTGGTTCTGGACGAAGCGACCAGCGCGCTCGACTCGCTGACCGAACAGCAAATTCAGGTGGCCGTCTTCGAATTGTTGAAAAACAAAACCGCCATCGTGATCGCCCACCGTCTGTCTACGATTTTGCAAATGGATAGAATTATCGTGTTGGAACAAGGGCGGATCATAGAGCAAGGCAGCCACCGGCAGTTGTTGGAACAACAGGGCCGCTATTACCAAATGTGGCGGCATCAAAAAGGGGATTTTTTGGGCGAGTGACATTTGGCAGTGTTCACCCGCGCTTCAGGGCTTCTGCATAATTCGTCGATAGATTGTTATGGATTAGTTCTGAAGAATGTTGCAGAATCATTGCAATTGAAAACCAAAGGAGGCAAATATGTCTGTTGCAGAAATATGTATTCGCGACGTCATCATAATGCGGCGTGACGAGACCGTTTTGGAGGCTTCCAAGTTGATGCGCAAACATAATGTCGGTAGCGTCGTCGTGGTTGATGAACAAGTGGGAAGGCGCGTGCCGGTCGGCATCGTGACCGATCGCGACCTTGTCGTGGAAATCATTGCCATGGAGGCCGACCCCATGGCGATTATGGTTGGCGATGTGGTTGTATCGGAATTGGTCACTGTTCAGGGAAAATGCGGCGTGTTCGAGACGATGCAATATATGCGTAACAAAGGGGTTCGGCGTTTACCGGTGGTCGATGATCGCGGAGATTTGCTCGGTATCGTCACTCTGGATGACTTGTTGAGCTTGCTGGCTGATGAACTGGGCGCTTTGGCCCGGTTGGTCGAGCATGAACGTAAAAATGTTCCGTGATTGTCGCGCCTTTTTAGGGGAGTTGCCAGCATGACGGGGCGTTTTAAATTGTTTTTAGTCTGGTTTTTTGGCTATGCCGGCTCGTTATTGATTTTGTCGCTGTATTGTTTTACTCGTTTGACTGTCGACGACATCAATGCCGTTCTGGGATCGGCCTTGGTCGATCTTACCGGCGTGTTTGCGCCTTATTTGACGCCTATCGTGGCCTTCTGGTTTGCCAAGGAAGTCATTCAAAAGGCGGCGCCGTTGCCTCAAGGGCCGTATCAAGTTGCATTTATTTGTTCTCTGTTTTATAACGCGACGATCATTCTGCTGATGTGCGCGCTGTTCATATTAAATGCTTCTTCTCCAGACTATGCGGTTAACCAAATTTTAGAGCTTGCCAGCACGCTTTCTTCCGGTTTGGCGTTCTTGGTTGGGCCGGCGATCGGTTTCTATTTTGGGAAAACGGATTGAGGAATTAGAATAATAAACGCATGATTACACACAACAACAAATAATGAGATGCTCGACAATATAAAACAGAATCAAACGATTAATAAATTAAAAAACGACCATCCGAATGTTAATGCGGTTGTGATCGTGTTGGGAATCATAATGCTGTGGCGCGGTGTTTGGGGATTATTGGATCAATATCTGTTTCCGGGGTCTCCAACCTTGAGTTACTTGGCCTCCTTGGGATTGGGGATATTAGTGCTTTATTTGGACGATTTCAGTTTAAATGATCTAAAACGATAAGATTTCGGTAGATTATTATTTTATCCGCTAACATCAGCATACCTTTAACGATAAATAACCATTGCTAGCCTCTCCTAGAGGTAATTTGTAAAAATGTTGTAGGATTTAGGCGGCTTCTAAAAAATAACGTTATGCGAATTTGGCCATCCAACATTTTCAATAACTTACACACATCAAAATAGCTAAATTCTGAATTAATTAGAGGCTGCCTTTAGGATTTATTTAAAATAATAATTTAAGCTCCTAAATTCTTTGCACTTTTTTCAAAACACTTGCTTCGGCTTTCTTTTCCAGTTTCTAAATTTATGGCCCCGATATGAATGTAAAATTATTCAAGACCAAGATGGCAGTGCTGGTTCGGTTGCTCTCTTCCGTGTTATATACAGACCAATCCGTAGCCAATTCCAATTTTGATGCACTGGACTCGGCTTTATTTGATGCCTGCGGAAGTGTTATTAATGATGATGTGGTTTATACAGACTTTCAAAGCTTCCGCGAGAATCGCAGTTTGCCCGCGGGTCAAGTTATTAATGATGATGTGGTTTATACAGACTTTCAAAGTGACTGTATTAACGCACTTTTTTCTGGCGACGAGGCACTGGGCGCATTAACTCCCGATGAAATATTCTCCCTCAACACCAATATTACCAGCGGTGCGCTAGATGACATGTTCAAGCGTTTGGCAACATTGCGTCAAATAGGAGGCGGAGCCGGCGCCGACTCGATTGTCAGCCGTTTCGATGTTTATGTAAACGGCCATTCGTCGTGGCAGGAATACGATCAACATTTGTTGAACCCAGGCTTTAATCTGGTCGATAGCAAGGTCATGATCGGCGCCGATTATCGTTTCAGCGATAATTTTATCGTTGGCTTATCCAGCAGTTACCTCAGTTCAGATGCAACCTTAAAGCAAGGAGCAGGGGATATCGACACCAACGGTTATTCATTTTCCGCGTATTCGTCCTTCTATCTCGACGACCGGTTTTTCATCGACGGCACGTTCTCTTACTCCGATCAACGCCATCGGACCCTACGCAACATTTCCTATACCGGCGTCAATCAAGTGGCAAAGGCCAAAGTGGATTCAGATACGTATGCCGCCGGCCTGGTGACCGGTTACAACTTTTTCTTCGACGGCTGGACATTCACGCCGACCGCGCGCTGGATGTACCGCAATATTCAACTTGACGGTTATAGCGAATCACTCTCTGATCCGACAGGTCCGGGCGGAACATTGGGGCTTGCTATCGGCGAGCAGGAATATGAATCGGTGACAGGTAATTTCGGCGCCCAACTCAGTTATGCCTGGAGTCAGCCGTGGGGCGTATTGATTCCAACGCTTTCAGGGGAATATGTACATGAATTTTCCGATAATTCCCAGAGCGTCAACGTCACTTTTGTCAATACCCCGACGGGAACCGGCGGGTTCATTATCCGCAACAGCGAGCGGGATAAAGATTATGCCGTCATCAATGCCGGCCTGTCGGCCCAATTCGCAGGCGGTTTTTCCGCTTTCGTAACCTATGAAAAACTATTGGATTTAAGCACCGTAACCAGCGATTCCTTGTCGATGGGTTTGCGCCTGGAGCTCGATTAATCGCAGTATTCAATTATCGGCATAGGCCATATTATGGCTGATGGTTTATGCCGATTATACTTATCCCCCTTCAAATTTCGGAAGTACCCTGGCAGAGGCGCCGGCATCTTCTGACAGGCATTCCGATGCCTATTTTGATCTACGAAGTATAACCCATTTCAATCACCGTAAACCGCATATAGCCGCAACGCGATATCCTCGGCCGGCAAACAACGCTGACTATCGCACGCTTGCAGGGTTAACTGTACGGTCAATGGCTTGAAATGCTCCGTGGCATCGTTTGGTAAAACGACCAGCCTGATTTCATAACCGCCTTCACTGCGTTGCAGTTCGTTGATTTGCCGAATCTCCCAATCTTGTTGATCGCCAAGGGTAATACTAGGATCTCCGTTAAAATGCCATTCGCTTTCATGGCAATGCAAACGTATTAAAGCTTCGTAGCGGCCTTCTACTGAGTGGCTAAGTTTACCGCTGACTTTGATGCTGCCATCGGCGATATATTGGCAATCGCCGATTTCCCCCAGATTCAGCTCATCGAGTTGCGCCAACATATAGGCATAGGCGATCGGATGTCGGTTCATCTGCCCGGCATAAAAACGCAGAATATTGCGAGCATGCTCCAAATAAGCGCCTTCTCCCGTGCGGCGGAAGAGGCGGGTTAAGACCCTGACTGCCACGGCGTTGCCAGAGGGCAGAGCGCCATCGTAACTGTCCTTGGGTTGCGTGAATAAGAGCCTCTCATTGCCCATGTCAAGCACTCCGCTGGAGTTATCGAGAAATTGATCGAGCATTTCGTCAACCAATTGCCGGGCCCGCAGTAAATAATCTTGCGAGTCGGTCACATCGTACAAGGCCAACATTGCCTCGGCAAAATGGGCATAATCATCTTGCCTGGCGCAAATCGATACTTTTCCTCGTAGATTGACCCGCCAAAGACTATTTTCCAGGCGTTGCGTTTGCCATAAAGTCTTTGCCGCGCATTCTACAGCTTCGATATAGTCGTTGACTTGTAAAAAATGGCCGGCTTCGGCAAAGGCCGTGATCATCATGCCATTCCACGCGACCAGAATTTTGTCGTCCGTCAACGGGGGAACGCGCAGACGGCGATGTTCTCTTAACTTCTCGAGCAAGGGGTCTAAGCGCAAACACAACTGTTTTAGCGTCTGTCCTTGCTCCTGGCTGACGATTGCCAGTGAACGGGGAAGAAACAGTATATTTTTCCCTTCGAAGTTTCCTTGCGGCGTCACGCCGAATAAATCGATGATGAACTGGGCATCGTTTTCTGGCAATAAATTGCGGATTTCCTCGATACGCCAGACAAAATAGGTTCCCTCGTGGCCTTCGCTATCGGCATCGGTGGCTGAATAAAACAAGCCGCGCTCATCGCTCATTTCTCTGAGCACATAGTCCAGCGTTTGCCTGACGACCCGGCGAAATAAAGAACTACCGGTCAACAGAAAGGCCTGCAGGTAGACTCTGGCCAGATAGGCTTGGTTGTACAACATCTTCTCGAAATGCGGCACCAACCAGTATTGGTCGACGGCATAACGGTGAAAACCGCCGCCAACCTGGTCGTAGATGCCGCCTTGGGCCATCGCCTGCAAAGTATGTTGCAGCGCCGCCGATAAAGACGTTTGCGGTTTGCGCTGTAATATTTGAACGATCAGCAATAGTAACGGTTCGTGCGGAAATTTCGGCGCCGAACTAAAGCCGCCATGGCGCGAATCGTAACTGGATAGAATGCTTTCGATGGCACGGGAAGGCAAATTCTGATCCAGTTCCGCTATTTGGTTCGCGACTGAAGAACTTTGTTCGACCGCATCGGCCAATTGTTCCGCTTGATTGATTAATATCTCGCGCCGTTCCCGCCAAGCCCGGTTAATCTGCGTCAATACATCGATAAAATTGGCTTGGGGAAAGTAGGTGCCGCCGAAAAAAGGCTTGCCGTCCGGACACAGAAACGACGACATCGGCCAACCGCCATGACCGCTGAATAAGGTCACCGCCGCCATATACGTTGCATCGATATCGGGATGTTGTTCCCTGTCGACTTTGATGCTGATGAAATGTTCGTTTAACACTTCGGCGACGGCAGGGCTTTCAAAACTTTGTTCTTCCATCACATGGCACCAATGGCAAGTGGCATAACCGATCGATAGAAATACCGGCTTGTCTTGCTCGCGCGCGGCGTCGAATGCCTCTTCCCCCCAAGGATACCAATCGACGGGGTTGTGCGCATGTTGCAGCAGATAAGGCGAATCTTCGAAAATCAATCGATTGATGTAAAGCGGTTGTCCATCGGCCCGCAAATGTCGGGTTCGGGGCCGATAATCGGTTCCTTTATTGGCCAAAGCATCGAGTAAGCGTTGTTGCAATTGCGGTGAATAGGACATGACGTTATATACCTGATCAAATTCCTTTCATCATAAGGCATCTAGCGAAAAACTCCATTTCTAATTGCATGATTTATTCGCTATACTCGGGAGGAATTAACTAAAATTTTTCGTGTTGGATCAATAACTGACAAAGCGGGGTAGAGCAATGAGTTTACAAGACGATATTCAGGAAATGATGGAATCGCTAAAAAAACAACGTGATGAGATTGCTTTAAAGGTACATCTCGCTAGCCTGGAGGCTAAGGACGAATGGGAAAAAGCCGAAAAAAATTGGGATAAGTTTAGCGTCAAGGCCGGTGAAATTTACGACGATGCCGTCGAAACAACCGAAGAAATGGTGGATGGCGCAAAGGTGATTGGCGAGGAATTGGCCCAAGCCTATCGACGCATTAAACAGCGTTTATGAACTAATGCAACGCTAAGTATACCCGCAGTTCGCATTTAGCTCTCATTAGCGGGAATATGAGGCCTTGCCCAACTGCATCTCGTTAAATCGGCAAAGCGTGCGTTCTATAGCCGCAATCTTATCGTGTGATTATCAGGCCTATTTGCCACAGCAATCTATAGGCTGTGGCAATTCCCGCCATGCCTAGTGAACTAAAAGTTTCTTGAATAGAATTCGATTTTGAAATCTTCTTTTAAAACTCCGCACTTAATAACCCTCTTCCAAGCGAATTATCCGCTCATTCATCCAAATAACCGTTTTTTCCATTATTTCGGACCATAGGCTAGGAATTGATTTTCCGTTCAAGCAAAGATTGACAGTCGAAAAAGAATGGATGGACAATCGATAGCAGAATCGAGTAACAATTTTTAGATCATTTTCACTCTTAATTATTAGCGGACCCCGTATGAACGAAGATAAAAAAACTCCATGGAACATGGATAATGCGTTAAGGTATATTTATATCAATGAAATTATTTTTATCGCCTTGATATTTGTCTGTTTTCTCGGTGAATTATTAGCGGAAGTCACCGAACGAGTCGCGTTTTTTTATTGGCTTCTGGTTACGCCGTTCTTTTATTACTGTTCTTATTTGAGTGAGAAAGCGAAAGCGATAAGTACCGGTGTTGAAAATGCCCAATTGATCCGTTACCAGCTTTATTATTGGGGCAGTGCTTTTATAGCGGTCGTTCTGGTTTTTTTGATGTGGCATGCCGATATGATCAAAGCCGGAGGCGCGGCCATGAGTATTCATATCATTTTAGCCCATACCATGTTTTTAAGCGGCATAGTCTTGGGTTTGCATTATTACTTGATTGGCGCCATTTTGTTTCTGACGGCCGCTTTGAACATATTGGTTAGCGGAACGTTCGGGCTGGATTTGATGCTAGCCATTCCATTGATATGGCTGGGATTCTATCTTGAGGACACTGTAATTTTTCCCACCTTGAAACGTAAAAATGATTTCGTTAGAGAACTCGAATCGGAAAGACGCAACGTAAATAAACCTTAGAAAGTAGTGGATGATCAACATTCACTCAATGAAAGGTACAATAAACATAAACTCCTAAAATCATGACGTATAACCATGTTTAGTAAGCTCAAATACAAAATCGAAATTATCATTGTGGCAATAGCGATAAGCGCCTTGGTACTTTTCTTGATGTTTTCTCCCAATGAGTTTCCGGAAAACCCATCTGAAAAACCACCTTTTATCACAGAAGCCTTGCTAAAGGTGCTGAAGGAAGATAATGCCGATAAACGATTGGAATACGCCGAATCCCAGCCGATTATCAAGTCCATGACCAAACATTTGCGTCAATTCGACTCATTGATGCAAATAGATCCCGAAAGAGCTCGGGCACCATTACTCATCGTTGAACGAAGGCTTCTCTATCTGAAAGCCAAAGGTCTGGAAATTGATAATGCGAAAAAAATATTAAGAGACCAAGTCATAAACTACATCGCAAAAGAATAGCCTCTGAAAATAACGTAATTTCGGACAGGGAAGTGCCTGCTGGTAACATCCTAAACAGAGACTGTCAATCTTCCTCCGGTCCAAAGCAGTGGGTATAGTCGTTACAAACCTCGCAGGAAGGGGCGCGGCACAGGTACAGGCCCTCGGCTTCGCACAATTGTTTGTAAAGAAACTTTTTCCACTTCATATCTTTATGGTTGCGTTCGGCCAACACAGGGAAGTTATAGGCCAGAAGCGCCGATAATTCGGCGCGTCGCCATAAGCCTAGGTCCTGCCATAGATGGTCGCTGCCCAGGCAGGCCGACACGATCAGGCCGATGATCCATTCGTTTTCCATGTCTTGCCTTCGGCTGAATTTCCTTAGCAGTCGGATGAGATCTTCCTTTTCCAGCATGCGATTGAAGTCCAGTTCGATGCCGGAGGCCGCTTTCGTGGGAATATCGATATGAGCAAACCAATTCTCTATTAACGAAGTAAATTGCGCCGGCTCCAGCCCCAGGTAATCGGGCAACACGCTATGTCCGCTCAACCAACTGGCGAGAATTTGCGCCAGCCAATGCCTGTTCGGATTATCGCTGGTTTCGCGCAACAGCGAACAATATAGCTGTTCCCGGTCGAATGACAATGACTGCAGCGCGGCGTTCATGGTTAATACTCGACGCGAATATCTTCGTCGCGCACGATCACCTGACATGCCAGTCGCCAGAGACTGGGTAAGTCGTCTACGATCATTTGCTCCATTTCTTCGCGGCTTAGCTTGCCCATCTCCTGCAATATTTTTTTCTCCTTTTCGGTCAACGGGCCGCCCATGCGTTCTTTATTGTCCAAACTGGTAATTTTGACCAGGCAGGTGCCGCATTCGCCGTCCTCGCATTCGAACTGGATCGGGATTTTGTTTTCCTGAGCCAATTTTAAGATAGTCTGTGTGTGGCTGCCGGCCACCGCATAGACCGTTTTATCCCGGTATTCCGGGCTCGTGAATGTCACTGTTGCCATGTTTTACCTAAATCGTTAATAATCAAGCGGGTTTGACGGAAATATTGCCGCCCAGTATTTGAGCCTGGCAGGCCAGCCGGTTGTGTTTGCCGGCCATATTTTCCCGCAATACTTTATCTTCCAGCACGGACGGTTCGGTCAGATGCTGCCAACCGTCGGTGACTTTCATGATGCAGGTACCGCAATCGCCTTCGCGGCAGCCATAAGTGATGCCGGCGCCGACTTTTTCGGAAACCTCGATGACGCGGGTGCCGGCCGGCACCGACACGGTGATGTTTATATCTTCAAACGTGACATTTGCTTTTGCCATGATTTTTCTCCAATTTCAGTAACCACTAGGATGAGGTAAGTTCAGCGAAATCGATGACTCTTGCCTCGCGTAAACCCAATAATTCTTGCGCCAACTCGCGACCGAAACGGTGGCATTGTTCTAGTTCTTCCTCGGTCGGAATCAATTTCACGCGTAGACCCTGAATAGGAACCCGCAGCTTGAGCCCGCGCAAACGGTCTTCCACCAATCTGACCGCTTCGCCGCTCCAGCCATATGAGCCGAATACGCCGCCCAGTTTGTTTTTCAGGTTGACTACGGTCAGTGACGACAACAAGTCCCAGACCGGTTTTACGGCATCGCCATTGATGGTTGGGGTGCCGAATAACAAACCGTCGGCATCTTCGATCAAATCGACGAAAGGCGACACTTCGCCGCCTTCCAGGTCGTAAAGGGAAACCCGGACGCCAGCCACACTCATGACGCCGGCATAGATCGCTTCGGCCATGCGCCGGGTATTGCCGTACGAACTGATATAAAAAATCAACAGGGTTCTTGCCTTGGCCTGTTTGTCGGTGCTTAGCGAAGGTTGCGACATTTCCCGGTAACGCCGAACGTAACGCTTCGGCCGGTCGCGCAAAATGGGGCCATGGGTGGGGGCGATGAGATCGAGCTGCAAGGGCTCGATCAGTTCCAATGCACGAATCACATAGTCCTTGAACGGCCGCATGATATGGGCATAGTAATATTCGAAGGAAAACCTGAAATCGCCCGCCTCATCGTTGAATAACCGGGTATCGCAGAAATGACAGCCGAAGACATCGCCGGAAAACAAGGTTTTTTCTTCCGGCACATAGGTGCATTGGGTATCCGGCCAATGAAGATAGGGGGTATGCAGAAATTCCAGACTACGGTCGCCTAACGATACTTTGTCTCCGGTCAGTACCGGAGTAAAATTCAGCTTATCGCGCTTCAACAGCGCCTTCAGCATGGTTTGGGCTTTCTGCGAAATGAACAATTGCGCCTGAGGCGCGCGCCGCATAAGTTCCGGCAAGGCTCCGGTATGGTCCGGTTCCAGATGATTGAGGACAATGACTTTAATCTCGGCATAGTCGGCAACCGTTTCCAAGCGGGCGAAGAAATCCCCGGCAAACCCTTCCTTGACCGTATCGATGATGGCCACGCCTTCGCTGCCGCGGACCAGATAGGCGTTGTAGCTGGTGCCGTTCGCGGTTTTCAAAATAATATCGAAGCTGCGTAAATCGGGGTCGAAGGCGCCAATCCAATAGACCCGTTCGGATAGGGCGACGGCGGCCGGAGCATTGTTATCGGAATCAACCATGACAGCTTTCCGCTTTTCGGGTTTTGGGACAAATCTTCAAATCCTTTTCCGGTTCGTCTAATCCGATCCAGGCGCAGATTTTTTCCTCATCGAAACCGGCCATTTTTGTTTGACCGACTTGCATCAAGGGTCGCCGGATCAGCAGGGGATCGGTCAGCATCAAGCCGATGGCCTGATCGTCTTCCAACGTGTCGGGGTTGACAAGTCCTTGTTTGATCGAAGGCGCGCCGCGGTTGAACCAGGCGGAAACCGGAGATCCGGCGAAAAACTCGCGTAATCGCTCTGGTTCGACAGACCAATCTTCGGCGAGCAGATTTTTCGCGACCACCGTATGACCGGATTGCCGCAACAATTGTTTTTGGCGCCGATTATTGATACAGCCCGGTTTTTCATAGAAGATGATTTGCGCCATGCTTGTCAACCCGCTTAATGAGCCTGCAGTTCGGCCATCGCCTCGGCCATTTTTTCCGGTGGAATTCCGGTCAGGGAGCCTGGCGGGTTGATCGGCACGCCGAAGGCGTCGAGAATGGCGCCTTCGATCGGACAAATGCTCGCGCATTGCGGATCGGCATGATCCCCCTCGCATTCGCTGCATTTTTTACTGTCGATCAGAAAATGCGGTTTCGCTTCGTAAATCGCGTTGCTGGGGCACAGCGGTTCGCAAGCATAGCAATTGACGCAAGACTCGATAATCTTTAAAGCCATCTCGACCTCCCTAGGCGTTGACCCGTTGCTGTTCGTCGGTTTCTTCTAGCTTGCCGGATTCGGCTAGTTCTCTATAAACCGCCATGACCGCTTCCTTGATGCTTTCCATGGCATGTTCGCCGTTCGGTTGAATGCCGGCCGCTTCCAACTGTTCCCAAGGTTCGTAGCCGATTTTCGAACAAAGCACGACTTCGCAGCCTTCCAGGGTGCGGATATTGCGTTGCAGGGCTGTTTCCGCCTCGCCGCAAGTGCTATCGCCGCTGCAGTACAAATCGGTTTTACGGTGACTGATGAAGCGCACGCCGTCGGGAGATGCCTCGTAGATCAGAAATTCCTTGGCATGGCCGAAGTGGACGTTCATGACGCCTTGTCCGCCGGTCGCGACTGCCATCAGTACCGGGCGAGTGGAAAGCTTGGGCAGCGTTTGCCGTTCTTGAGCGATTTGGGTTTTAGCGACGCGTTTCTCATCCATTTCCAAGGCGATCGCATCATGGATGACCTTACGTTTTTCCATCGCCGCTTGATAATCGATTTCCATTTCCTCGATTTTGTCCATCGTGAACTCATCGCCGCGGTCTTCGCCCAATAACCCGACCGCATCGGCGCGGCACTGACGGCAATGCCGCATCATGTTCATATCGCCGGCGCATTGATCCTGCAATTCCTGTAATTCCGCCGCCGTCGGCCCCCGTTGCCCCATGACGCCATAGAAAGTACCGTGTTCGGCCTCGGCGATCAGCGGCATGACATTGTGCAAAAACGCACCTTTTTCCTTGACAATCCTGCTGACTTCGGATAGATGTTTGTCATTGATGCCGGGAATCATAACCGAATTGACTTTGACCAAGATCCCTTTGGCTACCAGCATTTCCAGACCTTTTTGCTGTTGTTCGATCAGGATTTTCGCGCCTTTCTTTCCCTTGATGCGGCGATTGTTCCAGAACACCCAGGGATAGATCTTGGCGCCGATCTCCGGATCGACACAATTGATCGTAATGGTGACATGGTCGATATTGTGCTGGGACAGCTCCTCGACCGACTGCGGCAAAGCTAGTCCGTTAGTCGAGACGCAGAGTTTGATGTCGGGGGCTTGCTCGCTCAGTGCCCTGAAAGTGGCGAAGGTGCGTTCCGGATTGGCTAACGGGTCGCCGGGCCCGGCGATACCCAATACGGTCATTTGCGGAATGTTGGCGGCGACCGCCATGGTCTTCTTGACCGCTTGTTCGGGAGTCAGCAGTTCGGAAACGACACCGGGCCTTGATTCGTTGGCGCAATCGTATTTGCGGTTGCAATAATGGCACTGAATATTGCAAGCCGGTGCGACCGCCACATCCATGCGGGCGAAATAATGATGGGCATCTTCCGAATAGCAGGGGTGGTTTTGCACTTTTTCCCGAATATCGTCGGTTAAATGGCTCAGTTGATCGTCGGTCGAGCCGCAAGAGCCGGCCGAGCAACCGCCTTTAGTTGTCGGTTGGTCATTGAGTATTGGCAGTTCCATGAGTCATACCTCGTAAATGTGTTTGCCGAGGTATTAAGCATGCCTTGTGCCAATCTTTGTGTTTTTTATAAGTTATTGAAATAATGGATAATTAAATTTTTTACAGAGAAAGGGAATGTTAGAAAAGTAACAATCTGCTTGTCGGCTTTTGTGAGGATAAATACAAAAATAGAGATTACGACTCTGAATGATCACCTTAAAAAGTTCAATTTTTTTACGTTACATGGGAACTAATAGGATATTATAGAGACTAATGTTATTTACTAGATAATTTGGCCTGAACATTGCATTAAAGAATTGACAACATCGAATAATCCTTGCTATTCATCGTTTTCAGGACAGGCCTGACGAGGGGGCTCGGATTAAATTCGCCGGGAATCCGGCAAGCCTACAGGAATAATAAATGACGCCCAATGAAGGCGTTAACAGCTATGAAGCGGAGTAGCTGAGTCGCGGAAAAACTTTCAACCATGTTGTATTGGTTTTTACCTGGAGGGATAGAGAGGCTGTTTCTTACCGTCATGGTGAGGAACGGTATTGATCTGACATTAAAATATGGAGTGAATGATGCACAAACAAGATTTTCGTAAAGACTTAAAAGATTGGTTGAAAATATTATTCTTACAATTTCTTCTGGTATTTGTGTTGGTCGCGGTAAAGTTCATCTAGCAGGCTGAAGGCGATGGCGGAAGATTCGATGAACTAGCTTGCATTAGGCTAAATTTGTTTGAGATTTATATTCAGGGTTTGGATGCGGTAAGCGATTTGCCTGGGCGTCATATTCAGCAGACGGGCGGCTTTGGCCTGGACCCAGCCGCTTTGTTCCAAGGCGGCGATGACTTTTTCACGCTCATCCAGGTTTTCGTCGTGAAGATCGATTTTGATCGATGGCTGAGGGGCGGGCAAAATACCAATTTCTTCCTCCAAGCCTGTATTGATGATGACGTCGCGATCGATAATTCCATCGTTACTCATGATGGCGGCGCGCTCCAATCGGTTTTCCAGTTCCCGAACATTGCCGGGCCAACTGTATTTCATGAGAATGCGCAGGGCGCTTTCCTTGATTTCCAGCAGTCGGCCGCCTTGCTGCCGGGACAGTCGCTTTAGTAAGAAATTCGCCAGTTCGGGAATATCGCCAAGACGTTCGCGTAACGGCGGCATGAAAATCGGCATCACGTTCAGGCGGTAATAAAGATCCTCGCGGAAGCGGCCTTCGGCGACATCTTCTTCCAGATTGCGGTTGGTGGCGGCGATGACGCGAACATTGACGCTCAAGGTCTTGCTGCCCCCGACCCGCTCGAATTCGCCTTCCTGCAATACCCTCAGCAATTTGGACTGAAACGAGGCGGAGATTTCGCCGATTTCGTCTAGAAAAATGGTGCCGTTATCGGCCAGTTCAAAGCGGCCTTTGCGTTGGCCGATGGCGCCGCTGAAAGCGCCTTTTTCATGACCGAACAATTCCGATTCCAACAGGTTGTCGGGCAGGGCGGCGCAGTTGAGCTTCAGAAACGGGCCGTTGCTGCAGCTGGAATTGTAATGAATGGCGTTGGCGACGACCTCTTTACCGGTTCCTGATTCACCGCGTATCAACACGGTGGTGTTCCATTTCGCGACCTGACGGATAATGTCGAACACTTTCAACATGGGCTCCGAGTGACCGATGATATTTTCGAAGCGGTAGTTTTTGACTAGCGCTTGTTTCAAACTGTCGCGTTCATGCAGCAGTTCCTGTTGTTTTTTCTCCATCGCGCGCAGGTTCTTGACGCTTTGCGCGATTAGATTGGCGACCATTTCCAGAAAGCGGGCTTTTTCACCGAGAAATTCCCTATTGTGCGGTTGCGTGGTCAATACTCCGACAATTTCACTGCTACCCATCAAAATCGGGGCGCCGATAAAGGGCAGCTTCGGATCGTACAGGCCGAGCCGGCTAATGAAACGGGGCTCGTCGGCCAAGCGTTCGACGACGATAGTGCTGCCCGCGTCCAAGATGGTTCCGACCAAGCCTTCTCCGGGGTTGTAACGAACCGATTTATCGATCTCATCACCATACACCTCGCATACACTTAAACTGTCGTCTTCGTGGCTACGCAAGGCAATCATTCCGGAATACATGCGTAAACGACGGTGCAAGATTTCCAGTATGTTGTTGAGTTTATTATGTAAGTCGGTATTCGTATTAAGCGACTTGCTGACTTGATATAAAGTCTCCAGTTCCGACTCGACTAATTCATTGCAATGGATCATTCATCAAACCTATCGTAGTCATTTTCGTTAATCATCGGGAAACCGACGATGAAGCGGCATCCATCCTGATATTCGGAATCTATTTCGATCGTACCGTTGAATTGATGCGCGATTTCCTTCGCCATGACCAAACCCATACCGGCCTGGACGCCTCCCATTTTTTGCGTGGTAAAGAAGGGTTGAAAGACTTTACTATGCTGCTGTTTCGGGATGCCTGGACCGGTATCGCTGATACTTACGATGACCCGGTCATTGTGCAATTTCGTCGCAATCATAATATTTCGATCCGGTTGATGGCCTTGATTGAGCGCGGTGATGGCATTGTCGATCAATTGCTTGAACATCATTCGCAGTTTATTTTCCGCGCCCAGTATATTGGGCAAAGTCGGGCTGGGCGCCCAATCCACGACAATGCCGTTGCTAAGAAACTTTTTGTTACTCAGTTTCATGACTTCCTGCAGAATGTGGTTCAGATTGATCGAGGTAATCGCTGTCGGGGCGATTTCGGGGATGCAGTGATTCAAGGTCGATACCGTTTGCTGACAACTGTCTTCCAGTTGCTTCAGCAAATCGAGTAGCGCGCCTTGCTGCTTTTTTTGTTGCATCAAATGAATGGCGGCCTGAATTTGATTCAATGGCTGGCTCACTTGATGAATGGTGCCCAACAAGGTTTCGCGAATGCTGCGGATTTGTTCCTCTTCGGCCAGCATGGCCTTGAGCGATTGCAGATAAATTTCCTCCTGATGCTGACGTTGTTTGGTAATGTTGGAAATACTCAACAAGACATAATTTTCACTCGACTCTTCAAAAAAACCGGTAGCTTCGGCATTTTTTTCCTGAAAGATTTTCGCTGAACAGGCAAACCATAACGGATGATGTTTCGCGGCACTGTCGATGCGCACTTCATAGTTATTGAAACCAGCCGGATTTTGCGCCAGGTAGGTACGAATATCGCCTAATTCGCTGGACAATATTTCCAGAAACAAACGGATCGGTTCCGCATGATCCAGATCGCTGAACAGGGTTTTATATTGCAGATTATCCAGCACCACTTGGTCGTTTTGATCCAGCACCACCATCGCAACCGACGAAGCATTGATGACCGACTCGATCAGTAACTTTTGGTTTTGCAGTTTTTTTTCCACCCGAAACTTGTCGCTGATATCGCGGTGCATGCCCAGGTAATGGGTGATGTTTTTCAACGAGTCCTGCATTGGCGCCACGGTCAGGTCGGCCAGGTATGGGTCGCCATTTTTATGCCGGTTGATCAGTCGGCCGTACCAAGTCTTATTTCTACTGATATTGTGCCAGAGATCGTAATAGACATGTCGCGGAGTGGCCTTATAGGACAGCATCGATTCGTTTTTGCCGATGATCTCGGCAATACTGTAACCGGTGACGTCGCTGAATGCCTGGTTGGCGTACAGAATATTGGCTTTTTTATCGGTAATGGAAATCGCCACCGGCGCCTGTTCGACCGCTTCGACGAACAACCAGGCCGGCAGTAATTCCCTGCGTTTGCCGTTCAAAATATCGATAAATTTTCCTTGTTCCCGATCGAGCAAGGCAGGGTTTAATTGATTGATGACCTTTTCGATGTCCGTATGCATTTGTAGATATTTTAGTGTTGTTTTTTCCATTAGCCTTTAAACCTCTTATGCCCTGAGACGGCATAAATATGCCTGATGGATTGCCCGTATAGCGGGCTTGTGTATAGGAATGCGAATCGCCTAGTCATGTAATGGAATAACGGTAGAAATTATGTGTAAAAAGATTAGCAAATATAAGGCCAAGGTTTTTTGGCTGAGGAATTTCTTATGCTCAAAGAAAAAATGCCCTGGCAGGCAAGGCGGCAAGCAGGGTGAGGGAAACGCAATTGTCGCATTTACGACAAACGATTCGTCTTGATGGAGAGTGATGTGTTTTTTGCGACAGCAATTCGCACACAAATGGTACGGGAATGCACTGAAATAGTGGAAGATGCGCAGTAATCGTTATTTGGCATGGTTGATGCTGACAGTTATGCAGAGTCCACAACGCTAGGTTGTATACCGTGACCGACTATTTACTACTTATTTTAGGAACCGCGCTGGTCAATAACGTGGTGCTGGTGAAATTTCTCGGCTTATGTCCGTTCATGGGGGTTTCCAACAAGCTGGATACCGCCTTGGGGATGGGGCTGGCCACGACTTTTGTGCTGACGCTGGCCGCCGCAGCTAGTTGGTTGCTGGAGCATTGGATTTTGCTGCCCCTGCAGATCGGTTTTCTCCGCATCCTGGGTTTCATTTTGGTGATTGCCGCAGTGGTGCAATTTACCGAAATGGTGATTCATAAGACCAGTCCGGTGCTGTATCAGGTCTTGGGTATTTTCTTACCCCTGATCACGACCAACCCGCGGTATTAGGGGTTGCCTTATTGAATATCCAAGAACAATACAGTTTTGCCGAAAGTTTGTTTTTCGGTTTCGGGGCGGCTCTGGGGTTTACTCTGGTCATGGTGATGTTCGCCGGCCTGCGCGAGCGCCTGGCCTTGATGACCGTGCCTGAAACATTTGCCGGCACACCGATTGCCTTTATCACCGCCGGTATTCTGTCCCTGGCTTTCATGGGGTTTGCCGGTCTTTACAAATAGAGAGCGATGACCATGTATGTAATTTCCGCCATTGTCAGTTTGACTTCCTTAGGGTTTTGTTTGGGCTTGTTGTTAGCCGTCGCGGCCCGTTATCTGAAAGTGGAAAGCAGTCCTGTCGTCGATGAACTGGAAGCTTTGATGCCCGGTTCGCAATGCGGACAATGCGGCTATCCCGGCTGCCGCCCTGCAGCTGAAGCATTGGTGGCGGGTGATGCGCCAGTCACGCTCTGTCCGCCGGGGGGTACCACCTTGGCGGAACAAATCGCCAGAATTCTCGGTGTCGAGATCGATTTAAGCGCGGTTGAGGAACCGGAACTCCAGGTGGCGAGAGTCAGCGAGGATACGTGTACCGGTTGCACCCGCTGCTTCAAGGTTTGTCCTACCGATGCCATCGTCGGCGCGCCGAAACAGATCCATGCCGTCGTGGCCGATGCCTGTATCGCCTGTCGTAAATGCGTCGATGTGTGTCCGACAGAATGTTTGCAAATGCATCCGGTTGAAGTCACCTTGAAAAATTGGCGCTGGCATAAACCCGATACTGCGATAGTTGGAGCGTCCGCATGATTAATTTAAAACGGATAATGCGCGTACGCGGCGGCGTCCATGCCGAGGAACGTAAAAGTAACACGTCGCAATTGCCGATAGTGACCGATTTGCCGCTCGCTAAAAAACTCTATATTCCATTGCAACAGCATGTCGGCAAGGCGGCCGAGCCGGTGGTCAAAGTGGGCGAACGGGTGTTGAAAGGGCAGTTACTGGCGCATAGTCAGGGCCTGATTTCAGCGCCGGTTCATGCGCCCAGTTCCGGCATCGTCGGCGACATCCACCTTTATCCGGCGCCGCATCCGTCGGCACTGCCGATACGCACAATCGTCATAGAAACGGACGGCAAGGACGAATGGACACCGTTAAGCCCGGTCTCCGATCCATTTTCCAGGGACCCGGAAGAAGTATCGGTCAGAGTCGCCGCCGCGGGTGTCGTCGGCATGGGCGGGGCGACCTTTCCCGCAGCCGTCAAACTCAATCTGGGGCGTAAGAACCGCATTCATACCTTATTGATCAACGGCGGCGAATGCGAGCCCTATTTGACCTGCGACGACCGCTTGATGCAGGAACGCGCCGAAGCCATCATCGATGGCATCCGCATCATGCTGCACGGCATGGCAACGCCGCAAGCGATTGTTGGCATCGAAGACAACAAACCCGATGCGATCAAACGGATGCAACGGGCCGCTTTGCCGTTCGCCAATATCAAGGTGGTTAAAGTGCCGACCCGTTACCCGATGGGCTGGGATAGGCAATTGATCCGTTATTTGACGGGCAGGGAAGTGCCGGCTGGATCTCGAGCGACCGATGTCGGCGTGCTGATGCATAACGTCGCGACGGCCTACGCCATTCATAAAGCGATAAGGGATGGCGAACCATTGCTTAGCCGAATCGTTACCGTTTCCGGCGGCGCGGTGACGTGGCCGATGAATATCGAGGTGCCTATCGGTACTTTGATTAGCCCGGATATTTCATCAGTCCCTTGAAACCCTATCGAAACCCTCGTTTGTTTTAAAACATGCGATCGTAAGGAGAAATTGAGCGGTCAAAAAGGGAATTAAGCATTGATTTCCGTTTTTCAGGCGCAACTTCCCCTTACCCCATTGTTTATCAGCGTGCCGGGCACAGCACTCTGTTTGTACTAATCAGGGCACAGGCGCTGACAAACGGATTTAAACAGGGATTGAAACGGATACTGACTGCTGAACAGCAGTCGAATACGACGGGTGTTACGAATGATGACGGCACCGATTTTAAACAATTTCAGGCGAATGGTGGCGCAAGTGGCTGTCGCTAGTTCGGTGTTGTTGAGGGCGATTCGGCGAATCGCCTGGATCAGGGTATAGGCCAAGGTGGATAACAGCAAACGAAACTGATTCGGCCACCACAGGCTGCAACTGGTGCGGTCGGCAAACAGATCCAATTGTTGCTCTTTAATCCGGTTTTCCATGTCGCCTCGCGCACAGTAAACGGTTTCATAGAGTGTTTGTGCATCGCCGTCCAGATTGGTGACGACATAGCGGGGATTACTCCCTTGGCTCATGTGTTCGGCCTTAAGAATGACACGGCGTCGGCGTTTCCAGGTGCCGGCTTTATAGTGGAAATCGGTAAAGAGACGCTGTTTCTGCTGTTCGCTTTGGAACTGTTGCCGGGCTTGTTCAATCCAGGGTTGGCTTAAGCGCGTTAAGCGTTTATTTTTGGCCAACCCGACAATATAGTGAACGCGATGCCGCTCGCACCAACTCAGCATCTTATGGCGACAAAAACCGCCATCGCCGCGAAACGTGATGTCAACGTCCGGCCAAGCCTGACGCAAGCGCCTGACCAGCAACGCCAGAATCGCCCAGCTGTGCTTGGCGCCATCAATATTGCTGGGACGTAGATAACTGACCAAGCAATGATGGCCGCAAAAGACATACAACGGCAGGAAACAATAGTGCCGATAGTAGCCATGAAAAAAACGTCCGTCCTGTTCGCCATGAACCGGATCGTCGGTGGCGTCGAAGTCCAGGACCAACGATTTCGGCGGTGTCTCATACGAAGCGATAAACTGCGCCACCAGTTCCTCATGAACGCGCCACATCAAGGCGCGATCCGCCTGCTGCTCAAACCGGCACAAGGTGGATCGGCTGCCCAATGTCTGATCCTTTTCCACCGCCGTCTGAAAGGCGATATCATTTCTGAGCGTGTCATGATCATTCAAATCCTCATACCCACACGCCAAGCCATAAACCCGTTGACGGAGCAGGTTGATCACAGAGTGTTGCACGCGGTCAGGGGCTCTGGCGTCAGGAATCTGCGCCGCTATCCGTTCGGTTAATCCTAATTGCTGGTCAATCGCTCTTAACAACAGCACACCGCCATCACTGGTGATCGCTCCACCACTGAATTGGGCGTCTATTTTACGGCGTTTTAAGGGAGGAAATTCTATCTGAGCTGGAGTACAATTTGTCATGGGCAAGTTGTTGGTTAAATTCAATCTAAGTAACTGAATTTTATCAAATATCAACAAACTTGCCCGCCTCTATCATGAAATATTCGGGCTAGATTGAAGCATTGATCGACCTCCTCAAAAAGGCGACCCCAATGGCCGCCGCGGAAAACAATCATGAAATCTTATGTGCAGTTCTCAAAGGTTAACGGAAAAAAACTGATACTTGGCCGCTATACTCAACATAACTTCCTACTTGTCATAATACCTGACAGTGCTTTCAAGTTTGGTATGACCAAGTAATAGCTGGACAGCTCGTAAATTTTTCGTTTTTCGATAGACAAGCGTAGCTTTTGTTCTTCGCATGCTATGCGTTCCATACTCCGCAGGATCAAGTCCAATTGATGTTACCCATCGTTCAACAATCCTAGCATATTGTCGGGTAGACAGATGAGGGGATTGATGAATCCGGCTTGGAAAAAGATACTGATCAGATTTAAGCCCTGCTTCGTTAATCCAGATTTAAGTGCGTTTCTGGTTTGTTCGGTGATCTCGAATTGAACCGGACGATGTGTTTTCTGTTGCATAATTGTTGCTCGCTTCGACACATGGTTGCCTTGGGCAACATCACATACTCGAAGCTTTACTAAATCACATCCGCGCAACTTGCTATCGATGGCTAAATTGAACAAAGCTAATTCTCGGATTTTGTCGGCCATTTGCAACCGAATACGAATGGCCCATATCTCCTTCAATTTGAGCGGCAACTTCTGACCGATCAATTTACCTTTATTCCATGGAATGCATCCGTCGTTTTGGTTTGTAATTTTTGTTTGCATAACAAACTCCTAACATTTGTGGAAGGAGACTTATTGTCATGCTAATCAGTCTGTATCTAATGGCCGGGTGTTGTCTGTTAATCAGCTTAAGAAAACTTATAAGCAAATTATGTTAGCTGCTAATGTACGTTTTCGTCCCTTGGATTTAAGACCCCCCAGATTAGGCTGGATCGGCATGCAGATGAATACCTAGTGCCTTTATTACCTTAAGAATCGTATCAAAACTGGGAATGTGCTCGCCATCCAGGGATCGATACAGGCTTTCGCGGGAAAGTCCGGTGTCTTTGGCAATCTGCGACATGCCGCGTGCACGGGCAATATCGCCAAGCGCCTTGGCTATGAAAGCTGCATCGCCGTCGGCCTCCTCGATACAGGCGTCCAAATAGGCCGCCATTTCTTCGGTGGTTCTCAAATGCTCCGCCACATCGTAGCGGCTGGTGATAGTTTTTGTCATTGCGTTATCCTATAGGTTACGGGCAAGACTTTGAGCGGTTTTGATATCGGCATCCTGAGTGCTTTTATCGCCACCTGCCAATAAGATGATGATTTCGTTGCCGCGTCGCGTGAAATACACCCGATATCCGGGGCCATAGTCGATGCGCATTTCCGATACGCTTTCGCCAACGGATTTAACATCACCTGGATTGCCAGCGGCCATACGTTCGACCCTGGCCAAAACTCGGGCGCGAGCGCGAATGTCACGAAGATTGTCGAGCCATCGGGCATAAACATCGGTTTTCTTTATCTCAACCATGCCTTTAGTGTAGCCGGAAAGCTACATTTGTCAAGAGACAGACTGGTAACCGTTCTTTGCGCCAGGAAAGCCTGGAGAAGGGGGAAATAATGTAGAAGGAAGACATAATGGAAACCTTCAGAGTAACCTGACAGGTGAAAGTCCTGTCCGGCCAAGATTGGCCATCAGCCGGAACCGAGTGTTGCGTATCCCGTAGGTGACTTGGGTTTTCATTACTTTGTTAATTTTACTTGTTTTATTACTACTTTTAGTAGTAAATTTCAGTAAAACTCAGGAGTTTCATAAACGATCGTTCTTGAAACGGGAGGAAGATGCTAATCGGCTACGCCAGAGTCTCTAAAGCGGACGGATCACAAATGCTGAATTTGCAAATCGATGCGTTGCTGGGGGCTGGGGTCGAGAAAAATCATATCTATACCGATCACGCTTCCGGAACCAAAGAGGACCGGCCAGGATTGCAGGCCTGTTTGAAAGCGCTGAGGTCGGGTGATACGTTGATTGTTTGGAAGCTCGATCGATTGGGTAGGAATTTAAAACACCTGGTCACGACCACTCACGAGCTATCCAACCAGGATATCGGTTTTCGTGTATTAGCGGGGCAGGGCGCTAATATCGACACCACAACGACAAACGGAAAATTGATTTTCGGCATCTTTGCAGTGCTGGCAGAGTTCGAGCGGGACTTGATCAGCGAACGCACGAAGGCAGGACTGGCTGCGGCTAGGGCCAGGGGACGGAAAGGCGGAGCCAAGCCCTCGTTGACAAAAGCGCAAATCAGACAGGCACAGGCCTCGATGGGGAAGCGCGAAACCGTGGTCTCGGAACTTTGTAAGGAACTAGGTATCACCAAGCCTACTTTGTATCGCTATGTCGGTCCTGACGGCTCCTTGCGGGAATTTGGCAAAAAAGTGTTGGGGATTAAGCAATAACATGTTGAATATTAGCTGGTTGAAAAAAGACAAGGCTAAATCCGAAGCGGTACCGCCGGATATTCCCGGAATTTTGTCGATTCGAAGTGTCGACGATTTGTTGTCTCCTCATCGAGGAATGATGGTGCAAATCGATGAATTGGCCGGTTTATCGGAACGCAATTTCAACCGTTACTATCTTCACGCCATTCGGAATTTCACGCGATTCGTGCAATTGCTTCCAGCCTCGGAAGTGCATCACCACGCTGGCCCCGGAGGAATGCTAACACATACCTTGGAAGTCTGTGTGAATGCGTTGAAGATCCGACGATCTTATTTATTGTCCGAAAGCGGCGGAGCCGAGGAGATAGCCGCCAAACAGGATTTATGGACTTACGCTGTTTTTCTGGCTGCACTATCACACGACTTGGCCAAAGTCGCCGTCGATCAATCGGTGACGGTTTACGATGCCGATCGCAAGGCAATACCCTGGTCGCCTTGGGATTCGTTTTTGGACGAGCAGGGTGTATGGTACAGCACGGAGTTCCAACGCGGACGGAAATACCGCCTGCATGAGAAAGCCTCGCTGCTGTTAATCCATCGAATCATTCCGTCATACGCATTAAACTGGTTATCCGGCGATCGACACATTTTTGAGCAATGGCTGGCTTGCGTGTCGGGTGATATCGAAAATGCCTCATCGATCGGTGAGATTGTTGGCTCTGCCGATAGCAAATCCGTAGCCACGAACCTGGGCGCAGATTCCAGCCGAATGTCAACCGTCCGAACGAAACCATTGCACGAAAAGATGTTGACCGCTTTGCGCCATTTATTGAACGAAGGAGATTTGCCGTTAAACAGAAATGGCGCGGCCGGTTGGGTTAGCGGCGACGACTGTTGGCTGGTGAGCAAGCGAACCGTGGATGCAATCAGGGATCAATTAACCCAAGAAGGGCACTCCGGCATACCAACGAAAAACGGCCGTATGTTCGACATACTCCAAGAGCATGGCGTACTGATCCCGTATGGCGACAAAGCGATCTGGCCAGCCGTCGTCGAAGGGGAAGGGTGGCGTAATGAATTGACCATGATCCGGATTGCGGTTGCGAAAATTTGGACGAATCCAGACAATCGGCCGGATGAGTTTGGTGGTCGGATTGTACCAGCTGAAATGGAATCAGTGGCCGACGATGAAGTTCGACCGATTGCCGAGAACAATACGGATATTCGAACCAATGTCACCGCGAACGAATCGGCAAGTGACTCGGAATCGGTTAACGAAGAGACACCTCCTACGGTAGCCGATGAGTCTTCTTCGGATTCGCAAGGCGCTGTGGCTTATTTCGATTTAGCGGAGTTTCTTCCATCAGATACGGATTCTCTGGGTGACGGCCACGGGGTTGATTCGCAACACATGCAAGAAAGCAAATCCAAGGACACCGAGCCAGGCTCCACTCCACAAAACCCAAGGGTAGATACAACGCAAAAAAAAGCGGATGGCGTCCAAGTACCTCAGTTCATGAACCAATCTACCGACGACCAATCGGCTAGTTTTAAAACTGATTCAGAAAAGGATACCAACGACCCGGTTGAGCAATTTTTTTCATGGTTGAGCTCAGGAATTCATAAAGGTGAGATCAAGACCAATCGGCCTAGAGCGAGGGTTCATGTCGTCAAGGAAGGCGTTGCACTGATCACGCCAGGAATATTTCAGGATTATGTGCTATCACAAAAATTAGATAAATCTGAATGGACCTCATTCCAGAAAAAGGTGTTGAAAAAGAATTGGCATATGAAGGACGGGCGAGGTTTGAATGTGATCAGTTACCAAGTCGTAGGAAGCAACAAATCAGCTAAGGTCAATGTGATTCTATTTCCGAATACTTCTCAGGTATTTGGTAAAAATGAACCACCAAAAGTGAATCCGCATTTGATTCAGGAATGAGAAGTCGTCAATATTTTGATACTCTACACTATTTTCTTTAGGTGTCGGGTACGATATTGTGGAAACTGATAAAAACCCAAATGTCCGTGAAGGCATTTGGGCCGACTCCAAATATATGAAGGACGTAAGCCGACGGTTAAAACGTGTTTTGAATTGATCGAAAAAGGAATGACGAGGCAAGCGATAGCTGAAAAATTGGGAATCAGAGCCCCCCAGTGTCTATCGAATATTGTGCGTTCATTTCAAATATTTAAATAAATGACAATTACTTACTGATCGATCTGGAATGATGAAATGACCCACCAAGGAATATCGACCGAATGAAATGGACAACATCCACGCATTGAAGCCGTCGATTTGTTTTGTGGCGCAGGCGGTTTGACGCGTGGTTTGGAAAATTCCGGTATCGAAGTCAAATTGGGCGTGGATATAGACCCGGCTTGTGCTTATCCCTATACGGAAAACAACGCCGCTCGTTTTCTGCTCAAATCCGTCGAGGAAATGAGAGGGGATGAAGTGGTCGATACGTTCGCCGGGGCGAACTTGAAACTGTTGGCTGGTTGCGCGCCTTGTCAGACATTTTCATCCTACAATCAAAAAGCGAATTCGACCGATAGACGGTGGTGGTTGCTGCTCGAGTTCGGACGTTTTGTTCGTGAAACATGTCCGGAATTGGTGACGATGGAAAACGTTCCAGGCCTCGTGGAACAAAACGTTTTCCGAGATTTCGTCGACGATCTAAAAAACCGAGGATATGAAGTCGATTATCGAGTGGTCAATTGTGCCGATTACGGATTGCCCCAGCAAAGAAGCCGATTGGTGTTGCTCGCATCGAGGCTCGGGGAGATCGAACTCATACCACCAACTCATTCGGAAAGCGAGAGGCGAACCGTCCATCACGCCATCGGAGACCTTCCTCCCTTGAAAGCGGGAGAAGTAGATTCTCGGGATCCCCTTCATCAGAGTGCGACACTTTCACCGATAAATCTCAAAAGAATCCTCGCTTCTCGCCCCGGAGGTTCTTGGCGGGATTGGCCTAGAGAACTCGTCGCCGATTGTCACAAAAAAGATTCAGGGAAAACGTATCCGAGCGTATATGGGCGGATGAGTTGGAAAGAACCGGCGCCGACCATGACGACACAGTTTTACGGATTCGGTAATGGCCGATTCGGTCATCCGGAGCAAAACCGAGCGATTTCGTTACGTGAAGGAGCGATATTGCAAAGCTTTCCTGATGGATACAAATTCACGCCTCCTGGAGAGCCGATCAGCAAGAAAACTATCGGTCGTCTCATCGGCAATGCCGTGCCGGTGATACTTGGCGAGGTCATCGGGCGAAGCATCCAGGATCACGTGAACCGCCTCGATAGACGAACAGACAAGAATTGAAGCCCCATTATTTCAATCACATAAAGGGAAGACCGACTTATGGACGAACTGTACCAAACTTCATCGAATCACTTTATTACGTCCGTACCTGAACCCGGACAACTCGTCGAAGTCAGAAGACGTCAATGGGTCGTCAGCGACGTTCAGGGACAATCTTTCGAAGCCAACGGAGAGCAACATGTCGTGACCCTGTCCTCCTTGGACGAGGACGCTTTGGGTGAAGAGCTCCAAGTGGTATGGCAGATAGAACCCGGAGCCCAGGTTCTCGAAAAGGCCGGAATGCCTCGTATAACCGGCATCGATTCCGAGGATAAATCGGACGCCTTTCTGGATGCCGTCCGTTGGGGTGCGGTGACCAATGCCGACAGGTCCTTCCTGCAGGCTCCCTTCCGCAGCGGAATCACCATCGAAGATTACCAGCTCGACCCATTGGTACGTGCCATAGACATGGCCCGAGTCAACCTGCTGATTGCGGACGACGTCGGTTTGGGTAAGACCATCGAAGCGGGGCTTGTCGTGCAGGAACTGCTTGTCCGTCATCGTGCGAGAACGGTCTTCATAGTCTGTCCGGCTTCGCTGCAGGTCAAGTGGCAGGTCGAGATGTGGGAAAAGTTCGGATTGGAATTCCGGATTGTCGATACCGATTACATCAAGCGTCTGCGACGTGAACGAGGCATACATGCCAACCCATGGACTTCGTTCCCGCGACTCATCACTTCCATGGACTGGATGAAAAGCGGTGAAGGTCTCCGGCTTGTCAAAGATTGCCTTCCTCCGACCATTACTTATCCGAGAAAGTTCGACATTCTGATCATCGATGAAGCACACAATGTCGCACCGTCGACTGCCTCCAAGTACGCTCTGGAAAGTCAGAGAATCGGTTGATCAGAACAATCGCTCCGCATTTCGAACACCGGCTTTTTCTGAGTGCCACGCCGCACAACGGGTATCAGGAGTCCTTCACCTCGTTGCTGGAATTGCTGGATGACCAGCGGTTCGCCCGATCCGTCATGCCCGACGAGAAACAGCTGCAACGTGTGATGGTCAGACGGCTCAAGACGGATCTGGTCGATGCAGACGGAAACCCTTTGTATCCGAAAAGAAGGCTGATGCCTCTCGAGGTCGATTACTCGGCTGAGGAACGTGAGATACACGACCTCCTGAAACAATTCACGGCTGCCCGTGCAAAGAGCGTCAAGGGCAGTTCCTTCGAATACGGCTCCGACTTCGTCCACAAACTCTTGAAAAAGAGACTTTTCTCTTCCCCAATGGCTTTTGCGGGAACGCTGGCCAAACACCGGGAGAGTTTGGAGCGTCCCAGACCGAAACAAAAGGCCGGGGCCATGGACGACAAGATCCTTAAAAAAGCCATCCTGAAGGCGGAAGAGGATTTTGCCAACGACCAGCTCTACGAAGATGCCCAGTACGAAGCGGTGGAAGCTGCCGGTGAATTGTCGGTCCCTCTCGATCAGGATCAACGGCAGATGCTCGACAAGTTGACCGCATGGGCCGAAAAATCGAAAAACCGGGTGGACGCCAAAGCGTCGGCCATCGTCGACTGGCTCGAAGCGCATTTGAAGACCGATGGCGAATGGAACGGTAAGCGAGTGATTCTCTTTACCGAGTTCCGCGCCACCCATGTATGGATGGAACAAATTCTGACCACCTACGGCTTCGGCGGCGAGCGCATGATGCTGATGCATGGTGGTGTCGACCAGAACGATCGTGAAAAGATCAAGTCGGCATTTCAGGCTCATCCGGATATTTCACCCGTCAGAATACTGTTGGCCACCGATGCGGCCTCCGAAGGTATCGACCTGCAGAACTACTGTAACCACATGATCCATATCGAGATTCCGTGGAATCCGAACGTCATGGAACAGAGGAACGGTCGTATCGACCGACACGGCCAGAAGGAATCCGAAGTCTTCATCTGGCATCCAGTGGGAAAAGGGTTCGAGTCGAACGAATCCATCCACTCGAAAAAGGTCGGCCAGATAGAAGGAGACCATGAATACCTGATGAGAGCGGTACTCAAGATCGACACCATCCGAGAAGATCTCGGGAGTGTAGGCCCGGTTATCGCCCAGCAAATCGAAGAAGCCATGCTGGGCAAGAGAACGGTTCTCGATACCGCCGACGCCGAAGGCAAAGCCGCGAAGGCCAGAAAATATGTGTCCGCCGAGCGTCGCCTTCAGGAAAAGATAGACAAGTTGCATGAAAGGCTCATGGAGGCCAAGACCGACTTCCATCTTTCGGCAGATCATATACACAGAGCCGTCTCCATCGCTCTGGAACTGGCAGAAAAACCATCTTTGAAACCAGTCTCTTTACCGGGAGCACCGGAAGGCAGCGTGTTCGAGGTGCCTGTACTTCCCGGCTCGTGGGGCCGTGCGACTGCCGGGCTCGAACATCCCCATACCGGTGAAAGAAGACCGATCACTTTCGATCACGAGGTGGCGAAGGGTCGTGACGATGTCGTCTTGGCCCACTTGAACCATCGACTCGTCCAGATGTGCCTGCGGCTTTTGCGGGAAGAACTCTGGAAGCTGGATGACGTGAAAAAACTGCACCGTGTGAGTGTCAAGACCGTTCCCGACAGTGAAATTTCGACACCCGCCGTGCTTGTCTGGTCCCGGCTGGTCATCACCGGGGGCGACCATCACCGCCTTCACGAAGAGATAACGATCTCCGGCGGCGAGCTCAAACACACCGGATTTTCGAGAATACCGCAGCAAGGCCGATTGCAGGAATTACTGACCAAGGCAGCCTCCTTCGATCCGAAAGGCGGTCTTCTGGATATCCTTACCGAGCGGTTCGAAAAACAGGAGAGCTCCATTCGTTCCACCATGGAAGCCCGTTCGAAAGACAGGCTTCGCTTCCTCGAAAACACGCTGGCACGTCGGAAGGATGGCGAGATAACCGATTTGACGAACGTCCTCGATGAACTCGAAAAAACGATAAAGGGCGAGCTGAAGGAGGATGCCCTCCCGAAACAGATGGTTCTTCCCGGATTCGAACCCGAGGAACGCAACCAGATTCGCAAGGATATCGAAGCCCTGAAAATGCGACTGGCCAGAATTCCCGAAGAGCGGGAAATGGAAAAGGCGGCGATAGAGAAACGCTACGCAGGATTGACCGATAGAACCTTCCCGGTGGCCTTGGTCTTTCTCGTACCTGAGTCACAAAAGGGAGGCATTTCATGAAGGCAGGGTATTCTTCAACCGTAAAGGAGTTCCTGGATTGTAACCCAGACACTGTAGTTGGTGTACTTTCGCAAAAGATAGCCTCATCGGGTATCAGTCAACAACATAGCAAGCAAATCAACGTTTGGAATCAACAGGTTGAGGTTCTTAAAAACACCTTCAACGAGATAGCTCAATCAATCAGCCATGTTGGCGATTGGACCCTTGTTTTGGAGTATCCAATCCCAAGGCGTCAGAAGCGACCAGATGCTCTCGTATTGACTGACAACATGGTTTTTGTCATTGAGTTCAAGTTCGGAGCTACTGAGTATGATGCGGCATCCAGATGGCAGGCTGAGGATTACGCTCTCAATTTGAGAGATTTTCATGCAGAAAGTTCTGGTAGAGTCATCGTCCCTGTTTTATGTGCCACAGACGCTCGACCCATTGATGAGCATGTCTATCGCCTGAATGGAAGTCTTGTTGCCCCGCTGTTTAGGGCGAATGCTGCAACCCGTGGAACAACTTTGGGGACGAGTTATCGTATTTTGAAAGAGAGTTGCAACACTGAAAAATTGGATGCAAGCACATGGCTTTCTTCAGTTTATCGTCCTACCCTGACGATCATAGAGGCTGCAGAAACTCTTTACGAAAATCATAGTGTCCGTGACATCTCACACAACTACGCTGAAAACTTATCGGCAACGACCGATATGGTGGCTCAAGCAATTCTTTCAGCCAAAGCTGAAAAAAAGAGAACATTGATTCTGATTACCGGTGTGCCTGGTGCAGGTAAGACGTTGACCGGTTTGAATGTCGTCCACGATCCATCCATTCGTTCCAAGCAAGGTCCATCGGGAATCTTTCTTTCAGGAAATGGACCACTGGTAAAAGTCGTGCGAGAAGCTCTCGTGCTCAATGAACAAAAAGCAGGGCGCCGGAGAAACGAGGCCGAACACGAAGTTTCGACTTTCATTCAGAATGTCCACCAGTTTCTTCGTTACCATCGAGAAAATTGCGGGGCTGTTCCACACGAGCATGTCGTCGTTTTTGACGAATCCCAGCGTGCCTGGGACAGGCGCCAAATGAAACGGAAACAAGCCGTCGATTATTCCGAGCCGTTCGAACTACTGTCCGTCATGGAAAGAACACCTGACTGGTCCGTCGTCATCGGCCTCGTTGGGGGAGGTCAGGAAATATTTCTTGGCGAAGCTGGGCTTGGGGAGTGGGGAAGAGCTCTACAAGAAACGACATGCAATTGGAATGTGATAGCCTCACCGGAAGTGATTTCGGGTGGTTCAAGCGTGGCAGGACATCGCTTGTTCGAACATGGAGTTCCAACAGAGCTTGCTTTCACTTCCGAACCCCTGGCCCACTTGACCGTGAGTGTACGTAGCCATCGAGCCCAAAAAATTACCGATTGGGTCAACCAATTGTTGGAGCCGAATTCTGCCGCCGCCTGTAAGAGTTTTCCAGTTACCAAGGAGTTTCCATTATTCGTGACGAGAAGCCTGAGTGATGCACGTGAATGGTTGAGGTTGAGAAGTGGCGGGGATCTCCACAAGCGGTGTGGATTGGTTTGTGGCTCGGAAGACCAACGGCTGAGAGCTTATGGGTTGGAGAATTCAACTTCGTTTCGTAGCGGATACGCTTTCGAAAAATGGTTTCTCTCTTCTCCAGATGATGTTCGATCCAGTTATACACTTGAGGTGCCTGCAACTGAATTTGAATGTCAAGGTTTAGAGTTAGATTGGGTTGGTCTTTGTTGGGGCGGAGACCTCACGCTAGATGAAAAACGAAGTTCTTGGGTATACCGTAAATTTCGTGGTTCCAAATGGCAATACTGTCATTCGGAAGTAGAGAAGGGCTATGTTCGTAATAGATATAGAGTGTTACTGACGCGCGCTCGTGCGGGCATGGTCATTTGGGTTCCGCTTGGTTGCAATGAAGATTCCACTCGGCCACCGGAATGGTTCGATAGGATATACGAGCATTTACGGAATGCTGGCGTGCCCAAATTATCTACGTTCAAGGAAAAGGTTCTATGACAAGACAGATGTCTCAACATACCGAGTGGCTCTCGATGATCGAAGTGTCCGGTCCTTTTCTGGCCGTGGCCGTGCTGGAGAAGATTTTTCCGCAGGGACTGGAGTCGTTGGACACCTATGGGAAGAAACGTATCCGCTCCGCATACGAGGAATGGCGTGAGGCGGTGGAAGAAGACGATCCGCAGCTTCTCGAAATGCACCGGGCTTGGATAGAGCTTGTACTCAAAGAACTGTTGGAATACGAGGGCTTGGCGCTGATACTGGCGACGGACGACTTCACCTACAAGTCTCCGGATGGCGATGGCAGATTCAAGCCCGACTATGTCTTGAAGAGAGACGGTTCCCCTATGATGTTCCTCTCCGTCCTGCCCGAAGGCACGGATCTGGAAAAAGTGACTGTCGGAGATGGCTGGCCGGTTCCGGTTTTCGAACGGATGACCCTGCTTTGTCGTGACAAAGGAGTCCAACTCGGGCTAGTCACCAATGGCGAGCGCTGGATGCTGGTGAACGCACCGGTGGGCAGCACCTCTTCCCATGTATCATGGTACGCCCGTCTCTGGTTTCAGGAGCCGGTGACATTGAAGGCGTTTCAGTCTTTGCTGGGAGTGAGGCGCTGGTTCGGTCCCGAGGACGAGACACTTCCTGCCATACTCGAAGATTCGCTCCAGCACCATGAAGAAGTGACGGATACCCTCGGCGAACAGGTCAAGCGTGCCGTCGAGGTGTTGGTCCAGTGTCTGGACAAGGCCGATCAGGACAGAAACAGGGAACTCCTGCATGACGTGCCACCAGCTGAACTGTACGAGGCAGGATTGACGGTGATGATGCGGCTGGTGTTCGTTCTTTGCGCCGAAGAGCGAGGTCTCTTGCTGCTCGACGATCCGGTGTACGATCAGCATTACGCCATCACCACCCTGCGTGGACAACTGGCCGAAGAAGCCGATCAACACGGCCACGAAGTTCTGGAAAGAAGGCACGTGCCTGGGGCCGGCTGCTTGCCGTTTTCAGAGCCGTCTATGGCGGTATCGAACATGAATCGCTGCGGATGCCCGCATTGGGTGGATCGCTTTTCGACCCGGATCGTTTTCCGTTTCTCGAAGGACGGGCCAAAGGAACGCACTGGCAGGAGACGCCTGCACAACCACTTCCTATCGACAACCGAACCGTGTTGCTGCTGCTCGAAGCGTTGCAGGTCTTGGAACAACGAGGCGGAGCGCTACTACTTTCCTACAAGGCTCTGGATGTCGAACAAATCGGGCATGTCTACGAAGGTCTGTTGGAACATACCGTTCGCAGGTTGAAAAAAGACACACTCGGGCTGATTGGTTCCCAGAAAGCCAAGAATCCGAACATCGCACTCGCCGAGCTCGAATCGGCTCGACTGGAAGGTGAGGAAGACCTGATATCCATCGTCGAAAACAGGACGCATAGAAGTAGGAGCGCCATTACCAATGCGTTGGTCAAGGAGTTGGACGATGTAACTTTCGGCAAGATCGTCACGGTCTGTGGTGGCGATATGGAACTGGCCGATCGCCTGAAACCGTTCGCGCATCTGCTACGAACCGATGCCCGATTCGTTGGACGAGCGCTTGATGATCGCCCGGCGTTTGGTGGCTGAAAAATGTCTGTATGGCGTCGACCTGAATCCGCTTGCCGTGGAGCTGGCAAAGCTGTCCATCTGGTTGATCACGCTGGCCAAGGGAAGACCCTTCGGCTTTCTCGACCACAATCTACGCTCCGGCGATAGTCTGCTCGGATTGACCAAGTTGGAACAATTGACCAAGTTCTCGCTGCATCCGGAAAAGAAACGAATTACGTCCATCTTCGCTTCCGATGTCGAAGCGACGATTGAGGATGCGTTATCGCTCCGCAAGCAGCTTCGGGAAATCCCGATTCGGGATATTCGTGACGTTCAATACATGGAGCGGCTGGATCAAGAAGCCAGACAGAAGCTCGAACATATCGAACACATTGCCGATGCCATGATCGGGGAAGCTTTGGCTTCCGGCGGCAGCCAGCGATCGCTGGACAATGCCATGGATAACCTGTCCACATGGGCGACTGCCTATACCGAAGGTGACGATGAGACCGGACGGAAGATTTTTGCCGAGGCGAGAAAATCACTCTCCCTAGACCTTCCGGCAGGCAAACCGCCACGGAAGCCTTTTCATTGGGCACTGGAGTTTCCGGAGGTTTTCGAACGGGGTGGATTTGATGGAATTGTCGGAAATCCGCCATTCATCTTTGGTAAAAACATAACCGCTAACCTTGGAAAAAATTACAACGATTACTTAGAGTTTACTCAGTAAATCAGCCATAGTTATGTACAAGCCGGACGGCTAAGTGGAGCTGAGCGCGCTGAGTTAAAACCCTTTGTTCCCAGACCTGTGCAACTGCCCTCATCAAACTAGCAAGGCCGCATTGACTAAGGCCAAAAAAGATCCTTTCCAGGATCAACAGGTTCATGACCAGGAAGATGGTGTTGATCCAGGCGAATGAGGTGTTGGCACGCTTGGCCCGGATATAATTGAGCCGGTAACCATTCTTGCCCTGGCCGAATTTGCCCTTGATGGGGATGCGTTGCAAATAGTCTTGTCTGCGTTGGGCCTTGGCTTGCTTGAGTTGTTCGCGATTGGCGTCGGTGACTTGTTTGGGGCGGCCGAGCGGCTTGCCGGCAAAGTGGATGCTGCGTTGTTTCAAGTAGTCGCGGTTGGCGCGCGTGCCATAGATGGGGTCGGCGATCACCCGTTCCGGATAGTGGCCGAATCGCTCGCGGTAGGCCTCAACCTGTGCTGCCAGGTCTAAGCCTTCATGAAAGGCATCCCAACGCAGGCGGTCGACATGGGCCAAGCCCTCGCCGGTTAAACTGACGCTGAGCTTGGCACCAAACTCGACCGGCTGGTCTTGTTTGCCGCGCACCATGGGCCGCACATAGGGCTGACTGATGCTGACGATGCGATGGTCACAGCGGCGTGTCTGGGTTTGATACATCTCCCATTGCTGCTGGTACACGTGCTGGATCACCCAGTAACGATGAAGCAGCCAGCCGGGTAGCGGCAGCGGCTGGCCCTCCGGAATCGGCGCTAAGAGTTGCTCGATATGGCCCAGATTGCGGCGCAGATACTGTAATTGTTGCTTGATGCCCCGGCGCAACGTTTTCCGGCCAGGACGCTTTTGTTTGGCGATGGCCAGATACGCGGCGCGGGCTTTCCGGCGATAGGTTCTGGGTTTAGTGCCAACCTTCAGGTGGACACACAGGGTGTCGATGATTTGTTCACTGAATTCACGCGCTTCGTTCAGCAAACTCAAGTCAGTGGGAAAACGGATGGCTTGTTCGACCACGGTGGCATCTAAAATCAATTGGCCGCGATGCGCAGGCGCCATGCCTTCTGGCCCAGTTTGCTCAGAGGCGGCATCCGCGGAAGCACTGGGCTTTTCTTCGGTTGGGCCGGTGTCAGACTTGGAACCCAGGGCCGCATCAAGCGGTGCTTGCGGTTCAGGCTTGACCGGCTTTTTGCCTTCATGCGCCTCGATAATGGCCCGATGAAAGCCTTCGAACACCGCCTCGCCCATGCGTTTGCGGATTTCGACCAATAACGACGGGGGAAACGGTGCCGTTGCCTGATAACCCGGCAGGCCTACGAAGTATTGCAGGTACGGGTTTTCTTGGATCTGCAGCACGGTTTCTACGTCAGACAGGCATAGCTTGTGTTTGATGATCACGGCGCCGATCACCAGGCGCGCGTCTTTCAACGGACGGCCTCTATCAGTCGGCAGGCCTTGATAATAGCTCTCCGCCAGTTCGTCCCACGGAATGCAGTCACTGAGCTTGACCCAGCGATTATTCTTATCCAGGGCCGTCTCAAAGGGCCAGTCGAATTCGGCTATCGTCAGTTGTTTTGCGCTGGTGGTTCGAATCATCTCTGCACGGTTTTTGAAGTCAAAGGCATGTTTTTTGTGCATTAATTATAGCAAATATCACCTAATAAATATTTATAATCAGTAGGTTATATTTTCTGAGTAGACTCTATATAAAAGGTTTTCAGACAATCAAAAGTTCAAGCAGGATGTGTTTAGCCTGATGTTCGATATTGCCATGAAAAAGTAAGAAATGGAAAACAGAATAAGGAGACGATAATTTTTACAAAGCACAAGGAATTTATGGCAAATACAGTAACATCAGCATTTAATGAATTTTTGAGAGATATAGTAAATTTAGATAGTGAGCAGGTAAAAAAAGCTAGAAGCAGTCGGGATTGGCTAATAGAAGAAATACATAAATTCCCATCTAAAAACTCATTATTTCCAGAGTTATATTCTGAGCGAGATATAAACTTTGGTTCTTTTGCAAGAAGGACCAAAAAAAGGCCTCTTGATGATATAGATATGATGATTTGTTTGAGTGCGAGAGGCGGAACTTATCATGAATATAGTCATGACAACATTGATATTACAATAGATTCAGATGTTAAAAGCCTTAAGGATTTATGCAACACATTCACAAATAAGCTGAACTCAATAAAAGTAGTAAACAAATTTGTGAGTGCTTTAAGCGGAGTTCCACAGTACAGTGCTTTAAGCGGAGTTCCACAGTACAGTAAAGCCGACATCAATAGAAGGCAAGAAGCCGCTGTTCTAAATTTGACAAGTTATGATTGGACTTTTGATATAGTTCCATGCTTTTTCACACAAGAGGACTACTACGGGAAAACATTCTATCTTATCCCAAATGGAAGTGGAGTATGGAAAAAGACAGATCCAAGAATTGATCGAGATAGCGTTTCAACAATCAACCAGCAGAACAATGGAAATGTTCTTAATGTAATAAGTGCCTAGCAGAAAGTCAGTTGGTATTTAGAGCCAAAACCAGCGGAAATTTCTTCAATGGCTTGCTCAAGTTCAGCTGGCGTAAAGGATTTGAATGGCAACCACTGATATTTCATTTTGCGCCATAGTATTTCAATGCGGTTCAACTCAGGACTGTATGGGGGCAGAAAGTAAAAGCGCATGCCTTTTTCTTCCAGTAACTCCCAATAAGGCTTGAGCTTTTTGGCCGTATGAATCGAGGCATTATCCAAAATTACCACCACCGGTTTTTTGATCCGCTCAATCAACGCCATCAAAAAACCAAAGAACCATAACCCGTTCACACTTTTCCACAATTTGGCCAGTAACAGTCCTCCCGAAGATAACAGAGCACCAATAACATTTAAGCGCTGCGTCCGTTTTGCCGTGACGGCGTGGCTCTCGCCACTTTTTGTCCAGGCCGAACGATTCGGCGGTTGCGCTGCAAATCCTGCCTCATCCACGTAGGCCAATTCAATTTCACCAGCATTCGCCTGCTGGATCAATCCCTTAATCTCTTGCCGGGCTTGCTCGAACCGCTCGGGGTCGCGCTTTTTTTTAAACTGTAACGCGTGCGTTTCCACACATAACCCAAGCGCTTGAGTTCGTTTCGCAAGGTCGTCGCTCCGATCTGGATCTGATAGCGCTCAACCAAGCGCGTTAATATTTCCCGCGAGGATAAAGCTTCAGCGTCAACCCATTGCGCTAACTGCTGCCGATGCTCATCCGTCAGCTTACTGGGCGCACCGCTGCGGGGCTGGTCAGGTAAGCTAGCTAAACCATGCTTCAACCATTTGCGTCGTCGAATACGAACCGCCTCAACACACAGATTCTGTAGTTCGGCAACCTCTTTAACCGTTTTTCCGGAGGCCAATTAAGAACAATGAAATATTGGAATAATAGGCCAACAATGCCTAGCATGTCATCTTATCTAATAGAAAACATGCTATTAAATTATTATCAAAACTCAACTAGTGCAAGCCAATTTGTTGATATTGAGCTTCCTGGCTCTTTTCTCTATATAAGAGATAATATTTATAGCTATGTGCCAGACCCAAAGGAAATACAAGGAAACATAAATACTTTGACACTCGATGAAAAGTCAAAAATTTGGGATAGAGCAAACCTTGATTACAATAGATCCCTTGACGCACGAAGTTTAGAAAAACAAGGTAAACATAAGGAATCGATAAACAAATGGGGAGAGATCTTTGGTTCAGAATTCCCAACTTATGGATAATGAAATAATACTTAAGCAGAATAGAACGGAAAACTTAGATTGCTTAGCAGCAATGCGTTACTTGTACAGCGATGCTAAGTTTTATATGAAGTGGCAAGTCTTCTCGAATGTCATTTTTATAGCCGTGTTCTCCATATTCGCTTATCTAACAAACAGCGATTTTTTGTGGTTTAAATATGATTTATCTGCCCATCTGGCTTTTTTAAGTATTGTTGTAACCCTTGTAAATATATTGGTTCTTGTGCCGGTAATAAAAAGCAAAAAAGAGTTAGCAGCAAAAATACAAGAAAAATTTGATACAAATGTTTTATCTTTCGAATGGAATGATAGAGCTATTGTCAAATCTGGTGTATAGAAGAGAATCAAGCGGCGTCCTGTTTTTGATCTCCCGTTTGTTTAATACCGTCGACGAATTTCACGCCGGTAATCACATCGGCTAAATGTTTATAGCCCCTAAGCCGAAACCATCTTCTCTGGGCTGTTTCGATCAGTTTAAACGCCATCGCCAACGTGGTTATCCGGCTGCCGCAATTCTTGGTCTTAGTCGTTCTCAATCTCACCGTAGCAAAGACGGACTCGATCGGGTTGGTCGTTCGAATATGCTGCCAGTTTTCAGCAGGATAATCATAAAATGCCAACATCGAGGCTTTGTCTTTTGCCAAGCATTCCATGGCCTTCGGGTATTTCGGACTAAACCGTTCGAGGCAGTGATCAAAGGCTTGATAGGCCGCCTCCCGCGTCTCGGCTTGCCAGATATTGTGCAACGCCTCTTTAACCTTGGGTTGCATGGCTTTGGGCAATTTCTCCAGTACATTGGCTGTCTTATGCACCCAACAGCGTTGCTGGTCGGTCTGCGGCCAAAGCTTAGCGACGGCTTTCCAGAAACCGAGAGCGCCATCTCCAATCGCTAATTTCGGGTCCGTAGAGAGGCCACGCTGCCTTAAATCCATCAACACCTCTTCCCAGCTCGCAGCCGATTCCCGGTAGCCATCGACTAAGGCGATGAGTTCTTTGCGCCCCGTTTCATCGGAACCAATGATGACTAGTAGACAGAGTCGATCATCCATTCTGACGTTGCTGTAAATACCATCGGCCCAGACATACACATATCGTTTATTACTCAGATCCCGACGCGTCCAGTCCCGATAGTGATGCTCCCAATCCTGCTTGAGCCGACTGATCGTCGCAGCGGATAAGCCAGGAGCGTCCGATCCCAATAGGTGTTTTAAGGTCTCCGGGAAATCTCCCGTCGAGATTCCTCGCAAATACAGCCAAGGCAGAAATTCCTCGATGTTCTTGCTTCGCTTCAAATATGGCGGCACCAAGCGACTGTTAAACTTGATCCCCGAACCGGATCGATCCCGAACCTTCGGGACTTTGACTTCAATATCACCCAGCCCTGTTTGAATTGAACGTTCAGGCAAATAACCATTTCTAACGACCGCTGCCTTACCTTCGTCGGTCTTCAGCCCGCTATGCTGATCAATAAAGGCTTTTACTTCCGCTTCAATCGCTACCTCCAGCATTTTACGGGCACCGTCTCGCAACACTTCTTGCAACGGATCATTTTGCTCTAGCTTATTCAGGTTGATGACATTACTATGTACCATGGCGGTGTTTCCTTCTCGTTTGGTGGTTGATCTGGCGAGATCTTAGCCAAACAGGTTACACCGCTTTCTTCTCAAGTCATACACCAGAAATGATCATAGCTCGGAATGATATAAATGTTGGCAATGTTCCTGATAATGAAGTTGTAAAGATTTATGCCGAAATATTTAAAGAACAAAGGAATTATTCAGAGCTGAAGGATTGGTATGCTACATCTGTGGCAAATGTTCCCTTTTATGTTGCAAGATTTCTTTGCCAAAGGTCTAATCTTGTTTGGAATGTTGGTTTAAGAAGTGAGTACATAAAATGCATTTTTAAATTTTCTGTTATTTTTGGAGCCGTAATAGCTGTATTTGGTTTATTGTCCGACATAACATTTAATAATTTTGTCCTCAATGTTGCGACCCCATTATTGCCTATTCTTACCTTTTGCATAGAACAATACAGAGAAAACAAGGATTCCATTGAAAACCTCGAGAAACTTAAACTAGATATGGACTCATACTGGCAGGAGTTGATTGAAAATAAAGACTCAATGGAAACTGATGTTTTTGCAAGAAAAATTCAAGATGAAATTTTCAAGAATAGAAAAGACAACCAACTCTTTTTTGACGAAATCTATGGGGTGGTTGGCAACCAATCTTCCTAAGGGTACTAGAAAATGGCGATTAGATGATTTTCGATAGAATACATGTCGGGAATGAGCTTCAGAGACTTTGCTGCCTATCTTGAAATCGTGGAAATTATGTTAAGTTCGTGAGCAATATACAAGCTTCAAAGCCTGATCACATCGCGCTCGCGGCAATATCGCTATCCATAAAAGGAAACTTCACATAATGGCCGAAATTGCTCTATCAAAATCAGTAAACAATAACGGTTAAAAGGTTAATAGAAAGCACCGGTTACAAGGTGTTAATTGCCAAACGGTCTTCGATAGACAATATACTCAATTAGTTCGAAAACAGCCAAATATCAGCAATAAGAGGCGGTTCCCGCCCGTGCTATGCCTCTAAGCCCTTGTCGGTTAGTTTGTTAAATAGTAGGTGTACGAGTTGAAAGCCTGCGACCAGCAGAATGACGATCGAAAATAGTGAATTAAGCAAAACTAATAAGACTTTCATTGCAGGCCTCTTCCAAATCGAAAAAAAGAGGACACATTTTTTCATTTTTTAGTGTATTTTCAAGTCGATCGGCCGCAACAATCTGTTGCGTGAGGTAGTTGATATTCTGAAATCTCAACGTGTTAGCCAATTGAGTTTCTGTGAAATATAATTTCTAAAAGCGCTATAAATCGGTGTTTAACGCCGTTTCCACAGTTACTGTTGACTGCGGGCCAGGGCCCATAATCTAGATATTAGGTGTCTTGCCGGAGCGAATTAGGGACTCGACATCGTCAGTTACATTTTGAGCGAGGAACGGTCACGCAATACCTTCTTTTCTACAACGGGTTGATATGAAACAAAGCGATGAGCAATTACAAAAGATCGAAACACTTACCCTGAAGCATTACAATCAGAATGCTGAAGCCTTTTGGGCGGGCACACAAGACCACGATGTCACTCAGAACTATGCGGCATTTTTAGGCCATTTTCCAGTAAATAAACAACTGGATATTTTGGATCTTGGCTGTGGACCTGGAAGAGATGTCCGCTATTTTAAGTCGTTGGGTCACCGACCCGTCGGCCTGGATGGCAGCGAAGTATTTTGCAACATGGCCCGTGCTTATACCGGTTGCCGGATTCTGCAGCAGACCTTTCTGAGTTTAGATTTGCCCGACAGTGCCTTCGATGGCATTTTCGCTAATGCGTCGTTGTTTCATGTGCCCAGCCAGGAATTGCCGAGGGTGCTTAATCAGTTGCACGCATCGTTAAGGTCAGGCGGTGTGTTATTTCTATCCAACCCTCGCGGCGACGGTGAAGGCTGGCACGGACAACGATATGGCCATTTCATGCAAATCGATACCAGCGAATCCTATTTGACGAACGCAGGGTTTGAGATACTCGACTTTTATTACCGGCCGGAAGGAAAGCCCTTACACGAGCAACCGTGGTTAGCGATCGTAGCTAAACGACATTCAGCCGAAAATGTAGGAAAGGAATAAAGTTATCTTTCATGAAATGCGTTTTCTGAAAGCGGTTCACATTTCGGAATGAGCGAATATCATTCGCAATTCTGTAAGGAACACGTAAATCCTGCCACGGAATTCGGGTTGCGCGATGCAATCAAACGCCGGCAATTTTAATCGTTCAATTATCGACAAAATCAGGCACGACCATTCCAGACCGGCCCATACAAATACAAACCCCGAATAAAACAAACGGCTCAAGGAAGCGTTAACCGGCCTTAACGACAACACCGTCAGCAAGGGATTCTACATTTCCAAAGCCACAGTTATCGGATTATTGGTTGCCCGCGGAAGTGAAGAGGGGGAGGGCGGCAAGATATGCTATACCGTTCAGACGAGTCTTTCGGTACAAAGAGACAACATTATTCATTTCCGTGTTATAACTCGGAATGATTAAAGAGCCATCAGGATATTGTCTTCACCAGGGTAAATACCCGTTTTTTGCGATGTCTTGTAATAGATTGGTAACAAGCATCGCACTAGATTCTATGCTAAGTTTATCAGCGGCAGTGTATTAAAAACATGGTATTTCTCTACCTAACTACTCGATAAACTTATTGCTCTTACCGGAGGCAAAATGGCTGGCTACAACTAAGATTTTCTGGGCGGAGGGATCAAGTTGCCCATCCCCACCGAAGTATACGAAGCCGGACGAATATTCGATTACCCGACGTATTCGCTCGTGATGAATAGTTGCGCCAACAAGCGTTCTCCGTTGATTGTTTGTCTGAATATCGACCAGAATCATCTGAAAAGCACGCATCGAAGCAATCGTTGGCGAATCGATCCCCGTATCGGCTCCGACAATCAGCTGGATAATGCCTATTACGCCAATAACCCATGGGATAGGGGGCATATGGCCCGCAGAACGTCGGCCGCTTGGGGGGAAACAACTCACGATGCGCAATTGGCTTCGAACGAAACGTTCTTTTATTCGAACAGTTGTTTACAACATGCAAATCTTAACCAAGACGAATGGTTGGGCTTGAAGACTGGGTCTACGGCTTAAAACTGGATAGCAACGGTAAGATTACGTCCTTCTCGGGGCCGTTTTACGGCGACTTCGACCGAACCATTCGTCCGTCCGGTCGGAGGGAAGCCCTGATTCCGGCCGGCTTTTTTAAAGTGGTGTGTTTTGTAAACAAAGAGACGAACAAATTGGATGTTCGCGCTTTCGTGATCTACCAGGACGAGGCGGCGTTAAGAGATAAAAGCGGGCGTTCGCTTTACAATAAGGGGTAGAACAAGCAGTCGTGTCACCAGCCGCCATTTCGCTGGATAACCTAATTTTCCATAGACTTACTAATTTTTGGTCATAAGTCGGAACCGCTGAAAATTCCGTCAAACGCTCAGTCGCAATAGAAGCCTAAGCAAACAGTCGTGTTTACCCAGCACAGCAGGAGAGCTCTTTCACGTCTTTGCTAAAGGTTTGCGCGCAGAGTTTGATGCCTTCCACCATCGTTAAATAAGGGAACAGCTGTCCGGCCAGCTCTTCAATGGTCATTTTGTGATGAATCGCCAATGCTGCGGTCTGGATCATTTCACCGGCCTCCGGCGCCAGTATTTGTGCGCCGATCAAACGGCGGCTGCCTTCTTCCATGACCAGTTTGACAAAGCCTCGGGTGTCAAAATTGGCCAGTGATCGCGGCACGTTCTCCAACGTCAGCAGACGGCTGTCGGTTTCGATATTATTCAAATGCGCTTCGGCTTCCGTTAATCCCACTGTGGCCATTTGCGGCTCGGTAAACATCACCACGGGCATGGCTGATAAATCGATGGCGGCATCGCCGCCGGTCATATTGATGGCGGCTCGGGTGCCGGCGGCCGCGGCCACATAGACAAACTGGGGTTGATTGGTGCAGTCACCTGCGGCATAGATATGTTCGACACGGGTGCGCATGTGGTCATCGATGATGATAGCGCCGGTTTTGCTGACTTCGACCCCTACTTGATCCAGAGCCAGACCTTGGGTATTCGGTTGTCGTCCCGTGGCGATCAACAGGTGATCGCCTTCCAAAGTTTGTCCTGTAGTGGTCTTAATGGTGAATTTTCCCGATGAAAACCGGCCTTTTCGGTAGCGCACGGCTTCCGCCTGGGTATGCGCCAGGATGGTCATGCCCTCCGACTCCAGAATTTTATGCAGTTCCGAGCCGATATCGGGGTCTTCCCTGAACAGAATCGAACTACGAGCCAGCAAGGTCACTTTGGAACCCAGTCGCAAATAAGCCTGGGCCAGTTCCAGCGCGACAATAGAGGAGCCAATGACGATCAAATGTACCGGCAGCTTGTCCGCTTCCAGGGCTTCCGTCGAGGTCCAGTACGGTGTTCCGGCCAAGCCTGGAATCGGCGGGATACTGGCCGAAGCGCCGGTGGCAATGAGAAAGCGGTCGGCGCTAATTTCGGTTTTGCCGCCGTGTTCCTGATCGACAATCAGGGTATTGGCGTTTTTAAAGCGGGCATCGCCTTTGACCTGCGTGATGTTCGGGTTGGTTTCTAAAATGTTTTCATATTTCGCCGCTCTGAGTTCCTCCACCCGGGCTTGTTGCTGAGCCAAAAGCTGTTTGCGGTCAATGACCGGTTTGTGTTTTTTGATGCCGGTAAACGCATGATCTTTCTGCAAGTGAGCGATATGCGCCGCGCGGATCATGATTTTAGACGGAACGCAGCCGATATTGACGCAGGTGCCGCCAATAATGGCCTTGCGTTCAATCAGCGTGACCTTGGCGCCGTTTTCCACCGCTTTGATCGCGCAGGCAAAAGCGCCCGAACCGGTGCCGATAATCGCGACATGCAGCGGCCCGCCATACTTTGCCGCTGCCGGTTTGTTATCGGCTTTGGCTGTCTTGTCGTCAATCGCTTTAACCTGATAACCTTTTTGCGCAATGTGCTCGAGCAACGATTCAAGCGTGGCGTCTCCGGTAACCGTCAACGCGGCGCTGCCTTCCGGGTAAGACACCGTGATGTCCACACCCTCAAGCGCATTGAGTTTCTTCTCGATGCCTTCGGCGCAGCTTGGGCAGGTCATGCCGTCAATTTTGAGTTGTTGAGTCCACATCATGATTTCCTTAACTTATTTGTCTGAGTGAACAGTCGCCGGATAGCCAGCATTCGTGGTGGCCTTGATCAAAGCGGCGGTATTGGTTTTTTGCGGATCAAAAGTGACTTTTGCTGTTTTGCTGCCGAAGTCCACTTTGGCGCTCTGGACGCCGTTAACAGCTTGCAGCGCCTTTCTGATGGTGATGGGACATATCGCGCAAGTCATGTTTTGCACATCAAGTATGACTGACTGGGTACTGTCCTGAGTCCGAGCCGGTGACTCTGCCTGTACCGTTGGCATCAAAAAAAGCCCCGATAACAAGAACAACCCCAAGAATAACGTTTTCATTTTCATCATTGCTCTCCTCAGGCCATGAAAAACGGGGCATACCAGGGGAATGCCAATAATAATAAAATCAATCCGGAACCAATCCAGAAGAGCAAGCGTTGTTTTTGCTTGACGTCGGATGAGACGCAGGCTTGCCCTTCCTCGCAGTTTTCCGGTATCAAATAAAGTTTGCGATAGCCCAAGCTGATGAAGACTAGGGTGAGAATGATAAAAAAAGGCCGTACCGTTTCCATGGAGGTCAACATGCTCATCCAGGCGCCGCCGATACCCAAAGTTAAAAGCAGCAAAGGACCGACACAGCAAACCGATGCGCCGATGGCAGCCAGTATGGCCCCGATACCCAGCCAGGAGGTGCTTTTAGTCGTCGTTTCTTGTTCAGTTGTCATCATGGATCTCCTCAATCAAATTAATCGTTGTTGTCTGCATCACTATTTCAGCAGTACATCCTGGCTAAACGTCAAACAGACAATGATAGATCATGGTTAGAAGTCTAAACCCTGTACCATAGAACAGAGTCAAGGGGGAGATCATTCCCTGACGGAATCGAATTTGAGGCGGGTTATTTTGAAAGTGAATCGATGATGGAGCAATGTGCTGTGGACGGGTCGGTCTGACAGCCTTTAATCAAGGCATCCAACGCAAGGCGCAGGGCTGTTAAGTCTCTAATTTGGTCGTCAATTTGTTGGCGTTTATGCTCCGCCATTTTTCGTACATCTTCGCAATGACCGCTATCCAACGATAACAATTCCGAGATTTCCTTCAAGGTAAACCCTGATTGTTGGGCACGTTTGATAAACCGGATTCTGACAACCGCATTGGAGGGGTATCGGCGGTAACCCGTGGCGGGTTTTTCAGGCTCAATCAATAAACCTTTACGCTGATAATAGCGGATGGTCTCAATGCTTACATTCGCTTGTTTGGCTAATTGACCAATCGTCATATTCATTTTAATCGTATTGTTTTCAGTTTAACTTAACCGCTGCTCGATGATAACAAATCCCATATATAAGTTGAGATATATTGTCGGGAAGCCGACGATCGCACAATCGTAGATCGAACGGCGAGCATGCCATGATTGCTGCCAGTCTGGATTGATCTATCGTAAAACATCTGTTTTACGACAGCTCTCATGCCGTGCTTAAAATCCTACACAACTTCCCTCAAAAAATAAACGAAAAACAATGTCGGAAAGTGATATGATACGGAAACATAAAAACTAGGGTTTTCCGTCTATGTTAGTGGGTTATATGCGGGTGTCTTCTGAATCCGATCGACAAAGCACCGATTTGCAACGCGATGCTTTGCTGGCTGCCGGTGTCGATGTCCGACATCTTTTTGAAGACCGAGCATCCGGAGCTAAAGATGACCGTGCCGGATTGACCAAAGCGCTGGACTTTGTCCGACCAGGCGATGTGCTGGTCGTGTGGAAATTGGATCGGTTGGGTCGGTCGTTATCCCACCTGCTTTCCATCATCAATACGCTCAAAGATAAACAAGTCGCTTTCCGTTCACTGACTGAAGGGATGGACACCACAACGCCTTCCGGTGAATTATTGTTTCATGTGTTTGGTGCCTTGGCGCAGTACGAACGTTCTTTGATTCAAGAACGCGTGGTGGCCGGTCTTGAAGCGGCCAAAAAACGCGGTCGGGTCGGGGGGCGCCCACCGGCCATTAGAGGCTGTCGTAAAACCCCAATTTCTTTGATTTACCACTGGAAACCGGCCGTATTTCCCACGGCCGGCGAAGCTGGCAAGTCAGTAGTTTAACCATGACAAATGTCGAACTTTCGGTCAAACGAGCTCATAAACCGGCTAAGCCAATGATATAAAGCGCGAAAAAGAGCTGCCACTAATGCGCGGCTCAGATTGTAGGCCATGGCGTGCAAGGCGAATTCCACTTTGACGCCCGCCAAACCTTTACGGCGAAAGCGATTCAAGCCTTGGCGACCGCGTAGCTGACTGAAGACTGGCTCCACCATGGCCTGCCGCTGCCGATAGCGTTGCCGAGGTTCGGGCTGGGCCATTTTCAGGCGCAGGGCTTCTTTTTGGGTATCGCTGTCATAGCGTTTGAGGGTGCGACCGCTTTCGCTACGCGTGCATTGGGATTTCAGCGGACAGTCTGAACAGGCATCGCAGGCGTAGACGGTATAAGCATGGCCACTTTTACCGCCTTTGCAGGTGTGACGGCGAGTCAAGCGTTGTTGCCCCGGACAGCGATAAGTGTCGTCGTCGGCCTGATAAATAAAGCGGCTTTTGGGGATTTGTTTGTTGGATTGTTTGTTCCAATCGTCTCCTTCACTTTGGCCTTCCGGACAAAGCAATTCGATGTTGTGTTGCTCAGCAGTATCCAAGACGCCATTGCTGAAATAGCCAGCATCGAACAGAGCTGTTTCGACGCCTCCCAGGGCTTGGGCGCGATCCAGTAAGCCCGGCACCACCTCGGTTTCACTGGAAGGATGAACGTCGCAAGCCACGATCACTCGATTGTCGTTCGCCAATACCGACGGTTTATAACTGCTGCGAAAGTCTTTGGAGTTCTTTTGCGGCTGTAATACCGCCTCCGGCTCGTTGCTTTGTACTTGGGTCTTGGCCGGATCTTTGCCTTTGGCGGCTTGTTTTTGCTGGCGAGACTTTAGCTCGGCTTGGGCTTGTTCCAGACCGTTCAAACGCTTAGTCGCAGCCGCATCGTTTGGGTTGGCTTGCGCGGCTTCCTTCGCTTGCGCCAAGGCTTGGTTGAGCGCTTCTTCCTTCATCAATCGAAACCGGGAGGACATGGCTTCGATCACGGTACCGTCACCCGCCAACGCCGTCGTGCCGGAGCCGGTGACTTTCAAAGTACGACGCGTTAGTTGATCGAAAAATTCGGTCGTCAATGAGTCGGCATGCTGATGGACGAAACGGCCAATGACGGAGTGATCCGGCATGATACCGCCACTTAGCCACCAACACCCCACATCGGCTCGAGCTAAACGCTCCAAGTCGCGCAGGCTGCTGATGCCTTGTAACAGGCCGTAGAGAATGATCCCCACCATCGCACATGGCGCATACGGCGGACGCCCGCCGGGCCGATAACGGGCTTCGAACTCGGCGAAGGATAGCGATTGCAAGAAGGGGCGCAATTTCAACGGGATGGTTAAGCCGGCGTGCTCCAGATGTTCGCCGAGCGGTTTACCGTTGATCGATAAGCCGCGCGGGTCGGGCGCTTCAAAACGGGCCATCCGTTCGCTTGAGATCGTTTGAGCGATCAACTCAGGTAACGGTTCAACCTCGCATTCATCGAATAGCGAATATTGCTTGGCGCTATACAATGTCTTGACGGGTCTAATGTTCGCTTCGGCTGCCATTGATCTATTTCTAATAGGTTTGGATAGTGGTATTTTACCGTATGTGTAGCTGGTTGGGGCTTTTACGACACCCTCCATTACCGGGGAAAAATTGGAAGCGATTCTTGAAGCCTTAAACAACGGCATGTCGAAAGCTGCCGTCTGTCGTAATTTTGAGGTCAAGCGAACCACGCTGATTGACACCTTGGCTCGCATCGGCTGGCCTGCATCAAATCTAACTCCATAGCGGCACTATGGACACTAGTAGCGAGAAAAATCAGTGGGTACTGACACCTGCCGAACGTTCGCTGGTCATGTCCAAGAACCGAGCAAACCGGTTAGGCTTTGCTATTCTGCTGACTTTCTTCCGCGAACGCGGCAGGTTCCCGCGCGATGAATCCGAAATTGAAACGCAAGGTATAGCTTTATTAGGCCAGCAGTTAGAAGTAACGATTCCAATAGATGGCGAGGCTATCCTGACGGGCCGTACTGCCGAACGGCTACGCGCTGAAATACGAATCCGTTTCGGTTTCCGCGAGGCCACGATTGCCGATGCGGAAATACTGACGGCCTGGCTACGCGATCATGTTGCCGGCGAAGTAGGTGGCGATATCGAACCCATGATTGTTCGATTGGAAGCACGCTGTCGCGAGCTTTCCATTGAACCGCCTACGCCTGATCGAATGGACCGCATTGCACGTAGCGCATTACGTGCTCACGAAGACCGTTTCCATCATACTGTCTATGAGCGTCTTTCGCCCAAACAGCGCGAGAATTTGGACGCCTTGTTGCGACCGGAGAAGGGCGACGACGAGAATAACGACCAAGAAGATGCTACCGGCAGTGCGTCGGCGCTCTTATTGAAACTGTTAGGCAATCCTGGCCGCCCAAACCTTGCCAGCATGCAAGACGAATTAGCTAAATTAGAAATCATCCGGAAAATCGGTTTGCCGGCCGATTTATTCGATAAGGTATCACCGCTTGATTTGGAACGTTGCCGTAAACGCGTTTCTGTCGAAGTGCCCCGCGATTTACGTAGACATCCCGATGCGGTACGTATTACTTGGCTGGCAGCATTCGTTTACTTGCGTGCCCGCAGTTTGACCGATGATCTTGTGGACTTGCTGATTGAAACCATTCATCGGATCGGCGCACGGGCTGAGCGTAAAGTCGAGCGGGAATTGTTGGAAGACCTTAAGCGCGTTTCCGGTAAACAAAACCTATTGTTCGAACTGGCAGATGCCACGCTAGCCCAACCCGATGGGGTGGTGCGCGATGTGGTATTTCCCGTAGTCAGCGAACAAACCCTACGTGATTTGGTTAAAGAATGGAAAGCCACCGGACCGACCTACCGAATTACGCTGCGAACCGTGATTCGCAATTCGTACAAAGGCCACTATCGCCGCATGGTGCCTACTTTGCTGAGCGCCCTGGAATTTCGGAGCAACAATGACCTTCACCGTCCGGTGATGGACGCGCTTGAATTGGTAAAACGTTTTGCAGACACCAAGGTGCATACCTTTCCGGCCGATGAACATGTGCCGCTTGATGGCGTAGTGCGCGGATTATGGCGTGAGGCTGTGATGGAAAAGGACGCCGCCGACCGGGATCGCGTCAATCGCATCACTTATGAAATTTCTGTGCTTGAAGCGTTACGCGAACGGCTGCGCTGCAAGGAAATTTGGGTGGTCGGTGCAAACCGTTACCGCAATCCCGATGAAGACCTGCCAAGCGACTTCAATGAGAACCGTGCAGACTATTATCAAGCGTTAAATCTGCCGCTCAATGCGGAGCTGTTCATCACCAATTTACAGGCCGAAATGCGCGAAGCATTAAACGCCTTCGACACTAGCCTGAAAAAGAATCCTTACGTCCGACTCAGCGACAAAAATAACGGCTGGATCATCTTAACACCGTTGGACGCCCAGCCCGAACCACCCAATTTGGCAACGCTCAAAGCCGAACTTAATACGCTGTGGCCGATGACCAGTTTGCTCGATGTCGTAAAGGAAACCGATCTGCGGCTGGGTTTTACAGACGTATTGAAAAGTCCGACTTCCTATGAAACGATGGATCGGTCAGTGTTGCAGCCACGATTATTACTTTGCCTACACGGTCTTGGTACCAATGCGGGCTTACAGCGCATGGCCGGGCTTGATTCCGGCACAACGGCAAGAGACTTGGCTTATGTTCGTCGCCGTTATATTGGCGTCGAAGCCATGCGCCGCGCGATTGCTATTGTCGCCGATGGTACGTTACATGCTCGTAATCCAGCAATATGGGGTGACGGTACTACCGCTTGCGCATCCGACTCCAAGCATTTCGGCGCATGGGATCAGAACCTAACCACACAATGGCATGTTCGTTATGGTGGCCGCGGCATCATGATTTACTGGCATGTCGAACGCAATTCATTGTGCATCCATTCGCAACTTAAATCGCCGTCCTCTTCGGAAGTGGCGTCAATGATCGAAGGCGTTATCCATCATTGCACCGAGATGGAAGTTGACCGCCAATATGTCGATTCTCACGGCCAAAGCACGGTTGCGTTTGCCTTTTGTCGCTTATTAGGATTTCAGTTACTACCCAGACTAAAAGCTATTCACTCGCAGAAGTTAAATCGGCCGGATGTTGGTATGGCTGATGCCTATCCAAATTTACAACAGATTTTAACAAAACCGATTGATTGGGATTGCGTTCGGCAGCAATATGATCAAATGGTGAAATACACGACCTCTCTTCGTCTTCGAACAGCGGAAACAGAAGCTATCTTACGGCGATTTACTCGGAAGAACGTACAGCATCCCACTTACAAGGCATTCGCAGAATTAGGCAAGGCGATTAAGACTATTTTTCTATGCCGTTATCTGCACGATGAATCGTTGCGCCGGGAAATTCACGAAGGACTGAATGTGGTTGAGCAATGGAATGGCGCAACTGATTTCGTGTTCTTTGCTCGTCGTGGTGAAATGTCAAGCAATCGCCAGGAAGACCACGAAATTAGCATGCTATCCCTGCATCTCATTCAAAACTGCATGGTTTACATCAACACGTTGATGATTCAGAAGGTGTTAGCCATGCCGCACTGGCAGGGCAAGATGACAATACGAGACTACGCCGCATTAACTCCACTGATTTGGGAACATATCAATCCGTACGGGCGGTTTGACCTCGATATGAATACCCGGCTGGATTTGCCCTAATTGAAATGGCGGCTGGTGACACGACTGCTTGTTCTACCCCAATAATGAACATTATCAAGTCACTATTACGGAAATCGAGCAATTGACCGGTTCCGATTCGAAAACAGCATTTACGAGGCAAACCCGTTGTATTATCGCGAGGATAACGCACAGCCTAATGAAAACGTCGTGCATGTGCCGGAGCGCATCGAGGTCTCGAGGGCTGAAGACATGATTTCCTCAGGGCTGAAGAGACAAACGCTTAATGACGATATCGTGGATATTTTCATTGCCTCGGCGATGGTCAATCCGGAAGGACCCGATGCCCATCACGAATGGGTGTCCTTGATCACAACTTGGGCAGTGAAACCGTCGATATTACCGGATGGACGCTATCCGACAACTCCTACAAGAAGTTATTGCTCGATAACGTCTTGACGGATCCCAACGAACGCATCATGCATCCCGGCGAATCGGTGGCCATCAAGGACATCAGTCCCGTTCAGCTTTCGAATAATCAGGATATCATTATGCTGTGCGACAGCACCGGCGCCCGTATCGATCGAGTGAACTATAACAAGCGGATGGTGCAGAGCGGAAAGCCTGTGGTGTTTTTATCGCCTCGAGATACATTGACCTAAAAATAGCGACACCGCCACTCAGGATAAACCGAACGTACATTAAGCGAATCCAGTTTTGCCACGCATCCATGCGTTCAGTCTAATGGCGTGAAAATGAATATAACAAACATTTATGTTGAGTGGCTTTTTCTTTCCGAAATTCGTGTGTCAGATTCATCGCTCTTCAAACGTCGGCCGCGTTGCTGAATCGGCGTAGTATTGTGCAGCATGGTGCAGAGGCGAGCGCGCTCGATGCCGGCCGCTTGATACACATAGCCGATCGCGCGAACTTCATGGGCGTAAATAAAGTCGCCGTCGGGCGACTCGATCGCTTCCGGCGTCAACCGAAAACCACGCCACGGATTGCCCAGGCAATCCAGCCGGCCGCTCATCAGTTCCAAGCAGAATCGCACGGCTTTGGGTGGACGCTGTTTTTTCCAATTACGCACGGTTTTTTCGGTGACCTCAAAAAAAGCCGCCAGTTCTTTTTCATCTCGGAACCCGGCATCGACAAGCAACCAGTGAAAATGGGATTGATTCATCGGCATCTCCATGAAAACACGATTTTCCTCGGATATCGGCCAGGTAATATCGTTCTTTAAAAAGTTAATAGTTATTGATTGAGAATCGATAGTAGTTTGTCAGTCCATCATCACACGACATTTTTTCACATCACATGGATCGATGTAACGTCCCAGTGCGTTGTGATGAGCGCCATCTTTGGCGACGCAACGGTTCAACAGGAATGTGTCAGTTCCGCGCCACACGTTTGAAGGGACGCGCCGTGTCCGTGATGACGGTCAACGCCGGTTTTTCCGCTTTCCGGCAACGATTGCCGCGGTGAATCGGCGTCGTTTGTTGCAACATCGGACAAAGCCGGGCGCGTTCGATCCCGGCCGCCAAATAGACATAGGCGATAGCGCGGACTTCGTATTTCGGCAAGCGATAACGCTGCCAGTTACGGACGGTGCGTTCGGTGACCTCGAAAAAGGTTGCCAGTTCTTTTTCGGTTTGGAAACCGGCGTCACGCATCAGCCAACGGAAATCGGACGGGGTCATCACGCCCACCTAACAGGCACACAAGCCGATGGCCGGTTGATGCATCCAGCGAATCGAAAAAATAGACCATAAAAGATCGCGCACAATTTGGAAAAGGCGTTTGCGGCGACGATACGGAGATACTTTAGTGATTTGACATAATATACATTATGCGAAGTTATGGCAGAATGCGTGGCGCCGTCGTAAAAGCCTTCTTACGCTTTTTCACGTCATTCTTCGGTTTCTGTTTCCCATTCCCGGGTCAACGGAACGACACCGGCTCGGGGCGCATTCGTGTTAGGTGGGCGTGATGAGACACTGTGATTTCCGTTGGCTCATGCTCGATGCCGGTTTTCATAATGAAAAAGAACTGGCCCATTTTTTCGAGGTCACGGAAAAAACCGTGCGTAACTGGCAGACGAATCGACTGCCTAAATCAGTATCGGCTTGCCTGGAATTGATGGGCGGTAAACTCGATTGCCTGGGCAAACCCTGGCGAGGCTTTCGGTTGACGCCGGAAGCCATCGAGTCCCCCGATGGTGATTTCATCTATGCCTACGAAGTTCGCGCGATTGCCTATGTCTACCTGGCGGCCGGCATCGAACGCGCTCGCCTCTGCACCATGTTGAAAAACACCACGCCGATTCAACGACGCGACCGGCGTTTGAAGAACAATGAAACTAACACGCGAGTCTCGAAAGAAAAACGCCACTCAACATAGATATAAGTCTTATTTGTTACTTCATGAATTTTACCGATTAATCGGTCTCCGCTGTACGGTGAGAATCATATCATTCACAATCGTTTCGTAGCGTGACCTCTTACTATACTATTCTAAGCGTAAGCTCACTTAATAATTAATCACACGAGGCATTTCCTTGGCTTGCGCAATCCAGTCTTCGACCTGGGATAATGCGGGAACCCTTTTCACCAGGTTTCTTTCATCGTTAACCTCGACCATTTTGGCATGCAGGTTGTCGGCGCAAAGCAACTTCACATGACGATTTACTGCTCAGTATGCTTCCAATTTATTGAATAAATTTCGATAACGTCCCAAACCCTGATATTGAACAAAATCGTTTTGCGCGGGTTATAGCTACATAGAGCAAAGAACGCTCACGCCATTCGTGTTCTCTGACTATTGTTGGATCATCAGATTCTAAAATTGCTAACGGTAAAACCCCGTCATTAACACCAGCCACATACATCGTATCGAACTCTAATCCTTTGACCCGATGCATTGTTGCCATCCGGACACCTGCATGATTTGCATCATCCAGCGAATTATGATCGACTTTATAGTAAGCAATACCTGCTTCACCAAAGGCCATACTATAACGATCAATATCGATGTGACGCCTAACTGCAATACAAGTCCTCGTCAGCTCTTCTGGACTCGATGCAGCTAATGAGTCGATTAAATAATTTAATTCTTCTTGAGCATTGTTAAAACACTGAACTACAGGCTCAACACCCGTCATCAATGACCGATAGCCTTTTTGCTCATCTAAACCATCATCCAAATCATCAAAAGGGATCCCTTCCAATACCGCAACCGCAGCATGGCGAATTTGTTCTGTTGTTCGATAATTCACTCTGAGTTTATGACTACGCCCAACAATTCTGATATCACAATGACCTAGGGTCACCTTACTACCGTAGATTCTTTGATGCGGATCGCCCACGATAAACAAGTCGTTACTATGCTCAGAAACAAGATGGCGAATTAATTTAAAAGCATTAAATCCAAAATCTTGCGCCTCATCGACAATTAAATGCCTATCCCTAATGCCGGAAAATAACCCATCACTTGCTTCTATCAAATTTGACTTTACGCGCTCCGCCTCATCGATATATTCAGACTCTAAAAATTGCAAAACCCCATTTTCTGGGTTGATTTTTAAAACTTTATTTTGCGCCCAGTGATACGCATCATCATGTTTATCAGCCCATAACAGAATAAAAACGTTCCCCTTATCAGGTGCTAATACAATCGCCCGATAAGCTTGATCAATTCTTACCGATCGCAAATTTTTATCTCGAGCAGCTTGAATCGTTTCATAATTAATCCCAGGAGACTTCGGATCATGACGAAACTGCTCCATGAATTTAACAGCCTTGTCTTGCTGAGCTTTAGGCAGTTTTAAGACACTAGTAAAAAATTCTGATGAAATAGCAACTTTTGGGCTGATTGACATACTACCTACTCATTATTGTTTTTTTAAATGAATTTTTTTACGTACACACATCGCTATTTTTTAAATAAATTAACAAAAGCGCTGCTATCTTCTTGCAATGCAGGACTAGTAAAAACAGTCCATCCCATAGCTGTAAAAACTGACTGATCTTCCAATACATCATCGAACAAAACGGCAATTTTTTGATTTGTCCATGCTAAAAAAGCCTCTGCTAAAACTTCCCCTTCTTCATTTTCAAGCTCATACCCCAGAATCGGTATTTCTACTCCCAAACTCGAAAGCAACACAATTAATGCCCGTTCCTCGTCACTGACAGCATCAGCCAACAATTCATCCCAAGCATCTCCGCTATCTTCAGTCGTTGTTTTATTCGATGCCAGACCGGAATAAAGACTATTCGCAATCCCCTTGATAGTAAAAAAGCAGCTGAGCGATTGAAATTGAAGTAGGTTAATCATCCGTAAAAAACCATTCCATTGTTGCTTATCCAGGTCACTATCAGTAAGCTCCGAGGAATCATCAAATACACAATGCCCAGCTAGTTGATGCATATTGCCTGATTTGATAGCTGATTTATCTACAATCCAGCCCAAATGGAAACGCTGCCAGCTCTCTCCCATAACAATGCCTTTTAAGCATCCTTTTTTATCTCCAGAGAGCCACAAGTTTCCAAGCTGAGTCTGCGCATAATCCGGCAACTCAAATTCCTGATAAAACGCTTCGTTACTGGAAGGTGTTGAGCATGCCTTCAAAAAACCACCAAAAACAAACGCAGATGCAAAGGAATTCCATGCCGAAAAACATGGCTGGCTAAGCCATTCGACCAACCAATAAAAACTAGAACGACTTTTTAATTCCATCAATGACCGAGCATTAAACTTCTCAAGAAAAGCCTCTAACTTTTCTTTTGGCATGCCAAGAAATAAATCGAATTGATCAACTGATTTATCTTCTAATATGCTCTGTACATCTTCATACGATAAAGACCAAACCAAAAACTCATTCGAAGCTAAGATCGCTAAACGTTGCGCACTATCCTGATCAACTCTATCTTTATGAGGGTGTCGTAAAAGCCCCAACCAGCTACACATACGGTAAAATAACCCTATCCAAACCTATTAGAAATAGATCAATGGCAGCCGAAGCGAACATTAGACCCGTCAAGACATTGTATAGCGCCAAGCAATATTCGCTATTCGATGAATGCGAGGTTGAACCGTTACCTGAGTTGATCGCTCAATCGATCTCAAGCGAACCGATGGCCCGTTTTGAAGCGCCCGACCCGCGCGGCTTATCGATCAACGGTAAACCGCTCGGCGAACATCTGGAGCACGCCGGCTTAACCATCCCGTTGAAATTGCGCCCCTTCTTGCAATCGCTATCCTTCGCCGAGTTCGAAGCCCGTTATCGGCCCGGCGGGCGTCCGCCGTATGCGCCATGTGCGATGGTGGGGATCATTCTCTACGGCCTGTTACAAGGCATCAGCAGCCTGCGCGACTTGGAGCGTTTAGCTCGAGCCGATGTGGGGTGTTGGTGGCTAAGTGGCGGTATCATGCCGGATCACTCCGTCATTGGCCGTTTCGTCCATCAGCATGCCGACTCATTGACGACCGAATTTTTCGATCAACTAACGCGTCGTACTTTGAAAGTCACCGGCTCCGGCACGACGGCGTTGGCGGGTGACGGTACCGTGATCGAAGCCATGTCCTCCCGGTTTCGATTGATGAAGGAAGAAGCGCTCAACCAAGCCTTGGCGCAAGCGAAGGAAGCCGCGCAAGCCAACCCAAACGATGCGGCTGCGACTAAGCGTTTGAACGGTCTGGAACAAGCCCAAGCCGAGCTAAAGTCTCGCCAGCAAAAACAAGCCGCCAAAGGCAAAGATCCGGCCAAGACCCAAGTACAAAGCAACGAGCCGGAGGCGGTATTACAGCCGCAAAAGAACTCCAAAGACTTTCGCAGCAGTTATAAACCGTCGGTATTGGCGAACGACAATCGAGTGATCGTGGCTTGCGACGTTCATCCTTCCAGTGAAACCGAGGTGGTGCCGGGCTTACTGGATCGCGCCCAAGCCCTGGGAGGCGTCGAAACAGCTCTGTTCGATGCTGGCTATTTCAGCAATGGCGTCTTGGATACTGCTGAGCAACACAACATCGAATTGCTTTGTCCGGAAGGCCAAAGTGAAGGAGACGATTGGAACAAACAATCCAACAAACAAATCCCCAAAAGCCGCTTTATTTATCAGGCCGACGACGACACTTATCGCTGTCCGGGGCAACAACGCTTGACTCGCCGTCACACCTGCAAAGGCGGTAAAAGTGGCCATGCTTATACCGTCTACGCCTGCGATGCCTGTTCAGACTGTCCGCTGAAATCCCAATGCACGCGTAGCGAAAGCGGTCGCACCCTCAAACGCTATGACAGCGATACACAAAAAGAAGCCCTGCGCCTGAAAATGGCCCAGCCCGAACCTCGGCAACGCTATCGACAGCGGCAGGCCATGGTGGAGCCCGTCTTCAGTCAGCTACGCGGTCGCCAAGGCTTGAATCGCTTTCGCCGTAAAGGTTTGGCGGGCGTCAAAGTGGAATTCGCCTTGCACGCCATGGCCTACAATCTGAGCCGCGCCTTAGTGGCAGCTCTTTTTCGCGCTTTATATCATTGGCTTAGCCGGTTTATGAGCTCGTTTGACCGAAAGTTCGACATTTGTCATGGTTAAACTACTGACTTGCCAGCTTCGCCGGCCGTGGGAAATACGGCCGGTTTCCAGTGGTAAATCAAAGAAATTGGGGTTTTACGACAGCCTCCCTTCGACGACGGCTGGCCAGATCGCTTTGTCGCCATACGGGATCAGTACGCCATGCTCTTGGAGTATGTCGAACATACGGCCGTTTTTCGTTGGTATGCCGGAGTGCCCTTCTTGGGTTAATTGATCCCTGGTTGCATCCACGGTTCGTTTGCTCACCAACCAACAGTCGTCGCCGCTAACCCATCCGGCCGCGCCGTTCCGGTTTAACGGTAGTTCCCCTTCGTTCAATAAATGGCGTAGAGCGGTCAACATCTTTTCGTGCAATGGTTTTGTTCTGACGGCCGGCATCCGGCTGGAATCGGCTCCCAGGTTCGTCGCCACCGATTTACTATCGGCAGCGCCAACAATCTCGCCGATCGATGACGCATTTTCGATATCGCCAGATACGCAAGCCAGCCATTGTTCAAAAATGTGTCGATCGCCGGACAACCAATTTAAAGCGTATGACGGAATGATTCGATGGATTAACAGCAGCGAGGCTTTCTCATGCAGGCGGTATTTCCGTCCGCGTTGGAACTCCGTGCTGTACCATACACCCTGCTCGTCCAAAAACGAATCCCAAGGCGACCAGGGTATTGCCTTGCGATCGGCATCGTAAACCGTCACCGATTGATCGACGGCGACTTTGGCCAAGTCGTGTGATAATGCGGCCAGAAAAACGGCGTAAGTCCATAAATCCTGTTTGGCGGCTATCTCCTCGGCTCCGCCGCTTTCGGACAATAAATAAGATCGTCGGATCTTCAACGCATTCACGCAGACTTCCAAGGTATGCGTTAGCATTCCTCCTGGGCCGGCGTGGTGATGCACTTCCGAGGCTGGAAGCAATTGCACGAATCGCGCGAAATTCCGAATGGTGTGAAGATAATAGCGGTTGAAATTGCGTTCCGACAAACCGGCCAATTCATCGATTTGCACCATCATTCCTTGATGAGGAGACAACAAATCGTCGACACTTCGAATCGACAAAATTCCGGGAATATCCGGCGGTACCGCTTCGGATTTAGCCTTGTCTTTTTTCAACCAGCTAATATTCAACATGTTATTGCTTAATCCCCAACACTTTTTTGCCAAATTCCCGCAAGGAGCCGTCAGGACCGACATAGCGATACAAAGTAGGCTTGGTGATACCTAATTCCTTACAAAGCTCAGAGACCACGGTTTCGCGCTTCCCCATCGAGGCCTGTGCCTGTCTGATTTGCGCTTTTGTCAACGAGGGCTTGGCTCCGCCTTTCCGTCCCCTGGCCCTAGCCGCAGCCAGTCCTGCCTTCGTGCGTTCGCTGATCAAGTCCCGCTCGAACTCTGCCAGCGCTGCAAAGATGCCGAAAATCAATTTTCCGTTTGTCGTTGTGGTGTCGATATTAGCGCCCTGCCCCGCTAATACACGAAAACCGATATCCTGGTTGGATAGCTCGTGAGTGGTCGTGACCAGGTGTTTTAAATTCCTACCCAATCGATCGAGCTTCCAAACAATCAACGTATCACCCGACCTCAGCGCTTTCAAACAGGCCTGCAATCCTGGCCGATCATCTTTGGTTCCGGAAGCGTGATCGGTATAGATATGATTTTTCTCGACCCCAGCCCCCAGCAACGCATCGATTTGCAAATTCAGCATTTGTGATCCGTCCGCTTTAGAGACTCTGGCGTAGCCGATTAGCATCTTCCTCCCGTTTCAAGAACGATCGTTTATGAAACTCCTGAGTTTTACTGAAATTTACTACTAAAAGTAGTAATAAAACAAGTAAAATTAACAAAGTAATGAAAAAGTATGTAAAACTACTTTGATACTTTAACAATCAAGTTCTGATACCCTTCAGAAGAGAATTGTAAGAATCAATTATACATGAGCAGCATGATGAATCCTGAGCTTGCATCGGTTTTACCAGATATTTATCACACCAGGTTTGTTTAGCCACTGGCCTTATTCCGTGAATGGGAACGAATTAGTTCTCCAGGCACTATCCGTGAAGTAGAAAAGGTGTTTTTCTCTGAAGTTAATTATTAGGCTGCAGCGCTTGTCGGGTCTGTCACCTCCCAGTTGTTGATCTGTAATTCATTTTGTAATTGCTTAATCCAATTGACAATTCTGGTTGCCGTCAAATCAGCCAGTCTATCTTCATCTAAGGCTAATCCCACAAAAGTTTTTCTATCAATCAAAGCTTTGGCTTCAGTAAAATGATAATTCTCAGCCGGCCAATGTCCGAGCAGTGTCGCGCCTGAAGAACTGACTCTTTCTGCCAGCGCCCCCATCGCGTTGCAAAAGTATTCACCCCAGTCTTCTTGGTCTCCTAATCCATAAACAGCAAACTTAAGACCGGTCAGATTAAGCTTGGTAAGCTCTTCCGCATTATCCTGCCAATCGGTTTGCATTTCGCCATCATACCAAGTGGGAATATCCAAAATGAAAAAATCGTATTGTCTCAGCACATCAGTTAATTCTATAGTGTGGACTTGATGGAGGGTAACGACTTCCTGACCGATTTCATCTTGTATCATTTTCGCGACCGTTTCCGTATTACCGGTATCGCTGGCATAGGCTTTGTTGCATAAATCGGCATAGCCCCCATATTCGAGGACATGGAAAAGAAAGGCAAGCAACGGTACAAGCTTAAAAACTGGTCGGCCTACAACCAAGCGCTGATCAATCGAGGTTCGCTCACGTTATGGTTTGATGAATCAGTCGTTCAACATTGGCATCAGCCGGAAAAAACGGGGTATAGAGGCAGTCCGATGACCTATTCTGAGATGGCGATCCAATGTGCACTCACTCTCAGAGAAGTGTTTAAACTGACCTTGCGAGCGACGCAAGGATTTTTGCTATCGCTGATTCAGCTACTAAACAACCACCCGCTCAAGCGGGTGGGTTCCAATAACGGACTGAAAGTCCGGATACGCGTCGACTAAACGACGCGTCTTAGTCGGGCTCCAACTTGAAATTATCGTTTGGATTAGGTTCAAAGTGATGCTCCAAATATTGCTTTATCATCTCATCAGTCATTTGCCCCTTGTGGCGCAAAAATAACCGCGGGCCCAAAAATGTCGACCCCAATATCGCTTTTTCAAGTGCGGGAACTCTTCGAGCAGATAACTCGAAGTTCGTCCCTTGATTCGCCTCATGATTTCGCTTGGGGCCATAGTTGGTGGTGCACTCACCAATATGTGCACATGATCTTTGCTCACGACACCTTTGATAATCCGTATCTCAAAGGCTTCGCATGTCTGCCGCACCAAGTCTCTCACTCGTTCGGCTATTTCGCCCTTCAGCACTTTATAACGATACTTCGTAACCCAAAAAAAATGATACTCAATTTGGTAAACCGTATGGCTGCCGTATCTATAGTCCATCGCCACCTCCTTGGGCAAATTATCGCAGCTAAAGCTGACCGGCTAAAGCCGGTGGTTTAAACCTTAGGATGGATAATTAATATCCTAGCTTCCTTTCTTTGAAAAAATTTGCATCAATTTTTGAGGCGCTAGACCACATCAACCGGCGCTTTCCCAAAGCGATATCGCTGGCAGCCACCGGCTTCGACAAGTCCTGGTAATCTAAGGCGCAGCGTATTTCACCGCGCTATACGACAAATTGGCAGGAATTGGCCCAAATTAAATGATGGGGAAAATCCATTACCAAAAATTGGATATTACGGAGGGGATTATGGAGCGTTGATTATTCCAATAAGAAATCTATGCCGAGTACGGGTAACGTTAGTCAACTATTTTGTCAAAAACTTAAAGAAGATCGCCTCCGGGATAGACCGCTCTAAGATCTTCTGACAATTGCCAAAATCGACCTAATATTGCCGCCAACTGATCAGGGTTTTTAACGGATCATCAATGGGATACATACTGGATGTCAGATTAATCTAAAAACATCAGTTGAGCACGGATTTTGTGGAAAATCTGGGCATGGAAGACAAAGAATCGCTTGACGATAATGGTCGTTAGTCCTTGTCTAGAGCTATTCTGCTGAATTCCGCGTTTAGATTTTTCACAAAACCGTGAAGCGGGTTTGAATCAACCCATGGGTGAATCAGAGGAAATGAAGTTAAATTTATCAGTCAACGCCTTATTACGCTACGCAGCATTCGACTGATGTTTTTAGGCTAATAAGAGGTCGGCGAGGGTACGAGCCAGCGGCTGAGGGGATGCCGCACAGCGTTAACGCGTTGACTTTACCCATGGCCGTTCGCCGGGCTTTGGAGCCTCAAGGGCATAAGTGCGCAATCACTATCGTCCCGATGAGCACGGTAAAGCCTTTGGCGAGTCCCGACCGGCCACTTCGGATCGATGCTCGAACCCGACAACACGGCCGCTAGTACCGCCTGTTCCATGCCCTCACTCGTCGAAGTCCAAATAGTCCGCCCCGCTTGTTCCCTGTAGCGATCACCGCCCGAATACCCGCTCACGCGCCGATATTCGTCAATCTTCCCAACGGCAGATAAGCCAGTGCGACCAGGCACAAGGCGGCCGCAGCGGCGTAAGACCGGATATCGACCGCCACGCGTCTCATTTCGGCGAATGCCGGATTGCGCAACGCCCGGCTCCATTGTTTCAAGTTTTTCAGGCGGTGATAACGCCAACCGGTTTCGTTACTCAGTTGTTGCAAATAGGGTTCGTACAACCGGCTCAGATGCTGGTCGCTGGTCACCTTGGCTCCGCCGAACGGCGCGTTGCGGGCGTGGACATTGCCGGCATCCGTCGGCAGGCGGTTGGGGATGCCGAAGGTGGAGCGGTGCGGCACGTCGTCGGCCTTATAGAAACCGATTTGTTTGCCGCGCTTGTCGTATTTCGGAATCGGCACGTTGTTCAAGCCGCCGACGCCGACTATCATGCCCCGAAATCTCCCTTTGACGTCCGAAAAATCGCTGCGGTAGCGCGGATTCAGCGGCGGCGCCTCCTGGCCGTCGGTCACAAAGACCAAGGTCGTGTCCAGCGGCGTCAACGTGTCGACGGCATGCCGCAGGCCCTTGCCGATGCGGCTGTCGGCGGCCCAAGCCATGCGCCAGTCGAGGGCTTCGATGACCCGGTCGATTTCAATCCGCGCCGAACACACTTCCAGCGGCTCGAACAACAGGCTCGCTTGCCGGTCGGTGAACACGGCCAGCCCGATTTTCGATTGGCACGGCAATTTCGGAATCAGCGCGCGCAACTGCCGTTTGACGAAATCCAGCCGGCTGACCGCTTCGTCGTTCAGCCGATAATCGCGCGTGTTCATGCTGCGGGTGATGTCGATGACGAAGGTGAAGTTGTAGACCGGCCGTTCGCGAACGATGCTCGGTTTGACGAAAGCCGCCAGCATCGCCGCCAGCGCCAGCAGCAACAGCAGGAAACGGTGATCGTGAATATTCTTTTGCAGATGTTCGCTCAACATGATGATATTCCAGGGTGCATTTTATGCACCGTAAATGGCGCATGGAACGCACCCTACGGCAAACCGCGTGGAAAGCCCGGTATGGTGGTCCATGGCTTGCTTTTTTTCGCGGTTTCCTGTTCGTCTTCGATATTGACACGTTCCATTTCCGGCAACAACCGCATCGCCACCTCGAGATTGTATTTCGCGTCCCAATGCCGGCTGTCCAGCGCCAGCACCCGGCGGTAGGCGTTCTTGGCCAGACCGGTCATTGCCATCGCCTCGTCGAAACGGCTGTCCAGGGCGGCGTCCATCGCTTTATTCAGATAGAGGTTGCCGAGGTTATACAGCCTGGTGATATTCAAGGCCGCATCGCCGCGATCGATCTCGCGGCCGAGCAGCTCCAGCGCTTCCTCGGAACGGCCGTGTTGTTGCAGATAACCGGCTGCGGCCAAGCGAATGGCGGGCGCGGCCCGCTCGGCTCCGTCCGGAACCGGTCCCTTGCCCTGATTCAGCCGGGCGATCGTATGATTGTCGCGCTCGATCCGGTACAGCGAAATGGCGCTGTAACCAGTGACCAGCACGGCCAGCGCCAGCACCGTCCAAATACCGTAATAACGTAAACTTCTCATGCTCTGGCCTCGCACAGTTTCAGCCCCAGCAATAGGGCCAGCAATAGCGCAGCGGCGCCGTAGCAGGTCCCCGACAAGTCCTCGCGGGGAATTTTCTCGCGATAATGCAGCGGCAGATTCTCCAAGCGGTCGATCTCGGCGACCGCATCCCGCATCGCGTCGGGGCTTTCCGCCTGGTAGGCCTGATAAGGAATGCCGAGACTCTTGAAAAACAAATGCAGATAGCGTTCTGGCCTGGACTGGGCGTTGTCGTCGCGCGGGTCCTCGGGTTGCTCGAAAATGCCCGGACTGTTCTTGCCGCGCAGAAATATCCAGTACAACCGCAACGGTTGCTCGGCGAACCATTGCCTCAATTTACGCTCGTTGTCGGCGTCGATCGCGGCGGCGCCGTCGGACACCAACAGTATGATCTTCGAGCCGGTCGTTTCGGGTTGTTCCCGGTAAAACGACAGGGCCATCCCCAGGCCCTTGGCGATATTGGTGTAGGCCAGCCCCGGCTTATCGGTCGCGGATATCGCCGCGGCCACCGCATCCTTGTTTTCAGTCAACGGCATCACCAACAACGGCGAAGTGCTGTAGGAGGCGACGCCGACGCGGTCATGCGGCCGCCGGGCGATGAAATCGAGCAGCAGGCGCTTGGCGGCACTGGCTTTGGCTTCCTCGCCGCCGCCCGGCGCCCGGCCGGCGAAGGTCTGGTCCATGCTGCTGCTGCGGTCGAACAGCATAACGATGTTGGCGCCGTGGCCGACCCGTTCAATCCAATGCTCGCCGCGATAGAGCCCGGCAATGCCAAGAATCAGCGCAGCCATCACGCTCATCGCCAGCGCCTTCAGCAACAGCGAATACAGGGTCGACGGCCAATCCTCCGGCAACAACGCGGCGTTGGCATAGCGGCGGATCGTGACGCCGTTGTTGAACAGGGGCAACAGCGTCAGGAGCAGCGCGCTCAGCACCCAAGGGTGGACGACGGCGAGAGTCATCGCTGCCCCCGCTCGATGGCCCGGCATTGCCGGCACAGTTCGCGGATGCGTTGCGCCGCTTCGCTATCGATCGCGCTCTCGCCGGCAAAATGCAAGCGGTTGGAGAGATCGAAGAACCATTCCAGCCGTTCCCTTAATGCGCGGTAAGCCGGCTGGCTTCGATAAAACGCTTCCAGGCCGTGTTGGAACAAAACCTCCCCATGCAGTTCGTTCAGCGCCTCGTGCAGCACTTTGCAATGCATCTTCAGTCTGTCATCGCCAAGCCGGGCCAGACGTTTCTGGGCGCGCTTGAAAACCGTCCGCCGCGAGAAGCGCCGGAACAGGCCGTGGCAATAGGCCAGATAAGCTCCCGCCAGCGCGGCGGCGGCCAGCGAAATCCACAAGCCGAGACGTTGCGGCGTCGTCTCGATGGACGGCGCCGGCATGTTCGGGCGCATATACTGCTTTCCGTCCTGCTTGCGTATCGCCAGTTCGCGGATCGGCGCGACGGTGAAATGCCAGTCCGGGACCGGCCGTTCGACTTGGTTGACGCCTTGACGGAACTGCACCGGGAAGCCCGGCAACGTCAACATCTTCACCTCCAGCGGCGCATAGAAAAATTGATAACGCAAGGCGATTCGATAGCGGACGCCTTGCGGAGCGTCCGTTTGCCGGACCTTGACATGCTTCAAATCCAGCCAACGGTTGATCTTGCCCTTCCCCGGCAGGCTGCTGTACTGCAGCTCGAATCCTCGGCGCACGACGACCTCGATGCGCTGCTCGATTTCGTCGCCGATGACGTAACCGAAAGGCCTGGGCGTTTGCACGGCGAAATGGCTGATCGCTTCGTCGATCCTGCCGGAGCAGGCGCTCAGCGCCAACAGTATGAAAACCAGGCCAGCCAACGGCAAGCGTTTTAACCCTGAAACATCGAAAAAGAATACGTTCATCTTCATGGTCATTCAGGCGCTATGGCGTAAAAAATACTGGTTCAGGCGCTCGGCCTGAAATCCCTCGTCGAGAAACAGCGGCTCGCAGCCGAAGGCGCGGAATTGCCGCGTCAGTTCATCGCGCCGGCGCTCGAAGGCGGCGATGATTTTACGCCGCAATGCCGGCCTCATCAGCAGCGTGCGCTGTCGGCCGTTTTCCAGATCGCGCAGCCGAATACTGCCCCAGGCCGGCAGGCGTTCATATTCCTGTTTGTCCCACAGCGCCAACGGCACGACGAAATGGCGGGACAGCGCCTGCAGCAGGTGCGTTATTTGCCCTGCCGGCCAGTAGAAGTCGGACAACAGGAAGACCAGCGCGGGCCGCGCCGGCAGATAACGGACGGCCTGCAACAATCCCTTGGCTTGGCCATGCAGCGGCACTTGTCGCAAACTTTCCGCCACCCGCCGGATGCGCTGCTGGCCGTGGGCCGACGGCAACAACAGATAATCGCTATCCACCGCGTCGGCGCAGCCGATGAAACCGAACAAATCGCCGGCTTGACTAGCGGAATCGGCCACCGACAACAGGCCATCGGCCAGTGCGCCGCGTTTGTCGCGATCGCCCTGAAATCTCATCGAGGCCGACAGATCGGCGAGCAAGAACACCGTCAGTTGGGTCGCCTGTTGATAGACGCGCACGTTGAATTGCTGGAACGGGTCCAGCAAGCTGGCTCGCAAATCGATGCGCCGTGGATCGGGGCTGGCGATCAATGGTGCATGGCGCTTGAACAGTTGCCCTGAGCCGACCATCTGACCGACATGGGCGCCGGGATAGGTGCCGCAAACCTTGCTCGAAACGCGGTAATTGAAGGTTTGGGGTCGGGACATCGCGATCATTGTTGATTGATCAATGTCAGTACGAAAGCGCCGGTCAACAGCAGATAGGACGGCGCGCTGTATTTCAGCGGGCTGTTCAGCGCCAGCGTGACGAGGCCGGAAACACTCTTGTCCATCCGATTGTAGATCGATTCGCCCAACCACCACAGCAGCGAATTGGCCAGCAGCATCGCGGCCAGGATGCCGAAGCTGTTATCGCTGAACAAGAACGATTTGGAGATGATCAGGTCGGCGCGCTCGCTGACACCGAGCATCGTGCCCAGCAGGATACCCACCATCAGCGCGCCTTCGTCGAAGGCGACCAGAAAAAACATATAGGTGAAAAAACGCAGGCGTTCGGACAGCCAGTGATGTTGCGGATAATCGCGCAGGCCGTAGGCGACCGGCAGCGCCAGGCAAAACAACAGCAGGCCGGTGCTGCTGATCAGCAGCCAGAAATGAAAGCCGATCGCGGCGTTGACCGCGTCGGTGTAGTGAGCGGCGTAGGCGATGCCGGACAGATCGTCCAGCCAGTCGGCGACCAGCACGCTGACGAAACCGACCCCGGACCAGTTGATATAGACGGTCAGCAAATCGCGCCAACCGCTTTTCGGCAATAATTGTTTCATCCGCTGTTGCATGTTCGTTTAATCGTTTCTTTGTTCATTGGGTTATCGAAATAACCGATGTCGGGTTGGTTTGTTGGGCTTCATTTCATTCAGCCCAACCTACGGGGTTCCAAACCATTTTATGGGGCGGCGATATAGCGCAGCATGCCGTCGAGCAAGGCCGGCAGCAGTTCGTCCTGGCGGTAGGCGTAGACCGGGTTCAGGAAAATCCGGTGCCCCATCACGACATGAAACACCGCCTGCAGGTCCTCCGGCAGCAGCATGTCGCGTCCTGCCAGCCAGGCGTGGACGCGGGCGGCTCGGATCAAATAACTCATGCCGCGCGGGCTCGATCCGGCGACGATCGCCTGGCTCATGTCGACGTCGCTCAATGCGATGCCGTAGGCGTCCGGCCGGCTGCTGGCCCGGCATAGGTCCACCGCGTACTGGCGCAGGGTCGGGCTGGGGTTGATCGCCTGCTGCAACTGTTCGGCGATTTCGTTCAATTGGTAATAAGGGATCGCGCCGGTTTCCGATGCATCGATCAGGCGGTCGACATCGTGGAAACGGGGATTGAAAATCAACTCTTCCAACAACGCGTCGTCGTCCGGCCGGTCGATACCGATTTCCATCATGAAGCGGTCGCGCGCGGCGGCCGGCAATTCGAAGGTTTCCTCCTTTTCGACCGGGTTGCGATCGGCGAACACCTGGATATGCGGAAAACGGTATTCGCGATTGAAGGCGCTGACGCTGCGTTCGGCCATGACCCGCAGCAGCAGCGAATGCACTTGCGGCCTGGCGCGATTGATTTCGTTGAAGAAAAAGGTCGCCAACCGTTCGCCCTGCTGCAGCAGCGGTCCCGGGTCGACGCTGGGGCGGCCGTTGCTGTCCAGGTGGGTGTAATAAATCAAATCAGCCGGCATCAGATCGATCGTGCCTTCGATGCGTTGATAATCGCCGCCCAGGCCGTGGGCGACGGCGCGCAGCAAGGTGGTCTTGCCGACCCCGACATTGCCTTCCAGCAGCACATGGCCGCGCGCGAACACGGCGATCAGCACATGACGAATGGCTTGTTGCTGGCCCAGCACGGTTTGGTTGATTTGTCGTTCAAACTGCAATGCGCGTTCGCGCCAGTCACTGAGTTGATTGTCTGAATTCATCGATAAAAAAACTCCGGCAGTTAATTACCGGAGTGTGAGGTTATATTAGTCATAAAACACAATGGAACGCCTGCAAGCGTACACAGGCGATTCCTGAGGAAACGCAACCGACTGAACCTAATCCGCTAGGAAGGGGGAAACCGGAATAGGCTTGGCCGTTTGAGTTACCGTTGACATGAATACCGGAGAGAGGGTATTCATGTCCGAGAAAACCGTTAGATTTCCTCTACGTCATAAACAAACTCGCCGGTCTTGTTAAGGTGTTGCCAGCGTTTGTAATTGCGGGCTTCCATCTCTCGGATCGACTCGGATTGTTTATTCAGTTCGTTGGGATCGTGCTTGGGATCATACTTGCTGCCGGCCACCTGCTCGGGATAGCCGGGTTTGGGCTCCCAGCAGTTACCGGGTTCCTTACAGTTGGTGCCGTCATAGGCCTGCGCGGCCAGCGGCAAAACTAAGCTCAACAGCGCGCTTGTCACCAGTGTTTTTTGCTTCATTATTCACTCCTCTTTATTTCACTCGTTATCGTTGCCAAAATGGGACCGGTAGGTCAGGGTGCGCGACAGCGTTCCCTGACAACCTAAAAAGCCTTGCGGTTTCAATCGTCACGTAACCCAGCGTCTAATTCGGCGACGTTGTTTAACGGTCTTACTTCAACCATTTGGCTTTCTTGGGATCGCCTTGGTAAATGGATCGTAGCCAAGCCATGATACGCAGCATTTCGTCGGTGTTGAAATTGACATACTGCGGCCCCATCATACCGTTGGCGCCGCCGAACAGGATCTCGAACAACCCTTGGTCGGTCAGGCCGCGCGGATAAGTCCAATAATCGTCCGCCAAGCCCGGCCCCAGTTTGCCCTCGGCCTCGTGGCCGTGGCAGCCGGAACAGCCGGTCAAAAACAGGCTATGACCTTCCTCTATCGCTGCGTCATCGCTGTTGTAGGGGTTCTTGCCGGTTTCCAAAAACTTCCTGAAGGCCTCGGTATTGCCCCCTTTTTTGGCGTAGCTGAGATCGAGCACTTCGCCGGTCAAGGCATGTCTCGGCGTGATCTCGGCCTGGGCGTGGGCCGCCCATATCGTCGTTGCGACAGTCCCGGCGATTAATATATTTTTCACTTTCATTCGTTATCCTGTGTGGTTAAAGCCAATTCCGTCTCCTCCAGAGGCAACAGCGGAATACCTTCCTGTTCCAACAGCGCGGTGATTTGGTTTTGGTTTTGTTGAATAAATTGATTCAGTTGTTGCAATAGTTCTTTATCGTCCTTGCGCACCGCCATCGACGTGCTGTAGTGGAATCCCACTTTTTGCCCATCTCTGCGGGTGTTGTTGTCCGGGATCACCGTCATCCTCAGCGGGGTAGAGGATTCCCGCACATAACGTGCCGCTGAAGGTCCCCACAGCACCGCGACTTCCGCCTTGCCGGCGGAGACATCGGCGACCAGCTTGGACGGTTCGTACTTGACATACTGGTTGCGGCGCGATTTAAAGCCGACCAGTTCCTTGTTGTAATTGAACATGTCGTGGTAACGGCCGATCTTCTTCAGCATCACTTCCGACGGCGTGCCGGGAATGAAGCCGATGCGTCTGGCCCGCTGCAATACCTCGCTGTCCCAGTTCGCCAGAGCCAGGTCGTCCTCTTGCCGGGAAATGAAGACATAGCCCGAACGGTAATAAGGGATCGTCGTCGCCACCCGCGGATCGCCGGTGTCGACCCCGACCGCGACATCGCACAATCCTTTTTGCAGGAAATCGCGCACGTAATAACGCGGGTCCTTCCAGTAAACGTATTCGATCTTGCGGTTCAGTTTCGCCCCGAGGAATCGGGTCAAGCGGTTCTCGAAACCTTCGCCTTGTTGGTTGGAATACGGCATTTCGTTTTCCGCGGCGCAGACCTTCAACACCGGCCCGTCGACCACGGTGCTTTCGACATAACGGTCGATGTCTTCGGCCTTGAGCCCCGCGCAACCCTGCAGGGCGATGCTGCCGAGGCCAACGGTCAGCAAAGAAATCAATTTTTGTTTAAACGCCATCATTTACTTCATTTTTGTTGGTTAATCGTTGCCGGCGTAGTGCCGACAACATTAACGGTTTAAAGTGAGAACACCATCACGCCGCCGCCCATTTGGGTATGGTGCGCCAGCTCCTTGAACGCGCCCACCGCGCCCAGGCCGGCGGTTGGATCCTGTAGGTCGAACACCAGACCGACCCCCGGCCAGCCGCCGACGCCATAGTAGATCGCGACGTATTGTTTGCCGTCGTGTTTATAGGTGATCGGGTGGCCGATGACGCCGGAAGGCAGCTTGAATTTCCATAGCTCCTCGCCGGTTTCAGAATGAAGGGCCTTGATGTAGCCGTCCAGCGTGCCGTAGAAGACCAGATCGCCGGCGGTCGCCAACGTGCCGCCCCAGACCGCGAATTTCTCCTGCACTTCCCAGGCGAACTCGCCGGTCACGGCGTTCATCGCCTTGACCTGACCCAACGTTCCTTTAGGCCCCGGATACATGTTCAGCGTCGCGCCGACGAAGAACTGGCCCGCGCGGTACGGCAGCATGAACGGCTCCCAGTCCATACATATATGGTTGACGCCCATGAAGAACAACTGCCTGGCCGGGTCGTAGGACTCGATGCCCTGGTTGTGATAGCCCATCGCCGACGGACAAATGCCTTTGGCCTCGTGGTCCATGCGTGTCGAATATTCCGGATCGCGGATCGGCAGTCCGGTTTTCAGGTCGACCTTCTTGACCCAGTTGACGGTGTCGTCGATCTTGAAGGCGTTGACCAGATCGCCGGTCTCACGATTCAGGGTGTAGACGATGCCGTTGCGGTCCGGATGGGTCAGCAGCTTGGTCATGCGGCCGTTGACTTTTTGCTCGGACAGACCCATGTAGTTGACGCCGGCGTAATCCCATTCGTCGTGCGGCGTTTTTTGATAACCGAACTTGGCCTCGCCGCTATCGATGTCGCGGCCCCAGATGGTCATGGTCCATTTGTTATCGCCGGGACGCATGGTTTCGTTCCAAGGCGCCGGGTTGCCGGAACCGTAATACAGCATTTCCAGATCAATGTCGTAAGCGTACCAGCCCCAATTGGTGCCGCCGCCGATTTTCCAGGCGTCGCCTTCCCAGGTTTTCTGGCCCAAACCGAAACGGCCGTAATGCGGGTTGGCGGCGTTGAAATCCTTGGCCAACTTGATGTCCTCGTCCGGCCCGGTGGCGTAAACGCGCCATTCCTGCTTGCCGTCCTTGATGTTATAGGCGGTCGCATAACCGCGCACGCCCAACTCGGCGCCGGAACTACCGACGATCACCTTATCCTTGGCGACGAACGGGGCGACGGTCAGCGTCGAACCCATCGCGATATCGGAGTTTTCCATTTTCCAGCGCAGTTTGCCGTTTTTCGCGTCCAGTGCGACGATATGGCCGTCCAGTTGATTCAGGAAAATGGTCGCCGGATAATCCTTGGTGCCCGGCGCGTAAGCCAGGCCCCGGTTGACGACGTCGCAACAGGCGACGGCCCGCGCCGCCGGATTTTGTTTCGGCTTGTACTGCCACAGGATTTCGTCGGGTTTGTCCAGGTTTATCGCGTAGACGTTGTTCGGGAAGGGGCTGTGCACATACATGATGCCGTCGATCACTAACGGACCGCCCTCGTGCCCGTTCAACACGCCGGTCGAGAACGACCAGGCCGGCTTCAGCTTATGCACGTTGGTGACATTGATGTCGTACATCGGACTATAGTGAGTGGACTTGTAGTCCTTGGTCTGCATCACCCAATTGGTGTTTTGCATCGACAGCTTGTCCAATTCTTTGTTGGCGTATGACGGTTGCGACACCGTCATAGCGACGCCCGACGCAATCGCCGCCGCGCCCATGTTCCGCGCAAATTTCGAAATTTGCATGTTTCCTCCAGGTCGTTTTTTTAATCAGGTCGGCGCCGGACGATGGCAACAATGTTTATTTGTGATAACAGCCACTTGATCAAGGCGAAATAAGTATTTCCATCGCCCGGAACCTGCGGCATATGATATTTTTTTCACCGTTTTCGGGATACGGAATCAGCGCCCGATGCGGCGGGAAAAACGCTGCAAAACCGCCAAGAAAAATTCCCGTTTTTCTCTTTCGTGCGGGAACGGGAAAATCTCCTATGGTCATGCCCAATCAAAACGCGCAAGATAGGTGGCTGTTTAAGGTAACGAACTCTATTTAAGGATGGCCAAGTACAGTGTTTTGCTGGTAGACGACCACGCCGTCGTCAGGACCGGCTATAAAACCTATCTGTCGCTTTCAGACAAGATCGGCACGATCCATGAAGCCGACCGCGGCGAGACAGCCTGCCAGCTCTATCATCAACACGACATCGATGTCGTCGTGCTGGACTTGTCGATGCCGGGCATCGGCGGTTTCGAATGCATCCGCCGCCTGTTGAGCCGAGACAGCCGCTGCAAGATCCTGGTTTTCAGCATTCATGACGAGGCGATTTACGCGACCCGCGCGATCAAGGCCGGCGCCAAGGGATACATCACCAAAAACAGCGTGCCGGAAACCTTGGTCACCGCGGTCTGCGCGATCGCTCAAGGCAACACCTATATCGATCCGGAGCTGGCGCAGAAACTGGCCGTGGCGATGGCGACCGGCGAAGACGAGGAAAAAAAGATCGGCAAGCTGTCGCCCCGGGAATTCGACATCTTCCGCCTGCTCGCGCAAGGCCAGACTTCCCGCGACATCGCCGATAAACTCCACTTGAGTTACAAGACCGTGTGCAACCACGCCACCAATATCAAGGACAAGCTGGAAGTCAAGAATATCGCCGAATTGACCTTGCTGGCCAATCGCCAGGGATTGATTGAATAGATTCGCGGCGGCGCATGGAATGCAGCCTACTCGAGACGCGGAAACACCGGACGGCCGAACCTTCATCCACTGTCGTGCGGGGCATGGAATGCACCCTCGAGACGCGAAAGCAACCGCACCCCCTTGGCTTAAATCAACCGATCGGGTGGAGGTGACGGGATTGCGCCCGTCACCCCACCCACACCACCGGACATGCGGTTTTCCGCATCCGGCGGTTGGAATCAACGGCCTAAGTCGTTCAAGGTTTTACTCCTCGTCGATACATCTTACTTTTGCCGCCCTGTTCGACACTCGTCACTTCCTGTTTTGTCCATGCTTGGAATCCACCAAACCCAACAAAACATCGCATTCGGGTAGCTTGTCGCTCGCGACTACTCCGTCCTGTTTCAAGTGACTACTCGTGTTTCCACAGAAGTCATTTCGCCGTATCTCGATTCCTTCGGCCCTTTGCTCCAACCTGTTTCCAGGCCTTCTTCGCTACTACGGCCTCTGCTGACTTCTCCCAAACTCTCATTCGGGAGATCTCCCCGGATAAGGCGCTAAAACTTTCTGCCCGTGCCGCCAAGCTCTACGTGATGCGTCTTTCGGTAACGGTTGGATTTCGTGTTCCCTAGCACACTCATCGCCCGCACTCAGCCTCGCTGCTTGTTCGTGTTCCTACGGTCGTGCATTTGCTATCCGCTTCTTTCAGGCTGGCCTCGCGGCTTTCCCCTTGCGGTTTCGCTTCGGTTGTCGTTACTCTCTCCGGTTATCTCCTTTCAGATAACAAGTTTTAGCCCATCCCGGGCACACTAGGGTGCATTTCATGCACCTTGATCGATTCGCCTCTATTGGTCGCTCGACACGAACCGGCCGAAGGCGCGGCTGCCCTCCTCCAGCGGCACCGTCCGCAACAGTTTGTGAATGCGGATATCGTACACGCCGAGCGTGGCGTCCAGCCAATTCAACACATACAGGCGCCGATCAGCTCGATCCAGGGCGATGTTTTCCGGATAGGCGCCGGTTTTAATAGTCCCGCTAATGCGCCCTTCGACGATGTCGATGACGCTGACGGTATTTTCCAGTTGATTATTGACATAGAGCCTATGTTCCGATGCATCGACGGCAACGCCAAAAGGCATGCGGCCGGTGGCGATGCGTCGGGTTTCGGCCAACCGACCTAGGTCGATCACACTCAGATCATTGTCGCCGGAATTGGCTACATAGGCATAGCGGCCGTCATGATCGAGGGCGAACGGCGCCTTGCCGACAGGAATATCCTTTAACCGTTTCAATGCGTGCACATCGATGACCGAAACACTATCGCTTTCGCGGTTGGCCGCCAGAAGCAGCCCCTTGCCGGCGACCGCAACCAGTCCCGCCGGGGCTTGGCCGACCGGAATCTTTGTCAACAGACGGCCGCTGGCCGGGTCGACGACGCCAACGACATCCCCGTTCCAATCGCTGTAAAACAATTTTCCAGTGATAACGGCCAGGCCGAAAGGACTGCCGCCGACGGCAACATGCTCCAGCGGAATCAACCGGCGGCTATCGATGAAGCTGATCATGCCTCGTTCGGGGTAACTGACCGCGAACCAATCGTTTTCCGTGTCGATGACGATGCCCGCCGGACCTTCCAAGGTGGGTACGCTGCGCAGCAGACGCATGTCCTGGCCGTCATACACATTGACCGAACTACCTTGCTGCCGGTTGATGAAAACATAGGAGCCAGCCTGGGCCACCCCGGAGAAGGTCAGCATCATGGTCAGGAAAAACACCTTCATGTCATTCGAATTTGCTTTTCAGTCCGGCCAAACCCTGCCGGATAAAATCCGTCATGGCCTTGACCGCGGCGGCGTCGTTGAGATTTTCCGGCGGAAAGTTACTGGTGTCGCCGCGGTAGAAACGGCCCTTCCAATTGACCAAGGTTTTGTCGCCCTCCGCGCTCAATTGCAGCGACGCGGTATAAAAGCTGACCGGTAGCGCCTCGAGATTCTCGGCCTTGAGGCGATAGCTGTATTCATGGTCGGCGTCGCTGTAATAATCCAGGCTTTCCTCCAGCACGCCGCCGTTTTCCAGGGTGATCTTGCGCGCCACGCCAGCCTCGTTGCCGCCGTCTCCGGAACTGGCGGATACGCCGGGATGCCAGTCGGCGATGCGGTCGAAATCCTTGACCACTTCCCAGACTTTTGCCGGCGGCGCGTCGATCACGATGCTTTCCTTGGCCTTCTGCGGGGTCGGTCCATGCGCTTGTGCCAACATCGGTAACAGGGCAAGGTAAATGCAAAGCAACAAGGGTTTCATAGTTGTCGTCCGTCTTCCAAAAAGCGGATATTATCGACCGGGGCACTGTCTCGGACTAAGGGAACTCTCCCCGAGTGGAAGCAGGAATTATTCATTGAAAGGAAGCGGGGCCAAGTAGTCGGGCAACCGCTTTTCGTTGCCCGACGTATTAGCGCCAATAATCGCATCGGTCTCTGAAATTCCGGGCGATAAGCCTCACGAATGATCGTATCCAGCAACGCCACCAGATTGGTGTCGTCCTCCGCCGAGTCCGTCTCGGGCGCGGCGGTCTTGCCGGCCAGCGCCCGTTCGATGCGAAGGCGCAACTGCGACGGATCCGCCATCGCCACCGGCCGGCGAGGACAGCGGCTATTTCTCTATATTCAGCATCAGCACAGTGATCTAGTAAGACAAGTCGCCCAGGCCGTGAACGAATTTACGTTTCGCCATATACGAACCTTCCAGCTCGATTCGCTGCATCGGCCGGTGAAACATTGTTCCGGGCGACATCCGCGCGATCCAGCCCGAGGTTTCCGGCAAGATCAGCGGTTCTATCGGCTCGGCTATAGTCTTGCCGCATTTTTTACCCACTCGCTTGGCATTTTTGCTCGTCGCCGTTTGCGGCGGCGGCTGCAATTTCTCGTTGCTGCGTATTCTCACGCCGCTGTCGCGCGCCAGTTGCGAAATCCGCACCTTGAGTTCCTGAGAATCGAACGGCGCCAGCGGTTGTTGCATCGTTTTTGCCTGTTCGCCAACCAGCGCCATCGCCCGCTCCAGATCGTCGAGTTGCGCCGTCAATTCTTCCACGTTTTCCAGTGGCTCGTCCGGGAGGCGCGCTTTCAGCAAACGTTTTTGCGTCGACTCTGTGCTTTTTTGCAACTGCCTAATTCTACTTTGTCAGATTCATTGTAGCGCCACCTGAGACCGTCTAGCGAGAGATTCCCTGGCCTTTCGCCTCAGGTCATGGCGCTTGCTAATAACGTCCGCCAATTCTTCAGCCGTGAACAGCGTTTCGCCGTCGACCAGTTCTTGATGCAGGGCGGCAGCGTGGTTCTTACCACGTCTCCCTTCGACGTGCAGGTGAGCGGCAGCCTGAACCCGGACAATCCCATCACCGCCTCGCTGGGTCAGTTGATCCTCAACTGGGCCTTGCCGATTCAGGTGGATGTGGACAAGAACCAGGCGCGCAAGGTCATCGAGTTGCTGCACAGCTCCGAAAACAGCTGGACCTAGGACAGCCTGAACCTGGTGCCTGATTACCGCGCCCATCCAGATGCAGGTTTTAGCGTCAGCGGCGAATGCAAGTCACAACTCCTGGCCGTGGCCATCGAAGAGCGTTTCGATTCGTTCTATAAAGATAAGGAGTCGCCCCTGGCCAAGGTTGAAGATAGCGACGACGCAGCCAATGATAACGAGGCAGACGGTGAAAGTGCGGATAAAAAGAGGAGAAAGAGGCCGAGCAGCGCATCACTGGTGTGATCGAGCGCTCGCCGGAATCGGCGCGGCTGATCCTGGTGTCGAGCAACACCTTCGCTTCTAACGCCGCCATCGACCGCGCTTCCCAGGGCCTCAGCACCCTGAACACCAAGCCGCTGGCCTTCGTACAGAACGCCATCAACTGGTCGCTGGAAGACCGCGGATTGCTGGCCTTGCAGGGACGAATGCAACTGGCGGTCACCCTCGACCCCATGCCCGATGACGAACAACGGATTTGGGGGTGGCCAACTACGGCCTGGCCGTCCTCGGACTACTGGCCGTGTGTGGCTGGCGCCGCAAGGTAGCGGCCGCTGACAAGCAACATTACGACACCGTGTTGGCGGAGGTATAAATCATGCAAAAAACTGTCAAGATACTGGCCGTTCTGCTCGCCGCCCAATTGATGCTGGCAGCGGGGACCGGCTTTAGCGACCAAGAAATTTCCGCCGGAAATAAACCCGTTCCTCTGGTGAACTTCGATGGTGAAAAAGTTGATCGCATCACCTTGGAAGGACCGGACGACGCGAAAGTGTTGCTTGAGAAGAAAGGTGGCACTTGGGTGCTGCCGGATGTGGCCGACTTCCCTGTCAACAGCGACAAAGTGAAGCAGCTATTCGACCGACTCGAAGCCCTGCGCTCCGGCACGCCGGTGGCTACCAGCTACGGCGCATGGGAACGCTTCAAGGTGGGCAACGAGGCATTTGAACGCCGCATCACATTGTCCGACAGAGATGAGACGGTCGCCCGGCTATACCTAGGTAGCTCGCCGGGTATGCGGCTGATCCACGCCCGTGATGAAGCGTGTGACGCCATCCATGTTGTCAAGATGGCCGCAAACGATGTGCCGGTCAAAGCGTCGGCCTGGGAAGACAAGTCCGTTCTGACCTTATCGAAAACGGCCATCACTGCCAACGGCCTGCATATCGAGCGCAGCTCATCGGCAACAAAAGACGTCAAGGTGACCGAAGACTCAACGACAGCGCCGACATGGCAAGCCAAAGGCGTACCGGAAGGCAAGCGACTGAAAACCGAGGCGGTAGACAAGCTGGTCGGATTGCTTGCCGATCTGCGGTTCGATCGAGTTTTGGGGCAAGAGGGAAAGCCGAGTACGGCTTAGAAGAACTCGTGCTGGAGCTGGCTCTAACCCGGAATGGGGGCGAGACGCTGACCTACCGCGTAAGTAAAGCCAAAGACAAGGAAGAGTACACCCTCAAGGTCTCCAGCCGGCCGGAATACTTCCGGCTGACCAGTTACCAGGCCAAGCCGCTGATCGAGTCCGCCAGCCTGAAAACGGTGACGGAAACGATCGCTGGAGTGGGTGAGCAAGAGTCGGTTTCCAATACCGACAAAAAAGTGACAGTCCCCGATACCAGCGGTGAAGGAACGGCCTCCGAGTAAACCTTAAAATTATAACTTTGCCAGGAACCGGCTGACTCCAATAAAAAAGTCAGCCGGCTAATCCTGACAACCTGCGCTTTGAGATTTTAGAATGCCATCACGACGAGACTCGTTGAGCAAGTGAAGGAACTCCTCCTCCGACAGGACAGTAACACCAAGATTCTTCGCTTTCTCGGCCTTGTTACCGGGGCGATTTAGCTATTTTTGCCCATCCCCTCGAAAAGGTAAAAATTAGAAATATCTAATAGACAGGTAAGAACATGGCTTTGTTTTTACTAAGCTACCTGGCATATAACCCATTTCCGCTATACCCATTTCAACACGAGCCATTACCCCACCTTGCGGTGACGCAGTTACTTTCGGCTTCGGAGTCATGGCTTTCTCCGGTGCGGACTTTCACCACACAGACTGTGCGCCCTCACGGGCGCACGCATTCATCTGCATGCCGATCCAGCTTGATAAATCCAACGGGACGAAAACGCAACTAAACAACCACCCGCTCAAGCGGGTGGGTTCCAATAACGGACTGAAAGTCCGGATACGCGTCGACTAAACGACGCGTCTTAGTCGGGCTCCATCTTGAAATTATCGTTTGGATTAGGTTCAAAGTGATGCTCCAAATATTGCTTTATCATCTCATCAGTCATTTGCCCCACTGTGGCGCAAAAATAACCGCGGGCTCAAAAATGTCGACCCCAATATCGCTTTTTCAAGTGCGGGAACTCTTCGAACAGATAGCTCGAAGTTCGTCCCTTGATTCGCCTCATGATTTCGCTTGGGGCCATAGTCGGCGGCGCACTCACCAAAATGTGCACATGATCTTTGCTCACGACACCTTTGATAATCCGTATCTCAAAGGCTTCGCATGTCTGCCGCACCAAGTCTCTCACTCGTTCGGCTATTTCATCCTTCAGCACTTTATAACGATACTTCGTAACCCAAACAAAATGATACTCAATTTGGTAAACCGTATGGCTGCCGTATCTATAGTCCATCGCCACCTCCTTGGGCAAATTATCGCAGCTAAAGCTGACCGGCTAAAGCCGGTGGTTTAAACCTTATGATGGATAATTAACATTCAAATAATTCGCTTATAGGATTTCTTAAGCAAACTGATAAGTATAAGCCACCATTTTGCTACATTCAGATCGCGGAAAAACATCGCTCGCCACTGGCTGATGTTTACCAGTGATCGGACGGAGGCTTAATGTGGGAAATGTTGCTATATCGCAATGAAATGTTATAACATAACGCTAAGAACGAGATACGCCATTTTCTCAATGACGCAACAAGCTGAAATGATTGTGCTAGAGCATTCTCCGACAACGCATGACCATAATGGTTGCCGTGCGAAGGCGATGCACACTGCGGAACAATTGTGTAGCCAACGCGGGGTTCGCTTTACACCCATTCGACGTGAAGTACTCGAACTGATCTGGGAAAGTCATCGGGCGGTCAAGGCTTATGATTTGCTTGATCGGATCAAGCCAAAATCGGGTACAGCCAAGCCCGCCACGGTCTACCGGGCATTGGATTTTCTGTTGGAACAAGGACTGATTCACAAGGTGGAAAGTCTGAACGCCTTTATCGGATGCAGTTTTTCGGATCGTCGGCACGAGCAGTTATTGCTGACTTGCGTTCAATGCCATGAAGTCGAGGAAAGGCCTGGCGAACGGGTGATGGAAGCCATAGCAAAGGAACTTGAATTGGCATCATTTACTATGCAACGTAAGGCCATCGAAATTCATGGCATCTGCGGTCGATGCGCGCAGGCCAAAGCAGTTGGCTAACTCGGCATAAACCTAGGAAAACTGACATCCTTTTCACGCACTTAGATGAAACGATATAACATTGGAAATTAACAACAAATTTGGAATGCTGATGCACAAAAAACTCATCTTACTGGCCGCTTCGGACTCTATTGCAATAAGCGTTCAAGCCGAAGAACAAGCTATCACTGAGCTCGAACCGGTGATCGTCACATCCCCATTGCAATTGAAACTATCCGAAAGCGCCATGCCTGTGACGGTTTTAAGCGATGATGAATTACGGATGAAAACCGGTCACAGCATTGGCGAAACCCTGAAAAACGAGTTGGGCATCAACAGCCAGTCGTTTGGCCCCGGAGTCGGTACGCCGGTGATACGCGGCCAAGCTGGCCCCAGGGTACGGGTGTTGAACAACGGCATCGGCAGCAACGACGCGTCTGCGATCAGTCCGGATCACGCGACCAGCATCGAGCCGCTGCTCGCCGAACGCATTGAAGTGCTGCGTGGACCGGCGACATTGTTGTATGGCAGCGGTGCGATGGGCGGCGTGGTCAATGTCATCGACAACCGAATTCCCGGCAAGGCTTTTGACAAAGCGTTGAATGCCGCACTGGAGCAACGCTTCGACTCCACCAGCGACGAAACCAGCACAGCAATGAAAGTCGAAGGCAGTAAGGATCACATCGCTTACCATGTGGACGGTTTCTACCGCCACCGTAATAACCTGGATATTGGCGGTCGCGGCATCGATACCGCCAAAGTCGCCATCACCGACCCTTCCTTGGAGGTTGTCGACAATCCCTATGGCTATCTGAATAACACCGGTGCCGAAGCCATCAGCGGCTCGGCCGGTTTGTCGTGGATAGACGATTTCGGCTTTGCCGGCGTTTCATACAATAACATCAATAACAATTATGGCATTGCGCCGGACGGTACCGGCGAAGAAACAGTGCGCATCGCCATGCGGCAAAGCAAATACGATTTTAAGAGCGAGTTGAACAATCCGTTTAAATTCGCCAAAAGCATCAAGACTCGGCTGGGCTATACCGACTATGAGCATACCGAAATTGCTAATGGTGAACCGGGTGCTTATTTCACCAATCAAACCTATGAAGGCCGTATGGAGTTCGAACACCACGATATCGGTCCACTGCGCGGTGTCGTCGGATTTCAAGCGCAAGCGAGCGATTTCAACGCCATAGAAAAACTCAGCGGTGAAATTATTGTGCCGCGATCGGATATCACCAGTTATGGCGTATTTGGCGTCGAATCCTTCGATATCGGTCCGGTCACTTATCAATTCGGCATCCGCGTCGAACAAACCGACATTCGCCCGGACGGCATGAACAGCCTCAGTTACACCCCCGTCAGCGCCTCGGCTTCTGCTTTATGGAAACTGGATAATCGCAACAGCCTGAATCTGGCCATCACCCGTTCATCGCGGGCGCCCAATGTCCAGGAGTTGTTATCCAACGGCTATCACGACGCTACCCGCAGTTTCGAGATCGGCAGCCTGAGTTTAAAAGAAGAAACTTCGTACAACCTGGATCTGGGCTACCGCTTCAAAAGCGACTGGCTGCGCGCCGAGTTCGACCTGTTCCACAACTGGGCGACCGACTATATCGCCCAGCAACGCAGTGGCGAATTCGTGGATGAAGACGGTAGCAATGCCTGTGCACCAGACTGCACTATTCCCGTGGTTGTCAGTACCCAGAACGACGCGATATTCAAAGGCTACGAAGCCAAGTTGATTTTCCCGATGATGGAAAACCACTATGGCCTGCTGGAGCTGACCCTGTTCAGCGACTACACCCGCGGCGAATTCGTCAATGGCGGCGACGTGCCGCGCATGCCGCCACTACGTTACGGCTTTCAGTTGGATTACAACAAAAATAAACTTTCCAGCTACCTGCGCTTGACCCGCGCTGACGACCAGCCTCATGCCGGGGATTTTGAAACCTCGACCGCCGGCTATTTCCTGCTCAACGTCGGCGTCAATTATCAGGTCAAGCTGTATAAAGAGTCCAATTTAATGCTGTTCGCGAAAGGCAACAATCTGCTGGACGAAAACATCCGTAACTCGACGTCATACCTGCGCAACTTTGCGCCGGAAGCAGGACGCGGTGCGGAAGTCGGCTTTAGAGTCAGTTACTAAACACGCTGTAGATCAAGACGTTACGGGTTATCCGTCACGTCTTTTTTAAACCTCATAAACGTCACAATATATCATTGCCATGTCGTTAACTGTCATTGACCCGAGCTCCGCAAAATTACCTGTCACCGTACTCTCCGGTTTTCTCGGTGCCGGTAAAACCACGCTGCTAAAGCATATTCTCACCAACCGCGACAATCGCCGTGTGGCCGTTATCGTCAATGATATGAGCGAAGTCAATATTGACGCGGCATTAGTCAAAAACGAAGTGCAACTGAATCGTGGCCAGGAAAAACTGGTCGAAATGAGCAACGGGTGCATTTGCTGCACCTTACGCGAGGACTTGCTGATCGAGGTCGGCAACTTGGCCAAGGAAGGCCGCTTTGATTATCTGGTGATCGAGTCCACCGGTATCGCCGAACCCTTGCCAATCGCCGAGACCTTCACTTTCCGGGACGAACAAGGCATCAGCCTGTCCGACATCGCCCGCCTCGACACCCTGGTCACCGTGGTGGATGCAGTCAATTTCATGCGCGATTACCAGGAAGCCTTGAGCCTGAAAGAGGCCGGCGAAGCCCAGGGCGAAGACGATGAGCGCAATGTCGCCGATCTGCTGGTCGATCAAATCGAATTCGCCAACGTCATCCTGATTTCCAAGATCGACCTCATTTCCAGCGACGAAATCTCTAACCTCAAAGCCGTCTTATATAGCCTCAATCCCGACGCAGACATCGTGTCCATGGTGATGGGTCAAGTCGATTTGCATAAGGTACTGAACACCGGCCTGTTCGATTTCGAAAAAGCCGAACAAGCGCCGGGTTGGCTGAAGGAACTGCGCGGTGAGCACATTCCAGAGACCGAGGAATACGGCATCGGCAGCTTTGTTTACAGTGCCCGCCGGCCGTTTCATCCACAACGCTTCTACGAGCATCTGCATGACGGCGAATGGGACAACGGCACTCTGTTGCGCTCCAAGGGCTTTTTCTGGCTGGCTTCGCGTCCTGATCACGCAGGCAGTTGGTCCCAGGCGGGTGGCGTCATGCATCACGGGCTGGCCGGTCGCTGGTGGGCGTCGGTCCCCAAGGAACAATGGCCGGCGGACTATCTGGACGACATCGAATCGCAATGGGAAGAACCTTACGGCGATTGCCGTCAGGAACTGGTGTTCATCGGTCAAAACGTCGATGCTAAAAAAGTGTGCATGGAACTCGACGCCTGCCTGCTAACCGAAGCCGAATTGGCGGCCGGTCCGAACACTTGGCGCAACTACCGGGATGATTTCCCTCAGTGGTTTGCCGATGGCTAGCCTCGACACCTATTTACACATCATTGGCATCGAGTTGTTGGCGATTCTGGCAATTGTCCTACCGCTGTTGAACAACCGGTCCCATAAGCGTGCGTTATCGACGGTATTTCTGGTCGTGATGGGCTTCACGTTGGCGCACTTCGCCACGCACTTATTACCCGGCAAAATCGCCGCGTTCATCTACAGCTCGCACCACGAATACCGTTCCATAAAAACACCGGCTCTGGGCAGAACATGACCATTGTCTTAACGACCGTAACCGGCACAATTGCCGCCTGTCTCGCCGTCAGTTTATGCACGCTGTCGAGTGCGATTGCGCTCTGGCTAAAACCTGAGACATTAAAATGGCTGGTACCCAATCTGGTGGCCTTGGCTGTTGGTGTACTGCTGGGCGATGCCTTCATTCATCTGATTCCCGATGCCATTCAGCGCCATGGGGCAGTCAGCGAGGTCTGTCTGACCGTGCTAATCGGTATGTTTGTTTTTTTCATGTTGGAAAAAGGCGTGCGCTGGCGTCACGACCACAACGTCGACACCCGCCCATCCACCGATCACATTTTGCCTTTGGCCAAAATGAATCTGATCGGCGATGCCATGCATAACTTTGTCGACGGCATTCTGATCGCGGGTAGCTTTCTGGCCGATCCGGTTATGGGACTGACCACCACGCTGGCCATCATTGCGCACGAAATCCCCCAGGAGCTGGGCGATGTCGGTGCGCTGCTGCGCGGCGGATTTAAGCCGCGTCAGGCCGTGCTGTACAACTTTTACTGCTCGCTGAGTGTGTTGCCGGGCGCAATTTTTACCTTGCTGCTCAGTCAGGTCGCCGAATCGTCCTTAATCGTATTACTGCCGATTGCCGCCGGCGGCTTCATCTATATTGCCGCTTCCGACCTAATTCCCGTGTTGCATGAACGCTCCAGCCTGATTCATCTAGGCGGTCAGAGCGCGGCTTTTGCATCGGGCATCGGTTTCATGCAATTCATCGTATTTTTCGAACAAGCCTTGCTGACTACCTAAGGAGTTTTTCAATGTTCGCCCGTGTTCCATTTCGTCAATCTGACATTGCATCGCCCATCATTGCCTCTGGATTTCGCCCGCTATTCAACCCCTCGGCAAGCAGGAACGTCATCTCTAATCAGTTCGCCGATTTATCGCGCATCTATGAAGACGGCGTCAATTTGTGCCTGATCGAACGGCCGTTACCTGCAGCTATAGAGCAATTCGTCTACCGGGCTTTGCAAAATGTCGGCAGTATCGAGATTAGCCAGCCGGTCGATCCGCTGCAATTCGACTTCAACAAGCTATGGCCGGCAACCGCACAAATACCCGGTTATCGAGACTGGCTGGCCGATGTCGAGTTACTGGTCACGGCGTTCTGCGAACTGTTCGAACGCCGTGAAGCCGGTTTACGCCTAAGGACACTGGATAAAGCCATGTGCCCGCGCTTCCACGTCGACCGGGTGCCGGCGCGGATGATTTGCAGTTACGGCGGCATCGGTACCGAATGGCTACCGGAATATGCATTCGAGCGCGCCAAATTGGGCATGGGCGGTTGCGGCTTGCCGGATGCCGAATCCGGCCTGATTGCCGATCCCACCGCAATCCGGCAAATGCCCGCTTACGCGGTGGGGCTGATGAAAGGCGAAAACTGGGAAGGCAACGAAGGTCATGGCTTAGTGCATCGCTCGCCGCAGCCAACCGCCGTGCAGCCACGCAGATTGTTGTTGACTCTGGATATGCTGTAGGGAGACGGATTTGCTGATCAAGTTAACGGGTGGGCGGATTTACGATCCCGCGCAAAACCTACACGGCGAACAGCGTGACCTGTTCATTCAAGATGGACTGATGGCAAATGATCCCGGTCCGGATGCGCACTTCGACGCGGTTTATGATCTGGCGGGCAAAATTGTCATGGCCGGGGCCATCGACATTCACAGCCACATCGCCGGCGGTAACGTCAACACTGCCCGGCTGTTGCTACCGGAACAGCATCGCAACCACATGGCCCGGCGGCTTAACCATCCCTTCAGCACCGCCAAATGGTCGACCACCGACACCGGCTACCGCTACGCCCGCATGGGCTACACCACCGTGGTCGAACCGGCGATGCTGCCGGTCGACGCGTTGGACGTGCATCTGCAAATGGCCGACATTCCAATTCTGGACACCGCCGCGCTGGCGATACTGGGCAACGACGATTTATTGCTGCGGTTGATGCGGTCCAAGGCCAGCCAGAACCAGATCAACGATTACGTGGCCTGGACCTTGAACGCCACCCGCGCGATGGGCCTGAAGATCATCAACGCCGGCGGCGCCAACGCCTTTAAAAGTAACGTCCGCCAATTCGGCCTGGACGACATCGTGCCGGATTACGGCGTCAGCTCGCGGCAAATTCTGCAAACCCTGCAAACTGCCGCCTGCCAGATCGGCGTACCGCATCCGCCGCACGTCCATTGCAACAACCTCGGCATTCCCGGCAACGTCGACACCATCGTTGCCACCATGGACGCCGCGCAAGGCTTGCCGATGCACCTTGCCCACGTGCAGTTCTACGCCTACGGCAGCGAAGGCGCGAAAGGCTTTTCGTCGGCGGCGGCCAAACTGCTGGAAGCCTTCAACCGCCACCCCAACATCACCATGGACGTCGGCCAAGTGCTGTTCGGCCAAACGGTGACGATCTCCGGCGATGTAATTGCCCAATACAGCCGCCACGCCGACGCCAGCCCGAGCAAATACGTGATGTGGGACGCCGAAACAGAAGGCTCCGGCGGCGTGGTGCCGTACCGTTACCGCGAAGCCAGCTTCGTCAACACCCTGCAATGGGCGATCGGTTTGGAACTGTTTTTACTGGCCGAGGCGCCGGAACGGCTGTTTTTTACCACCGACCACCCCAATGGCGCACCATTTACCGCCTACCCGGAACTGTTGCGCTTACTGATGGACGCCGACTACCGGCAGCAGTGCATGGCACGTCTGAATCAGGAAGCCTTGGCACTGACCCTGCTGCCGAATTTGAAGCGCGAACTGAGCTTGAGCGAAGTTGCCACCATGACCCGCTCCGCCGCTGCCAAATTGCTGGGCCTCAACGATCGCGGTCATCTCGCCCCTGGCGCCATCGCCGACATTGTGGTTTACGATCCGCACACGCGATCCGACCAAGCCGCTGGTTCTCGTCCCGATTACCAAGCCATGTTCGCTAACGCCGCACTGCTGTTCAAAAACGGCCGCCTGGTGGTGCAGGACGGTGTGGTGATCGAGCGGCCGACCGGTCTGGCGCAAACCGTCAGCCCGATCTACGACACCGGCATCACCCGCACCGTCAAACAGCATTTCGACCGTTTTTACAGTTTGAAACTCAGTCAATACGGGGTCAACGATGCCGATTTCGATGATCTCGGGCAGCCGCGTTTCCGCAATATTGCCTTGTCTTAGCCAACCTATGCCATCAAATCGCTCAACACTCGAAACCGATCTGGAAACCTTGCGCCACGACTGCGCCCACCTGTTGGCGCAAGCCGTCAAGGAGTTATATCCGGCCGTCCAAGTCGCCATCGGTCCGGCCATCGAACACGGCTTTTATTACGATTTTGCGTTTCCAGAGCCGTTGACCGCCGACGAATTGCCGGCCATCGAGCAGCGCATGCGCGAGATCGTTTTCCGCCGCGAACCCATTCGGCGGGAAGAATGGCCCCGTGCCGAAGCCGATGCGTTTTTCGCCGCAACAGGCGAACGCTTTAAACAAGAGTTGCTGGTCGCCATTCCGGAACACGAGACCATCAGCGTCTACCGGCAGGGCGAATTTACCGACCTGTGCCGTGGCCCGCACGGCGCGGATACCGGGCAAATTGGACTTGCCTTTAAATTACTGAAGCTGGCGGGCGCTTATTGGCGCGGCGATCATCGCCAGCCCATGCTGCAACGCATCTACGGCACGGTATGGCCGACTCAGGAGGAGCTGGATCGCTATCTCAAGCAATTGGCGGAAGCGGAATTGCGCGATCATCGCCGTCTGGGGCGAGACATGGACTTATTTCATTTTCAGGAACAGGCACCGGGCTCGGTATTCTGGCACCCCAAGGGTTGGCGTTTGTTCCAGCGGCTAATCGATTACTTGCGGCAACGGCAAAAGGCGGCGGGTTATCAGGAAATCAACACCCCGGATGTCATGGACATAGGCCTGTGGCAAGACTCCGGCCACTGGGAAAAATTCGGCGAACACATGTTTACCACCCAACCCCCGGATGAACGGATTTTCGCACTCAAGCCGATGAACTGCCCCGGCGGCGTTCAGGTATTCAAACAGGGTTTGCGCAGCTACCGGCAATTGCCCTTGCGGCTGGCGGAGTTCGGTAAGGTGCATCGCTACGAACCGTCCGGCGCCTTGCACGGTTTGATGCGGGTGCGTTCGTTCACTCAGGACGATGCCCATATCTTTTGCAGCGAGCAGCAGATTACTCAAGAAAGCCTGACCATTTGCGAACTGATATTAAGCATCTATCGCGACTTCGGTTTTCACGACATCCGCATCAAATTTTCCGACCGCCCGCCACAACGGGTGGGTAGCGATGCGGTTTGGGACCAGGCCGAGCAGGCCTTGATTCAAGCCATGCAAACCAGCGGACTGCCCTATACGCATAATCCCGGCGAAGGCGCGTTTTACGGTCCGAAGCTGGAATTTGTGCTGCGCGATGCGGTGGGGCGCGACTGGCAATGCGGTACCTTGCAAGTCGACCTCAATTTGCCTGGGCGATTAGGCGCTTATTACATCGATACCGACGGCAACAAGCAAACCCCGGTGATGCTACATCGGGCTTTGTTTGGTTCGCTGGAGCGCTTTACCGGTATTTTGCTGGAGCATTACGCCGGTTGGCTGCCGTTCTGGCTGGCACCCTTGCAAGTGGTGGTCGCGCCCATCAGCGCACCAACCGAAGCCTATGCGCTGGAGGTTGCCGGGCAATTAAACACCGCCGGTTTGCATGTGGAAACCGACTTACGCAATGAAAAAATCGGCTACAAGATCCGTGAACACAGTTTAGCCAAAGTGTCGCTGTTAATCGTGGTCGGCCAGCAGGAAATGCAAGACGGTCTAGTCACACTGCGCTGGCTGCACGGCGGACATCAGCAAACCTTGCCATTGGTGCAAGCGGTCGCTGAATTGACGAGACAAAATCGTTTCCCTTCAGGAAAAGCTAATAACGAAACAGAACCCGTTGAATAATGAATCACTCCGAATCAGCGCCGCCGACTTGCGGCCTCTATACCCTGAAAATCCAGGCCCAATTTTGCGCCGCCCATGCCTTGCGCGATTACCCCGGCGATTGCCGCCGCCTGCATGGGCATAACTGGAAAGTCGAAACCGAGGTAGAAGCCAAAGTGCTGAATGACATCGGTATTGCCATCGATTTCAAAGCCATCAAGGCGGCCACCCGGACTTTGGCCGATAGCCTGGATCACCGGTTTTTGAACGACATCGAACCCTTCGACCGCATCAACCCCAGCGCCGAAAACCTGGCGGCCTGGTTTTACCGGCAATTGTCGAAAATCTTGAATGGCAGCGGCGTCAGTGTCAGCGCCGTCACGATCTGGGAAACCGACACCGCCTGCGTCCGCTACAAGGAGATCGCTGCATGAACAATTGTGTTATCGAAGACATCCAAGGTCGCGCCGACAGTCGCCGCATCGCCATCGACAAAGTCGGCATCAAGGACATCCTGCATCCGGTGCGGGTACAGGATAAATTCGGCGGCGAGCAACATACCGTGGCCCGCTTCGACATGACCGTGAATCTGCCGCACGACTTCAAGGGCACTCACATGTCGCGTTTCGTCGAGATTTTGAATAGCCACGACCGCGAAATCAGCATCGCCTCGTTCCCGATCATGTTGCAAGAAATGCTGCAGCGGTTGGAAGCCGAATCCGGCTACATCGACATGCGCTTTCCGTATTTTGTCGAAAAAGCCGCGCCGGTCAGCGGCGTGCGCAGTCTGCTGGATTATCAGGTCAGCTTCATCGGCGAAATCGACGCCCAAGGCTGCCGCACCAAAGTCAAAATCGTGGTGCCGGTGACCAGCCTGTGCCCGTGTTCCAAGGAAATCTCCGCGCGCGGCGCTCACAACCAGCGCTCGCACGTGACCGTGACAATTGCGACCAGGGAATTCATCTGGCTGGAAGAATTGATTGCGCTGGTCGAGTCCGAGGCTTCGTCGCCCATCTATGGCTTGCTGAAGCGTCCCGACGAAAAATACGTGACCGAATACGCTTACGACCACCCCAAATTCGTCGAAGACATGGTTCGCGACGTGGCCGCCCGACTGGAAGCTGAACCTCGCATCACGGCTTACATCGTGGAATCCGAGAACTTCGAGTCGATTCACAATCATTCGGCGTATGCCTTGATCAAGGGGGTGAAATGAATCTGTTCAAACATGCGGAAACCCTGGCCGTTGGTGACAGCCTGTCCTGGGAAGCCGTCTTGGCTGAGCTACCCTTCAACGCCGACGGCCTGTTACCGGCCATTGCCCAGCAAGTCGACAGCGGAGAAGTATTGATGCTGGCCTGGATGAACCGCGCCGCCATCCTGGAAACCCTGAGTAGCGGCCGGGTGTGCTATTGGTCGCGTTCGCGGCAGCGCTTATGGCGCAAAGGCGAGACGTCCGGGCATTATCAAACGCTGAAAGAACTGCGCATCGATTGCGACGGCGACACCTTGTTGCTGCTGGTCGATCAGCAAGGGCCAGCCTGTCACACCGGGCGCCGCAGCTGTTTCTATCATACGGTGCAGGGTGATCGCGTGGTTATGAACAGCGCACCGCAGAACACCGCTTAATTCACTTCTTTGGAGAAATCTCGTTCATGAATACCGCCCCAAAACTCAACTACCCGGTGCCAGTCACCATCCTGACCGGCTTTCTAGGCGCTGGTAAAACCACGTTACTGAACCGCATTCTCACCGAACATCACGGTCGGCGCATTGCGGTGATCGAAAACGAATTCGGCGAAACCGGTATCGACAACGAGTTGCTGGTGCAAGCCGACGAGCAAATCGTCACCATGAACAACGGTTGTATCTGTTGCACGGTACGCGGCGATCTGGTACGCATCCTGGGCGAATTGTCCGAGCGCCGAGAAAACGGCGACGTGCATTTCGAGCGGGTGATCATCGAAACCACCGGTCTGGCCGATCCGGCGCCGGTGGCGCAAACCTTTTTCATCGAGCAGGACATCGCCGAAAACTACAAACTGGATGCCATTGTCACCGTGGTTGATGCGGTGCATGCCCATCAACAACTGCAAGAACACCACGAAGCGCAAGAACAAGTCGGCTTCGCTGATCGGATTTTGTTGTCAAAAACCGATTTGCAGGAAGCCGAAGTGGTCGCCGATCTGGAAACCCGCTTGCGAGCGATGAACCCAAGAGCGCCGATCAAACGCGTACATTTCGGCGCCACCGAGTTGCACGACATCCTGGACATCGACGGCTTCAATCTGGACGACATCCTGAAAATCGAACCGGACTTTCTAGAAGATGTCAGCCACGAACACGAGGACGACATCAGCTCGTTCGTATTCAGTTGTGAACGGGAGCTGGATGCTGCAAGGATACTGGCCTTTCTGGACATCATGGTGCGCCATTTCGGTAACGACCTATTGCGCTACAAAGGCATTTTGAACATTGCCGGTTGCGACAAGCGAGTAATTTACCAAGGCGTACACATGTTGATGACGCAGGATTTTGTCACTCCCTGGCAAAATGGGGAAACCAAGACATCCAATCTGGTCTTTATTGGCCGTAATTTACCCAAACAGGAGATGCTGGAGGCGTTGGAATCGTGCCAAGTGGTGTCTCAATGAACTTTCAAAGCTTGTTAGCGAATCTTTTGTGCATCGCATGACCAGGGAATTGCCCAAAATCCCCGTTATTGTGATCACCGGTTTTCTCGGTAGCGGCAAGACCACGCTGTTAAACCGTTTATTGGCAGACGGGGTGAAGACGGCGGTGGTGATCAACGAATTCGGCGCCACGCCTATCGATCAGGACTTGATACTGAGTCAAGACATCCCGATGACGGTATTATCGGGCGGTTGCTTGTGCTGCCAGATCAAAGGCGCACTGGCACCGACTTTGAAGAACTTGTGGATGGCTTGGAATCAGATTGAAGCCAAGCCGTTCGAACGGCTCATCATCGAGACCAGCGGCGTTGCCAGTCCGGAACCCATTTTGGATACACTGCTGCGCGAATCCTGGTTGTGCAAACGCTACCGCTTGCAGCAAATCGTCGCTACGCTGGCGATACCGTCGGCCATTGACCAATTGCAGCGCCACGCCGAAGCGCGTGCGCAAATGACTTGGGCCGACCTGTTGCTGTTGACTCACGCCGATCTGGCCAATACCGCGCAACAGGCGGAATTGATCGGCTACTTGCAGCGTCATGCACCGGCCACGCCAACGTTGGCGGTTAGGCTGGATCAGTTCGACGCAGCCACTTTGCAAGGCTATGCGTATCCCGCTTTTCGACGGATGCCGACCGGCAAGCTTGTGGCTGAACACGGCTTTCGTAGCGTGTCGCTTTATCTGGAGCACATTCCGGATTGGCCCAGATTGCAAGCCACGTTGCAAACCTTGTTGGCAAACCATGCCGATGACTTGGTTCGAATCAAAGGGCTGATTTATTTGCCTGACTGTGCGGCGCCGTTGGCCGTGCATGGTGTCGCCGGTCAATTGTATCCACCTGTACCATTGCCGGAACGTCCGAACCAGGACAGACGTAGCCGATTAGTGTTGATTACGGTTTCCAATCCGGAACTTTTGGCCAACGAATTGTTAATCCACTTGGGAGCGGAACCCAATCAGAGCCCGATACGGCTGCATTGAGGGTTAATGGAAATGGATGAGCATAGTCTTAGTCATCTGTTACCGTTCGGCTGAGGTTACGCAAATATAACGTTCCCGGTGATCAAAAAACCATCAGATCACTTGTGTTTTGCAAAGGCAGATTCGACATCAGGTTTTTTCAGATTCTGCATCCTGCCATTTCAAGACTGGATTGGCAGATATATCATATACAGAGAACATAGCTGTTTGAAACAAATAAACGGCAGAAAGGGGGGCGAGTGTTGCTGACCAGACGTGCCATACAAAATGCTTAGCGCCTTATTTTAGGTGCTAACTCGGTTTTCCGTTCGATTGCGTCCCAATTCAAATACAATTTTACGTTTTACCAGAGCCATTCCGTTTTTCTGCCACATAGGAGAAGAATTTTCGCCTCCCTACGCCGGTAATCTCACAAACCTCGGCGGCGGTTTTGTCCGAGTTTTCGTAGAGGATTCTGGCATTCTCCAATTTTTCCGGGTCAGTTTTAGGTCTTCCACCCGTTTTGCCCCGCGCTTTAGCGGATGAACGTCCCGCTGCCGCCCGCTCTGCGCGAAGTTCCCGCTCCATTTGGTGAATAGCGCCCATCATCGACAAGAAACAACGACCCGTTGCGGATGTGGTATCGATATTTTCACGCAATGACACTAAGTTAATTTGCCGCTGTTCCAGCACCTTTGCAGTGGTCAGTAAATCCATCAAAGAGCGCGTCATGCGGCTTAATTCGCTGACCACCAAGGTATCGCCTGGGCGAGCATATTCTAAAAGCTGATCCCAGCCGGGTCGATCCATGTGCGAACCGGTCATCTTGTCGGAAAATATTTTGCCGCCCCCGGCTTTTTGCAACGCATCAATCTGAGAATCCAGATTTTGGTGAACGTAGAGTGCAAAAAGTGTACTTTCTGCACTCGCCGAAAAGCGGTGTCGAATGAACGTCAATTCGCGCCGCCTGTCTATCCTGACGAAAAGTGAGATCGATGATCTTTACGGGTTGCCTCGTTTCAGCGAAGACGACCGCAGTCTCTTCTTCGATTTAAGCGCGGTTGAACAGGGAGCTGTCGATGCCGTTCATACCTGCTCGTCGGCAGTCCATCTAATCCTTCAAATCGGGTATTTCAAGGCCAAGCAACAGTTTTTTGTTTACGGGCGGGAGGCTGTGCTCGACGACCTACACTATATTCTCCAGCGGTATTTCCCCGACCAGGCATTAGATAAGATCAAAACCCTTTCCAAGCCGACCCGGCTCGAACAGCAACAGATCATCCTCCAATTATTCGACTATCGCCTATGCGACGGCGAAGCCAAGGCGGCACTGGAACGGAAAGCGCAACGGGTCGCCATGCTGTCGACACAGCCGATTTACATCCTACGCGAAACCTTACAATACCTGACAAACCAACGCCTAATTGCTCCAGGCTACACCTATCTACAGGACATGGTGAGCCGAGTCGTGACTGGCGAACGTCGGCGGATTACGGGCTTACTGGAAAAAGCCATGACGCCGGATGTCGACAAGCAACTCGACGCCTTGCTTAAGTCTGAGGAAGGCATGTACCGCATCAGCCTTCTCAAGCACGAGCCTAAGGATTTCAGTTACCGCGAGTTACGCCAGGAGGTTGACCGCCGCAAATTTTTCCAGCCGCTGTATGAATTCGGGCAAAGCTTTCTGGGTACTGCCGGCCTGTCCAATGAGAGCATAAAATACTATGCCTCATTGGTTCCGTTCTACTCCGTCTATAAGCTTCGGCGCATGGCGGAACCCACAACCCGCCTGTATTTGCTGTGTTTCGCCTTTCATCGCTTTCGGCAAATCAACGATAATTTGATTGAAGCCCTGATTTGTCTCATTGGCCAATACGAGAAACAAGCCAAACTTGCCGCCGATGAAGCCATGCAGCAAGCCATCGACGAGGCCGGCGCGAATCTACAGGCGGCAGGCCAAGTTCTGGAACTGTTCATCGACGATTCAATCCCTGACGAAACACCGTTTGCGTCCATTAAGGAAAAAGCTTTCGAGCTACTCAACATCGAGAGCTTTCCAGTCGTATCGGATTTTATGCGTAACATCGAATTCGATAAAACCGCTTTTGAATGGTCGTATTACGGTACGCTGCGGCACAAATTCAAGCTCAATTTACGGCATTTGTTCTGTAATCTCGATTCCGTCTGCCTGGTGTCGGATGAACCGCTGCTGGAAGCCATTTTGTTTCTACAGGAGCTGCTGCGCCAGGGCAAGACGCCACGACAAATGAACCCGGCCAACTTCCCGACCGGAATCATCGCCAAGAATTTGCAGCGGTACTTGTATACCAGGGCGGAAGAACAAAAAAAGAAAACCCTGGAGGTTGATCGCTATGAGTTCCTGGTATACCGCGAGCTACGGAAGGCGCTTGCCCGCCTCTATCATGAAATATTCGGCCTAATACTGCTTACTTAATAAAAATCCCTTATAAACTAATAGCGTCACAGGCTTGATTTCTAGGCTTTGTTAACAACCGGTAGGTTTTCGGACGGCGCTTCACTGCACGAGCTCGTGCTGATGAACACCACCGAGGGGCTTGACTACTCAAAGATCTTAATCGTTGTACGCTCGTCTGCCGCCAGTTCACTACGTGCCGTGACGACCCGCGGCTCCGACGTCATGTCGATTAGATAGCGATCAAACCAGGGCAGGAATTGCCAGAGAATCAGGATCAGTACGACAGACCCGGTCACCCAGCGCAGACGTCGCAAGACAGGGTCGAGTTGATGGTTCGTTTGCATAGATAAGACTTCCGTAAAAATATAATATCATCCCGCCCAGTTATGACGACAGGCTAATTTATCGATACCCTGACAAGGTGATCGAGGCTATTCGCGGGCGTTGCCTACATCGTAGCCCGCAACTAAACGGGTCACGTCGTCACCACTCAAGGTCTCCTTGTCCTCGAGTTCACTTGTCAGCTTATCCAAAGCAGGTCGGCAACGGGTCAGGATCTCCCGAGTACGGTTCCTACCCTCTTCCACCAGGGCCTTGACCTCGGCGTCGATGGCCTGCGCGGTAGCCTCACTGAAATTGCGTTCCTCGACCGTCTGCGCACTGTTCAGGTACTGCAACTGCTGCTGGCGCCCATAGACCACCGGCCCGAGGCTATCGCTCATACCCAGACGTGCGACCATGGTGCGGGCGATCTCCGTGGCGCGTTCCAGATCGTTGGACGCGCCGGAGGAGATACTGCCGAGCACCTGCTCCTCGGCAACCCGGCCACCCAGCAGGATGGCGATCTGGTCCTTCATCTCTTCGGTGGTTGAGAGGTACTTCTCTTCCACGGGCAGTTGCAGGGTAAACCCGAGGGCACCGATGGCGCGCGGAATGATGGTCACACGATGCACCGGCTCCCCGGTCGGTACCGCCACCGCGACCAATGCGTGACCCGACTCGTGGACGGCGACACGGTGCTTTTCCTCCGGACTCAAGGCCCGCTGTTTCGCCTCGGGGCCGGCGATCACCCGATTGATGGCCGCTTCGAAGTCGGCCATCTTGACTTGGCCGCGGTTCTCGCGCAGGGCATGGATGGCCGCCTCGTTGCAGATGTTTTCAAGATCGGCGCCGACAAAGCCGGGCGTGCGTTTCGCCACCACTGCCAGGTCCACATCCGGCGCCAGTTTCATCTTGTTCGCATAGAGCTGCAGGATGCCCTGCCTGGCGACAAGATCCGGTTTGTCCACCAGAACCCGGCGGTCAAAACGCCCGGCGCGCAACAGGGCCTGATCGAGGATTTCCGGTCGGTTGGTCGCCGCCATCACCACCACGCCGGTGGAGGAGTCGAAACCGTCCATCTCGGTGAGCAGCTGATTAAGGGTCTGCTCGCGCTCGTCATGACCACCCATGACAGGCCCGCCGCTGCGGGAACGGCCGATGGCATCGATCTCGTCGATAAAGATGATGCAGGGCGCCTTCTGGCGCGCCTGGTCGAACATCTCGCGCACCCGCGCCGCGCCGACGCCGACGAACATCTCGATGAATTCCGAGCCGCTGATATTGAAAAACGGTACCTGTGCCTCGCCGGCCACCGCGCGGGCAAAGAGCGTCTTGCCCGTACCGGGCGGCCCAACCAGCAGGACACCCTTGGGACTACGTGCGCCCAAAGCCTTGATCCGCGCTGGGTCCTTGAGAAACTCGACGGTCTCGCGCAGCTCCTGTTTTACATCTTCGTAGCCCGCGACATCGTCGAACGTGACCTTAGGCCGCTGGTCGGGATGCACTCGTACCCGGTTACCGATGTTGAGAAAACCTCTACCCATGGTGCCCATGCGCCGGGCCATCCACCCCCAGAGCAGAAACGACACGCCGAACGGCAGCACCCAGTTGAACAGGAAGTTGCTCAGCCAGTTGTTTTCATAGCGCACCGTGTAACGAACGCCCTGGCTGGCGAGCTTGTCGGCCAGCTCCTGGTTCCACAGCGGAATCGTGACGAACTGCTGTGGCCGACCCGTTTGTGGATCGCTGATCGTCAACTCACCCATAATGGCCTTGTCGGTCACCACGGCCTCGGCCACCTCCTGTTTCTCCACGTGTTCGAGGAAGGCGCTGTACGGGATCTCCATTTGCTTGGTCTCCTGCATCGCCCCCCAGAAGTGAAACGACACAAAGATAAACAGCAAATAGAGAATCAGGTTGAATTGCGGGTTCTGCCAGAAAGATGGCTTGCTGGTTTGGTTGATCTCGATGTCCGGTCCATCCTGCCCATTGCTTTGCCGATAACCATTTTTGTTCATATGATTATCCACTTCAGTGATTCTTTTAAATACTCTCCATAACCTTTGCAAATAGTCATTTTTGTTCATATGCTTATCCTGTCGTTCACGAATTTATTCAACTTCCGTTACCCGGGCGATACTTTGCTACTATCCAGAGATCTTCCCGCTGACCCAACGGATGATGTCCGCGGCCCCCATCGCCCCTGGCTGACGGGCGACCTCTCGCCCACCGTGGAAAAGCACCAGGGTCGGAATGCTGCGGATGCCGAATTGCGCGCCTAGCATCTGTTCCTCCTCGGTGTTGACCTTGGCCAGGCGCACGCGGGGTTCCAGTTGCGCCGCCGCTTGCTCGAACTGCGGCGCCATCATCCTGCACGGCCCGCACCAGGGCGCCCAGAAGTCCACCAGCACCGGGATGTCATTGCGACTGATGTGCTTCTGAAAGTTCGCGCCGCTAAGCTCGATCGGGTGCGACTCAAACAGCTGCCGATGACATTTTCCGCATTTGGGCTTTTCAGCCAGTCGCACGGCGGGAATGCGGTTGACCGCGTCGCAATGCGAACAGACGATGTGCATGGAATCTTTCATATTTATATTCTCTCGAATGCAATGTTCATGTCTTGTTGTTTCCGTTGTCCATTCTCGCGGATCAGGCGGCCGACCGTTACCTTCACCAGGTCGTCGATCAGTAACCAGACCATGGCATAGCCCCAGATCATCAAAGCATAGGTCCAACCGATGGGCGTCATTAGCCAGCCCTCGGCGGCGAACACAGTGCCCACCACCTCGGTACCAAAGGTGGCTAAAAACAGCACCGGCGCTGGCCAAGGTTTTTGCCAGAACCAGCCACGCGCCCGGGTGACATAAAGGGTGCTGTGCCCCGCCACAATGAGCTTCAGGAACAGGAAGGTCCGAATCTCATCGTGGGAAAACTGCCATTGCTGCAATAAGTAGCCCGGATATTTCATCAGTCCCTTGAAACCCTATCGAAACCCTCGTTTGTTTTAAAACATGCGATCGTAAGGAGAAATTGAGCGGTCAAAAAGGGAATTAAGCATTGATTTCCGTTTTTCAGGCGCAACTTCCCCTTACCCCATTGTTTATCAGCGTGCCGGGCACAGCACTCTGTTTGTACTAATCAGGGCACAGGCGCTGACAAACGGATTTAAACAGGGATTGAAACGGATACTGACTGCTGAACAGCAGTCGAATACGACGGGTGTTACGAATGATGACGGCACCGATTTTAAACAATTTCAGGCGAATGGTGGCGCAAGTGGCTGTCGCTAGTTCGGTGTTATTGAGGGCGATTCGGCGAATCGCCTGGATCAGGGTATAGGCCAAGGTGGATAACAGCAAACGAAACTGATTCGGCCACCACAGGCTGCAACTGGTGCGGTCGGCAAACAGATCCAATTGTTGCTCTTTAATCCGGTTTTCCATGTCGCCTCGCGCACAGTAAACGGTTTCATAGAGTGTTTGTGCATCGCCGTCCAGATTGGTTACGACATAGCGGGGATTACTCCCTTGGCTCATGTGTTCGGCCTTAAGAATGACACGGCGTCGGCGTTTCCAGGTGCCGGCTTTATAGTGGAAATCGGTAAAGAGACGCTGTTTCTGCTGTTCGCTTTGGAACTGTTGCCGGGCTTGTTCAATCCAGGGTTGGCTTAAGCGCGTTAAGCGTTTATTTTTGGCCAACCCGACAATATAGTGAACGCGATGCCGCTCGCACCAACTCAGCATCTTATGGCGACAAAAACCGCCATCGCCGCGAAACGTGATGTCAACGTCCGGCCAAGCCTGACGCAAGCGCCTGACCAGCAAAGCCAGAATAGCCCAGCTGTGCTTGGCGCCATCAATATTGCTGGGACGTAGATAACTGACCAAGCAGTGATGGCCGCAAAAGACATACAACGGCAGGAAACAATAGTGCCGATAGTAGCCATGAAAAAAACGTCCGTCCTGTTCGCCATGAACCGGATCATCGGTGGCGTCGAAATCCAGGATCAACGATTTCGGCGGTGTCTCATACGAAGCGATAAACTGTGCCAGCAACTCCTCATGAACTCGCCACATCAAGGCGCGATCCGCCTGCTGCTCAAACCGGCACAAGGTGGATCGGCTGCCCAATGTCTGATCCTTTTCCACCGCCGTCTGAAAGGCGATATCATTTCTGAGCGTGTCATGATCATTCAAATCCTCATAACCACAGGCCAACCCATAGACTCGTTGCCGTAGCAAGTCGACACCGGCATGTTGGATTTTGGCCGGATCGCGAGGATCCGGAATGTGTTGAGCAATCCGCTCCGTTAATCGTAACCGTTGATCCACCGCTCTTAACAACAACACGCCGCCATCGCTGGTGATCGCTCCACCACTGAATTGGGCGTCTATTTTACGGCGTTTTAAGGGGGGAAATTCTATTTGAGATGGAGTACAATTTGTCATGGGCAAGTTGTTGGTTAAATTCAATATAAGCAACTGAATTTTATCAAATATCAACAAACTTGCCCGCCTCTATCATGAAATATCCGGGTTAGGTTCAAAAACATGCCTGATTACGTCAGCGAATCCAGTCAGCAGTAACATACCCCCTTTTTATCGGTCGCGCTACAGTCACTATTGCTCCCTAACATCTTTATTAATAGATTGTTTTTTGAGATCGGTACAACTCCCCTTTTTAAAATTCAAAAATTTCTCCAGCTTGAAAGGTTTTTGTAAGGTAGTATCGATACAATACCATCTCAAGATAACACGTAACTGATTGCGCTGAGTTTAGGAACAGGCGATCTCTATTTTTTAATGGGCTGGATCCGAGGCTGATATGAACTTTTCAACAAATATCAAATGGCTTTTGTTACTGACAAGTATCGCGATTTTGTTTATTACCCCCGACCTTGCGCTCTGGTTGATCCACACTTTATTTGAGCTCTTGCACGCGCTGTTCGAGCTTATCGAAGTAACGCTCGATGAAATCGTCGAACATCTGTTTCATACAGACCGGCATACCACTCAGATCATTGTTTTTTATCTGATGTGGGCGATGGTTCTTTATCCGGCTTACCGGATGTTTCGTTACTGCAAAAGACGCGTCATTGAATTGAAGCAAACCATTCCTTGCTGGTGCCAGGACAAAAAGGAACTGGCCAAAAGCATGTGGCAACAACAATCGTTTATTAAGAAATGCAAGTTTATCTCCGGTTGTTTTTTGGGTGCGTTAGGGCTCAGTTATTTAGTTTTTTCGTGATGCAAAGACGAGCCAAGATACAGCTAGCCGGCGCCGCGAAAAGTTAGGCATGAAGTCAATTGAGAGAAAGGTATTGACTATGAAATCGTTCGAAAAATTATTAGCACAAAACAAACAATGGTCATCGGCAAAAAAGGCGGAAGATCCAAATTTTTTCAATAAGCTATCGAAAAGCCAGACACCGGAATATTTATGGATAGGATGCTCCGATAGCCGTGTGCCGGCGGAAATTATCGTCAATGCCGAACCGGGCGAAATTTTCATCCATCGCAACATCGCCAATCAAGTCGTACATACCGATTTCAATTGTCTCAGCGTGTTGCAATACGCGGTCAATGTACTCAAGGTTAAGCATATCATCGTCTGCGGACATTACAACTGTGGTGGCGTACAGGCCGCGTTGCAACAACAATCCGCCAATCTAGTCATCACCAATAAATGGTTGATGCATTTAAAAAATACCTACCGCCTTCATCAACATGAGCTGGATAACATCCACGATAAAAGTAGAAAGGTAAATAGACTGGTCGAACTCAACGTTATCGAACAGGTTAATTCTTTGGCGCACACTTCGATCATCCAAAGTGCATGGCGACATGAGAACAGCCCAACCATCCATGGCTGGGTCTATGGCTTACAGGATGGTCTCCTAAACCCGCTGATCACCCTATCCCCGAATGAGGATTTAATCCATCCGATTTTTCAATACGAAAATCCAGACTTGGAATCCGTAGATCTGTCAGGGATAGAGCACGTGATGAATCATCGCAGCACGGACGATCGCTTAGAAGTGTGTTGATGAGGAGAAGACAATGATACATAAACATGTTGCCTATTATCTGGGTCACCTGAAACACGATATTCCCGCCGGGCTAGTGGTTTTTCTGGTTGCATTGCCGTTGTGCCTGGGGATAGCCCTCGCCTCCGGGGCACCATTATTTTCCGGCCTCATTGCCGGTTTAATCGGCGGCCTCGTCGTTTCCTGGGCCAGCGGTTCCCAATTGAGCGTTTCAGGGCCTGCGGCCGGATTGACCGTAATCGTCTTTACCGCGATCGAACAATTGGGAAGTTTTGCCGGTTTCCTGGTCAGCCTGGTGTTAGCCGGGATTATTCAGTTACTCCTTGGGTACCTACGCGCCGGCATCATCGGCGCCTTTTTCCCTTCCGCCGTGATAAAGGGTATGTTGGTGGCGATCGGCCTGATTCTGATCATCAAGCAATTGCCGCATGCGGTGGGCTATCACCAGGGGTATGAAGGCGACGAAAGTTACATGAACGAAACCGCCGCGATGAGTTTTCAAGAGCTAATCGACTCTTTAAACGCATTTACCTATGGCAGCGTCATCATCACCGTGGTCGGATTATTGATTCTACTGTTATGGGAATCACGCTGGCTAAAACGATTTTCGCTGGTCAAACTGATACCAGGTCCATTGGCCGTAGTGGCTTGGGGCATCGCATATCACCTCTTGTCACAAAAATGGCTGCCGGATTTGACAGTTCATGATGCAGATCTGGTGAGCTTGCCTGCCACAGAAATAGCCGGCGATTTTCTCAACCTGTTTATCATGCCGGATTTCAGTTTCCTGGCCAATCCTCAGATTTACTCGATTGCCATTACCCTGGCGATCATCGCCAGCCTGGAAACACTGCTAAGCCTCGAGGCGGTCGACAAGCTGGACCCGTTGAAACGCAGCGCTCCGACCAATCGGGAACTGAAAGCGCAAGGCTTGGGCAATCTGATCAGCGGTTTGATTGGCGGATTGCCCATCACCGCCGTGATCGTACGCAGTTCGGCCAACATCAACGCGGGCGGTCATACCAAAGTCTCCAGTTTCGTCCACGGCCTATTCCTGCTGTTGAGTATTTTGTTTTTTACCCAGGTCATGAATCTAATACCGCTGGCCTGCTTGGCGGCTATTTTGTTGCAAACCGGCTATAAATTGGCGAAACCGCAGCAATTTTTTGCCCTCTACCGCCAAGGTTGGAACCAATTCCTGCCGTTTATCGCAACGGTCGTGTTTATTCTGATCACCGACTTATTGCAAGGCATCGTCATCGGTATCGCCTTCGGCATGGTTTTCGTCATGATTTCGAATTATCGCGAATCGATCCTGCTGCACCGCGAAGATAACCACTACACGCTGATATTGAACAAAGATGTCTCTTTTCTGAATAAAGCGCTGCTCAGACGCCTGCTGAACAGCATTGACGAAAACAGCACCGTGGTCATCGACGGTACTCAAGCCAAATTCATCGATCATGATATCCGAGAAACCTTGCAAAATTTCTTGAAAACGGCGCCCGACGACAATATTCAAGTCGAACTCGACAGTGTGTTGCAAGTCAAGCTGCAACCTCCGGCGTCTGGGTCGGTGCGGGAGCCTGCCTTTACCAAGCTGGTCGCGACGGCAACGGGATGACAAAAGTCATCAATGCCTCTCGAACCCAAAAGGAACCACACTGTTTTTATTTGAATTTGTTATTAGGATGGCTTTTACATCCAACCAGCTAAGTAAATTAGAATCTTTAACTGAATCGATGATTAGATAGTGAATGCTCTCAAGTAAACATTGATTGTACGATAATGATTGATTCCCCCGCACATTGCGGGTCCCTAGCGCCAACTGTTTTGGCGCTTTTTTTTGCCAATTGCCAAGCGAAAATGATGACATATTATCCATATAATGTGATGAATCTAAGCAGAATTTTCTTATTGATAAGTGTTATTTGCGGGCCCAGTATTGGATTAGCCGAAAAAATCAAGGATGACATTCAATCCTGGGGCAATGTAACGGCTATTACGTCGTTAGACCGATTTGATCCAGCTTTAGCAAACGTGAAACTCTGGTTAGAGGGCCAAGGGCGTTTCGGTGACGATATTTCACGGTTTTCGCAAGCGATTCTGCGTACCTCATTGGGTTATTCGCTATATGATAATTTGAGCATCTGGTTAGGTTATGCCTGGATCCCCAATGAACCGACCGATTCGGATTCGTTTGATGAGCATCGTTTATGGCAACAACTGTTATGGACCGAATCTTTTTCCGGTGGGAAATTTATGTCTCGTTCTCGATTGGAGCAACGTTTCGACGAGCGTGGCGACGATACCGGCTGGCGGTTCCGCCAATTTTTAAAATATTATCGCCCCTTCAAAACAACGCCCAAATTAAGCTGGGTTGTCTGGAATGAGATATTTGTCGACCTAAATCAACCAGACTGGAAAAGCGATAATGGCTTCGACCAAAACCGCGCCTTTATCGGCTTGGGGTTTCAAATGGACGAACAGGTCAGAACCGAATTCGGCTACATCAACCAATACATTCGCAGGCCGTTTGTTGACGATGCCATGAATCATATCATTTCGTTTAATCTTTTTTTGAGCTATTAAAATTGAACCAGCAATTCCTAATATCAATAACAAAGAGCGCGCTTGAAGCATCGCGGAAAGCGGAACCTCGGAACAACCCCATTCCCCTGATTCCGCTACGCTGCATCCTGACTACGAACTACCGCAGCGGAAAACCTGCAAGAGTCTCCCCGGCATAGTCGGGGGGTTACCCAATGATTAATTACTTATTCTTCCCTCGGCATCTTGTCGTGAAAGGTACATGAAAGGTTGGAGTGCTATATTGTGTATCGATTCGATACTATTGGTACGGCATGACTTAACTTCCTATCCTTAACATGAAAACAACAGCGAACAGTAACTGAGTGGTGAGTGATGATGTCTACCCGATCATGTTCAAACAAAAAGCGTCCATCTTTAGCACATGTATTTTTGGCTGTCATTCCATTGATGGTAATTGGATGTGCGCATACTGAAAAACACGCAGAAAATTCGGCGGCAATTGTTTCTGCCAAACCAAGCGAAATCGACCCTTATGAGGACATTAATCGTAGCATCTACAGATTCAATAACGGATTGGATCAATATGTATTAAAACCGGTCGCGGACGGGTACAAATTCATCGCCCCTGATTTTGTTGAAATCGGCGTTAGTAATTTTTTTAATAACCTGAAAGGCATCAATGTTGTATTAAATGACATTCTGCAAGGAAAATTCCGGCAAGGTGCTGCAGATACCAGCCGTTTCCTAACCAACACAACGCTCGGAATCGGCGGCTTGATTGATGTCGCGAGTGAATTCGGACTCCAACAAAACGTCGAAGACTTCGGACAAACTTTAGCCGTTTGGGGTGTCGATGAAGGTCCCTATCTCGTGTTGCCCATTTTGGGACCGACGACGATTCGCGACGGGGGCGGAAGTATCTTAGACAGAGCGGCTAATCCGGGCACGTATGTTCCCTTCACGAGCATTCTAGAAGGTATCAATGATCGCGCTAATGCCGAGAAATCGCTGAGCTTTATCGAGGAAGCAGCATTGGATCAGTATGTGTTTATCCGAGAAGCTTATCTGCAACATCGCCGTTATTTGATAAATGACGGACAAAGCGACAACAATAGACTCGACCTTGATATCGAGACCGCTTTAACGCTGGAGGCTACGCCTGACTTCGAGGCGGAAGAAACACAAGACATCGATGATGAAAGACAGTTATCCATTGCTGTTTCCGATAGCCTCACGGCCCAGAGCTCGACATTTGACGATATGCTTCTTTCTTTTGATCAAGCCTGGATCAAAGTCGATCAATTGAGCAATCAAACCATACCTTAACGAGTATTAGGCTCTACTAGAGTTGCACTTTCCCAAAACAACGCCTAAGTGACAGAGAGTGTCGAGCCGGCTCCACCTGTCGTGATTGATCTCGGCATGGCGGCGGCCGGCAACAGGGTGCAGGCCAAAGTTTACAGTTGCAAGCTAACAGGTATGGTCGGAAATTTAGAATGCCTGATGCTCGATAAGCAAACTCTGCTTGTTTTGCGCCAATGTCTGTCGAAAACAACGGTTAACGAAATTGCATTTTCCTGACCCTCGTCCTCTCCAGCAATGTTGCGATTTATATAATTGTCGGCTTTCCTACAATTCGTGTAACCCTTCTCCCCTATTGTGCCGTCATGGGCCGAACAAATTCCTTAAGCCCTTGATTTCTTGAACCTAACAAGTTGGCAAGTCTTTTGCTTCGGATAAAGCAAGATGTCGATGACATCGCAAAGATCCTGGTTTCCTTAGAGTTCACAGATGAAAGCCGACACACGCAACATCACCATCGACGACACCACATTACGCGACGGCGAACAGTCCGCTGGCGTGGTGTTTTCGCTGGAGGAGAAGTTGGCCATAGCCTCCAGTCTCGCGGCAATGGGGGTTCCGGAGCTGGAGATCGGCATTCCGGCGATGGGGGCGGAAGAATGCGAGGAAATCAACGCCATCGCCGCCTTAAGTCTGCCCTGCCGGCTACTGGTCTGGTCCAGGATGACGGAGCAAGATCTGGCCTCATGTCAGAACCTGAACGTTGACATGGTCGATCTGTCGATCTCGGCCTCCGACCAACACATCAAACACAAGTTGCGTAAAAGCCGTCGCTGGGTCTTGCAAAGCATCGACCGTTTCGTCGCCAAGGCATTGGATTATGACCTGGAAGTTTGCGTCGGCCTGGAAGACGCCTCGCGCGCCGATCCCGACTTTCTCGCCCGCATGGCGGAAACGGCCGAACGGGCCGGCGCCAAACGTGTTCGATTCGCCGACACGGTTGGCGTAATGGAACCTTTCGGCGTATTGGAGGCAATCCGAAGACTAAAATCGGTCACGGGCCTTGAGATCGAAATACACGCCCACGACGACCTCGGTCTGGCTACGGCCAATACCCTGGCGGCGGCATTGGGCGGGGCGACCCATGTCAACACCACCGTCAACGGTCTGGGGGAACGCGCCGGCAATGCTCCGCTGGAGGAAATCGTCGTCGGCCTGAGGCAACTATACGGTATCGAAACTGGTATCGATCTGCACGATTTCAGCAAGCTGTCGGATCAGGTCGCCCAAGCTTCCGGCGACACCATCGGCAGCCGCAAGAGCCTGATCGGACGCGATGTGTTCAGTCACGAAGCCGGCATCCATGTCGACGGCTTGCTGAAAAACCCACTCAACTATCAAGGCATCGACCCGGCCGTCGTCGGCCGCACGCATCAATTAATTTTAGGCAAACATTCGGGCAGCAAGGGAATCATCCATGCCTACCGGCAAATGGGCGTCGAACTGAACCGTCTACCGGCACAGACGTTATTGCCGTTAGTGCGCAACTTCGTCAAGCAACATAAAAGGGCGCCGCTGGACCAGGAACTGAATCAGTTTTTACTCTCACTTTAGAGGTGATCATCATGAAAAATTCCCAGCAAAAACTTCAACCGGCCACAGTCGAAACCAAAAAACATTCCTACAAAGATGTGCCTTACGAAGACGACCGCTATCCAGGATCGTTCTTCAAAGTGCCGGGGGTACCGCGTCCCGGCAAAACCGCATGGCGTTCATCCTGACGCACTCCTACTAAGAAACGTCGAAGCGTAATATCGCGCCATTTCAAACGCATTCATCGTGGAGAGCAATACCATGCAACAGCATTCGAACAGCCTGACACTTTGGCAACAGTGGACAGAGGACATCCGCTGCGTGTTCGCCCGTGACCCGGCGGCCCGTAACACACTGGAAATTCTGTTGACTTATCCGGGCGTCCATGCCTTGCTGGTACATCGTGTCTGTCACCGCTTGTGGCTGGCCGGCTGGCATATCGCGGCGAGAATCCTGTCATTCCTCAGCCGCACAATCAGCAATGTCGACATTCATCCCGGCGCGACGATAGGCCGTCGCCTTTTTATCGACCACGGCGCGGGAGTCGTGATCGGCGAAACGACGATCATCGGCGACGATGTTACGCTCTATCACGGCGTGACCTTGGGCGGAACCACCTGGAACAAGGAAAAACGCCACCCTACCCTCGGCAATAAAGTGCTGATCGGCGCAGGCGCCAAGATTCTCGGCAATATCACCCTCGGCGACAGCGTCAGGGTCGGCGCTAATTCGGTCGTAGTCAAGGATGTCGCCCCTTGTTGTACCGTGGTCGGCATACCCGGCCGTGTTATTCAGAGTAAAGGAGTAAAAATCCAGTTGCAAGACGGCATCGACCTGGATCACCATTTGGTGCCGGACCCGGTGGGCAAGGCCATACAATGTCTGATAGAGCGCATCGAGCAATTGGAAGCGACGCAAAAAACGTTCGCCCTGAATTCCGAAGAATCCTGCCACGATTGCGAGGCGGACGATGTCTGCCAACCACACCCGAAACAAATTCAATTGAAAAAGGCGGTCGGTTAAAACCATGGATTTACTTGATTTCGAAGCCAAAGACTTGTACTTCCAGCAACAAGACAGCGAGGAAGTTCAACACCTGATCCTGCAGGCCAGTAGCGACTATCTGCACGGCGGTTCCGAACTTCCGTTACTGAAGGCATTTCTCCGCGCCCCCGAGTCTTTGAATGTGTTGGTTGCGCTGAACCGTTTTTATTATTACCAGCACCGTTTGGCCGAAGCCTTACTGATTTCGGAAAAGGCATTGGAAATCATCCGCTGCCGGCTGCAATTTCCCCAAGATTGGCGGTTATTGCAACTCGAGCATATCCATGCCGCTCCCAGAGAGCAACTGACCTGGGTCAGATTGTATCTGTTTACCCTGAAATCGATCGGTTTTTTAAAAATGCGGCAGCATCAACTGCAACCGAGCAAACATATTTTCGAAAAACTGGTTGCCCTGGACAGCGAGGACAGAATTGGTGCCGAGGCCTTGCTGGAATTGGTCAACCGTAAAATTGAGGAAACGACACAAGAGCAATTGACGTAATTCAAAACAAGCGTCAGTGTGCCATGGATGTCGCTGTTATGGTCGACATCCGCTTAGGGACAAATAGTAATTAACCCATAAACTGAAATTGGAGGCCATGTCATGAAACCGATCCAAGAAACCCTAAGATTATTTGTCCCAGCCATTTTATTCTTGATTTTTACCATTTACCTGATGGCCAGCGACGCCAATATTGTTGGCCCTTATTAAAGGCGGATAGCATGATGACTTTCGAAGAAGACCTGGAAGAATTAGAATCGGCGGAGGATTTTCTGCAGTATTTTGAACTGGATTACGATCAACGCGTCGTCCATGTCAACCGGCTGCATATCTTGCAACGTTTCCACGATTACATTGCGCAAGCCGGGGAAGAGATTCCCGATGATCCCGATATAAAAAAAGCGGTGTATAACGAATAAGGTTAGATTGTAATCGCGGAGCGAGCCACAATCTGAACCGTTTGTTGGACAAGCCCGGTATTCGGAGGGAGCGTTATATAAGAAAATAGCTTTTCGAAGGATTGGGGGATGTGTTGGCCCATTTCAAGCGTTGACGTCGATAAACGGGCTGAAATGGGCGTGATGCTGATCATCACACCCGGAATTTCGGATTTTAGCGGCATTTTGCCCTGAATTCAGACCGAACGAAAGCCTCGGTGCTAAAATGCCCGATGATCGGTTTGGGTCAGTGAGAAATGCCGCTTACATAACCGGTTTTGCCTCTACGCTTTGGTCGAATTCAATGCCATGACAGCCGAAGAACCGAGAATGCGCGTTTTGATAATCTGCAGGGTTCCACCACAACATGGGCATTGGAGTTTCGGGCGGGGCCTGAGCCAAGCGATAGCACGATTGGGATTGACGCCGAGCAAGACTTGCAGCAGACGAATCAGCCGTTTGCTGTTGGGGTGCAAAAAGCCGAAGTTGCGAGTCCGCCTAAAGCCTTTGGGCAGAACATGGCGGAGCATCAGCCACAGAAACTTCACGCCGGGTAGTGTTCGAGTCTGCCACTTTTTGGTTTTGCTGTCCTGGTAACGGAAGGTTACTTGGCCATCTCGGCAGGCAATAATGTCCTTTTCCTGGATAACGCCCTTATAGAGATAACGTCCCAGATAAACCAAGGCTTTATCGCCGCGTCCGACCGACTTGACGTCAACGACCCATTGTTGCGGATAGTAGTCAGGCAATGTCAAACCGGCCTGCGAGATCGCTTCAAGCAATTTGGCCCGAAACACTTTGGCCACTGCCTTGTGATTGAACAAATAGCCTTTCCGGCCCTTTTTACCCTGTTTGGTGCGCCACAGTCGTTTATCAGGATCGATGGCGGCCGCCGGCATCACCAAGTGTACATGCGGATGGTAATCCAATCGGCGGGAATGGGTATGCAACACAGCAATAGCACCGGCATTGCCCTGAAGCTGTTGATCGTTGCGGGTGAAGGTGTTGACGGTATCCCAACTACAGCGGATCAGCAGATCATACAACGTACGTTGCTGTTGCCAGGCCAACGGCCTGAGTTCTTTGGGCAAAGTAAACGTCAGCAAAAAATATTCGGCCGGCACCTGCTTCTGCAACTGCCTTTCCAGCCATTGTTGCGATTCGTGCGACTGGCAATGCGGGCAGCTGCGATGGCCGCAGGAATGCGGCACCAAGCGTTGCCGATCGCAATCATCGCATTGCGCCAACATCACAGGGCCTTGCGACGTGCGGCAGTGTTTCATCGCGGCCAGCGCCTGACGCTGACTGGGTGACAAGCGACCCTGGTAAGCGACCAGAAACTCGGCTTCGAAGGTTTGGATGATGGCGGAAAGCAAGATCATTTGACCGCCCCCCAGTCGATGTCGAAGCCATTCATTAAGGCATTAATCAACTGGCCGGTATTTTGATTCGTGCCGTCGGTCAGGTGAGTATAGCGGGCAGTGGTGAGGATACTGTGGTGACCGAGGATTTTCTGCACTTCCAGTAGATCGACGCCCGCTTCAATCAAATGTGTGGCATAGCTATGCCGCAGACAGTGCGGGGTAATCTTTTTTTTAAACCGCAGTCTTGCGCGACTTGGCGCAGAGCCTTTTGCACGCCACCGCGATCCAAAGGGCTCTGCGCGCGCTGCGCGCCCTTCAAACCGCCATGGCGATTGGGAAACAACATGACCGGATGCCGGTGAACTTGCCAGAAGCGGCGTAGCAAATCCAGGGTGGCAGCCGGCAACGGCACCAGTCTATCCTTATTGCCCTTGGCATCTCGGATATGCACGCGTTGGCGACCGGCATCGATATCCCCAACCTCAAGACGCAATCCCTCGCCGAGGCGCAAACCTAGACTGTAGAGCGTGAAAAAGAACACCCGGTAACTGAGAATACGCGTGGACTGGAAGATACACCGCGCCTCGTCGACAGTGACGATATCCGGCAAACGTTGCGCCTTCGGCGGCTTGACCAACTGCGGCGCGACCCAAGGCTTGCGCAGTACATGGGTGTAATAAAACTTGAGACCGTACAGGTCCAACTTGACCGCACTCCAAGAATGCGACTCCAGCAAATCGGTGAAATAATCGGTCAGTTGCTGTTCGGTCAACGCATTGATGTCTTCGTTGAAATACTGGCCGATACGTCGAATCGCACGGGCATAGGCCTCGATCGTCTTGGGCTGCAACCCTTTAAGTTTGAGGTGTTTCAGATGGCTTTGATAGTTTTGCTTGAAATGGGATTCGAATGATGTTGTCATTGTCGCGTAACCTCATGATTCGTCATGGAATAATCCCTCTTAAAAGAGGGCGTGAGATTACATTTTATAAATTACCGGCTACTGCCGCTTTTCTCCGCGTTAGCGGCTTCGTCCAACAAACTATTGCAGCGCGCCTACCAGGATTTTGTCGAATCAGACGCCCAAACGGAAAAGGTGTTCAAGGTATTCAAAATGGCCGAGCCGCAAACCGTTTTCGTCTCCTTGAACGACATTCAGTCATGAATCCGGATCGCTACGACGAAGAGCGCTTCGACTTCGGCGAAAGAGTCCGGGTCACGCGCAATGTCCGTAACGACGGCACCTATCCCGGCAAGGCCATCGGCGACCTGCTGGTCAGGCGGGGCAGCGTGGGCAACGTCGTCGAGATGGGAACGTTTTTGCAGGACCAGGTTATCTACACGGTCCATTTTCTCGATCAGGGCCTGATGGTCGGTTGCCGCGCCGAGGAATTGATTCCCGCCGAGGCTGCCTGGAACCCCAGCCGTTACGAATTCAGGGATAAGGTCAAATGCGAACTCGATCTGGCCATAGCCGGCGAAGTCATCGTCGAAAAAGGGAGCGAAGGAGAAATTCTGAAAGTACTCCGCGACAACGATCCCGTGCACTATCATGTGCGTTTTCCCGGTCGAACCCTGCAAGTCCCCGAATCCGCCTTGTCACCTTGCGAAACCGATAAACAGGATGCCATGGAGGAAACATGAACCATTGCGCCACCGTCATTGAAATCGACCCTTATAGCCTGCTGCGTGCGTCGTTGGCTTTATTTCAAAAAACACCGTCCGAACTGGATGAACGACAACTGACTCAAGCCCGCGATCAGGCATTGAAGGAGCACGCAATCGAAAACCGAGTGTTGCGCTCGCCCGAAGCGGCCGCCGTTATCGTCAGCGAACGAACGTTAGCTAAAGCCGTCCAGGAGATTCGCGAACGCTTTCCGGACGAGCAAAGTTTCGTCGCAGCGCTGGAGCACAACGGGCTGGATAAACACTCCTTGCAAAGCGCAATGTTGCGCCAATGCAAGGTGGAAAACGTCCTGGAAAAAGTTGCGGCCAGGGCCAGCACGGTGTCGGAAGTGGAAATCGGCATTTATTACCACCTGCATCCGGAAAAATTTCACCGTCCCGAACAGCGCGGCGCCAAACACATCCTGATCACGATCAACGAGGAATTTCCGGAAAATAGTCGCGCCAATGCCTGGCAACGAATTTGCGACATTGCCGCCCGGCTCAAACAGAAACCGCATAAATTCGCCGATCTGGCATTGAAATATTCGGAATGCCCCACCGCCCTGCAAGGTGGCGAATTGGGCACTTTCGGCCGGGGCCAACTGTTTCCGCAAATCGAGGCCGTGCTGTTCGGCATGAAGGAAAAACAAATCAGCGATGTCATCGAAACCGAGGCCGGTTTTCACATCGTTCAATGCGGCAAGATACACGGCGCCGAAACGATTTCGCTGAAAAAAGCGCAATCCAAGATTCGCCAACTGATGCAGGAGCGCGCCCGGCGCACTTGCCAGCGGACCTGGCTGGCAAGCCTGCCGGTCGACCGGGACACTCTCTCCACAATCAACTAGAGGACCTCGCCATGGCGGAAAAAGACAGCAAGCACTGTTCCTTTTGCGATATCGAACAATCACCTTCGGTCCCGCTCATTGCCGGAACCAACGGTTATATCTGCGAAGCCTGCGTCTTGTTGGCGAGCCAGGTCGTCAGCAGTTGGGGCCGTAAAAAGGCGCTCAAGGAAATGCAGGGGCCGCTGCCAAAGCCTAAAGAGATCAAGGACAAACTCGACCATTACGTGATCGGACAGGACTTGGCCAAGGAAATTCTGTCCGTGGCCGTGTATAACCATTACAAACGCTTGAAATTCGAAAGCGGCGAAGCCGGACTCGGCAAGTTGGACCAGGAGGTAGAAATCGGCAAGTCCAATGTGCTGCTGATCGGTCCGTCCGGTACCGGCAAGACCTTGTTGGCCAGCACCCTGGCCAAAATCGTCGGCTTGCCCTTCGTCGTCGTCGACGCGACGACATTAACCCAGGCCGGCTATGTTGGCGACGACGTGGAGAATATCCTGGTACGCCTGTGCGATATCGCCGAAGGCCATGTCGGCAAGGCCGAATGGGGCATCGTCTATATCGATGAAATCGACAAGATAGCGCGCAGTCCGGAACAGCAATTCGGCACCCGCGACGTGTCCGGCGAAGGGGTTCAACAGGCGTTGTTGCGTCTGGTCGAGGGAGCGCAGGTCAAGGTGCCCAATAAAGGCCGGCGCAAGGACGGCGGTAATGCCGATCATACGCTCGTCGATACCCGCAATATCTTGTTCATCGCCGGCGGCGCCTTTCCGGGCCTGGAAAAACACGTGCAGAAGAGATTACTGCCGAAGGATACCGCTATCGGTTTCCACGCCGCGGTCAGCAATCCGGAATTGAAACCGGAATTGGAGGACATGCTGAACGCCACCGAACCCGACGATCTGAAACGTTTCGGCCTCATTCCGGAATTTATCGGCCGTTTCCCGATTCTGGCACCGTTGGAACCCTTGGATGTCGACGCCTTGATCCAGGTGTTGACCGAACCGAAAAATGCGTTGGTCAAGCAATATCAACAGTTGTTCGCCTATGAAGGCGTTACGCTGGATTTCGACCGCCCTGCCCTGGTCGCCATCGCCGAAAAAGCGATTGCACGCAACACCGGCGCCCGGGGGCTGCGTAGCATCATGGAACAAATTTTACGGAAAACCATGTTCGAATTGCCGTCCTATGAAAACCTCGAGCGATGCCTCATCAATGAAGCGGTCGTCAACGGAACGGCGGAAATCGAGCTTTTCAGCCACCCGCAAGAAAACCGGCAACAAGCCGGTCAGTAAAGTTATTGACCAGGAACATAACATGAGCACAGAAGATCGCATCCGCAAGCAACTGCAGGACCATTCCATCATCCTCTATATGAAGGGGGTTCCGGACAACCCGGAATGCGGATTTTCCGCCAAGGCGGTGTCGGCCTTGAAGGCGACCGGCATCCCGTTTACTTACGTCAATGTACTGGAGTCGCCCTTTATTCGGGAAAAACTACCCAAAGTCTCCAAATGGCCGACCTTTCCGCAATTGTTCATCAACGGCGAACTGATAGGAGGCAGCGATATTATCGAAGCGATGGCCGAACAAGGCACGTTGCTTCCGGCCTTGCAGTCCGCGAAATTCAGCCGACCAAGCGAAGAAAAAAACGGCACGGTTACCCACACTGAAGTCGAACGACTGATTAAAGGCGACTTTGCCGATGCGGAGATACATATCGAAGGGGAAGGCTGCGATCTGGAAATCACCGTGATCAGCGAGAAGTTTAACGGCTTGAGCATGCTCAAGCAGCAACAAGGCGTCATGGCCAGCTTGGCCGAACCGTTGAGCAGCGGCCGTTTGCATGCCGTCACCGTCAAATCCTTTACCCCGCAACAATGGCAAGAAAAGCTGGCATCCAGTAAAACGGCTAACGATTTATTGCAGATCCAGGTTTGAGAAGGTTCCTTATTACGAAAGGAGTTGCCGGAATCCTGGTTGCTGTACCCCAACATTAATTATTCGGAGGCTTTATGACTAAAGTCGGCATTTTTTTCGGTACCGATACCGGCACGACCCGTCGCATCGCTAAAACCATCGCCAAAACCCTGGGTCCAGACATGGCCGACAAACCGGTCAATATCCGTAATGCGACGGTGGCGGATTTATTGAACTACGATGTTTTGATCCTCGGCACGCCGACTTACGGCGACGGCGAATTGCCAGGACTTTCCACCGGCAACATGACCGAAAGTTGGGAAGAATTCCTGCCTAAACTGAATGGCGCGGATTTTGCCGGCAAGAAAGTCGCGTTGTACGGCGCAGGCGATCAGCAAAAATACAGCGGTAATTTCGCCAGCGCCCTGCGTTATCTGCACGACGCCTTCAGCGAATGCGGCGCCCAAATCATAGGTCATTGGCCGATCGCCGGCAATGACTACGATTTCAAACATTCCGAATCGATGTTGGACGACCGGTTCGTCGGCTTGGTGCTGGACGAGGACAACCAAAGGGATTTGACCCCGTTGCGACTACAAAGCTGGCTGGACCAGTTGGCACCCGCCTGGAGTTGACCGGTGCTGGAGCAACAGGCCTTGGTCACCCGTACCGACGAGCAAAAAGTCTTTATCAAAAGCCTGCAAGGCAGCGCCTGCGGCCATTGTCTGAAACGCCAGTCCTGCGCGACGACCCACTATGCCCATCTGTTGCCTGACCGGGAAATGGCTTTGTCCAGCCCTCTGCCATTGCAAGCGGGCGACTGGGTCATCGTCGGCATAGAGGAAAACCAACTATTGCGCGCGTCGTTTATAATGTATCTATTGCCTCTGTTGCTATTGCTCGGCATCGTCGGGTTAAGCGGAGGCGACGACCAAACGACCGTGCCGCTGGCGGTTGCAACCCTGTCTGTCTCGTACTATTTGTTCTATCGTTTACAAAACGGTTTTATCCGCCACCTGATCTCGCCGCCGCAAATACTTCGTAAACTCTGACAGTCCATGAATGTCTGGTCCATCGAAAAAGATTTCGCCCTGAAACATTTTTTGATCGAACTGGTGCATCGCCACGGCGAGAACACCTTTTCCCTGCACGAACATCCCGACCAATTTCGGGCGGTGGAAATTTATCAAAGCGGACTTCCGGAACTGAGCGCCTATATCTATACCTTCGCGCAAAACGAAAACAGCTATGCCGTCGACCTGAAATACCCTTTGCCAGAACATAACATCATCGGCGCTAACGAAAACCTGAATATGGAACAGTTGTTCGCTATTCTCAACACCCATTTCGATTTATCATCATGAAAGAACAATATCAAATACGTTGTTACACCAGTTACAGCGGCGTTAGCCTTCCGTTAAACCTGGTCTGCGAAATCAGCGAACAGGACCTGCGCAACCGCAACATCTATTTTCAGGGCTGCTACGATAAGGACAATCGCTTAAGCATTTGCCTGAAAATCGTTTACGGCGAAACCGAATTCGAGCATCGTTACAGTTACTACGAGGATGGCCGGCTTAAACAAGCATTGATCAGTGAAGAGGAAAATGAATTGACGACCCTGAACTTCGACGGTTCAGGTTGAAGGAATGACTTAATGACTTAGCTCGTAACCCGCCTGTAACCCTGCGAAATGCGGTGCATTGGGGACACGAACATCCCGGATTCCGCTTTGCTGCACCCGGGCTATGGCTTCCATAACTACGATTCCGACAAGCGCTTCCTCAGCCCGATCAGATCGGTCCCGTGCCACTTCTTTCCATGGTAGAAATTCAATGCCGATCGATTGTTGCGATCGGCCAGTAGTTGCAAACGAGTTAAGCCTCGAGTCTGCGCACAGGATTCCATGGCCGCAAGCAAGGCGCTACCCAAGCCCTGGCCACGAAAAGACGGCTCGACAATCACATCCTCGATCAAGCCGACATAGGCGCCCTCGGCGGTGGAAACCAGTTTTTGCAGAGAACACATCGCCACTACCCTGCCTTGATGCTCGGCCACATACACTTGCGCATCATGTTGCCGGGCCAACAACAATTGCAGACCTTGGCGTTGCTTAGACGGATGGCAACTAAAATCCTTCTCTACCCCAAACAGGTCCTGCAATAAAACGACCATGGCGTCGATATCGTCGGCCCTTGCCTGCCTGATCGCGACATCCCTCATGATAGACGATTTCAACGCGCTGTCGCCGTATCAGACGTTATTAGGATCGTCGCCGGGCAAGCGGCTGCTCAGAACCTTGTCGATAAGACCGTATTCGACGGCATCCGCGGAACTGAGAAAATTGTCGCGGTCGGTATCCTGGCGGATTATCTCGATCGGTTGTCCGGTATGTTCGGCCAGCACTTTATTCAATTTTTCGCGGATACCGAGTATCTCCTTGGCATGAATGGCAATATCGGAGGCTTGTCCCTGAAAACCGCCGAGAGGCTGATGGATCATCATGCGCGAATGCGGCAAGCTGTATCGTTTACCCTGGGCGCCACCGGTCAGCAATAACGCCCCCATGCTAGCGGCCTGGCCGATGCACATCGTGCAGACATCGGGCTTGATAAACTGCATGGTATCGTATATCGCCATGCCGGCCGTGACCGAACCGCCGGGCGAATTGATATATAGATGAATATCTTTGTCCGGATTCTCCGATTCCAAAAACAGTAATTGGGCGACGATCAGATTAGCCATGTGGTCCTGAACCTGGCCGACCAAAAAGATGACCCGCTCCTTAAGCAGGCGGCAATAGATATCGAAAGACCGTTCCCCGCGGGCGGTCTGTTCGACGACGATGGGCACCAGGCCGGTGGCCATCGGTTCGTTCATGGCTGGTTGAATTTCATTCACTCGGCTTTCTCCTCTTGTTGGCGATTAAGCCTCTAAGGAATAGTTAAAGCGTTTGCGTTGTTCGGCGGACACGCCCAATAGTTTGGCGAACCACGGCGGCGGCGCATCGAAAACGGACTGAAACTCGCGCAGCTTTTCCTCCGCTTCGACCACATCCGGCACCTTGATCGGATATATATCGGCCCGAATAACTTTGGCGGCGGCCGGGCCGCCGATCGACTGTACAAACAACACGTGGCAATCCTTGATCAAATCGGCCCGGAACAAGTTTCGGTCTTCCGCGCTGTCCGCCTTGAGGGTGGAACGGATGTCGATCAGGCGCATATCGTCCCTGGCTAACTGATAAACCAAAAAGCGGATGCAGGAACCGAAATGACCGTTAAGCGTTGCCCCGCTGTTGGAAGCCATCGCCACCCGGATCGACCCCGGCATATCGCCGTCGCGATAGGTTTGGATTTCGGGCAGATGTTCGTCCTCGGCTTCCTCGCCCCATAGATATCGCACCGCCTGTTTGATATTGGCCAAGCCGATGCCGATGTCCTCGCCGTCTTCTTCGCCGTCATGGCTGCCGATGCCAGTTTTCAGATTGGTCACCGTAATCGCCTTCAGCTTTTCGTCGTCCAGGGGCGAACCAAGCCGGTCGTGCAGGATTTCAAGCAACTCGCCGACGGCGACTCCCGGCAGCATGCGGGAAGCCAAGGCGATGCGCAAGGCCAAATTACGATCTAATTGTTCCATGATTGAACCTCAGGTATTGGTTGATAATGAAAAGGCATCCAGCCGCTAACGAGACAATTCGGCATAAGCTAGGTTGGATGGAATAAAACCACCTTACCGCCTATTATCATCACAAGGACTCGCCAGCGGCGCGCAGACATCGCAATGAACCGAGGCTGGCGGCCAAATCCAATGCCGTCATGCCGTCATGCCGTCCTGGTTTTGCAATCTTGGATCGGCGCCCAACTTAAGCAGTAACCGGACCATGTTATCCTTGCCGCTCGATGCGGCATAAGCCAACACGGTGTTGCCGGCGGGATTCTGATAATCGATATCGGCCTCGCTTTTCACCAGCAAGCGCAGACACGCCTCGCTATCGGCGTAACAAGCCGCCCACAAGGCGTTATTGCCAAAACGATCGAGACAGTCCGGGTCGGCGCCTTGCGCGAGCAACCTTTGCACCAGATCATAGCGGCCCTGGTGGCTGGCCAGAATCAAGGCATAATCGCCATCGGTATTGGCCGACAGGGGCTCCCGCTCGCTGAATCCATGTTCCTTAAACCATTTTTTATAATCCAGGATCATAAAATCGCGGTTCAACCGGTTATGGCCCCATTTTCCTTCCAGGCGGCATAGCCGCCCTCCAAACTGTAAACATGCTTGAAACCGAAATCGCCGAACATTTCCGCCAGATGCTCGCTGACATGTCCGTAATAGCAATAAATAACCAATTTTATATTTTTGTCGCCTTTTGTCAGCAAGGTTTCCTTTAACCCTTCATGGACATGCATGGCGTTGTCGATATTGCCGCTGCGGTAATCCTTAAGATCACGGCAGTCGAGCAACATCGTGCGCTCATCGACGAGTAAATCCCGCATTTCGGCCAAAGAGACGGTCTTGAATTTCTTCATAATCTTGATTCCATTCGATATTGGACTCAAACCGGGCCCGCGGACAATTCCTTGACCACTTCGATCGTTTGGGCCAATGCGTCATCAAAACCGATAGCCGTCGTTTTGGTGTCGAAATCCTTCGCCGCCTCATAGGCCGTGACGACCTTTTCTTCCGCCGATTGTCCTTTCAAATCGCTTTTTTCCAGATAAAGCGTTTCCAGCAATTCGTTCCAAACCATGCCGCCGGGATAAGGCAATAACAGCAAGGTAAGCCCGGCATGGGCGACTTTCATGTTCTCGGCGATATCCTCGACATAAAACAACAAGACGGTATCGCTGGTCATATCCGACTGATATTTGTCGAAAAACAGCGACAAGTCGGCCAACGCGTAAATCAATCCGCCGACGAATAACAATTTGTCGTTGCCGGCCAAAACAATCGCTTGATGAATGACCACCTCGGGCGGTTTGCGGTCGCGCTCCGATCCTTCCCGCAACCCACCTTCCTTCAAAACCAGATCGCCGCGAAAAGCGTATTGTCCAGTAGTCCCCGCCTGCCCCAACACCGACGTGATCGACAACATACCTTTCTCGTTATAGTTCGCTACCAACATCCTAATCACCTTTACTGTAATGAAACACCGTTATTGACGCTGAGCTTATCGATCAGATTCAAATATTCGTCTCGCAGAAACGTCATTTGCTTTATTGCAAAACAATTGTGCGCCCCGTCTACCGCATCTTGCATTGCGGCAACGACAAAATCCTCGGCATGAGTGGATTGAATCAACTTTTTAGGTACCGATGACTCAATTCTCAATGTGTTGGAAGAAGTATCGAAAGAATGTAGCCTCATGCCCTGAAATTCCGGCATTTCATCCTTGCCCGGCATTAGAAAATACAAATCCAGATTTGGCTTACTTGTTTGTAACGGATGTTGCCGGTATTGGGCCAAATCGATCGCCACCTTTGTCAACGCCTTGCAAAACGCGCTATCGTCGAGTTGTCGATCGGGCAAAAACGCCCCGATAAATAAAGCCATGTAGTCTCCCCTAAGACGAAGCCGCCACGATCTTTGTTTTCTTCATCCCGATCGAACAATGGCGCAATATTGAACAGATATGGGTTAGATAGCAAAACCTTTGCCATAATGTTGTTGTTTGTCCGCAATCGGCCACAAGACAGGATGAAACCTCAAATTTCAATGACTTACAAAATAATTGAAAAATGATGCCATCTTGTCTTCTGCGGACTGCTGATCGTCACCGCGTCGTATTTGTCGCAAACCCGACAAAAGCGAAAAACTTTTTTGCCAATTTGGTTGGAATTGCAACGAATCGCTAACGGCCATGAGCGGTTCGATCCGCTGATTATTATCCCGTATCCCTCTTTGTTTCGAGGTTACCGGCCAAAAACATAACGAATAAGGTTAGATTGTAATCGCGGAGCGAGCCACAATCTGAACCGTTTGTTGGACAAGCCCGGTATTCGGAGGGAGCGTTATATAAGAAAATAGCTTTTCGAAGGATTGGGGGATGTGTTGGCCCATTTCAAGCGTTGACGTCGATAAACGGGCTGAAATGGGCGTGATGCTGATCATCACACCCGGAATTTCGGATTTTAGCGGCATTTTGCCCTGAATTCAGACCGAACGAAAGCCTCGGTGCTAAAATGCCCGATGATCGGTTTGGGTCAGTGAGAAATGCCGCTTACATAACCGGTTTTGCCTCTACGCTTTGGTCGAATTCAATGCCATGACAGCCGAAGAACCGAGAATGCGCGTTTTGATAATCTGCAGGGTTCCACCACAACATGGGCATTGGAGTTTCGGGCGGGGCCTGAGCCAAGCGATAGCACGATTGGGATTGACGCCGAGCAAGACTTGCAGCAGACGAATCAGCCGTTTGCTGTTGGGGTGCAAAAAGCCGAAGTTGCGAGTCCGCCTAAAGCCTTTGGGCAGAACATGGCGGAGCATCAGCCACAGAAACTTCACGCCGGGTAGTGTTCGAGTCTGCCACTTTTTGGTTTTGCTGTCCTGGTAACGGAAGGTTACTTGGCCATCTCGGCAGGCAATAATGTCCTTTTCCTGGATAACGCCCTTATAGAGATAACGTCCCAGATAAACCAAGGCTTTATCGCCGCGTCCGACCGACTTGACGTCAACGACCCATTGTTGCGGATAGTAGTCAGGCAATGTCAAACCGGCCTGCGAGATCGCTTCAAGCAATTTGGCCCGAAACACTTTGGCCACTGCCTTGTGATTGAACAAATAGCCTTTCCGGCCCTTTTTACCCTGTTTGGTGCGCCACAGTCGTTTATCAGGATCGATGGCGGCCGCCGGCATCACCAAGTGTACATGCGGATGGTAATCCAATCGGCGGGAATGGGTATGCAACACAGCAATAGCACCGGCATTGCCCTGAAGCTGTTGATCGTTGCGGGTGAAGGTGTTGACGGTATCCCAACTACAGCGGATCAGCAGATCATACAACGTACGTTGCTGTTGCCAGGCCAACGGCCTGAGTTCTTTGGGCAAAGTAAACGTCAGCAAAAAATATTCGGCCGGCACCTGCTTCTGCAACTGCCTTTCCAGCCATTGTTGCGATTCGTGCGACTGGCAATGCGGGCAGCTGCGATGGCCGCAGGAATGCGGCACCAAGCGTTGCCGATCGCAATCATCGCATTGCGCCAACATCACAGGGCCTTGCGACGTGCGGCAGTGTTTCATCGCGGCCAGCGCCTGACGCTGACTGGGTGACAAGCGACCCTGGTAAGCGACCAGAAACTCGGCTTCGAAGGTTTGGATGATGGCGGAAAGCAAGATCATTTGACCGCCCCCCAGTCGATGTCGAAGCCATTCATTAAGGCATTAATCAACTGGCCGGTATTTTGATTCGTGCCGTCGGTCAGGTGAGTATAGCGGGCAGTGGTGAGGATACTGTGGTGACCGAGGATTTTCTGCACTTCCAGTAGATCGACGCCCGCTTCAATCAAATGTGTGGCATAGCTATGCCGCAGACAGTGCGGGGTAATCTTTTTTTTAAACCGCAGTCTTGCGCGACTTGGCGCAGAGCCTTTTGCACGCCACCGCGATCCAAAGGGCTCTGCGCGCGCTGCGCGCCCTTCAAACCGCCATGGCGATTGGGAAACAACATGACCGGATGCCGGTGAACTTGCCAGAAGCGGCGTAGCAAATCCAGGGTGGCAGCCGGCAACGGCACCAGTCTATCCTTATTGCCCTTGGCATCTCGGATATGCACGCGTTGGCGACCGGCATCGATATCCCCAACCTCAAGACGCAATCCCTCGCCGAGGCGCAAACCTAGACTGTAGAGCGTGAAAAAGAACACCCGGTAACTGAGAATACGCGTGGACTGGAAGATACACCGCGCCTCGTCGACAGTGACGATATCCGGCAAACGTTGCGCCTTCGGCGGCTTGACCAACTGCGGCGCGACCCAAGGCTTGCGCAGTACATGGGTGTAATAAAACTTGAGACCGTACAGGTCCAACTTGACCGCACTCCAAGAATGCGACTCCAGCAAATCGGTGAAATAATCGGTCAGTTGCTGTTCGGTCAACGCATTGATGTCTTCGTTGAAATACTGGCCGATACGTCGAATCGCACGGGCATAGGCCTCGATCGTCTTGGGCTGCAACCCTTTAAGTTTGAGGTGTTTCAGATGGCTTTGATAGTTTTGCTTGAAATGGGATTCGAATGATGTTGTCATTGTCGCGTAACCTCATGATTCGTCATGGAATAATCCCTCTTAAAAGAGGGCGTGAGATTACATTTTATAAATTACCGGCTACTGCCGCTTTTCTCCGCGTTAGCGGCTTCGTCCAACCCTCTGTTTTATTAGATAAAACTTTTTTATTAAGATCTTTCAATGTCTTGGGCAAAAATGATCCGCCTAGCGAATTTTTCCAAAACAACAGGTAAATTTTTTATGGCCTGCTTTTTGCTTTCATGGTGATAAACGCATAGCCAATAAGCGACAACGGTTTTTCGTTGTCGTGGCTATCGTTATATACTAATTCTTTATAACGCTTGCTTAACAACAGGAATAGCAAGGCTTTCGCCATGGCAAGCGCTATAAAGTAGCACTACATAATTAATATCGGATTGGTGATGAGATTGAGGTAGCGGGAGAACACGATGAAACAAATGAGTAAACAAAACCTGCTCGGCAGCGGAAGAAAACACAATCATCTTGAATTGCTGGAACGCATCGATGCCAGCGGTTCCATCAGCGCTGCCGCCAATGCCTTAGGCATGAGTTACAAGGCGGCCTGGGATGCCGTCGAAAACATCAACAACCTGTCCGCGCAGCCGCTGGTAGAGCGCCGAGTGGGTGGTCGCAACGGCGGCGGCGCGGTATTGACGACACACGGCAGGCGCCTGGTGGCCGCTTACCGCAGACTGGACAAAGAGAGAGAACGTGTTCTGGCCCATCTCAACCAGGTCGTGGACGACTTCGACACCTATTACGAAATCATTAGGAGATTTGACATGAAGACTAGCGCGCGCAATCAATTCTTAGGAAAGGTCGTCAGGATCAAAGAAGGAGCGGTTAACGCCGAAGTCGTCCTGGATATCGGCGGCGGCGATGAATTGGTCGCCGGCATCACGCTGGACAGCCTAAACCACTTGAAGCTTGTCGAAGGCACGGAGACTTACGCCTTGGTCAAGGCACAATGGATCATCCTCTGCACCGACAATGACCTAAAAACCAGCGCCCGTAATCGCTTGTGTGGCACCGTTGCCCGCTGCCAGGAAGGCGCGGTCAATTCGGAAATTATCCTGGAACTTCCGGGCGGCAAGCACTTGACCGCCATTGTCACTAATGACAGCTACCATGATCTCGGTCTCAAGCCGGGCATGCGCGCTTGCGCCTTGATCAAGGCCTCTCATGTCATTCTGGCCGTATCATCCTAACCGTTTTATTCATTAGTAAAAGGAAATAATCCATGAATCGATTAGTCATGTTAAAGCTAGCCCTTTTTGCCTTATTGTTCGGCACGTACGCCCATGCCGAAACCGTCAATGTAGCCGTGGCCGCGAACTTCACCGCGCCGATGAAAATGATCGCGGCGCAATTCGAACAGGAGACGGGACACAAGACCCAGCTCGCCTTTGGCTCTTCCGGCAAGTTTTTTGCCCAAATCAAAAACGGCGCGCCGTTCCAGGTCTTTCTCTCCGCCGATAGCAAGAAACCGGCAACGCTGGAGCAGGAAGGCCTGGCCGTGGCCGGCAGCCGTTTCACCTATGCGCTGGGTTCCCTGGTGTTATGGTCCGCCCGCCCGGATGGGGTCGATACGAAGGGCGAAGTACTAAGGCAAAACGATGTTAAACATTTGGCGATGGCCAGTCCCAAATTGGCCCCCTATGGCCTGGCCGCGCAACAGACTTTGGAACAAATGGGACTGTGGTCGACCTTGCAAGACAAATTGGTGTTGGGAGAAAACATCGCTCAAACCTATCAATTTGTAGCTTCAGGTAACGCCGAACTGGGCTTCGTCGCGCTGTCACAGGTCATGAAAGACGGCCAACTGATAAGCGGTTCCGCCTGGCATATTCCGGCCGAACTTTATAGCCTCATCCGCCAGGACGCCGTACTGCTGAGCAACGGCAAGGACAATCCGGCTGCGAGCGCTTTGCTGGATTACCTCAAATCCGACCGGGCGGCAGTCGTCATCAAATCCTACGGCTACCGGCTCTTATCCGACTAGGACATAGCGATGCTCACCGAAGCGAATCTCACCGCCATCCTGCTGACGCTGAAGCTGGCCACGATCGTTACGATTTTATTGCTGTTGATCGGCACGCCGATCGCCTGGTGGCTGGCTCGAACCCGGTCGCGGCTGAAGGCCCCTATCGCGGCATTGGTGGCATTGCCCATCGTGCTGCCGCCGTCGGTACTCGGTTTTTATTTGTTGCTGGCCATGGGGCCTAACGGGCCGGCCGGACAATTCACCCAGGCATTGGGATTGGGTACGCTGCCGTTTACTTTTCCCGGTCTGGTCGTGGCATCGGTATTTTATTCGCTGCCCTTCGTCGTGCAACCGATCCAAAATGCCTTCGAAGCGATCGGCGAAGGCCCCTTGGAAACGGCCGCGACACTCCGCTCCAGCCCCTGGGACTGTTTTTTTAGCGTCGCAATTCCCCTGGCCTGGCCGGGATTCTTGACCGCCATGGTATTGGGGTTTGCCCATACGGTCGGCGAATTCGGCGTCGTCTTGATGATCGGCGGCAATATTCCCGGCGTCACCCGCGTGATCTCGGTGCAAATATACGATTATGTCGAGGCGCTGGAATATGGCTCTGCCCATGAACTGGCGGCAGTGATGCTGGCGTTCTCCTTCCTGGTGTTGTTGGCGTTGTACACCTTGAATCCGGGCAAGGTAAAGACCGGAACATAAAAAATCAAACAGCCTGAGATAGTTCGGCGATCAGGCATCTCGCTGCAAAGTAAAGAAGGATTGATATGAAACAGATAATACGTCTATTAGCTGTACTGGCATTATTGCTCAACGCAAACTTATCAAGAGCCGGAGAGACTTCCGCTGCTCCATGGAATGTCCATAATGCCGCCGGACTTCCCGATTGGTTGACGTTTTCGGTGCAACAGCGCACTCGCTACGAAACCCTGAGTAATACCTTCAATAAAAACGGTAATGGCGGCGACCAGGTCATCGCCTTCAGAACCAATGTTTTCGCCGAAGCCGCCTATGAACAGTTCCGCCTAGGCGCCGAATTCATCGATTCACGCTTGGAGCTGGAAGACGAGGGAACGCCGATCAACACGACCCACGTCAATGAAACGGAGTTGCTGCAAGCTTATTTAGCCTGGCAAAGCGATAATTTTCTCGACTCTGGCCTGAATGCAGAAATCAAGTTCGGCCGCCAAACGATGGATGTCGGCAGCCGCAGGCTGGTGGCGAGAAACCGTTTCCGCAACACCATCAATAGTTTCAACGGTATCCACTTCGAGTTGAAAAACGCCCATTGGCAATGGCGCAATTTCGCGGTACTGCCTATCTCTCGCCTGCCAAACGATGCGGATTCGCTACGCCGTGGCGTCGTCGAATTCGACGAAGAGAATTTCAAGGTACTGTTCGCCGGCTCTTTTCTCAGCGTCAGCCAGCTGCCTTTCGACAGCACGGGCGAACTGTATTTCTTTCAATTGAGCGAGGAAGACACCGCCACTACCGCTAGCAAAAACCGCAACTTGTCCACGCCGGGTATGCGATGGGTTCGCGCTCCGCAAAAGAATCGCCTGGATTTCGAACTGGAAGCGGCATTGCAAACCGGCACCTCGCATGCCAGCAAGGATGCCACTGACACCACCAAACTCGACCATTTCGCCTATTTCGGCCATGTCGCTTTTGGTTATACCTTCGATCTGCCCTGGTCGCCCCGCCTGCTGCTGCAATACGATTACGCCAGCGGCGACAAGGACCCTAACGACGGCAAAAACGGCCGTTTCGAAACCCTTTATGGCGCAAGACGCTTCGAATTCGGGCCGACCGGTATTGGGCGCCTTTGCCCGGGTCAACATTCAATCTCCTGGCATCCGCCTGCAGTTCAAACCGCGCTCGAATGTCAGCGGTTTCATCGCTCATCGCGCCCACTGGCTAGCGCAAAAACGCGATGCCTGGGCGAATACGAAATTGCGCGACACCACAGGCCAATCGGGCAGTTACATAGGCCAATTGCTCGAAGCCAGACTCAGATGGGAGGCCGTTCCCAAGTTGGTTAAACTGGAAACCGGCTGGGCCCATTTGTTCAAGGGCGACTTTGCCAAGAACGCGCCTGGCGCGCCCGAGGATAAAGAGGACGCGGATTATTTCTATGCCCAATCCACATTGACGTTTTAATTTAGGTTGATTGAAATAACAAATTGACCAACGAAAAGATAAACACGCAGCTTCGATGAAAACGACACTTTTCACTAACGGTATCCATGAAACGCCAACCTTGACTGACGGAGATGCGATCGAGGCCCGTTTCAAACTCGATTATGCGGAGTTTTCGCTGGATGTCGATCTTTGTCTTCCCGGCCGGGGCGTCACCGCGCTGTTCGGCCATTCGGGGTCCGGCAAGACGACTCTGCTGCGCTGCATCGCCGGACTCGAACGGCCCATGGGCCGGCTCTCGGTCAACGGCGCAGTCTGGCAAGACGACAAACTGTTTCTGCCGACCTACCGGCGCCCGCTAGGCTATGTGTTCCAGGAAGCCAATCTGTTTCCGCACCTGAGCGTCCGCGGTAATTTGACCTATGGACTGAAACGAACGCGCTTCAAGGACAGTAAGGTTCTCCTAGATCAGGCGATAGACTTGCTGGCTATCGGCCATTTGCTGGAACGCAAAACCACGCGGCTTTCCGGTGGCGAGCGCCAACGCGTCGCCATTGCCCGTGCCCTGGCGGTCAACCCGAAAGTATTATTGATGGATGAGCCCCTGGCGGCGCTTGACCAGGCGCGCAAACGGGAAATCCTGCCGTTCCTGGAGACATTGCACGACGAATTGGAAATCCCGCTTCTTTACGTGACCCATTCCAGCGACGAAGTGGCACGGCTGGCCGATCACTTGGTCATCCTGTCGCAGGGCAAGGCGGTCGCTAGCGGTCCCTTGACGGAAACTCTTGCCCGCCTGGACTTGCCGGTCCGACCCGATGAGGAAGCGGCGGTCGTCTTGAAGGCGCGGATTATAGAACAGGATCTGGATTGGCATCTGGCTCGCGCCGAGTTCGCCGGCGGCAGCGTCTGGGTGAGAGATTTGGATTTCAACTTAGGTGAAGCGGTCCGTTTGCAGATTTTGGCGCGGGACGTCAGTTTGACCAAAGAACTCCCTGCCGTATCCAACAGTATATTGAATCGATTGTCGGCTGTGATCCAGGATATCGGCGCCGGGGAACACCCAGCCATCAAAATAGTGCTATTGCAGGTGGGAGACTCTCCCCTGCTATGCCGTTTGACCAGCCGTTCCGCCCAAATGCTGGCAATAAAACCCGGACAAAAGGTATGGGCCCAAATCAAGTCTGCGGCGATTATCGAATAACGTTGTATTAATTCTTGGCGAGTTCCGGCGAATGCGGCTTACAGTCACTGAGAATCAAGTGAGCGGGATCCACCGAGAGCGCAAACGGGGCGACTTTTCTCAAGGCGCTTAAGCCGAGGATCTGGCGCTCGGTTCCTTCGAACACTGCCGCCTCCACATCATGGAGAATACAACAACAACCGATATTTAGTTTCGCGATGCGATAAATCGGAACGATAATGTCCATACCGTTAGCCATCGTACCTCCGACTTGCTTGACATAGTCAACCTTGCCGCGTTCCTTCAATAAATCGAGAGTGGCTTTGTTAATGGTGACATAGTCGGAACCGGTATCGACCATCAAGTGGTTGCCGGCTACCCCGTCAAATTCGACGGGCACATAGTAGGTAGCGGTTCCTTTCTTACTCATCGGAACCGTGGTGCCGAATTGGGCGGCTTGGATGGATGGCGCCAAAAAGCACAGGCTAACAAATGCCAGGGTCGAAATATGTGCAAACATAACGATCTCCGAAAATTGGCTTAATACATGCCTAGTACGCGAAGCACATCGTATGCCATTAATGGATATCGTTGATTTTCAAAATAGTTAGGGATACAAGTTTGTGCGGCTCAGGTTCTGTACGCACCAAAACAGACCATGGCGGATTGAAATGCACCAAATTAGAGCAGCATAAAATAAATCACGCTAGAACTTGCACGGCTAATTTCGATTCAATACAATCAGGCTCTCTGTGAGACAAATGGAATGGTGTGTGGAGTAAATTTTTTTATAACTAAAGAATATCGGGACTATGAAAATGAAAAAAACAACTCAAGTTGCAAGTCTGTGTATTACCTTGGGAGCGGCCACGCTCTCATCAACCGCTTTTGCGGACGTCAATAACTGTAGAAGCTACTACCCAAAAGCTCCTTATAATTGCGTGGTGACGAAAGCCAAGAACCTTCCCTCATAGGAGGCTGTCGTAAAACCCCAATTTCTTTGATTTACCACTGGAAACCGGCCGTATTTCCCACGGCCGGCGAAGCTGGCAAGTCAGTAGTTTAACCATGACAAATGTCGAACTTTCGGTCAAACGAGCTCATAAACCGGCTAAGCCAATGATATAAAGCGCGAAAAAGAGCTGCCACTAATGCGCGGCTCAGATTGTAGGCCATGGCGTGCAAGGCGAATTCCACTTTGACGCCCGCCAAACCTTTACGGCGAAAGCGATTCAAGCCTTGGCGACCGCGTAGCTGACTGAAGACTGGCTCCACCATGGCCTGCCGCTGCCGATAGCGTTGCCGAGGTTCGGGCTGGGCCATTTTCAGGCGCAGGGCTTCTTTTTGTGTATCGCTGTCATAGCGTTTGAGGGTGCGACCGCTTTCGCTACGCGTGCATTGGGATTTCAGCGGACAGTCTGAACAGGCATCGCAGGCGTAGACGGTATAAGCATGGCCACTTTTACCGCCTTTGCAGGTGTGACGGCGAGTCAAGCGTTGTTGCCCCGGACAGCGATAAGTGTCGTCGTCGGCCTGATAAATAAAGCGGCTTTTGGGGATTTGTTTGTTGGATTGTTTGTTCCAATCGTCTCCTTCACTTTGGCCTTCCGGACAAAGCAATTCGATGTTGTGTTGCTCAGCAGTATCCAAGACGCCATTGCTGAAATAGCCAGCATCGAACAGAGCTGTTTCGACGCCTCCCAGGGCTTGGGCGCGATCCAGTAAGCCCGGCACCACCTCGGTTTCACTGGAAGGATGAACGTCGCAAGCCACGATCACTCGATTGTCGTTCGCCAATACCGACGGTTTATAACTGCTGCGAAAGTCTTTGGAGTTCTTTTGCGGCTGTAATACCGCCTCCGGCTCGTTGCTTTGTACTTGGGTCTTGGCCGGATCTTTGCCTTTGGCGGCTTGTTTTTGCTGGCGAGACTTTAGCTCGGCTTGGGCTTGTTCCAGACCGTTCAAACGCTTAGTCGCAGCCGCATCGTTTGGGTTGGCTTGCGCGGCTTCCTTCGCTTGCGCCAAGGCTTGGTTGAGCGCTTCTTCCTTCATCAATCGAAACCGGGAGGACATGGCTTCGATCACGGTACCGTCACCCGCCAACGCCGTCGTGCCGGAGCCGGTGACTTTCAAAGTACGACGCGTTAGTTGATCGAAAAATTCGGTCGTCAATGAGTCGGCATGCTGATGGACGAAACGGCCAATGACGGAGTGATCCGGCATGATACCGCCACTTAGCCACCAACACCCCACATCGGCTCGAGCTAAACGCTCCAAGTCGCGCAGGCTGCTGATGCCTTGTAACAGGCCGTAGAGAATGATCCCCACCATCGCACATGGCGCATACGGCGGACGCCCGCCGGGCCGATAACGGGCTTCGAACTCGGCGAAGGATAGCGATTGCAAGAAGGGGCGCAATTTCAACGGGATGGTTAAGCCGGCGTGCTCCAGATGTTCGCCGAGCGGTTTACCGTTGATCGATAAGCCGCGCGGGTCGGGCGCTTCAAAACGGGCCATCGGTTCGCTTGAGATCGATTGAGCGATCAACTCAGGTAACGGTTCAACCTCGCATTCATCGAATAGCGAATATTGCTTGGCGCTATACAATGTCTTGACGGGTCTAATGTTCGCTTCGGCTGCCATTGATCTATTTCTAATAGGTTTGGATAGGGTTATTTTACCGTATGTGTAGCTGGTTGGGGCTTTTACGACACCCTCCATAGCGTGCGGAATTTTCTGCCTTCGAAACAGGTGCGGTGAAAGTTTCGGATAGCGCGGCCGACAATACACAACACAGGTTACGCTCCGTGCCGAGAGCTGTCGCGAGAAAATTACGCTCTCAAAGCACTAAACAACCACCCGCTCAAGCGGGTGGGTTCCAATAACGGACTGAAAGTCCGGATACGCGTCGACTAAACGACGCGTCTTAGTCGGGCTCCATCTTGAAATTATCGTTTGGATTAGGTTCAAAGTGATGCTCCAAATATTGCTTTATCATCTCATCAGTCATTTGCCCCACTGTGGCGCAAAAATAACCGCGGGCCCAAAAATGTCGACCCCAATATCGCTTTTTCAAGTGCGGGAACTCTTCGAACAGATAGCTCGAAGTTCGTCCCTTGATTCGCCTCATGATTTCGCTTGGGGCCATAGTCGGCGGCGCACTCACCAAAATGTGCACATGATCTTTGCTCACGACACCTTTGATAATCCGTATCTCAAAGGCTTCGCATGTCTGCCGCACCAAGTCTCTCACTCGTTCGGCTATTTCATCCTTCAGCACTTTATAACGATACTTCGTAACCCAAACAAAATGATACTCAATTTGGTAAACCGTATGGCTGCCGTATCTATAGTCCATCGCCACCTCCTTGGGCAAATTATCGCAGCTAAAGCTGACCGGCTAAAGCCGGTGGTTTAAACCTTATGATGGATAATTAAATTAACGACTTAGGCTTTTGAGCGGCCCGATGAATCGAATTTTAGGCATCTTTCCTGATTGTTTGTATCAAATTTAAGCAAATTGGGTGGAGTCATGCAAAATCAGTACTAAACAGGCCGCCGAAAGCACTATCGCCAGTTACTATTTCGTTGCCGAATTCGGCAGATATCATCTCACAACGGTAGGTGCAATAATTGAAAAAATTGCACTGAATGAGACTTAATCCTTTCAACTAGATTATGTTTCCGTTCCTCCTGCTCAACTCTCCGCTTCAGTAAATAACGCATCACGATCCGGCATCGCCTAATTTAGTCATTACAAATTGCGCCTAACCGCATTGTGAGCTAGCATTTGGAATAATTCCATTAGTGCATTTGTGGTAACAGGTTCTATATGTCGGTAACCAGGAATTGACACCATCATTCCGGCAAAACATTAACCGATTTGGACCATGCAATATACGTCACGGTGAATCTGGGAATTCTAGTCAGCCTCCAAAAGCCAACGCCGAGGCCAAAAATAACGTGAGGTCTGTACTAATAGGAAATTAAAAGCAATTGTAGAGAATGATGGGCAGACAAAACTATGGATACTATAAATAATATAAAAGACCTATTCTCAGCCAATATTGATGCGTTAGCTCCAATAATAACACTTACTCTTATTATTTTATTTATCAAAATACCTTATATTAGGTCACTAATAAACAAGAGTAATGAAGATGATTCATACATAAGCCCTAAAGACAAAGAAGAAAAAGAAAAGCGCAGACAAAAACGAAAAATCCTTAATCAGGCTCTAAGAGAACTAAGAGCTGAAATCAGCGATCTTAACTCCTCTTTCGATGATATTAAGCAAGGCAAAACCACCGTCACTACAATTGCCGACTATATTCAAAAAACAAATAAAGACGTAAAAAAATTATTTTCCACAATTAATGATCTTAACGAAGACTTTCACAGCGATACCATTCGGAATATCAATAATTACTGGGAGCAAATGAAATACAACCCGATCTTAGTCGACCCTTCCCAATCGATGTCTCCTCAAGATCAGCTTCATCATTTAAGCATGCTTGAAGCTAAGGCCAAAAAAATGATTTTGGCTATCTGTTTTCTCACCATTCCTCACCGCGTCAATATCTGGTTGCAACAGAGTAGACCCGGATACTATTTACCCTTCCACTTATTATTTGAAGAAGACCTACCATCCGCAGAAGACAGACAAAGAGTTATTAACACGATGGCTTGGGCGCCTAAAGCAATGGAGTCGGGCATTATCAATATAGAATCAGGCCTGATTTACCGTTACGACCCAAGAAGATCTGCCCAATATTGCGGTTTTTTGTTTCTTTTGTTGATATTTTATACCTTATCTGTTGGCATTTGGCTCTTTGGAAAGCATGCAACATATTTCGGCCTCACCGATATAACGCCAAAGCTTATCTTGTTAGCCTGGTTAGCCGTGCTAGCCGGGATGTTTATTCACATCATAATTGGAAAATTTAAGCGCAGTCAGGAAACTGGTTTGCCTCAGGTTGTCGCTACCAGCGATTGGTTGATTTATGTTAGCGCTCATAAAGGCGATATTACATTAAAATTACTTACCGCTTTATTTGGTTTATTCGCTTTTACTTTTTCATCAGGAAGTATAACAATGATCAGTTCATTTTTGCTAGGCTATAGCTTGGATAGTTTTATAGGAGTATTTGGTTCATCACTAGAAAAAAAAGCGGAGGCACAATATTCATCCTTGTACAAAAAGATTCAAGGGTGATAAAACATATATAAAATAACCCCATAGTAACAAAAAAGGTTATTACAATGAGTGATATATCATGGGAAGAAGAAGCTCGTAAAATCGTAGAGCATACAATCAAAAACCTTGACAAAGATAATCAAAACAATCTATGTGAGATAGTTAACGAGACAATTATTGTAATCAATAAAAAAGCTGGAATAACACTGAACAACCAAGAAAAAATAGATTTATTTCAACATGAAGCCAGCCATAAAATATGTAAAGACAAAGAACTTTATAAAGCGTTAAAAGAAAATCAAACTGTTGCTAGAGGACCTGGCGGAGAACCTTGGTGGGATACTTGCAACTTGGATGGCAGTGAGGATTGGTGGGATTAAAATTCCCGCCATGCATCAATCCTCCAGTCCTTGGCTAATCGTCCGTCCATTCCTTTGTTTCACCGGCGAGAACGATTGAGCCTTTCTGCTAGAACAGTAAAACTATCACATTCGGTCGGCGATCAGCCGGATCGGATGCACGACAGCGAGCTGTTTTTCCCGGTTTGAAACTCCGTTTAAATGTAAGGCGCAACCGATGTTGGTGGTAACCAGCATATCCGCCCTGCTCTCTATATGCCCCAATTTCTGCTCGCGTATTTTTTCGGCATTGTCGGGATGTGTCAGCATATAGCTTCCGCCAGCGCCGCAGCATAAATGATTGTCTTGCAACTCTTTAACATTCAAGCAAGGTATGCGTTGCAGTAACTTATAAACCGCTTGCGGGTTTTGCAGTACATTGCGCTGGGTGCACGGTTCATGGACCAATACACTGGCGTCGCTGGGTTGCAAAGTTAATCGTTCCGGCCAATGCCGCTCGACAAAATCGCAAATTTCGAACAGTTTGTCGTTAAACGCGGCCGCAACCCCCTGATCGTCGGCAACAAGGCGCGAATAGTCCCGCATCTGGCTGCCGCAACCGGTGGCGCAATAGATGACCGCATCGACTGGCAGAGCGGAAAACACTTCGATATTATGCCGTAATAATCGCTCGGCGGTGTCCCGGTCCCCGTTATGCAGATGAATGGCACCGCAACAGTTCTGCCGGCCGGGCACCACTACGCTGTATCCGATTTGGTTCAGAACCTGAATGGCGGCTAACAGCGTGGCGCGGTCGAAACGGTCGCTGATGCAGCCGCTAAACAAGGCTACGGTTCCTTTTGCATCGGCAGCAGGATAAAAGGGTTTCAAGCCCTGCAAAACCGGATGCGGCGCCAGTCTATCGGCATGTTCCAGCCCTATGAATTTCAGTAGTTTCAACTTGCGCAGCAACCATCCCAAGCCGCTGGCCTGATAAAACCAAAGCAAAGGTATTAGCGCTTTCATCCCGTTCGGACGAGCGACAAGGTATAAGGCGAGCGCCGCCCACACACTTCGTATACGCATTGCTTGGCATTGGCTTTGGGCTTGTTCGAACAATTCGGCATAGTTCATCCGGCTGGGACACACAGCCTCGCAGGTCCGACATTGCACGCAATTTTGCAGATGCCGCAATGCCTCTGAGGTCACCGGCTGCTTTTCTAGCAGCAAGCGGCCGAGGGTGCGAATACGCTGCCTTGGACCTTCCTGCTCGTCCCCGCTTATTTGATAGGTAGGGCACGAACGCAGACACAGCCCGCAACGCATGCAATCCATTGGCTCGGGAACGATCGGTCCGCACGGTTCGTTAATTTCGCCCATCGAGCCGCCGTCGAAATCCATCATATCGAACATAGTCAAGACTCCATCAGCAAAGTATAAGCACGCCGCAGTAGCTCCATTTCGGCCGGCGGCCGCCCGATCAAACCGGTTAATGGCTACATTCTGCATTGTCTGGCTTCCATCAATCGGTGCGGCGGATCAAGTAACTGAAAACGCGCCAGATAAACCATGGCGATGCCTTGCGGCGTTTCCACCTGTTCGTAAAAGCCGGTTTCGGCCATCAGCAGATCGTTATCGAGCCGAAGCTGGCTATTGACCGCCTTGATCGACTGCGTGGGAAATAGATCGACCGGCTGCGGAGTACGCTGGTCTTCGTCGACCGCCACGGACAGTTTCGGCAAGGGAGGAAAACACACCGAACCGTCGGCCTGTTGGCAAAACAGCGTCAACGCGCTGATATCCCCTTTATAGTAAAGAATGAGATGATTATGCTGCATAAATCAACGGATTATTGCCGCCGGGCATCCCATAGCGTTTTATAGGCGCTGTCCAGCCGGGACAGGCGGGTGTTAGCGTCATGAAGGTCGGCGTATTGAGGAAAACGGCTGGAATTTCCCTTGAGGTACCATTGCTCCATCGTTTGCGTTAGCCTTTCCTTGTTGTCATAGGTTTCTGCGATGCTTTTCTTGAGCCAGGCCAGACTGTTTTCCTCACCGAGGGCCACGACTTTGTAACGCACGCCTGTCTCGAAAATACGCACGCCGCCGCCCTCGGCCGCAGTCCGAAACAGCGCGTCGGCATCGACAACCTCAGCACCCGCCAGATAATCGATACCGAAATGATACATTTCCGGCATCCAGGGAACGGACGGCCCCATCAATACCGTTTTTGCCCCGGACGATAATTCGGCCAAGCGAGGAAAGGTCTTGTTGGGGATAGAGCTGGCCGATATAAACACCCAATCGGCTTCCGGCAGCAAATACTCGCAAGCCGGGTCGGGATAATCGCCAGGCTGCGGCGCCCGTTCCAACACTCGCCAACCGTATTGTTCGACATACTGTTCGATACCGGGGTAATGGCCGACCACGACCACTTTTTTATCCCGCAGCCGGGGCAGGAAATGCTCGAATACCGTTAAATTAGCGGCGCCAGGCTTAACCTCCAGCAATTCGCCGTCTGGTATCGGGCCGGCATTGATGCTGCAGTTGACGGCAGCCATGCCGACCGTGGCCTGGTAGGGTTCCCATTCCATGATCCATTTGCCGACCTCCTTCAGCGCTTTACCGGTCAAGGTGCCCGGCCATCGCAAGGTGCGCGTCGGCATAAACGGCGTCATGGCGAGCCCCGAATTCAACGTTTGATAGGGTTGGCTTTGGCAAACTGTCCAGACTAATCCGATGCTCAGACGGGCGATGGTCTGCGTGCTGCTGCAATAATCCAACAGACATTCATAAAGGCGCTTAGGATCGTCCATTATTCCAACGCCGGCAATAGTTTCGCTTCGGTTTTGATATGCCCTTTCCTACCCCAGGCATTGACGGCCTCGACGAACCAGCGCTTCTTGAGCGGATGCGGTTTGATGACATCGTATTCGGCATAAAACGAACCGTCGCTGAGAAATTGAATATTGCCGATGCGTTGTCTTTTTCCGTCATACCAATATCCGGTCAGGTTTTCATCGCAGGTATAAGGATCTTTCTTGAGAGAAAATTCGGCCTTGTCGAATTCGGGCAAGTGTTCTATTTCGTTTTTGGGGAAACCCAGCTTAACGATGGCCTGACTCATTTCCCGGCAGATCTGCCGCCCCAACAGACGATGCATTTCCAATTGATGATCGATCAGAACTTGCATGGACATTAACTTTCCTCCCGCAATGCTTGGGCCAGCGCCATGATCACCGAGGCACCGGCGCGGTCTTCAGGGTCCAGCGCCTGCAGTGACAACAGAATATCCTGGCCCTGTTCCAGATGACCCTGGCGCAACTTGATGAAGGCCAACGCTTTCAACGTATACAAATAAAACAATGACGCCTCATCGGCATAAAGATTCCAGCGTTCCTTTTCCCGATAGAGACGGCGGTAATCCGGCGGAAAACCGCCCTGCCTGGCCGCTTCCTCCAATCCTGCCCGGACAAAACACTCCGCTTCCGCCAGCCTGGCCTGGTAAAAATAGAATTTGTACAAGGCGAAATAAGTTTGCAGACAAGCTTTGTCTAACTCGTATGCTTGTCGGAAAAGTTCCTCGGCCCGCGCCTTGTCCTTGCGGCTGGCCACGACCGCCTGTTGCAAGAGCGCATTGACCGCTTGCGGCATGTCCGGACTGAACAGCACCGTCTCGTCGATAAGATCGACCGCTGTCATCGCTACCAGACCTCTTTGGGCACCTGTAGGCTGGCTACCGGTTCGCCGCCGAGCAAATGTTGTTCGATGATGGTTTTGACATCGTCCTTGCCGACCCTGCCGTACATGATCCCCTCCGGGTAGACCAATACGCTCGGCCCCATCATGCACGGCCCCATGCAGCCGGTGTTGGTCAGGCCGATTTTCTCAAACAGGTTGCGCGCCTGGATTTCGTTCATGAACTCGTTCATGACCTCGGCGCACCCGCTGCTGGCGCAGGAACCGCGGGGATGGCCCTGGGGACGGTTTTGAGTACAAACGAAGACATGTTTCTCTGGTCTTGGCATGGCGGGACTCCTTATGCAGCCTGTTTATGTTCGTGGGTAAAACAATTTTTCGGACAAACCTTGGAACAAGCCTCGCAACCGATGCAATCGTTTCGATTTTTCAGGCTCATGACCATGCTGTTATCGTCCTCGTCCTCGAAATCGCCGTAATCGTCGTCGAAGTTCTCGGGATCGAGCACCGAGTCCTTTTCCACCAGATCGAAGACATCGCGCGGACAAACCTTGAAACAACGTCCGCAGCCGATGCACGTGACTTGATTCAAATCCGCGACATAGGATGGCGTCCATTCGCTACCGCCGAAAGTCACACCCGTTACCAGTTCAGTCATATCTACACTCCTATGCGGTTTCCGCCTGGGCGGCCTGCAAAGCCTTGTTGGCATCATCCCAGGCCTTGCAAGCCTCGAAAGTTTCTTCGGCGACGGCCATCAAATCCAGATAACCGGCGGGGAGCTTATCCTCGACCAGATCGTGCAGCTCCATCGCTTTCTCGCCGGCCAGACGCTTGTTTTTTTTCACAGTTTTTTCCAGTTTTTTCAGTTCTTCGGGACTCATGATAGACACCTTCCTATTTCATTCGTCGTACGCGCTATCGCTCGGTACGCACCAATCAATCTCTGGCCGCTTCGTTATATTTCTCGATCAGGCCTTTCGCCTTGGCGATCATCTGACCGCTTTGTTCGCACATTTTTTCCAGGCTGGGAAAACCGAAGCGGTGAATATCGCGCAACGTCTTATCGACGACGATCAGTTTGCCGACCAATACGAACGCCCGGCCGAAACCTTCATGGGTGATATTGATGACCGGCACCGCCATCAATCCGGTTTCGTTTTCTATCGTCGAAGCAATGGCGTTGTAATAGGCCTTGACTCGTGCCAGCGTGATTTCGTCGGGATCGCCGATGACCGGAATCTCTTTCTTACCCTCCTTGGTCAGTACCAAAGGATCGATGATTTTCTCCTTAGACCACCCCTCGTAGGTATCGTAGGTATCCAAGGCCCTCAATTGCTTGACCATTTCGTTGACGAAGTCGTTTTCCAGATACGGGTCGCTTTCCGCGACCACTAATTCGGCTGCACTGCTCACATGATTCTCCTGTTAGTTTTTAACTGATAATGTCGGGATACGGCTATCGCCAAACCCCGGCCTACACTGATTCGATTTAAACCCATCACGCCATCATTCCTGCCAATCCTCGTCGGCCATTTCGTCGTAATGTTTGTCGTCGCCGCCGCCTTGCTGCTTGATCGCCCGCGCTAGCCAACTGGATGGACCGGACCGCAATTCCTGTTGCAGATCCTCGACCAATTTCTGGATCGGACTGCCCTCCTGGACCTTGACCGGCTGTATACCCAATGCCACCAATTGCTTAACCGCCGATGCGCCGACCGCCTGGCAATACACGGCAACGCAATCCTTCAGTAGATCGAATTTGACCGCCAGCTTGTCTTCGTTGCCATCCTGAACCTGTTGGCCGAACTCGGCCGCCTCGACGAACTGTGTCTGCTCCGGATTGACCGCGTAATTGGCGAAGGATTTGGCCGAACCGAAATGCTGGTTGACATGTTTCATGTCGGTGGTCGCGAAAGCGATTCTTAATGATGTGTCCATAAGCGCCTGCTGTTGTTCGCACTGCACGACGTGCATGCGTCGGGTTAATGACATGACGGTTTCACTTCGTCGGCCGGTTTTTGCGCATAAACCGAGTGGAATACCGGGATCTCTTCGTGCGCGAAATTGATCACCAGATTGGCCAGGTCGAACAAGGCCTGGCGCGAGCCGCGATAACCGACCCAGGTTTTCTGATAACCGCCGATAATGTCGTATTGCGGGAAACCGGCCCGCAATATCGGCACGTTCAAGCGCTCGGCCGTGTCGGTCGCGTGCGAGTTGCCGATCAATAATTGCGCCCCGTTATCCCGGGCGATGATTTCCAAGTCTTCCAGATCGCCGATCTTGACCTGCGCAAGTGGCATCGCCGCCAAACAGGCCGCAGAACTGGGCGCCACTGCGGCGACCACTTCTGCCCCCATTTCACTCAGTAGATGGGCAAAGGCGTTGAGCTGGTCGGGATCGGACGCGACCGCAACCCGCAGTTGGCCGAGCATGAAGTGGGTATCGAGCATCGCATCCTGCAATTGCATGCGCTGGCGTTCGATCTTGGCCGGTACTTCCTGCCCGCTGATCTCGTGCAAGGCTGAACTAAACAACCACCCGCTCAAGCGGGTGGGTTCCAATAACGGACTGAAAGTCCGGATACGCGTCGACTAAACGACGCGTCTTAGTCGGGCTCCATCTTGAAATTATCGTTTGGATTAGGTTCAAAGTGATGCTCCAAATATTGCTTTATCATCTCATCAGTCATTTGCCCCACTGTGGCGCAAAAATAACCGCGGGCTCAAAAATGTCGACCCCAATATCGCTTTTTCAAGTGCGGGAACTCTTCGAACAGATAGCTCGAAGTTCGTCCCTTGATTCGCCTCATGATTTCGCTTGGGGCCATAGTCGGCGGCGCACTCACCAAAATGTGCACATGATCTTTGCTCACGACACCTTTGATAATCCGTATCTCAAAGGCTTCGCATGTCTGCCGCACCAAGTCTCTCACTCGTTCGGCTATTTCATCCTTCAGCACTTTATAACGATACTTCGTAACCCAAACAAAATGATACTCAATTTGGTAAACCGTATGGCTGCCGTATCTATAGTCCATCGCCACCTCCTTGGGCAAATTATCGCAGCTAAAGCTGACCGGCTAAAGCCGGTGGTTTAAACCTTATGATGGATAATTAATGCGTCGTTGGCCGATAAACCGTAGAGGTGGTCGAAACTGTAGCTGGGCACGCCGGTTTTTTCCGCCAGCCATTCACCGGCCTTGGCCATCGAGGGTCCGATCACCAGAGTCGCGTTGGCATCGCCCAGCGTCGCCATTTCCGAGATCGGCGTGCCGCCGATCGTGACCGGCGAAAATTCCTCTTCGGTCAACGAACCGTCCAGCGAATTGGCGATATCGGGTACGAAAACGGGCCGCAAAGCGAAGGCCTCGATGATATCGGTCAGCGCCTCGATATCTCCAGGCGTCAGCATGGCGCTACACAATACGTTGACCTGGCGCTTGCGCTTGCCGGGCTGCGTGCCGGCTTGTTCGGCCTTCGGCACCAGCGCCTTGATGATTTCGGCCACGGTCAAGGCATAACCGCTTTCGACGCAGCCGTTAAAATCCGGAGTATTGACCGCGACCACCGCGACATCTTTATATTCCGGATATTTTTCGCGGAATTCGCGGACGTTGCGCTGCACGTCGGCGCCCTGGGTTTCCGCCAGTCCGGTCGTCAGCACGGTGATCAGCGCCGGTTTGCTTTTTTCGGCGATGTTCTTGATGCCTTCGACGACGTTCTCGTCGGCCCCCATTACCGAGCTGCCCTGGTCCATCGCCGTCGTTTGCAAGGGAATCGGCTCGCGGAAATGGCGCACGAAAAACACCTTGGCGAAGGCTGTGCAGCCCTGGGAACCATGCAGCATGGGCATGGCGCGGTTGAAGCCCAAGGTCGCCAACGAACCGCCGACCGGCTGGCTGGCTTTCAACGGATTGACCGACAAGGCCTTTTTGCGTTTGATGATGTCGGCCATGTCACGCCACCTTTTGGGTTTTCCACGGTGCCGGCGCACGTACCGCCGGCCAAACCGGGCTTTCGATCGTCAACGCGAGTTGCCGAACCAATTCCAGCATGCCCTGGTAACCGGCGTAACCGAATTCGCGTTCCTGGTTGATATCGAGGAACGGAATCTTGGCCTTCAAGGCCGTGTACATATTGCGGCCGCCGGCGATCAGAATGTCGGCCTTATAGTCGCGCACCACTTTCAACAAGGCTTTAGGGCTGCCGTCTTCGATCATCAGCGCATCCTCGCCCATCAGTTCGCGAATACGGGCCTTATCTTCCTCGGTCGACTTCTTGGTGCCGGTCGCGACTACGACCATACCCAGATCGTGCAGGGCCGAGATCACCGACCAACTTTTCACGCCGCCGGTAAACAACAGCACCCGCTTGCCGTTCAGCCGTTCCTTCCATGGCTCCAGCAAATTCTTGATACGGGCCTCTTCGCGGGCGATCAACGCCTCGGTCCGGGCCGTCAAATCGCCGTCTCCGATCAAGCGGGCGAAATCGCGCAAGGCCTGGCTGGTGTCGGTGATGCCGTAGAAACTGCCTTCGAACCACGGCGTGCCGTAGGATTGTTGCAGCTTGCGGGCGACGTTGACCATCGCCTTGGAGCACACCATCATGTTGACCTCGGCCTTGTGCATCGTCTGCACCTCGCGGAAACGGGCGTCGCCCGACAACGTGCACAGCACCCGTAAACCCAATTCGTCCAGCAACGGCAGCACATGCCAGAATTCGCCGGCGATGTTATATTCGCCGACCAGATTGACATCATGAACCTTGATATTCTCACGGCTTGAAGTCGCCGGCAGCGGATCGGGATCGCGGGTGCCGATCACGTATTTGACCATCGCGTCGCCGGCGATCCGGTTGCCCAGGTTCTTGGTGCCGTAAAAACCGGCGCAATCGATCGGTACCACCGGCACGCCCCATTTCTGTTCGGCGGTCTTGCACACCGCGCTGATGTCGTCGCCGACCAACGCCGGGACGCAGGTGTTATAGATAAACACCGCAGGCGGTTGGTAAGTCTCGATCGCCTGCTTGATCGAGTGCAGCAAACGTTTGTCGCTGCGTCCCATGATCACGTCCTGTTCGGTCAAATCGGTGGTCATGCCGATCCGGTACAATTGGGAGCCTGACGAACGCGTGCCGCGATTGTCCCAGGAACAGCCGGCGCAGGCGATCGGTCCGTGCACGATATGAGCAACGTCGGCAATCGGCAATAACGCGATCTGGGCGCCGTCAAAGGCGCAACCGCCTGCGGCGGAGCCGGGCTTCGGCTTCGCGCAACCGGATTTTTCCTTCTTGTTATGCTCGCAGGCCGGTTCGTCCAGCAATTCGGCAATGTCTTTGTTCGATTTCATGGCGCAACATCCGATAGTTTTACTGGCTTTACAGCAACTGTTGTGCCATACACTAATTGTTTGATTTATTTGAACTATAACTAAAATTGTTTTGTAGCATTTGCTACAAAATTCGTATTCCTGATACGGGGAACGACAATTTCCGGACCATTATGACGGTCAGAATTATGAGGACGCCGAACGACAAAAGCCTTATTATCTCGGTTAGGCTGATTCACTTGCTGTCAGCCGTCTTATGTCCGATACGCAAGAGCAACGATCGATGAACCCGAGAATGCTGGAAAAAATAAAATTAGAGCACGAGGCGGCCCGTCTGTTCATGCGGCTCTACGAGCAGAATTTCGGGATTAAAATGCGGCATATTTGGCATAACGAACCGAAAAAACCGGATGTCTCCTGCTATCTCGACGGGGAACGCCTTGACCTTGAAATTGCCCATCTCTACGGTAGCGAAGAAGAAGCGCAATTGATCCTCGGCCGCGAAATCACGCTCCGCACTCTGGACGCGCTCCACCGTTTGATCAATGTGCCTATCGACCATCGCCTGTTGAACGCGCTGAATGCCATCCTGGCCAGTAAGGCCGAAAAGTCCTACCACAGCGACCGGGTTTGGCTGGTATTGCGCAACGCCAACCCGCTGTGGAGCCGGCATGACCTGGAAGCCAATCTTCATCAGGTGACGTTACCGGAACGGCATCCGTTCGAACAGATTTGGGTGGTCGGCGATATGAAAGGCGTATCAGGTATATTGCGGCTTTTTCCTTGAACATGAGTGGCGATTATGCCATCTTCAACCATGGAACTCCGGCCAATCTTAGGGAGGATGCTCGCAGAGTGGTCCGCCAATCAATGTTCATATTTTCTATTGGATGTCAATTTCCCTTAGTGGCTTGCATTTCATTCGTCGGAACCAAATTAGGTTCCAACCCAGGCAGGCTAAAATGGTCCCAGGCCCGTCTTATTATCCAGTACGCGGAAGTTCTCCAAAGCGAAGTAAAATCACCATTCCTTATATCAAATTTTTATTTTATGTAGCATAATTCCTATCAGACTGGATTTAAGCTTTTTGCAACCTACTTAGAGTCTACTCAGAAAATATAACCTACTGATTATAAATATTTATTAGGTGATATTTGCTATAATTAATGCACAAAAAACATGCCTTTGACTTCAAAAACCGTGCAGAGATGATTCGAACCACCAGCGCAAAACAACTGACGATAGCCGAATTCGACTGGCCCTTTGAGACGGCCCTGGATAAGAATAATCGCTGGGTCAAGCTCAGTGACTGCATTCCGTGGGACGAACTGGCGGAGAGCTATTATCAAGGCCTGCCGACTGATAGAGGCCGTCCGTTGAAAGACGCGCGCCTGGTGATCGGCGCCGTGATCATCAAACACAAGCTATGCCTGTCTGACGTAGAAACCGTGCTGCAGATCCAAGAAAACCCGTACCTGCAATACTTCGTAGGCCTGCCGGGTTATCAGGCAACGGCACCGTTTCCCCCGTCGTTATTGGTCGAAATCCGCAAACGCATGGGCGAGGCGGTGTTCGAAGGCTTTCATCGGGCCATTATCGAGGCGCATGAAGGCAAAAAGCCGGTCAAGCCTGAACCGCAAGCACCGCTTGATGCGGCCCTGGGTTCCAAGTCTGACACCGGCCCAACCGAAGAAAAGCCCAGTGCTTCCGCGGATGCCGCCTCTGAGCAAACTGGGCCAGAAGGCATGGCGCCTGCGCATCGCGGCCAATTGATTTTAGATGCCACCGTGGTCGAACAAGCCATCCGTTTTCCCACTGACTTGAGTTTGCTGAACGAAGCGCGTGAATTCAGTGAACAAATCATCGACACCCTGTGTGTCCACCTGAAGGTTGGCACTAAACCCAGAACCTATCGCCGGAAAGCCCGCGCCGCGTATCTGGCCATCGCCAAACAAAAGCGTCCTGGCCGGAAAACGTTGCGCCGGGGCATCAAGCAACAATTACAGTATCTGCGCCGCAATCTGGGCCATATCGAGCAACTCTTAGCGCCGATTCCGGAGGGCCAGCCGCTGCCGCTACCCGGCTGGCTGCTTCATCGTTACTGGGTGATCCAGCACGTGTACCAGCAGCAATGGGAGATGTATCAAACCCAGACACGCCGCTGTGACCATCGCATCGTCAGCATCAGTCAGCCCTATGTGCGGCCCATGGTGCGCGGCAAACAAGACCAGCCGGTCGAGTTTGGTGCCAAGCTCAGCGTCAGTTTAACCGGCGAGGGCTTGGCCCATGTCGACCGCCTGCGTTGGGATGCCTTTCATGAAGGCTTAGACCTGGCAGCACAGGTTGAGGCCTACCGCGAGCGATTCGGCCACTATCCGGAACGGGTGATCGCCGACCCCATCTATGGCACGCGCGCCAACCGCGACTACTTGAAACAACGCAGCATCCACTTTGCCGGCAAGCCGCTCGGCCGCCCCAAACAAGTCACCGACGCCAATCGCGAACAACTCAAGCAAGCCAAGGCCCAACGCAGACAAGACTATTTGCAACGCATCCCCATCAAGGGCAAATTCGGCCAGGGCAAGAATGGTTACCGGCTCAATTATATCCGGGCCAAGCGTGCCAACACCTCATTCGCCTGGATCAACACCATCTTCCTGGTCATGAACCTGTTGATCCTGGAAAGGATCTTTTTTGGCCTTAGTCAATGCGGCCTTGCTAGTTTGATGAGGGCAGTTGCACAGGTCTGGGAACAAAGGGTTTTAACTCAGCGCGCTCAGCTCCACTTAGCCGTCCGGCTTGTACATAACTATGGCTGATTTACTGAGTAAACTCCAATTATGTCGTCGACATCAACCGCGATACGCAGTTGCAGCTAAGTTACGCCGACGAAGAACATACCCTGATTTGCGGTATCGCCCGCATCAGCGCCAGCGAGTTTCGTTTCCGCCTGTATCAATTCGACGGCAAGGAATATTTCGAAATTATCCAGGAACAAGTCGATCCATTACTTCCTATCCTGTTCAAACCGATGGGAACGCCGCTGCCCGAAGCGAATTTCATCGCTTCAGACGCCGATTACGTCGATTACATCACCGAGTTGATGGGCGGTTTCGCGATTCCCTCCTTTTTAAAGGAATACCGCAAAGACAAGCAATACTTATTACTCGGCATGCCCTTGAACCGCGACTCCGAACGCATGGTCATGAGCGATATCATCTTCGGCGCCAAGGAAGATCCCAAAGGCTGGGTGTTGAACAAGAAACCGACCGCCAAGGAGCAACGTTTCTGTAACCGATTGGGACTGGAAATCATCGATATGGATGTCGAAGAATTTCTGGATGCCGTCGGCTTCAAGCGCGAGCTGCAACAAAGCGCGTGAAACCCAGAGAGATTGGAAAGCCGGCCATTCAATTCATAACCTCACAGCCTATAAAGGGGGACGAATAACGGGCCAACAGAAAAGTATCTTTGCTGATCGACGACTTTGCCAATGCCAGGCAATGAATTAGATTAAGATAGTTACCCATTGTGAAAATCGCAAAACCGGGAGCTATCATGGGAAATCAGCAACAGACTTTGGCCGAATTTATCAAGGCAGTGGCTTTCGCCGCCGAAAAACACCGCCATCAAAGACGCAAGGATGCCGCCGCTTCGCCCTATATCAACCATCCGATAGGACTGGCCAATGTCCTGTGCCACGAAGCGGGCATCACGGACGTCGACGTGCTATGCGCCGCCGTTCTGCACGACACGATCGAGGATACCGAAACGACGGCGGCCGAATTGGAAGCGGAATTTGGCCCACGAATCGCTGCGGTGGTTCTGGAAGTCACCGACGACACATCACTGAAAAGAGCCGAACGCAAGCAACGCCAAATCGAGCACGCCCCACATATTTCTTACGAAGCCAAACTGGTCAAACTGGCCGATAAAATTTGCAATTTGCGTGACGTTCTCGATTCACCGCCTGCCGGTTGGCCGGTTGAGCGCAAGCGTGAATATTTCGATTGGGCCAAGAATGTGATCGATGGGTTGCGTGGCACGCATTCAGGCTTGGAAGCCATTTTCGATGCGTTATATGCCCGGCAACCTGACCTCGATTGAAGCCTCTTAGCGCTTAATACCGCACAACCCGGCAACAAAAGAAACTTGTCCTCCCCATCAGGAATAAAAAAAACTCAGTTCTGTAACAAATAACTAATTGATTTAGTAACAAAGAACTGACTTTTTATTTGTAATCAATTAGATTGTAGTAGTTCGAACTTGACCAGACAAGAATTAGTCTCGACTAGATCTGGCAAATCGACTTGAAAAGAAAAGAGTTACACGTTTTGATATATGGTGTTGAATCTTAAATCAAAACAACAAGATTGAAGGTATTGAGTGACGCGACCGATGTGCCTCCTAACGTCGGCACATCCTATCTGGGGCACCTAATCGCGTTTGATTGTGCACCGACAGGTCGTTATCGACCCGTAAGCGACAATCGCTCTAGTTTTATTAATGTCTGCAAATGACGATAAGCCGATGTTGGGTTTGCAGAAGATCGGGTCGGGCTAAAAACGATGTGCCATTCTTGCCACAATGATAAAAAAGACAGGAAAACCCGATGGTTTTTTGGTTGAATGTATCTCAGTCTAGGTATCAGTTTTTCATCGCAATAGCGGTTAAATGAAGGCTATAATGTTGGGTATCTGTCATTAAGAGATTCGCTATGAAAACAACGACAATCGCGGATGCAAAAAATCATTTATCGAATTTGATTCATCAGCTTGAGAATGACGAGCCGGTTCACCTAACCCGTTATGGTAAGCCTGTCGCGGTGATGATGTCGGAAAACCAATACCAAAAGCTCATGAAGCCTCAGAAAAGTTTACATGCCGCCATACAAAATTGGCGCAGTCGCCTGAGTTGCGATGAGGAAAGCGCTTTCAATGCTGATGAACTGAAAACACTCAGAAAAGAAAGCCAAGGACGCGAGTTCTCATGGGAGGAGTAACCTATTTGCTGGACACCAATATTCTTTCGGAACCGGCAAGGAAAAAGCCCAATGACAACGTCATGCAACACTTTGCTGAAAAGGACGGCCAATATGCAACCGCCGCTATCGTCTGGCATGAACTCTGTTATGGCTGCGAGTGTTTACCGGATTCCAAACGTAAATCGCAATTGCAATCCTATTTGGCGATGCTGGAAGAAAATGGCTTGATCATTCTGCCATACGATCAAGCCGCGGCGGAATGGTTTGCCGGCCAGCGGGCCGCTTTGAAATCTCAGGGTAACACACCGGCTTATGCCGATGGCGAATAGCCGCTATAGCAGTAGTCAATCAGCTGACCCTAGTCACGCGTAATATTTGTGACTTTTTTGACTTTCAAGGGTTGGAACTAGCGAACTGGTTTGAAGAATAGAGGCTCTCTAGGTTTTTTACGTGGTTTCCAGAATATGTGGTGGTACCTTGTGAAGCAATCGAATTATAGGATGTGATCGATGCAGGCAAATCCTAAATTGGAGTGGCGGGAGCATTTGAATAGAACCTTACGGTTTCAACACAATCCCGCTATGTAAAATTTCTCTAAAGCGGCCGCTGGAAAGGATTCATTTCAAATAAGCGAGCCATCAGGTTATCGACCCATAAGCGACGATCTCTTTAGTTTTGTTAATGTCCGCAAATTGATAATAAGCCGAAGTTAGGTTTGCAGAAGTAGGCTGGGTTGAATGATAATGAAACCCAGCTTATGAATGAATAAATTATGCGCACTTACATTCGTAGCCATGCAAAAGGCGGCGTTTATTTCTTTACCGTCAATCTTGCTCAACGAAAACAAAATGACTTGCTGGTTCGGCGTGTCGACGATTTACGCCAAGCATTTCGCTATACGAAACAACGCCATCCTCTGGTCATCGAAGCCATAGCAATATTACCGGAACATTTACATTGTATTTGGCGATTACCAGAAGGCGACGACGATTATCCGATGCGCTGGCGTTTGATCAAATCGCATTTTTCCAGGTCTATCGAGAAAGGCGAAAGAGTATCCGGCAGTCGATTGCGTAACAAAGAACGCGGCCTATGGCAACGCCGTTATTGGGAGCACCAAATCCGCGATGATAGAGATTTTCAGCGGCATTTTGAATATATTCGTTACAATCCAGTAAAACATGGGCTTGTAACGAAAGTGAAGGAATGGCCTTTTTCATCCTTTCATCGTTGGGTTAAATTAGGGATTTACAGTGAAGATTGGGCTGCCGCACCGGACTTAATCGAACAGGATTGGGAATAATTGTAATGCTGGGTTTCTCGTTGTTCAACCCAGCCTACGGCCCTCACCTAACAATGCAAATTCACGCGGACAAATTTCCGCGACGTTCGTTTGTGGCAAATGCCACAAGCTTCTCGTTGCTCCAATTTGCCGGTGATTTGTGGAGCTACCTTGAATATCATGGAAGCCGTGCTATCATGATCCCATGATTGTATCGTTCAATGATAAGGCGACAGAAGATATATTTAATGGGGTCAATTCCAAATTGGCACGAAAGGCTTGCCCACAAACTCTATGGCGAATTGCAGCAAGGAAATTAGATCAATTAGACTCTGTTCAATCCCTAGAAGAATTGAAAGTTCCTCCTGGGAACCGGTTAGAAAGTCTTTTGGGAAACAGAGCTGGTTCGTACAGTATTCGTATCAATGAACAATATAGAATTTGTTTTTCATGGGAAGAATTAGGCCCAGCAAATGTAGAAATAACTGATTATCACTAGAGGCAAATATTATGAGAGTCCCAACCCATAGAGAACCAACTCATCCTGGAGAAATGCTCCGTGAAGAATTTCTTGTTCCTATGGAAATTACGCAGCGTGAACTTGCAGAGGCGATTCATGTTCCCTATCAACGCATCAATGAGTTAGTTAATCAAAAACGAGGGGTTACCCCAAGTACAGCTTTGCGGCTAGGGAAGTTTTTTGGAGTCTCGCCTGATTTTTGGCTAAATCTGCAAATGAGGTGGGAGCTGTATAAAGCGCAAAGTATTGAAAAAAAAGAAATTGAGTCAATACAAGATTATAAGCACGTACAAAAAATGGCATGACCATAAAATTCGCTTGACCCGCTAACGCGGGCCGGTGATTTTGGCGTTATGCGACTGGTTTCGGTTTTATTGCAGTCATACATTGAAATCTTTGAATGTCGCAAAGTGGCCGAAACCAGTTACTCAAAAAATGGTACGATGTGATTGTGATCTAATTAAAAATTGCCAGATCGGGTCTGTGTCGCTACACATTAGCAAAGGTTTATTGTTTCCATAAACAGTTGCCGCTGATCTTTTCCAGCAGTTGTAAGTGATTTTCATGAGCTTGCAATTCCTCCTCGCTGCATTGAATCACTTTCAATTTTGGTCTATCGGCAGATAAACGAACAATTTGTTGAGCGCTTTGGGGTCCGCCGATTTCCTCTTCCTCCAATAACGACGCCTGGCCGCCGGTCATCAATAAATAGACATCGGCCAGAATCTCGGCGTCGAGCAAAGCCCCGTGCAGTTCCCGGTGGCTGTTATCGATGCCATAGCGTTTACACAAGGCGTCCAGGGTGTTACGGGCTCCGGGATGCTTTTTACGCGCGTACTCCAAGGTATCGAACACTCCGCTGATTGTCTCGACCCGCCGCTCTTCCCCATCCAGAAGGGAAAGTTCGTGATTCAGGAAACCGACGTCGAAGGGGGCATTGTGGATGACCAGTTCGGCGCCGCGGGTGAATTCGATATAATCCTCGACAATATCGGCAAAACGCGGTTTGTCTTGCAGAAACTCATTGGTAATACCATGAACTTCTATCGCCCCGTCATCGATGATACGATCGGGATTGATATAGACGTGAAACCGGTTATTCGTCGGCCGTCGGTTAATCAATTCCACGCAACCGATTTCGATAATCCGGTGCCCTTCCTTGGGGTTCAGGCCCGTGGTTTCGGTATCGAGTACAACTTGTCTGTTTTTCGCTTTCATGAACTCATCTGTTGGCAATCGGTACGACATCGCGTTTCGGCGCACCCTTATAGATTTGTCTGGGACGACCTATTTTTTGTTCGCTGTCGGTAATCATTTCGTCCCATTGCGCGATCCAACCGACGGAGCGGGCCATGGCGAAGATGGCCGTGAACATTTCGGTGGGAATGCCCAAGGCGCGCAATACGATACCGGAATAGAAATCGACATTCGGATACAATTTTTTCTTGATGAAATATTCATCTTCCAGGGCTATCTTTTCCAACTGCATCGCCAGCTTGAACAATTTATCGTCGTGTAAGCCCAAGGCATCCAGCACTTCATGGCAGGTTTGCCGCATCAAAATCGCCCTGGGGTCGAAATTTTTATAAACTCTGTGGCCGAAGCCCATCAGTTTAAAGGAATCCTCCTTGTCTTTCGCTCTTTTGATATATTGATTGATGCGCGACACATTGTCTATCTCCTCCAGCATCACCAATACCGCTTCGTTGGCGCCGCCATGCGCGGCGCCCCAGAGGCAAGCGATGCCGGCCGCGACGCAGGCGTAGGGATTGGCGCCGCTGGAACCGGCCAAGCGCACCGTCGAGGTAGAGGCATTCTGTTCATGATCGGCATGCAGGATCAAAATGCGGTCCAAAGCCCGGGTCAAAACCGGATTCGAAACATACTCCTCGCATGGCGTCCCGTGCAGCATGCGCAAAAAGTTTTCGCTGTAACCGACGGTATTTTTCGGAAACATGTATGGGAGCCCGGTACTGTATTTATGACACATCGCCACGATCGTCGGCATCTTCGCGATCAAGCGTATCGCCGACAATTTTCGAAACTCCTCGCACTCCACGTCCATCGATTCGTGATAAAAGGCGGACATGGCGCCAATGACGCCGACCAAAATCGCCATAGGATGGGCGTCACGACGGAAACCGTTGAAGAAACTGGTCAGTTGTTGATGCACCAATGTATGGTTGGTGATCAGGCTGACGAATTCTTTCATTTCCCGGGGATGCGGTAATTCGCCGTTCAACAACAGATAACAGACTTCCAGGAAATCGCATTTTTCCGCCAATTGTTCGATCGGATAGCCCCGATACAGCAAAATTCCTTGCTCGCCGTCAATGAAGGTGATTTTAGAACTGCAACTGGCGGTCGAGGTAAACCCCGGATCATAGGTAAACATGCCGGTTTGTTTATGCAATGTTCTGATATCAACCGCATCGGGCCCGATAGTTCCTGACACTACCGGCATTTCACACAGTTTGTTATCGCCGTTCAAGGATAAGACTGCTGTTTTATCATCGCTCATGGCTAAATCCCTTCTTGGTTAAATAGTTTAGAGACATATTAATATGCTAATGCAATTACCGAGCCAGCTGTTTTGACAGCATTTGTTCCCCGATTTGATGATTGAAGTGACTCTTTTTGGTGCGCCCCTTTTAAATCGGCACATCTTCGGTTCACGTATTATTGTAATCCTTGATGAGCCGTTCCGATACTCTCCGATAGGAGCTGTTATGCCATTTTACCCATAGATTCGTGGCAAAATAACCGCAAGGCATTTCCGGCCCTTGTTCCAGATAGGGTATTTCGGGAAAGGTTTTTTGCGCATGACGATGGTGACCGATATGTTTGGACAACCCGACCAGTGCATATTGCGTCAACCAGGAACGGTTGACCCAAGCCAGTTCTTGTTTGCCCTGTCGCTGATTCAGACCCCAATGCTGAAAATAATTGATGGTCTCCAACAAGCGAACCGCGGCCAGAGCCTGATAAAGAAAGATGAAGGCCGCCACCCAACCGAATATATAAACAATTGCGGCCACGAATAAAATTTCGATCAGAACGCCCTGCAAGACCCGATGCCGGAACCATAGCCAGCGTGATTTACCGCCATCGAGCAGACCCAGCCGTTTTGTTTCATAACGCCAGGCATAGCAAAAGTTTTCCCGGACCACTCGCTTCCAATAGCTGTCGAAACTTTCTCCCCGTCTGGCGGTAACAATGTCATCCGGCGTTGCCACTTGTTGATGGTGGCCATGTAAATGGGCGATGACGAAATGATCGTAACACACCGTGTAAAGCAACAGATGCCCCAACAGGCGCATCGCTTGTTGCCGGCGATGGATCAATTCATGGGCGACGATGATGGCCGAGCTGCCGGAACTAGTCCCGACCAGAATGCGTAGAACGATCAGGTTGACGATACTAACGACCGCATCATCCAACGAGTACCATTGCAACCGCTCCGCATAAAACAGCAGCAGCACGATGTTGACGAATTGGATCAGCGCCAACAGCACCAGCATTAAGTCGAAAAGGCCATGGTGCCGCATGGCGTGATCATGGCCCGACCGCAATTTAGGACTAAATAAATCGGCCAGGCAAAGCAACCACAACGGCATCGTCCATAATAAGGCGTTTGCAATACCGTGCGGGCCGTGATAAAGAAACAGCAGCACACAAAGAGGAAAAACGAAACTGAACAAATATTTCATGGTTTCAGACTTTCTATTTATTGTTGTTATCTGAATGGGCGGTTAGGCGAAAAAATAATTTATTTCGCATATACACCATCGGCACCGCCAATTTGAAACGCCAGCATACCATTTTCAGCGAACAGTAGCCGATGTGGATTCTACGCCAATGTTGCTGCATCGCTCGCTCTCCCTGAGCGGCAAGCACCTCGTCCAAGTAGCATTGTATGGCCCGTTTCGCTTGGGCCGCGTGGCCGTCGGCAAAATTGTCGATCGTGATATGCAGGCGCGCGATAGTCGAGTCGATTTGCCAATAATCCAGTTCATCGACCATATGCATATAAACATTGCCCAGTCCGCTCAATTCTATGGCCAAGTTCAAGCCCAACAACTCCGGCAAATAGCGTTGCGGGTAATTGGCCAGGCTCAGCATAAAAACCGGTAAATCGAAGGCACCGTCGACAAAGCGCTGCCGTTCGCTGAAGTCTTTGCTATGTATCGGCGGCATATCCAGTCCCAACTGTTGCATGAGTTTACGAAAAACGACCGGATGGCTTTGTTCCATTTTGCCGTTGCCCAACTCATCGGCATAAATACGAAACAAAATAGCGCTTATCTCGGGATAGCGATATTTCAGCCACTGGCAGTGTTGCAACCAGGCGCCATCGATTAACACCGTCGGCGCAAATTGCTCCAGCCCCCAGACATAAGCTTGCCTTGAAATTTTCGGTTTTCCGGTTAACGGTTGATACGCGGCCATTTCACGCCGATAAAGGGTCTGTAAATAATGCTCGAACGCCTCATGGGTATAAATCTTAATGGGCGAATCGGCGAGTATTTTGCACACGGCAAGTTGCCGTTTGAGTTTGAGTTTGGTTTCGGCCTGAGGCAATACTTCGGGATAACGCTCTGAGTTGATCAAATAATAAAACAACTGGCGGTTGGAAAGTCGCTCAAAACGGCTTTCCGGAACCGGACTCTTATTCACCTGAAAACAGAAACTCCCGCTTGTTGGCGTAGCCAAGCCGATTTTCGGCTGGCTTTGCGCACCACTGCATAGCCAGTTTCGGACAATAGCCACTTCGTCCGGTTGTAAAATGCCGAACATCGGCCCTTCAAAGCTAAACAGACGCAACAGTCTACTCTTTTCCGGACTGTCGATATCGACATAGGGAGATTGGCGTAACGCCGTCAAAAATGCCTCACCGTTTGTCGACAACCGGTCAAACCAGTCGTCCAGACTGCGCCCCGCCAAAACGATTCGGCCATGATGCCCTGTTGCCGCCGCTGCCTTGCGCTGAAGCAGCTTCAGCATCGCCTGTGCCGGAGACATGTGCTGGGTTAATTTATCGTGAAGCTGCGCGGTCGTTTTACTGAATAGGTATTGGTACAACCAAAAACCGGATTGAATCCGTTTCCAGCGCCGCTCTCTTTGCACCGAGTTATCTTGCAGATATTGCTCGATCGATTTTTCGATCAGATCCGTTTGCCGTGCCAACAGCTCCCGACGTTGAGAAAAAAAATCGATATTTTGTACCTTTCCGGGAAAATAATGTTCGCATAAGGTGTGAGAGCGACAAAATGCCAAGGTAAATCCCAGAATTTCCGCCGACATAGACCGAGGCATGTAGGCCAAAGCCAGTTGTACCGCGGCAAAGTCGAACACGCCGTCCAATAAACCGTCCTTTCCGCAGTAACTTTTTGCATAAATGGGAGGCGAAGCAATGCCAAAGCGCGCCAGCAGGTTCCGGTAGGAGCCGGCATAATCGGCTTCGTGAAAGGCCAAATAGACCCGAAACAACGCGGCGCATAACGCTTCCTGGTTACTGGCGGCGATATAAATATCCTGCAGCCAGCAAGGTTCGGTCAGAATCAACGGAGCCGACAGTCTCAGGGCTTCCTTGAATTTATCCGTGCCGGTCAACACGCAATCGGAAGACTTCGTAACATGCAATGACGCAATCGCCGTCGGGCAATACGGTTTGAATTGCGGCAGAAAATAACGCTCGGCTTCATCAAGATAATGTCGTAAATAGGCCTGAGCCAGGCTGCAATTGTCATGATATTCATGAAAATGCAACAGACGGTAAAACACCTCCCTGCCCGTAACAGCAATTTTCCCGGAATCGGGACATTCCTTCGCAGACAGCGATGTGGCGGCAGAGGGCATCTTACTCATGTCGGAGCTTGCTAATCAGATAATCGTTGATCACCAAATGGTCGAGACCGCTGGTTAAAAACACCGCAAGCGCATCTTCCAGCGTGTGCACCATCGGTTTACCCATGACATTGAAGCTGGTATTCAGCAACGCCGGGACGCCACTGATCCGGTGAAATTGTTCGATCAAGTGGTAAAAACGCGGATTAAACTCCCTAGTAACCGTTTGCAAGCGTCCGGTTCCGTCGACATGACAAACCGCCGCCAGCCGATCGCGCCGCTCCGCCTTGATCCGCAACGTTTTGTCCATGTAGGGAGAAGACTGGTGATTTTCGAAATATTTCTCGGCGTATTCGGCCAAAATGGATGGCGCGAAAGGCCGGAATCGTTCCCGAAACTTGATCTCGGCATTGATCCGGTCTTTGGTTGCAGCGTGTCGCGGATCGGCCAGGATCGAGCGATTGCCCAACGCCCGCGGGCCGAATTCCGCCCTACCCTGTACCCAGGCGACCAAAGCTCCGTCCGCCAACAATTGCGCGGTCGTTTCGCAAATCCGCCCCGGCAAATGACTAATCTTTAATCCCCCGTGATACTTCCGAAGCTGTTCCACCGCCGAGTCGGAAATGTCGGAGCCTAGATAGGGGGACAAACAGCCGGACGGCAACGGTTGGTTTGGCCTATCCCGGCGCAAGGCCAGCCAGGCGGCGCCCAGCGCCGTGCCGTCATCGGCCGGAGCCGACGGAATATAAACCCGTTCGAAACCGGTTCTTTCGCTGATCTGGCCATTGAAGGCCGAATTCAAGGCGCAGCCGCCGGCAAAAGCCAATTGCTTTGCCCCGGTCCGTTCCTGCAGGTTCTGCAATAGTTTTGCCGACAGTTCGGCAAAAAAATACTGGCCGGTATAGGCGATGTCCGCAGCCATCTCAATCGATTGGTTTTGCTGTCGCCGAAAACCTTGCAGACGATCCGCTTGCTTGAATATTGCCGGAGCCGGATGGCGGCAGCGCAATCCGTCGACCGTCATCATGTTCTGCAATATGTCATACAATTCCGGGTTCAAACGTCCGTAAGGCGCCAATCCCATGACTTTCCATTCTTCGCCCTTGAGCCAGTCGAATCCGCAGAGTTCGGTAACCTTCATATAGTAGAAGCCGAGACTGCCGGTGCCGCAGTTTTCGTGGATCAGTTGCAAGCGGCCGTCGACGAAGCGGTAAAATGCCATCGAACCGCGTTCGCCGAATGAATCGATCACGGCGCAAGCTGCCTCGGTAAAGGGGCTGCCGAAACAGGCCGTCGCCGCATGTGTGAGATGATGGGGAAAATCGGCAAAATGGATCGGCGCCTGCGGATAGCATTCGCGCAGCACACGAACCGTATTCAAGCCGGCGCTTCGGATTTTGTTGCGCTGGCAGGCGATCATGTGGTGCAGTTGGTAATTCGGCAAAGGCGAACGGACGCGTTTGAACCCTTCTTTCAACAACCCCGGCGCATCGAGGCATCCCAACGCCGCGACGACATTTTCATACCAGGGGCGTTTTTTTCGCCAATTGATGGCCAGCGTGAATTGACAAGGAAACCGGCAATAGCGTTGCAACAACTCGGGCAAGCGTAACAGCGTATCGGCCTCGCAATTCATTGCCCGTTTATGCTGTAGATAACGCTCGGTCGCTTCGGCAAACAACACCGCGCCATTCTGATCGATGATCGCCAGAGCCGGGTCATGATAAGTCACCGACAAACCGATGTAATAATGTCTCATCCTACCGTTTCCTCAACCCGCATCGGCCAATTGCCGAATAGCCCGGTATTTGCGCCAAGCCTGACGCACGCGACCGGGGAATTCCGGATCCTGGACGAGAAATTCCTTAAGGTAGCGTTCCCAGACAGGCCAGGCGATCTGCGCAGACAAAGCCGAGCGTTGCCGAAAAGCTTCGGAGAAGGCTTGGATTTGCAGTGTCAGACATTGTTCCGACGATAATGTCGCTCCCTGAAACTCGGCAAACCCTCGTTCGAGAAACGGCTGGCAAAAAACACGCATGATCTGCAAGCGGCTGGCCTGGTAGGAAAAATCGATCGGCTGAAGCCTGACTCTGATGGTATCCAGGACTGGTGTCATGGGATGAGCTTGCAGCAATTCCACCGATGTGATATCGGCCTGCAAAAATTGTTGCCAGGAAAAAAGTTGCCAATCTTGATATTGCCTCTGCGCGATTTCCCGCTGCAAGGCGCGAGTCTGGCCGATGAAATGCGTATATTGCGCGCAAAGGGCAAAAAATTCGGCCAACACGCCTTGAAAATCCGCGCTACCCGGCGAAAAACGCCGACCGGCGATGGCCACGGCCTGCGGCAGATAACGCCAGTAAATCGGCGCGTGATTTCGAGTCAGGATCTTGCCCACCGCCAACAGTTGCTCGCCCTTGCCGCGGAAATCGCCTTTCAAGCCCGGATCGACCATACCCAAATGACGCATGACTCGACGGAAATACGCTTTGGGGCAATAAATGCCCTCCAATATTTTTAGGTAATTGCGTTCCGCCAGACGCACGGACATTCGCCACGGAATGAAATTGATCACGCCATCCGAATTATTGCCGCTGCTGTTCTGGATAAATCGCCCTTCGTCGACGAGGCGCCGCATCAAGGCCGTTTGCGGTAAAGCGTTCAGCAAACCGGCCATAACGATGGGGGCATGGCTGCTGTTGACGAAGTCGATAAAGCGCTCGACCGTCTCGTCGCTATCGTGGTCGAACCCGAAAATCATCCCCATCATGACACCGGAGCCGGTTTGTTCGCTGATATAGGTTAATTTTTCAGTCAGATTTCTTTCGCCCCGCAGGTTTTGGCGTTTGTCGGTTTCTCTGAGCGCCGCTTTATTCGGTGTTTCCACACCGTAGAAACTCTGACTGAAATTGCAGCGCCGAAACCACGCCCTGACTTGGTGCATGGTCTCCGATTCGTCGGCAAATCGCAGCGTCATCTCGGTATATTTAGGATGATGGATACCCAGCTCCTCGCCGATATGGTAAAGTTTTTTTAACGCTTCCAACGCCGACTTCGGGTTGCCGATGAAATTGTCGTCGACGATGAAAACCGGCCCCCGCCAGCCCAATTCGCTCAATTGGCGGAAAGCCGCCCGGGTTTGCCGCCAGGGAGTGACGCGGTAGTTTTTGCCGAATCGCGCCGGAATATCGCAAAATTCGCAGGATTCCGGGCAGCCACGGCTGATCTGCAATGCCATGTGGGCATAATTGCTCAGATCGATGGCGGAATAATCGGGCTGAAAAAACTTGTCTGCCGGCGCCGGAGTTCCGCGATAATACTTCCTGGCCGTACCAGTGGCGAGACCCTGCAATAAATCATCGATCACCATTTCCGCTTCGTTTTCGATCAGATGGTCGGCAACGTCCATTAAAGGCGACTGGCCTGTCACGGCGGTACCGCCGACGATCAGGGTTTTGCCGCATTGTTTGATCGAAACGGCATTACGATAATAACTCTGCTGTTGCGCCGACATGCCGCCCATGTAGACGTGCCCGGCATCGGTTATCAATTGAGGTAGAGGCCGCGGATCGACATTGAGGTCGACCAGCTCGATTTTACGATAATAAGGCTTTAAATGATTGTATAAACCGAGCAAGCCTAACCCGGATATTTCATCAGTCCCTTGAAACCCTATCGAAACCCTCGTTTGTTTTAAAACATGCGATCGTAAGGAGAAATTGAGCGGTCAAAAAGGGAATTAAGCATTGATTTCCGTTTTTCAGGCGCAACTTCCCCTTACCCCATTGTTTATCAGCGTGCCGGGCACAGCACTTTGTTTGTACTAATCAGGGCACAGGCGCTGACAAACGGATTTAAACAAGGATTGAAACGGATACTGACTGCTGAACAGCAGTCGAATACGACGGGTGTTACGAATGATGACGGCACCGATTTTAAACAATTTCAGGCGAATGGTGGCGCAAGTGGCTGTCGCTAGTTCGGTATTTTTGAGGGCGATTCGGCGAATCGCATGGATCAACGTATAGGCCAGTGTCGATAACAGCAAACGAAACTGATTCGGCCACCACAGGCTGCAACTGGTGCGGTCGGCAAACAGATCCAATTGTTGTTCTTTAATCCGGTTTTCCATGTCGCCTCGCGCACAGTAAACGGTTTCATAGAGTGTTTGTGCATCGCCGTCCAGATTGGTTACGACATAGCGGGGATTACTCCCTTGGCTCATGTGTTCGGCCTTAAGAATGACACGGCGTCGGCGTTTCCAGGTGCCGGCTTTATAGTGGAAATCGGTAAAGAGACGCTGTTTCTGCTGTTCGCTTTGGAACTGTTGCCGGGCTTGTTCAATCCAGGGTTGGCTTAAGCGCGTTAAGCGTTTATTTTTGGCCAACCCGACAATATAGTGAACGCGATGCCGCTCGCACCAACTCAGCATCTTATGGCGACAAAAACCGCCATCGCCGCGAAACGTGATGTCAACGTCCGGCCAAGCCTGACGCAAGCGCCGAACCAGCAAAGCCAGAATCGCCCAGCTGTGCTTGGCGCCATCAATATTGCTGGGACGTAGATAACTGACCAAGCAGTGATGGCCGCAAAAGACATACAACGGCAGGAAACAATAGTGCCGATAGTAGCCATGAAAAAAACGTCCGTCCTGTTCGCCATGAACCGGATCGTCGGTGGCGTCGAAATCCAGGATCAACGATTTCGGCGGTGTCTCATACGAAGCGATAAACTGTGCCAGCAACTCCTCATGAACTCGCCACATCAAGGCGCGATCCGCCTGCTGCTCAAACCGGCACAAGGTGGATCGGCTGCCCAATGTCTGATCCTTTTCCACCGCCGTCTGAAAGGCGATATCATTTCTGAGCGTGTCATGATCATTCAAATCCTCATACCCACACGCCAAGCCATAAACCCGTTGACGGAGCAGGTTGATCACAGAGTGTTGCACGCGGTCAGGGGCTCTGGCGTCAGGAATCTGCGCCGCTATCCGTTCGGTTAACCCTAACTGCTGGTCAACCGCTCGTAACAACAGCACACCGCCATCACTGGTGATCGCTCCACCACTGAATTGGGCGTCTATTTTACGGCGTTTTAAGGGAGGAAATTCTATTTGAGCTGGAGTACAATTTGTCATGGGCAAGTTGTTGGTTAAATTCAATCTAAGTAACTGAATTTTATCAAATATCAACAAACTTGCCCGCCTCTATCATGAAATATTCGGGCTAACGGCGGCAGCAATCGTTGCGGCATGCCGAAGCGATTCCGCTTGCTATATAGAGTCAGGCTGCGGCTATAACTCCAAAAGGTATCGCCGCTATCGAATTGCGGATAAATCAGTACGGCCTTGTCGGCAAGGTATTCGTTCAACGGGATCAACCATCTACAAAATCAACGAGATCAGAAGTACGGTTTTACCACGCCCAAAAACCTTTGCAAGACCATTTTTAGCCAGTAAGCCGATTGAAATTCAGCGCTAGCATGTGATACCGCCCGGTTCTGGGCAAAACCAGGCGGTAAGATTGGTAGGATATTATTTCTGGTCGACCACGTGCACACACAGATTAGTCGGCTTTTGCTGGCCATCAAGGACCGGCTTCAACGTGAACGAAACCACTGCTTCGACGCCGGCATCACCCAACTCGCTTACCGGCACGTCTTCAACCTTAAGTTTATTCTTTTTCACCGACCAGTTGTAATCGGCATCGAATGCTTTGTTTTTGCCGGAATTGTCCAGATCCACCTCGAAATTGGCGCCTTTACATGCTGACGTGGGTTCCTTCAAATCCAGCACGTGGGTATGAAAACCGCTCGGCACCTTTTCATAAGAGCTGTCGTCGATCGGCAAATGCGTCACCGCAACCAACAGATTGTTACCGCCATCGGTCAACGCCGCATAACCAAACGCGCCGGACTTTCCATCCATCGGTATATTGCCTTGCGTCTCGACTTCCAGTTCCAAGGTTTTTTTACCGTTTTCCGCCTTGACTTCCGTTTCCACCTCTTTTAATTGCAGATAACCGGTTTTATCGGCGGCATGAACCGGTAGGCTCAAAACGCCAGCCAACAGTATCGAACAACTTACAATCTGAGTTCTCATAATTCCTCCCCATTGATAAAGTATCGAATCGATATTTTATTAGCTAAACCTTCACGCTGTAAAGTATTTCGTTATTTATACAGCAAAAGTATCCGATTAAGCCAAATCGACAACCGTCTGATTCGGTGCTGATGACGACGTTTGCATCATGTCCGGGGAGAGATAGCGTCCGGATTCAAAGGACCAATCCAAATTACCGCGCATCCAGGCCCGCATGATGGCGACGAATTTAGCTATATCGTTATCGACTTTATCATCAAAATGAGGTAGCGAATGTTCCAGTCTCATGAACCGCCTTACCTGTTGCTCGATCTGTTCACTCACTCGATCAATGGCCTCTTGCATTCCGATAGACTGATGGTGATCGATAATCAGAGCCAGGTTATGCATGTCCTTGTGTTTGCGCTCTTTTTGCAGCGAAATAATATCATTGGACCAACATACGACATTGTTGGTAATCTCAATCAATTCAACCATGGTAGGATGCTTACGCGCCGATATCGGAAGACTGATGGATTCGGTCAACTCGATCAAATCGATATCGGTCAGCAAACCGCCGGTATAAGGACGCATGCGGGTATAAGTCTCGGCATCGGGCCAACGATTGTTTTTCCGGTTTTCGGCTTCCCATTGCGTCGATTCAAAATATTCCTCGGCACTTTGCATGAAACGAGTCAGCCAGGTTAAAGGCATCAACGCCTGGAGACGTTCACGAATATTATGAATGGCGTGAACCAAGGCCGGGTCCTCGGCATCTGGCGTTTCACCAGTTAATATCTCGAGACAACGACCATGCAATACGGCCAATTGCTTGGGTTCCTTGCCCAGCCCCCACTCGTCGCATTGGTCGTCTAGTATGAACAACCAGGTATTCCAAGCGGCAACGATTTCCAATCGATCGAGTGGTGCATTTGGGTAAGCCCTTGCCGCCAATAAGCCGAATTTGGAACGCTGCAGGCGTTTCCAGGGTTCTTCGCCGGAAATCAAGCGAAATTGTTGCACCCAGTTAAGGGTTCTTTCTTGTAAGGTATCGGCGAAGGGGCTGATGATCGAAGGAAAAGGACAATAAAACGTGGGGATGGTGATTTGTTGACTCATTCTCAATCCTTGTAAGTTTTTGCCAAAATTATGCCTTGCAATTGCCCTACAATAACCCTAATTTCATTAAACAATTTATTTAACTCCCTTGCATTTGCTATGTTAATTAATCATGACGTTGCCGACTTCAGCTATTCGGCCGGTTTTTTAAACTCGTTGCTTTCATTGCCATCAATCACGCAATCAGCCGAAGGATAGCCAAGGTAATAACCTTGTACCATATCCACTTTCATGGTTTTAAGCAACCGCAGTGTCGCTTCGTTTTCCACCCCTTCTCCTACCACTTTTTTACCGTAGGCATGAATCATCGAAACCAGCGCGCGCACGAAATCACAATCTTCCTGATCCCGGTCGATATCTTTAATCAAGGATTGATCGATCTTGACGTAATAAACGGGCAACTGTTTCAAATAATACAAGGAACTGAAACCGGCTCCGAAATCATCGACGGCGAGACAAAAACCTAAATCGGTCACATCCTGTACAATGTTTTTCGCCTTCTCCATATCCGAGATTACGGCGGTTTCGGTAACTTCGAAGGTCAGACGGTTAGGGTCGAGGTTTTGCTGGTGAACGGCGTTTACCAACGATTCGGTCCAGCCGAAATCATTCAGCGCCGCGGTGGACAAATTGATGGAAAGGCGTTTATGCGGATCGGCCAACAGTTCCCGCAAGGCCATTTCAACCACATAGCAATCCAAGGCATAGTTCAACCCTGCCCGTTCCGCGGAAGGCAGGAATTCACCAGGCATGACAATTCTGCCATCGGACATATGCATGCGCAGCAAAGCCTCATGATACAGCGCTTGTCCCGTAGCGATATCGACAACCGGTTGATAATAAAAAAACAACTGCCGGTTTTCCATCGCCTCGGTCAAAATATCCTTCCAATAGACATTTTGGGTCACGGCATGCGATTGCTGCAATTCTTCGGAATAGACCCGGGCACGGGAGCGCCCGCTTCGTTTCGCTTCGAACATGGCCAGATCCGCATTCGCCATCACCTCCTGAACATCCGCGCCATGTTGCGGTAAAAATGCGATACCGATGCTCGCGCCAATCCGGTACCTTTTTTCTTCATAAACGAATGGAGTACCCGCCAGTCGTTCATTCAATTGTTTGGCAAAGGTTTCCGCGCCATAAGCATCGGTTTGCGGCATCAACATGGCGAACTCGTCTCCGCCTAGGCGGGCCACGATATCGGATTTTCTGGCCCTGTTTTTCAATTCATCGGCTACCATACGCAGCAAGGCATCCCCCGCGGCATGACCGCTGGTATCATTGATTTCCTTGAAATGATCGAGATCGAATACCAATAGGGCTGCGGCGCTTCCCGTGCGGGCCACTTCTTCGTAAAAACGGGTCAGATCCTCGATAAAACGGTGGCGATTGGTTAACGTCGTCAAAGGATCGTGATTGGCCAGCCAACGCATTCTCGATTCGGCCTGCACCCGTTCGGTGATGTCCATACCGACCGAAAGCAAGGCGGTGCCATCGCTATATTCTTCATGCAACGGGGTATGCACCCAAACGACTTTACGCCTTTCTCCGCCCCTGGAAATCAAATCATGCTCATGCTCCATTTGCCGCTGTCCGCTTTCACATAGGGCTTGTAATTGATTTTGTACTTCTTCCCTGAATTCATTGTCGGCGATCAAATCGACAAAACGTCGGCCGTAAAGTTGTTCTTGGGTATAGCCGGTAAGTTGCGAGGCGAAATCATTTCCGCCTCGGATGACGCCGTATTTGGTTTGCGTCACTACGAGCACTTGCGCCGAAGCCAGCAAGCCCTGGATAAAATCCCGTTCCTCCGCCAGCTCGCGATTCTTCGCCGCCAGGGATAAACTGTTCTGTTCCAGTTGATGAGAAAGTTGCACGGCGCTTTCATATAAAAAATCGATCTCATCCCGAAACCCTTTGCTTTTTTGCGGCGATGAAAAATATTGTCGCGCCTGCTCATGCTCTCCCTGGGCAAGTAACGGCAAATGCAAAGCCAGGCGGCTCAATCGTCGCAAGGGGACTCGAATCAGATAAAGTAAAATGATTTCAGCCACCAAAAGGCTGGCCAGCGTCGTGATAAGACCTTGTTGCAAAGCTTGGTTTATCTCCTGAAAATTCCGACTCACATCGGTGATCAACAGAATAAAACCGGCTTGGCCGGGAATAATCGTATCGAGTTGAATTCGATGGACGTCATAATAAGCCTTGTTCCAATTGATGATGCGGCCATGATCGAGTGCCGATGGATCCGTGTATTGTTGCGATAAATGCTGTAATAGCGGCAATAATGTCCCAGCGTCGGTCAAGGCCGGCATTCTCACTCCCCACGTCTCCAGTTTTGCCGCGCCGCTGCTTGAAGGGACCGCCAATGCGATGTCGGCACCGGTAATTAACTTGAAGTCTATAATAAAATCGGCAACCGATTGTCCTAGAGCGATCACACCCACATTTTCTCCGGAGGCAAGGACCGGAACAAAGGCATAAAGCAAGCATAAAGGATGGCAATTGAGCAATGCTTTCGGTCTTTCCTCTTCTTGTACTTGCTTAACGGTGAGTTGATAAAGGTCGGACGGCAACTCTTGCGCGCCATACTGCGCCCAACGCCCAACCCGAGCGGCGTCGGTCGTATAAAGCTCAATTTGCCTCATATCCAATTCATAGCCTAAACTGGCGTAATAGGTGGAAACCAGTTCATTTATTTGTTGTCGGGATTGGGAATGTAATGCCGCGCCCAAGTCCGTCATTGTGGCCAGCGCCCCTCCTAATCGCATCAAGCGGTCGGAAGTACCGGTGAAAAGCCCTTTGATATGGTGACGAAGAAAATTGATATCGGCGTCTTGGCGCGCTTGAAACTGACTCATAAGCGCATGATAGTTCAAGGCATAAAACACCGAACTCATGCTGAGCAATAGCAGACTGATCCACAGAAAACTCTTCCATCGCAGACCGATGAATCGGCTGCCAATCTGATTTCCCTTTGTCCTCGCTAACACATTGCCACCTAACTTGCGCGCCTTAAAACCTGTAAGACAGCATCAATGAAAACATATCCCAACGCTCAGGCCCTGTTCGCGTCCCCAAATCTGGATTGTCCGCCGGCGACAGCCAAGCGGTTCCCCAAACGGAATGATATTCCGAAACCAACAGCCAATTCTGCAAAAACTCCCAATGCAAGCCGATCGTCAGATCACGTGCATAAAAGCTATGTTTGGGGAGACCTGTTAAGCGAGCAGTGCTTTCACCATCGCGGTCGTCGATGTTGGCGGTAAAACTATCATAACGTAACAACGCGGACCAATCGGGCATAAAGCGGTATTGCGCTTGTACATAAAAGCTTTCCGAGGTGTTTTCAATCGTTCCGCCGCCCGGAATAAAACCGCTGCGTACAGTGGTCACCTGCCCGTATTCAGCGCTAAAGCTCCAATCCTCCAAATTTAATTGCGCCGAAGCAAGAGGGTAAAACGCCTTTATATTGCCGGATGGCAAACCAGGCGTCTTGGATTCGAAGTCACGATCGAGGTCGACAACACTGAACAATAATTTGAAGCGCCCTTCCCGCCATTCATAACCCATGCGGCCGACAAACAATGGCCGTCCTTCTAAATGCCCTTGAACATTGGGAATACCGGTCAAAAAGGCCGTTGCTCCGCCTTGGTCGTCCAGAGGTTCGGACACGACAAATTCTGTCGTTAAGGCATGGTCGCCAAAGGCATAGCGCCCATACAACACGCCTCCATCCGAGGAAATCATCGCTTGCCGCAGCGCCAAAGAGTCGAAATAAACCGACTGAGGCATCATAACACCGGGCCGCGTCCAAACAACGTCGCGAGTATCGTTATAGAGACCGAAGGGGTTTTTGACCCTACCCATGCGTATGCCCGCTATTGCCCGGTCACCGATCGAAGTATGGTAGTCAAGATTGGCAAAATCCAGCCGAAAATCCTCGTTATCAGATCCTCCTGCCGAGCGATACAACCCTTGCGCAGCCATCAGTAAATTGGGGGTGATGTGTCCCAGAACATTGACGCCAACTTCGGTAAAGTCTAGGCTGCCGCCATTGCGGCTTTGTCCAAAGACATGATAATTAGAAGTCAGTGTATAACCCTGACTCACAAATCCATGGGCCTGCCAATCGCCCAAACCAAGCTCCAAAGCCCCGCAATTGGTCATCCAGGTAAATGATAGGACGATTAAAATGCCCTGAACAGCTTTGCGGTAACACATAAAAGTGTCTCGTATATCCAATTGCCCCCTCCTATTCCTCGATATAGCCGATTGCTCCAGGCGTACTACGAATTTGTTTTTTCATTTGCTCGAGTGACTCCACAACAACCGGTGGCGTGCCTGTGCCTGAATAAATCATCCTGTCCCAGGCGGACCGCAATTGATAAGGATAAATTCCCAGAACCTCCTTGGCAAAACGAATATGGACAGGATGCTTGTCGGGTAAAACAAAAACCCTTAGCGGCGAACCGTCCGGCCAACGTGTCTGCCGTCCGAAAAAAATTTCCCGTAATTCCGCACGAGACAGTTTGCGATATTGCTCGACCAAACTAAAAGGCGTTACTACGGAATCGCCGGCATGAATATATCCGGTCCAGAACAGCGAAAGAGAGCCAGTCATAACGCTAAAAGCAAAAGCCAAGGTTCGCAAAAACCGGCTTATTTTTCTGTGATATGACAAGCGAAAAAATTTCATAGTAATTGAATATAGTTTCGATCATCACATTTAGCAACATAAGGTCAGTAGATTCTTACAAAGCACAGTGATTACGCCAGTAAATCACGTTAAAGAAGAATGGGAAACGCTCAAGGAGATATCATTTTTTCAAGGCTTTATTAGGGTTAGTTCCCCGAATTTAGACGATAGCCCGCCCCATGACGACGGCCGCTGCCTTCACCTTCGTTAACAGGAGCCAAGAACGGTGCCAAAATAATCAAAAGTAATGCCACCAAGCCGATCAACCCCACACCCATTCTGTATTTACTGGCCGTGCTGGCATTACCCAGCAACAACTGTTTGATGTATTTGATGTGGGTAAATAAATGCAGACTCATCATCACCAGGAAACCAATCGACACGTAAAGATGAAGCGCTCCCCATTCATGGCGGGTCATGCCCAACACCGTGGCTGGTCCGCTTCGTATCGGCAAGGTGAATTCCAGCAGTGTTCCCGTAGACACAATCAATAAAAGGGCGATAAAGGAAAATACATCGACAATCTTAATCAATTGGGATTGTTTCATAACAAGCCTTTCAATTCCTTAGCCTTCCATAATGCCATCATTCAACCTGTGGTAAACGATTTTAATAATTCGGTTTGCACCTGATACTCCACTTCCCCTTCTGAAGGTTGTATCAATTGGTACTGGCCATCGCTCTGTAACACCCAGGCCTGGGAATTATCTTTCAAATAACATTCCAAGTCATTCAAAACTCTGGCATGCAACTTTTTATCCTCAATCGGAAAACAGGTTTCGACCCGGCGAAACATATTGCGGTCCATCAAATCGGCACTGGCTGCATAAATATCCCAGTTACCATCATTGAAAAATGCGTATACCCGGGTATGCTCCAAAAAGCGGCCAATGATCGAACGCACTTCGATATTTTCCGAAACGCCGGGCATGCCAGGCCTTAGACAACAGATGCCCCGCACGATTAACTTTACTTCGACCCCGGCTTGAGACGCGCGGTACAAGGCCTGAATCGCCTGCTCTTCGACCACGGCATTAACCTTGATAATGATTTTCGCCGGTTTGCCTTTCCTGGCATTTTCACTCTCCCGGTCAATCATTTTGATGAGGCCGGAATGCAAGGTAAACGGCGATTGCAGCAATTTATTTAACTTCGTGACCTTACCCAAGCTGGTCAATTGGGCAAAGATCCGCCTGACATCCTCGCCCAACTCCCTATTACTCGAAAACAAGCCGTAATCGGTATATAAGCGGGCGGTTTTCGGATGATAGTTACCGGTGCCCAAATGCGCATAATACTGCAATTCCTTACTCGCCTTGCGGAGAACCAAACACATTTTGGCATGGGTCTTATAGCCGACGACACCATACACAACATGCACGGCCGCTTCCTGTAATTTTGCGGCAAGGCCGATATTTTCCTTTTCATCGAAACGGGCGCGCAATTCGATCACCACGGTGACTTCTTTTCCCGCTCTGGCAGCTTTGATCAAAGCTGCCACGACGGGGGAATCGACACCGGTACGATACAGAGTTTGTTTGATAGCAATGACATCCGGATCTTCGGCGGCCTGGCGAATGAAATCCACGACCGGCATAAAGGATTCGAAAGGATGATGCAGTAATAGGTCTTGTTCTCTGATCGCGGCAAGAATATCCTTTTTTCTGCCTAGCGGTTTCGGCACATTGGGTTTAAAAGGCAAAAATTTCAGGTCGGGGCGGTCCACCATATTGTAAATGGCTTGAATCCGGCTGAGATTTACTGGCCCTGTCGCTAAAAAGACTTGGTTATCGTTTAGTTCGAAGCGTGACTGCAGAAAATTTATCGTTTCTTCCGGACAATTGATATCGATTTCCAAACGGACTTCATCGCCATAATTGCGCATGGCCAGCTCGCCTTCCACGGCATGCAGCAAATCGTCTATCGCATCGTCGTCGACAAAAAAGTCGCTGTTTCGGGTTACACGAAATTGGTAACACCCCTTCACTTTCATTCCGTTGAACAATTCATCGACAAATGCATGAATAATCGAGGACAAAAAAACAAAGTCGTGGGAACCGCTACCGGTCTCATCGGCCGGCAATTGAATAATGCGCGGCAACGCCCGTGGTGCCTGAATGATGGCGCGACCGCTGTTCCTGCCAAAGGCATCCTTGCCGGTCAAGGAGATGATGAAATTCAAACTTTTGTTCAGGATGCGCGGAAAAGGATGAGCGGAATCGAGCCCGACCGGGGTTAGGATCGGCAATAATTCTTCGTTGAAATATTGCGACAACCATTTCTTTTGTTCTTCGCTCCAATGATCCCTTCGGATAAAACGAATATTTTCATTTTCCAATTGCGGGATCAAAACCTCGTTCAACACCCGGTATTGTTCATCCACCAGATCATGGGCTTTCACGGCAATTTTTTCCAGCTGCTCATGCGGCGTTAATCCATCCGCCGCAATGACACCCGAATCCATTTGCGCCATCTGAATCACACTGGCGACACGAACTTCATAAAACTCATCCAGATTGGAACAGGAGATACATAAGTAATTGAGGCGTTCCAACAATGGCAACTTTTCGTTCTTGGCCTGCGCCAGCACTCGGATATTAAACTCGAGCAGGCTCAGTTCACGATTAATATAAAATTCGGAACTGGTCAGATCGATTGGGTCGTCAACTATTTCCGCGTTTGTTGTTACTCCATCTACCATGTTAATTGCCTGTCATTGTCATTATTACTCTACGTTTGCGAAATCTCCACACAGGGTCGCCTATAAATAAACCAGAATGAATCATAGCCCATGATTTTTGGATGCGGGCAGAATCCATCCGTGGACGGCTTTCCGCCAACTCAAAAGTATCAGTCAATGGAACGTAAAGAAAACACTGTTAATTGAGCTGCCAGGAGGTTGTCTAATCCTCTTTCTCAAAACCTGAAAAAGAACAACCTTTATTCAATTCCTAACCGTTTCTAATGTATGTGGACCTGCCGTGATTTGATTGAATCGCTTCTTTGCAAAGTATAGTCTTTTGAATTACCAGCCAGGGGGGTTCCGTCGACATTAAGTTGAATCAGCGAGGTTTCATCTTGAATACTGTATAGCCTTTTGGCTTCCTTTTTTTTAGGCGTCAGGGTTAGCAGGCGATTTTGTTCATCCCAAACATACTTGCCTTTCTCGTAATATTCTCTGGTTGAGGCTTTTGCGTACTGCGTGACCAACAAGTAATTGTTTTTTTGTTTAAGCGACAAGGTCGTTTTGATACCGTCGCAATCTTTCTGATCACAAGGCAAATAACCATAGAATACGCCTCGAAATATTTTGCTGGCATCTTGCGATTTTGCATGCGCCGAATGATCCATGCCTTTATGGTCCCTTCCTTCACGTATCTTCAACGCTTTTTCCATAAGTTGCATGTCCGATTCCGCCCACACAGTGCCGAACGTTGAAAACAATGCGGCAAAAGCAATCAACATCCCCTTTTTTCTTATTTTTCTATTGATTTCGTACATATAAACTCTTTGTGTATCAAACTATAAGCCAAATTTTTAAAAAGTCCCACAACGGCATCGAAGGCGAACCGGCCTAGAATAAAACGCTCGGTTACATGGCGACAATGCTTAGGTCCACAACCTCCTGTTGCCATTAATACGACTTAGAGATAAATTTTCAGCGGCTAATATAGCCGATAAAAGCCATTAACCATAGACTAATAAACAACAAAAAATAATGACGGCCCTGTTGTAAGGCAATCGCCAAGAAACACCGTCTATGCTGGGTACTGATTTATGCTTGCTCCAGCTAACGATATTCATCGAGGATCTAAAACGCATACCCCTTGGTCGATGCCGCTAATCAAAAAAATTACCAAGCGAATGCTCGATGTCGATGGAACATGGTAGATCACATACAACTTAACCCAATCATTACCTTACGAACACTCCGGCGTCAAGGAATGGCGCCAATGCTGATGTTCCTTGTCGAACAGGCGACGGGATTCTTCCGGCCCCCAGGAACCTGCCGGATAGGTGGCGATGTAGTCGCGATCTTCGGACCACCTTTGCAGAATGGGATCGACGATGCGCCAGGCATATTCGACTTCGTCCCAGCGCAAAAATAGCGAACGATCACCTTGGATGACATCGAGTAGTAAATCTTCGTAAGCGTCGGTATGTAACTCGTCTTCCTGACGGTAACTGGCGTCCAGGCTGGTAATACGGGTACTCATTTCCAGTCCCGGTTCCTTGACCGTCATTTCCATGCGAATACATTCTTCCGGTTGAATACCCAACAACAACCAATTGGGGCTATTGCAGCTGATATGGGTATCGCGGAAAAAATGCAAGGGCGGACGGCGGAAACAGATCGAAATCACCGACTGGGATTTGCTCATGCGCTTGCCGGTGCGCATGTAAATCGGTACGTTTTTCCAGCGCCAATTGTCGATATACAGTTTCAAGGCGGCATAGGTTTCGGTGACGCTATTCAACGGCACATCGGCCTCTTGCAGATAACCGTTCACCCTCTCGCCCTTGATGTTGCCGCCGCTATATTGGGCACGAAAAGCATAGGCGTTGACCGCTTCTTTCGGAATCGGCCGCACCGATTTCAATACCTTGACTTTTTCATCGCGCAATGATTCGGCATCCATCGACGCCGGCGGTTCCATCGTCACCAACGTCATCAATTGCATCAGATGGCTTTGCAGCATGTCGCGCATCGCTCCGGAGGTATCGTAATAATGCGCGCGCGAACCGATCCCCAGTTCCTCGGAATGAGTGATCTGAATATGGTCGATATAATTTCGGTTCCACAACGGTTCCAGCATGGTATTGGCGAAACGAAACACCAACAGGTTTTGCACGGTCCCCTTGCCCAAATAGTGGTCGATGCGGTAAATCTGATCTTCCCGCAGATAGTGGCCAATGCGCTTTTGCAGGGCCTGGGCACTGAGCAGGTCATAGCCGAACGGTTTTTCGATGATCACCCGGCTCCAGCCGATATCTTCCTCCAGCAAGCCGTCAGTGCTGAGTCGCTCTACCGTACCGCCAAAATCGGCCGGACTGACCGCCAGGTAAAATGCCTTGTTTTGAGGGAAACGTGACGCATCATTCAATGTCTCCGCCAACGCAGTGAAACTTTGGGGATCTTTCAAATCGCCCTTTTGAAAATACAAGCGTTGACTGAAGCGTTTGAACACCGATTCGTCCAAACCGTTACGGGCTTTTGCCTGCAACATATCGCGCACTTCGGCCTGCCATTGTTGTTGATCCCAATCACGCCGGCCGACGGCTAGTATCTTGGTGCCTTCCGGCAGCAGATTGCCGTCATCCAACTGATACAAGGCCGGCATGAGCTTGATGCGCGACAAATTACCGGTCGCGCCGAAAATCACATAAGTACATGCTTCTGCTTTCATGAACCCACCTATACTGTGTAAGTGGTGGATGCCGTCTTGCCGCCGTGTCCGGTCCAATCGGTATGGAAGAATTCACCGCGTGGCCGATCGATGCGCTCATAGGTATGGGCGCCGAAGTAATCTCTCTGCGCCTGTAGCAGATTGGCCGGTAAACGAGCGGTCCGATAACCGTCGAAATAGGCCAGGGCCGAGGAGAATGCCGGCGTCGGCACATTCAATTCGATCGCCTGAATCACGGCCTTGCGCCAACCAGCATCGGCCTGGCTCATCGCCTCGGCGAAATAATCGGCCAACAACAGACTTTCCAGCTCCGGATTTGCGTCAAAAGCCTGTTTAATATTACCCAGGAACTGGCTACGAATAATACAACCGCCGCGCCACATCAACGCGATCTCGCCGTAATTCAGGGACCAGCGGTATTCCGAAGCCGCCTCCCGCATCAATTGAAAACCTTGGGCGTAGGAAATGATTTTGGAGGCATACAAGGCGTCATGAATGGCATCGACCATCTTCTGCTTATCACCGTTAAAGGTGCTGGCTTTTTTCGGCAGATGCTGGGCCGCCTTGACGCGGTCATCCTTTTGCGCCGACAGGCAGCGGGCGAACACCGATTCGGCGATCAGGGTCAACGGAATGCCCATATCCAAGGCGTTGATGCCGGTCCATTTACCGGTGCCTTTTTGTCCGGCGGTATCTAAAATGCTGTCGATCAACGGCTGGTCGTTTTCATCCTTATAAGCCAGAATGTTGGCGGTGATTTCAACTAAATAGGAATCCAACACGCCTTTGTTCCAGTCGGCGAAAATACCTTGGATTTCATCGACACTCAGGCCCAGCCCTTCGCGCAGCAATTGGTAGGCTTCACAGATCAACTGCATGTCGCCATACTCGATGCCGTTATGTACCATTTTGACATAATGGCCACTGCCGTTATCGCCCACCCACTCGCAACAGGGCGCGCCGTCCACCTTGGCACTAATGGCCTGAAAAATCGGTTTGACCGCTTCCCAGGCGTCCTTATTGCCGCCCGGCATGATCGAAGGACCATGCCTTGCCCCCTCCTCGCCTCCGGAAACGCCGGTGCCGATAAATAAAATCCCTTTTTCCTTCAGATACGCGGTACGGCGGTTGGAATCGGAATACAGCGAATTACCGCCGTCGATGATGATATCGCCGGGCGACAACAACGGCAGCAGATGATCGATGTACAGATCAACAACCTCGCCGGCCTTGACCATCAACATGACCTTGCGTGGCGATTCCAGCTTGTCGACTAATTCTTCCAATGAATGGGCTCCGATCACATGAGTGCCCTTGGCCGCATCATGCAAAAAATCATCGACCTTACTGGTCGTTCGATTATAAACGGCAACTTTGAAGCCGTGGTCATTCATATTCAAAACCAGGTTTTGCCCCATTACGGCCAGGCCGATCAATCCAATATTTGCTTTCATATTGCGCCTTTCGTTGCTATTAAATTACTGACTCGCATGTGAAAACCTTCTTCGAAGCATCCACACCGCTTTCGGAAACTGATGATTTTGCCGTTCTGATATATGGATGACCAAGCATCACCGAGAAACACGATTCCGTCGATCGAGGATTCAGCAAACGATGAACGGCAGGAAAAATTAATGCAGATTGAGTAAAGACCGGGACGGCTCATGATAACGTTTTGCGTTCGATGGCTTCGACTTGCAACGCTTACCATTCATAATCCACATTGTTGAATACTTAAGCATCCTGCCATAAAAACCAAGGCTCTGCCAGTCCCAAACATTGATTTCTCTCGCCTTGACAGCCTTGATCCAATCATATTGATAAAATCGAGCCTGTCGTGCCCCTCGCGCAAATCTAAAACAGTCAGCGCCGCCTTCCCTGCAAGCCACCGGTATGTATGGCAATAATACGTTTTCCGGAGGAAAAATGATCATGCTCGATCAGGTCGTACAAGGCATAGAGCATCTTGCCGGTATAGACCGGGTCCAACGCGATATTGTGCCGCCGTTCGAAGCGGTCAATAAACTCGGTCAATAGCATGTTACTTTTGGCAAACCCGCCGAAATGGTAATCCAAGGCCAGACTCCAGTTTTTATGCGCCGCATCCGCTAACAATTCAGCGACATCATGATAGAGAAAATCCGCCCCCTTCAAGGCCGCTATGCCCAACACCTCCGCCGAATCCGGAACCGCCTTGATCAAGCCCGCCAACGTCGTGCCGGTACCGCACGGCACAGACAATACATCGAAACTTAAATGGATTTCGCCAACAATCTCGGCCACGCCTTGCAATGCCAGTCCGGTCGCTCCGCCCTCCGGTAACCAATAGTCGCCGTTCTGCAATCCCGGCAGACTGTCATGGCGTCGGTAAGCTCTCAACTCTCGGTAATCACTGCGCGAAACGAAAGTCAATCGCATGTCCCAGTCCAGAAGGTCCCTGAGGGTCGGACTTAAGCGTTTTGGCCGCTCGCCCCTGATGAAGGCGGCGGTCGCCAGTCCCAGGCATTTGCCGGTATAGGCCAAGGCATGCAAATGATTGGAATAGGCGCCTCCCATGCTGATGATGCGCCGGCACCCCAAACCGAGTGCGTGCTCGAGAATGTATTTTAATTTGCGCCATTTATTGCCGGAAACAATCGGATGCAACAAATCATCACGTTTCAACCACAATTCAATGGCCTTTTGTCGCAACAACGGCTCATCGATCCGCGTCAATACAGACGCTGACAACTTCCGTTCCAGTTCATGCAAGCGCATGAATCAGTCCGACGCCTGTTTGATGGCCCAGGCCAGGTCGGCCGCCTGCCGGTTTTCCTTGACGTCGTGCACGCGAAACATCCGCACCCCGGCCATGACGCCCAATGCGGTAGTAACCGCCGTCGCCGTCACCAGCTCCGCCGGTTGTTCGACATTTAAGATGCCGCCCATAAAGCGCTTGCGGCTGGTCCCCAGCAATACCGAATAACCGGTAGCGACGAAATCGCTTAAATGCGCCAGCAGGTCGATATTATCCTGTTTGCGCTTGCCGAAACCGATGCCGGGGTCGATGGCGATGCGACGTTTCGCGATGCCCGCAGCGAGGGCCGCATCGACCCGTTGTCGTATGGCGGCCAGGATTTCAGTGACGGCATCGTCGTAATAAGGATTGTCCTGCATCGTGAGCGGCGTGCCTTGCATGTGCATCAGAATGATCGGCACATCACTGGCGGCGGCTAATGGCAGAATTTTGTCGTCGCCCTGACCTGAGGATATATCGTTGATGATATTGGCGCCGGCTTGTAAGGCGGCTTCGGCCACTGCGCTCAACGTAGTATCGATGCTGATGGGTATCTCACGGGAGATTTGTTGCCTGATCTTCGCGATAATCGGCACCACCCGGCGGATTTGTTCCGCCGCGTTAACCGGTTCGGAGCCGGGACGGGTCGATTCTCCGCCGATATCGATAATATCGGCCCCCTCTTTTAGCATTTTTTCACATTGGCGTAGCGCCGTATCGACGACAGTAAAACGTCCGCCATCGGAAAAACTGTCCGGCGTGACGTTTAAGATCCCCATAATCAAGGGCTTATTAATATTTTCAAACATGCGTTAAAAAATTCCTGTAGTGGCGGAAGCGAGCACCTATTCGGGTATAATGACCGCCATATCGAACAAAACCATAGAGAATGAAACAACCGCGACTCGCCTGGGCGGTAACCGGCTCGGGACATTATATAGAAGAATGCATCGAATTCCTGCTGACCCTGGATCATGTCGATCTCTATTTAAGCCAAGCTGGAGAGGAGGTTTTGCAAATGTACGGGATAAACCTCAAGGATATCAAAGACAAAATGCCGGTTTACCGCGATAAGGCGGCTTCTGCACCGCCGGTCGGCCACTTCTACAGCGGTTATTACCATACCTTCGTGATGGCCCCGACCACCTCGAACACCATCGCCAAATGCGTGCTGGGCATCGCCGACTCGCTGGTGACCAACCTGTATTCTCAGGCCGGCAAATGCCGCGTTCCGAGCATCGTCTATCCTTGCGACATCGCCCCGGAAATGGAGACTACCGCCCCGCGCGGTAAAAAAGTCATGGTCTACCCACGCAAGATCGATTTGGAAGGCACCGCGAAGATCCGCACCTTTGAATACACCACGGTGGTGGAAAGCGTCGACGAATTGATCGAAGCCGTCCATAAACGCCTGGCCTCTTTAAAATGACCGAACATATTCTTTTTTTAACCGGCTCGCTGGCGGAAAAACAAGTTCATCAAGTGTTGGAAAAGATGCAACCGGATTTTCGCTATACGATACATCAGCTGGGCCTGAAGGTCGCCGCGCTGATGACGGCCGAGATGATCGGGCGGCGCCTGCATGACACCTACGGCGCCGATCGCATCATCGTACCGGGGCGTTGCCGCGGCGATCTGGACAAGACTGCCGAACAATTGGGTCTACCGATCGAACGGGGGCCGGAAGAAATCAAGGACCTGCCGATGTTTTTCGGCAAGGAAGCGCACAAAATGGACTTGAGCCAATACCGGGTCAAGATTTTCGCCGAGATCACCGATGCGCCAACTATTAGTGTCGACGAGGTGGTAAAGCGCGCCCAGTATTATCGTGCCAACGGCGCCGATGTGATCGACATCGGTTGCCTGCCCGGCACGGCTTTTCCCCATCTGGAGGAGTGCATCCGTACCCTGAAACAGGAAGGGTTCAAGGTCAGTATCGACTCATTGGAGGATGACGATTTGTTGCGCGGTGGCCGAGCCGGCGCCGATTATCTGCTCAGCCTGACCAATAAAAGCATTTGGATCGCCGATGAAGTCGACAGCACGCCGATCCTGATCCCGGAAAAACACGGCGACCTGAGCACGCTGGACCCTGCTATCGCGGTCATGCAAGAGAAGCAGCGACCATTCATCGTCGACCCGATCCTGGACCCGATCCATTTCGGCTTCACCGAATCGATCGTGCGCAATTATCAGTTTCGGCAAAAGCATCCCGATATCGAGATGATGATGGGGGTCGGCAACATCACCGAACTGACCCATGCCGATACTTCCGGCATGAACGCGCTGCTGTTGGGTATCTGCTCGGAATTGAACATTAATCATATTCTCGCCACCGAAGTCAGCCAACATGCCTGCCGCGCGATCCGGGAAGCCGATCGGGCCCGCCGCATCATGCATGCCGCCAAGGAGCATAACACGCTGCCCAAGCATATCGACCCGGGCCTGATGACAGTACACGATACCACCCCTTTCCCTTACAGCTTCGCCGAAATCCAGGAACTGGCGGGACAGATCAAGGATCCCAGCTACCGCATCCAAACCAGCCGCGACGGCCTGCACATTTTCAACCGCGACGGACTGCACACGGCGCGGGACCCTTTCGACCTATACCCCAAGTTAAACGTGGAAAACGACGGCGGACATGCCTTCTATCTGGGTATCGAACTGGCGCGGGCCGAGATCGCCTGGCAATTGGGCAAGCGCTTTACTCAGGATGAGGCACTAGACTGGGGCTGCGCATCGGAACATAATGAACCCACTGTCGATCTGCATACCTTTAAACCAGCCGGAACCACGTTACAAAAAAAATGATACAAGAAACCATAGTCACGACCGTCAACAGTAACGGCGATCCGCATATCGCGCCGATGGGCATTCACGTCAACGGCGACCGCTTCGTCATCCTGCCGTTTCGTCCGTGCAATACCTTGAATAACATTCTGGAAACCAATACCGCCGTGATCAATTACGTCGATGACGTGCGCATCTTCGCCGGTTGCCTGACCGGAAGGCGCGACTGGCCGTTGAAAAAAGCGGAAAAAGTCGATTGCCAATATCTAGAAGCGGCGCTGGCCCATTGCGAACTGGCAATCGACCGCATCGAGGACAACGAGGTCCGGCCGATGATTTTCTGCAAGGCCCTACACACGGTCAACCACAAGCCATTCAGAGGATTCAACCGGGCCCAATTTTCGGTGATCGAAGCGGCGATTCTGGTCAGTCGCCTGCATATGCTGCCGTGGAAAAAAATCGAATCGGAACTGGAGTATCTGCATATCGGCCTGGACAAAACCGCCGGCGAGCGGGAAATGGAAGCCTGGCGCTGGCTGATGGAAGTCATCGAGGATTACAAACACGAGGTAATCCAGGCATGACAGGAATGCTGGCCAGCGTCAACAGTCTTGAGGAAGCCTTGCTGATCAACCCTCTGGATATAGACATTATCGACCTGAAACAACCGGCCGAAGGGGCCCTGGGCGCCCTGCCGCCAGAACAGGTGCACCAAATCGTCACGGCGATCGACGGCTGCAAGCCGGTCAGCGCTACCGTTGGCGACCTACCGATGCTACCGGAAATTTTGTGTCCGGCCGTCACCAGCATGGCGGCAACCGGCGTCGACTATGTCAAAATCGGTTTTTTCCCCGGCGATAAGTGGACGGATAGCATCGATGCGTTATCCGACTTTACCGCCGACCATGCCTTGATCGCCGTACTGTTTGCCGACAACGCCCCCGACTTATCGTATCTGCCGACTCTCCGCCAAGCCGGCTTTTCCGGCGTGATGCTCGATACCATGGACAAGTCCAGAGGCTCGCTGAGCGAAATTATGACCATGGCCGATCTGGCACAATTCGTCAATCAAGCCAAACAACTCGACTTACTATGCGGCTTGGCCGGTTCGTTGCAAAGCGGCGACGTTCCAGCATTATTAGCCTTGAACGCCGACTACCTGGGTTTTAGAGGAGGACTCTGCGAACAGCATAACCGGGTAGCCCATCTGAGTATGCAAAAAATCTTCGAATTAATCGAGATTTTTAATAACTACGAGGCCGAGGCCGTGGCCTGAATGCCCCAGTATGACCACGCCATTCCGGTCATTAGCGTCACATAAATCGGCAACGGTGTATTGCATCCACTCCAAATCAGCAGCGGAAAAATCATGCCCCATAAAACAGCCATCACGACCAAAATCCTGATTGCCATGCTTATCGGCCTGGTAGTCGGCAGTCTGATCAATGCCTTCGCCCTAGACATTGAATTTGTACATGACTACCTGGTACAAGGCCTGTTTCATGTCATCGGCGCGGCCTTTGTCAACGCCTTGAAAATGTTAGTCGTGCCGTTGGTTACGTTTTCTTTGATCTGCGGCGTCTGCGGCATCGGCGATGTCTCGGTGTTGGGCCGCGTGGGCATCAAATCCTTTGCCCTGTATTTATTGACCACCGGCATCGCCGTGACGCTGGCCTTAACGATCGCCCTGCTGATTGCACCGGGCCAGGGGTTCGAACAGGCACAACCGCTCTCGGATTTCAGTCCGCCGCCGGCGCCGCCGATAAGCGAGGTATTCATCAACATCGTTCCCGGCAATCCGGTGCATGCCTTCGCCGAAGGCAACATGCTGCAAATTATTTTCTTCGTCATTTTCTTTGCACTGGCCATGTTGATGAGCGGGGAAGCCGGGCGACAACTGGCCGATGGAGCGGAGAAACTCAATGAAGTCATGATGACAGTGGTCACGCTGGTGATGGATTTTGCCCCTATCGGGGTCTTTTTCCTGATGGCGAAAACCTTCTCAGAACAAGGCATCGGCCTGATCATGCCGATGATCGGCTATTTTTCCGTGGTTATCCTGTGCCTTCTGCTACATGCTCTCGGCACCTTCAGCACGCTATTGCTGTTACTGGCCAAACTCAATCCGTTAATGTTCATCCGCAAAATGCGTCCGGCGCATATTTTCGCCTTCAGCACCGCCAGTTCCAATGCGACCATTCCGGTGACACTGCAGGTCGCCGAAAAACGTCTTGGCGTCAATAACGCCACCGCGTCCTTCACCGTGCCGCTAGGCGCGACGATCAATATGGACGGTACCGCCATTATGCAGGGCGTCGCCACGGTCTTCATCGCCAATGTCTATAATATCGAACTGGGATTGACCGATTACGCAACCGTGATCGGCATGTCAATTTTGGCTTCGATCGGCACCGCCGGCGTACCGGGAGTCGGCCTGATCATGCTGGCCATGGTATTCAATCAGGTCGGCCTGCCGGTCGAGGGAATAGGCCTGATTCTCGGCGTAGATCGGATTCTCGATATGTTGCGCACGGTCGTTAACGTCACTGGAGACGCCACCGTGACCTGCATCGTCGCTCGCGGGGAAAATGAGATCGATGAGGATGTCTTCAACGATCCCGAGGCAGGCATCATCACCGAAATCGAATTACCTCATAAGAAGCATGGTTTAAGTTGAACTGTTTCGTTGAAGTGGCTGTCTATGGGTATAAAAAGCACAATTGTTTTGTATCTGTTTACAAAGATTTCACTCAGCCAAGATAATCAACTGACTATGACTTCTTGACTGAATGTGCTAATATTGCGGTTTTTATTTACTTGAGGTATTCATTATGGCGAAAGAAGATCAAATTGAAATGGATGGTAAGGTTATCGACACCCTTCCAAACACCATGTTTCGTGTCGAACTGGAAAACGGCCACATCGTGACCGCTCATATCTCCGGAAAAATGCGCAAGCATTACATCCGCATTTTGACTGGCGATAGGGTCAAGGTTGAAATGACTCCCTATGACTTGACCAAAGGTCGTATCACTTTCCGTATGCGCTAATCCCGTTTATGTAAACGGGAAAGCGCTCTTTCCATGATTACAGCGGCTGCTTATCGGCAACAGTCAATTCCTTGCTCTTTATAGAAAAAGCAAGTTGGTCGTTTTCGACATAAACACGCACCTGCCCACCATTAGCCAGCTTACCGAACAACAGGTCATTTGCCAGCGGTTTTTTGATCGTTTCCTGGATCAATCGCGCCATCGGGCGAGCTCCCATTTGCGGATCGCAACCATGTTCGGCCAACCATAATCTCGCTTCCGACTCCAGTACCAGGGTCACGTTTCTATCGGCCAACAAGGCCTCCAATTCAAAGATGAATTTATCGACCACGCTGCCGACAATCGATATATCCAACGGCTTGAATTGAACAATAGCGTCCAGCCTATTGCGGAATTCCGGCGAAAAAGTTCTTTCGATGATCTTCAAACTGTCAGAGCTATGATCCTGTTGGGTAAAGCCAATCGATGCCCGGCTTCCCTCTTGCGCACCGGCATTGGTCGTCATAACCAAAATGATATTACGGAAGTCGGCCTTACGCCCGTTGTTATCGGTCAGCGAACCGTGATCCATCACCTGCAACAACAAATTGAAAACATCGGGATGCGCTTTTTCCAGTTCATCCAACAATAACACGGCATGTGGATGCTTGGTCACCGCTTCGGTCAACAAGCCCCCTTGGTCATAACCAACATAGCCGGGTGGCGCGCCAATCAAACGGGAAACGGTATGTCGCTCCATATATTCGGACATATCGAAACGAATCAACTCGACACCCAGCACTTTCGCCAGTTGCCGCGTCACTTCGGTTTTGCCCACGCCGGTCGGGCCGGCGAACAAAAATGAACCGATGGTTTTGGTCGTATCCCGCAATCCAGCACGAGATAGCTTGATGGCCGAAGCCAATTCCGAAATCGCCTCGTCCTGGCCGAATACCAACATTTTCAGGCTTTTCTCGAGATTTTCCAATTTGTCTATATCACTGGAAGAAACCGACTTGACCGGGACGCGAGCAATCTTGGCGACGATTTCCTCGATTTCCAAGCTATCGATCGTTTGTTTACGATCCTCCTCCTTGAACAAACGTTGTCTAGCCCCCGCTTCGTCGATGACATCGATGGCCTTGTCCGGCAAGTGCCGGTCGGTAATGAAACGGGACGACAACTCGACTGCCGCACGTAATGCATCCATCGTATATTTAAGCTGATGATGCTCCTCGAATCGCGTTTTAAGCCCTTGCAGAATTTTAACGGTATCTTCGATGGACGGTTCGACGATGTCGATTTTTTGAAAACGTCTCGCCAGGGCGTGATCTTTCTCGAAGATACCGCGATATTCCTGGTAGGTCGTGGAACCGATGCAACGCAGCTGGCCGGAAGCCAGCATCGGCTTGATTAAATTGGAAGCATCCATCACTCCGCCGGAAGCCGAGCCGGCGCCGATAATGGTGTGAATTTCATCGATAAACAAAATCGAATGAGGCTCTTTCTTCAATTGATTGACCAAGGCTTTCAGGCGCTTCTCGAAGTCGCCGCGGTATTTGGTTCCGGCGACCAAGGCCCCCAAATCCAATGAATAAATGACGTTATCCAGCAACACCTCGGGGACGTCTTCCTCGACAATGCGTTTCGCCAAACCTTCGGCGATCGCCGTTTTGCCAACGCCGGATTCACCGACCAATAATGGATTATTTTTTCTCCGACGGCACAAGACTTGGATGGTACGCTCGACTTCCGCTTCCCGTCCGATCAACGGATCGATTTTCCCGGCTAACGCCTCTTCATTCAAGTTAGTGGCGTATTTGTCCAACGGGTTTGAAGAACTCTCCGCGCCTACGGGCCCCGACATCACTTCGTCGTTGTCCTTAGGCTTTTCCTGGTCTTGCTTGGAAACGCCGTGGGCCAAATAATTGACGACATCCAGGCGGGTGATGTTTTGCTTGCTCAACAAGTAAACGGCATGAGAATCCTGTTCGCTGAACAAGGCGACAAACAAATTGGCGCCGGTCACCTCTTTTTTGTCCGAGGCTTGGACATGAAAAACGGCGCGCTGCAGCACTCGCTGAAAACCCAAGGTCGGTTGCGTTTCCCGCTGAACGCCCTCCGGAATCAGGGACATGGTTTCATCGATAAACTGAGTCAATTCGCCGCGCAAGGCATTGATATTACACCCGCATGCATTGAGAACAGGGATGGCCGTTTCATTATCCAGCAAGGCCAATAATAAATGTTCGACCGTGATAAATTCGTGTCGCTTGTTATGGGCATTGGTGAAGGCCGCATTCAGTGTCAACTCAAGTTCTTTACTTAACATAGCTTCTCTCTTTACGCTTCTTCCATTGTACACATCAATGGATGCTGATGTTCCCGCGAATATTCATTAACGATATGCACTTTGGTTTCCGCGACATCTTTGGTGTAAACCCCACAAACTCCCACGCCTTGGGTGTGAACCTGCAACATCACCTGGGTCGCCCTATCTTCATTCATATTGAAAAAACTCTTCAGAATTTCGACGACAAAATCCATCGGGGTAAAGTCGTCATTCAGCAAGATAACTTTAAAAAGCGGCGGTCTCTTTAATTTCGGTTTTGCCTCCTGGACAGCCAAACCACTGTCGTTATCTCTATAAGGGTCAGTTCCGGACATTTTCTGCAATATAAACTTAGATCAATCAACGCTTAACATAGTGCTTTCGCCTACAAATTTCAATCTTTACAAACATCGAAATAGCAATTCTTGTAAAATATACAATTTATTTTCAGTGACTATTGACAACCTTGATGGATAACAAGTTTCGCGCCCGCACATCAACCTCTATCGGAGCTAACAGATGGTTTGGAAACCGCATGTTACAGTCGCGGCCGTGATCGAACAAAACAATCGCTTTCTGTTGGTTGAGGAACATACGCCTGACGGTTTGCGCTTGAACCAGCCGGCCGGTCATCTGGAAGAAAACGAAGACTTGATCTCGGCGGTCAAACGGGAAGTCAGCGAAGAAACCGCTTGGCAGTTTGAACCTGAAAATATCGTTTCGGTTCAATTGTGGCGAAAAAAACCCCACCATCCCAGTTTTTTGCGTTTTACTTTCTGCGGCCGGATTCATTCCCACGATCCATTGCAGCCGCTCGACGACGAAATCATCGGGACGCATTGGCTGAGCCGGGAAGCGATCGCCGCCAAACCAGAATTACTACGCAGTCCATTGGTCTTGATTTGCGTGGACAACTATTTGAGTGGCCAGCGTTATCCGCTGTCCATGTTGCAAGCATTCTTTGATTTAACAAATGAGTAAAAACATTATCGTCGGCATGTCCGGAGGGGTGGACTCCTCCGTCACCGCTCTAACCTTATTGGAACAAGGCCATCGGGTCACCGGTTTATTCATGAAAAACTGGGAAGAAGACGACGGCACCGAATATTGTACGGCCATGGAAGATTTGGCCGATGCGCAGCAGGTCTGCGACAAGTTGGGCATCGAACTGAAAACGGTCAATTTCGCGACCGAATATTGGGACGAAGTGTTCGAAGTTTTCTTGTCCGAATTCGCGGCGGGCCGCACGCCCAACCCCGATATTCTTTGCAACAAGCACGTAAAATTCAAAGCCTTTTTGAATTACGCCATCGAAGACCTGGGCGCCGAGTACATCGCCACCGGCCATTACGCCAGGGTCAGGGAAGAAAACGGCCAATTCTTCTTGTTGAAAGGCCTGGATCCGAACAAGGAACAAAGTTATTTCCTTTATACACTGGGACAACGGGCGCTGTCCAAAACGCTGTTCCCGATCGGCCACCTGCATAAACCGGAAATCCGCAAGATGGCGGAGAAAGCCGGTTTCGCCAACTACCGTAAAAAAGACAGCACCGGAATTTGCTTCATCGGCGAACGCAAATTCAAGGAATTCCTGCAACGCTATCTACCGACCCAGCCCGGCGAGATGCGCACCCCTGAAGGCCAATACATCGGCCGCCACCACGGTCTGATGTATTACACGCTAGGACAACGCCAGGGCTTGGGCATCGGCGGCGTCAAGAATGCGCCGGACGAGCCTTGGTACGTGCTCGACAAGGATCTGGACAACAACGTGCTGATCGTCGGCCAAGGCCACGACCATCCGCTGATGCTGCACAATACTTTGGAAGCCGCGCAACTGGATTGGTGCAGCAACAAACCGTTGACCGAGACCCTCGACTGCGCCGCCAAGACCCGCTACCGCCAACCCGACCAAGCTTGCCGCGTCGAGCCCATGGGAGAAGACCGAGTCAAAGTGACGTTCGAGCAAGCCCAGCGCGCCATCACCCCGGGCCAGTCGGTGGTGTTTTACGACGGCGAAATCTGCTTGGGCGGCGGCATTATCGAAACCAAATACAACCACTAAATTCAGAATGACTTTACACTTTCACAGGACATCATCATGACACATGCCCTTACCGCAATTTCACCGATCGACGGCCGCTACGCTTCCAAGGTAGAAGCGCTGCGTCCCATTTTCAGTGAATACGGCCTGATCCGATACCGCGTCGAAGTCGAGGTGCGCTGGCTGCAAGCCTTAGCCAAACATCCGCAAATCGGCGAAGTCGCGGAATTATCGGCCGCGGCGACAAAACTGTTGGACGACATCGTCGACCAATTTACCGAGGACGATGCGCAGCGCGTCAAGGACATCGAGAAAACCACCAATCATGACGTCAAGGCGGTCGAATATTTCCTGAAGGAAAAAATCACCGGCCACGCGGAACTGGAAAAAATCAGCGAGTTCTTTCACTTTGCCTGCACGTCCGAAGACATCAATAACCTGTCTTACGCGTTGATGCTGAAAGAAGGCCGCGCCGTCATTCTGGCGCAAATCGACGACTGCATCGACGCGATCAAAAAGGTCGCCTTGAAAACGGCGGCTCAACCGATGATGTCGCGCACCCACGGCCAAACCGCCAGCCCGACCACGACTGGCAAGGAATTCGCCAATGTCGCCGCGCGCATGCTGCGCCAGCGGGAACAACTGCAGGCCGTGCAATTACTGGGAAAAATCAACGGCGCGGTCGGCAATTACAACGCGCATAGCGTCGCCTACCCGGAGATCGACTGGGAAGTTTTCTCTAAAGACTTCGTCGAATCGCTGGGTCTGACCTGGAACCCCTACACCATACAAATCGAACCGCACGACTACATTGCAGAGTTTTTTCATGCCCTGTCCCGTTTCAATACCATTTTGTTGGACTTTGACCGGGATGTCTGGGGCTACATCTCGCTGGGTTATTTCAAGCAGAAAACGATCGCCGGCGAAGTCGGTTCATCGACCATGCCGCACAAGGTCAACCCGATCGATTTCGAAAATTCGGAAGGCAATCTGGGGATCGCCAACGCCCTGTTCGGATTCTTGAGCGAAAAACTGCCGGTTTCGCGTTGGCAACGGGATTTGACCGACTCGACGGTTTTGCGCAATATCGGCGTCGGCATCGCCCATACCAGCATCGCGATCCAATCCACACTTAAGGGCATTTCCAAACTGCAAATCAATGCCGACATGATCGAGGCCGACTTGGACAACAATTGGGAAGTTCTGGCGGAAGCGGTACAAACCGTGATGCGCCGTTACGGCATCGAAAAGCCGTATGAAAAGCTGAAGGAATTGACCCGTGGCCAACGCATTACCGCCGAAGGCATGCGCGAGTTCATCGAAAAACTGGACATCCCCGCCGATGCCAAGGCCGGACTACTGAAGATGACGCCGCGCGATTACACCGGCTACGCCGAGAAATTGGCCAGAAAAATATAACTGGGACTGAACGCGATAACCGATCGGCCATATCCATCGGCTATCGACGCTTATGAAACACCGAGCCGACGCGGAATTAACGTCGTCTCGGCGTTTCTCGCCAAACCTAAACAGCCTTATTGCAAGGCATCGAAGGTATAAACATAGTCATTGTCCTTCATCGGCGTGTGGCAAGCGAAGCATTTCGCCGATGTTTCGGCATCATGCATTTCCAGCTTGTTGTTGACCCAATGCGCGAAGCCCCAGCCGCCGGTCGCGGCATATTTCTTACTGTCCTTGATCATCGCCTCGGCGGCGGCGAAATCGCCGGGCACGACGGCTTGCGGCCAATTCGGATGTGCCCGTTCCTTCCATACCACTTTGGCCAACACCGTGCCGTCAGGCCACGGTTTGGTTTTATCGGCTCTTGCGGCTTCGATCGCGGTATCGTTGCCTAAAATAGCGCGCAGGGTCTTATTTTCCAGACGATGCGAGACGCTGATCAGGCGCCAATCCTTGTAAATGCTTTGTCCCGGCTTTTTAATGCTAGCCTTTTCGGCCCAGGCGGCCACGGAAAGAGTCAGACAGACCGCACCTAACGTCGTTTTCATGAGTGTTTTGTTCACTTCGCTTCTCCCGCTTGAGTTAAAAAACCTATCGAATCACTCGGTTTGTTTATAGCAAATCTAAACGCTGAAACCTAGTGGTTTCAAAAAGCCGCTAAATCGATCTCGGTAAAATTTCTGGACTGGCGATGTGGCGCCTGCGGATCGATCTCCGACCGCTCCCTGACCAGCCAGCCGGTTTGCAAACCGGCCTCGGCGGCGGCATCGAGTTCCTCCTTGATATCGGACAGAAACAGGATTTGCTGGGTCGGTATACTGATTTTCTCGGCGATAGCCCGGTAAGACTGGATTTCCCTTTTCGCCCCGATATGGGTATCGAAATAGGCGCTAAACAACGGGGTCAAATCGCCGTATTCGGTGTGCGCGAACAATAATTTTTGCGCATGGACGGAACCGGAAGAATAAACGTACAGCTCCACCCCTTGCCGCTTCCAGGCACGCAAGGACTCCACGGCGTCGGCATAGATATGGCCTTGAAAATCCCCCCGGCGATAACCCGCCTCCCAGATCAACCCTTGCAGGGATTTGAGCGGCGTCACCTTTTGGTCGCGGTCGATCCACTCGATCAATTGTTCGATCAGCGTTTCGATATCGATATCTCGGCCAACTTCTGAGCGAACATCGTCGAGCAAGCGCCGAACCGCTGCTTGTTGCCGATGTTTTCGGACGAAATCGGCGATATGATCGCGGGCATAGGGAAACAGCACCTCCTTGACGAACGACAACGACGAGGTCGTACCTTCAATATCGGTTACGATGGCGTTAATCATGCGCGCCCCGCCCGATATTGGTCGTAGCTCGGAAATCGTTTGGCGATATCGTCGCCGGTAAACCGGGCGACCCAGCCGTCTTCGGTGGTAAAAAAACGGATGCATTTGAAATCCGGGTTTTCGCCCATATCGAACCAATGCGTCACATTGGCCGGCACGCTGATCAAATCGCCCCGTTCGCACAACACCGCATAGACCTTATCGTCGACGTGCAAATAAAACAAACCGCTGCCTTCGACAAAAAAGCGTATTTCGAAATCGTCATGGGTATGTTCGTCGAGGAATTTCTGTCGTAAGGCGGCCTTGTCGGGATGACTCGGTTTTAGCCCGATGACGTCGACCGATTGAAAACGATATTGTTGCCTTAAACGATCGATCGAATCTCGGTAGGCGGCCAATACAGTATCGCCGTCGGCATCTTCGGCGAATTCCTGGCTGGCCTGCCAGCGTTCGAATTGCACGCCGATTTGCTGCAATTGTGCGGCGATATCATCGAAATCGGAAAACTGCCTGCCTGGTTCGGCGGAGCGATCGTTATAAACGGTTAATTGACTCATGATTTGACTCCGTGCATACGTATTTCACATTCGAATAAAAACTCCAGGGCTTCCAAATGTCTCAGCGTGTCCGCCACCGATCGCCCCCAGGTATAAAAACCATGACCCGCAATGATATAAGCATGTATAGCGCCATGCCTATCGAGATAATTTTCCACAGCCGAGGCCAGGCGCGGGATGTTTTGGTCATTGGCGAATATCGGTATCACAATCCGGGTCTCATGGGTATCGACGTCTTGCAGGGCCTTCAACAATTCGTAGCCTTCCAGCACCATCTCATTCTTGAAAAGGCGCGCGGCTAAGGTCGCGTTCAGCGAATGCGGATGCAGCACAGCCCGCACTTCGGGATAACGTTTATAGAGCGAGGTGTGCAGCAGCGTTTCGGCGGAAGGCTTTTTGCCGTCCAACGACCAGCCTTCGCCATCGACCAGCATGATATCGTCCTGCGTTAGCCGGCCTTTATGTTTACCCGACACGGTAATGGCGATACGGCCATCACTGAGTTTCGCGGAGAAATTGCCACTGGTGGCCGGCACCCAACCCTTGCTATCGATAAACTGTCCCGCGCTGATCAATTGCTCGGCGACACGATTGAATTCCCCATTGCTCATATTCATTCAAATCCTAAGTTAAATGCCTAGCCGTGTATTTTACGCCCAAATGCTAGCTGGCTTGAGGAAAATTATCCCCGCCATCGAGAACCGGCGATCTCTTGACAGGTATCGGCCTTACTCTATAGTTTTTCTAAAAGTGCAGGTTGGATTCGGTCGGGGCATTGACCGGATCCTTACGCAACCGTTGCCAGAAGGGATCTGAGTAAAATTTTGAACTTGACCTTCATTCACCTACTCGAATTGTTACGCTGAGTATCTTTTGTTTATGGTGGGGAGTTTATGCTTTCACGACGCCGTTTTTTAACCTTTAGCGCAACGGGTATGTTGGCGGCCACGGCCGGATGCCGTCCACAACATCTCGATTTGCTGTTAAACCTGGAAGGTTCGACAACCTCAGCCGAACTCTCCCTGGCGGAAAAGGCAAAATTAAAGCGTTTTAAAGACCTGATGTTGGGGTATCCGGTCAACATGAACACGCCGCCCGAGGATTTTTTTGCCTGGCGCCGGCAATTGCAGGATGCCGGAATCGGCATGTTCCCCTATAACAATGTCGGCAATCCGTTCCAAGCCAGTCCCTTCCCCTTCAACACCCACGATTTCGAGCGGGAGCTCATCCGCAATTTCGGCAAGGTGTATGCCTTTCCACCGGACGATACCTGGGGCTTTCTTTCCCACAGCGGAACCGACAGCAACATGCACGGCATGTACATGGGAAGAACTTTATTGAAAGCGCGCACGGGGATGATACCGAAAGCCTATTTCACCTGCGAAGCGCATTATTCGGTGCAAATTTTAAGGGACTTGCTGGGGCTTGAAACGGTTTTTGTCGACACCTTGCCGGACGGGGCCATGGATCCCGCCGACCTCGAAAGCAAATTGGCCGCCAACCCGGATTACCCTGCCCTGGTGGTCGCGACGATCGGCACGACCTTCAAGGGGGCGATCGACCCACTCGACCAAATTCGGCAAAAACTCGAAAATCATCCCAATTATCTGCACTTGGATGCGGCATTATTCGGCGGCTATCTGCCCCACACCGACCGGGCCAACGAGGTACTACAGCAGACAGCCGACAGTAGCGCGCGCTACGACTCCATTGCCGTTTCCTGTCATAAATTTTTCGGTTTCACGTCTCCCGCCGGCTTGTTCATTAGCCGACAAAGCCTGTTCGACGAATTCAACGAGCTGTTCAGCCGGATACATAATCCCGAGTATATTCACCATGTCCCCGGTACGATCACCTGCTCTCGCGACGGCGTCAAACCGGCCGAATTCTATTTTTATTCGACACCCTCGGCATTAACTAAACAAGCCGAGGACGCCGGCAACATGCTGCGCAATACGACTTATCTGATGGAACAAATGCAGCGCCATTTGCCGCCGCTGCAACCGATCCGCGCGAATGAGGCTTCCAATACGATTTATTTCAGAAAACCGGCCGATAACATTGTCAGAAAATATTCACTGGCAACCATGCACTTAAATAGCGAACAAGGGAAACAAGAGTATGCGCATGCCCTGGTCATGCCGCATGTCGATCGCCATATTATCGACGAATTCCTGACCGATCTGGAACACGACTTATCTTCAGGGAGTTAAGAATTCTTATCCCACATCACATTGCATTTTTCCCTTGCCGCGGCCTCGAGCAGTTCGACCAAGGGTAAAGCACGATGGGAAAGGCTCACCGCCGGTTCGCCCTCTTCTTCGTCCTTTTTTTCCACCGGTTCCGACAATTTTTGTTGTCGCTGAAGCTCAACCATAAGATGATTCAGAGCAGCGGGGACATCTTCGGCAAGAATGGCGCCGGGGACAGTCCCGCTACGCCCCATCATTTTCAATAATCGAACCGCTATGTCGCCGAACATCGTTATGCTGGCATAGGCCGAGCAAGAAAAGGTCACTAACACGCTCTGCTCCCGTTCAAAAGTAATCCAATCACATTGTATGCTGATCCTAGTTCAAATTCCGGCAGTGCCCAAATGTGACAAGCATTCCGGTAGCGATTTTGATCTACCAAGACTATCGTTACCTGAACTATTCGCGCAAGCCACATCATTGGCCGGCTTGGGACGAGTCGGCGCAATCTGTCACTGTCAGCGCTTCCGGCTGTTCAAGGGAGATTGCCTGGCGGACTCTGACATACAACACTTGTTCGTTTTTATACCGTTCTTGCATTTCGGCAGCGACATCCCTGTCGGCAAGCTGTCGAAGGAGTCTTTCGGCACGGAATTTTTCCCTGAACAAACCCAACGAGATCATTCCCTTCATTTCCCCCTTACGAAACAACCATAAATCGTTTACGCCTCTTTCCTTGAGCATCGCCTCGTTTTTTTTCGACTCGGCAAAAGTCTCTGCCGCCGGATAATAAACTAAATAGGCATGAGGGATTTGTTGTTCCTTATAAATGGGTTCGCTCCGTTTTCTATCGATTTGCTGATTATCTAGCCAGGCATTCAATTGTCGCTTGTTGCCGAAAGGACCGACTTCATAACAAACAGGAAGAATAGCTTCCTCCTCACCATCGTCTGCAGCTTCATCTAGCGCTTGTTCCGCTGTTACTACTTCAGCGGCTGGCTGGGAATCGGCAATATTGTTTGCCTGCTCAACTACCGTAATGGTTTCATCCTTAACAACACTCCGTTCGCTCCCGCTCTTCGCCCCCCCTTCCTGCAATGTTGAATCAGCTACACTTTCATCCTCTCCAGTATCCGCTCGCTCTGGTTGAGTCATCCTGGCTTCAGTTGCTTTCTCTCCGAGTGACGGTCTGTCCTGCCCGGCTCGGCCTGCTCGTCGTGTTTCGATTACATCGTGGTTTTCCAGGACGGGCGCACCACTATCATCCGATGACTGACTTCCGTTCATGTCATGCGCCATTGCCACCACTTGTCCGGCACCCTGGGCATCTGGAGCAACGATTTTCTCGTTGGGTTCATTTTTTGCTTCATTTTCTTCAGCGGACAATCCTCCGTCCGCCGCCACCGAGCGCTCTGGCAATTCGCTGAGCAAGAGAATTTGTTTTGCCGAGTGCTCCGCAGTTTTTGGAGAAGCTACTGTCAACTGGAACCGCTCTCGTTGCAGTTCCCAAAGAAAAAACATGACATTCGCCAAAATAACGGCGTAGAACCAGAATTTCATAAGCTACAGTGACTTACTGGCAATACAGTGCCATCCCTTTCAATACGAAATCCGGTTCGACCACGGTCCTGACGGCAAGATTACGGGCAATGACGCTAGCGTCGCCCCCGGTCAAAATAATATTTTGCTGATCGGGTTGCCGCGACAACGCCAGCTCAATCAACCCTACCGCGGCATAGAGCGTGCCGCAATAAATCGCCGCATCGGTGTGATCGGCCAACCCCGGACATTGCACGACCTCGCTAAAAGGCAGGTCGGCGGTGCCGTGCAACAGCGATTTTTTCATCAGCGTCAATCCGGGACTGATCAAACCGCCTAGATGTTGGCCCAGATCATCCAGAAAATCGACGGTAATCGCGGTACCGCAATCGACCACGCAGGCCTGTCCAGGATAAAAATGGCGTAATGCCAATAGGTTCAACCAACGGTCGATTCCCAATTTTTCCGGTTGCGCGTAAGCGTTCGTTACATTACAGGCAAAAGCGGAGGCAGCGGGTAGGACAATGTCGACATCCGGCCACAAAAGCTGGGCAATTTGGATTAGCTGTTCGACCCGATGATGCTCGACCACCGATGAAATCGCCAATACCTTAGGTCTGCTCAAATTCTTCCAGGACTGCACCAGTGGTTCGATATAATCGTCTTGACGATAATCCACGGCACCGCAAAAATTGACCTCGTTGAATTCTTCCACACCCCATTTCAATCTGGAGTTTCCGATATCGACCAAAATCTTCATAGCTTTCTAATACTTATTTCACCGGACGCAAAGGTTTTCACCCGCTGTTTTTCATCCTTGACCAGGAGCATACCTTGCTCGTCAACGCCTTCAACAACACCTTGATAGTATTGTTGCCCCAAATTGATATTGACGGCATTGCCTTGCATGCAGTCATAGCGACGCCATTCGTTCAAATAATCGCTTAAGCCCTGACGTTCGAATTCAGCCACCACCGGTAGGATATGATTAAGCAACACCGCCGCCAGCTGATTTCTAATGCTATGAGTCGGACGCCCAAGGATGGAATCCAAATCGATCCAAGCCTGGTCGATGTTAGCCGCCGCCTCTCGCGGAATGTAACAGTTTAATCCGAGACCGATTACCGCATCGCAGGGACCGCCCGCTTCGCCGGAAACTTCGATCAGAATGCCGGCCAGTTTTTTCTGGCGCCAATAGATATCATTAGGCCATTTCAAACCGACGCCTTCGATCCCCATTTCATTCAGCGCCCTGACCACGGCCACGCCAACGGCAAGGCTTAAGCCGGCCAGGGATGCCGGACCATTTTGATAGCGCCAAAGTAAAGAAAGATAAATATTACAACCAAACGGAGAAACCCAATTCCTCCCCCGGCGCCCTTTGCCGGCCGATTGAAACTCGGCAAAGCAAGCTATGCCTTGCATGCCGCTCGCATGGGCTTGTTGTAATAAATGGGTGTTAGTCGATGCGATGAGGTCGTGAATTTCGATGCCTTCCAGCAAGCCATCCGCTTGCTTCGATAAATAATGTTCGATTTCCTTCATAGACAGCAGTTGCAAAGGCCGGTGTAATTTATACCCCTTGCCGCTGACGGCGGTGAATTCGATACCGAGCTCGGCAAGCCCCTGCAATTGTTTACAGATCGCCGAACGGCTCACGCCTAGCGATTCCGACAACTCCGTGCCGGAATGAAAACCGCCGTCGGCCAGCAGATTCAGCACCGATTTTAGCTTGGAAGAAATGGCCATGTCGGAATCAGACTCTCTATGAACCTTGCTTGCTTTCTCGGATCTGTTGCATTTGTTTCTTGACGACATGCTTGATGAGCAGCTCCCTGTCATCATCCTTCATGTTGACATAATCGACTCCGACATAGAAAGGAAAATCCCCCCCAGCCACGTTTCTTTTGCAATGAATCACCTTGCCATAGGCGACGATAACGGCCATGCAGGAAGTCAGCATCATCCTGATTTCCAGAAATTCACCGGGATGCAAAGCTTCATCGACTTCGAACGCCAGGCCGGACGCGCTGATACTGACATTACGACTGTCGTGTTCACCAAATTCATTCCCTTGCATCATCACCGCCTGCGCAACCAAATGGATTTTGCTATCCAGGATCTTTAAATATTCGAACAGTTCGGGTTCGTTCTTTTCCAGCCGGGAGCCGACAATACGCGCTTCCTGGGACATCGCATCCAGAGCGGCCGCCAGCGAACAATTGCTGAGGACGTCGTCGGAAACATGGCTTAACGCAGTCACCATTTTTTCATCGACTCTTTTGTAGAATAAATTAACCGTATCCTCTATGCGGAAAAAACGGCGTCTTTCCTTTTGTTCGGAGTTCATAGGCAAGTTCCCGGGAGACATTATTGTAATTTTTCTTTTAATTCTTCGCTTTGGATAACCGTTGACTTTCTATCCAGAGCGGCGGTCGGATCATCCTGTTGGATAATGATCTCGACCCGCCTGTTCATGGCTCGGTGTTTAGGGGTGTCATTCGGCACCAACGGCCGAGTATCGGCATAACCTTCGACCACGATTCTTTTGGGATCGGTTTCCTTTTTTGTCAGCATATAATGCGCGACCGTCACCGAGCGCGAAGCCGAAAGTTCCCAGTTGGAACGATACCAGTCGGTAGCGATGGGTACATCGTCGGTATGACCGGCAATGGCTACCCGGCCCACCGAATGGTTGACCGATTCGGTGATCTTGTCCATGACCGGTTCGAAACCCGCTTTCAACACGGCACTACCGGAAGGAAAAGAACCTTTTTCATTGATTCGGATAATAATCCTGAGCCCCTCCGTTTCCACCGTCACCAACCCCTCATCGATTTCTTTTTTGAGCGATTTACGGATTTTTTCCGCCTGTTCCTTGATTTGATTAATCTTTTCTTCCAGGATTTTTTTCTTTAAATCTTCCATGTTTTCGGCACTGACATCAAGTTGGGTGTCATTTTGATTGGTCGACTGCTTGACCTCTTCCAGCAACGTGGGCTCGGTCTGCGCCGGGGAAAAATGCTGGGCGATAATGCTGGTGCCCATCGGCACGTCATCGGCGGGAATCTGCCTTTGCACGCCGAAAGCGTTCATCATCGACTCCGACATTTTCTTGAATTTATTCGCGTCCATCGTCGCAAACGACAACAGCAACACGAAAAAACACATGAGCAACGACATCAGATCGGCAAAAGTCGCCAACCACATCGGCGCCCCGACCGGCGGACATTTCGGACATTCCTTCGCCATCAGGACTCTCCGGCATCAGTCTGACGCTTTTTTTCTGATATGTAGGAATGGAGCAGCGCTTCCAATACCTTGGGATTCATTCCTTCCTGGATACCGCTGATAGTATCCAAAATCAATTCCTTATTGGCTTTTTCATAAACCAGTACGCTAGCCAACTTGTCGACCATCGGCAAGGCGAAACAGTTGGCCACGATGGCACCGTATAAAGTCGTCAACAAGGCTACCGCCATGGCCGGTCCGATACTGGCCGGGTCGGACATGTTAGCCAGCATCTGAACCAAACCAACCAACGTACCGATCATTCCCATCGCCGGTGCCAAATCGCCGACGCCTTTCCACATATCCTGCCCCACTTCGTTTCTACTGACCATCAAATCAATTTCCTGCTGCAGCATCTTTTTTACGAAGGCAGGGTCATGGCCATCGACGCATAAGCTGATCCCTTTCTGTAAAAAAGGGTGGGAAATCTCCTCCCCCTCCAAAGCTAGCAAACCATTTTTTCTCGCCACGTCAGCCAAGCGCACACCCTCGTCGATCAAATCGGCAGGATTGACTTTCTTATTCATGAAGGCTTTGCCCAAAATGGCGAAAGAACGCAAAAAGTCGGACAAGGAAACCCGCATCAAGGACACACCGAAGGTTCCGCCAAGAACGATCAAAAGAGAGGGAACATTGACGAACAACATGAGATCGCCCCCCGTCGCGATCGCCGCCGTAATAATCCCGATACCCAATAAAAATCCAACCAAGGATGCAATATCCACTTTTGACCTCGTCGTTAATCATTTGACACTGATGCATTGGTGCCATGTTCATCAGCAATTATTCTAGTATATTCATAAAAATTATTTTTTCCCGCCGGAATTCCCCGCGGTTCAATCAACCCGACAATATCACATCATGATGGCTTATCAATTCGTTGATATTGCGCCGGTATACTTCCCTTACCGGCAATATCAGATTGCCCGGTTTCAGGCCTCGCTCCTGTAACGATTCGACTTCGATAAAATAATCGCGGACATCATAAATTTCCAAGGCGCGAAAAATAGCCGCTGTATCCTTTAACTTGAATTTTTCCGGACTTTGTCCTTGGTGCAATTGTAGAACCCCGTCATCCAAAAATAACAAACTCACTCGCTGATCGAAAGCCGCGGCCGTTAAGACAATATCTAGCGTTTCTTGCAAATCCGTGCCATGATGGGGCGCATGACTCATGACAAATAATATTTTCCTCACGGTTTCCCCTCACGCGAATTCGATAAAGCGATCGGACGATAACATGCCTTCGACCAGTTGCCCTAGGCCGCCGATACGAAAACCCGAAGCCACATCATCATCTAACTTGCCTCGCCTTTTTGCTTCGTCGCTGCTCAACAAGCCGCGCCGTTGCGCCGCCGAGATGCAGACGACTAAATCCAACCGATGACGTTCGGCCAATTCGCTCCATTTTTTTGTCAGCTGCAATTCATCGTCCGGCGGCGTTACATATTTGAAAGCATGGTAAATGCCCTCTTTATAAAAAAAAACTCTGTCGATTTGATGATTCATTAGTAACGCTGTTTCGATAAAGCGGACAGCGCTTAATCCGCCATGGGAGGCAAAAGGGCTGCTGTTGACCTGAATCGTGAATTTCATAGCTTGATTGGGAAAAGATTTGAATTAGCATATACTTAAATAACGCATTTTAATATGATCACTTCGACCATGCCGGTTTATTTTACAGGACAAAAAATACTGAATAGGCGAACATACGCTCCTTTGTTGTCGTTACTGTTTTTTTGTTTAATGCTCATGGGCTGTGATGAAAAGCCTGTAAAGCCACTGAGAGTCGGCACCAATACTTGGATAGGCTACGAAACCCTATATCTCGCCAGAAATCTGGGCTTTCTGGACAGCGCTCCAATCCGTTTGGTCGAATTACCCTCTGCCACCGAAACGATTCACGCCTTTCGCAATCGCACTTTGGAAGTCGCTGCGTTGACATTGGATGAAACCCTGACGCTATTGGAATCGGAAAGCGACATCAAGATCATTTTGGTCATCGACTTTTCCCACGGCGGCGATGTCCTGCTGGCACAGCCTTCCATAACAACATTGCCGAAGCTCAAAGGCAAGCGTATTGGCGTTGAAAATACGGCGGTCGGGGCGATCCTATTGGACGGAGCTTTGTCCGAGGCTGGTCTCACGCCGGCCGATATCGAAATCGTTCCATTGACGGTCGACGAACACCTGTTCGCTTACCTGAACGGTGAAGTCGATGGCATAGTCACTTTCGAACCGGTCAAAAACCAACTATTGAGCGCGGGCGCGGTCAACCTTTTCGACAGCTCTCAAATACCGGAACGCATCGTCGACGTTCTTATCACGCGCCGCCAGGTCATTGAAGACCGCCCCCAAGATTTAAAACGATTGCTGTCGGCCTATTTCGAGGCCCTGGGTTATTTGGCCGAGGCTCCTCTCGATTCGGCCAAACGCATCGCTCCCCGTATGGGCTTGTCCAGCGACCAGATTTTGCCACAATACGCCGGACTAAAAATACCGGATATTACGGAAAATCGACAATTGCTGAAAAACGGCAATAGCCGATTAAAGGCCAATATAGCCAGATTGACAGAAATTATGTACCGGAAGGAATTGTTATTTAAACCGATCGACACCCGTTCTCTCACCGACGCTTCGTTACTGCCGGGAACTTCATGAGAACATTCAACCTACGTTTGTGGATACCCTTATTGGTACTGATTTCAAGCAATCTGGTCATTGCCGCCATGATATTGTTTCAAACGGCACAGCTAGGCAACAATTTGCGCCAGGAAAGCCAAGCTTACGTCCAACAACTGATGTCGCAGCTGCAAAGAAGGATTGAGGAAGATTATTCTCATCGAAATTTGCATAATATCGAACAGGAAATCAGCGCATTCGGCACCGTTCCCGAAATCAGCGCCTTGAGCGTAATCGATCAGAACGGTAAAGTCGAATTCGCTCTGCGCTATACCTGGAAAAACCGGCCTATAGAGCAGGTTTATAATCGTTTCGACAGGAACCTGTTCAACGAAGTTGTCGATAGCAAACAATTTCATATCGAATATTTTCCCGAACAACACACCATTCAAGCGTATTATCCGATACGCTTGAGTTCAAATGACAAACACATCCGGACCACGAAATACGGCATACTTTATATAGATTACGACCTGAGCCAACAGTTCGCTCTGATATGGCACGATACGCTGGTCGAGAGCGTTTTTTTATGGCTGCTTTGCCTGGTCTTCATATTATTTCTAGTGCACATTTTGACCAAACTGGTAACCCATCCCGTTACTCGGCTGGTCTCGGTCATACAACAATACACCAAGGATGAAAAGCCAATCAGTTCCGGCTTGACCGGAAACGGTGAGCTGGCGGTTTTGGGGCGTTCCTTCGACCAACTTACCCGGAGTCTAGCTGAGAACCACCGAGCATTAATTCAACAGAAAAACCTTTACAACACCCTCAGCAAGACCAACCGTTTAATCACCCGGGTGACGGATCAACGCACTTTGCTCGATGAAACCTGTCGGATCATCGTCGAACATGGCGGTTTCGTATTGAGTTGGATCAGCCTGCTCGAACAACAGCGCGAACAGGAAGATATTTTCGCCAGCTCGGGTCCGGCCAAGGAGTTCATACAACAACCACAAGTGACTTTACTCTGCGCCTCCGATGTTATCCATCACCGCATAGAGGAACACGGCTTCATCGTCATCAATGATTACCAACATTCGCCGCTGACCCGTTCGGTGCATGAGTTTGCCCACCAATTCAATATTGCTGCCGGCGCGGCCTTCGCCATCAAGCGCTTCGACTGCATGGTTGCAATCTTGAAAATCTATTCCGATCGTCGCAATTTTTTCAACGAGGATATCGTCGCTTTACTACGCAGCATGGCCGATGACATTTCCTATGCCTTAAACAATTTAAGACTAACCGAAATCAGGCAACAAGCGGAAAACGATTTGCGCGAACGCGAAGAAAACTTGTCCATTACCCTGAATGCAATCGGCGATGCAGTTATCGCCACCGACGCACAGGGTTTGATTACCCGCATGAATCCAGTCGCGGAAAAACTCACCGGCTGGCATCTGGACAACGCCAAAGGCCGGCCCCTGCGGGAGGTTTTTCACATCGTTAATACGCTGACCCGGCAACCCGCGGAGAGTCCGGTAAAAAAGGTGTTGAAACGAGGAGGAATAGTCGGACTTGCCAATCATACCTCTCTGATTGCCAAAAACGGCAATGAATACCAAATAGCCGACAGCGCGGCACCTATAACCAATCGAGAAGGTAAAACCATCGGCGTCATTCTGGTTTTTCAGGACGTTTCGGAACAATACCGCATCGAGGCCGAACGGAAAGAAAACGAACAACGCTTCCGCCATGCCAACGAAGTGTCAGGCACCTATGTCTGGGAGCTGGATAAACGACTGCGCTACACCTATCTCACCGAACAAGTCCAGCGCGTGAAGGGTTACGCTCGTGAACAGTTACTTGGCCGCCAACCTTTCGAATTCATGCCGGAAGAAGATGCCGAACACTGCCGCCGCATTGTCAAGGATGCCATCGCCGTGCGAGGCGGTTTTACCTTGAACCACCGCAACATCACGGCGAATGGAGAAGTTTTTTGGGAAGAAGTAAAAGGTCAAGTCCTGATGGACGGCAACGGCGCAGCCTACAAAATTCTTGGCGCCGGTATCAGCATCAACGAACGTAAACGGGCGGAGGCGGAAATCAAGCAACTGGCGTACTACGATCCGCTAACCAATCTGCCTAACCGGCGCATGATCACGGACAGGTTAAGACACCAATTACCGGCCGCTAAAAGACATCATTATTTCGGTGCCATTTTGTTTTTCGATTTGGATCATTTTAAAAACCTCAATGATTCGCTGGGACATAATGCCGGCGATGAACTGTTGGTTCAAATAGCGCGCCGCCTGGAAGGCTTATTGCGCGCCGAAGATACCGCGGCAAGATTGGGCGGCGACGAATTCGTCGTGTTATTGGACAATATCGGCAACAATGAGATCGATGCGGTCGATAAGGTGCGCAATGTGACGGAAAAAATACACCGGAATCTGCACAATACTTATTTTCTGGGAGGGCACGAATACCATTTGAGCCTCAGCATCGGCATCACCCTTTATCCCCAGGACGACCTGAGCGCAAATGAGCTGCTGAAACAGGCCGATACCGCCCTGTACCAAGCCAAAGCACAAGGACGCAATCATTTCCAGTTTTTTCGCCAGGAAATGCAGGAAGCGGCGCACCAGCGCTTGCAGATGGAAAAAGAATTGCATGCGGCGTTGGCAAGCAATCAGTTACAGCTGTACTATCAACCACAATTGAATGCCGAGGGCGGCGTCATTGGCGCCGAGGCGTTAATCCGTTGGCATCATCCTGAAAAAGGCCCTATCAGTCCGGAACAATTTATATCGATCGCCGAGGAATGCGGACTGATATTGAAGCTGGGCCGCTGGGTCCTGCAAACCGCAATCTTGCAAATGAGCACATGGCTGGACAATGGCATCATGACACCCCGGCAAACACTGTCCATTAATATCAGTCCCAAACAATTTAAACAAGAAACATTCGTCGACGAAGTTTCCATGATCATTCGCCAATACAATCTTCCGCCCGGCACTATCATTCTGGAAATCACGGAAAATTTATTACTGACCGACATCAACGATATTATCGACAAAATGCGCCAGTTGAAGGAAATCGGCGTCGACTTTTCCATAGACGACTTCGGTACCGGCTATTCGTCATTGGTGTATCTAAAACGACTCCCCCTGGGAGAGTTGAAAATAGACAAAAACTTCGTCGACGACATCAACCATGATGTCAACGACCGGGTCATCATCGAAACCATTATCGCAATGGCCAAGCATATGAAGCTGCAAGTCATCGCCGAAGGCGTCGAAACGCGCGAGCAAATAGATTTCTTGAAAATGCAGGGCTGCCATCATTACCAGGGCTATTACTTCAGCAAACCGTTGCCACGCAGCGCCTTCGAAAGCTATCTCACCGAACATCCCCAAGATGAACTAAACTCCGGCTAGCCGGTCATATCCCGCATGAAAATTACTTGTTTTATTCTCGCCTTTTTGCTGGGCTTTTCCTCCACTGTGACGGCGATGGATATCGATAAAATCGAATTGCCCGACATGGGCGACTCCTCGGGCACTCTGATTTCGCCAAAACAAGAACAAGAACTGGGGGAAGCTTTTTTTCGCAATCTTCACGCTCAAATCAAAATTAATGAAGACCCCGAAATCCAACAGTATATCGAAACGATAGGACATCAACTGGTCGTCAACAGTGACGCTCCCGGCTATCCGTTTCATTTTTTTGTCGTGATCGATAAAGAAATCAATGCCTTTGCCGGCCCAGGCGGCTATATCGGCGTCAATTCCGGCCTGTTTCTGCTGACCGAAGCGGAAAGCGAACTGGCCTCGGTGATGGCCCACGAGGTGGCGCACGTCACGCAGCGTCATTTGTACCGTGCGTTCGAGGCGGCCAGCAAATTATCTTTGCCGACAGCCGCCGCCATGCTGGCGGCAATCCTGTTAGGCACTCAATCCCCCGAATTGGGTCAAGCCGCGATCATGGCTGTGCAGGCCGGTAGCGCCCAATTTCAAATTGATTTTACCCGTGACAACGAGATGGAGGCCGACCGCGTAGGCATGCAGACACTGGCCAACGCCGATTACGACCCTCGCAGCATGCCGGTATTCTTCGAACGGCTGCAACAATCGACCCGTTACTACGGTCAAGGGATACCGGAATTCCTCCGTACCCACCCGGTATCGGCTTCCCGCATCGCCGATACCCGGGGGCGTGCCGATAAATATCCTTACAAACAATATCCGGATTCCAAAGGCTATCAGTTGGCGAAAGCCAAGCTTAGAGTGCTGACCGGCAAAGATGACAGCGACACCTTGCAATATTTCCAGGTACGAGAGCATCAGGGAACCGATTTCCAACGCGCCGTCGCCAGTTACGGAATCGCCTTGGTCAAGCTTAAGACACAACAATTCGATGCCGCGGAAAAAACCTTTCGTCAACTCGCCGAACGCTATCCCAACCAGCCGCAATTCGCCACCGCATTGGCGCGGACGGCTTTGGACAGCCGCCAATTCGACAAGGCCTTAAGCTTGTTTAAACAAGCTTTGTATAACTTTCCCAACGACACGGCGATAAAAATTGAATTGATCGAAACGCTGTTGAAAACCGGGCATGCCGACCAAGCTTTGCAAACCTTGAAGACGCTGGATAGCGGTCTGCAAAAAAGACCGATTTATTATGAACTCATGGCGCAATCCGAAGCCGCATTGGACCAGGAAGTGGAATCGCATCGCTACATGGCTGAATATTATTATGCCAAGGGGCAAACGGAAGCCGCCATTATGCAAATCAAGTTGGCCAAACAAGGCAATAAACTGAATTTTTATCAACAAGCGATTCTAAACGAACGCATGGAGTTCTTTCTTAATGAAGAAAGACAGCGCAAACGAAATCAATAACCGGCACATGTTGCGAGAGAATTTCATTTTATAAGAAATATCTTATTTTTTTAAGTTACTGTAATTTATAACTATTTTTGTGTCGACACCTTTTTTTTTTATAAAATCATTTTTTTTGATGGACACCTAAGTTTTTTTTGATATAAACTCTTACGCAACTTACGGAGTGAGTTCGACATTAAGTCGTTATATGAGGAGGAGAGCGGCCTGATTAGAAGGCTATTGACAACAACTATAATAAATATATAGTAACTGCTTAGTTATTATTGCCTAAAGGCAAGCATACACATCCAAAACAATAATAAAAACAAACATTGGAGATGCCCGCGTAAAGCGGGCTTTTTATTGCCCGCAGGAAAATCGCCCGGCCTCAGTTTTCCCTGAGCTTCAACCTTTATATCCTTGATAATCTAAGCACGCAAGACATTCCTATCGTTTTCAGATTTTTTAATTTTTGGCGTAAAAAACCGGGAACGATCGTTACGCCCCCGGTCGGTTGGCCCCCTTCTTTGTCTTTACAACGTGATCCTCACGCCAACCCAGCCCGCTCTTGGCGCACCCGGCGACACGAAACGCGGATTGTCGAAGTCATCTCCCAGTACCTCGTCCGCTTCGCCATAAACGCCAAAGGTTTTGTAATCGCGGTCAAAGATATTGTCAATCTTGCCGAACACAGTCAGATAATCCGTGACCTTGACTTCGGTTCGCGCATTGAACAGCCAATAGCCGCCCAGCGGATCGGTCAGATTAGCTTCGTCGCCACGAAAATACTGCTCGCCGCTGTATTGAGTATCGATCGCCAGCGACCAGCGTTGCCATAACGTCACACCCAAAGTGGCTTTATAGAGATGCTCGGGCAACCCCGGTATCCTGTCTCCACGCCTCACCCTCGCGGCCTCGTCGTTATCCAGAGGATTTTGAATCGTGAAACCGTCCAGGTAGCGCGCGTTCAGATACGTATAATTGGTGGAAAAATGCCAATCGTCGATCTCGCTGAACAATTGCGGCAAGCCCACGCTGAATCCGCTTTCGACACCATAACGCAATGTCTGGCCGACATTGCTGAAGTAGCCTTCGCTAAGACTGTCGCCGTCACGACGGAAAATGATGTCGTCGTGATTGGTGGTATGGAAAAAGCCGACATTCCACGACAAACGCCCCTCGCCCATCAACTCGTTGAGGTTGCCGCGAAAACCGGTTTCCCAGGATTTCGCCACCACCTGGTCCAACGGCGGATCCGCCAAGAAGGAATTCGGCAAGCGGCAAGGATCTTCCGGATCGGCGCAACTTAACTCCATCGGCGTCGGCACCCGCGACGATTCGCTGTAGCTGCCGTACATCGTCACGTTATCCAGCATTCTCCAAGTATAGCCGACCGAAGGATTGAAGCGCTCGAAATTATGGTGGCCACTCAACTTGTCTTCCCCATCGAGAAAACGGGACCGCATATTACGCATATCGATGCTGGTATGATTGTAGCGGCCGGCGAAAGTCACGTCGAAATCGTCGGTCAGCGAAAAGGTGTCGCTGAAATAGAAGCTGTAGTTTTCCGTCGTCGTGTTCAATCTGACCCGCGCCTCATCGATCAAAATACCGCTTCCGATCGTCCCGCGCGAATCGGTCAACTGCGCCAGCTCGGTGTCCGACTCGAAATGGACATCGGCGTAATCGTAGGCGGCGCCGAAGATGAAACTGTTTTCATGCCCGAAGATATCATGGCTGAACAACGACTGTATCGTGCCGCCGGTGCTGCGCATGTGGGTCTGGCTGGTATTGTTGGTCGCACCTTCAACACTGTCAGAGGCAGCCACCGGACTAGCAAAAATATCTTCGACAATCTCGTTTTCTTCATCACAGAGTAAACCGTTTGGAGGATCACATTCCTCGAAATCGCTATCGTCGCCGTTGAATGTCTTGATTCGGTTCTGTCTGAAATAGGCGTTGCCGCTCAACTGGATGTTATCGGTCACGTCGAAACTTCCCGACAATTCGGAAAAGAACATACGGGTAATGGTCTGGTCCGGATGAGTGAAGATCGCCTTTCGCTGTAGATTGTGGAGCTGTTCAGGCACCGCGCCGTTGCCCTTCATGTCGTTGTCGTTGGCGCCCAAGGTCAAATCCAGACTGCCGCGCTCGTTACGCCAACTCAAGGTGCCGAATACCTGTTGCGCCGAGGTCGGGGAAAAATCGCGCCAGCCTTCCTCGTCGAAATGGCGCAGATCGATGAAATAGCCAAAAGTGCCGTTGTTCCAGCCGCTGCTCAATTCCTCGGAGTGCCGGTCCCAGGAGCCGCCATAGGCTTCGAGTCGATGACCGGGCGCGGAAAAACCGGTCTTGGTCTTGACCGAAATCGCGCCGCCCAGGGTATTCAAACCATAAACCGGGTTCGAGCCCGGACTCAACGTCATCGTGTCGATCGCACCTGGAGGTAACAAATCCCAGTTAACCGAATCGCCGAAGGGTTCGTTGAAGCGCACACCATTGACATAAACCGACAAACCCTGCGGTAACCCCAGCAACGGGGAGGCGACAAAACCACGGTAATAGACGTCTGGCTGTAACGGATTGTTCTGCGCTTCGTTGATATGCACGCTGCCCATATAGCGATTCATATAATCGGACAGGGAAAGGCTTTGTGCGTCTTGCAATTGTTCCGAGGTGACCGTCTGCACATGAGCGGGTACTTTTTCCGCAGCAATTTCTCCACTTTGCAGCGGCGTTATACCGATGACTTCGACGGTATCCAGTCTGACCGCCGGTTTTTCATCGGCAAGCGCCTCCCCGATTCCGCTCAAGCAGAATAAAGGCAGCAGGCCTGGCACAACTTTCTTCATCTCTCTCTCGTGTTCAGCAAAAAAGGAAAATAATAATGAAAATAGGCGGCTGCATACACCGTCAAAACCAAAAAAGGAAAAATTCCCAGGAGAATTGATCACGTCCCTTATAAAAATGAATCGATAGCAAAACCATACTTTTGGTCATGGGTTTGGCTATAATGGCGACACTCCATAATTAGAAAAACAGGAAATTCCATGGCAAATATTCAAACCTTCCTAGAAGCCCAGTATTCCCGTTTACAAGCCAGCCCTTATTATCAGAAAATCATGGCCCAGCCGCAGCCGCAACGTAATCTTTCGTTAATCGGATTGTTTCTGCTCTCTCAACTAGTTATCTTCGGCGGCTTATATCTGTTCTTCGGCAAAATTGTCGTTCTCGGATTTATCGCCAGTATTTTGGCCGGCTTGGCAACCGGCGTCGGAGCACTTCCGGCCATATTGTTCAAAAAAATCTCGCCGCGCGTATTCAGCAGCATGCTGGGGATGGCGGCCGGCGTCATGTTGGCGGCAACGGCCTTCTCGCTGGTCGTTCCCGGCATCGAATTCGGCGACCAGCTTTGGCCCAACAAGGGGCTGTGGGTCACCTGCGCCGGCATGATCATAGGTGCCTGGTTCCTGCATTATGCCGATGAGAAATTACCTCATCTACATCTGGATTCCGCGCCGGGCGCTAACCTGGACACCTTGCAGAAAATTTCCCTGTTCATCGTCGCCATCACGATCCACAATTTCCCCGAAGGCATGTCGGTCGGGGTCAGCTTCGGTGCCGGCGATGTCAAAAACGGCACCGTGCTCGCGATCGCCATCGGCCTGCAAAACATGCCCGAAGGACTGGCGGTGGCACTACCGTTGCTCGGCCTGGGCTACAACAAATGGAAGGCAGTCGGCATCGCCACGCTGACCGGGCTGGTCGAGCCGGTCGGAGGGCTGCTGGGCGCGACGATGGTTTCGGTATTTTCCCCGATTCTGCCGATCGCTATGGGATTCGCCGCCGGCGCCATGCTATTCGTCATCAGCGAGGAAATCATTCCGGAAACGCACGCTACCGGCCGGTCACGGGTCGCCACCTTCGCGCTGATGGCCGGCTTCATTGTCATGTTGTCTTTGGAGAAAATTCTCGGTTAATTTTTGCGGCCCTGATTACTTTCGGACATTTTTTACTATCCAGGATCAGTTTAAACGCCCGGACCGCCTTCTTAATTAACTATGTTGATAATGGAATACTTGCAAACAATTGCCGATTTTTTGACTTCAAAACATTTTGCCGAGCTCTCGGCGACGGCCGGTACTAGCTTCGCCCTGATCGCGGCAGCGGAAATCGGCGACAAAAGCCAATTGGTCTGTATGACGTTGGCGTCAAGACACCGTGGCAGGCCAGTCATCTGGGGCGCCGTCGCCGCCTTCGCCCTGCTGAACACGCTGGCTGTCGTGTTCGGCGCCGCCATCGCCAAATGGCTGCCGGATTACGTCGTCGCGGCGACGGTTGCCTTGTTGTTTACCGCCTTCGGCCTGCATGCCTTGCTTAATCACGACGAAGATGAAGACGAGGAAGTCTTGGAAAAAAGCGGCCACGGTATTTTTTTCACGACCTTCGTATTGATCACCTTCGCCGAATTCGGCGATAAGACCCAGCTTGCCGTCGTCGCCTTCAGCAGTACCGCCAATCCCTATGCTGTATGGATCGGCTCGACACTGGCCTTGATCTTCACCTCGGCGATGGGCGTGCTGGCGGGACGCACGATTCTGCAAAAGCTGCCGCTATCGTTGTTGCATAAAATCAGCGGCATCATCTTTCTGATCCTGGCCGGCATCGCCGTGGTCCGTACTTATGATAGCGTCCTGATTGCTCTGGCTGACGGTACCTTCCCGTTATTCTGGCAAGATTGGCTATAGCGAATATTTGAAATCGCCCTCGCTCGGACTTAGACTATAGTTGTCACCCAGCAACCGATCGAGTCCAGTGTCCGATCTCAAACGCACCGCCTTATACGATCTCCATCTGGCTTTGCAGGCCCGGATGGTTCCCTTCGCCGGTTACGCGATGCCGCAGCAATATCCCGGCGGCATCATCGCCGAACATCTGCATTGCCGCGAGCAGGCCGGCTTTTTCGATATTTCCCACATGGGACAATGCTTCATCAGCGGGGACAACGTCGCCGAACAACTGGAAGCCTTGACTCCTGCCGTGGCCAGGAAGTTGGAGATCGGCGACCAGTGTTACACGGTGTTGACCAATACCGAGGGCGGCATCATCGACGACATCATCATCAGCCGGCTGGAGGAAAGCTATATGCTGGTCGTCAACGCCGCCTGCAAGGACAAGGACTTCACGCTATTGACCGATCATTTCGGCGAACGCTGCTATATCGCCAGCGAAAGATCCTTGTTCGCTTTGCAAGGTCCGGCCGCGATTGAAGTCATCCAGCTGTTGGCGCCCGAGGCCGGCCATCTAAAATTCATGCAGATCCGTCCCGACCGACTCGGCAACATCGATTGCATCATCAGCCGCAGCGGCTATACCGGCGAGGACGGCTTCGAAATTTCCGTCGCCCATACGGATGCCCGCCCTCTGGCCGAATTACTTTTGTCGTTTGCCCCCGTGAAGCCTATTGGCTTGGGCGCTCGAGACACCTTACGCATGGAAGCCGGTTTGAGCCTTTATGGCCATGAACTCAACGAGGACATTAGCCCGGTCGAAGCCGGGCTAGGTTGGCTGATCAGCAAAAACACGCATACGTTTTCAGGCAGTGAAATCATACAGCGACAATTGCAACATGGGGCCGGCAGAAAAAGAATCGGTTTGCTGGTCGAGGGCAAAATTCCGGTTAGGGAACACTGCCGACTGTTCGATGCCGATGGAAATGAAGTCGGCGTCACCACCAGCGGCGGCTTTTCTCCGACCCTGAAACAACCGATCGCCCTGGCATTAGTCGATAGCCGCTGCCGGGAGCAAACATTTTACGCCCGGATCAGGAATCGTAAAATCACGCTCCGAGCGACTCCGCTGCCATTCGTGCCCCATCGCTATTATCGAGGATAATCATGTCTATGTCCCGCCCGAGCCTGAATCAACTTGAAATGCGCGGTAATTTCATCCGACGCCATATCGGCCCTAACCCGCGACAACAGCAGGCGATGTTGGAAGCATTGGGCTTGGATAAACTGGAAGACCTGATCGGTCAGGCGATCCCCGACAACATCCTCAACAAAGACGCGTTGAAGCTGACCGACACCATTAGCGAGCGGGCCGTCATCAACTATCTGCGCAAAATGCGCAACCGCAACAAGGTTTACACTTCGCTGATCGGTTTGGGGTATTACGACACCATCATGCCAGCCGTGATCAAACGCAATGTATTGGAAAACCCCGGCTGGTATACCGCCTATACCCCCTACCAAGCCGAGGTCAGCCAGGGACGCTTGGAAGCCCTGCTGAATTTTCAGCAAATGGTTTGCGACCTGACCGGCATGGAACTGGCCAATGCTTCGCTGCTGGACGAAGCCACCGCCGCCGCCGAAGCGATGGCGATGTCGCGGCGCTTGTCGAAAAGCGCCTCGAACCAGGTCTTTATCGATCACGAATGCCATCCGCAAACGATCGCCGTCATGCAAACCCGGGCCCGATCTTTCGGCTATGATATCGTCATCGGCGATCCTTATCGGCAATTGGACAAACAGGATTTTTTCGCGCTATTGCTGCAATACCCCAACAGTCAAGGCGAGATTCACGACATCGGCGACGCCGTCCGCATCGCCCACGACAAAGCGGCGCTGGTCACGGTCGCCGCCGACCTGCTCAGCCTGGTCGTTCTGAAATCTCCGGGCGAATTCGGCGCCGATATCGTGGTCGGCAACTCCCAGCGTTTCGGCGTGCCGATGGGTTACGGCGGACCGCACGCGGCGTTTTTCGCCACCCGCGACGCCTTCAAACGCAGCACGCCCGGCCGCATCATCGGGGTCTCCAAGGACAGTCACGGTCAATATGCCCTGCGCATGGCGCTGCAGACGCGCGAACAGCACATCCGCCGCGACAAGGCCACCAGCAATATTTGCACCTCGCAGGTGCTATTGGCCGTGATCGCCGGTTTCTACGCCATCTATCACGGTCCAAGCGGGCTATCGTTGATCGCCGGGAGGGTGCATCGCTACGCCCAAATTCTGGCCAAGGGCCTCGAGCGGCTGGGGTACGCGGTACAAACGCACCATTTTTTCGACACCTTCGTCGTGCATACGCCGGGCAAGGCCAAGCGTATCGCCAACAAGGCCCAGGAAGCGGAAATCAACCTGCGCATCATCGACCCCGATCACCTCGGCATTGCGCTGGACGAAACCACCAACCGCGATGTCATTCGCGCGGTATGGCGGGTCTTCTCCGGCCCGAGCGGCGAACAACCGGAAATCAACTCGATCGATCACAGTCTGGAGGAATGCATTCCCGATGCGTTGTTGCGGAAGGACGCTATCCTGCAGCATCCGGTGTTCGAGCAATACCATTCGGAAACCGAAATGATGCGCTACATGCGCAGACTGGCGCGCAAGGATATCGCCCTGGACCGCAGCATGATCCCGCTCGGCTCGTGCACGATGAAACTGAATGCCGCCACCGAGATGCAGGCGCTGTCCTACCATCAATTCAACGGCCTGCATCCTTTCGCGCCGCTGCATCAAACGCTGGGTTATCAACAATTGTTCGAGGAACTCGAAGACATGCTGTGCGACCTGACCGGCTTCGACGCCTTCTCTTTTCAACCCAACGCCGGATCGCAAGGCGAATACACCGGATTGCTGGTCATTCGAAAATATCACGAAGTACGCGGCGAAGGTCAACGCGATATCTGCCTGATTCCCGCTTCCGCCCACGGCACCAATCCGGCCAGCGCGGTGATGGCTGGTCTGAAGGTGGTGGTCTTGGCTTGCGACGACAACGGCAATGTCAGCGTGGCCGATTTAAAGAAAAAGGCCGCCGATTATCACGACCGACTGGCGGCGCTGATGATCACCTATCCGTCCACGCACGGGGTGTTCGAGGAAGCGTTCCGCGACATCTGCGACATCGTCCATCAACACGGCGGCCAGGTCTATCTGGACGGCGCCAACTTCAACGCCTTAGTCGGCCTGAGCCGGCCCGGCAAGATCGGCGCCGACGTCGCCCACCTCAATCTGCACAAGACCTTCAGCATTCCGCACGGTGGCGGCGGCCCCGGTGTCGGGCCGATCGGCGTCGGAATGCATCTGGCGCCCTATCTGCCCGACCATCCTCTAATAAAAGGCGTCAATCCGCATCAAACCCCCGCCGGCACGGTCGGTGCCGTCTCCGCGGCGCCCTGGGGTTCGGCCAGCATCCTGACCATCTCCTGGGCCTATATCGCGATGATGGGCGCGCAAGGCTTGAAGCAAGCCACGTTGACCGCGATATTGAACGCCAATTACATCGCCAAGCGATTGGCGCCGCATTATCCGATTCTCTACACCGGCAAGAACAATCATGTCGCCCACGAATGCATCATCGACTGTCGGGCGTTCAAGCAATCGTGCAACGTGACCGTCGAGGACATCGCCAAACGCCTGATCGATTACGGCTTCCACGCTCCCACCGTATCGTTCCCCGTGGCCGACACGATGATGATCGAACCGACCGAAAGCGAAAGCCAGGCCGAGATCGACCGCTTCTGCGACGCCTTGATCGAAATCAGAAAGGAAATTGCGGCCATCGAAAACGGCCAGTCCGATCCAGCCAATAACGTCCTGCATAATGCGCCGCATTGCCACTGCTTATTATTGGGCGAGTGGAAACTGCCTTACTCCAAAACGCAAGCCTTTTTCCCCGGACCTCATCAGAGCGTGGATAAGTATTGGCCGCCGGTCGGACGCATCGACAATGTTTACGGCGACCGCCACCTGCAATGCACCTGCCCGCCAGTTTCGGAATACGTTGAATGAAAGCCGGCCGTGGCAATGGACAGGGCACGTCGGGAAGGCCGTTTATGCCCTCAAGCTACGATTTATTGATAACGACGTTTTCCTTACTCAAATTCAATGAACAACAGCCATCGAGCAAGCATTGCAGTTCCTCGCCGACCATCGTGTAACGCCATCCGTGCAGCAAGGGGACATCGTTCTCACCGAAGATCAGCTTCTCCAGATCCTTGCGCGTCGCCAACACGATCGGATTCAACGAATTCTCCTCCGCCCGGATGCGCACCACCGCGGTCAAAACATCCAGAACGGCCTCCTGCTGCTGGGTTTTCTTCGGCGGCCTGCCCTTTTCATGCAAAGGGATCGGCGGACGTTGCTTGGCTTGGTTGATCAAATCGCAGATCACCCGGCCATAGCGATTGACCAACCTTTCATTGATACCGCGCACTTTGGCCAATTCGGCCACATTGGCCGGTTGCAGCTTGGCCAGTTCCAACAGCATGTCGTCGCGGACCAACCAATTACGGGGTTTGTTGACCGATTGTGCCGTGCTTTCCCGCCACTCGCTCAAGGCCTGCACGATCGACAACTGCCGTCCGGTCAGTTTGTTCTTGCCTTTGATCTTCAACCAGGCATTGGCCGGCGAGATCTGATAAAGCTCGGTATCGTTAAGCTGCTTGAAATCGTTATCCAGCCAATGCAAACGGCCTAGCTTCTCCAGTTGCTCGCACATGATCTGATAGATCTTGCACAAATAAATGACATCGTCCGCCGCGTATTGGATCTGCGCCTCGCTTAAGGGCCTGACAGTCCAATCGGTGCGGGTGTGGGCCTTGCTGAGGTTGATATTCAAAAAACTGGACACCAGCATCGCATAGCCGGGGTTTTCCTGGAATCCCAACAACGGCGCCGCTATTTGGGTATCGAAAATCGGTCCCGGCACCTTGCCGGTCAATTGATAAAGGATTTCCAGGTCCTGGCGACTGGAATGCAATACCTTGATGATGTCGGGGCGATAAATCACGTCGAACAACTTGCCTAAATCGGGCAAGGCCAGGGGGTCGACGCAAGCGACCCAATCAGGCGTGGCAATTTGCAACAGGCAAAACTGGGGATAATAGGTTTTTTCCCGTAAAAATTCCGTGTCCATTGCGATCCACGGTTCCTTGGCGATTTGCCGGCACAATGCGTCCAGCTTTTCGGTCGTATTAATGTATTGAATGGTCATAGTGCCGTAACAATAGCAGTTTTCCCCAAATTTAACAGTAATTGTATGGCTTAATCACGATAAAATAGCCGGCATAATGTATTTGCTTTTTCTCTTTCATTCAGAAACATGCTCAACGAATTGCTCTTTGTTTATGGAACGCTGCGGCAAAAAGTGGGTCACCCCCTGCATCGTCCATTAAAATTGTATGGCGAATGGTATCGGGACGCCTATATGCAGGGGTGTCTATTCGACATAGCGGGTTACCCCGGTGCGATCGAATCGTTTAACCCCAGCCATCGCGTTAAGGGTGAATTATACCGAATCAATGATCGGAAAAGGTTGTTCGCCCTGTTGGATGACTACGAAGAATGCTCGAACAAATTCCCGAAGCCACATGAATATCAGCGTAAAATTGTCACTGTCCACACCATTCGAGGTGACATGCTTTCCGCATGGGCGTATATTTATCGTCGCTCCACAACACAACTGGAGCGAATCCCGGACGGAGATTATCTGCGTTTTCTGCGCCTACGAAATTCGGCACTCACATAAACCAAGAGAGGTTTTGGTCCATTATGAAAGCAGTCGGTTACAAGCAATCTTTGGCCATACAGGAAAATGACGCCCTGCTTGATCTCGAACTTCCCGAGCCCGTGCCCGGCCCCAGGGACTTATTGGTGGAAATCAAAGCTATAGCGGTCAATCCGGTCGATACCAAGATTCGCAAGCGCTACCTCCCCGCTGCCGGCGAGGTCAAAATTTTAGGTTGGGACGCCTGCGGCGTCGTCAAGGCGATCGGTAACGAAGTCACGCTGTTCCGACCGGGCGATGAAGTCTGGTACGCCGGCGCCATCGACCGCCCGGGCTGTAACGCCGAATTGCATTTGGTCGACGAGCGCATCGCCGCGAAAAAGCCCCGTTCGCTGAGTTTCGCCGAGGCCGCCGCCCTGCCGCTGACCACGATTACCGCCTGGGAATTGCTGTTCGACCGCCTGGCCATCGCCAGGAATAATAAGAAAAATGACTCGCAATTATTGATCATCGGCGCCGCCGGCGGCGTCGGTTCGATTTTGACTCAACTGGCACATCGTCTGACCGGGGCTAGTGTCATCGGCACCGCTTCTCGCCAACAAACCCGGGATTGGGTGACGTCACTGGGCGCGAACCATGTCATCGATCACAGCCAATCGTTGCCGACCCAACTGAAAAGCATCGGCATCAATTCCGTCAGTCATGTCGCCAGCCTGACGCATACCGACAATCACTTCGAGGACATCGCCCATATACTGGCACCGCAAGGCAAACTGGGACTGATCGACGACCCAGAGCGCCTGGACATCGGCCTGCTCAAACAAAAAAGCATTTCCTTGCATTGGGAATTCATGTACACCCGTTCACTGTACGCGACAGCCGATATGATCAGGCAACATGAGCTGTTGACGGAAGTCGCCGAACTGGTCGATGCCGGGATCATCCGTACCACGATGAGCGAGCATTTCGGCAAGATCAACGCCAGCAACCTGAAACGCGCCCATGCTTTCATCGAAAGCGAACAAGCCTGCGGCAAGGTGGTTCTGGAAGAGTTTTGATCGTTTGGGTAAACAGGTGACTGAAGCTTTTACGGCATAAAACCAGGCACGCGGCCAATACCTCGGTTATTAACCCCGAATTCCAATTTGGGGAAATAATCACCGAACATGGCTACATTACTATAACAGGCTATCGCTTCCGTGTGCATTTGTACGTAGCCAACACACCCTCTTGAATACATTTCGTGTCGATGGTAAATCCGGCTCTAAACAGCAGGCCGTCCATGATCCAATCGTAGGTCGAATACTCCTCGCGAAAATGCGCCTCGGCGTCTTCGCGCAGGAAATCCCCGCCGGCCTCGGCCTGTTTGGCGATGAAACCGGCTATGTGTTGCAACGCGTTATGCTCCGGAATGACCACATCGCGCAGGAAGAGCTTTCCTCCCGGTTTCAGCAAACGGTGCATGCGCTGCAATGCAATGCCTTTCCAGAAGTCGGGCAGATGATGCAGGGCGAAAGTCGTCACGATGGCGTCGACGGCCGCTTCTTCATGCAAATAAGTCAAGAAACCGGCGTGGTGGAAAGCGATATTCGTCACCCCGGCATGCTTCGCCTTGTCCCTGGCATACATTAACATCGCCTCAGAAACGTCGACCGCATGCACGTGCCGGCAATAAGGAGCGGCCTGCACGGCGAAGGCGCCCGTACCGCAACCTAAGTCGACCAGCACAGCGCCGGCCCGAAGCTCCAGTTCGTCCAGAATCGCTTGGTTTTCCGCGTCGACCTCGCGAAACTCGGCATGGCTGTCGTCGTATACCGCCACTTCCTCGGGCCGGCCGTAATCTTTGCCGACTTGCTGGAATTCTTCGTATTGCCAGTTTATTTTCTTGTCCATCGATAACCTCATGAAACGAATGGCGCGCAGATGAAATCGATGCCGCCGTAATCATAGCCCAGTTGGCTGATCAGCGCGCTGACCTGGCCGCGATGATGGATTTTGTGCATGAACAGCGTGGTCAGCATCGTTTGGACCGGCAACGACTTTTCTTGTCCCGTCGACAAGCTGACATAACCGATTCGACGTTCCAGGATTTCCTCGTCCAGTCCACGCAGAAACTCGCCCAATTCGGTATCGGTGGTTCGCTGCGCTGCGTGCAGGTTAGCGAAATCGGCGTAAAGTTTCTGGTCCAATGTCAGGTAAGAAACGGGTTGGCCGGTTAGCCGGTACAGCCATAAACGATCGACCAGCAGCAGGTGGTTCAGCGTGCCGTGCAGCGAATGGAAAAAGGCGCCCAAGTCCCGTTTTCGTTCCCGATCCGACATCTTATGGCAGACCGCGTACAAGCGTTCGTTCACCCATGCGCTGTAACGGTGTTGTAAGTAGAAATAATCGATCATTTTCATGGCACTATTCCTCCGCATTCCGCCGCGATCGCTTCGTGGAACCCTCGCTGCAAACGTTCAAAAAGGGGCCCCGGGCACTGGCCGACCCGCCGGTTGCCGATGCTTGCCACCGGGATCATTTCCGCGCCGGTGCCGGTCAAGAAACATTCGTCGGCGGCGTACAGGTCGTAAACGCCTAGCGGCGTAATTTGGTGCGGAATCCCCAGCTCTTCCGCCGACGCCAGGATCAGCTCGCGGGTGATGCCTTCCAAGGCGCCTTCGCTACAGGGCGGGGTCATCAATGTGCCGCCGCGCACGATGAAGATGTTGTCGGCCGTCCCCTCGGCGACGCGCCCCTGGGCGTTCAACAATACCGTTTCATCGGCACCGGCATGATTGGCCTCTATCTTGGCCAAGATGTGGTTCAGATAGTTAAGGCTCTTGATTCTCGGGTCCAATCCATCGGCCGCCAGTCTTCTCACCGATGAAACGATCAATCGCGCGCCCCGTTCCCGGCTTTGTTGCCCAACCAGATCGAGTTGATCGGCGACGATAATCACGTTCGGAGTCCCGCAGCCTTGCGGATTCAGGCCCAACAGGCCTGCCCCGCGCGTCACCATTAACCGAATGTAGCCGGAATCGTGGTTGCTGGCCGTGATCATTCGTTCGACGGCGACGGTCAGTTCAGTTCGGCTATAGGGGATTTGTAAATCGATCGCGCGCGCCGAAAGCTCCAGCCGTTGCAAATGCCGCCGCAGACGAAATGCCCGCCGGCGATAAAAGCGAATGCCTTCGAAAACGCCGTCGCCGTAAAGCAAGCCGTGATCGTTGACCGGAATGGCGGCTTCCGCCAACGGCATTATCCTGCCATTCAACCAACAAAGCGCCTGTTCAAGCATGTAATTCCCCTTTGAGCACCGTCGTCGCCCGGCCTTGCAACATGACCCGGTCGCCCGCGAGTTTGACGCCGACCGCGCCGCCTCTCGCAGAAGCCTGATAGCCGGACAATTGCGTTTTGTTTAGTATCTCGCCCCAATAAGGTCCAAGATAGCAGTGCGCGGAGCCGGTGACCGGATCTTCCGAAATGCCCGATTGGGGGGCGAAAAAGCGCGACACGAAATCCCAGTCGGCGCCTTCTTCCGCCTGCGCCGTCACAACGACGCCGCGCGGCGCCAAGTGGCGTATTTTGCCGTGATCCGGCGCCAGTCGTTCAACCGTCTCGGCGTCGGGCAGCACCAGAATCAAATCGTCGCGGCTGCGCAACGCGGCAACGATTTCCGCCCCGATCGCCTCGCAAAATTCGGGCATCGGCTCGGCCGGCTCCGCCGAAACCTTCGGAAAATCGAGACAGATCGCCTCGCCCTCGCAATGCGCCGTCAGATCGCCGCTGCGGGTACGGAATGTCACGTCATTTGCCGTCACGCCGCACTCGCTACGCAGCACATGCGCCGCCGCCAGGGTCGCGTGGCCGCAGAGGTCGACTTCGACGGTCGGCGTAAACCAGCGCAGCGCCCAGAGATTGACGCTAACAGGGCGTAGAAACGCGGTTTCCGAGAGATTCATTTCGGCGGCGACATTCTGCATCCAGCGTTCGTCCCGATACGCCTCCAGCAAGCAAACCGCCGCCGGATTGCCGCCGAAAGGCCTGTCGCTGAACGCATCGATAATATAAAGCGGTGTTTTCGTAGCCATAATTTACTCCTTGATCGAGTGCATTACTTTAAACTAAGATGCCGTCAGCATTACAGATGCAACATTCAATAAAAATACCGATACAGTTGCCGTCATTACTGCACTGTATCGCTAGTCAACCTGCCGATCTGTACCGGAAAAACGATGACGTTACTCTACGAAAACATTGCCGAACACCTGCTCAAAGCGATCGAGCAAGGGGTTTACCGTCCGGGTGAACGTTTACCCAGCGTCCGACAACTGAGCCAGAGCCATCAAATCAGCACGGCCACGGCCGTATCGGCTTTGCGTCATCTGGAAGATCACGGTCATATCGAAGCCCGGCAACGATCGGGCTACTATGTGCGCCCCCGCACCCGTTCGCATTTGCAAGAACCGGCATTGTCCGCCCCCTCCGGCGAACCGTCTCGAGTCACCGGGCAAGAACTCGTCCTGCACCTGGTCAAGGCCGCCAACAACCCACGATTCATTCAGTTGGGCGCTGCGGTGCCATCCCCCTCCTTCCTGCCGACGCAAAAAATCGAACATATGCTCGCCGCATGTTCCAGGCGTTACCGCAACCGTATAACCGGTTACGAATTTCCGCCCGGCGCGCCGGAACTGAGACGCCAGATCGCCAAGCGCATGTCGGAAAACGGTTGCCCGATCAACCCCAACGAAATCATCATTACCAGTGGCTGTCAGGAGGCGATCACGCTGGCGCTACGGGCCGTCACCGTTCCCGGCGATATCGTTGCGATCGAATCGCCGACCTTTTACGGACTGTTGCAAATTATCGAATCCCTGGGATTGAAGACCATCGAAATTCCGACCCATCCGCGCGAGGGCATTGCCCTGGACGCCCTGCAGCTGGCCTGCGAACAATGGCCGATCAAGGCCTGTATCGTCGTGCCCAACTACAGTAATCCACTGGGTTACTGCATGTCCGACCAACGTAAACGCCAGTTGATCGAGCTGGCGAACCGCCAACGCATCCTGGTGATCGAGGACGACATTTACGGCGATTTAGGGTTCAGCCTGCAACGGCCGACGCCGGTCAAAAGCGTCGATAACGAAGATCGCGTCGTGTATTGTTCGTCCTTCTCGAAATCGTTGTCGCCTGGGTTACGCATCGGTTGGACCGCCCCCGGCCCGGCCTTGCTGGAAAAAATTGAATACCTGAAATATGTGACCAATCTGGCGACACCGACCCTGCCGCAACTGGCGGTCGCCGAATTCTTGCGACATGGCGGCTACGACCGCCATCTGCGCCAGGCAAGAAGCCGCTATCTGCAAGCCGTCGAACGCATGACGGCGGCGGTGGCCGCCAGTTTTCCGGCCGGCACGCGAGTCACGCAGCCTGCCGGCGGCTTCGTGCTGTGGCTGGAACTGCCCGCCGAGGTCGATGCGATAGCATTGACCCAACAGGCCTTGGCCTTAGGCATCAGCATAGCGCCGGGGCCGATTTTTTCGGCGACGCAAAAATACCGTCACTTCATTCGCCTGAGTTGTGCCTGCGATTGGGACGAACGGGTGGACGAGGCATTGGTAACATTGGGACAACTCATCACCCGCATGGCGGAAAAATGATCGTTATTCGTAGATTGGTAGATACTTATCCAAAAAACGCAAAAAAGCCGTTTTCCGAAGTAACGACGAATATTTCTTCGTTCCCCATTTATCTTGCGGGATCTTGTGAGAGGCAAAGGCGTCGAGCGTGTTCAATATTTTGTTTCCCGGCCGTTCAGAGAGCTCTCTGATGAGCGTCTAAAAAGGCCCTGCGATGATGAGCGGCGTATTGCAATCCTTCGGCTAAAAAATTTGGCATTTCGGTCCTGAGTGACGGAAAAGTAATCTTATAAGGGCCTTTGGCGCCACATATGTTGTTGCCGATGCTTCGGAATGACTTCTGCTTCATGAATAACCGATTATCGGCGCAGTTCTTCGACAGCCGAAGAAATGACGCGGGCCGAAGAGCGGATCAACAGCAATACCAAACCGATTGCCACCGCAATGTCGGGCCAACCTGAACCGGTAAACCAAACGGCGCCGGCCGCCACGAAAACCGACAGATTGGCCGCGATGTCGTTGCGCGAGCACTCCCAAACCGAACTCATATTGACGTCTTCGTGGCGATGCCGCCAAAGCAGGAAAAGACAAACGCCGTTGGCCAGCAAACCGAGCAGGCTGAACCCTCCCATCACTTCGAAGATGGGCACACTGGGAACATAGAGCTTGTAGATAATCTGGGCGATAACTGCGACGCCAGCCAATCCGATCAGCAAGCCTTTGAACAAGGCGACCTTGGCCTTGACGGTCGCCTCCCTCGTCACCGCATAAAGGCTTAGTCCATAGGTCAACGCATCGCCCAGATTGTCGAGGCTGTCTGCCAACAGGGACGTCGAATTGCCGTACAAAGCAGCGCCGGCGATGACGAAGAACATCGCCGCATTGATGGCCAGGACGATTTGCAAGGTGCCGCGCTGGCGTTCGCGCATGCGCTCTAAAGAACAATGATTATCACAACAACCGGCCATGGATTTCTCGCTAATGATTTAACAGTTAGGTTTGATTATTCGATAAATGATAAATTGCGGGAAAATATGATTTCACGCATTTTCCAAGCGTTTGAAGCGGGCTAAACAGCATTGGCCCGAAGGATTTCGGATGTCGCAAGCGCAATCGCCCAATTGAGTTCGTCGTACGACGAAGTCTTTGATCTGAGCGCCCCGATTAGCCCTCAATGCGGACAGGTATTGTTCGGCATCGATATCGAAACAATAACAAAGTTTGCCATTTTGCATCTCCTGGTAGGTTCTTAAACGTTGTTTCGGAACGGTTTCGCCCGCGACGGAAAAATAGGCGACCGGACATTGTGTCGAGGAACAGAAATAATAGTCACCGACCGCGATATGCTGGTTTTCCGGGAACCGGACCTGATGGTACAGCGTCGCCATGCCGACTTTGATGCAAGTCGATCCGCACTCCGGGCAAACCCGTTTGGTTTTAGCGGAAGTTTTTGGACAACAATCGGACATGGCTGGTCACTCGCGGCAATTACTGAGAGGTTCTGCGGGCGGTTGCCGGGTAGCCGGCATCGGTGCTGGCCCTGATTAAAGCATGAACGTCGGTTTGCCTGGGGTCAAAATCGACTTCCGCCGTCTTCGTATCATAATCGACAGTGACGCCTTGAACGCCGCTGACGTTCTGCAACGCCTTTTTGATCGTGAACCGGCACAGCTGACAAGTCATGTTTTGTATGTCCAGCGTCACCACCTGCATCGTATTTTGCTGGCCAACGTCGGCAGCGGCATGAACGACAGGCGCAGACAGGCAGGCGCATGCCAGCCGTAACGTTAACAAAGCGGTTTTCGTCGCGATAGTTCTCATAGTAAAAAGTATGGCGCAATCCAGGGGAATGCCAAAAGCAACAGGATCAGGCTGGAGCCGATCCAAAAGATAATGCGTTGCCGGCGCCGAACGCCGGATTGAGCGCACGCGTCGCCCTCTCGACAGAGATTGGGAAGCAGATAAAGCCGTCTAAATCCCAAGACCAGAAAAATCAAGGTCAGGGCGATAAAGACAGGACGCGTCGCTTCCATTGACATCAGCGTGCTCATCCAGGCGCCGCCGATCCCCAAAGAAACCAGCAACAGCGGGCCGACACAGCAGGCCGAAGCGCCGATGGCGGCCAATCCGGCGCCTATGCCGAGCCAAAGGGATTGTTTATTGGACTTTTCAGGATTTGTTTGCATAGAGACTCGCCCTAACGAAACCTTGGTCGGCAGTCTAAACCCTGTTCTCGGGAACAGGGTCAAGCGGATGATGATCCGATTTTAATCGGAACTTGCCGTATCGTCATCGTTAAACGCGTTTAGAACGGCGCATTGCTCCGATGATCCGGTCTGACGGCAGTCGTCGACCAGCTGTTGCAGCGCTTGCTTGAGCGTCGTCAATGCGTCTATTTGACGGTCTATTTCCCGGCATTTTTGCTCGGCGAGCCGGCAAGCCTCGACGCACTGTTTGCCGTCCAGCGAAAGCAGAACGGCTACCTCTTTTAAGGTAAAACCGGCCCGCTGAGCCCGTTTGATAAACCGAAGCCTGGAAACCGCTTCGGCCGGATAAAGACGATAACCACCGGGCGGCTTTTCAGGTTCGTCCAGCAACCCGATGCGTTGATAGTGACGAATGGTTTCTATCGTGACGCCGCTGTGCTTGGCCAGCTTACCGATGGTCAGTTTCATTCGCTTCTAATGCGATCTCTGATTATGAGAATCAATCGTTTTACAACCATCGAGAATAACAAAAAATCGATAGCAATGGATGAACAAATCGGCGATGGACGATTCGCGGCGCCTTCATCTTATTTAACTTTCCAACTCTTCCAATAGAAATAAATCGCCGGGAATACGACCAATGCCACGATCAGTGTCGAAACGATCCCTCCCACCATCGGCGCCGCGATGCGTTTCATCACGTCGGCGCCGGTTCCTGTCTGCCACAGGATAGGCGTCAATCCGGCCAGAGTCGTGATGCCGGTCATCAGTTTCGGGCGAATGCGGCGGGCGGCGCCTTCGACGATCGCTTCGGCAAGGTCATGCCGGGATTGCAGGCCGTTTTCGACTAGACGCTTTCGATAGCTCAAGTCGAGATACAGCATCATCAGCACGCCCATCTCGGCAGCGAGTCCGGCCAGCGCGATCATGCCGACCCAGACCGCGACGCTCAAGTTGTAATCGAACCAATACAACAACCAGACGGCGCCGATCAACGAAAAAGGAATCGTCAGCATGATGATCAGGGATTCGCCAACGGAACCGTGGTTTAAAAAGAGCATTAAAAACACGATTGCCAGCGTCAACGGCGCCAGCACACTCAGTTCGGCCTTGGCTTGCTCGAAATATTGGTATTGGCCGGCCCACTCCAAGCGAACGCCTGGCGGCAAGTCGACTTTTTCACTGACGACCCGTTTCGCCAAATCGACATAATCGGCGATGCCGATGCTTTTGACATCGACCAGCACGAAGGAAACCATAAACCCCTCTTCGTTGCGCAGCATCGGCGGACCGCTGATGAAATCGATGCGGGCGAGCTGGCTGATCGGGATTTGCGCGCCGCCGGGCGTCGGCACCAAGATCCGGGCTAAATCCTCCGGATTGTCGCGAAACTCGCGCGCGTAACGCAGATTGATCGCATAGCGCTCGCGTCCTTCGATGGTCCGGGACACCGTTTGTCCGCCGACCGCGGCCATCAAAACCTGTTCCACGTCATCCACCGTCAGGCCGTAACGGGCGATTTTGTCCCGGTCGATCACGAAATCGATGAAATTGCCGCCGGTCAGACGCTCGCTAAAGGCGCTACGGGTAAAAGGCTTCGTGCGTTCGTCCTGCCGTAAGACCTGCTCGATAGTCAGCGCGGCGCTTTCTATGGTTTTCAAATCGTCGCCGTACACCTTGATGCCCAAGTTGGAGCGCATACCGGTCGCCAGCATTTCGGTGCGGGTCTGTATCGGCATCCACCAGATATTGGGCATGCCCGGAAAACGCAGGGTAAGGTCCATGTCGGCGATCAGGTCGTCCCAGTTCAAGCCCTCCCGCCACTCTGCCTTAGGTTTTAACGTGACCACGGCTTCCACCATCGACAACGGCGCCGGATCGGTCGGGGATGTCGATCGACCGATCTTGCCGAATACCCGTTCCACTTCCGGAAAGGCCTTCAACTGGCGGTCCATAGCTTGCAGCACCTTGCCCGCTTCGGTGATCGACATGCCCGGCAAAGTCGTGGGCATGTAAAGTATGCTGCCTTCGTTCAGAGGCGGCATGAACTCGTTGCCGAGCTTGAAAAACACCGGCATCGAACCAAGCAACGCCAGCAGCGACACGCCGATCACCCAGCCGCGAAAACGCAGCGCCCAACGCACGACCGGGATGTACCAGGCCACGATTTTTTGGGTGAAACGATTTTTATCGCCGTGCAGCTTGCCGCGAATCAAATGCACCGCCAGGGCCGGAATCAGCGTGACGGCCAGCAGGGCCGCAAAGGCCATCGCGTAGGTCTTGGTGTAGGCCAGGGGCTTGAACAAGCGGCCTTCGGCGCCTTGTAACGCAAACACCGGCAGAAACGAGACCGTGATGATCAGTAATGCAAAGAAAATGCTGGGGCCTACCTCCTGCATGGCCCGGATGATGATGTGGCGGCGTTCGGCTTCGCCGATGTTTTCCCGGTTTTCCAGACGCTTATGGCTATTTTCGATTAGCGTGATCGCGGCATCGACCATCGCGCCGATGGCCACGGCGATGCCGCCCAACGACATGATGTCCGCGGTCAGATGCTGCGCGGACATCGGAATGAAGGCCAGTAAGATCGCGACCGGCAGGGTCAGGATCGCGATCAGCGACGAGCGAAAATGCCATAAGAATCCGATGATGACCAGCGACACGACCGCCATTTCTTCGAACAAGGTGTTCTTCAGGGTGGCGATCGCGCGTTCGATCAAGTCCGAGCGGTCGTAGACCGTGACGACCTCGACGCCTGGCGGCAGCGAGCGCTTGATGTCGGCCAGGCGCTGTTTGACCCGCTCGATGACGTCCAGCGCGTCCTCGCCGTGGCGCATGATGACGATGCCGCCCACCGTTTCGCCGTTGCCGTCCAGTTCCGCCAAACCGCGCCGCATGGCCGGCCCCACACTGACCGTTGCGATCTGGCCGACAGTGACCGGCGCGCCGGCCGGATTGGCGGTCAACGCGATGCGTTCGATATCGTCTATGCCGTGGATATAGCCGCGGCCGCGAATAAAATGTTCGTGGCCGGCGATTTCCAGCACCCGGCCGCCGACATCGTTGTTGGACTGGCGGACGGCTCGTGCGATCTGGTTTAAGGTAATGCCGTAACCGGCCAGCTTATCGGGATCGACCGTAACTTGGTATTCCTTCTCGAAACCGCCGATGGCCGCGACTTCGGCGACGCCTTCGACCGACTCCAGCCAATAACGCAGCTTGAAGTCCTGCAGGCTGCGCAGTTGCGCTAGGTCCTGTTGGCCGGATTTGTCGACCAAGGCATATTGATACACCCAGCCCACGCCGGTGGCGTCAGGGCCCAGGGTCGGCTGCACGCCGTCGGGTAATTGCGCCGCCACCTGATCCAGGTATTCGCCGACTCGCGAACGCGCCCAGTAGAGGTCCGTGCCTTCCTCGAAGATCGCATACACAAAACTCTGTCCCATGAAGCTTTGCCCGCGCACCTGGCGCACGCCGGGCGCCGCCAGCAGTGTCGCGGAGAGAGGATAGGTAATCTGGTCTTCGACCAGATCCGGGCTGCGGCCGGGCCAGTCGGTGTAGATGATGACCTGCGGATCGGATAGATCGGGGATTGCATCCAGCGGCGTGGCGAGCAATGACCTGTATCCCCAGAATGCGCAAATCGACACAATCAACAGCGTGACCAAGGCATTGTTAGCGCAATAGGCGATCAAGCGCTGAACCGGACCCGGTTGATGTTTAGGAGCTTCGTCTACCATTGTTCCAACCCCGATTTGAGTTTGCTTTCCGCAGCGACCAGGAAATTACCGGACGTGACGATTTCATCGCCTTCGGCCAGCCCCTCCAGCACTTCGATATAGTCGGCGTTGCGCAGACCGGCTCTGATTATTTTCGGTTGCAGGCGTCCTTCGCCCAAGTCCAGAAATACAACGCGTTTTTTTCCGGCATAGATCACCGCCTGCTCCGGCACCAGCAGGCGTTTACCTAGGTTGATTTGAAGGTTCATGCGGGCATAACGGTCCGGACGCAGCCCGCCGTCCGGATTCGGCAATGTCATCCGCACCCTGGCAGAACGGGTGACACTATCGACGATCGGATCGACGAATTCGATAAAGCCGCAAAAACGCCGATCCGGCTGATCCTCCAACACGACTTCCGCGCGCATGCCCGGCTTGATCCAAGGCAGATCGGATTCGTAAACCTGGGCCTCCGCCCAGACCGCGGATAGATCGGCGATGCGCAGCAGCGGCGTGCCGGCCTTCACGGCCGAGCCGGCCACGATGTGTTTTTCGACGACGGCGCCGCTGACGGGCGATAGTATCGGCAAATATTCCAGGGCTTGGCCGCGACGCGCCACGACCTGAATCTGAGCGGGGGTAATGCCCCACCGCGTCAGGCGACGACGGGCCGCCTCGGCAAGCTTGTCCAGATGTTTATCGCTTCGCTTCAGACTGTCGAGATATTCTTCCTGGGTAGCGATCAACTGCGGGTTGTAGACGGTTAACAAGGTTTGACCTTTTTTCACCGGCTTGCCAAGGTAATCGGCTTTGAGTTCGCCTATCCAGCCGTCGAACTTGAGCCTGACGTCGGTCAGACCGGTTTCGTCGTAGACGATTCGCGCCGGCGAACGAACGGTTTTGATCAACGGCCGGTATTCGACGCGGCCGGTTTTCACGCCGATCAGTTGCCGACGGTTGCTATCGATGGTGAACGTAGCCGCTTGCGACGGGGCTTGACCGGCAGCGACTCGCTTCGATTCGTCATCGCCGGGCGTGGCGGAGGTCAATTCGACACCGGCACGGCCGGTACTCATGTCGAAAGTCAATCGCGCCGTGCCCTTAGCGTCGGACCGAATAGACAGCGTCAACGGCCAGTAACCAGCCATCGGCAATTCATACCGGCCCCGATAATGGCCGGGGCTATCCATTTTCATGTCGATCGGCACCGGCATGGCCGGCATCGAGCCCATTGCCGGCATCTCCGACAGCGCTTCGATTCGGGCATCGACAACAGGACGTCCGTCTTCGTCCTGGAGGAATACTATCAATGTATTGTTCCCGACTCGCGGTTTTTCCGGTGCCAGCATGACATCTACGCCGAATGAGCCAGCCCGCTGGCTTGGAGCTTTGTCAAGCACGGTCGCGGTATCGTGGGCTCGGCCAATGTGCATCAATGCGAGACTTCCTAACAGCGTGAAAAACATGGCCGACCCGATAAACACACCCAATTTATGCTTTGCCTTCATAGTACTGTATCCTGCTGCGCCCTTACTGTTGAAAAAGGCGAGACGCTGCCGACCGCATGCTCGAGTTCGGCCAGACGGCGGTGCATGTCCGCCAACGACCGTTCGCTCTGTAATTGAGTTTGGAGCAGATTTTTCTCGCAGCTGATCAAGTTCAGAAAATCACCGGTGCCGCCACGGTAATCGGCCATCGCCGCATTCAAGGTTGCGTTTGCCAGCGGCAACAGTTTTTCCTGATGCAACTTGTAGACATCCAGGCTTTCCAAGGTTAGCTCGTAGGCAATCTGCACTTCTTCCCTGATATGTGCGGTGCGATCGACGTGGTTCCATTCGGCTTGCCTGATACGAGCCTGCGCTTCCTCTTCGGCGGCAAGCCGTTTGTCTCGATCCAACGGCAGATTGACCTCGACGCCGACGATGAAACGCTACTCCTCTAGCCGCCAGAAGTTGTTGTAACCCGCGGACACTTTGAAATCGGGGTAAAAGGCTTTTGCCGCTAAATCGCGACGCGTTTTGGAGGCCTCGATGCGGGCCGTCAGTTCTTTCAATTCCGGTCGAGATCGCATCGCGATTCGTTGCAATGCCTCCGGTTCAGGCAATGTCAGCTCGGAGCTCAGTCCGACCGGCGCCGGCAGAGGCGTATCCGGCGAACGGTTCAGCAATGTGTTAATCCGCGCGAGAAGCGTGCGCCTTTCGCGTTCCAGCGCGATTGTTTGATGCTCAAGTAGCGCGACTTCGACCTCGGCGCGCAGCGCATCCTGCTTGCCGGCGAGTCCTGTCGCATAATGATCGAGAGCGGTGTCGCGAAAATCGGTCAATAAAAGCCGATTAAGCTCATATATTTCCAGAGCTCGATGGATGTAATACCAATCCGCGAACAATGCCTTCGCGGTCGCCGTCAGCAGCAAGCGCAATGTCACGACGTTTTCTTTAGCCGCCTCGGCGTCGAAAGCAGCCGCTTCGGCCCGCAACTGCCGTTTTCCAGGCCAGGGGAATTTTTGGGAAATGGCCGTATTTTGCGAAAAACCGCCGCCCTGACGGCCGATCGTCAGCGGTGCAAATCCATGCGATAGCACGGGGTCGTCCAGGGCCGATGATTGTTCGATACGACTGGCCATCGCCCGCCATACCGCCCGAACCATTTCCAATTGCGGATTGGCGTCCAGAATAGCGGATACCAACCGCGTGGATGACAAGGTTTCCGGTACCTCGTCGTCGAGAAGCATCGGACTATTTGAACCGAAATCGCCATGGGCTCCGTCGGCAGCGGAAATGATTGCAGGGACAAAGGCCGCGGTCACTAACAACCATCGAAAAACGATGAGATATGATTTCATGGAGAATCTCTGCTTGAAAAATCGTCATTTGGGTAAACAAGCTCATACCGCGTTTAACCGCCTGAAGTCCGGAACCGGCATCAAGCGCGATGTATTACGAAAAACTTGTTACGGCTAAACGCCCGCATCACAGGCGCATGGATTTTTATCAATAGAGACCGGCTTACAGCCGAATACGGAGAGTGCGCAGATAAATTTGCCCGTCGCCGCTTGCCGGCAACGGTTCGTGCGGAAAGATTGCGAAAAAAAGAGGTTGCGGGAAAACGGTCGTTTCCCGGCGATCGAATAGTGGCGGCGGCTGCGGGCCATCCAGCACCAAGGTCAACGTTTCAACCGTAGCGGAAGCATCCGTCACGGCCAGATCGGTCAATGCTTGCTGGCTGACTTCGCAACAGGTGTCTTGATGCGAGTCATGCCGCATGCCGCAGCTCTCACTCATCGGACAGGTATCGTCGGGCATGGAATCGCCGCAACAGCACACCATTTTCGGTTCGCCCTGCATGGACTCGCAGGCGAACAACAATTGGGTATGGGATAACAACGCCGCACTCAAAAAGATAAAACAAATGGCGCGTTGCAATATCGCGTTACGAAAAAAGACCATGCTGCAATTTCAATGAGACCTATTCGGCTTTCAATGGTTGGTTTGGAGTCGTTGTTTATCGGTACATAATTCCCCCGACTGACGAGCCGTCATCATACAAATGCCGAACGAAAAACCCGCTTCGACAAGCTTAAAGCGGCAGTTTGGCAAAGAACATATTAAAAGACAACGTCTTTCTCGTCTATCGATCGGATTTTGCCCTGTCGCAACAACTCGGCAAATGTCTCGGCCGGAACCGGTTTGCTGAAAAGGTAACCCTGGATTTCATCACAATCTTTTCGCTTCAGAAAATCCAGCTGCTCGCGGGTTTCGACCCCTTCCGCGATGGTTTTGAAACCCAAGCTTTTAGCCATACTGATTATGGCGGTAACGATACCATCATCCCCTGAATCACTGCAAAGATCGCGAATAAAAGACTGATCGATCTTCAATTTGTCGATTTTGTACCGCTTCAGATAACTCAGTGACGAATAACCGGTACCGAAATCGTCGATCGATAGCTTGACACCCAGGGCGTTGAGATTGTCCAGCATGCCGGTGGTCCGTTCGGAATTCTCCATCGCAACGCCTTCGGTAATTTCCAACTCCAGCAGAGCCGGTTCAAGTTTATGCTCGTCCAGCGCATGCACCACTTTCTGATACAACTCATCTTGCCGAAATTGCGCGACCGATATATTAACCGCAACCGGAACGATCCGGAGCCCCGCCGCTTGCCAGGCGACTGCCTGGCTGACCGCTTCGTGTAACACCCATTCGCCGATATCCACGATCAGACCGCTTTCTTCCGCCACCGGAATAAATTGTCCGGGCGGCACTATGCCTTTGCGCGGATGGCTCCATCGTATCAGCGCCTCCGCCCCGATGATTTCGAGCGTTTTCGCATCTACCTGCGGTTGATAGTACAACATTAATTCGCCGCGCTGAAGCGCTTGGCGCAAATCACTCTCAATCTCCAATACATGTCTTGCTTTTTCATGCAGTTGGCGGGTATAGAATTGAAAATTATTACGGCCCCGCTCTTTAGCGCGGAACATCGCCGCATCCGCCGATTGAGCAAGCTGGTCGAAGGTATCCCCGTCCTGGGGATATTCGGCAATACCGATGCTGGCCGTCAACGTAAGGTGTCGACCGTCGATAACAAATGGTTGCGCGAGCAGCGATAAAATTTTCTGGGCGACATGAGCGGCACCTTCCGCGTTGGTATCGGGCAACAGCAGCATCAATTCGTCGCCGCCCTGACGGCTCAGAGTATCGTCCGGATGCAAGTGTTTGACCAACCGTCTAGACAACTCTTTAAGCAGGCGGTCGCCGGCGTCGGGCCCAAGCGAGTCATTGATGATTTTAAAACGATCGAGGTCGATATACATCATGACAATTTGTTGATGCGACCGGCGTGCCGACGCCAAAGCCAGCTGCGTCCGATCACGTAACAGAGAACGATTCGGCAAATGGGTCAGTGAATCGAAATTGCTGAGAAACTGAATTTGTTCTTCGGCCGCTTTAAATTCGGAAAGATCGCTCATAATACCGACATGATGAGTAATTTGACCGGTCCGATCACGAATGACATTGATAGAAATCCATTGCGGATACAAGTCGCCGTTCTTGCGCCGATTAATGACCTCACCCTGCCAATATCCACGATTGTGAATATCGTTCCACATGGCCCGATAAAACGCCTTGCCATGCTTTCCGGAAGATACCAGGCGCGGTGTCTTGCCGATCGCTTCCTCGTTCGTATAGCCACTGATTTCAGTATAGGCCCGATTAACGGACACGATCACATTATCGGCGTCGGTAATGACAATGCCCTCCCGGCTCGATTCGAATACCTTCGCGCTCAGGTACAATTGTTGTTCCGCTTTTTTTCGTTCGGAAAGATCGCGGACGATTGCCAGATAACAGTCGTTATCCAGCCAACGCAAGTTAACTTCGGCCGGAAATTCGGTACCATCCTTGCGTCTATACATCCATTCCTGCAGATGTGGTTTACCAATCATGATTACGGCCGCAGCCGGTTCAACCCTCGACCATTCGTGCCAAGCCAAGACATCGAACAATCGCAGCTTCATCAGCTCTTCGCGGCGATAACCCAGCAACTTCAAAACGGCGGCGTTGGCATCGACAAAACGGTAATCGCGGCTAGCGAGCAAAACGCCGTCACCGGCCTGATCGAATAATTTCCGGTAACGCACTAGCGCCACAGTACGTCCCCTGGCCAGCAGCCAGGCCAAACAACTCAACGTCAGTGTTAACACGACACCGATAGTAGCCGTCATCATCGAACGCCGGCGATTTGACACGCGCGTTTCAAAAGCCGGTGTCGTGCACATGAGCAACGTCCACTCCCGGCCGCCAATCTTGAGTTGGCGACGGGTCTTCAATTTTCCGCATGCAAAATCTCTTCCGTCAGATTTAACGTCAGAGCGGTACATTAACGTTTGTTCTTGCCGTGGTTCGCCGTCGTGGACTTCAAGCCGGATATCCGGGTCTAATAGTCGATGCATTCCCGCCAGCAGATCTCGCATGCGAAAAGGCACATCCACCCAGGCTTCGATGGCCTCGCGTCGTGCCGTCACGGTATCAAGCTTCGTCCCCTTGCGGTAAATGGGTAAATAGAGTTTACTCAGTAAATCAGCCATAGTTATGTACAAGCCGGACGGCTAAGTGGAGCTGAGCGCGCTGAGTTAAAACCCTTTGTTCCCAGACCTGTGCAACTGCCCTCATCAAACTAGCAAGGCCGCATTGACTAAGGCCAAAAAAGATCCTTTCCAGGATCAACAGGTTCATGACCAGGAAGATGGTGTTGATCCAGGCGAATGAGGTGTTGGCACGCTTGGCCCGGATATAATTGAGCCGGTAACCATTCTTGCCCTGGCCGAATTTGCCCTCGATGGGGATGCGTTGCAAATAGTCTTGTCTGCGTTGGGCCTTGGCTTGCTTGAGTTGTTCGCGATTGGCGTCGGTGACTTGTTTGGGGCGGCCGAGCGGCTTGCCGGCAAAGTGGATGCTGCGTTGTTTCAAGTAGTCGCGGTTGGCGCGCGTGCCATAGATGGGGTCGGCGATCACCCGTTCCGGATAGTGGCCGAATCGCTCGCGGTAGGCCTCAACCTGTGCTGCCAGGTCTAAGCCTTCATGAAAGGCATCCCAACGCAGGCGGTCGACATGGGCCAAGCCCTCGCCGGTTAAACTGACGCTGAGCTTGGCACCAAACTCGACCGGCTGGTCTTGTTTGCCGCGCACCATGGGCCGCACATAGGGCTGACTGATGCTGACGATGCGATGGTCACAGCGGCGTGTCTGGGTTTGATACATCTCCCATTGCTGCTGGTACACGTGCTGGATCACCCAGTAACGATGAAGCAGCCAGCCGGGTAGCGGCAGCGGCTGGCCCTCCGGAATCGGCGCTAAGAGTTGCTCGATATGGCCCAGATTGCGGCGCAGATACTGTAATTGTTGCTTGATGCCCCGGCGCAACGTTTTCCGGCCAGGACGCTTTTGTTTGGCGATGGCCAGATACGCGGCGCGGGCTTTCCGGCGATAGGTTCTGGGTTTAGTGCCAACCTTCAGGTGGACACACAGGGTGTCGATGATTTGTTCACTGAATTCACGCGCTTCGTTCAGCAAACTCAAGTCAGTGGGAAAACGGATGGCTTGTTCGACCACGGTGGCATCTAAAATCAATTGGCCGCGATGCGCAGGCGCCATGCCTTCTGGCCCAGTTTGCTCAGAGGCGGCATCCGCGGAAGCACTGGGCTTTTCTTCGGTTGGGCCGGTGTCAGACTTGGAACCCAGGGCCGCATCAAGCGGTGCTTGCGGTTCAGGCTTGACCGGCTTTTTGCCTTCATGCGCCTCGATAATGGCCCGATGAAAGCCTTCGAACACCGCCTCGCCCATGCGTTTGCGGATTTCGACCAATAACGACGGGGCAAACGGTGCCGTTGCCTGATAACCCGGCAGGCCTACGAAGTATTGCAGGTACGGGTTTTCTTGGATCTGCAGCACGGTTTCTACGTCAGACAGGCATAGCTTGTGTTTGATGATCACGGCGCCGATCACCAGGCGCGCGTCTTTCAACGGACGGCCTCTATCAGTCGGCAGGCCTTGATAATAGCTCTCCGCCAGTTCGTCCCACGGAATGCAGTCACTGAGCTTGACCCAGCGATTATTCTTATCCAGGGCCGTCTCAAAGGGCCAGTCGAATTCGGCTATCGTCAGTTGTTTTGCGCTGGTGGTTCAAATCATCTCTGCACGGTTTTTGAAGTCAAAGGCATGTTTTTTGTGCATTAATTATAGCAAATATCACCTAATAAATATTTATAATCAGTAGGTTATATTTTCTGAGTAGACTCTAGCTAGTCTAGATTTATATCGGCCAACATGACGAATCGCTGAAACAATAAAAACTTCATCATTCCGGGATAATCCCGATTAGCATCGAAGCCAGGTCATACAGCGTAGTTAGATAACGACTCTTACTCGGTCTTCTTAGCGCCACTTGGCGTTCAGTTATTTCGTTGAAAGCAATAATTTTTCACGCGCGGGCATGCTGTTCGGCCAAATAACCATGGTAATTTTAATGTTATTGACTATCATGCCATACTTACCTGATAATTCAATATAGTTTTTGTGATTTTCCTCACAAAATCGCAGTGGTTCTAATGTTTCAGTGGTATGAAATTTTGAGACACAGAATACCTAATCTGTTAATAATGATTTGTATTGGCTACAAGTTTGCATCGGCGTGTAGGATATGCAAACCGAATCCAACAGTTTTTTGAAAAGCAACAGCTGTATAAGATATGGCTTTAAATAACTTCCAGGATCTGAGCTATCGTTCCCGCATACGGCTTTCCAGTCGATAGTTTCCTCATCCGGATCGGCTCGCTTGCACGTGGGTTTCAATGAATGTTACAAGTCCCAGGCTTTCAAAGTTTTTGGCACCAAACCATCAGCGCGGCAACACCGCATTAAATGTCTCTTTGCCCAAAAAAAACGCCATGCCCCTATCATCTTCTCAAAATCCATGAAAATGAGGTCCAATACTCCTCATTTAAACGCTGCTTTCTGAATTGCATTTAAAATCGTTGAATTTTGGAAAACCCAAGAATTTAATGACCAATCAATTATTGAAATCACTGATTAAGATAGAATTTTAAAACGATCTATCCAATTCTAATGAGTCATTGACTCTACAAGCTCAATGGCGCCAATCGAAAACGACAGTGACCCGGTTGCCGACCCCTTGATATCTGATGCTACTGCATAACGATCTTAACAAGGCGATGCCGCGACCGGAAAATCCCCTGTTGTTATTCAGATCCTCAACCCATTCGTTGCGCAAGAATCCATCTCCGCTGTCCTTGAGCTTTATGATCAGGCGTCCTCCCGTCTCTGTCGGCTGATGGTTGAACTGAATGCGGACAGTCCCTGCTTGCACCGTTCTTAGACGTTCATCCCTGAGTTCGTAATATCGCATAAACCCTTCCGCTGTCTGCTTAATAGCGGAATCAAGCTTTAGCAGGCCATGATCGAGCGCATTGGCGAATAATTCCGTCACGATCAAAAAAATCGTTTGCCGATGTTCCTGCAAACCTTGAATTTCCATCAAGGCATTAACGACGACGGGAACCGGATTTAATTTCTTTAGGGTAGTTATATCGAATTCCATCATCGTTTTCCATGCTAGTGCGTCAATATGGCCGAATTCGTGCGCTATCACATCGGATTTCCAAGGCGCATTGTCGACATCGCAATGTAACTCGACAAAAGTAATCTCCTGCTGAATATGCTTATTTCCGCAATGTTGCCGCAGTCGGGCTATAAGGTCATCAAAAGCGGAAGCCTCATGTTGACTAAGGCATTCCATGATGGCTTCATGGCCAAATCCGCGTCCAGCAGCATTTTTAGCCTCGCTGACCGCACGCGAGAGCAAATACAGATAATCCTTGCCGCTCACTTCAAAGGTTTGCAATTGCAGATCGACATCGCCGAGAATACCTAACGGTAAATTATTGGAAACGATCGGCTTGTGGCTACCGCTCGAGCGTTTCACCAAAACTTGTTCAGGCATGCCACAATTTAGTGCGTGTAAAGTTTTGGTATTCGGATCAAGCCCTACGATGGCGGCCGTTAAAAACATATTGCTCGGCAACAATTGATGTAATTTACGATTTATTTCCTGGGTTATCTCGGTTATATCGAAACCCTTGGCGCTCATGCCATAGAATATTTCCGCCGTGGGCGCCGCCGCGACATAGGCCGAAATGCCGTAACCGGAAAAGTCACCCAATAACGCGTGAAGACGATTATCCGGCGTCTTCCCCACTAACACGATATCACCCTTGAACAATGAACGGGCGGAAACCCACGGCTTGACTACAGGGGTTTCCAAATAATTGACCCTTAATATATTTTCATAAAGATTTATGGCAACAGCCTGTTCCTGTTCGACCAGTTGATGATAGGCGGAAAGTTGTTTGCAGTCGACTTTGTGCTGATGCAGCATTTGCCGAACTTTAGTAAGCGAACGGAGCTTGGCCTTCAATAAGGCAGGATTGACCGGTTTAGCGAGAAAGTCGTCGACCCCTTGATTGAAGTAAGGCTCTAATAATTCTTCCCTGGTATGCCCCGCGAGAATGATGATTGGGATACAAACATTAGCTAATTTGTTTTTTATATGCCCAAGCTCATCGGCATCGATGGATTGTTGATCTAATAATAGTAAATCGACATTGGCCGAACTGATCCCATTCAACAAACTCTTTACCGTTTCATAGCGCGAATATCGGTAATTAAACTGGGTCAATACGGCACAACATTCCCTAATCTGTTGGTCTTCGCGTCCGCCAAGTAATATCGCGCATAGCGGCTCATCATGCGTTGGATTCATGTTGAAACTTAATTATTTAGAGTTTACTCAGTAAATCAGCCATAGTTATGTACAAGCCGGACGGCTAAGTGGAGCTGAGCGCGCTGAGTTAAAACCCTTTGTTCCCAGACCTGTGCAACTGCCCTCATCAAACTAGCAAGGCCGCATTGACTAAGGCCAAAAAAGATCCTTTCCAGGATCAACAGGTTCATGACCAGGAAGATGGTGTTGATCCAGGCGAATGAGGTGTTGGCACGCTTGGCCCGGATATAATTGAGCCGGTAACCATTCTTGCCCTGGCCGAATTTGCCCTCGATGGGGATGCGTTGCAAATAGTCTTGTCTGCGTTGGGCCTTGGCTTGCTTGAGTTGTTCGCGATTGGCGTCGGTGACTTGTTTGGGGCGGCCGAGCGGCTTGCCGGCAAAGTGGATGCTGCGTTGTTTCAAGTAGTCGCGGTTGGCGCGCGTGCCATAGATGGGGTCGGCGATCACCCGTTCCGGATAGTGGCCGAATCGCTCGCGGTAGGCCTCAACCTGTGCTGCCAGGTCTAAGCCTTCATGAAAGGCATCCCAACGCAGGCGGTCGACATGGGCCAAGCCCTCGCCGGTTAAACTGACGCTGAGCTTGGCACCAAACTCGACCGGCTGGTCTTGTTTGCCGCGCACCATGGGCCGCACATAGGGCTGACTGATGCTGACGATGCGATGGTCACAGCGGCGTGTCTGGGTTTGATACATCTCCCATTGCTGCTGGTACACGTGCTGGATCACCCAGTAACGATGAAGCAGCCAGCCGGGTAGCGGCAGCGGCTGGCCCTCCGGAATCGGCGCTAAGAGTTGCTCGATATGGCCCAGATTGCGGCGCAGATACTGTAATTGTTGCTTGATGCCCCGGCGCAACGTTTTCCGGCCAGGACGCTTTTGTTTGGCGATGGCCAGATACGCGGCGCGGGCTTTCCGGCGATAGGTTCTGGGTTTAGTGCCAACCTTCAGGTGGACACACAGGGTGTCGATGATTTGTTCACTGAATTCACGCGCTTCGTTCAGCAAACTCAAGTCAGTGGGAAAACGGATGGCTTGTTCGACCACGGTGGCATCTAAAATCAATTGGCCGCGATGCGCAGGCGCCATGCCTTCTGGCCCAGTTTGCTCAGAGGCGGCATCCACGGAAGCACTGGGCTTTTCTTCGGTTGGGCCGGTGTCAGACTTGGAACCCAGGGCCGCATCAAGCGGTGCTTGCGGTTCAGGCTTGACCGGCTTTTTGCCTTCATGCGCCTCGATAATGGCCCGATGAAAGCCTTCGAACACCGCCTCGCCCATGCGTTTGCGGATTTCGACCAATAACGACGGGGCAAACGGTGCCGTTGCCTGATAACCCGGCAGGCCTACGAAGTATTGCAGGTACGGGTTTTCTTGGATCTGCAGCACGGTTTCTACGTCAGACAGGCATAGCTTGTGTTTGATGATCACGGCGCCGATCACCAGGCGCGCGTCTTTCAACGGACGGCCTCTATCAGTCGGCAGGCCTTGATAATAGCTCTCCGCCAGTTCGTCCCACGGAATGCAGTCACTGAGCTTGACCCAGCGATTATTCTTATCCAGGGCCGTCTCAAAGGGCCAGTCGAATTCGGCTATCGTCAGTTGTTTTGCGCTGGTGGTTCGAATCATCTCTGCACGGTTTTTGAAGTCAAAGGCATGTTTTTTGTGCATTAATTATAGCAAATATCACCTAATAAATATTTATAATCAGTAGGTTATATTTTCTGAGTAGACTCTAGCTAGTCTAGATTTATATCGGCCAACATGACGAATCGCTGAAACAATAAAAACTTCATCATTCCGGGATAATCCCGATTAGCATCGAAGCCAGGTCATACAGCGTAGTTAGATAACGACTCTTACTCGGTCTTCTTAGCGCCACTTGGCGTTCAGTTATTTCGTTGAAAGCAATAATTTTTCACGCGCGGGCATGCTGTTCGGCCAAATAACCATGGTAATTTTAATGTTATTGACTATCATGCCATACTTACCTGATAATTCAATATAGTTTTTGTGATTTTCCTCACAAAATCGCAGTGGTTCTAATGTTTCAGTGGTATGAAATTTTGAGACACAGAATACCTAATCTGTTAATAATGATTTGTATTGGCTACAAGTTTGCATCGGCGTGTAGGATATGCAAACCGAATCCAACAGTTTTTTGAAAAGCAACAGCTGTATAAGATATGGCTTTAAATAACTTCCAGGATCTGAGCTATCGTTCCCGCATACGGCTTTCCAGTCGATAGTTTCCTCATCCGGATCGGCTCGCTTGCACGTGGGTTTCAATGAATGTTACAAGTCCCAGGCTTTCAAAGTTTTTGGCACCAAACCATCAGCGCGGCAACACCGCATTAAATGTCTCTTTGCCCAAAAAAAACGCCATGCCCCTATCATCTTCTCAAAATCCATGAAAATGAGGTCCAATACTCCTCATTTAAACGCTGCTTTCTGAATTGCATTTAAAATCGTTGAATTTTGGAAAACCCAAGAATTTAATGACCAATCAATTATTGAAATCACTGATTAAGATAGAATTTTAAAACGATCTATCCAATTCTAATGAGTCATTGACTCTACAAGCTCAATGGCGCCAATCGAAAACGACAGTGACCCGGTTGCCGACCCCTTGATATCTGATGCTACTGCATAACGATCTTAACAAGGCGATGCCGCGACCGGAAAATCCCCTGTTGTTATTCAGATCCTCAACCCATTCGTTGCGCAAGAATCCATCTCCGCTGTCCTTGAGCTTTATGATCAGGCGTCCTCCCGTCTCTGTCGGCTGATGGTTGAACTGAATGCGGACAGTCCCTGCTTGCACCGTTCTTAGACGTTCATCCCTGAGTTCGTAATATCGCATAAACCCTTCCGCTGTCTGCTTAATAGCGGAATCAAGCTTTAGCAGGCCATGATCGAGCGCATTGGCGAATAATTCCGTCACGATCAAAAAAATCGTTTGCCGATGTTCCTGCAAACCTTGAATTTCCATCAAGGCATTAACGACGACGGGAACCGGATTTAATTTCTTTAGGGTAGTTATATCGAATTCCATCATCGTTTTCCATGCTAGTGCGTCAATATGGCCGAATTCGTGCGCTATCACATCGGATTTCCAAGGCGCATTGTCGACATCGCAATGTAACTCGACAAAAGTAATCTCCTGCTGAATATGCTTATTTCCGCAATGTTGCCGCAGTCGGGCTATAAGGTCATCAAAAGCGGAAGCCTCATGTTGACTAAGGCATTCCATGATGGCTTCATGGCCAAATCCGCGTCCAGCAGCATTTTTAGCCTCGCTGACCGCACGCGAGAGCAAATACAGATAATCCTTGCCGCTCACTTCAAAGGTTTGCAATTGCAGATCGACATCGCCGAGAATACCTAACGGTAAATTATTGGAAACGATCGGCTTGTGGCTACCGCTCGAGCGTTTCACCAAAACTTGTTCAGGCATGCCACAATTTAGTGCGTGTAAAGTTTTGGTATTCGGATCAAGCCCTACGATGGCGGCCGTTAAAAACATATTGCTCGGCAACAATTGATGTAATTTACGATTTATTTCCTGGGTTATCTCGGTTATATCGAAACCCTTGGCGCTCATGCCATAGAATATTTCCGCCGTGGGCGCCGCCGCGACATAGGCCGAAATGCCGTAACCGGAAAAGTCACCCAATAACGCGTGAAGACGATTATCCGGCGTCTTCCCCACTAACACGATATCACCCTTGAACAATGAACGGGCGGAAACCCACGGCTTGACTACAGGGGTTTCCAAATAATTGACCCTTAATATATTTTCATAAAGATTTATGGCAACAGCCTGTTCCTGTTCGACCAGTTGATGATAGGCGGAAAGTTGTTTGCAGTCGACTTTGTGCTGATGCAGCATTTGCCGAACTTTAGTAAGCGAACGGAGCTTGGCCTTCAATAAGGCAGGATTGACCGGTTTAGCGAGAAAGTCGTCGACCCCTTGATTGAAGTAAGGCTCTAATAATTCTTCCCTGGTATGCCCCGCGAGAATGATGATTGGGATACAAACATTAGCTAATTTGTTTTTTATATGCCCAAGCTCATCGGCATCGATGGATTGTTGATCTAATAATAGTAAATCGACATTGGCCGAACTGATCCCATTCAACAAACTCTTTACCGTTTCATAGCGCGAATATCGGTAATTAAACTGGGTCAATACGGCACAACATTCCCTAATCTGTTGGTCTTCGCGTCCGCCAAGTAATATCGCGCATAGCGGCTCATCATGCGTTGGATTCATGTTGAAACTTAATTATCCATCATAAGGTTTAAACCACCGGCTTTAGCCGGTCAGCTTTAGCTGCGATAATTTGCCCAAGGAGGTGGCGATGGACTATAGATACGGCAGCCATACGGTTTACCAAATTGAGTATCATTTTGTTTGGGTTACGAAGTATCGTTATAAAGTGCTGAAGGATGAAATAGCCGAACGAGTGAGAGACTTGGTGCGGCAGACATGCGAAGCCTTTGAGATACGGATTATCAAAGGTGTCGTGAGCAAAGATCATGTGCACATTTTGGTGAGTGCGCCGCCGACTATGGCCCCAAGCGAAATCATGAGGCGAATCAAGGGACGAACTTCGAGCTATCTGTTCGAAGAGTTCCCGCACTTGAAAAAGCGATATTGGGGTCGACATTTTTGAGCCCGCGGTTATTTTTGCGCCACAGTGGGGCAAATGACTGATGAGATGATAAAGCAATATTTGGAGCATCACTTTGAACCTAATCCAAACGATAATTTCAAGATGGAGCCCGACTAAGACGCGTCGTTTAGTCGACGCGTATCCGGACTTTCAGTCCGTTATTGGAACCCACCCGCTTGAGCGGGTGGTTGTTTAGTATTTATACAACCAGCACAATGATAGCGGATCACTAACGAAAACTCTTAGTAGAAGGTCACCTTTCAAAAGATTGCCGCATAAAGAACAAATCCGGTCCAGCTTAGCAACAACAAAATCCATGCTAATTTACTTTGACGATATTCAGTCACCACTTCAGGCTGGACATGATCCGTCGTGATTTCTTCCTGCTGATGACGGACTTTTTTTAACCTCTTATCCAGTTCCCTCGCCTTGGCGCTTTGTTGTTTTTTATATTGTTCGATCCCTTTTTTAATGCCCTGGGCAATCAATTTGGTTTGTTCCTTGGTTTGCCCAGGTCTCTGAGTCGCTTTGGCTACTTTCATTGCTTCGTCCTGTGCTTGCGGCGATATGACCTGCCGCGATTTTTTTTTGCTCATAATGTTGCAGTAAATAGGATTCAGGAATCGAATTGATTGGGGTCTCTGTGCGGTTCCAAATAAATGCCTTCCACTTTTGATCCGAGCAACACAATCTTGCCGTGATAGCGTTCGGCGCCGGAAACCGAAAATTCAAAGATATAAGACCGCCATGCTTTTATTTTGCCCGTGTCGTCCCGTTTTGGCCATAAACCGGTTAACGCGACGTAATCATCGAGCAACTGTAAATTCATCTTTCGGCAATAATTGCTAACCACGGCCAAGGCGATTTCCCTGGCCTTGAGACTGTTAGACCAAAACCAACCGATGGCGAGTAAGATAATAATAAAGATGATTTCGCTCATGACCGCGGGACTGGGAAAACTTGCGAACCGGGCGCAATCGCCACTTATGATTGTAAAGATTGCGCCATAGATCTAGTCCACCCTGCGTAATGTCATCGGGCGGATAAAATAGTCAACATGCGTTGGGCATGTTCGGCGACTTCAATTCCCAAGTCAGTCAAATAGCCACCATCGACCTGGGAAATGATGCCCTTTTCATATAAACGCCGAGCCGCCGCGACGACTTGTGGCCCGGCATTCGCATGGACTTTAATACCCTCCTGCGTGGTAGCCAAATTAAATAAAGCCAACAAGTTGATTTCTTCCGCCAATTCTTCCGTTAAAACCATGGCAATCTCGCATAAATCATTAAAAAGCCAACATTACCAGCTTTCACCGCTCTATGAAACCCCGACCTAACCACCCAGCAACGCGCTTGCTTAACAAGTAATTGTTATGGCGGAACAAATGGCCGGCATCGTCCAATTGAACTTGTCTGTAATCGGGATTTTTTAGGGCCGCTAGGCGACGTTTACGGGCGCTATCGACGACTGCCGGCAAATCATTTTCGCCATAGATGTCCAGCAGCGGCAATTGCAGTTGCTCGATGAATGCCAAGGTTTGAGCGTATTGCCGACCGGTATCGGGTACCGCAAGACTGATCGCTGCAAACGCCGCAATATTTTGTGGGTCGCCATTTAGGCTATAGAGCCCCATTAACGCTCCTAGGCCATGACCGACCATGGCGATGGATTGCTCTCCGCTTTGACGCAGAAAAGCGATCGCCGCCCCTATCCGTTCCTTGGCCTCAGGAAATAAATCATAATATTCGTGCTCAGCCACGCCCATTTCCCATAACGGCAATTGTATGGCCAAGGTGTTCCAGCGATGCTGTGGCAACGTGATTCTTAAGCTATGGATGACACCCCCCTGGTCGGGAAAGCCACCCTGATCGTGCAGGATAATCGCCGTGCCATAAGGTTCATCGATTAAACTTCGAGTGTGTATCGCTAAAAACGTCCGGTCTTTGACGGGTAAATCGACAATTTCACCTATTGTCAAGTGACGCTTGATGGCGGCGGCGAATTCCTGTTCGCGCCTGCTGTCCGAGGCCTGGCCCAGCAACGGTAACAGCCACATAATGCCGACCAGAACCGACGTTCGCATCATAATTTGTAATCTTCGCTGTAAAAACCGCTTCCGGTGTAGCGGTGATGGATATGGCGCAACAGCACCATAATGACCGAGGCCAACGGCAAGGCCAGCAACACGCCGAGAAAACCGAATAACTGTCCGCCGGCCAGGACGGCAAAGATGACAGCGACCGGGTGTAAGCCGATTTGATCCCCGACCAACCAAGGGGTCAACAGCATTCCTTCCAATGCTTGCCCCACCATAAAAACGATCGCGACAGGCACTAAATACATCGGATCATGAAATTGCAATAACGCCGCCAGACATGCCGCGACGATGCCGACTATAGATCCCAAGTAAGGCACGAAACTAACCAGACCCGCCATCATGCCGATCAATAAGGCCAGTTCCAAACCGATTAACCATAGGCCGGTACTGTATATCAATCCCAAGGCAATCATCACATAAAACTGACCGCGCATGAAAGCCCCCAATACTTGATCCGACTCGCTGGCTAATTTTCCAGCGGTTGCGGCAAAGCGGCGCGGAAATAAATCATGCACATTGGCGACCAGGGCATCCCAATCCCGCAGTAAGTAAAAAGTGATGACCGGTATCAATAACAGATTCATCAACCATTGTAAGATGACCGTGCCGGAGCGTGACACCGAACCAATAACGGTGGCTGCGATGCCTCCGGCTTTCTGCCAGTGATTCTTCAACACATCGATCAACTTTGCGCTATCGAACGGCTGGATATCTATATCAAGAGATTGTCTCAAAAACGGAATAAAATCATTGTTCAGCAAATTGAAATAGTCGGGTAACTTCCTCAAGAACAGTGATATTTGCGATTCAATGCTAGGAATGATTACCAGCAGTACGGCGATTAACAGTAAGGTTAGTGTGGCAAACACAAGAACAACCGACCAACTGCGTCCCAGTTGCCAGGACTTGATGCGCAAGGTTTCCAACCTGTCCACCAGAGGGTCGCCCAGATAGGCCAGTATTGCCGAAATAGCGAAAGGCAAAAGAATCGGGCTTAAAAGATACAACAACCATCCCATTAATACGGTAAAGGTGAGGAACAACCATTTTTGTGAATCGGTCACTGCGTGATTACCTTTCCAAGGATTAAGAGAAAGTTGACTCGAGCTCTAAGGAATTAGGCCAAGATCATTCATTGACCTTAATAGTAGTCGAAGACTCGTTTTATGGCTAAAACGATTAGAAGGGTTGCCGCCATCCCACGGCAGCAACCCGGCCAAATCATTATTGGCTCAGATAAGCGGCGACGGCCGCGCTGATCAAACCTAATAACGCGGCGATAAACCACAACCAAAATTTATTAATCGAGCTTTTTTCTTCACTATGGGCGACCCCTTCGATGCGGGCATTGACCGCCTTTGACTTGCCTTCGTCATCCTGCTCGATATTGAAATGAATCGTGTCTCCTTTGACGGGTCTGCGTGCGGATCCTTTCAGCGCAGAGATATGAATAAAAACATCTTGGCTACCATCTTCGGGTTTAATAAAACCAAACCCCCTATCATCTTTCCAGGTTTTTAAATAACCTTTCATTTCTGTGTTTGCCATATAAATACCTACTTCTTAAAGACTGCTTCTCTATCAAAGACCTCCTTGTTGTTACGGGAAAGGCGCGGATTTAATAGTTTCGCTTATATTTCCGTCACTCTTCCGCCGACTAAACTTCATCAGCTCCTACATTTCGACTACGGTGAAAGCGCCAGAACACGAAACACTGTATCTTCTCTCCCAAGGAAAGAAGGAGATATTGAGGCGTTTTAGTCACTTTCACTTTACGGGTCCCTGATGATAGACCCATTCTTCGACCGGTTTACCGGCGATTAAGTGCTGTTCGATAATTTTGTCCAATTTATGCTCGTCGATACCATAGTACCAAACGCCATCGGGTTGCACGCACAGCAACGGTCCCGCTTGACAGGTACCTAGACAACCGACCCTGCTGCGAATGACCCGCAATTCGCCGATGTCTAGCCCGGACTGTTTTAATTTAATCTTTAACTGCTCATATAAAGCTTGTCCCTCGTTATGCTCACAACATTTTGTCCCTACGCATACCAATACTTGGCGCTTGTAGTCCCTCATCTTCGGCTTCATCATTTCTGTCATCGTCTATCTCTCATAGCGCCCCTGGCTCATTCATTGCCCCAATGTGTTTAATGTCATTAGCTTTTTTCAGCCAAAGGGACAAGTATATTTCGGAAAATCATTGGAAGAATATTACCCAATACGGGGTTTATTATAACCCAGTGAAAAAGTGGGAAACATAACAGGCTCGGCTTGGAAACCGTTATGTCAGACAAGAAGATCGAAAAGACGCTAAACGAGAACAGCCAAGGGTTTGAGCGCTAATAGATTCCGCTTTATAGCCAAGCTAAAACTGGATAGCACCATTTTGCTGACAGGCTAAGGACTGCGCCAAATACGTTATGGATTCTATGCCTGTTATACAAATTCCAGGTAAATAGATATTAGCCACATCCCTGTAGGCCAATATAGATCATTCTTTGCCTTAAAAAATTATCTAACTTTCTTATCGATTAAAACTTTATCATCGATAACAAGCTTGGAAACGCCGCCCAGCGAAATATGCAGGGTGCAAGAGGCTTTCTTGAAATTGTCGCCAGGTTCGCCGACCCATTCCATTGTGACATAAGTCGCTTTATCGGTATCGGTTTTGGAAGGAAAATAAACCTGCGAACCGGTCTTCTCTTTAATCAGTTGCGGACATTTTTGGTTTGCCATGCTTTGCATCGATGACACCGCTCGGATCATGGAAGCGGCCTCTTTTTGCTCTGTAGTTTGCTGTTTGCTGCCCCCGACCATAACGAACCCTATCACAATAGCCCCGACCACGGCAGCGATTAATTTTTGCGTATTACCCATTAGCTTCTCCTAATTTATTATTATCGGAACGACATCTGCGTAACATCGTTTATTCATTGCAACGATGTCTTGGCCAAGCGCGACGCATATGCCATTTCCCCATGAATTCTATGCCAATCGCACGATCTCGGCAATGCAAGAAAGCTTGTTCAAACTTTTTTGCCGAATATGCCGGTTCAAAAGTTAAATCTGACTGGACGGGTCGCATGTAGATGGGTTGGAGATATGTCCCCATGAGCGCATAAGGACACTTCGTAGTTGCCGGAAAAAATGGAAAGGCAAATCCAAACACCTCACTCTATTTACGAACAACGGTATTAAACCGACACCTGGGCGACCCAGTCTTCCAGATTGTAATAGTTGGTCACCCGAGCCACCTTACCTTCGCGAATATCGAAAAACGCACCGGCCGGTAGACGGTATTTTTGTCCTTTCGCTTCGGGCAAACCTTCGTCGGTATTCAGATATTCGCCCAATACAACGAACTCGGCAGCGCCGCGGGTGCCCTCTTCGTTGGCCATGACCACCATTTCCACCAGTTGCTCACGGTAATGATGATTCATTTTGTCCATGAAACGCGCGAATGCTTCCTTGCCCTGCTCCCGGCCGCCTTGATTGACATCATGTACGACATCGTCGGCCAAAAGACTCAGAAAAGTCTCCATGTCACCGTCGTTGAACGCTTGATAATATTGTTTGATAAGCGCAATTGCCTGTTTCATATTGTTACTTCGCTAGTAAAAAAAGGGGCGATTTTGCCAGAATTCGCCAAGATTTTCAGCATTAAAATTCAACTCCTTGCGCGGCCTTGATTCCTTTCTCGTAGGCATGCTTGATTTTGCGCATTTCCGTCACGGTATCGGCCACCTCCATCACCTCTTCCGCCGCATTACGCCCGGTCAATACCAGGTGCATCCAGGAAGGTCTTTCCTGGCGGATGAAATCGGCGATCTCTTGGCCCGAAATCCAGTTATATCCGCAGCAATAATTGATTTCATCCAGCAACACGAAATCGTATTGTTGCGAGCGAATTTTTTCCTTGGCGAATTCCCAAATCGCTCTGCTGGTTTTGATATCCTGTTCGGGATTTTTGGTGTCCCAGGTAAAGCCGTCGCCCAAGGCATGCCATTCGATATTGTCGAACCGCTTGGCCGCCTCCTGTTCGCCGGTTTTCCATTGGCCTTTGATAAACTGAATCACGCAGACGTTCATGCCCCAGCCGGCGGCTCTAAATACCATGCCGAAGGCGCTGGACGACTTACCCTTGCCTTCGCCTGTGTTTACTACCACAATGCCTTGCCGCCTGTCCCTGCTTTTCATGATAACCACCCCGCGACAACAGCCGGCGCGCTTGGAAAAAACCAATGCACATAGGAAGCGCGCAGATTCCGGTAGCGCACGCCGCGATCACCGCGCGGACAATCGAAGGCCGCCGGCAATGTCCCTGCCATGTCCCTAACCGAATGATGAAATTCGTGCCCTCTGGCGCCACTGGCCTCCTGGCGATACCCCAATGAGGCCAATTTGTCTTGCATTTTGGATACATAAGGCAACATCTTAGCCATCGGCCAATGCTCGCCTTCATGATTGATTAAACATTCTCCCAATATCATGGCCCCTCCACATTCGGCCAACACCGGTTTGTCGTTTTCGATAAATTGTCTCAGGGACGGCCAACTGGCCGATTGCGCCAACTGCTCGGCATAAAGCTCCGGATATCCACCAGGCAACCATAAGGCATCTGCCGCATCCGGCACCGGCTCGCCGGCCAACACGGAAAAAAATCGCAACTCGCCCCCCTGAGCCCGCAGCCAATCTAGGTTAGCCTGATAAATGAAACAGCAGGCGGAATCCTTAGCCACCGCCACCGTTTTACCGTTCAATAACTGGCGTTCCGATTGATCGGATTCCGGTTGAAGCTGACATTCGGCGAAAGCCTGTTTCAGCGCGTTGTCTTCGACTTGAAAAAAGGGTAAGAAGTCTGGGATATCGCCCTCGCCGGGCCGAACCAGGCCGAGATGCCGTTCCGCCAACACGGGCGCCCCTTTCGTCATCCAGGCAATTAAGGGCGGCATGTCGTGTTCTTGCAATAACTCACGCAACAACTCGGCATGGTGCCGACTTCCAACTTTATTGGCGATCACGCCGCCGATGGCGACGCCCATTCTGGTTGCATAAGCGCAGACTCCCGCGACCAAGGGCACTATCGTGCCGCTGATGCCGGCGGCGTCGACCACCAGCATTACCGGCGCGTTTAAGATGCGAGCCAAATCCGCCGATGATCCGGTCGAGCCGACTCCGCTACGTCCGTCGAACAACCCCATCACGCCTTCTATAACGGCGCAATCGGCGCGACCGGCCTGCCGCGCCAGAATTTCCCGTGACTTTTCCACGCCGATCATCAGGGTGTCCAGGTTATAACTTGGCTTCCCGGTAACCGCGCGATGCCAAAGCGGATCTAAAAAATCAGGCCCGCTTTTAAAAGCAATGACGGATTGCCGCCTCGCTTTGAAATACTGCAACAAGGCCAACATGACCGTGGTCTTGCCACATCCCGAATGTGTTCCCGCCAGTAGGCTTATCTTCATGCTTTCCCGAGTGACATGGGATTTTTTCCCAAAGCTATAAAATTTGATAATTTTAACCCGAAGCGGTCAGCGCCGTCTTCCCTACAAATTTGAGGGCATTATCACTCGCCAACATGACAGAAAGCATTTGAAACGGTATGCTAGGCAATGAGTCGGCGCTGATCACTTCGCGTTATCCGGCAAGGCAAGGTTGAAATCATGCATAACAATAACAACTACATTTCAGGCTATGCGTATCTGAAAAAACTGAGAACGGCATTGGCAATATTGCAGGGAACCAAATTATTGTCGACGCTGCAGCAGGAAGCCGAAAGTACGGTTTCCCACGATCAAACCAAACGCTTCACCTATCTGACCATGCTTTTTACCCGGATACACCGGGAAATGTTTGTCGATTGGAAAGAGCAAGCCACCGTCGCCCACCGCCCCGGAACCATTACCGATGCGGAAACCCGGCAACAATTTCGTAAAACCTTCGCCAGACTGGTCTTGGACGGTGATAAAAATTGCGACACGGCGCTGTTCGACAATAACGGTTTCGTTATCAAAACCGACAATATCGCCGAGCGCCTGGCCGACTTTTACATCAAAATCCGCGCGATCAGGCCGTTCGCTTATGGCAATCGTATCACGCTGGATTTTTTCATGACCGCGCTCGGTCATTTACCTGCCTTTAAAGCCGTCTATGAACAAGGCATCGATTTCAGGCGCCTGGCCCACGGCGATGCCGATATTTTGCACGACCCGCAAAGCAGTCACCGACTTGTCACCCAAGCTTTCGGACACGCCCTAGATCCGACCCGAACCAAAAGTCTGCAAAACCAGCCCAATCGCTATGGCATCTGGCCGGAAAACAAACGCTTTTTGTCCGGTATGCCATTTTTATCGCACCGCACCAAACAAGGCCTCGACTGCCTGGTCACGGTCAATGGCGGGCTGGTGCCCGTGGACAGCATCCGCGAGGAATATTTCGTTAAAGGCAAGCATTTTGCCGATTATCCCCTCAATGTCTCGCAACATGTCGTCGGCTACCTGCCCGGCACCGAGGAATTTCGCCGCCCCGACAAAAAGTTTATCGATGGCATCAATATTGGCGAAGACGGCACGGCGCCATTATTCTGTCTGGATGTTAACATGCTGACCGGGTTACGCTCGCCCAGCCATATCGAATTTGTCGAACTGCTGAAAACCTATACCGGGACCGGCGAAAAGTCCGCCTTGTTCAAACTGGCCAATAACGAACCGTTGAGAAACACGTTGATTAGCGCCGCCAACGGCGATGCCCGGCTGGTGCGCACGGTCGAGATCGCTTATGAACGCCTCGGCCGGATCAACCGGATTCTGGTCAACGCCACCCAGGAAATCTTTGCTGGCAAAACCCCCGACGTCAACCCGAAGCTATTCATGTGCATGGGCGGCGCCGGTTCAGGCAAGACCGCCGTGGAAGAGATCGCCAAGGCGCAATGCGGCGATAATTATGTCGTTGCCTCGCTGGATGAATTCCGCAAGGTCAGCGATCTTTACCGCATACTGACCGCCGCCAATCACCACAGCGACGATTATGTCTATGTCGAACCCTTCGCCAACCGTCTGCGCGACATGGTCGCCCAGCACGCCAAGGAGGCCGGAATCAATCTGCTTTACGACGGCACCGGCATTCCCTATCAACCGCGCTATTCCACCATCATCAACCAATTCAAGGCGGCCGGTTTCCATACCCAGATCACCGCCGTCGATGCCTTTCTGGTCAAACCGGCCGGGCGCGAGGAGGAATTGTCGCGTTCCGGCGTGATTCACAGTGTCAAGGCCCGCTTCGAGAAAACGGGCCGCGCCCTGCCCTGGGTCATTACCATCGACAAGCATATCCGCGCGCCGCAATCGTTTTTGAAGGCGCTGGAAGACACCTCGCTGGATAAAATCGCCCTGTTCGCCAACGACGGCGACAGAGATCAGCATTATCTGGTCGCGGAAAGTTTTTCTTTTGCCGACCGCGAAGTCAAGGCTCTACAGCAACATCAACTCAACGGTACCTTGTCGGATTACTTGACGTCATTGATTCGCAACCACAATAACTCGGTATTGAAGAATCTGGCCCAGGACGATGGCGAGATCGACGCCTTGATCGAGCGCAACCCGGCCCTCGATGAAAGCAATGTCGCCTATCAGGTTTACAGCAGTCATATCGGCCACCGGGTGCTGGCGATATACAACACACGCAGAATGGTGGATTTCATCGAGAAAAGGCAACTGAATCCCAATGCCTCGGGCGAGGAAGGCTTGCTGCATAAACCCGAGTACCTGGCTTTTCATGTCAATCCCTTGAGCAAAGCTCCCTGGATCACGCGTTTGCAGGGTTCATCCTATGAAACCAACGAAGTCGACCAGCTCACGGATGACCGGCACCTGACTAGGCTTTCCATTTGATATTACAGCCGATACTGGGAACCTGGCGCGGATTGATCGGCTGGCCGAGCATCAGGTTGTCGAGCGCCGCGCGCAAATCCCCCCCTGTTAGCGGCATATCGTTCTTAGGTGTGGAACCGTCCAAACGGCCTCGATAGACACAAGCCAGTTTCGCGTCGAACAAAAAGAAATCCGGCGTGCAGACTGCCTGGTAGGCCTTGGCGACTTCTTGAGTTTCATCATACAAATAAGCGGCAAACGGATTGCCCCATTCTTCCATCATTCCCCGCATTTTATCCGGCGCATCCTGGGGATAATTGACGATATCATTGGAACTGATCGCGATGAAGCTAATCCCCTGCGAACTGTAATGATCGGCAATATCTATCAATTGCGATTTAATATGCTGCACATAGGGACAATGATTGCAAATGAACATGACCAGGGTTCCCTTGACCCCTTTCAACCCTTGTAAGGATTTGTTGACGCCGGTCACGGTATCGGGCAAATCAAAGTCCGGTGCGATCGTGCCTAAAGGCAGCATAGCGGATTCGGTGGCAGCCATAGTATCTCCTCGGTTTTCAAGTTGCAGGACGTGGGTAAAAGCTTCATTATATACAGCAATCAATACAGTTTTTCGACTTGGATTTTGCCGAATAGAGAAATGACAGGATGCTAATGAACATCTTCCGCTTTAGAACGGTCCTTATCTTGCTGATCGGCTCGTTGTTCAGCTTCGTTAATAACTCGGCCCAGGCCGATAATGACCTGATCAACGATTCCGGCCTATGGAGTCAGATCGAAGGCCATTTCGACCTCGGCAAGCTCGATCCGAAGCTGGACCGTTTTCTACTACTGGGTACCGGCGAAGCGCGTTTTTTCGAAGATTTCGATCGCTTTACCCAGGGCATTATCCGTATCATGCCGGGATACCAGTACAGCGATGAAATCTCCTTGTTTTTTGGTTATACCTGGGTACCGACCGTACTCGACAACGGCCAGACCCACCATGAACATGATATTAACCAAGCCATGTATTGGACCAAGCCCCAATCCTGGGGAACGCTATCGACCCGCACCATGATCGAATGGCGTTTCGTCAATGATGACAGTCAAATGGCGACCCGAGTACGGCAAAGGATACGGGGCAAATACCAACTCTCCCAGATACATCCTTATTTGCACCTGGTCGGTTGGGAAGAGATTTTTTTGAATGTTTATAGCGTGGACTGGGGACCGCAAAGCGGCTTCGACCAAAACCGGGTATTCGCCGGCCTGGGCTGGCAATTTGACCCGGGCGGGCATTATTGGTTCGAAGTCGGCTATATGAATCAATATATTCATCATCCCGACGACAAGGATCTGATGAATCACATGCTGCTGGGCAGCTTGCAATTCAAATTCTGACATCATGTATTCTACTTGCTATCGGACTTACTGAATTTTCGAAAGAAATTATCTCCCATGACCAGCAGACAGGGCGTCAAGACTAACGTCAGCAGAGTGGCGAAACTCAAACCGCCGGCGATGGCACTGGCCAGTTGCGTCCACCATTGCGTCGAAGGCGCGCCGAAGCTGATATCGCGGTTCAGCAAGTCGATATTCATGGCCAGCACCATCGGGATCAATCCCAAGACCGTGGTGATAGCCGTCAATAGTACCGGACGCAATCGTTGCCGGCCGGTCTGGACGGCCGCCTCGACGATCGCCATGCCTTCGCCACGCAATTGGTTATAGGTATCGATCAAGACGATATTATTGTTGACCACGATCCCGGCCAGCGCAATGATACCGAGCCCCACCATGACGATGCCGAAGGCCTGGCCGGTAATCAGCAAGCCCAATAATACCCCTGCCGTGGAAAAAACGATCGCGGATAACACCAGTAATGACTGGTAGAGACTGTTGAATTGCGTTACCAGAATTAGCGCCATTAAAAAAATGGCCCCGGCGAAAGCATTTTGCAAAAAAGTCGCCGCTTCACGCTGGTCTTCATCTTCGCCTTTGTATTTGATATCGACCAGCGGGTCGATCTCGGCGTCGAGCAACGCCTTTTGCAAGGCTGTTAATTGGTTGTCGGTCAAAAGGCCTTCGGCCACATCGGCCTGCAGCGTAATCACACGCCGGGCATCGACCCGGTTCAAGGTTCCCGTCTTCGGTTCCGGCGTCAACGTCACGAAATTACCGATCGGCACCATGCCGGCGTTGGTGGGCACGCGCAACTGGCGCAATTGTTCCAAATTGCGATAAGCGCGCGGATAACGAATACGAATGTCGACTTCCTCGTCATTGTCGTCCGGGCGATAATCCGTCACCTTGATCCCGCCCGTGACCAATTGCACAGTTTTACCGACATTGGCGACATTGGCACCGAATTGCGCGGCCCTTTCCCGGTCAATATTCAATTCCCATTCGATGCCCGGCAAAGGCAGATTGTCCTCGACATCGACGAAGCCGCCAATCTTGGCCATCAATGACCGCACTTGGGCGACGGCCCCCGGAATACGCGCCGGTTCGCGCGAACTGAATTCCAGTTGAATCGGTTTACCGCCGGAGGGGCCTCTTTCCTGTTTCCGCACCTCGATGATGATGCCGGGAATATCGGAAGTCATTCGCCGCATCTCTTCCATGATGACGGCGGCCTTACGCCGCTTATCCCAATCGATGAATTCCAACTGTATCGTGCCTATCACATCTTCGGCCACGTTACGACCCGCTGCCTGATTGAACGAACGCGCATACACCGATTTCAGCTCCGGCAATGCCATAATTCGCTTCTCGACCCGGCGCACGACAGCATCTTTCTCCTCGATCGACAAATCGCCCCGGGCATGTATATGAATCAAGGCGAATTCCGGTTCGACATCGGGAAAAAACTCCACCCCTTTGCTGAATGCGCCAAAAGCCAGATAGCTCAAGACCAGGACGACTAGGGCCGATAGCAAAATTTTACCGGGATAAGCTAAAATCCGAGCGAGCAATCTAGCGTACCAATCGGTGAACTTCCCTTCAACCTCGCCCGTTTCGAAGCCACTTCTTTTCCGGGAATTTCCCGTCAACACGGAACCCAGTACCGGGATAAACAGCAACGCCATCGCCAAGGAAGCGGACATCGCGATGATCACGGTAATGGGCAAAAATTTCATGAACTCGCCCACCATGCCGGGCCAACCCAATAGCGGCAAGAACACGGCCAACGTGGTCAGGGTCGAAGCGATCACCGGCCAAGCCATGCGTTTGGAAGCCCCGGCATAGGCGGCAACAGCCTCCATGCCCCCTTTCAAATTGCGGTCGGCCTGCTCACTGACGACGATGGCCCCGTCCACCAGCATCCCGACCACCAGAATCAAGCTGAACAGTACCACGATATTCAAGGTCAGCCCCAGGGTATCGAGGATGATGATGGCGGCTAGGAACGAACCGGGAATGGCCAAGCCGACCAGTAGCGATGAACGCCCCCCCATCGCCGCAAGGATCACGATCATGACCAGGATGATCGCCGACAAGACGTTATTTTGCAGGTCACCGAGCATGGTGCGTATCTGCTTCGACTTGTCCTGCATGTAAGCGACCTCGATCACATCGGGCCAATGCTGCCGTTCGTCTTCCACCAATTGCCGTATTGCCGCGATGGTTTCGATGATGTTGGCGCCGACCCGTTTTTTGACTTCCAAGGTGATGGCCGGCTTGCCTCCGACCCGGGCATACCCCTCGGCATCCTTAAAAGTCTTGCGCACGTCCGCCACATCTTCGACCGTAACGACCGAATCATCCGTGACCTTGACCGGCATTCCCAGCAAGTCCTCGATGCCTTCCACCACGCCCGGTACTTTGACCACCAGACGGCCGGCACCGGTATCCATCGCCCCGGCCGCGACCAATAAATTGTTATTATTGATCAAACCGAAAAGGGTTTCGAAATCGATGGCATAGCTTTCCAGTATGCTGGGTTCGACGACGATTTCCAGCAAATCCTCGCGGTCGCCTCCGACATCGACTTCCAAGACGCCCGGCAAGGCTTCGACTTTGTCCTTCAGGTCGCGCACCAGGCGCACCAGTGTCCTTTCCGGCACTTGCCCGGACAACGCCACCGTCAATACCGGAAACAATGCCACATTGATCTCGTGGACTTCCGGTTCCTCGGTGTCTTCGGGCAATTCGGTTTTGGCCAGGTCGACCTTCTCCCGCACATCCTGCAATGCCTGGCGGTTGTCGAAACCAGCGGTGAACTCCAGCTGAACCGAGGCATGCCCTTCCCTGGCGACACTGGTCATTTCCTTGACGCCTTCAATGCCCTGTAATTCTTTTTCCATGGGCCGCACTAACAAACGCTCGGCATCTTCCGGAGAAATCCCCTCGTGGCTCATCGAAACATAGATAAAGGGTACGGCGATATCCGGTTCCGCTTCCTTGGGAATCGCCTGGTAGCTGAAAGCGCCGACAATCAAGATAAACAACAGCAGTAAAATGATCGTGCGGCTACGGGCAAAAGCCTGATCGATAACTCCCGCCATCAGTCCGCCTGCGGATACATCGGTTTAACTTCTTCCCCCGGCAATACGAAGCCTTGCCCGCGGGCTATGATATTTTCCCTGGCATTCAAGCCCTCGACCCAGACGCCATGGCTTTCGGTCCTGACAACGGTCACCGGCTTAAACACGACTCTATTGTCGGAGTTCAGCGTCTTAACGCCCAGCCTGCCGGATTCATCCAGCGTCAAAATGGCGGGAGAAATAAAGTGAGCCTGGGTCTTGCCAACGGCAATATGCAGTTCGGCGCTGACGCCGGCTACCAAGGCCTCATTTGCGAATTCCGCTTCGATTCGAAAGCTTCGCGTTGCGGCATCCGCCTCCTTGGCGATGAACGTTAATTCGGCGGTCGCCTCCCGCCCATCCAGCAACCGAATAAGCACCGCCTGCCCGAGTGCAAGGCGGGAGATATTCTGCTGCGTGACATAGGCGACCGCCTTTAAGCGGGAAACATCGATGATCTCGGCCACGCTGTCGCCGACATCGACGTAACTTCCCAATTCCACGGCACGGGTTTCCACCATGCCGGCAAACGGCGCCCTGATGGCCGTGTCGGCCAGATCCAACTGCAAACGTTTTTTTTCCGCCCGCGCCGCCGCCAAATCGGCCTGCGCCTGTTTTAGATTGGTTTCCGACTGCAGTCCGCGATCATGCAGACGCCGCATCCCCTCGACCACTAATTGTTTGCTGACAATCTCGGCCTCGGCCTTGGCAATCTGCGCATATCTATCCTTTTCCTGCAATTCCAGCAGGACTTGTCCGGATTCGACTTTATCCCCTAGATCCACGTGCAGTTTTCGCACCATGCCTGCCGTCTCGGCGCGCAGACCGACTTTTCTCTGCGCCTCCAACACCCCCTGAACGATGACTTCACTTTTGACCGTCTCGGCCTCCGAAGCCAGCGCTTCGACGGACATCATGGGGACCGCGCCGCTGTTATTGTTTGCGTGTTCAACCGACGGCCTCGCTACAAATTGCCCACTTAGCAACCATAAAGCGACCGCCACAATTGCAGAAATTGCCATCCATATCGATTTTTTCATTTGCTTTCCATAATGAACGCCAAAGGCATTAATGAACTTGTCGAGAGAACCGGTTAAAGTCCGGCGATATTTGAAGATAAGGCGATATCTTTTAAGAGATTATCACGCCATCTTCCATATGCAAGACATGATCCATGCGTCCGGCCAAATCCGGATCGTGCGTGACAACCAAGAAACTGACCTGCAACTCCTCGTTCAATTCCAGCATTAATTGATAAATTTGCTCAGCCGTTTTACTGTCCAGATTGCCGGTCGGTTCGTCGGCCAAAACGCATTTGGGTTTGTTGATCAAGGCCCTGGCGACCGCCGCGCGTTGCCTTTCCCCGCCGGAAAGCTCGCCCGGTTTATGTTTAATCCGGTGTCCCAAGCCGACTCTTTTCAATAATTCGGTCGCTTGTTGTTGCGCCTGCTTGATCGATTGCCTACCGATCAAGAGCGGCATCGCGACATTTTCCAGCATGGTGAATTCACCCAATAAATGGTGAAACTGATAGATAAACCCCAACGACTGATTGCGCAATTGGCTCAAGCGGCCGCCATTTATCTTATTCAGATTTTCCCCATCCAGTATCACTTCGCCAGCGCTAGGTTTTTCCAGGCCGCCCAACAGATGCAGCAACGTGCTCTTGCCGGAACCCGAGGCCCCCATGATGGCGACCCGTTCTCCCGACGATACGGATAAATTGACCCCTTTCAGAACTTCAACATTCAAATCGCCCTGGACGTAAGTCTTACGCAGATCGGTGCATTGCAGAATGATGTCATTACTCATAGCGCAACACCTCGGCCGGATTGACCCGCGATGCCTGCCAGGCTGGATATAAGGTGGCCAGCAGCGACAAAGAAAAGGCCATGGCCGCGATCACATAGACATCGTTCCAGTCCAGTTTAGACGGCACTTCACTGATGTAATAGACATCGGCGGCCATAAACTGCACACCGAAAAATTCTTCGATGGCGGGCACGATGGTTTCGACATTCAACGCCAATAACACGCCTCCCAATGTTCCCATCAACGTACCGAATATGCCGATTACGCCGCCGAGTACGATGAAGATGCCCATGACGGAACGGCTGGTCAGCCCCTGCGTCTTTAGTATTGCAATATCGCCGCGCTTATCGGTCACCACCATGACTAACGTGGAAACTATGTTGAAAGCGGCGACCGCGACGATCAACAACAAAATGATAAACATGACCCGCTTTTCGGTCTTGATCGCCCGGAAGAAGTTGCTGTGCGCCTTGGTCCAGTCGCTGACCCGGTAATCCCGATACAGTTCGTTGGCCAACGCCCGACTGATTTGCGGGGCATTGAACAAGTCGTCCAATTTCAAGCGCAGTCCGGAAACCGCATCGCCGAGACGAAACAATTTCGCGGCGTCATCGATATGCGTCAAGGCCATATTGCGGTCGTATTCATACATGCCGACACGAAAAACGCCAACCACGGTAAAACGCCTCAGCCTGGGCAAAATGCCGGCCGGCGTCGAATTGACCTGCGGACTGATGATCGTAACCCGATCGCCGACCGTCACGCCAAGGAAGGCGGCCAGTTCGGCGCCGAGAATAACGCCGAATTGTCCCGGCCTTAAATCATCCAACGAACCCACTTCCATGTTAGCGGCCACTTCCGATACCTCCGGCTCCATGGCGGGCAATACGCCGCGCAATAGCGTACCGCTGACCTGGCGGTCGACATTGATCATGACTTGGCCGTGGACGAACGGCGCGCTTCCTTCGACATGGGGGTAACCCTGTAATCGTTGGTTGAGTTGCCGCCAATTTTCCAACTTGCCGTAGCGGCCGGTTATCGTCGTATGCGACGTCATGCCGAGTATGCGCTGGCGCAATTCCGCTTCGAACCCGTTCATGACCGACAAAACCGTGATCAGGGCAGTCACGCCCAGGGCGATGCCGAGTATGGACGTCAGCGTAATGAAGGAGATGAACTGAGTGCGCCGTTTGGCTCGCGTGTAGCGTAGCCCTATGTATAGGATCAGAGGTTTAAACATGAATTAAGTCTCAGGAAGACTGTTTGCAGTCGGCGCAAAACCCGTATAGATAAAGGCTGTGATCGGTCAATTCATAACCCAGTTCCTTAGCGATGGCTTTCTGCCGCTTTTCGATCACCTCGTCGGTAAATTCATCGACCCGACCGCATTTTACGCACATGATATGGTCATGATGCAAACCCTTATTCAATTCGAACACAGAGTTGCCGCCCTCGAAATGATGCCGGCATACCAATCCAGCCGCCTCGAATTGCGTCAACACGCGGTAAACTGTCGCCAGACCGATTTCCTCGTCTTCGCTCAACAAAATTTTATATACTTGTTCCGCGGTCAGATGGCGATCCTGATCCGATTGTTTTTCCAGAATCTCCAGAATTTTCAATCGGGGCAAGGTCACTTTGAGACCGGCATCTCTTAAATCCTGCGTTTCCAAAACAAAATCTCCATTAAAAATACTAGTCTGATCCGTCAAGCCGTTAAACAGTTCCCGGTGACAGCCCAGCGACGAACGTATAAAAGCAAAAGCTGATATTTTAACTGCTTTTAACGCGGCACGCTGATTGATTTATGGGATAATGAACCATCATTTTTTATAAAACTGATTATTTTGTTCATCACCGATCGCATCACAATTGCCGAAAACATGAAAAAAGCTTGTTCAACATTGATCATAACCGGATTCCTCGGCATGGCTGGCTGTTCTACCGTTCTGAACAATCTTCCCGGTGTTTATTCTCTGGACATACAACAAGGCAATATCGTTAATCAGGAAATGGTGGACCAGCTCAGGCCCAATATGACCAAACGTCAAGTTCTATATATCATGGGGTCGCCGATGCTGATTGATGTTTTTCATCAGAAGCGTTGGGATTATTTGTATTCTGAGCAACCCGGTGGTGGAGCCCGAGTGCAAAAACGCCTGTCGCTGTTTTTCGATGATGACAAACTGATTGGCGTACAAGGTGATTTTAGGCCGTCTTCCCTGCCGGTAGTCGCCGAGTCCAAGGAAACTACGGTAGAAATACCGAAACGCAACCTGGACAAGACCATGTGGCAAAAAATCAGCGGTCTTTTCAGCGATGAACCGGATTTACAGGCTAGTAAAAGAAAAACGGGGGCAGACGAGCCGCGCCGAGATGATGGCAACGAAAAAGTATTCGACGAACCGTTTTAACGCTCACCTTCTTCGTCACCAAATGGAAACTTCTGACGGTGTAGGGCCCCTTGAATCAGCGCCCCGCCGCTCGATTGCGCCGCGCGTCCATCGGATGCTGGGCCAAAGAACGATAAATCTCCACCCTGTCGCCGTCCCTCAGCCTTTGTTCCAACTTGCAGATTTTACCGAAAATACCGGCTTTATTGACGTTCAAATCGATATGCGGAAACTGTTGCGTCATACCAGACTCGGCAATCGCCTCGGCCAACGTCGTTCCTTCCGCGACCGTCAGCGTAACAATCACCTGCCTGTCCTGCTCAGCATAAGCCACCTCCACCTGGATTGACTTAGCCACCATATAATGCCTTCGCCCGCTCGGTGAATGACACCACCATGGTGTTACAAATCTGGTTGAACACCGAACCAAACGCCAAACCGGCCAGCTTACCGGATACCTCGAATTCCAGATCCAGGGAAATTTTACTGGCGTCCTCGCGCAACGGGATGAAATTCCACACCCCTTCCAACGACTGAAACGGACCTTCGAGCAAACTCATGTAGATCTTGCTGCCGGGCTCCACCCGGTTGCGGGTGGCGAAGGTTTTACGGATAGCGCCCTTGGCGATCAAAATTTCGCCCTCGACGATATTGTCTTCGCGGCGCAAAACGCGGCTACCGCCACACCAGGGTAAAAATTGCGGGTAGGATTCGATATCGTCGACCAAATCATACATCTGCTGCGCCGAAAACCTGACCAGCGCAGACTTTTGTACCAACGTCATGATTAAATAATTCCAACTACATGCAAAAAGACTAAAAAAACGGCCGCCGGCGCGATATAGCAAATCAAAAATTTCCAGACGCCATATTGTTGTTCCGGCATTTCCAGTTCCTGCAGGGTATGCTGTCGTTTCATCATCCACCCGGCAAACAAGGCGATACATAATCCGCCGAGCGGCAGCATCAGATTAGCGGTCAAATAATCCAACAAATCAAAGATCGACTTATCGAACAAGGTGATATCAGACCAAATATTAAAGGAGAACGCTACCGCGACGCCCAACAGCCAAGTAACCAATCCGGACCAAATGCAAGCGCTATGCCGGTCCATGCCTTTATTTTCCACCAACCAGGCGACGGCCGGTTCGATCAAAGAAATCGACGAAGACAAGGCGGCAAAAACCAACAAGACAAAAAACAGAAAACCGAACAACCAACCGCCACTCATGTTACCGAAGGCGATCGGCAAGGTTTGAAAAATCAATCCGGGGCCGGCCCCAGGCTCCAAGCCATTGGCGAAAACAATCGGGAATATCGCAATACCGGCGAGCAAGGCGACAATAGTATCGGCCCCGGCAATGTAGATCGCCGTTTTGGCGATGGAAATGTGGCGGGGCAGATAAGAACCGTACACCATGATCGCCCCCATCCCCAAACTCAGGGTAAAAAAAGCATGCCCCATGGCGGTCAAAATAGCATTCGCGTCAATCTCGCTGAAATCGGCCTCGAACATGAAATCCAGACCTTGTTGGTAGAAACCCGTAGTCATCGCATAACCGACTAGCAATAACAGAATGACAAATAAGGCCGGCATCAAAAAACGCACCGCTTTTTCCAGCCCGCCGCTGACCCCACGCCGCACGATCATCATCGTTGCCAACATGAACACGCTATGCCAGAAAACTAATTGCACGGGACTTGCCACCAAACCGTCGAACAGGCTTTTGATTTCCTCGGCATCGCCGCCGGAAAAACCGCCAAAAAAAGCCTTGACCACATAGGACAATGCCCAGCCGGCTACCACGCTATAATAAGAAAGTATGAGAAAACCGGCCGCAACCCCCATCCAGCCCAGGTAATGCCAGCGACTATCGACCTGCGCCTCCTCGGCCAAGGTGGTCATGGTATTGATCGGACTCTGCCGGCCTCGCCTTCCCATCATGATTTCGGCAATCATGATGGGAATACCGATTGCCAAAACGCACAGCAAATAAACCAATACGAACGCACCGCCACCGTTTTCGCCAGTGATATAGGGAAATTTCCAAATATTACCCAGGCCGACCGCGGAGCCGGTGGCGGCCAGAATGAAAGCGAAACGTGAAGACCATTCACCATGAATTGATTTTGTTGTATCCGTCATTTGCTTGCTCAGCCTGTCAATTAAAATCAAATATTTCTCGAGTAATCGAGTAAAATACCAAATTTATCTCATTACGTCAGGTCAAAAAAGCTAATTGCAGCAATATGGCAAGCAAAAAATCCAAAAAAAACAAGAAGCAGCCGGACAACACCATCGCTCTCAACCGGCAAGCCACGCATGAATATTTCATCGAAGAGCAATTCGAAGCCGGCTTGGTTTTGGAAGGCTGGGAAGTCAAAAGTTTACGCGAAGGCCGGGTGCAGCTGAAAGAGAGCTTCATCCAAATCAAGAACGGCGAAGCCTGGTTGCACGGCGCCCATATTTCCCCTCTTTTGTCGGCATCGACCCACGTCGTCCCCGACGCCGTGCGCCGCAAGAAACTGTTATTGCATCGCCAGGAATTAAACAAGCTTATCGGCGCGGTCGAACGCAAGGGTTATACCCTGATCCCTCTGTCCATGTATTGGGTCAGAGGACGGGCCAAGTTAAAAATCGGCCTGGCCAAGGGCAAGAAACTGCATGATAAGCGCGCCAGCGCCAAGGATCGCGATTGGCAACGCGAAAAAGCGCGCGTGATGAAGCACGGCTGAATCCCTCCAACTTTTAATCTTTCTTCATAAACCCGAAACATGACCGTTACAGAATTTCTTGATCGCCTGAAAAACAATGAAACCATCGACTTTGCCGACTCCATGGCGGTCATTGCCGACCACTATCATTATCAACCGACCGCTTTCAGCAACGGCCTGGGCGCAGACAAGCTGGACAATCCGGGGGGGACCAACGAAGGCTCCTGCAAAATATTCGCTTTTGCCCGCTTACATCGGCTCGATCCGGCGCAAACCCTGCAATTGTTCGGCGATTATTATCGTAAGGATGTGCTTGAAGATCCAACCGGCAGCGGCCATCAAAACATCCGCAACTTCATGAAATACGGTTGGGAAGGCATTCATTTCTCGGCCAACGCCCTGACGGAAAAATAATACCCTGTTATTTCCTTCGCCAATCCAGCTCATCATGGTGGCATGCAGATCGATTTTTTGATCGTTGGCCAGGGACTGGCCGGTAGCTTGTTAGGTTGGGAGTTATGCCGGCGCGGCCATAAAATCCTGTTGGTCGACAACGGCAAGGAAAACGCGTCGCAGGTGGCCGCCGGCCTGATCAATCCGGTGACCGGGCAGCGCTTCGTCAAAACGGCCGACGTGGATATGCTGTTGCCGCTGGCAAGATCTTATTATGCGACCTTGCAACGGTTTTTCCGGCAGACTTTTTTTGTCGAAAAACCGATGCTGCGCTTGCTACGCAACGAGAAAGAACGCCAAAGCGCCGAAAAGCGCCTGCTCGAAGCCGGCTATCGGGATTACCTGGCCGGCATCAGCGAAGCCGAGCCGAACGTCGACAGCCCTCTCGGCTTGCTGCGGCAGACGCAAACCGGGTATCTACTGACCGTTCCCTTGCTAAGCGCCCTTAAAAATTTCTTCAGCGAACGAAACGGCTATCTGCAAGCCGATATCGACTACGCCGATATAAAGCTTGAACCTGAGCTTCATTGGCGCCACTTTAGGCCGCGCCGCATCATTTTCTGCGAAGGCCATCTGGCGAGACGCAACCCATGGTTTAACTGGTTGCCCTGGCAACCGGTAAAAGGCGAGATCCTGACCGGCTTTTCCCTTGGCGAACCGATCGGGAAAATCCTGAATTACGGCCATTGGTTCATTCCTTTGCCCGACGGATACTTCAAGACCGGCGCGAGCTTCGACCGCGATCGACTGGACATGACCGTCACCGAGCCGGCCAAAGCCGCTCTGCTGCGCGATTTGCACCGCGCCTATCCGCCCTCGGCAGCGGCCAGGATTTTCCGGCAGCAGGCCGGCATTCGCCCGGCTACCCAGGACAGACAACCTTTCATCGGTCTCCATCCCCGTTATCCGCGCTTAGCGATTTTCAACGGCTTCGGCGCCAAAGGCAGCTTATTGATTCCCCGCCACTGCCAACAATTCGCCGACACATTACTTAACGATAACCCACTGCCAAACCATATCGACATCAAACGCCATTATGAGTCGCATTTCATTGCCTGAAACCGCCCACAGATTGATCGAAAAACGACTAAGGAACGGCGATATAGCGATAGACGCCACGCTCGGCAACGGCCACGACACCCTATTTCTAGCACGACATGTGGGAACGGAAGGGCATGTCTACGGCTTCGATATTCAGTCACATGCCCTTGATTCTACCCGCGCGCGCCTGACTCAAGCCAGGCTGATCGCTAACGTCACCCTCTTCCACGCCAGCCATGCCGACATGGTCAGTTTCATTCCACCCGAACAGCAGGGCCGAATTCAAGCCGTCATGTTCAATCTCGGTTATCTGCCCGGCAGCGATAAAACAGTCATCACCCGCGCCGAATCGACCTTGACCGCGCTTGGCGCCGCCTGCGAGGCGTTGGCGCCGGCCGGAGTCATGACGATACTGGCCTATCCCGGCCATGCCGGCGGCGATTTGGAAACCGAACAAGTACAACAATGGCTGGAACGATTGGAGCCATCGCATTTTCATTGCACTATTTATACTAGCAGTATCGACAAGCCTGGCGCGCCACGACTTTTTTACCTTGAGAAAGGCAATAAGCTGCTATCATAGCCGGCTTTTTTCAGGAGCTTACACCATGACAGAATTCAACAAAGTCACCGTCGTCAAGAAAGCCAACATCTATTTCGACGGCAAGGTCAGCAGCCGAACCATCAAATTTGCCGACGGCAGCGTCAAAACGCTGGGCTTCATGCTGCCCGGCGAATACACCTTCGGCACCGCCGCTGCCGAATTGATGGAGATTTTGGAAGGCGAATTGCAGGTATTGTTACCGGGGTCCGAAGAGTGGCAATCGGTCAAAGGCGGCGAAACCTTCACTGTGCCCGCCAACGCGCAATTCCAAATCAAAATCCTGTCACCGACCGATTATTGTTGTTCTTATCTGCAATAACCGCTGACCGCAGCAGTGATCCTTATTGCCAGGGAGTACCATTAGCCAGATAGACCAGAGATTTTTCCTCGGTTTTTCCGGTCATTTCTTTTCATCACAACCGGACAAAAACCTTGGTACCTGCAGAATCGTTCCTGCCTCGAGATAATGTACGGACTAGCGTGTTAACTCATGCTCAAATAGCGTTCGCCGGTATCGTGAATCATGGTGACCACGGTATTGCCTTCCCCCATTTGTTCAGCGACGCGTAATGCGGCGCAAACACTGGCGCCGGACGAAATACCGGCCATAATGCCTTCTTCCTCGATGAGGCGTTTGCGCATCGCCAAGGCATCTTCGCTACTGACGAGTTCGATATCGTCAATCAGGTCCACGTCCAGATTTTTGGGAATGAAACCGGCCCCTATACCTTGAATTTTATGGGGGCTGTGCGAACCTCCCGAAATAACCGGAGATTCAGCCGGCTCGACGGCGACGACACGAAAGTCCGGATTGCGCTTTTTAATCACATCGGCGACTCCGGAAATCGTGCCGCCGGTTCCCACGCCACAGACGAAAGCGTCAACCTTTCCGTCGGTTGCGGCCCAGATTTCCTGCGCCGTCGTTTGCCTGTGCATTTCGGGATTGGCGGGGTTCTCGAACTGTTGCGGCATGAAGGCGTCCGGCGTTTCGTCGAGAATTTCCAACGCCTTGGCGATTGCTCCCTTCATGCCTTCTGTCCCCGGCGTCAACACGATTCTCGCACCGTATAGGGCCAATAACTGCCTTCTTTCCACCGACATGGTTTCGGGCATGGTCAGGATACACTGGTAACCGCGCTGCGCCGCGACCATCGCCAGAGCAATACCCGTATTGCCGGAAGTCGGCTCGATTATGGTGCCGCCGGTATCTAGTTTGCCGGCTTTTTCCGCCGCGACGACCATCGCCAACCCAATTCTGTCCTTGACCGAACCGCCGGGATTACGCGATTCGAGCTTTACCAAAACCTCGGCGGCATGTTCGGAAACTAGACGTTGTAATTTAACCAGATCGGTGTTGCCGATCAGTTTGGTTATATTGATCGCTCTAGCCATAATAAAATCCCCGCATACAATCTTCAGAATTTATAATAACAGCCTATAACACATCGGACTCGCATCGCTTAAACCAGTAAATAAACAAGATTACTCCGATCAAACCAATAAATCTATTAAAACCGACTGATTGATGACTGATTTTACTGCCCGCTGGCAATTCTGGATCGATCGCGGCGGCACCTTTACCGATATCGTCGCCCGTGCGCCGGATGCTCGATTGATAACGCGCAAACTTCTCTCGGAAAACCCGGAGCGTTACCTAGATGCCGCGATCCAGGGTATTCGCGATATTTTACAAGCGCACCAGAACCAACCGCTAGCCCAACATATCCAAGCGGTCAAAATGGGCACGACCGTCGGCACCAATGCCTTGCTGGAACGCCAAGGCGAACCGACCGCCCTGCTGATTACCCAGGGGCTGGGCGATTGTCTGCGCATCGCGTATCAGAACCGCCCCGATATTTTCGCGCTGCATATCCAACTGCCGAAACCGCTTTACCAAACGGTGGTTGAGATCGAGGAGCGAGTCGACGTACAAGGCAACATCCTGCATGCACTGAATCTGGACAAGGCTCGTCAGCAATTGCAACAACTCTACGATTCGGGGTTACGTTCCGTCGCGATCGTGTTGATGCACGCCTGGCGCTTTCCCCGCCATGAGCAGCAGTTGGCGAATCTGGCCCAACAAATCGGCTTCCCCCAGATTTCCGTTTCGCACCGAACCAGTCCATTCATGAAGATCGTCGGCCGCGGCGATACCACGGTGGTCGATGCCTATTTATCCCCGATCTTGCGCCGTTACGTCGACCAGGTAAGCAATGGATTAGCTTTCGCTGAGAAAGAAAAGCCGCAATTGTTGTTTATGCAATCAAACGGCGGCCTCAGCGAAGCGCATCATTTCCACGGCAAGGACAGCATTCTGTCCGGACCGGCGGGCGGGATCATCGGAGCCGTAAAAACGGCCGAAGCGGCCGGCTTCGATAAAATCATCGCTTTCGACATGGGCGGCACTTCTACCGATGTCGCCCATTATAATGGCGAACTGGAGCGCTGTTACGAAACCGAGGTAGCCGGCGTTCGCATGCGCGTGCCGATGCTGAGCATCCATACCGTCGCGGCGGGCGGCGGTTCGAAATTGCTGTTCGACGGCATGCGCTATCGGGTCGGGCCGGAGTCGGCCGGAGCCAACCCGGGGCCTGCCGGTTATAGGCGCGGCGGCCCCCTAACCGTGACCGACGCCAATATCATGCTGGGTAAACTGCCGCTGTTCCCTGCCGTATTCGGTCCGGATGGCGACTTGTCGCTAGATTATGAAAACGTTCGACTGTTGTTCCGGCAACTTGCATCACGCATCGCTACAGAAAATGGTGACCGGCGCAGTCCGGAACAAGTGGCGGAGGGATTTCTCGATGTCGCGGTCGAAAACATGGCGGCCGCCATCAAAAAGATCTCGGTACAAAAAGGCTACGACGTGTCGTCCTACACGCTTTGCTGTTACGGCGCCGCCGGCGCTCAGCATGCCTGTAAAGTAGCCGACCGCCTGGGCATGAAGAAAATATTTTTACATCCCTTTGCCGGTTTGCTGTCCGCCTATGGCATGGGACTGGCCGATTACAGGCTGCTACGGGAACAGGCCATCGAACAACCCTGGCTGGATGTGTCATTCGAGCAATTAAATACTGTGCGGCAACAGTTGGAAGATAACGGTATTGCCGAAATGCGGCGGCAAATATCCGATGGCAACCGGATCGATACCGTGGCCAGCGTCAACATCCGCTTTCAAGGCACCGATACCGCATTAGTTGTCGAGTTTGCCGATAAGGCACAAATGCGTCGCGCTTTCGAACAGCAATACCGGCAACATTTCGGCTTTGTTTATACGGACAAAGCATTAATCCTGGAATCAATCACAGTCGAGATCGTCGGAATTAGCGACGTGGCCACGACGTCGATTCCTTTTCAGACACCGCAACAAACGGGACCGATCACAACAACCACGCTATTCAGCAACAATACTTTTCACGACACGCCGGTATTCAGACGCGAGCAGTTGCAGGCAAATTCTCTTATCAAAGGGCCGTCCATCATTCTGGAAAGCACCTCGACGATCGTCGTCGAACCAGGTTGGCAAGCGGAAGTGACAGAGCAAAATAATCTGCTGTTAACTCGATTCGAAACCGTGCGACAAACGTGGCAGGACGAAACGGTTGTCGATCCGGTCAAATTGGAAATTTTCAATAAATTGTTCGTCTCGATCGCCGAGCAAATGGGATTCGTGTTGCAGAATACCGCGCATTCAATCAATATCAAGGAACGCTTGGATTTTTCCTGCGCGATTTTCGATCACAACGGCGAACTGGTGGCCAACGCACCTCATATCCCGGTGCACTTAGGGTCCATGGGAGAAAGCGTGAAAGCCTTGTTGGATAAGCAAGGCCATGATATCGAGGCCGGCGACGTGTTCATGCTGAATTCGCCCTACCATGGCGGCACGCATTTGCCCGATATTACCGTCGTCACTCCGATTTTCGAAGAGGCAGGCAATCAATTATTGTTTTTCGTGGCTTCGCGCGGCCATCACGCCGATATCGGCGGCATCTCTCCCGGCTCCATGCCTTCGGCCAGCAAACATATTGATGAGGAAGGTGTAGTCAGCAGCGGAATCAAGATCGTAGTCGATGGCGTGTTTCAGGAAAAAGCGATCAGGCAATGGCTCGGGGCAACGGACTACCCGGCCCGTAATCCAGATCAAAACATCGCCGACTTGCAGGCGCAAATCGCCGCCAATAACAAAGGCGTCATCGAATTAAAAAAAATGGTCGCGCAATATTCATTGCAAACGGTCAAGAGCTATATGCGGCATGTACAAGACAATGCCGAATATTGCGTTAAACAAGTCATTGCCAAGTTAACCGATGGTCGCTATTTTCATCGTTCCGACCAAGGCAGTGAGATTCGAGTAGCAATCAGTATCGATCGTAAAAGGCAAACGGCTTGTATCGATTTTTCAGGAACATCCAACCAACAAGACAATAATTTCAATGCACCGGCGGCGGTGTGCAAGGCGGCGGTGCTCTATGTGTTCAGGACACTGGTAGAGGACGATATTCCGTTAAACGCCGGCTGCCTGAAGCCGCTGCAAATCATTATTCCGGATGGGTCGCTGTTGAATCCCCGGCATCCCGCCGCCGTGGTTGCCGGCAATGTTGAAACCTCGCAATACATTGTCGACGCCTTATATGGCGCTCTGGGGATACTTTCCGCCGGCCAGGGCACGATGAATAACCTGACCTTCGGCAACAAGGACTACCAATACTATGAAACCATATGCGGCGGCTCAGGCGCCGGCAAGGGTTTTGACGGTTGCGACGCGGTACAAACCCATATGACCAACTCCCGCATCACCGACCCGGAAGTCCTGGAATGGCGATTTCCGGTATTGCTGGAGCAATTCGCCATTCGTCAAAACAGCGGCGGCAGCGGACAGTTCAAAGGCGGCAATGGCGTAATACGACAAATCAAATTCCTGCAACCGATGTCGGCAAACCTGCTGACCAGCCGACGCGTGAAGACGCCTGCTGGACTCCTGGGCGGCGGTGCCGGCAAAATCGGAGTCAACAGTTTGCTTAAGGCAAACGCCAACATGATTTCCCTACCGGGCTGTACGCACATCGAACTGAATGCGGGCGACAGTCTGAGAATTGAAACACCGGGCGGCGGTGGTTTCGGAAGCGAGTATGATAAAGATTGAAGCTCGGCAGAAAAGGGTTACGAGATGATAGACTTGTACTGCGAACGGCTAGCCCGAATATTTCATGATAGAGGCGGGCAAGTTTGTTGATATTTGATAAAATTCAGTTACTTAGATTGAATTTAACCAACAACTTGCCCATGACAAATTGTACTCCAGCTCAAATAGAATTTCCTCCCTTAAAACGCCGTAAAATAGACGCCCAATTCAGTGGTGGAGCGATCACCAGTGATGGCGGTGTGCTGTTGTTACGAGCGGTTGACCAGCAGTTAGGGTTAACCGAACGGATAGCGGCGCAGATTCCTGACGCCAGAGCCCCTGACCGCGTGCAACACTCTGTGATCAACCTGCTCCGTCAACGGGTTTATGGCTTGGCGTGTGGGTATGAGGATTTGAATGATCATGACACGCTCAGAAATGATATCGCCTTTCAGACGGCGGTGGAAAAGGATCAGACATTGGGCAGCCGATCCACCTTGTGCCGGTTTGAGCAGCAGGCGGATCGCGCCTTGATGTGGCGAGTTCATGAGGAGTTGCTGGCACAGTTTATCGCTTCGTATGAGACACCGCCGAAATCGTTGATCCTGGATTTCGACGCCACCGACGATCCGGTTCATGGCGAACAGGACGGACGTTTTTTTCATGGCTACTATCGGCACTATTGTTTCCTGCCGTTGTATGTCTTTTGCGGCCATCACTGCTTGGTCAGTTATCTACGTCCCAGCAATATTGATGGCGCCAAGCACAGCTGGGCGATTCTGGCTTTGCTGGTTCGGCGCTTGCGTCAGGCTTGGCCGGACGTTGACATCACGTTTCGCGGCGATGGCGGTTTTTGTCGCCATAAGATGCTGAGTTGGTGCGAGCGGCATCGCGTTCACTATATTGTCGGGTTGGCCAAAAATAAACGCTTAACGCGCTTAAGCCAACCCTGGATTGAACAAGCCCGGCAACAGTTCCAAAGCGAACAGCAGAAACAGCGTCTCTTTACCGATTTCCACTATAAAGCCGGCACCTGGAAACGCCGACGCCGTGTCATTCTTAAGGCCGAACACATGAGCCAAGGGAGTAATCCCCGCTATGTCGTAACCAATCTGGACGGCGATGCACAAACACTCTATGAAACCGTTTACTGTGCGCGAGGCGACATGGAAAACCGGATTAAAGAACAACAATTGGATCTGTTTGCCGACCGCACCAGTTGCAGCCTGTGGTGGCCGAATCAGTTTCGTTTGCTGTTATCGACACTGGCCTATACGTTGATCCATGCGATTCGCCGAATCGCCCTCAAAAATACCGAACTAGCGACAGCCACTTGCGCCACCATTCGCCTGAAATTGTTTAAAATCGGTGCCGTCATCATTCGTAACACCCGTCGTATTCGACTGCTGTTCAGCAGTCAGTATCCGTTTCAATCCTTGTTTAAATCCGTTTGTCAGCGCCTGTGCCCTGATTAGTACAAACAAAGTGCTGTGCCCGGCACGCTGATAAACAATGGGGTAAGGGGAAGTTGCGCCTGAAAAACGGAAATCAATGCTTAATTCCCTTTTTGACCGCTCAATTTCTCCTTACGATCGCATGTTTTAAAACAAACGAGGGTTTCGATAGGGTTTCAAGGGACTGATGAAATATCCGGGCTAGACCCGGGATTTTGGGCTGAACCGATAAACGCCCTCAGCAATATTGCCTTCCTGATCGCGGCATGGTTTGCTTGGCGTTTGGTCAAACAACGAAAATGTTCGAACGGCGGAGCAAATGTGCTCATCGTGCTGATTGTCGGCATCGGTCTCGGCAGTTTCGCCTTCCATACGCTGGCCAATCGCTGGTCCATGATAATGGATCTGATCCCTATATTGTTATTTCAACTGGTTTATTATTGGCTGTATGGCCGTAAAATCATGCAATTGAAAGCGCTTCAATCGATCGCTTTATTGTCGGTTTTCTTAGTGTTGATTAGTCTGGGTAAACTGTATCCGCAAATTTTTAACGGCTCACTGTTGTATTTCCCTACTCTGCTGCTATTAGCCATTATAAGTCTATTCCATTACCTGCATAAAAAAACGGAACGCTGGTTAATCTTGGGCGTCTTCGCACTTTTTCTGCTTTCATTGTCGTTTCGTACACTGGACAATCTACTTTGCCAGCAAATCCCGCTCGGCACGCATTTTTTATGGCATCTCAGTTGCGGATTGACGGTTTACCTGCTAACCCGGGCATTGATCGTCAATCTAACGGAAAAAATTTAATTACCCACTGAACTACTCAGAAATTGTTTAATCTAATAATACGGAGATAGTGTAACCGGTTATGTTGCCTGCCCTTTCAATCTTTCAAAGCCATTCGATCAAATCGATGCACGGACTCTCTAAAGAGTCCCAAGTTTGAAGGAGCGGGCGATATGACCGGTTTTTTATTGTCCTAATCGTTTCTGAATCTCTTGGTATATATCCTTCAATTCATCGCCGATCGTTTTTGCCGCATGCATTAATTCAGCACTAGCTTCTTTACTATCGTCGTTAATAATTCCGAGCTGATCGAGAAAACTCGCCCATTTTGGCTCCGATTGCCGCCAAAGCTCCTTCGCTTCCATGCCGGCAAGATGAAGTTGTACATCAATTTCATCACGCTGCTGTATTAATGTTTTTAACAGCGAATCAAGTTCCTGTCTGACGCTCATCAACGACTCCTTTGTCCAGGCTTAGCTCAAAAATGGCTTGAAGGACTCATTATTATGTTGCCTGCAGGTTTTAAAACGATAAAACTTGCCTTCGACAGACACTTCGATCGTTTCAAGATTAGCAGTGCGACTGCATCGAGACCCTTTCGCCGTTGCCGCCTGGCATTGTTCCACCTTCTGCGACATGTCGATTATTTCTTCTTGTGCCGGCTGAGTAACTTTGGTTTTTTCTTCTATCCTCTCGCTCTGCAGCGTTTCAGCATCTGTCTTAGTAGCGCTTTCTTCGGCCCCATGATGCTCTTCCTCGCCATGAGGATGAGGAGTTGCTTCCGCAATCAGTTTTTTTCTGAAGATGACCAGTAAAGCTAAGAAAATGATCAAGGGTGCATATTTGAAAGAAGGTTCGGGTTCGAATTCCTCAGCTAAAGCATATCCGCTATAAATGTAGAATACAGAAATCGTCATGAAATCAGTGCAGAGTTTTATTATTTTCATTGTTTTTCCTCTTAGTTTTATTCAGACTCAAGCATACGTTCATCTATTACAATACCTATTAAAGTCGAGTTCAAGTGTTCATCGTCTAAATTGTAGAAAAACATCTAATTATTGCTTGAATTACGCTTTATAAAAAACCATCTATGTGGCCTGTTTTTTAAATCTGAAATGCTTGTGATTACTTGCCGCAAGGTTTCTGCAATTGAACCGGCGGACATTTCACTGGCACATAATAACAAATACCCGCAGCCCCTTGCTTCGGTTTTAGTAAAGTTCCGCCAACTTCCATTCGAAAAAAAATTGGCAGGCATCGGTCGGCATGGTTTTGGTTACTTAATGATAGCAGTATGGACAAGTAATCGTTGATTCAATAATCTGGCCATCGAGATAGTTTCGGCTATTACCTGTCTATCGACTTTAATCGTATCTTTACCGACAAAGCATCATAATCAAGCGCTATGTGTGCTCTGCCAATAACAATTAAACATACTCTGGAGTATTGCTACTGTATTAAAAGATGCAGAGAGGATTTTTAACTAAACCCAAGATCTATATTGGAATGTATCCCGAAATTCGTACTGGATATTTATTGAAAACCTTGACCTAGCTAGCCGCAATATATCACCAATGCTGACGGAGATCAGGTTTCAGTCGTTTTATCGATGTAAGATCTCGAGGACTTGGCCGCGATTGCAGAACAGAAAAACGAGCCCACTATTCCTTCTTGGGAAACTGTTAAAAAGGAGCTTCATAACGATGGCTTATTACAGGATTGAATTTAAGCCGAGAGCAATTAAGCAGCTTAAAAAAGTTTCCAAGCGATATTATTACCGAAGTATCAAAGCAAATTTACCTGCTTGCAGAAAACCCTCGACCTGACGGATGCAAATAACTGTCGGGGGAACATTCCTACAGGGTAAGAATTGGCAATTATCGCGTTGTGTATTCGGTATTAGACGATATTTTAATCATTCAGATCATCAAGATCGGACACCGAAAAAGACATTTACAAGTAATCAGTTTAACCGGGCTAGGTTAGCTCCCGAAAGCTGGATTCGTCACCCAGTTGCCCTGCTACCTTCTGTGACGCTGTTCTTTCAGAATCTAAATTTCTTCAATAGTCAACTTGTCGCTTATAGAGTGAAGTGCGGATGATTTTATAATCGTATCTTACCATTTTTCCTGACTAAAACCGCTTATTCCCGGCGGAATCAAGTTTAATCCTGGATTATGGGTGTTACAAACGCATGCCGGAAGCTATGAAACCCTGTTAAACGTGTGCCGGGTGTTTCATCGGACAATCCGACGCTATCTAGCCCGAATATTTCATGATAGAGGCGGGCAAGCTTGTTGATATTTGATAAAATTCAGTTACTTATATTGAATTTAACCAACAACTTGCCCATGACAAATTGTACTCCAGCTCAGATAGAATTTCCTCCCTTAAAACGCCGTAAAATAGACGCCCAATTCAGTGGTGGAGCGATCACCAGTGATGGCGGTGTGCTGTTGTTACGAGCGGTTGACCAGCAGTTAGGGTTAACCGAACGGATAGCGGCGCAGATTCCTGACGCCAGAGCCCCTGACCGCGTGCAACACTCTGTGATCAACCTGCTCCGTCAACGGGTTTATGGCTTGGCGTGTGGGTATGAGGATTTGAATGATCATGACACGCTCAGAAATGATATCGCCTTGCAGACGGCGGTGGAGCAGGATCGCACCCTCAGTAGTCCATCGACCTTGTGCCGGTTTGAGCAGCAGGCGGATCGCGCCTTGATGTGGCGAGTTCATGAGGAGTTGCTGGCACAGTTTATCGCTTCGTATGAGACACCGCCGAAATCGTTGATCCTGGATTTCGACGCCACCGACGATCCGGTTCATGGCGAACAGGACGGACGTTTTTTTCATGGCTACTATCGGCACTATTGTTTCCTGCCGTTGTATGTCTTTTGCGGCCATCACTGCTTGGTCAGTTATCTACGTCCCAGCAATATTGATGGCGCCAAGCACAGCTGGGCGATTCTGGCTTTGCTGGTTCGGCGCTTGCGTCAGGCTTGGCCGGACGTTGACATCACGTTTCGCGGCGATGGCGGTTTTTGTCGCCATAAGATGCTGAGTTGGTGCGAGCGGCATCGCGTTCACTATATTGTCGGGTTGGCCAAAAATAAACGCTTAACGCGCTTAAGCCAACCCTGGATTGAACAAGCCCGGCAACAGTTCCAAAGCGAACAGCAGAAACAGCGTCTCTTTACCGATTTCCACTATAAAGCCGGCACCTGGAAACGCCGACGCCGTGTCATTCTTAAGGCCGAACACATGAGCCAAGGGAGTAATCCCCGCTATGTCGTAACCAATCTGGACGGCGATGCACAAACACTCTATGAAACCGTTTACTGTGCGCGAGGCGACATGGAAAACCGGATTAAAGAACAACAATTGGATCTGTTTGCCGACCGCACCAGTTGCAGCCTGTGGTGGCCGAATCAGTTTCGTTTGCTGTTATCGACACTGGCCTATACGTTGATCCATGCGATTCGCCGAATCGCCCTCAAAAATACCGAACTAGCGACAGCCACTTGCGCCACCATTCGCCTGAAATTGTTTAAAATCGGTGCCGTCATCATTCGTAACACCCGTCGTATTCGACTGCTGTTCAGCAGTCAGTATCCGTTTCAATCCTTGTTTAAATCCGTTTGTCAGCGCCTGTGCCCTGATTAGTACAAACAAAGTGCTGTGCCCGGCACGCTGATAAACAATGGGGTAAGGGGAAGTTGCGCCTGAAAAACGAAAATCAACGCTTAATTCCCTTTTTGACCGCTCAATTTCTCCTTACGATCGCATGTTTTAAAACAAATGAGGGTTTCGATAGGGTTTCAAGGGACTGATGAAATATCCGGGCTAGGTAACTTCTGACCCATTTGCTCGCATTGGGCGATGCTTTATTACCGTTTCGGGGCCGCCAAGCTGGAAATATCAGCTTGTGCCTTTCGGACTTAACCTTGTCTACACAGCGAAAAATCCCAAATCAATCAATTTTGAATGAACCGGAAAAACCGCCTTGATGAATGGTTTTTAATGGATTTATTAACTTTTTCGGCGCTATCGCCTTCGTCATCAAAATTGAAATACCAAGTCCCGGTCGTTTCATCCTGCAAAATGTCGGCGACGGGGTTCAATTGGCAAATCTCGTTGATTCTAGAGCCGGTATGTAATCCGATCAGCGGCAAACCCTTTCATTTTTTCATGGCCGAATAATATTTGCAGTTCATCCGGCCTTATCGCCCGTTGCTTATTGATACCGGTGACGCACTCGCCATGATAAACCGCCCCCTTTACGCTCAAAGCTGAAAACCCCTGGTCTTTATAATGTGAACGCTTCCCCAGTTAATAAGAATGCTTATACAAGCACGATAAGCGTTCTTAAAGGTTCCTTTAGAAATACATTTGCCCACCAGCATTAGCTTCAATGATTTCCCTTAAATTCATTTCCTAAAAATAATTTTTTAGAATCACGTCTTGGAGGGGAGTTTTTACGCGTCATCGAAATAACCGTTTACATCAGGCTATAAAATCTGATTGATTGGTCAATTTCCAACTAATTGAAGAAATACCGGCAACATGGCCTTTAGCTTTATCAAAGTGGATTTATTGCTGGGGTCATATCGTTTAAGAAAATCATCGATAACAACCGACAACAACGGCGCGGAAGATTTGACCTGAATAGGTAAAACAGGGGGAGAGATATTATTTTCTGGCTCAACGAATAGCGGCTTATCAATATCGCAAACCTTACCGGCTTTCAGATCGTTTAAAGCGGCTTTGAAGTGTGCGGCAAGCCTTAACGCTTTGTGGGTTGCCTCTGTTCTATTTTCGGCTCTGAGACTTTGGGTAATTTCTCGAACTTTGACCGAATCGCGGAGTTCGGCGGGAACGACAAAACGAAAATAAAAGACGTTTTTTTTCGTCTGATTAGGTAGGGGATTTTAGCCATAGCAACAATCCTTTATGTAGCATGTTTTTGTAGCAAAAAACCGCTCTTACAGTAAGAATTTGTTGTTTTTGACTTATGAATCAATAGGTTAATTCATGGCGGAGAGGCAGGGATTCGAACCCTGGGAACCTCGCGGTTCAACGGTTTTCAAGACCGCCGCTTTCGACCACTCAGCCACCTCTCCAAGAGCAGAATATAATACAACGTAATTTACGATAAATCCAGTTATATTTGCATATTTATTGTAAATTCCTTTGTATTGCCATCCTATTCCGCAACTCATTTTCTATGCAACCTTGATCTAAGGCTACGATTCAGTATATTTTTTTATTTTAGTGTTGGGTGTCATAAGAGATGAGTCTGCATCGTTAAAGAGAAGCCGTTAGATAAACCAACTTCTCCTAGTGAACAATTCAGAAAGACCCAGATCTATCACGGCAAGCCTTTAATCATCCTTAGGAAAATCATTGCTTACTACGTAGTAGTAATTGAAGACATATTTGAAGGGGGGGTTAGTAGAGCCCCCCCCATCCAGAGTAGATATGATTATTCCGCTGCCAATGCCTTAGCTAATTGCTTTGCCGGCACATATCCAGGAAAAATATTTCCTTTCTCGGTCACGATCATCGGTGTTCCTTTCGCTCCAAATTCCGCTCCTAATTTCATGTGTTCATCGACCGGATTTTCACAGGTTTTTTCTTCGGGAATTTTACCTTGCTTTGCCGCTGTTAACTCAGCATTTCTATCCTCCGAACACCAGACGGAAATGGCTTTTTTATAGGAATCCGACCCTTTTCCTGCTCTCGGGAAAAACAGATATTGAATAGTAATACCTTCAGCCATGTATTGGTCGATTTCCGAATGCAATTTACGGCAATATCCGCAATCGATATCGGTAAATACCGAAACCTTATAACGGCTGTCTTCCGGTTTAAAAATTATGGTTTTATCATCCCCCAACTGATCGATAGCCGCTCTCCGGCGCGTGGCTAGTTTATCCTCCGTTATATCCTTGCGTGCATCAATATCGATGACATGGCCTTGCATTAAATATTTCCCATCTTCGGATACGTATAGGATATTCGACCCTATAGCGACTTCATAGAGTCCATTGATTTCCGAGGGCTTTACACTATCTAGCTGTAATGAAGGCATGGATAAATTAAGGGATTTTCTGATTGCAGTCTCATCAGCCTCTACAGCTCCACCCAAAACAGCACTGAATAGCGCTGCAATACCGATTAGTTTTTTCATTATACTCCTTCCGAATACTGAGTTATTTCGAGTAAATATGGACTGAAAAAAAGAGTATTAGTTTCTATGTGATACATCATAAAGTTTCTTCATTGAAACAATTTCTCTAAATCCAGAAACATGGCCAGGGTCATCAACGAGATTAGTAGCAAAACCCCAACTTGTTGAAAAAGAAGCTGCATATTTTCCGAAACCGGACTACCCTTTACAGCTTCAACAGCAAAAAACAATAAATGGCCGCCATCCAAAACCGGAATGGGTAATAGATTTAAAATTCCCAGGCTGACGCTGATCAGGCCCAGATATTTTAAAAAAGGAACCAAACCCATTTCAGCCGATTGTCCCGCATACTGAGCAATACTGATGGGGCCACTCAAATTTTCCACCGAGGCCTGTCCAATTAGCATTTTTCCAATCATCATCAACGTTCCGACAGAAAACTGCCATGTTCTCTCCAAAGCAACCGGGAAGGCCTGCAAAGGCGAAAGGCTATAAGTAACACGAATCGAATCCAATAAATCTTTTGGAATTTCCACCCCTGCACCAATTTTGCCGATGGTTTTACCATCCTGTTCTACAGCCTCCGGAATCACATTGAGGGGCAAACGTATCCCGCCTCTTTCTACGATCAATTTGATTAATGTTTGCGGACGCTCCTGAACATATTTGACCCACTCCATCCATTCATTAATAGGCTGACCATCCGCGCTGACAATTAAATCGCCTACTTGCAAACCTGCTTGTTTTGCCGCTCCTTGCTCAAGCACTTTACCAATAATCGGTTTCAACTTCGGTGACCAGGGCGTCAATCCCAAACGTTCATAAAGAGTTTCCGGTTTCTCGATATCATGTCCGGAAATTGAGATAACCTTAACCCGCTCGAAATCATCCTGAGATTTGACGGCCAGCTGAATCGCCTGGCTGCCACTCATCGCCTCCGAGAATAACGTACTGATGGCTTCGGACCAGGTCGGTACTTTCCTGCCGTTGATTTTTAGAATTTCATCGCCTTCCTGCAAACCGGCATCGGCAGCCAGAGTTCCAGGTTCGATCGCTCCAATAATGGGGCGAATACCGGTTTCGCCTAGTATCAAAACAGTCCAAAACAAAAAAACGGCCAACAACAAGTTGAAAATGGGGCCAGCAGCAACAATTGCCGCGCGGGCCAATAAAGACTGGCGATTGAAAGCTAACGGCAGATCTTCCGGCTTGACCTCACCTTCTCTTTCATCAACCATTTTGACATATCCACCCAGGGGAATCGCTGACAAAGCATATTCGGTCGAATCCGGTGTTTTTCGATACGACCAAACGACCTTGCCGAAACCAACCGAGAAACGCAACACCTTGACGCCTGCTTTTCTGGCCACCCAAAAATGGCCAAATTCATGAAAAGCCACCAGCACGCTAACGGCCACGGCAAAATAAAACAGGCTGTACAAAATGTCCATTAGCTTAATAACCCCTCAATCACGCGTTGTGCCTCGATTCTAGCCTGCCGATCGGCATGCAATACGATGTCCAAGCTATCGGCGGAGTCTGGAGTGAAATGCGCCATGGTACGCTCGATAATGACAGCGATATCGGTGAAGCGCACCCGTTCGTTCAAAAAGGCATCCACCGCAATTTCATTAGCGGCGTTCAGTACGGTCGGCATAATGCCTCCCGCCTTGATCGCTTCATACGCCAATCGCAAACAGGGAAAACGCTCCAAATTAGGTTCCTCAAAGTCCATTTGCTTAACGTCGAAAATATTTAACGGTTCGACGCCGGAATCAAATCTGTCCGGCCAGGCCATCGCATAAGCAATCGGCGTCCGCATATCCGGGTTGCCCATTTGCGCAAGTACCGAACCATCGACATAATCGACCATGGAATGAATAATACTTTGCTTATGTATCACCACTTGAATATCGTCTGGAGACATATTGAATAATAAGCAGGCTTCGATAAGCTCCAAACCCTTATTCATCATCGTCGCGGAATCGACAGAGATTTTTCGCCCCATGTCCCATTTGGGATGCGCAACCGCTTGTTCCGGCGTTACGTCATGCAATTCCTCGACAGGTGTCTCCCTAAAAGGTCCACCCGATGCGGTCAATAAGATACGACGGGCTTGTTTGGCCTTATGGCCTGTTTCATATCCACCAGGCATGCACTGAAAGATAGCGTTATGTTCGCTGTCTATAGGCAGCAAATGCGCACCGCTTTCCTTAACCGCGCGCATAAAAATATCGCCCGACATCACCAGCGCCTCTTTATTAGCTAGCAATATGGTTTTACCCGCCTTTGCTGCCGCTAACGTCGGCAGCAAACCAGCCGCTCCCACAATCGCCGCCATTACCGAGTCGACTTGATCCAACGTTGCCACTTGTTGCAAAGCTTCGGCACCGGTCAAGACGTTGATATCGGATACCGGCGAATCGGCAAGTTTATCCTTAAACGCCTCGGCTTTTTCTTCCGCCGCAACGACGACATATTCGGGGTGATGCGTTAAGCACTGCTCGAACAAGCCATCAATATTGTGATTCGCGGTTAGGGCAACGACCCGATATTGATCGGGATGCCTGGCAACGACATCTAGTGTGCTAACGCCAATCGAACCGGTCGCGCCGAGAATACATAAGCCTTTCATGCAAATACACTCCGCCCAATCAAGAGAATTCCCGCGTAGAAAAAGGGCGCCGCAGCGATCACGCTATCCACCCGATCTAAAACGCCGCCATGGCCTGGCAACAAAAAACCACTGTCTTTGACGCCTTTTTGTCTTTTAACCAGACTAAAGAACAAATCGCCGTAGATCGACACCAGCACGGTCAATACCGAAAGAAAAACAAAATCCGTCGCAATTAGGATGTGGAATTGGTAATAAAGACCTAACGCGACAGCACATAGAAAGCCTGCCGCTAGTGCACCATACATTCCCTGCACGGTTTTTCCGGGACTGATTTGTTCCGCTAGTTTTTCCTTGCCGAATTTTTTGCCGGTAAAATAAGCGGCAATGTCCGCTACCCAAATTAAAATCAGGAAATACATCACCATTTCAGTTCCGTAAAAAGCCCTTAATCGACTCAAGAACATCCATGCCGACAACAATACAAACCAGCCAATGAGGCCCTTATATTTAACCTTAAGATTCAGTTTAAGCAACTGATCGGGAACTTTTCTGATTAAAATCATCAGCAATAACCATAACACCACCGGCCCGATGACCAACCACTCCAGGACTCCCGAATATTCCTTGATACCCGGCCATTCCATGACCTCTGCCATGACTTCAAGAATCATTGTCCAGGAAAAAATGACAAACATCGGCAGTATCAACGCCAAGAGAAAAAGTAATTTGGACAGGATTTTTTCCATGCCAATCAGACTTGTCCACTCCCAAGCAGCCAATAAGACGATGACAGCAATGAACAATGAAAAATAATTTGACGGCAATAGAAATATTGCCGCGACTGCTACAGCAAGCAATATCAAAGCGGTTATGATACGAGGAAATAACATGATTGTTTATGTTGAATTATGATTGTTTAATGACTTGTTCGCCTGTATGACCAAAACGTCTTTGCCTACGCCTAAAACTGTCGATGGCCTCACTCAGCAATGCCTCATCGAATTCGGGCCATAGTGCATCGGTGAAGTAGAACTCGGTATAAGCCATTTGCCACAGCAAAAAATTACTGACACGTTGCTCGCCACCAGATCGAATGAACAAATCCGGCTCGTGCAAATCGGCCGTTGATAAATGGCGATTCACCAAGTCCTCGTTAATATCCGAAGCCTGCAACAGCCCCTGCTCTATCTTTACGGCAATTTGCCGAAACGCCTCAGTAATGTCCCATCGCCCCCCATAGTTTGCGGCAATGTTCAACGTCAACCCACGATTGTTGCAAGTCTGTGCCTCGGCCTGAGCGATTTTAGCCTGTAATTTATCGGAAAAGGCCGTTTTATCGCCAATGATACGCAAGCGAATATCGTTTTCGTCGAGCTTATCGACCTCACTCTGCAAGGTCATCATGAACAATTCCATCAAGGTATTAACTTCGGCCTGGGGTCGGCGCCAATTTTCACTGCTGAATGCGAATAACGATAACACCTCGATTTGTTGCTTAGCGCAATATTCAACGATCTTACGCACCGTCTTAACGCCTTCACGGTGCCCCATCACCCTGGGCATCAGCCTTTTTTGCGCCCATCGTCCATTACCATCCATGATAATTGCGATATGTCGGGGATTACCGTTATCGGTTGTTATTTGATTATTCAGGTCAGCTGGCATATTGACGCTCAATCACATGGACAGTAGATCAGCTTCTTTTTCTTCAAGATACTTTTCCACTTCCTTAATGTATTGATCGGTAATTTTCTGTATTTTATCTTCGCCTGCGCGCGCCTCGTCCTCGGAAATCATTTTTTCCTTTAAAGCCTCTTTGATCTCGTTGTTAGCTTCTCGGCGAATATTTCGGATGGCAACCCTGCCTTGCTCCGCTTCTTGCTTGACAACTCTTACCAAATCCCGGCGCCGTTCTTCGGTCAACGGCGGTAGCGGAATCCGGATGACCGCTCCTTGGGTGGCCGGGTTCAAACCTAAATCGGATGCCATGATCGCCTTTTCTATCGCTTGAACCATGTTTTTTTCCCAAGGCGTAACCTTCAAAGTCCGAGAATCTTCCACCGACACATTAGCGACTTGAGACAAAGGCGTATCAGAACCGTAATATGAAACGTTAATCTGGTCGAGCAGACTGGGATGCGCCCGGCCGGTTCTTATTTTGGAAAAAGCCTTTTGCAATGCTTCGATACTTTTGGCCATTCGCGCCGCAGCATCCTGTTGAATATCACTGATCATTTGTTTTCCTCTTCTCGATTAAGGAGCCGATATTTTCCCCCTGCATCAAACGCATGACGGCTCCCGGCTCAAAAATATTCATCACCCGCATAGGTAAATCGTTATCCCGACACAAGACCAATGCGGTCGTATCCATCACATTCAGCCGCTGATCCAACGCTTCGTCATAGGTCAAATGGGGATAAAACAGCGCATCCGGAACTTTTTCGGGATCGGCGGAGTACACTCCTTTTACCTTGGTAGCCTTAATCATTAATTCGGCATTGATTTCAATGGCTCTCAAACTAGCGGCCGTATCCGTCGTAAAAAATGGATTCCCGGTTCCCGCAGCAAAAATAACCACCCTACCTTTCTCCAAATGCCTAACGGCACGGCGGCGTATGTAGTCCTCACATACCTGATTAATCTTTAGCGCGGTCATCACCCTCACCGGTTGACCAAGATATTCCAAGGCATCCTGCATCGCCAAGGCATTAATCACGGTTGCCAACATCCCCATCTGATCGCCGGTTACACGATTCAAACCCTCCGACGCAGTTTCAGCGCCTCGTAAAATATTGCCTCCGCCAATCACTAGGCCTACCTGAATGCCGGCATCGCATAGATCTTTCACTTCCAGAGCCAGGCGCTTAACGATGTCTGGATCTATACTGACCCCCTTCTCATTCATTAGCGCCTCACCGCTCAATTTAAGCAAAATTCTCCGGCATATCAATCGACTCATATTCCAGTTTCCACTATGTCATTAAAAAGTAATAGGATTTACTGCTTCCATAAAAAACCCGGTCAAAACCGGGTTTTTTCAGAGTTATTAGCCTCTTACTTGAGCCATAACCTCTTCGGCAAAGTTCTCTTCTTTTTTCTCGATGCCTTCGCCTACCTCAAAGCGAGTAAAGCGTATCACCGAATTATCTTTGGATTTAAGCAATTGCCCAACAGACATTTTATCGTCCTTAATAAAAGGCTGCCCTACCAAGGTAATTTCACCCAGGAATTTTTTAATACGTCCGCTGATCATTTTTTCAACAATTTCAGCAGGCTTTCCACTTTCCAACGCTTGAGCGGAGAAGATTTCCTTCTCTTTTTCAATTGCCGCCGGTTCGACTTGGTCTTCATTCAGATAAGCCGGGTTACTCGCAGCCACATGCATGGCCAAATCCTTGCCTAATTCCGGATCGGGTTTTGCCAATTCCACGATGACGCCAATTTTATTACCATGCAAATAACAAGCTGTTCCACCTTGAGCATCATATTTGACAAAACGTCTCACTGTGATATTTTCGCCCAATTTCGCAATCAAACCACGCCGTGTTTCATCGACGCTCGATCCATTGGAAAGAGTCATCGCCAATAACTGCTCGTTGTCGGCTACATCATTATTCAACAGCGTATTGGCTATATCGTTGACAAAATTAACGAAATCGTCACCTTTGGCAACAAAATCAGTTTCGCAGTTAACATCCACCATCACCGCTTTTTTCGCATCGTCGGAAATTTGAACGCCAATTACGCCTTCGGCAGCGGTTCGATCCGATTTTTTATCGGCTTTAGCCAAACCGGCTTTGCGCATATTTTCAATAGCGGTTTCCATGTCGCCGTTCGCTTCGACCAAGGCTTTTTTACATTCCATCATGCCGGAACCGGTTCTCTCACGCAGTTCCTTTACCATTGCGGCAGTAATACTCATTGTTTTTTTCCTCAATATTTTCAAACTAAAAAAACGCCTCACTAGGAGGCGTTTTGAAAGGCTCAATTTTTATCCTGAAAAGCTCAGGGTAAGAAAATTTTTCACTTTGCACCCTTAAGCCGCCCGCGCAAAGCGAAATTAATTATTCTTCAGCAGTCACTTCTTCAACAAATTCATCAGCTTTTGCCGATGCATCCATAACGGCAGACTTCGCATCGGTGATCGCGGCGGAAGCGGCTTCGCAATACAGCTTAATTGCTCGAATCGAATCGTCGTTACCCGGAATAATGTAATCAATATTATCAGGAGAATTGTTGGAATCGACCACGGCAACTACCGGTATACCTAATTTTTTCGCTTCCATGACGGCATTTTTCTCATAACCGACATCCAGCACGAACAAGACATCGGGAATACCTCTCATATCCTTGATACCGCCCAGGCTGCGCTCCAATTTTTCCATCTCGCGTTCCATGCCCAATGCTTCTTTCTTATTGAAACGTTGGTAAAGAGTACCATCCGCCTTCATGGCTTCCAGCTCTTTCAGACGATTGATGGACTTCTTGATAGTTTTGAAGTTGGTTAACATGCCACCCAACCAACGATGATTCACGTAAGGCATGCCGCAACGCTTGGCTTCTTCAGAAACCACTTTGCGCGCCGCCTTTTTCGTACCAACAAACAGAATATTGCCTTTGTTGGCGGTCATTTGCCCGAGATAATTCATTGCATCGTTAAACAGCGGCAAAGTTTGCTCGAGGTTTATAATATGAATTTTATTACGGGCCCCGAATAAATAAGGAGCCATTTTGGGGTTCCAATAACGGGTTTGATGTCCAAAATGAACGCCCGCTTCGAGCATTTGACGCATTGACACTGCTGCCATTGATAGTTTCTCCTAATGTTTTGCCGAAAATATTCCGGCATTGGGTTACGCCTCCACCTGCCCCGCCTGGAAACCCGTAGACTCGAAAACGAGACATGAGCACCCTACCAGCCGTGCCGACAGATGTGAGTATTAAAATTAATTTACCTTTATACCATAAACAGACACCAACAACAAACCACTATCCTCCAATTTTTCCAAGCTTGCTGACACCCGTTAATCAATACAGAAAAAAGCCTTGAATAGAATGCATATACAGAACATCATTTTACAAAAAGCTTTAGTGAGAATTGCTGCCATTTATTAGTTTTTGTTATAGTAAATCAACCGACTGATTCCATGGTCGCCGACACAAGGATTGATGCTTTGCTTTAAACAGCGACGGTTCTAAAAACCCTCCCGGCTTTTCGCCGCAAACGTAACCAATCAACGCCTTTTAAATTTTTAACAACTGGCATTACCAACATTAACCCATCGCAAATGAGCATTCTAATTAAAACTGCTGATGAAATAGAAAAAATGCGAATCGCCGGCAAACTGGCGGCTGAAGTACTGGAAATGATAGCCCCACACGTCGTCGCCGGCGTTAGCACCAATGAACTCGATCAAATCTGCCATGATTATATCGTCAATGTGCAGCAAGCTATTCCCGCCCCCTTGAATTATCGAGGCTTTCCCAAGTCCATTTGCACATCAATCAATCAGCAAATATGCCACGGCATTCCCAGTGAAAAAAAATTAAAAAACGGAGACATAGTCAATATCGACATTACCGTCATCAAAGATGGCTACCATGGTGATACGAGCAAAATGTTTTGCATCGGCAACGTTGCTCCTCACGCCAAAAGACTGGTGGAAGTGACGAGAGAGGCAATGTTTTTGGGCATAGAACAAGTCAAACCTGGCGCGACGCTGGGCGACATAGGTCACGCCATTCAAAAACATGCCGAATCGAATCGCTATTCCGTGGTCCGTGAGTTCTGCGGCCACGGCATTGGCAAAAATTTTCACGAAGAACCCCACGTCATGCATTTTGGCAAACCCGGTCAAGGCGAGGCGTTAAAACCCGGTATGATTTTCACGATAGAACCCATGATCAATCTAGGCAAACGCCACATGAAAATATTAAAAGACGGTTGGACCGCGGTAACCAAAGACAGAAGCTTGTCAGCGCAATGGGAACACACCATTTTGGTCACGGAAAGCGGCTACGATATTCTGACCTTACGCCAGGAAGAATTGTGAAACACACCAGCGACATTAGCAGCGGATACAAGAACTTCTTTAGCCAGCCCCAATCCATCAGTCTGTTTAAAGAGGCGATCCGAAACAAAACCCGACAACTACAACAACAATTCGACCCGCAACAAAACGTTCTGGAATTACTCCAGGCAAGATCGGAGTTTATCGACCGCCTACTCAGCGCCTGCTGGCGACACTTTCTAAACCAATATGCCGCCTCCCATACTCTGATCGCTACCGGCGGTTATGGCCGCAACGAGCTATTTCCTCATTCCGATATCGATCTCGTCATACTGCTCGACGCCGACCACCAGGATGTTGTCGGAAAAGAATTGACCCAGTTCAGCAACTTTCTTTGGGACATCGGCCTCAAGCCCGGACTGAGCGTACGCACCGTCGAGGAGTGCATAGATAACGCCCGCATTGACCAAACCATCATCACCAGCTTGATGGAAATGCGACTGATCGATGGCGCCTCGCACTTATTCGAACAACTGAAACAGGGAATTTCCAGCGAACGACTATGGCCTTCCGCGGAATTCTTCCAGTCAAAAATGGAGGAACAAAAAAAACGCTACAGCAAATTCGATGAAACTGCCTACAATCTGGAACCTAATATTAAAGAAGGGCCCGGCGGCCTGCGCGACCTGCAGATCATTGCCTGGGTGTTTAAGCGGCATTACGGCTCGACGACCCTCAGAGAATTAATTAAATACGGCTTCATGCCGGATTCGGAATATGAAGAACTAATCAGAGCCAGAAACATATTGTGGCGCATTAGATTTGCCTTACACACGCTTACCAATCGATGCGAAGACAGGCTATTGTTCGATTATCAACGCGACTTGGCGCAATTATTCGGTTATACCGATAAAAACGATCAACCGGACGTTGAAAGCTTCATGCAGTTTTATTTTAAAACCGTGGTTTGCATGGAACAGCTGAATGAAATTTTATTGCAAGTGTTCAGCGAAGGCTTCATCGATAGCAACAAGCGTAACGAGCCCACTCCCATCACCGCCGATTTCTCCGCCATCAACGGCTATCTCGAAGTCAGTCATAAAAATGTCTTTAACGACAATCCGCTGACACTATTGGAAATCTTTCTACTTCTACAACAAAGCCCTTCACTGAAAGGGATCAGAGCCACCACCATCCGCCTGATACGCAAAAGCGTGCATCTAATCGACGATGAGTTTAGGCATAACAAAAAAGCTAATCGCTTATTCATGGAGATCTTACGCCAGCCACGAGGAATAACCCATCAGTTACGCCGCATGAATCGATATGGCATACTGGCTGCCTACTTACCCGGCTTCGCCAATATTACCCTGCGCATGCAGTATGATTTGTTTCATATTTACACCGTAGACGAACACACCATGTTCGTTATCCGCAATCTGCGCCGCTTCTCGCTGGCAAAACACAATAAAGAACTTCCCTTCTGCAACAATATTTTTCTCCTAATCCCCACCCCGCATATCTTATACATTGCCGCGCTATTTCACGACATAGCCAAAGGCAAGGGCGGAGATCACTCGGTTCTCGGAGAAAATATTGCCCGCGAATTTTGCCTGCAACACGATATCCCTTCAGGCGATACCAAACTAATTACCTGGCTGGTCCGCAACCATTTATTAATGTCGACCACGGCACAAAGAAAAGATATCAGCGACCCCGAAGTCATTCACGAATTTACTCTTCAGGTTGGCAGTATTAAATACTTGAATTATCTATACTTGCTCACCGTAGCCGATATTCGCGCAACCAATCCAAGTTTATGGAATTCATGGAAAGACTCTTTGTTAAAGGAGCTTTACATCGCCACTCACAACGCCTTACATCGCGGCCTGGACAAGCCGATTGCCCGGTCAGAAAGAATTGGGGAAAACAAGAAAGAGGCAACCGATCAATTACTCCGACTCAATCTCTCCCTGACCAGCATCGAAAAAGCGTGGCAACACCTTAATGACGATTACTTTCTACGCTATTCGCCTGACGAAATCGCCTGGCACACGGTCGCAATCGCCGCATCCCGCCCAGAGGACTTTCCCTTGGTATTGCTCAGACCGCAAACCCAGCGCGGCAGCGCCGAGATATTTATCTATACCAAAAACGTAGAACTGTTATTCTCTATCTGCACAGCCACCCTTGACCAGTTAGGATTAACCATCCTGGATGCACGCATCCTCACGACCGCCGATCAATATGTCCTGAACAGCTTTCAAATACTGGAGCAATCGGGAGAACCAATAAAGGATCTATTTAGGGAAGTGCATATTTGCACGTCTTTACGCAACAATTTAGTGAGTCGAGAGATAAAACCCCACAAAAACATCCATAAGCAATCCAGGCAAGCCCGCCATTTCCCCATCAAAACGCGGATATCCTTTTTGGACGACCCTACACATCAACATACAATACTGGAGTTAATCACCACCGATCGAGCAGGCCTATTGTCGATTATCGGCCAATCCTTCGCGGCACTGGACATTCAGCTGCATGACGCACGAATCACAACCATCGGCAGCCGCGCGGAAGACATGTTCTATATTACCGACAAACAATCCCAGCCAATCCAGGATCCTACCGTCCTGAGGCAATTGCAAGACTTGATGTTAGATTCGTTGGACAATTAAAAATACGAACAGCGGGAGCCATGCAAAAAAATGGCCGCCAAAACGGTTGTACAGACAATCTCTATAATTTTTTACAAAGCATCATGGCGCTGGTCGTTTGACGGTAATGAAGATTCGATAAATCGCACCAGCCTTTCATAATGGCTTTTATCTAAATCCATATAACGCATACCGATCTTGCACCTATCGCTGGCCACGCGTCGTGAAAACGCCACATGGCATCGCGCCTCGATTTTCGCCGTACCGCCATTTTCATCAGGCAAATCCAACCAAACAAACAATTCAACCGGCTTACCGTCACGCACAAAATTACCGCCAGGCGTGACTAAATTCCGTTCAATCGTATTGCATTCCACACACAGCCCCTCACTGGAAGCATCCGAAGCCACTACTTTCAGACGAATCCCATCCTCATTGGCAATAACGGCCGACAAATTAGCAGTGACACGAGGATAAATTCTTTTTTCCATGCCGCACCCAAGTAAAATTCACTCGTTATAAAATTAGCTTAAATTATATATTTTTCTAGCCTAAATAAAAGGTTGAAACATCTATTTAATGTAATATCTATGATATTTTACAAGCTATTTTACTTAACTTATCTTAACAATTGCTGATATTAAAGACGCCCCGCACCGTTTTTGAAGAAGTCGAGCCAATCCTTGCCAGACTCCTCAGCGCTAAAACTAGCCGTCATACATTTTCCTTTCCGTTACTGACTCCGAGCGGGCATCAACAGGCCAAAAAGTGACAGCCTGAACGCATATCCTCACAATTACCACTAAACAACCACCCGCTCAAGCGGGTGGGTTCCAATAACGGACTGAAAGTCCGGATACGCGTCGACTAAACGACGCGTCTTAGTCGGGCTCCATCTTGAAATTATCGTTTGGATTAGGTTCAAAGTGATGCTCCAAATATTGCTTTATCATCTCATCAGTCATTTGCCCCACTGTGGCGCAAAAATAACCGCGGGCTCAAAAATGTCGACCCCAATATCGCTTTTTCAAGTGCGGGAACTCTTCGAACAGATAGCTCGAAGTTCGTCCCTTGATTCGCCTCATGATTTCGCTTGGGGCCATAGTCGGCGGCGCACTCACCAAAATGTGCACATGATCTTTGCTCACGACACCTTTGATAATCCGTATCTCAAAGGCTTCGCATGTCTGCCGCACCAAGTCTCTCACTCGTTCGGCTATTTCATCCTTCAGCACTTTATAACGATACTTCGTAACCCAAACAAAATGATACTCAATTTGGTAAACCGTATGGCTGCCGTATCTATAGTCCATCGCCACCTCCTTGGGCAAATTATCGCAGCTAAAGCTGACCGGCTAAAGCCGGTGGTTTAAACCTTATGATGGATAATTAAATTTTATAGTTATCGATAAAAAGAAAAACCTGAACAGCTCACAAATTCACATCATTTAAGGGAACGCGCCACTCCTTTCACCGACACAAAAGATCAGCTCAACCTTTCGCCACGCGCCAACTTCGGTAAATTGCCATCCAACCCCATCGCGGCACGCATCACCTTATTTTTTGCGGGCTTAATCCGCTCCGCCATCCCCAACCCCAAATTTCTAAGGAATTTAACAGGCAACACATCGTTACTAAAAAAGCGATAAAACAAATCCATCACCGTCATCATTTTTAGATTGTCATTTCGCCGCATCGATTCATACCGTTTCAGCACCCTAATATCGGCAATATCCTTGCCTTGCCTTTCCGCCTCGACTACTACTTCGACCAACGCCGCCGCATCAAGCAGGCCAATATTGACGCCCTGCCCGGCCAATGGATTAATCATGTGCGCGGCATCCCCGACCAAAGCCGCACCTTGCTTGACATATTCTTGAGCATGCTGCCGTTTTAGCGGAAAGCTAGCGGTACCGAGAACCTTATTGATCTTGCCCAAACACGATGGAAATGCTTGCGTGAGTTCACTGATCAACCGCTCAGGAGGGAGTTTTTTTAAGCGCCTGACCTCGTCAGGGGAGTTGTACCAAACGATCGAGCCAAAATTTCCCGTCAAGGGCAGGAAGGCTTGCGGCCCTGTCGGCACGAAACGCTGCCAGGTGATGTCCTGCTGCGGATAATCGGTTTCCACATAGATAACCAGAGCATGCTGATTGTAATCCCAACTGGTCACCCCAATCCCGACCGCCCGCCTGACTCGTGATTGCCCGCCATCGGCCGCCACCAGCAAGCGGGCATCCAATACGCGTCCGTTATTCAACTGCACAGAAGACCCGGTCGATTGATAATCGATGCCGGCAACCGCAACCGGCGCAATTAATTCAACATTGTCAAACTGCCGCAAACGATCCAATAATGCCAACTGGGTCACTCTGTTTTCGACAATAAACCCTAATTCGGAATAATCGATATCATCGCTCTTAAATTCGGTGTCCCCGGCCGTCTCCCAAACTCGCATACGACGAAAAGGGCAAAGGCGCCGATTGACCACGCCATCCCAGGCACCGACCGCCTGCAAAATGCGTTGCGATGCGATGCTGAGCGCCGAAACCCTGAGATCATGAGGCTGATCCATGGAAAACGATTCCGGCAAATCCTGTTCCAACACAGCGACCTTTAAATCGCTGTCTCCCAATCCACAGGCGACAGCGGCACCCACCATGCCACCCCCAACAATGACTACATCAAATTGTTCATTCATATTTTAATTTTTTTAACCAATGACCACTGGAACTTAAGCGACAAATCTATCACAAACACAAAAACATCAATTCATGGCTCATAAAATGACACTTTTTGCCATTCATGGTATAGTTTCACGGTTTCACTAACTGAAATTTAGGTCAGATTTGCCCTAAGAGAATTAGTAGCCATGGCGAAAGATAACGAACTCACCTGCTTACGTGGACTCTAACACGCAACTGGCAAAAAAACCACACGCGCTGCTACCTAACTCAATCAGGTAAACAATTAAACGGTAGGATAGGATCGGGATGACGATGAGCAAAAACTCCCAACAAAACGATAAAAAAACGACGCTTTACGACGCTGATTTTTCGCAAGACAGCTGCGGTGTCGGTTTTATTACCCATAAACAGAGTAAGCAAACGCACGACTTGTTGGTCAAAGCCCACGAGGCGCTTTGCACTATTCCGCACCGTGGCGGCATGAGCGCCGAAGGTATCGGCGACGGCGCTGGCGTGAATATAGACCTATCGCTTAAATTTTTCCGCAAAATCACCGGAAACAGTGACCTGCAGCTTGGTCAATTTGGCGTCGCCAATTTTTTCTTCCCGGAGGATCATGCCCATTACGATTCCGCGGCGAGAGAGCTTATCAATAAAAAATTAGCGCAATTCGATCTGCCCGTCATGATCTGGCGGGATATCCCGGTTGACACCAATGTTCTGAATGCCGCGGCGATTAAGGCGCAATTACCGATCAAACAAGTCATTTTCGCCCGCCCGCAAAAACTACAAGATGCCACTCATGACGTTTTTGAGAAATATATTCAAGAGGCTTTATTGGCGATCGAAGCGGAAGGATTTTGCCGTGACGAATTGACAGGTTTCTATCCGTTGTCGATGAGTTCACGCACCCAGGTCTACAAAGGCCGCCTTAATTCTTTTGAAGTAATCCCTTATTTCACTGACTTATACGACAAAGACCACGAAATTCATACCCTATTCTTCCATACCCGGTTTTCCACCAATACGGCTCCTGCGACAATGATGGCTCAGCCGTTCCGTTATATGGCCCATAACGGCGAGTTGAACACCGACAAGAAAAACCGTTTAAGCGAAAATGCGATAGCACGGCAAAACAATAAACACGTCGTCTTTCCTTGCGGACAATCTGATTCGGGCCGCCTGGATCAAACGCTGACCCGCCGCATCAACGAAGATGCTTTGGATATCGTCACCGCTATCCTGGCGATGATGCCGCCAGCCTGGGAAAACGACCCGACATTGTCCGATGACGTCCGCGCAATGCTGGAGTATTTCAGCCTATACGAGGAAAAAAACGACGGCCCGGCCGCGCTGATTTTCGGCAACGGCATTCGTGTCGGCGCCCGTCTCGACCGGCTGGGATTACGCCCGTTGCGTTCGGTCGAAACCGAACACTATTTAGCGGTCACGTCCGAAGCCGGACAGATTGATTTTCCTCCGGAACAGGTCTTGAAACGGGGCCGTATCGAAGCCGGCGGAATGATTTATTTCGACCACAGCACCCAACAATCATACGACAGCCACCAAGTCATGGAACGCTTGGCCAGCGAAAAAGACTACAAGGCGCTGCTGAAAGAAAAAAGCATTCATATTTCCGATTTGCCCGCTATCGAATTCAATGAAATCGATAACGATCACGAATTCAATATCGAACAGCGCCATACCGCTTACTCCCTGAACCAGGAAAGCTTTAAATTCCTGCTCGACCCAATTCTGGCGGCCGGCCTGGAAAAGGTTTCGGCGATGGGCTACGGCATCACTCCGAACGCCTTAAGCGGCGCCGAAGGCGGCATGTCACGCTATTTTAGCCAACGTTTCGCCCAAGTCACCAACCCGCCGCTGGATTCGTTGCGGGAAAGCGACGGCATGACCTTACGCGTCGCCTTGGGCGCAAAACCAACCTTTGCCGAGGAACAAAGCAAACAGCTGATCATCGACTCCCCTATTCTGGATCGCACTCAATTAGAACAGATTCGCAGACAACAGGCGGTAAAAGTCACCACGCTGGATATGCTTTATACGCCTGACTTCGACGATGCCGAGAAAAACGAGCAATCGCTGGAACGTGCTTTCCTGGCTGTGTGCGAACAAATTGAAGCGGCCGCAAAAAGCGGCGTGGGCATCATTATTTTAAGCGATGCCAACATCAGCAAAAATAAAGCCGCCATTCCCGCCCTGTTAATGGTGGCTGCCGCAAACCAACACATGGTGCACAAGGGCATCCGCTTTAATTCCTCACTGGTTTTGGAAACCGGGCAGGCCGCCAGCCCGCACGATGTCGCGACCATTCTGGGTTTCGGCGCTTCGGCGCTTTGTCCATTGAGCGTGCATAACCGCGCCATGACGGAATACCAGGGGGAAGCACAGATGAAGGCTTTGGCAAACTTTCAAAAAGGCGTCGCCAAGTCATTGATGAAAACCATGGGCAAATTCGGGCTCTGTACCGTAGAAAGCTACATAGGCGGCGAGTTCTTCGAGTCCAACTATCTCGACACTAACGAACCCAAACTGAACCCCTATTTTCCAAATATCAATGCCCCGGTCGGCGGCGCGCATTTTAGCGATATCGCCGCAAGCGCAACCGAGTGGCATCATAAAGCCCTGAACGTCAAAGACGAAAACGATATTCCGTTCCTGGGCCTGTTCAAGGAACGTCAGGATGGCGCCGGCCATACGTTCGGCAACACCGCGGTCAGAGAATACATCAATATGACCGACGAGGACATTCTCTATATTCCCAAGCAGAAAGCTCCGGCAGCCAGCGACCTGGCCTATATGGACACAGGCTACGAAAAACGTACGCCGGAACAAATCGATGCATTCGGCATCACGCCGGCCTACCGCAGTTTCACTAAAAACCTGTATTTGGAACGCAATGCGCGGCCGGCCGCCTTGCGTGACATCATGGCTTTTCCGGCCGACATCTCCGCGGCACAGAGTAAAGAGGATTTCGATCGAATTTTGTGCAGCCAAAGCCTGATCGGAAACAATAACTTTTTAATTCGCGGCCTGGCCGTTAAACAAAGCAACGGCGTCGTTTTCAACATTAGTTTAAGCAACGAAAGCAGCCAAAATCGCCTAGAACAACTGGCAGAGCACATTAAATCGCGCTTTGACGACGAAGATTTCAGCACCGCGATCGAAGGCGGCGAACTCGTGATCCGTGTCAATGATGACGAAGGCCTGCTGCACCGTTACCTTAGCAATGTAAAACCGGCTCGTCATAGTATCGCATTGGATACGGTGCAACCTGCCCATCAAATCACGGCGACGCTGGCTTCGGGCGCCATGAGCCATGGCGCTCTATTGGCGGAAGCGCATGAAGCAGTGGCTCAGGGAACCAACATAGTCGGAGCGCTGAGCAACTCCGGTGAAGGTGGCGAACATTCCAGCCGCTTCAATACGCTAAAATCCAGCAAAATCAAACAATTCGCCTCGGGCCGTTTCGGTGTCTGGGCCGGCTATCTGGCCGACCCCAATGTCGAGGAAATCGAAATTAAAATCGCCCAAGGCGCGAAACCGGGTGAAGGCGGCCAGCTTCCCGCGGCTAAAGTGACAGTGGAGATTGCCTCGTTACGAGGCGGCACCCCGAAAGTCGAACTGGTCAGTCCACCGCCTCATCACGACACCTATTCGATCGAGGACTTAGGGCAATTAATTCATGATGCCAAAGCGGCCAGGGTCAAAGTCATCGTCAAACTGGTTTCCTCCGAAGGCATCGGCACGATCGCCGTCGGTGTCGCCAAAGCCGGCGCCGATGTCATTAACGTGGCCGGCAACACCGGCGGAACCGGCGCCGCGGCCGTCACCAGCCTTAAAAATACCGGCCGTTCGCCGGAAATCGGTATCGCCGAAGTTCATCAGGCTTTAGCGGTAAACGGTCTGCGCGACAAAGTGGTTCTGCGCTGCAGTTCAGCCCATCAAAGTGGCTTGGATGTCGTCAAATCGGCCATTCTCGGCGCCGATTCATTCGAATTCGGCACCACCGCCTTGATGATGCTGCGCTGTGTCATGGCGAAAAACTGTAACGTTCGTTGCCCGGCCGGTTTAACCACGGCCCATGAAGAGTTCAAGGGCGATCCACGCGTGCTGGCCCAGTTCTTTATGAACCTGGCCCATGAAGTGCGGGAGATACTGGCCGAACTCGGATACGGCAGCTTGAAGGATATTCGCGGAAAAACCGATCTACTCCACCTGATCCAACACCCAAGCATGATTGGTCAACTGGACTTTACCAAACTGTTGGCCGAGGTTGAGGAAGTCAAGGTTCAGAATCCAATCTATCTAGAAGCGAATTTCGATATAGACGACAAGCTGATCGAACAAATCAAAACCGACTTGATCTATGGCGATAAAACACAACTGATTATCGAAGGCGATGAATTCAAACTAAATAACCGCAACAAAACGGTTGGCGGTCAGACGGCGATCGACATCGAGCGCATTTTGGCCTATGAAATCAGCCCAGAACACGCCGATTCATCGCAAATTATTTACACCAATCAACATGGTCGCCGCTATCTGGCGCCTGACAGCGTGATCATCCGTACTCACGGTTCGGCTGGACAAAGCTATGCCGCATTTAACAACGACGGCATGCGCATGGAACACACCGGCACGTGTAACGATGGCGTCGGGAAAACCGCCTGCGGCGGCACCATCATCGTTAAATCCCCGGGAGGCGGCTCGAAAAAGGATGGCGAAAACGTCCTGATTGGTAACTTCGCCTTGTTTGGCGCAACGGGCGGCAAGGCGTTCATTAACGGCCAGGCCGGCGACCGTTTCGCGGTGCGCAATTCCGGTGCGATGGCCGTGGTGGAAGGCGTGGGCGATTTTGCCTGTGAATACATGATTAACGGCGCCGTCTTGAATCTTGGTGCCTTCGGTAAAGGGTTCTGCACCGGCATGTCGGGCGGTAATGCCTACCAATATGACCCGGATAATTTGCTGCAAAGCCTCTATGATAAATCTTCGGTTGAACTCCATAGCCTGACGGAAGAAACGGAAGTGTCTGCCAGCCACGAGCAGTTTATTCTGCATATGCTGGAACTACACGCCGAATACACCGACTCCAGCAAAGCCAAGGCAATTTTGGAAAACTGGAGCGAGGAACGCAAACACTTCAGATTTGCGATTCCTTTATGGCTGTATAAAACGCAGACCGCCGAATATTTAAGCCGTGATATGGACCGCAAGGCAATGATCGAAGAATTATCTGTCGCCTTTGCCCAGCACCAAATCGATCAGGTGAAACAGGCCTACACAGTCAATCAACCGCTTTTTGCGGGAGCGATCCCAGCCTATGGCGAGACCGACACCGACCTGACTTTCAAACTGATCAACAGCTTTGCAGTCATCGACAAAGCCCAACAAATCGTCAAGGAACAGCTGAAAAAACAAGGCGAGCAGACAATCGATGTCAGCCTAATCAATGACAAAGCCTATAAATTACTCACTGAAAGGCCGCGCAGATTACAAGATGCACTGGTCAAGAACATTCGCGAAGCTTACAGCAGCTATACGGATGAACAGTTGGCCTCGCTACTCGCATCCAAGCGTTTGCATGACTACAAAACGGCTCTGATCAAGCGCGATGTCCAAAGCATCTATTCTTTAGGATCGACAGCATGGATTATTGAACAAGATAAGGTTAACAAAGCTTCGCTAAGCAATGTCCCATCCATTGAGGAAAACTTGGCGAGTTTGGCAAGCTTAACCATCGTTCAAGATATGCTGAACCAGGATCAAGCCGCCTAAACTCTCATTTGATCTTTACGCCCACTCTTTTCGAGAGTGGGCGCTTTATACTTACGAGATACACTTAATAAATAATGATGGCCGGGAAGCAATTGCGCCCGGTTTAATGGTTAAAAACATAATGAAAGCACCTTATATTCCACATAACGCACCTTTCAGTGACAATCAACGGGCTTGGCTAAGTGGTTTTTTTGCCGGCATGCACAGTCATATGTTGCAAAGTGCCGGCACTGTCGATCAGGCTAATGCCAGGGTGATCAATATTCTGTACGGCACCCAGACAGGAAATTCCGAATCGGTGGCCAACGATGCGGCTTCAGCGGCTAAATCACATGGCTTAGCGCCGGTTATCAAAAGCATGGACGAGATCGAAATCGCCCAATTTGCCCAGATGGAATATGTCCTGATCATCACCAGTACGTATGGTGAAGGGGAAATGCCGGATAACGCGCAAATGTTATGGGAAGCGGTATCCGCACAAGACGCACCGCGACTGGAAGCCATGAAATATTCGGTATTGGCGTTAGGCGATACCAGTTATGACATGTTCTGCCAGGCCGGCATCGAGTGGGACAGACGTCTCGAGGAACTAGGCGCCAGTAAATTGTTTGACCGCATCGATTGCGATGTCGATTTCGAGGAACCGGCGGAAAAATGGATCAGTGAAGTCGTACCGCTAATGGCCGAGGGTGCGGCCACCATGGCGGTTATCGATACCGGGGCGGAGCCAACCAAACCCGCCTGGAACCGTAAAAACCCCTTCCCAGCCAAAATGTTGGTCAACCATTTACTGACCGCCGCCGAATCCTCCAAGGAAACTCGCCACTACGAGATTTCCCTGGGCGATTCCGGTTTGACTTATGAAGCCGGCGATGCGCTATGCGTGATACCGACAAACTGCCCGCAACTGGTCGCCGACATCATCAAAGCAATTGGCTGTAACGGCGACGAAGACGAACCGGTCAATGGCCAATTAATGAGCTTGTCCGAGGCGTTGCGCACGCATTTCGAAATCAAATTACCCAGCAAGGAACTCTTGGAGGAAATCGCTAGACGATCAGGGGACCAAGAATTGAACGGGTTGCTCGAATCAGGCGACAAGGAAAAATTATCCGATTATTTATGGGGACGCGATACCCTGGACTTGCTGCAGCAATTTCCGGACATGGAGTTTTCCGCCGCGGAATTTCTAGCCCTGTTGAAACCTCTGCAACATAGAGCCTATTCGATTTCATCCAGCAGCAAAAAATATCCGGACGCCGTTCATTTAACGGTAGCTAGCGTGCGTTATGAAAGCCATGGCCGTGAACACAAAGGTGTTTGCTCGACATTCCTGGCTGATCTTGTGGATGATGACACCGAGGTCAAGATTTTCTTTCAACCGAATAAAAGTTTCAGAGTGCCCGATGACGATACGCTGCCGATGATCATGGTTGGTCCAGGCACCGGCATCGCCCCCTTCCGCGCCTTCTTACAAGAGCGTGAAATGCGCAAAGCAACTGGTCCTAACTGGCTCTTCTTTGGCGACCGTAACGCGGCCACCGACTTCATTTACAAGGACGAATTGGAAACGATGCAGGAAAGGGGCGTATTGACGCGTTTGGATCTGGCCTTTTCCAGAGACCAAGCGGAAAAAATCTATGTTCAGGATAGAATGCGCGAGCATGGCGACGAGATTTTCGCCTGGCTGGAACGAGGCGGTTACTTTTTCGTCTGCGGAGACGCTTATCGCATGGCGAAAGACGTTGACCAGGCGTTGTTCGACATCGTTGCCAAACACGGCAATATGAACGACGACGAAGCGACCAATTACATTAATCAACTGAAAAAGGACAAACGTTACGTCAGGGACGTTTACTAAAAAACTCCCGGCCACAAAAGCGGGCGGGAGTAGCCTTCACCTGCCCGCTACCCAAGTTTTAGAAACAAAAAACCCCAGCTTTCGCCTTATATTTTTGTGCTATTCGTTTGCAACGTTTACCATAGCGAATAACAAATAATAAAGGCCGGCCTATGTTCTTATTTACTGAATTCCTGCACAGCATCATCGTGGGTTTGATGATCGTGGTCCCCGTCATTATCATTTACAAACGAACCGGCCTTAACCCTATTTGGGCGGCATTGGTTTTCTTGCCTGGCTTCGGCTTGCTATTGATCTGCCTGCAACTCGCATTGACCGATTGGCCGAATCAGCATCGCAATATAGGTGACAGCTAATGGAATTGTTCTTTTTATTAGGCGCCGCTTTTGCCATTTTCATCTTATGGCTGTGCAGTAAAATATTAGAGAAGGCAGGTATCGACAAAATCTGGGTGCTGGTGCTGCTGATTCCTGTCGTCAACATTATCATGATATGGGTATTTGCCTTTAGCGAATGGCCGGGGCTGAAACAGAAAAGGTTTTAATCAACGCGCCCCTTTACCCCACAGAACCACCTCAACGGTGTGTATGATGATGGTTAAATCGAGGAAAAGGCTATAATTCTTCACATAATAAAGGTCATACTGCAGCTTCTGGATCGCGTCATATTCGTTCGACCCGTAGGGATAACATAATTGGGCCCAACCGGTGATCCCAGGCTTGACCCGATGTCTTTTTCGATAATAGGGGATGGTTTTGGCGAATTCATCGACAAACTCGGGGCGTTCCGGCCGCGGACCGACAAAACTCATATCTCCCCGCAATACATTCCAGATTTGCGGCAATTCGTCCAGCCGAAATTTTCGGATAATCGCGCCGACTCGAGTTACGCGATCGTCATTTTCACTCGCCATGCGCACTCCTTTTATTTCGGCATCGGTGCGCATACTGCGAAACTTCAACACCGAAAAATTTTTATCCAATTCTCCAACTCTGGTCTGACGATATAGAATCGGTCCTTTAAAACGACTCTCGATCAAAATGGCGATAACCACTAACAACATGAAAGGCCAGCTTACCGCAAGCAATAATAAGCTGGCAAAGATATCGACTAATCTTTTTTCGAATGCCCTGAAACCGCCTCCGGCAAAACCATCAGAAAATACAAACCAACTCGGATAGATATTTTCCAAATCGATGATCGCCTTTTCCCGCTCATAAAAGGTCAGTAAATCGATCACATCAATACCAAAGACCTTGCAATCCAACAATTCATCCATCGGCAAGCGACTGCGCCTGTCATCGACCGCGATAACAATTTCGTCTATGCTGCAATCCCGAACGACTTGAAGTAGTTCCCTAGGCCCTTCAACCAAACGACAACTCTTGACCTTGATCTCGGCCCCTTCCAACGGCAGGCAAGCACAGACCTGAAACCCTTTGTGCAAGTAATGCTCATTGCTACTAATGAGCTGTTGTGCTTTATGTCCTGCGCCCACGACTAAAATCTTTTTTTGCAGTTTTTTTTCTTTGGCATAGCGATAAAACAAATAACGCAGGATCAGCATACCGGTAAAACTGAGCCCTAAGGCATAGACCAAAACACTGCGGGCAATGGTAAATGCAGGAAATGCATAATAGATGATGATTAAAGCGATGGTAGCAACAGTAAAGCTAATGCCGATCCTGTAGAGCAATTTATAATCATTACTCGTGATGCTGCGTCTGTACAGTCCGATTCCAATGTTGGAAAGGGAAAGCACGGCAGCAAAAATGATGCTGGATAAGACAACATACTGATCCGAATACCAGGAATCGATATAAAGAAAACGAACATCATGCCCGTAACGCATCGAAATAAAAAAGACTGAAAATTCCAGTAAAAACAGCCCTAAATAAACACTGGAAATATAATGTCTGAATATTCTTATCATTATGTTACTAAGAACTTAGAGTAGATTATTGTTTTTCAATAAATTCTGTAAATGAACAATCGGAATCGCATAACTGATGCCGCTCGGTTTGGAAAGAATATTTTCCTTACTTTCTTTGACAAATACCTTGTTGATAATTCCGATAACCCGCCCCGTTTCAGGGTCATACAAAGGGCTGCCGCTATTCCCTGGGTAGGCTGTCGCATCCAACTGGTAAACCATATAAGGTTGCCGCAATCTTTTGACAATCTTGGCATTCAATTGCTTCGATTTTATCATCGGAATGGCAACCGGACTAATCGCAGAGATGATCCCCCGATGGGTTACTGGATACAAACCGAGCACCATGCCGATAGGATAGCCGGTGAAAGCATATCGCTCTCCCTCTCTGACCTCTTCGTTACTCAGGGCTAACGGCGGCAACCGTCCCTTAACCAGCGCCAACACGGCGATATCGTGTGCGGTATCTACCGCCACTTCCTTTGCAAAGTATAGCGAGTCCTTGCCGTTTTTCTTGATAAATACAGCCAATCTCTCCATTTGCTCGATATTCAACGAAGCGGGCAGAACATGGGCGTTGGTTACGACCAGATCGCCCTGGCCTATGGCGAATCCGGTCCCTCGAAATTCGGCACGGGGTGACCGCTTCGGCATGAAGGTGCCGACAGCGACGATTCCGGGTTTGATTTTTTGTAACGTATTAACAAGACTCTGACCAGCCTTTACTGAGTTGATCGTTGATAGCAAACTAAGCAATATTAAGGAAAATAGTCTCAGTGCTTTTAAAATCTGATGAAATAAAGGCATTTTGATTTAAAATCATTGTTTGGTTGTGATTTAACGTATCTTCATATTAACATTATGAACGTTTAAATAGATTAAGTGGGCTATGCACTTGACGCAAGTATCTACTACATTTAGTACTGGCCGCCAGGGAGGAAACGAAAAGACCGATTGTGGGGAACTGGCTACCCACATACAATCAACGAGTTCGATCACGCTAAATTGTTGGTCATAATGACCACAACATATAGCGCTGCCTTGCGTCAAGTGCATAGCCCGTTAGATTAATTTAGTATAATCTACACTATTTGAAATTTTTTTTTCGCATTCGGCAAGCTAATCAATGCCAACTAACTAGAGGTATTAAGATTATGAAACGACAACTTACATTGGGTATCCTGTTGTTATCAGGAATTAGCACTAATACCCTCGCCCAGTGCCCAGGAGCCGGCTGGAGTCAAATTACGACTGTACCTGGGTTACAGGGTACATTGATAGGAAATACGGTCTGCGTTAGCGACGGCAATAATGGATGGGATGCACAGGAATATCATGCTGGCAGTCCAACCGACGTTACCGGAAGTTTAATCGATTATAAACACGGACCTAATAATTCAAGCAACCCTGATCCGTTAAAAGCAATCGATCCTACGAGCCCAGTAGGGAGCTGGACTATTAATGATAATACACCAAATGCTGCAACTGTTACATACAGTTACGGTTCTTTATCTTACGAAAATGAAGTATGGCAAAATGGCTCTCAATACTGTTTTGATAATGGGACTGACGCCGTTGTAGCCACAATTGAAGGCGGATCGGATGCATGCGGGCAATAATAATCTATTGAAGAAAATGTCATAGATAATGCCGCGCAATAAAGTTCACACCCACCCAATTAACTTCCTTTTCTTTGCATTTATTTATGCGTTTTTCATAATTTACGGTAGTCTAGTCCCACTAGACTACCACCCCAAACCCATAGAACAGGCCTGGCAGTCTTTTAAGCATATCCCATATCTAAATCTTGGCGCCGCCTCCAGAGCCGACTGGATTGCCAATATCATTTTGTACATCCCGCTGACTTTTTCGTTAGCGGCTTACTTCAAAAACAAAGTTAAATCATCTGTTCAACTTTTTCTTCTTGCTTTCCTCATCCTGGCTTTCAGCCTTGCCCTTGCCATCACGATCGAATTTTACCAACAGTTTTTCCCGCCCAGAACCGTTTCCCTCAATGATTTGATCGCCGAAACTATCGGTAGCATGCTAGGACTGGTTTTAGGATACCTTTATGGAAAACGCTTTACCAAGTTGTATCAACACATACTGGCGGGCGGCAAGGAAGCTTTCATAGCCAGCGCCATTCTTTACACCATTAGTTACTTTGCCATTAGCTTTTTCCCCTACGATTTCGTCACATCGCTCCAGGAGTTACAAGACAAATTGGCTTCAGAAAATAGCGCCTTTCTATTTGCTTCGGGTTGCGGTGATTCATTACGCTGCACCGTCAAAATAGCATCCGAAATAGTCATGGCTATTCCATTAGGTGTTTTTTTCAGCGTGATCTTTAAATGGCATCCGCAAAGATTGACAGCTGTCATGTTGATGGGTTTTATCTTCGGAGTCATTATCGAGACTGTTCAGGTTTTCCTGGTTTCAGGCGTCTCTCAAGGCCTCTCGATTTTCACTCGTATCATCGGCATGGGACTTGGGGGAAAACTTTATAACAGACTCGTTCTGCAACACAAGACGTTACCTACTCTTAATTACCGCAAATATCTGACCATCCTGCTAATTCCTTATCTTCTTTTGATTGCTAATTTAAACGGTTGGTCATTATCCAAGACTGAATTAACCGGCAACATCATTGGAAAAGTATCCAAAATCAATTGGTTGCCCTTTTATTATCATTATTACTCAACCGAATCCGTCGCCTTAACCAGCTTACTCAGCATTTCATTAATGTATATGCCTGTCGGCTTCGGCTTGTGGTTATGGCGATCTTCGGCTAACACAAATTCCGGCTCGTCAAGCAAATTAAATGCTGGGCTGTTTGCCGCCGGCTTGGCTGTAATCATGGAGGCCGGTAAGTTATTTTTTGTCGGGAAACACCCCGATCCAACCAATGTATTGATCGGCTTCGTTGCATCTTATCTAGCCTATTCCATTGCCGAAGTCATGTATCGATGGTTTCATCAGCCTATCGACATAGCAAGCGGAGGCCATCGCCAGGCTTCATTGGAAGAGGTCGATGAGCCGCAAGAAGATTGGCGTTCAGCCGATTCTGACTCAGATATTCAAAGCCCGAGCAGTCCCTTAAATAAAGCGATTGCCATTGCCGTCCTTCTTACCTTGGTTTGGAAACTGCTTGACTATCCGGGTAACAGTGTAATATTAGGCATTGTTCTCTTGCTAGTGGCTACCGTTGTATACCGATATCCCTCTGCCTGGTTGATTTTTATACCGGCCCTACTCCCAATTTCTAACCTTGCCCCCTGGACCGGGCGCCTATTTTTTACTGAATTGGATTTTCTGGTTTTGACCATCATCACAATCAGTTACTGGCGTGGCAGAACAGCTTCACCCTTACGCACAATAAGGCTGTCGGCAATGTTTTTATTGGGTTGTTATGCTATTTTTTACATGATAAGCACGCTTATTGGCTTATTACCGCTGCAACCTTTAGATGCCAATGCTTTTTCTCATTATTACAGCCACTACAACAGTATCAGGATAGCGAAGGGGCTATTCTGGTCCCTGTGTCTATTGCCAATACTCGCTTACCATCATCAATTACACAACAACAAAAAAACTAACGCCTTATTTACCTACGGTGTCTTAACCGGTCTATCTCTGACCTCTATCATCGCAATTTGGGAACGCATCGTTTTCACTGGGCTACTGAATTTCGACGCTGACTTCCGCATTACCTCATCGTTTTTTAGCATGCACACCGGTGGCGCGCACCTAGATGCATATCTGCTTCTATCCATGCCTTTTATCGCTCTATTATTCACCGATTTAGAACATAAAATAATCCCTAGAATTTTGGCTCTTCTCATTTTTAGCAGCAGTTTTTATACGTTACTCGTTACTTTTTCCCGCGGCAGTTATATTGCTTTTGTTGTTAGTTTTTTTATTCTCCTGCTCGGCTTGATCATTTGTAACAAACAAAAGTTGGAAAAAAAACGGCTAAAACTACTCTGGCTTCCTTTGTTTATGATATTGGCCATGACATTGGCCATGCCCGTATTGAAAGGGAGCTTCATACAAAAACGTTTCGATCAATCAATAGACGAAGCAAATATCCGAAGCTCGCACTGGAAACACGCCATTCACATGATGGACAACGACTTTTTCACTTATCTATTTGGCATGGGTTTAGGCTCTTTTCCCCGGACTTACTTTTGGAAAACCTTTGACCAAACCCCGGCGACTTTCTCTATTCAAAACAATGCCGAAAATTCTTTTCTTGAATTAAGAGGTGGTGCGCCTCTTTATATAGAACAGAAGATCCCGTTAAAAGCCTATACCCACTATCAGTTACAATTCGACTTCAGAACCGAACAAATAAACGGTCTTAACGTTCAGCTCTGTGAAAAAGCCATCCATCACTCATTCGATTGCAGGACCTTCCACCTGAGGGAAGAACAATCTACTCACCGAGAATGGCAACAATTTTCTCAGGTCTTTAATAGTGGAAAACTTGGTGAATCAGATAACAATGTATTTGCCAATTTATCGACCAAACCCGTTAAACTGGTTTTTAACTATACCGATAAAAACAATACAGTAGAGCTAAAAAATATCTTTTTAATATCCACAGATGGAAAAAAACTGATCATGAATGGTAATTTTGCCAATGGGATGGATCACTGGTTCTTCACAACTGACAAACTCAAACCTTGGCGAACTGAAAATCAGTGGATACAGATTTTATTCGAACAAGGTAGCTTGGGGCTCCTTGCCTTTATCTCATTGTTTATCTATGTCCTTTTTCATCTTTTCCGTGAAATCATGAATCAACAATTCTTTGCTGCAATATTACTATCCTCGATAGTAGGATTTTCAATAATTACAATAGCCAACAGCCCATTTGATGATCCAGCCATTACTTTACTGTTTTTTTTCATCCTTTTTATTTCTTTCCCCTCCAAAAAAACCGGAAACTTGATCACGTCACGCCAATAACTCAAATCATCGTCCTCCCTCGTTTTTTTCCGTACAATGTTCCCCCCAAAATCTACTGTATCTGGCCGCATCAAACAGACATTCAAACTCAATGAAACCGAAAGTCCTGCTGTTAACCCCACCGATGACCCAGCTGAATACGCCTTATCCAGCTACCGCGTATTTGACCGGATTTCTGCGAAAACAAGGCTATCCAGTCGCACAACGCGACTTGGCCATTGAATTGTTATTAGAAATACTGAGCAAGCAAGGATTGGAACGAATCTACCGAATCGTCGAGGATAATTTCGCCGCTGTCGACGACGAAGAATTGCCCGATTCGATTTATCATTTCTTCACCCATTTCCCTCTCTACCAACAAAGAGTTGAATCGTGCATACGTTTTCTTCAAGGCAAGGACCCCAGCCTGGCCTTGCGCATCGCCTCTCGCCATTTTTTACCGGAAGGCCCGCAATTCGAGAGCCTTTATCAGATGGAAGATCTATCCGGCGATGTTTTGGATCACGCCTTCGGCGATTTGGGCCTGCAAGACAAGGCAAAATACCTGGCGACCTTGTTTATCAACGATCTTGTCGGCGTGATGAAGGACGGCGTCGATCCCTTGTTCGAAGTCTCACGCTACGGCGAACGCCTGGCCTCCAGCAATCCCTCCTTCGACGACTTGTATCGCCAATTAAAAGGAACTAAATCGCACACCCGAGAGCTGATCGAGCAATTGCTGGCTGGTTATATCGAAGAAGAACAACCCCATGTAATCGGCATTACCGTTCCTTTTCCCGGCAATATGTTGGGGGCGCTGCAGATCGCCAGTGCGTGTCGCCGTATCGATTCACAGTTAAAAATCGTTCTGGGCGGCGGTTTCGTCAACACCGAACTCCGTTCGCTTAAAGACCCGCGGCTCTTCGAATTCGTCGATTACGTCACGATGGACGACGGCGAACGGCCGTTGCTGACGCTGCTGGAATATCTCCAGTCTCAGCGCTCCGTCGATGACTTAACTCGCACCTATCGCCTGCGCGACGGGCAAGTTTACTATCATCATGAGAACCAGCAATTGCCGGACTTTCTTCATGATCAAACCGGTACGCCTTGTTATGAAGGCCTACCGCTCGACCGATATCTATCGCTGTGTGAAATGCTCAATCCGATGCACCGTATCTGGAGCGACGGCCGCTGGAACAAACTGACCGTGGCGCACGGCTGTTATTGGAAAAAATGCAGTTTCTGCGACATCAGTCTGGATTATATCGGGCGTTACCAAGAGGCCGGCGCCGCCGTTATCGTCGACCGCATCGAGCAGTTGATCGCCGAAACAGGGCAAAGCGGCTTTCATTTCGTCGATGAAGCGGCGCCGCCTAAGGTCTTGTTCGCACTGGCGGAACAACTGCTCGAACGCGAAATCGTCATTACCTGGTGGGGTAATATCCGCTTCGAGAAAACCTTTACCGCGGAAAAATGCCGGCTATTGGCGGAATCGGGTTGTATCGCCGTCAGCGGCGGCTTGGAAGTGGCTTCCGACCGCCTGTTAAAGTTAATGAAAAAAGGTGTCAGCGTAGAACAAGTCGCGCGCGTTACCCGTCACTTCGCCGATGCCGGTATTCTGGTGCACGCTTATTTGATGTACGGTTTTCCCAGTCAAACCGAGGCGGAAACAGTGGAATCGCTGGAACTTGTCAGGCAATTGATGGCCAACGGCTGCTTCCAATCCGCCTACTGGCATCGTTTTGCCGCGACCGTTCACAGTCCGGTAGGCTTGCACCCGGAGCAATATCGGATTCAATTGATCCCGAATGAAAACGTACAATTCGCCGAAAACGAAGTCGCTTATATCGACCCCGTCGGGGCCGATCACGATTTGCTGGGACGCGGTCTGAAAAAAGCACTCTATAATTACATGCATGGCATGGGTTTCGATTATCCGGTGAGTTTTTGGTTTGACAAATCGGTCGCCGACCCCGCTATTGCCCCTGATTTTATTGCAACAGCCTTGACCCTATGAAAGAGCAACCGTTCGTCTTCGACCAGATTCACCTGGAAGTGGCCCGCAACGCGTCGGACGACTTCAATCTATTCCATGATAAGCATAAATGGCTGCAAATCACCCATAACCCTTTCAAGGGCCCTATCGCGCTGGGTTTTCAATTGAATACCTTGATCGAATACCAGATGCGCCTCTATCGCGAAGCGAACCATGAAAACCAGATTATCGAGGGTAATGGCCTACGTTTCAGTAATTATCAAATCACCTTCGTTAACGCCCTGCGTCCGCGTCAGGAATTTTATCTCGATATCAAAAAAACATTGATCAAGACCATTCCCAATCTGACGCTGACCAACCGCATCGCTATCAAAACCGAAGAAAAAACCATCTTGATCGGTTTCAAAAAAGAAACGCACGACCCGCTTTTTCTGGCCGATACCGATTTAACTCAGCTGCCCGATTTGCGCCATCTTCCCGACAAAAGTATCGTCCCAGACACGGAATTCTTCCTAAAGCGCAAATACATGCATAACGGCAATGCCAAAAACTTTCTCTCCGGTTCACTGGCCGAGCAGTCCGATTATTTCGACGAACTGGCGCATATCGCCCACTATCCGGAAATTTATCCTTGCAGCCTGACTTCCGGCGCATTGCTGGAGAGAGCGCAGCTGGAGCACCACGATTTCAAACGCAACCCCATGGTCTACACTTCTCATGAAATTTCTGTCGACCGTCAGCATCTAAAGCAGGTCAAGGACAATGACAAATTGCATATTCTGGTCAAACAATTGCCCGAATCCCGCCATAACACGCTGAATCAAACCAATATCATGCTACGCACTTATGAGTGCTTCGGCCTGCTAGAACATAACGAGGTGTTATTCAGGGCGAAAATGAATTTAGTGCCTCTAGAAGAAATTCTGAAAAACCTTGGACAGAATTAACCGAACGGAGGCAAAATGGTATTACCGTTAGCCGATTCGATCTTGTAAAATCCGATTAATTTTGTTGGTTGAGAGAGACGAAGTTAACGGGCATACATATCAAGGAGAACCTACAAAAAGAGAGGGTAATATGCATAAAACTTGGATCATCGCTGCCGAAAGCAGCCAAGCAAGGTTTTTTACCGTTCCATCCAAAAAAGAACCTCTGGAGGAACTGCCGGAAATGCTCAATCCGGCATCGAAAATTCATGAATCCGAGCTAACCACCGACCTACCGGGAAGAACGGTCACAAGCGGCCCTACCGGAAACAAGCATGCCATGGAGCCTCATACCAGCCCCAAAGAACAAGCGACGATCACGTTCGCCAAACAAATCGCCGAAAAAGTCGAGAAAGCCCGCGTGCAGGGCGAGCTGGAACAAATTATCCTGGTATGTCCGCCCAAATTTCTGGGACTGTTGCGAGACAATCTATCCGATCAATCGAAAAAGATGGTGATTAAGAGTCTCGACAAGAACCTGGTCAGCCATAGCGAAGAGGAAATCCGCAAGCAATTGTTCTAATTACGTTGTTTCATTAACGAACAACGCCGGTTGCTGTCGACCACAGCAACCGGCGTTTTATTAGCAAAGGAACTACTCGGCGACAAATTGTTTCGGCCAATCCTTGTAATTGAAAACCTGCCCGTCCAGCCTGACCCGCTCCATCTTTGCCAAATCCAAGTCGGCATAAACCCATTGCGCCTTGTTGAATTCACCGACGGCTAGCACACCGTCATCGGGAAATCCTCGGTCGACCGGCGTATAAACGCCCGCCGCGCCGCAGTTGACATCGACCGCCTCGGACCACTCGGCATCACCGACCAGAGGCGACTGCACGACATAACACTGGTTTTCCAGCGCCCTGGCCTGACAACCGATGCGAACGCGATAATAGCCGGCCCGGGTATCGGTGCAACTGGGCACCAAAATCAGAGAAGCGCCGCGTTCGACCATCTGCCGAGCATAATGCGGAAATTCGCTGTCGTAACAAACATTGATGCCCAATTTGCCGAAGCGGGTGTCGAAGACACGGATATCCTGGCCGGCTTCGATCAGCCAGTGTTCGTTTTCGAACCGGGTCATCATCAGCTTTTCCTGGAAATCGAATTCCCCGTCGGGCGTGAACAAATAGGCCCGGTTGCGATAGCCGCTCTCGACCTTCACCGGGAAAGTACCGGCCTGAATATAAATGTCGTGTTTGGCCGCCAGTTCCCGATATAGCTTCAGGTAATCCGGCAACAGCGTCTGCAAGGCTTTCAATTGTTCGGCCAACGACGAATAAACTTCTTCGGGAAACAATGACGCCAACTCCATGCTGGCATATTCCGGAAACAACAATAATTCGGCCTGCTCGGCGACGGCTTCCTCCACCCAGCGAACGGTCTTTTCTTCATACGCCTGCCAACTCGGCAAAAAACCGACATCGTATTGCGCGGCGGCTATCTTAGGCATGATCTTCCTTCAACCAGAACGTCATCGGCTTAGGCGTCGCTTCCGCTTCGTCCAGGTCCTTCCAGGTATAGGTGGTCTTTAATTCCGGATGCTTGAAATAGCCACGCTTGTTCCAGAATTTATCCAGCGGCACGTAGTCGGCCGGGCGTCGTGGATGGTCGTTCGGACGCTCGACGCAACAAAAACAGATATGCTTGAAACCGCCCAAATCCTCGGCATGGGCTTCGCGTTCCTCGAAGAAACGAACCCCGATGCCCAAACCGCGATAGGCTTTATTCAGAACCGATTCGCCACAATAAAAGACTTCATCGGGATCGTAACCGTGTTCGATAAAGGGTTTTTTCACCTCATCGGTTTCGTATTTCAATGGAATTGCGGTCGAAGCGCCGATGATCTTATCGCCATCGAAAGCGAGCACGATGACGCTGTCCGGACAGTTGATATAGGTTTGCAGGTACTTTTCCTCGTAATCGAAATCGCCGTCGTATAAATAAGGAAAATCCCGAAACACCTCGATGCGCAATCGCGCCAAATCAGGAATGTATTTGATTAATTTTTCGCCACTTAAACGTTCTACACGAATATTTTTCGACATGGTTATCCTGGTCTCGATACGTTTCCAACGCATCCCTTAACGAGTAAGAATGCCCGGTTGAAGCCGTATCAGTTATCAATCACAGAGTTTTAGGGCGGAAAATAATGCCACACCTATCCGCTAAATGAAAGCTTTGCCGCTATTCGATCAGGGATTGATCTGTTCGACTTTGCTATAGCGGTTGATTTTGCGGCAACTATCGCGACTGGTCGGCGACTCGCAAGTCATATCGGTGAATTCAGCCTTCAACTCCCCTGCTCCGTTCGGCACAAAATAAAATCTGAAGTTAGGATCGGCGCTGATGGCGATATCGGTCTTTGCGGTCAACACCGGCTGGTCGTTAAAAGTCACTTTCAAATGATCGACGAAATGCGATTTTTTAACGAAGCGCGTCACTTGGTCCATTTGCATACCGGTGATGTTTGGATGACTGATCAGCAATTGCGCCAGGGTTGGTTCCCCGGATTTGACCCCTTCATCCAAGCGGAATTTCATTTTGCCCAAACGTTTCATCGCCGCATCCAGGTCGGCGCCAATCGGCGCGGAACAACCGCCGCTGGCCTTGACGAACTTCTTGGTCATATAAAGAGCGCCGTCGTTCATTTCCGCGATCGCCCGAATGTAGCTATAAGTGTTGACCCTGACGCGCATCGCCAAATCGGCCTTGCCGCTTGCGGGAGTGAATTCGAACTCGCCGACGAAGGGAAACGGGTTCTTATCGACCAACACCAAAATCTTTTTGATGTATTTATTGGGTGTCTGCGGAATCTTGCTAATGATCTTCACAGGCACCAAAGCCGGATCCTCGGCCCGGTAGGGAGCATCGATGCTAATCACATCGTCCGACTCCTTAATCGTTTTGCCGGCAAAGAATTGTTGTTTCAATTCATTAGTCCATTTGCTTTCTTCCTGGGCCGCCATAGCCAACATTGGGAACAACAATAACGGTAATAAAAGTTTACTCAATCTCATGTTTTTTCTCTCAACTCTCTTACAACATCAAAATTCGTCGATAGGGAAACGATTAATCTTCTTCCCATTCCAATTCCGCAAACGCCGTTGTGACGTTCTTACGATGAAACTGATCGAATAACTGCCAATTCCGGCTTTCAGATCGGCCTACGGTTGCCACCGCCTCTTCCAGAAATTTTCCCTGGCGTATCATTTCCCTGATTTCGGTCAACAGCGTGGTCAAATAGCGTTTATGCGGTTGCATCGCCGCAGGCCAATCGGTTACGAAAGGCCCATGTCCCGGAATGACATGGGCGTATTGATGCTTTTCCAGCCTTTCCAGTTCCGCCAGCCACCCTTTCAGGCTGCCGTCGATAACGGGCAAATGGCCAATGAACAACAGATCGGACAACCACATCGTATCGGTGTTTTTATCGTATACCGTCAAATCATTGTCGGTATGCGCGGTCGGATGGGCGGTCAAGACCAATTCCCGGTTTCCCAGGTTGATAACCATGTGCTTTTTGACCGGCATGTCGGGCGGAACCAAATTGTCAGCCGTCAAGGCTACATCCAATTGATCGGCCGCCTTATCGATGTAGTATTCGCCGCGCACCGCCATCGCCCGCGCCAGTTTATGGTGGCCGATGAAATGGACCTTGCCATCTTTGAACGCCGCATTGCCGTAAATATGATCGGGATGGACATGGGTATTGATCACATAGCAAACCGGTTTATCGGTGGTCGCCCGAATGGCGCTCTTTAAGGCCAAGCCTTGCTGCGGATTTCCGCCGGTATCGACTACCGCGACACAATCATCACCGACAATAAAACCGATATTGGCGATGGCGCCGTGATTGTGGCGGTCGGGTACTTCATGCACGCCAAAATGCAAATAGATGCCGGGAGCGACTTGTTCCACTGTCAACGGTTGCTGCGCCAACAAAACGGGACTCAATAATAATATTGCGAATAAAACGAAAAATTTCATAATGATCATTCGGACAGGCAGAGGGCCAAAAACGCCTTGGCCACGCGAGACTGCATGATGGGTTTAGGGGCTATCATATTCAAATCCCAGGGCAGACCGTCAGGCGGATTGATGCGTCTGGCGACCAGACCTTTGCTTTCGTGGCGCAACGCTTGAGACGAAGAAAAACCGATTCCCAGGCCCGCTCTTACCGCTTCCTTAACGCCAGTTACTCCGGGAACTTCAATATTGACCGGGGCATCGATGCCGGCATCGGCCAGCGCTTTTTCCACCACCCGGCGAGCGCCCGATCCCGGTTCGCGCCAAATCACCTGATGTTCGGTAAAGACCGTCAGCGGCACCGCATCCCGGTATTGCTGGGCCAACGGATGATCCTTTGCCAGAATGAGAACGATTTCATCGTTTTTCCACGGAATCATTTCATAATTGGCCGGCAATTCATCCGCCGTGACGGCTCCTTCGACAAACCCCAAATCGTAATCGTGTATTTTCCGGACGATGGTTTGGGTATCTTCGGTCTCCATATACACCTGCACGCCGGGATGTTCGGTTTGCAGGCGGACGACATATTTCGGCAGAAAAAAACTGGCCAGCGTACTGGTCGCGCCTATGCGCAAACTGCCGGCGTTGATGTCTTTCAAGCAACGGACATAATCGAGCGCCTGTTTGAAGTCGCCGTACATTTTTTCCGCGTATTCTAGTAAGCCCAGCCCTGCCGGGGTTAATTCAATCTGATGCCCTTTTCGTTCATAAAGGGGTTCACCGACCGCTGTCTGCAACAACTTCAACTGTCCGGAAACTGCTGGCTGGCCGAGCTCCAAAAATTGAGCGGCTTGGGTAATACTTTTATATCTGGCGACCACGGCGAAAGTAAGCAAATGATTTGGATTCAAATTTAATTCCCGGTTTTTGCTTAGGAATAATATACCGGTAGGAAACCTAACCTCAACATATATTAGAGAACTATAATATCATTTAAGTTGATATAAAAGCCAAGAATTACTGATTGCTTTCCAATACATGGATCATTTCATTCCATCTACGGCTTCCCATCAGACGCTCAAAAGGCTTTGTATAGGCGTCGTTACAAAACAATTAGCGCGGAACGCTTTTAAAAGGCAACAGTAACAGTTTCACAAACCCTACCTGTTGTAGCGAGCGCAAAGAAGGCAAACCGATTTTCATGGTTGTTTGCGGTTGTTCCGGATCGGCCGTGTAGGTCTTGAACATGCGATCCCACAATGAAATGGAAAAACCGTAATTACTGTCGATTTCCTTACGCAGGGTCGAATGATGGATCCGGTGCATATCCGGCGTGATAATGAACCAACGCAAGACCTTGTCCCATTTAACCGGTATGTTGATATTACTGTGATTGAAAGTAGCGGCTCCGTTCAGGATGATCTCGAAAACGATCACGGCCATCGGCACCGCACCCAGCAGATAAACCCAGGCAACCTTATAAAACATCGATAACAGGATCTCCAGCGGATGAAAGCGAACGGCAGTGGTCGCATCGAACTCCAGATCGCTATGGTGCACTCGGTGCAAACGCCATAACAACGGCCACTTGTGGGTGATGATGTGTTGACAATAAATTGCGAAATCCAGCACCAGCAGAGTCAGCAGGAAAGATACCCACACTGGCACATTAATTAGGTTCAGTAGCCCCACCGACCGCTCCGTGGCGTCGAGGGCACTGAGATAAGCCAATCCGCCAACCGTCAAACGCATCATGGCCATGTTGAAAAAAGCCAATCCCAAATTCACCGGCCAACGCCGGTTACGAGTGACCGTTGTGCGTCTTGGGTTGAGCGCCTCCCAACTGATCATCAACAAAAAAACACCCGCGGCAATGCCTAAACGTACAAAACCTTCCAAACCAACCTCCAACTCTCGTTTATGATTTCATGCCAATAAGGCGTTTCTGAAATATCGATAAAATTGACTGGCATTTTATGAAAAGGATGTATAAAATAGCCAGCTCTTTCGGCTTGTATCGATAAATGAACGGCATACATCCGAAACACGGCAGTGCAAAAAGCACTTCTTACTGATCAGGTTGACATTCATGGCTTGATTAGAGTCATCTGCCCAGGTGGCGAAATTGGTAGACGCAAGGGACTTAAGCGAAAATGAGCACCTAGCCGGGAAACCGCTAGTGTGAATCCGCTCAAATTCAGGGAAACCTTAACACGTAATGGTGATGGCAATCCTGAGCCAAGCCTGATTTATTTCAGGAAGGTGCAGAGACTTGACGGGCGGGACCTCAGCACATCATGGTGGTGGTCAAGAGAAAGTCCAGCGCACGAACAACCTCGGTTGGCAACGAAAGCTGTAGTGTGACGAAAATCCCTCGGTGGCAACACCGTGCCGGTTCGATTCCGGCCCTGGGCACCATTCATGATTGCATCGCTCGCTCAAGGCGCTCTATTTGAATCGTTCGCTTTGCCATAACCGATGCTCATTGCTCGATCAACCTACCCGACTCCAGTCGATAAATCCGTTCGGTCAGCTGTAATCCGGCATTTCTATGCGTTACCATCACGACCGTTTTGTCCCGGCTGATTTCCTGCAGCGCCCGCAAGACTTCGGCTTCGGTCCCGGCATCCAGACCTTCGGTCGGCTCATCCAGGAGCAGCAACGGCGCGTTTTTTAAATACACTCTGGCCAAGGCAATACGCCTCGCCTCGCCGCCCGAGACCCGACTGCCCTGCTCGCCGACCAACGTATCGATACCCTCCGGCAATCTGGCCAACAACGCCGACAAACCTGCCAGCTTAATCGCCGCATTCAGCTCATCGTTGCCCGCTTTGGGCTTGCCCAACAACAAATTGTCGCGTATCGTCCCGGCGAATAATTGACTGCGTTGCGACAGCAAGGCGACCCGTGTATAGAGCCGCTCACTGCGTATCTTCCTGATATCGACATCCTGCAACAGGATTCTTCCTTGTTGCGGATCGAAGAAACGCAACATGAGATGCAATAAGGTCGATTTCCCCGTGCCGCTGGCCCCGATGATGGCAATCTTAGCGCCTGGTTCCAGGGTAAGATCTACGCCCCGCAATATCCAATCCCCCTCCTCCGCATAACGGAAACCGACTCCTTCTAAACGCCATTGATTACCGGCAGGCAATGGATTGTCGATTACCGGCTCCTCGATCGTCGGTTTGGTTTCCGCCAAGGACCTGATCCGGTGCGCGGCATTCTGCGTTTTACCCAACATTTGCATCGCCTGCGCCAACGGATTGATCCATTCGAACAAGGCCAGTGCGCAGAACAGCAATAACGCCATCACCGGCCCCGAACTCAAGCTATGTTGCTGTAACAAAACCCCGCCACCGAGCAAAAACAACAACAGCGTCGCTTGCGCCAACAGCAACGTCAACGCCGACGAAAGCGCCGACAGTTTATCGTTTCCTGATTGGGTCGCGAGCAATCGCTCGGAAACTGACAACAAATGATCTTTGAAACGGTTATAGGCTTGAAAAGCAAGCAGGTCGCCAACACCCTGCAACATTTCAACCTGGCGATATTTGAACTCGGCCATGAGTTCCGATTCCCGTACTGCCCCCTTCTTACCCAGGCGATTAAACAACCACGGCACGATAACGGCGCCAAACACCAGCATCAACACCAGACCGGCAGCCAACCATGTTGAATGCACGGCGACCAACAAAGTAACCGACAGCGAAGCCAGCAAAGCGATCGCCATCGGCGCCAACAGGCGCAAATACAAGGCATCCAACGCATCGATATCGCCGGTCATGCGTTGCAGCAAATCGCCGCTACGCCGCAATGCCAATTGACCAGGCGCCAATGGAATCATGCGAGCGAAGAACCAACCCCGAATCTCGGCCAACACGCGGAAGGTCGCTTCATGCGTAACCAACCTTTCGCCATAGCGAGCCAGGGTTCTGATAATGGCCAACGCCCGGATTTGCGCTGCTGGCTGCATGAAATTAAAACTCACCGCCACGCCGTCCGGCGCCAATGCCCCGGCAACCGCGGCGGCGCAAATGAACCAACCGGACAGGGCCAACAAGGCAATGGAAGCCAATGAGGTAAGCAGCGATATCATCACCCCACCGAGCAACCAATAGCGATACGGTTTAAATAAATGCAAAAAATACCAGAGATCCTTCATAGCAACACTCCGTCTTGCAAGCATAGCCGTTTATCCATGCGGGTGACGACCTCGGAATCATGACTTGCGATGATGACGGTCTTGTCCTTAAACAATCGTTCTATGCTATCCAACAAGCGCAGTTTTGTTGCCCGATCCAAATTGGCGGTGGGTTCATCCAGCAATACGATAGGGGCGTTTTTCAACAAGGCCCTGGCCAAGGCGATACGCTGAACCTGACCGCCGGACAAGCCGTAACCTTGCTCGCCAATGAGCGTGCCCAACCCCTGCGGCAAGGTTGAAGCGAATTCCATAACGCCGGCCGCTCGCGCGGCGGACTCAACCGCTTGCCAGGCAATTTCCGGGTCGAACAACCGAATATTATCGGCGATGCTGCCATGGAAAATCGCCGACCTTTGACCCAACCAGCTGATCTGTCTTGCGGCATGTTCCCGCGTTGCCCGGCCGCCATTGATCAAGACTTGGCCAGCGGACGGTTGTTCGAATCCCAACAATAAATTCAGTAAAGTGGATTTACCGGCCCCCGTCTCGCCGACCAAGGCTACTTTTTCGCCGCAGGCAACGCGTAAATCGATAGGACTCAATACCAACCGTCGTCCATAATATTTGCTGGCTCCGATCAGTTCCAGACAATAAGCAGATTCACGATAATTCGGCACTTCCTGGCCGCCGGCATTCCGATCCAATACCTGCAAAATATGATCGGCAGCACCCAAAGCCGCCGCACGATCATGGTAATTGGCCGCCAATTGCCGCAATGGTTGAAAAAACTCCGGCGCCAACAACAATGCGAACAAGGCCTGCTGCAAGGAAATATCGCTGGCCGGACCGAAATGAATCAACCCCAACAACCCCAAGCCGACATAAACGGCGACCAGCGCCACAGCCACGGCGCTGAAAAACTCCAATACCGCCGATGACAGAAAGGCAATGCGCAACACCGCCATCGTCTTGGTTTTGAATGAATCAGCCACGCGCCCGATTCGCTGCAATTCGTTGTCGGCCTGCCCGAACAGTTTTAACGTAGTCAAGCCTTGCAGCCTATCCAAAAAATAACCTCCCATCCAGGCCATTTCCTGAAATTGATTACGGCTGGCCGCCGCCGCGCCCATGCCGATCAAGGCCATGAACAATGGCACCAGCGGACCGGTTACGAGAAAAATCACGCCGACCACCCAATTGACAAGGAAAATGGCCAATAGGATCAAAACAGGTACGATGGCGGCGATCGTTTTCTGCGGAACATAGCGACTGAAATATTTTTCCACCGCTTCGCACTGCTCCAGTGTATTAGCAGCCAGTTGCCCACTGTGTTGGCGTTTAACAAATGCCGGCCCCAATTCACCAAGCCTAGTCAAAATTTCCTGCCGTATTTGCCTTTTAACCTGAACCGCCGCGGAAAACCCGCAAACTTGAGTGAAATAACTACACACACTCCGCAACAGCATGACAAGCGCCAGCCACGCCAGCTCCACGGTCAAGCCTTGCCAAGGACTCTGTTCGATGATGAACCGTTGCAGAATCAACGCCAATAACGCCGACTGGACAATAATCAACGCACCATGGGCACTGCCGGCCAAAACCGAAAGCGCCAGAGGACGTCGTACCGTTCTATGCAGGGATTTCAACCAGCGCGCGCAATGCCGCTCTCTTTCTTTAGTGGCGTCATAAACACTTTGGTTGATGGATTGATTTAATTTCACTAGTTAAGTGCTTTAGGAATCGGTAGACAGAATGAATATTCAGCGATAATAAGAACTTTAAACGTTTGATACAAATCAAATATTCACTTGTTTTCTTATGACCACTAATTTATTTGAACCAAGATTGTTTGACATATACCTTCGGCTTTTAGGCATAAAAAAACCAGCATTGCCGCTGGTTTCTGGACTTTCTTGGATTGTATTGGATTTATCGATTGAAATAGCGCCAACTCTAATTAATCAACGCCATTTTTCCGCCACTGATTGGCGTTTTTTACAAATAAATAACTATAAATCAATGAGTTAATTGGTGGAGGCGGCGGGAATTGAACCCGCGTCCGCAAGCACTCCGCCACAAGGTCTACATGCTTATCCCGCGCTTTTGATTTAATCGTTGACTACCCGTCGGGCCAGGAAGATCAACGACGATTTCGATTAAATTTAGCGCTTCGGACTCCGAACAAAATCCTAACGCGATCTTATGTGAGATGACCCCTGAACGCCCTTCCCGAAGGAATTGCTCTACACGCATAAGCACATGTAGTCAGAGGAGTGGTGCTGTTTTTAAGCAGCTAAAGCCACTGAGTAGTTTTCGTCGTTTGCGAATACTTTAAAGTCAGTAGGTTTTACGAGCTGTACTGTGCTCGGCATGCACTCGAGGTTTTGCTACCCACGTCGAAGCCAGGTCGCCCCCAAGATATGGTGTAATTATACTCAAATTACATATATATAAGACAATTAATTTTGGAAAAGTTCAATGTGAATTGCGTTATTCCAAAACATTCCTTCCTTAACCTTTCGACATCCTTTAAAGAACTTCCCTATCCTTAGCCGTTATATCTTTGAAAGATCAATGTCGCATTAGTTCCGCCAAAGCCAAAACTGTTGGACATAATGGTATTCAGCGTCACATTATCCCAGCGCTCGAGAACGATGGGCATTCCGGCGGCTTCCGGATCGAGCTCAGTAATATTGGCAGAAGCGCTGAGAAAGTTTTCTTCCATCATCAACAGCGAATAGATGGCCTCGTTCACGCCGGCCGCACCTAGTGCATGTCCGGTCAGCGATTTAGTCGAACTGACGGCAGGTACGTTGTCATTGCCGAACACCGTTCGCAAAGCTTCCAGCTCCTTCATGTCCCCTACCGGCGTACTGGTACCATGGGCATTGATATAATCGATTTTACCTTCGACAGTGGCCATCGCTTGTTGCATGCAACGCACCGCGCCTTCACCCGATGGCTGAACCATATCATAGCCATCGGAAGTTGCTCCGTATCCCACCAATTCGGCATAGATTTTAGCGCCACGCGCCTTGGCATGTTCCAACTCCTCGATAACCAGGACGCCACCACCGCCCGAAATTACGAAACCATCACGGGTTGCATCATAAGGCCTGGAAGCGGTTTCCGGGGTATCGTTATATTTCGAGGACAAGGCGCCCATCGCATCGAACAGCACCGACATGGACCAATGCACTTCTTCGCCGCCACCGGCAAATACGACATCCTGTTTCCCCATTTGAATCAGCTCCATGGCATGGCCGATACAGTGCGCACTGGTCGCACAGGCGGAACTGATACTGTAATTTACCCCTTTAATTTTATAAGGCGTGGCCAAACAGGCGGTATTGGTGCTGGACATGGTTCTAGGGACCATATAAGGCCCCACTCGTTTTACCCCTTTTGAACGCAAGGTATCGGCCGCCTCGACCAGATTGGAGGTGGAAGGACCACCCGACCCCATAACCAATCCTGTGCGAAAATTCGATACGTCATCATCTTCCAGGCCGGAGTCGTCAATCGCCTGTTGCATGGCGACATAATTGAAGGCCGCGCCATCACCCATGAAGCGCTTAATTTTACGGTCGATGAATTGATCCAGATCGATATTGATAGGACCACGAACATGGCTGCGAAACCCCAGTTCTTTGTAATCTTCGGCAAAAGCAATGCCCGAACGCCCATTTTTAAGAGCGTCAACTACTTCGTTTCGATTATTGCCGATACTGGAGACAATACCCAAGCCGGTTACGACAACTCTTTTCATTTTTTCAACCTTTAGAAATCTTTGGTAGAAGTAAACAAGCCAACTCGTAAGTCGGTCGCTTCATAAATCGGTTTTCCGTCCACTTCCATGACGCCATCTGCGATTCCCATCACTAGTTTGCGCATAATGACCCGTTTCAAGTCAATTTTGTAAGTAACCTTTTTTGCTGTAGGAAGTACTTGCCCGGTAAATTTAACCTCTCCACAACCCAAGGCGCGACCTTTGCCCGGGCCTCCCAGCCAACACAAATAAAAACCAATTAACTGCCACATGGCATCTAATCCAAGGCAGCCAGGCATGACGGGGTCGCCCTGAAAATGACAATCGAAGAACCATAAATCGGGATTAATATCGAGCTCAGCAATGATTTCGCCTTTACCGTATTTTCCGCCTTCGTCGGATATATGCGTGATTCGGTCCATCATCAACATATTCGGAAGGGGCAATTGCGCGTTTTCCGGCCCATACAATTCACCTCGACCGGACTTCAATAATTCTTCGCGCGTAAAACTATGCTGTTTCTCCATTAAAATTTACCTGGCTAATAATTCTACTAAACAACCACCCGCTCAAGCGGGTGGGTTCCAATAACGGACTGAAAGTCCGGATACGCGTCGACTAAACGACGCGTCTTAGTCGGGCTCCATCTTGAAATTATCGTTTGGATTAGGTTCAAAGTGATGCTCCAAATATTGCTTTATCATCTCATCAGTCATTTGCCCCACTGTGGCGCAAAAATAACCGCGGGCTCAAAAATGTCGACCCCAATATCGCTTTTTCAAGTGCGGGAACTCTTCGAACAGATAGCTCGAAGTTCGTCCCTTGATTCGCCTCATGATTTCGCTTGGGGCCATAGTCGGCGGCGCACTCACCAAAATGTGCACATGATCTTTGCTCACGACACCTTTGATAATCCGTATCTCAAAGGCTTCGCATGTCTGCCGCACCAAGTCTCTCACTCGTTCGGCTATTTCATCCTTCAGCACTTTATAACGATACTTCGTAACCCAAACAAAATGATACTCAATTTGGTAAACCGTATGGCTGCCGTATCTATAGTCCATCGCCACCTCCTTGGGCAAATTATCGCAGCTAAAGCTGACCGGCTAAAGCCGGTGGTTTAAACCTTATGATGGATAATTAATCCCCTATTATCTAACAGACGTCGGAAAAAATCAGCCCTAATTTTAGCCCGGCAAGATATCCCGCATAAAATCCTTAATTTTAAGCACGTTTCGCTGTAACCGCTGTTGGTAGATTAAGGCGTAAGTAAGCACCGCCGAGACATAGGCCCGTGTTTCCCTAAATGGAATCGTCTCAATCCAGATGTCGGCGGCAATGGCGCGATCCTCGGGTAACCAGCGTTTAACCCGATGAGGACCGGCGTTATAGGCTGCGGCGGCCAAGGCATAATTGCCATCGAACTGTTCCAATAACTTCTTGTAATAGAATGTACCGTATTTGACGTTGACGTCAGGATCGTACAGACTCCTCACACTGCGCCATTTTTCCTTCAGTTCGCGAGCGATTTGCCGGCCGGTTTTAGGCATGATTTGCATTAATCCTCTTGCCCCTACCGGCGATCTTGCATCTTGCTTGAATGCGCTTTCCCGCCGAATCAAACCAAAAACGATGGCGGGATCCAATTCCTGCCGCTCGGCATTGAGCTTTACTTGATCGGAATATTTGATCGGAAAGCGCAAACTCATATCGTCCCAATATTTTGCCCTGGCGATGGTGAAGATGGCCTCTTGGTTCCATTGCCATTTTTCAGCCAATTTCGCGGCGACCAATATGTCATTGGTTTCTAGCCTAGAAACCGCGTACCACCACTGCCTCTTGGCCTCTTCATTACGCCCTATTGCCCTAAACTCGGCCACCATACGAAAATCATCACGTTGTTCCAGCTTATCAATTTCCTCAGCCGAAATTGGAACGGGGCGATGATTAATCTGAATTTTGTGATCCAATTTATACGCCGACAAAAACCCGTAAAAACTTCTGTCCTCGGACAATTGGGTAAACAGCTTGTTGGCTTGTTCTTGATTACCGAACTCCTCGTAGGATCTTGCCAGCCAATAGCGCCAGGGAATATCGCGCTTTTCCTGTTCGTTCAGTTTCTTCAGGGATTTTTCCACATGCTGCCAATTCTGTTCCCGCAGTGCCGTTCTGATTTGCCACTCGCGAACCTCTTTATCGGATTTATTCAATTTATCAAGCCGAGCGTAAGCCTGCTTATCGCGCCTGAATGCCAAGCCCAACGCCAAACGCCTTTCAATCTGTTCCGCCCGATGTTGTGGGATAATGTATTGATCTTTATACCGGTCCCATATTTCGGCCGCCGTGGCCGAGTTGCCTCTAGCGATACGATCCACGGCATGAGCGAATATCAAACCCGCCTGGCTGCCCCCCTGACTCCAGTTGGTGCCATTACTGACTAATTGCGGATTACGATGGACTTTCAACCATAATTCAGCGACATCCCTATCCTTGGTGGACATTAAGCTTTCAATATAGGAGGCCAGTTGCACCTTGTCATTACCTAGCGCCGCTTGAAATCGCTGCCAAAGCATATCGCGAGTAAAATATTTTGATTTAATAAGGCGATTGAATAATGAATCGCAGTTGGACGGTTGCGAATGGCCAACGACCCAGAGTTTTCTGGCCGCTTTCAATGCCGTGGTTTTTTGTCCGGCATTATACTTGGCCCAATGATAATCGCATTGCAATTCAGCACTGCTAGAACTCCGGTAATGCTTAATCAATGCTTTCCAGTTTTTATTCTTGGCCAATTGTCGCAGCCATCGGTTTTGCAACAAACCGGCGTAACGCGTCGTTCGATATTTTAAAATAAAGCTTTCTATCTCTTCATTATGATCGAGATGGGTTTTTAGCCACTGATAGCGTAAATAGGGATATAACGGATAATCCCTCAGTTGCTCGGCCAATTGTTGATATTCGCTATTTTTGTGTAAACGAATATACTTTTCCGCTTGCAAGAATTTTTCTCTCGATTCAGACAAGGAAGCCGCTGAAGCTAACGTTATACCTTCCATTAAGCAAAAACAGCAGAGAATTATCAGTCGAAGTGTGTCAAACATCAGAAATGGGTCTGATAAAATGTGAATGAGTGAACTAAACTAAACGGTAGTATAAGTTTGCGTGATCTGCAATGCCTTCCTTCTCGACCGAGAAATAAGAGTGTTGTTCCCCAACAAACCACAAGATTTTATCGAAAGAACAATGCCGATAGAACGCAAAACTAATTTTCCAAAACGCTGCTCCGACAGTTATAATTGATCAGATTTAAGCAATCGCCACATTCTCGACGTGACTCGTTCTCGCTCATCACAAGCGCGCCATTATTCATGGAACTATATTTATAAAATAGCACTGGAACACAAAAAGGAACTGTTTTCGGCTCATGTCATCGCCATATTAGCCACGATTGCCAGTGTGCCGGTCCCCCTTTTGATGCCGCTGCTAGTGGACGAAGTGCTGTTAGAAAAACCCGGGGTAACCGTCGCATTCATTAATCGTTTTATTCCCGCCGATTGGCAACAGCCGCTGACTTACATCGGTATCATCCTAATCGTCAGCCTGCTGATGAGATTGTTCGCACTAATCCTCAATATCATTCAAACCCGCCAGTTTTCACTGGTCGCCAAGGATGTCATTTTTCGTATCCGCCGCAACCTAATCAACCATCTACAGAGTATTTCCATGTCGGAATACGAAAGCCTGGGTAGTGGAACGGTTGTCACCCATTTGGTCACCGATCTCGACACCATCGATACGTTTATCGGCTCGACAATCAGTAAACTGTTGATCGCGTGTCTGACTGTCATCGGTACGGCAATTATCTTGTTATGGATGCACTGGCAATTAGGCTTATTCATTTTGTTTCTAAACCCGGTAGTTATTTATTTCGCCAAGGTCGTCGGCTCCCGCATCAAGGATTTGAAGGCCAGGGAAAACCGGGCATATGGCCTATTCCAGCAGGCCTTGACCGAAACATTGGAAGCCATTCACCAAATCCGTGCTAGCAATCGTGAAAAACACTATTGCCAACGCCTGATAGATTCCGCCCTGACGGTAAAAAATCATTCGACAGCCTTTGCCTGGAAAAGCGATGCCGCCGGCCGCCTCAGCTTTCTGGTCTTCTTGTTCGGTTTCGACATTTTCAGGGCGACGGCGATGTTCATGGTGCTCTATTCGGACTTAACCATTGGCCAAATGCTGGCGGTGTTCGGCTATCTTTGGTTCATGATGGCACCGGTTCAGGAAATCTTGGGCATTCAGCATGCCTATTATGCCGCCAAAGCCGCGCTGCATAGAGTCAACAATTTAAACCAGTTACGGCAAGAACCGCATTATCCTCATCTTGACAACCCGTTTCTGCACAGCAACACAGTCAGCGTCAGAATCGAGGACTTGCATTTCAGTTACAAAGACGAGCCGGTGCTGAATGGCATTCATCTCAACATCAAAAAAGGCGAAAAAGTTGCACTGGTCGGAGCCAGCGGCGGAGGCAAATCGACTTTGGCGCAAACCTTGATCGGACTGTACCCCCCCAATCGGGGTAAAATTTATTTCGACAATGTTCCGATTGAGCGGATCGGCATGGAAGTCGTCCGCGAACATGTCGCCACCGTATTGCAACACCCTGCACTGTTTAACGATACGATCAGGGCCAATCTGACGTTGGGCCGCGATATTCCGGACCAGGATTTATGGCAAGCCTTGGAAATCGCGCAATTAAAAACCGCCATCTCTGCCTTAGATCAAGGCCTGGATACTATCGTCGGCTTACACGGCATGCGCCTGTCGGGCGGACAACGGCAACGCCTGGCAATTGCGCGTATGATCGTCAGCAACCCCAAGGTGGTGATCCTGGATGAAGCAACATCGGCCCTGGACACGGACACCGAACATCAAGTCCATAGCGCCTTGGCCGACTTTCTTCATGACAAGACCACCATCATCATCGCCCACCGCTTAAGCGCCGTTAAGCAGGCCAATCATGTCTATGTCTTCGAAGAAGGCCGTATTTGCGAGCAAGGCAAGCATGCAACTTTGATTCAACAAAACGGTCTTTATGCCAAACTCTATGGAGAGTACCAATAAATCATGGAAAAATACGATCTACACTGCCACTCTACCGCTTCGGACGGCGCCTTGTCGCCTAAAAAGTTGGTGCTCAGAGCCCGCGAACAAGGCGTTACCGTTCTGGCCTTGACCGACCACGATACCATCGACGGACTCGATGAAGCGCAACAAACCGCTACGGAACTCGGCATCCGTTTCATCTCCGGCATTGAATTATCGACCACTTGGGAAAACAAATGTTTTCATGTCGTGGGTTTAGACATAGATCCTTGCCACCCCGCCCTACTCGACGGTATTCGAACCCAACAGGGTATTCGCGCGGAACGGGCCAGAAAAATCGCCTGGAAGCTAGAGAAAAAACGCATCCCCGGCGCCTACGAGGCCGTCAAGGCAGCTGCCGGGACGGGCATGATCACCCGCTCGCATTTCGCCGATTTTCTGGTCACCAATCATTTTGTCGACAGCCAGCAGCACGCATTCGATAAATATCTGGGCCGGGGGAAACCGGCCTACGTCGCCACCGTTTGGGCGGACCTACAACAGGCCATCGACTGGATCAAAACTAGCGGCGGCATTGCCGTGTTGGCGCACCCTTTGCGTTATAACCTGAGCGGAAATTGGATGACTCGCGCCTTGACGGCGTTCAAGAATGCCGGCGGCCAAGGCATGGAGGTCGTGACCGGACGCAGCTCGGTCGATGACATACAACGTAGCCATTTCCTGGCGCAAAAGTTCCAATTATTTGCATCACAAGGTTCCGATTTTCATACGCCCAAAGATCCTTGGGTAGAACTGGGGCGCCTGGCCGAACTCCCTTATGGCAGCCGCCCGGTCTGGGATCTGTTCGATTAATCCTCTTCAAGCCTAGAAAATGATCTTCAGAAGGTTTGCCAGCCGCCGATAATTCCGGTAGATTGCCAACAGCTATGTAACTATCGCGGGCCGCAACATGGGTCAAGAAATCTCATTTTCGAGTTTCGAGCAAGGAGATTTTGATCGTTATTATCAAAAACTTCAGCAGGAAACCGCATTACTCGAGCGGATCATGGAGAAAAACGGTTTCTCCACACGTTCTCCGGTAGCCGGCTTTGAAATTGAAGCCTGGATAGTAGATCGACATTTTCGTCCCTCACCGATCAACGCCCAATTCTTAAAGACGCTCGACCATCCCTTGGCATTCGAGGAATTGGCAAAGTTCAACATTGAATTGAACAGCACCCCCACGCCCTTGGCCGGCAATGTCTTCAGCCGCTTACAAAAACAGCTCCAAACCACTTGGGATAGCGCCTCGCGACATGCCGAGTCGATGCAAAACAGGTTGCTGATGATTGGTATTTTACCCACATTGCGGCAAAGCGATCTGACCCTAAAAAACATGTCGGACCTTAATCGCTACCGCGCCTTGAACGAGCAAATCCTGCAATCACGGGGCAAACCGTTACACCTGGACATTAACGGCAATGAACACCTGAAGCTCGACCACCACGATGTGATGCTGGAGTCGGCCACGACCTCTTTCCAGATACATATTCAGGTACCATTAACCGTCGCCCATCATTTCTACAATGCCTCGATTATCGCCTCGGCCGCGATCGTTGCCATTTGCGCCAACGCGCCCTATTTATTCGGCAAGGATTTATGGCACGAATCGCGCATTCCCTTGTTCGAACAAGCAATCGAAACCGGCGGCTATGCGGGCGCCTCGCAAGGGCCGGTCAGGCGCGTCAGTTTCGGTACCGATTATGCCCGAAAATCCATTTTTGAATGCTTTAACGAAAATCTACAGCATTTTCCAATTTTATTGCCGGAAAAATTGGACACAGTTCCTGAAGCCTTTGCCCATTTGAAATTGCATAACGGCACCATCTGGCGCTGGAACCGGCCGTTGATCGGATTCGACGACGACGGTACCCCGCATATTAGAATCGAACACCGCACTCCGGCGTCCGGGCCGACGGTCATCGACTCGATCGCCAACGCCGCTTTTTATTACGGACTGGCAAAAAACCTCTGCGATGAAATTATGGAAAAAGGCCCGCCCATACCTTTTTCCCAAGCCAAGGATAATTTTTATCAAGCCGCCCGGCATGGTATCGATGCCCATATCAATTGGATCGGCGGTGAAAAAATACGCTTGCACACCCTTATTCAAAAAGAGCTGATCAAGCGCGCGGTGCTGGGACTGGCATCGCTCGGGGTCAGTCGCTGTGATAGTGAGGATTATCTCGATATAATGATGCAAAGACTCAATAACAAACAAACCGGTTGCCAATGGCAACGGCAGTTTATTCAAGAACAAGGTAAGAACTTTAAGCTAATGACTGAAACGTATCTGCACAACCAACAATCCGGCAAACCAGTCAGCGAATGGAGTATTGCCTGATATGTCGAGATTGCGGCAATTGGATTATCTACCCGAAGGCATTTTAACGGCATCGGCGAAATCCCTGTGGAAAATCGTCCCCGAACCGACCCTGATTCACTTACAGGGCCAACAACGAGACCCTTTGTTTATCTCGGTTTTGTTACACGGTAACGAACCCACCGGCTTACTCGCCTTGCAAGAGTTGTTGAAAAAATACAAGGATTCGCCGCTACCGCGTTCGCTGTCTATCTTTCTCGGCAACACGCAAGCCGCCAAACACGGCTTACGCCGTTTGCAACGCCAACCCGACTTTAACCGCGTGTGGCCGGGCACGGAAATGGAGGAATGCGAAGAAACCCGAGTGATGCGGGAAATCGTCGATGTCATGAAACACCGTCGAGTATTCGCCAGCGTCGATGTGCACAATAATACCGGACTGAATCCCCATTATGCCTGTATTAACAAATTGGATAACCGCTATTTGCAATTGGCTTCGTTGTTCGGACACTTGATCGTCTACTTTACCCGTCCCAAGGGCGTGCAATCGATGGCTTTTGCCGAGTTATGTCCCGCCGTCACGTTGGAATGCGGCCGCCCCGGACAGCAGCATGGAATCGAACATGCTTTCGATTTTCTAAATACTTGCCTTCATTTACAGGAAATCAGCGACCATCCGATAGCCGAACGCAATATCGATCTCTTTCATACCGTGGCCCAGGTCAAAACCCGCGAAGAGATCGAATTCAGCTTCGAACAGCAAGACTGCGACTTATTACTGGACAAAGACCTGGAAAAAATGAATTTCACCGAACTCGCTCCCGGCACCCTCTTCGGCACCGTCAACCACAATGGTCAAATGCCGGTTATTGCCCAGGACGAACAGGGCAACATCGTGACCGAGCATTTTTTTGAAATCAATAACAATGAGTTACTGATGAAACGTCGAACCATGCCTTCCATGTTAACCTTGGATGAAAGAGTCATCCGCCAGGACTGTCTCTGCTATTTAATGGAAAGGTTGTCGATATGAGATTTTGGGAGCAAAAAACACTGGCCGAAATGACCACCGAGGAATGGGAGTCATTATGTGACAATTGCGGAAAATGCTGCCTAAATAAATTGGAGGACGAAGACACTGGCGACATTTATTTCACCAGCGTGGCATGCGACCTAATCGATCTGGACAGCTGCCGCTGCACCCGCTACGACGACCGCTGCCGGCTCGTGCCGGACTGTCTGGATCTTAAGCAGCACGACTTCACCGAATATACGTGGTTGCCGTCGACTTGCGCCTATCGCTTACTGGCGGACGGCCACCCTTTACCGGACTGGCATCCGTTAATCAGCGGCACGCATGAGTCGGTCAAAGACGCCGGCGCCGCGATCAGCAGTTATGCCATGAAAGAATCCGAAGTGGATAATCTGGAGGATCATATTATCGAGTGGCTGGATTGACCCTTCCAGCCAAATAATAACATCACTCCTTGTCAATCCATTCGGACAAGGCCTCGATAATTTCTTTGGCTTGTTTTTCGCTGGATATATTGAATTTGGACTGTTGCCGGTATTCGCCGTTGCGTTTCTGATAACGGCGAATAGTGAATTTATCCGGACCGTATTCTTCTTTACTGCGGTTCCAATCCTGATATCGAAAAATAACGGTTGCCCAGGCGCCTTTGCTAAGCACTTTTTTATCCAGCTCTTTGACTGTTTCTATGCCGCCATCTTCATAGCTGACAGTCAGTTCATCAACCGTTTCGGCCATAGTATTCTCCTAAATGTTAACCGGGCAGCAGTCTATCAAGTAAATGCCGTACTGCCAATACGCTCGGCACTATTTCATCATGAATTGGCCGAATGCACGACTGCCTTCTCCGGATACGATCGTCGCGGTGACTTGCAAAGTTTTTGCGTCGATCACCGAGACGGTCCCGTCGAACCAATTGGCCACGTAGACATGCCTGTCGTCGGGATGCGTGCTAATCCCTTCGGGCTTTTCACCGACTTCGATGACCGCAATCGGTTTTAAACTGGCGGTATCGATCACCGAAACGGTGCTGTCGTCCTGATTGGTGACGAATAAGCGGCTGTCATCGAGCGCTAAAGCGACCGCATAAGGTCTGGCACCCACTTTAACGGTAGCCCGACGTTTCAGATGACCGGGGACCAACACCGTGACGTCATCGCTTTCCACATTCGCCGTATAAATGTGTCGACCATCGGCTGAAACGGTAATGCCAAATGGGTGTATCCCGACCTTGGTGGTATTTCGGATTTTCAGACTGCTCAAGTCTATTTGTGAAATTGAATCGTCCATGCGGTTGGCGACATACAGCCAGCGATTATCGGGACTTACCACCATGCCGGATGGCGACCGGCCTACCTGAATTTTACTGAGGTGGGCTAAAGAACGGCTGTCGAAAACGTCGACGGTATTTTCGTACCAATCGGCGACAAAGATTCTATCGCCGGGAATATCGACGGCGATCCCTAAGGAAGCGCCGCCCACCTTGACCTTGTCGAGTAATTGCAGATTTTGGCTATCCAGCACGGCGAAACCACCACCCTCCGGGGTGCTGATGTAAACTTGACGCAGAGGTTGGTTAACGGCAACGCCGGCCGGCTTTCCGCTTACCGCGATATTCTTAATCACTTTCTGCTGCCCGGTATCGAGTACCGACACATTATTGTCGAGCTGGTCGGTAATGAAGGCGTATGTCCCTGCCTGCGCAGCAATGCTGAACAGAAAGGCGGTAACGGTTGCCGTAATTAATTTTTTCATGGCTGATGTTCCGTGGCCGATACAGAATATTCGGAAAAACGGGAGGATGAGCTGGTCCCCGGACAGAAAGCCGGGAACCGGATACGAGAATAAAACGCTAATTTAACGTTTCAATTTAATCTTGACATCGGAAGCAGATGCGCTGGAATCGAATTTTTTAGCCAAATTAGCCAACCCATCAGTCAAAACCGCAGTCACGGCTTTGTCGGCCGCTTCCTCGTTCAATTCCGCCGGCGGGTTGTTGTTGACATAAGCGCGGTAGTAAGTCGCTACCCAAGTGACTAAGGCTTTGCCGCCTTTATCCTTCACTGACAAGGTAGCGGCATAGTTTTCCACTGGCAATACCGGAATTGGCTCGTCTTGACCGGCGTGATGCACGGTGCCGGTTGAAGTCATTTCGATGATTTTATATTTATAAGACATTTTGTCGGCCTTATAATCTTTCATCTTTTCGGTGATTTTGCCGCCATTGGTTAATGTCAAGACACGCACGGAACCCTTTTTATTACCCTTGTCGGCTGTCACGCTTTGAATGCTGGGGTGCCATGACATATCGTCATAGTTTTTAATGACGTCCCAAACTTGCTCGGCCGGTGCATTGACGATTACGGAAGCGGTCATTTTTCCTCTCACCGGGCCGTGCGCCTTCGCCGTGGCGACAAACAGCAATGGAATGAAAAACAGAAATAACGAGATTTTTTTCATATTGATTTCCTATTATGGACGCAAAAATAAAACGGTTAATTATATGATAGTGGTTAGGAGATTGCTAACAACTCACTAAGATCGCAATAAATTATTCCGCCATTGTCCTGAACTGCGAGTGAATAACAATTGAACGAATCCATCAGGACACCTCATTCAGGAGGTTGACAAAAAACTTTTCCTATTCTCGGCAAACGCTTGCAAATCTTCAAAAACGGAATTTTTTCCCGGATATTCCCGGCGCAGTTGTTCCAGCTGTGGCAAAAAGGAGGCCAAGTTCAAGGATGGCCCAACCTGCTCGTCTTGCAGCACTTCGATACAATATTGCCGCCAGCGTTGTTGTTCGGCGCAATTTAGCGTTTCCGGAAAATTCCGGCCTTTATATCTGAATAACATTTTCGGCAAACGTTTATCCCGAAAATCCAGCGCTAGGGTCGACAGCTGCTCAGGCGTCGCGTCCCTGACCTTGTTCATTTCGGCTTTATCATGCGGAGAAAAAAATCCGCCGCTGTAAATCATCAAATCCGGGTCTGTCGGCGTGTCATCAAAATTGCTTTTGAAAACTTCCATGAGCTTATCGTCCAACCTCTTCGCCGCCTTGATGCGTTCAAGATTGGCATGGCATTGACTTAAATCGCATCCGAGCCTCTCGGCATCCTGCTCGCGAATCACCGATACCGGGGCTAATACGGGACATTTGTTAATATGCACCGTTTTTAACGGAATTCTATCCATCCCCTCGGCCAGATCGGCTGTTGCCGTAAACACGCGTTGTTTGATCTCTTCCGCCGTTAATTCCAGTAATGGTTGCGGGTCCACCGACAAATCGTACACGATCACCCCGTTACTATTCTCGGGATGTTGACAGATAGCAACCACCACCGCCATGCAATGCCTGCTCGCCGGGTATTTACCGGAAATATGCACGACAGGTCGGTAAGAGCCTAGACGGAGTAATTTTAACGCTTCTTGTTTAATACGGTGATCGAACAGGAATTGATAAAGCTTGGGCTGTTTCTGTTTAATTAACTTCGCAATCGCGATCGTCGCATAGACATCCGATAACGCATCGTGGGCCGCACCGTGTTCTAAGCCATTGACTCGGGTCAACTCCTCCAGGCGAAAACTGGGGGTTCCCTCTTCGTTATCGGGCCATTCGATGCCGGCCGGCCGTAATGCCCGCGCCGCCCTGGCCACATCGATCAGATCCCATCGTGAGTTGTTGTTTTGCCATTCCCGGGCATAGGGATCGTAAAAATTACGGTAAAGCAGGTTGCGCGTCACTTCATCGTCAAAGCGGAGGTTGTTATAACCGACCGTACAGGTGGCCGGTTCCACTAATTCCCGATGAATGATGCGAATAAACTCTGCCTCGCAAACGCCATTGCGTTCGGCTATTTGCGGCGTGATGCCGGTGATGAAACAGGCTAGCGGATGGGGCAAACAATCGGCGGCCGGCTTGCAATAGAGCATTAACGGCTCGCCGATGATGTTGAAGTCCAGATCGGTTCGGATACCGGCAAATTGACAGACCCGGTCGCGTTGCGGATCAGTGCCGAAGGTTTCGTAGTCATGCCAATAAAATGTAGGTTTTGCCATGACTATCTAAAGGTTATTTTATCGACGTCAATGCCTTCAATACGTCTGTTCTGCTAACCACGCCAACCAAGTCGTTATCACGGAAAACCGGAAAACTCCTGATTGTTGAATCCTCAAATCGTTCCGCTAGGTCGACAATGCTGGCATCGGCATCCACGCTGATGATGTCGCTGGTCATGAACTCGCCGACCGTGCCACTCATACCCTGATTATAGGCGCAATCCAATACAACCTTCATACTGTCTTTTTCGGAAAACATGCCCACTAACTTACCGTGTTCATCCACGACTGGGGCACAAGTTACTTTATGGGCTAATAACGACTTAATGGCTTCTAAAACACTGGTTTCCCTCTTCAATGTGAAAACATGCTTAGTCATATAGTCCGCTATGGTAATTTTAGCCAGCATATAGATCCTCTTTAGAATAAATTTATTATTGAAGATAAGCCGCTCGACAATCTCGTTCCTTAGGTTTCATACGAGTGCTGAAAAGGCTTTTATTGTAAATTTAATATGATACCGCGCAAACTGAAAAACAGCCGAAATAATCAGCAACTGAGCCAATGCTTACCTATTTCGCGACGGCGCCCTCAACGCTGTACTTCGACATTTTACAGTTTCCCTTCGGTCTCGGCTTCAAGTTTTTTGCGCTTGTCGCATTTTTCCACACAAATACAATTGCCATTATTGGCCCCGCCACAGGAACCTTTGATCGCCTTGCGCCCGAATATAACACCAATCGCCATGATAACGATGACCAACAGCATAAATGCAAATGTAATCAGAAAATATGTCATGATTTCACCTCAAAGAAATCGTTAAAAGCCGACGTGCTTTTTTCCATAAACCCCGCATCGGTTTTAATTATAAATAAAGCCGCAATGTTTTTTTGCTGAGCCAACTCAAAACCTTGCACCGGTCCTAATACCGTCAACGCCGTAGCCCAAGCATCCGCCGTCATCGTCGTTTGGCTTAAAACCGTCACCGATGCCAATTTGTGGGTAATGGGCCGGCCGGTACGCGGATCGATGGTATGGGAAAAACGCACGCCATCGACTTCAAAAAAATTGCGGTAATCACCGGAAGTCGCCATGCAGATGTCGCTGACCGGCAAAACTTTTTGAATCATCCGGCTATCGGCGGCGGGTTTTTCAACCGCAATACGCCAGGGTTTTCCTTGTATATTGACTCCCTTCAGGCGAATCTCGCCACCAATTTCCACCAAATAATTTTCTATTCCTTGCTGTTCCAACAACAAGGCCACCCGGTCCACCGCATAACCCTTCGCTAAGGCCGACAAGTCAAGATACAGCTGCGGAATATCTTTTCTGATCGCCAGCCCGTCATCTTGCAAAAAAAGATGATTGGAACCGATCAGGTGTAATTTCGCCGCTATCTGGTCCTCGGGCGGGGCCACAAAACTTATTGGATCCGGACCGAACCCCCACAGATTAACCAACGGCCCCACCGTCACATCGAATGCTCCCCGCGATTGTTTATTGACGCGTTTGGCTTCCGCCAAGACCTGAAACAATGCCGGCGAAGCCGGTTGCCACTCAGTCGATTGACTGCTGTTGAACAGCGAGAGTTCAGAATCCGGCAGATAAGTCGACATTTGCCTATTGAGCAAACTCAATAATTCATCGATCTGCTGCACCAAGGCTTCGTGCGCGACCGTTTTCGGTAATTGACTGACCTTGATGCTGAAACTGGTACCCATCGTTCCATTGGCATATTGGAATGGGTAGGGCTTATTCGTGTAAGACTGCCTGTCGCAACCGTACAATAAAAAAACGAGAAGCAGGCCAAGACCTGCTCCCCGTTTAATAGATTTTATACTCATCAAAAAACTGCGATAAAACCTAATTAGCCGCCGAAATCGTCCAGCATGATGTTTTCTCTTTCCACGCCGTTTTCGATCAGCATGTTAATCACCGACGAGTTCATGATCGGTGGTCCACACAGATAGTATTCACAATCTTCCGGCGCCGGATGGTTCTTGATGTATTCTTCGAACAAGACATTGTGAATGAAGCCGGTATAACCTTCCCAATTATCTTCCGGTAACGGATCTGACAAGGCTACATGCCATTCGAAGTTATCGTTCTCGGCCGCCAGCATGTCGAAATCCTCGACATAGAACATCTCGCGTTTACTCCGCGCGCCGTACCAGAACGTCATCTTACGCTTCGATTTTAGTCTGCGCAGCTGATCGAAGATGTGCGAACGCATTGGCGCCATACCGGCACCGCCACCGACGAAGACCATTTCCGCATCGGTGTCTCTGGCGAAGAACTCACCGTAAGGACCGGAAACGATGGCTTTGTCACCCGGTTTCAGGTTGAAGATATAGGATGACATCACGCCTGGTGGGACACTGTCTGGAGCACCCGGAGGCGGCGTCGCGATACGCACGTTCAGCATGATTTCCTTTTCTTCCGGATAGGACGCCATCGAATAAGCACGCAATGCCGGTTCCTTCACCTCGGACACATAGCGCCACAGGTCGTATTTATCCCAATCCTCGCGGTATTCCTCGCCGATGTCCATGTCTTTATAGCGCGACACATGCGGCGGACATTCGATTTGGATATAGCCACCGGCACGATAGTCGATCGCTTCGCCTTCCGGCAATTCCAAAACCAACTCTTTAATGAAGGTCGCGACGTTATCGTTGGACTTGACGGTACATTCCCATTTCTTGACGCCGAACACACTGTCTTCGACTTCGATTTCCATATCGTGCTTGACGGTGACCTGGCAAGACAGGCGCTCGCCTTCGGCCGCTTCACGTTTAGTAATATGCGACATCTCTGTCGGCAAAATCTCGCCGCCGCCCTTAAGAACTTTAACCCGGCATTGCGCGCACGTACCGCCGCCGCCACAAGCCGAAGGAACGAATAATTTATTGTTAGCCAGCGCGGTCAACAATTTGGAGCCGACAGGTACATGAATCTTCTTCTCATGATTGATCAGAACTTCAACATCCCCGGAAGCCACCAATTTGCTTTTCGCACCGATGATGATAAAAACCAGCGCAACCACGATCACCGTGAAAAATATTACGCCTAATGCAATTTCAAGCATTACTCAATCTTCCTATAGTTGGATTCCAGAAAAAGCCATGAAGCCTAGCGACATCAGACCCGCGGTAATAAAAGTGATACCCAGGCCTTGCAAACCGGCCGGTATATCGCTGTATTTCAGTTTCTCGCGCACACCGGCCAATACCGTGATAGCCAATGCCCAACCGAAACCACTGCCGACACCGTAAACCAAACTTTCGCCCAGGTCGTAATCACGTTCGATCATGAACAGACTACCGCCGAGAATCGCGCAGTTTACCGTGATCAATGGCAAGAACACGCCCAACGCGTGATACAAAGCCGGAAAGAATTTATCCAATACCATTTCCAAGATCTGTACCAATGCGGCAATCATGCCGATACAGCTCAACAACGCCAAGAAGCTCAGGTCGACGCCGGTAATCCCCATCCAAGACAAGGCATCTTCTTTCAACAAGGTGTGATAGATGATGTTGTTCACCGGCACGGTAATCGCTTGCACTATCAATACCGCAATCCCTAAGCCCATCGCCGTCGAGATTTTTTTCGATACCGCCAGGAAAGTACACATCCCCAGGAAGAACGCCAAAGCCAGGTTTTCGACGAAAACCGCTTTAACAAAAAGACTGACATATGCATTCATTAGTGGTGCCCTCCTTCACCGTGAGCAATATCCATGATTTGGAAATCCTGATGCTCGACCTGTTCCGGCTTCCATTGACGGAATACCCAGATAATCAGGCCGATGATGAAGAACGCGCTAGGCGGCAACAACATCAAGCCGTTCGGGTCGTACCAGCCGCCGTCTTTGGTCAATTGGAATATTTCGATTCCCAATAACTTACCGGAACCCAACAGTTCACGAAAAAAGGCGACGATCACCAGAATTAAGCTGTAGCCCAAACCGTTACCGATGCCATCGATGAAACTCGCCAACGGCGGGTTTTTCATCGCATAGGCTTCGGCGCGCCCCATCACGATACAGTTGGTGATGATCAGACCAACGAATACCGACAATTGTTTGCTGATTTCATAGGCAAACGCCTTCAATATTTGGTCAACCACGATCACCAACGACGCGATGATCGTCATTTGCACGATGATACGGATACTGCTTGGAATGTGGTTACGGATCGCACTGATCGCGGCACTGGAACAGGCCGTGACCGAAGTCAACGCGATCGCCATGATCAATGACGTCGACATTTGCGATGTCACCGCCAACGCCGAACAAATACCCAATATTTGCAGCGTAATCGGGTTGTTGTTAACCAACGGCGTGGTTAGAACTTTCTTAGTTTCGCTAGATATAACAGCACTCATAATGCACTCCTAACCATTGGTTCTGATCTTATCCAGATAAGGCTTGAATCCTTCCGCACTCATCCAGTATTGAATTAAATTGCTAACCCCTTTACTCGTCAAAGTCGCACCGGCCAAACCATCGACTTTGTACTCCGAGCCTGGTTTAGATGGGTCCACCGTTCCCTTGACTAAGGACAGTACTGGTTCACCGGCCTCGTTATAAACTTTCTTGCCTTGCCACAAAGCACGCCAATTAGGATTGACCACTTCACCGCCTAAGCCCGGAGTTTCCGCTTGATCGTAGAAGTTGATGCTCTTGACTGTTTGACCATCGGCTTCCAAAGCCAGGAAACCATACATGGTCGACCACAGGCCATAGCCGTGAACCGGCAGAATAATGGATTGTAACTCACTGCCGTCTTTGACCAGATAAACCTTGGCGATTTTTGCCTTGGTCCGGATGCTGGCAATATCTTTTTCCGCCGGTATTACGATATTTTGCGCCGGGTCTTTTGCAGCCTTGCGCTGATCATATTCGGACGGATCCTTGTTTTCCACATACTCACCGGTTTCGATGTCGACCAGTTTTTCCTCGATCTTCTCGGCAAAATCCTGGTGAATATTGGCATCATCGGTCAGTATGCCAGCCACTTCGAGGATATTCTTCTTCATGTCCATGGCCTTGTTGGTTGCCTGAATCGGCCTTAACGCGACCGCGGCAAAAGACACCAGAATCGCACAGACGAAACACAACGCCAAGGCGACGGCAATGGTTTTCTCCAAACTATCGTTGCTTAATGCCAGAATTTTTTCTTTATAGGCATTAAACTTCTGATAATGCTCACATTTTTCTAATCGTTCTTTTAGATTTCCATTAGACATGACGCTTTATCCTTCTTCTAATATTTGCCTGAACGACAAAGTAATCAATAATCGGTGCAAACATGTTCGAGAACAGGATTGCCAGCATAATACCCTCAGGGAAGGCGGGATTAACCACTCGAATTAGCACCGTCATCATGCCCACCAAAAAGCCGAATATCCAGCGGCCGGTATTAGTCATCGCTGCGCTAACCGGGTCTGTCGCCATATAAACCATGCCGAAGGCAAAGCCGCCAACCGTCAAATGCCAATACCAAGGGAATGCGAACATTGGATTGCTGTCGCTGCCAATGACGTTAAACAGCAGGGACGTTGCAATCATTCCGATCAGGACGCCAGCCATGATGCGGTAGGATGCAACCCGGGTATACAACAAGAACGCCGCGCCAATCATGATGGCCAAAGTTGATGTTTCCCCCAGACATCCGGGCATAAAACCCATGAAGGATTGAAACCAGCCATAGCCGCCCTCGTGTACCGCATTCACCCCACCTTGGGCAGCCAAACCCAAAGGCGTTGCCATCGTATAGCCGTCGACACCGACCCACACGGAATCACCGGAGATAGAAGCGGGATAAGCGAAGTAGAGGAAAGCACGCCCGGTCAAAGCCGGATTGAGAAAGTTTTTACCCGTACCGCCGAATACTTCCTTGCCGATCACGATACCGAAGGAAATACCCAACGCCACCTGCCACAAAGGCATGTCGGGCGGCATAATCAAAGTGTACAGCATTGAAGAAACCAGGAAGCCTTCATTGACTTCATGGCCCCGGACGGTCGCGAACAACACTTCCCACACCCCGCCAACCGCCAGCGTGACGATATAGATCGGCAGGAAATACAAAGCGCCGTGGACAAAGTTTGAAAGCGGATTCATCGGGTTGTAGCCGAACAGCATCATCGGAATGCTGCGCCAACTATTGGCTTTCTCCAACCCCATGGCTTCCATCGCCAGATTGGCTTGGTAGCCGGTGTTGTACATCGCCATCAAAATACAAAAGAATGTGGCGACCACCACGAATGTCATGGTCCGCTTCAGGTCGTTACCGTCGCGAACATGGGTTTTACCGCGCGTTACATCGGATGGCGTGTACAGAAAAGTATCGACCATCTCATAGAGACCATAATACTTTTCGAACTTACCCCCCGTTGTAAAATGCGGCTCTATACGATCTAAAAAGTCTCTAGCCGACATTTATCCTTCCTTCTCTATTTTAGTTAAATTCGCTCTCAGTACCGGCGCGAAATCATGTTTTCCCGGATCGACGAAAGTGAACAAGGAAACATCCTCCTCATTCAGTTCCAGACAACCCAACGCTTGCGCCTGATCGGTATCGCCGACCACCAATGCTTTCAATAACGGCGTCGCCAAAATATCCAGTGGCATCACGGTTTCGTAAACACCTACCGGTACGATGGCCCGGTTACTGCCGTTTTTATCTGTTGTCAGCGGAAACAAACGATTATTTTTTCTATCCCGGCTGGACGTATAAACATTCAGCGCCGAATATTTATCCTTACCAGGCACGATCCAACCGAACAATTCGCGCTCACGACCTTCTTTCAGCGCCGAAATTTGATGACTGTAACAGCCCAGGAAGGCCGCCCAATCGGCGGCTTGATGGCCGTACAACACGGAACCGGAAATAACGCGGCTTTCTACGCCATCCTCCAGTTCACCGGCAACCAAATCATCGATATTGGCGCCGACCCGGGTACGCAGCAAACGCGGTTTTTTAACGGTTGGCCCCGCCAATGAGACGACACGCTCGATATTCAGCTTGCCGGTGGTAAATAGCGCCCCGATCGCCATCACCGCCTGGTAATCGATGTGCCAAACGGATTTCTCGGCATGAACGGGGTCGATGAAATGAATATGGGTGCTCGGCAAACCGGCAGGATGAGGACCGGAGAATTCGGCCACCTCGACCGCATCGTTCGCGGGAATATCGGCTCCGGCCGCCTTGCACAGGTAAGTTTTGCCTTCGGTCAACCTGGAGATAACAGTCAGACCGTTTTTAAAGTCCGCAACACGTTGCTTGATGATAACGGCAGGATCGGCCGCCAAAGGACGGGTATCGATGGCAGTCACGAAAATCGAATTCGGCGCGCTATCGGCGGCGGGAACTTTTCCGTAAGGGCGAGTCAAAAAGGAGGTCCATAATCCGGATGGCTGCAGGTTTTCCTTGACCTTTTCGGCAGTCAGGGAAGCCAGTTCGGGTTCGCTGTATTTGGCAAAGGTTTCCTGCTCATTGCCTTTCAGCTCGATCACGACGGATTGCAAAACCCGCCTGGCACCACGATTAATGGCTTTCACCACCCCGGCGCCCGGTGAGGTAAAATTGACAGCGGGATTTTGTTTGTCAATAAAAAGTACCTGCCCTAATTTGATGGCATCCCCTTCGGCCACCATCATTCTGGGCTTTAGGCCTACGTAGTCCGCCCCCAGGACGGCAACGGAATTAACCTTGTTACCCTCGCTAATTTTCTGTTCGGGCCCGCCCGTGATGGGCAAATCCAAACCTTCTTTAATAGTAAATTGCATAGTGATTAAGCCTGCTCTCCAGACAAGTTGCAGCTAACAACCCTCTCGTTCAAAACCGCAAAAACAAGAGGCACTTCAAGACGTAAAAACTCGAGTATTAGACCACAACTTCAGCGCATTCTCAACGTCAAATCCCTGCTGAACAAGTCAACAATGACGGGGGCAAACCGATCACTTCAAGCCTGTTTTATGTCGGCATCAACCGAACCTTGAGCACAAATAACCGACAAACATGAAATATCGTCCTGTTCAATTTCTCCATCGATGTAGGAAAGTAATTTTTCCTTGACAGTATCGATGCGTTTACCGGCAGGCGCTTGCAGCAACCATTGTAAAAAACGCGTCTCTCCCAATCGTTGACCGGCTTCATTCACAGCATCGATAACACCATCCGAAAAAGCGATCAACTCGCATTCTTCTTGCCATTGATAAGAATCAGTCCGATCACTGAACTGTTGGTCGCTTAGCACGCCGGCAAACACATGACGAGAAGGAAATCGGCACACTATTTGTCCGCCATGCGAAATCAGCAGCAAATCAGGCAAGCCGCCATTCCAGATTTCCACCGTATTTGCCGAAATATCGAACTTTCCGACCGCTAATGCCACAAAGCGCCCCACCGGCATTTCAAGATTAAGACGCTGATTAATTTCCCTGACCACATCCGAAACGGAAAACCCTTTATTGATTAACGCCCGGAACACTTGATTGACCACCATCGTTGGCAAAGCCGCTGCCAACCCATGCCCCGTGGCATCGGCGATAAAGAAATACAAACTCCCGCTGTCATCGCGTTTGGCGACAATCAAATCACCACTGAAGGTCCGAGATGGCAATAACCAATGCCTGACCAGCTTATCTTCGGTAAACTCATATCTAACCAGTCGATTAAACACCTCTTTAGTAAGGTTGTTTTCCATTTCGTTTTGTTCACGATATTGCTTGAGCTCCTGATGAGATTCAAACAATGCTCGCTGCATGGCCACTAAGCGTTCATAGTTTCTTAATTTGGCATTCAAGATGATGGAGTTTATAGGCGTGGTGATATAACCATCCGCGCCGGCTTCCAATCCGGCTTCCAGAGATTGCTCGGCAAACGGTTCCGTAATGATGATTATATGCACCCACTTCTCACTCGGCTCGGAACGGATCAGCCGGACGGTTTCTATCCTTTGTTCAATCGGCGCAACAATCTCGATAAAAACCAAATCGACATCTTCATGATTGACGTAATCCAGGGCGTCTTTTTGATTTGACGTATATAAAAAACGACACCCGCTCTGGGTTAGTAGATTTTGCAGTTCGCTTAATTCCTTCTCAACTTCTTCTACAATCAATATCTTCATTGCTAATCGCTAAAGATCGACACATTTATTGATATCAAACTGCTCTACTACCTTACGACCGAAGTATCCTCTAGGATTACTTAAAATTCTGGCGCCGGCGATACGATAATCGCCAATGCTGTGGACATGCCCATGGAACCACGCCGTTATTTCATGCTCATGAAACAGTTCTTTTAAATCATTACAGTAGGCCAATTTTTTTAAAGCGCCAGGCGAATCGTTCCAACTCCACTCGGTAGGGGCATGATGGGTAATGACGATGGTCTTGCCACTGAATGGCTTTTCCAATTCCGTAGTAAGCCACTCCCTGGATCGCAGATAAAGCTTGGAAAAAATTTTTTGATTAAATGGCGACTCCCTATAAGTTATTTTCCTAAAATCGTTCAAAGTGTTTCCCAATGCGGCCGCCTTTTCATCCCCCTCACAATACAAGTCCGCCCACATCGTACATCCCAAAAAACGCACTCCTTGATAAACCCAGGCTTCGTTCTCCAGAAACACAACATTACTGTTTTTACATTCTTCCCGTATCGCCCTTAAGGTGTCCTTGTACTCACAGGAATAAAACTCATGATTGCCGGCAATATAAACAACCTTTTTATCCAATGACTTAAGCCACTCCACCCCTTGCCTGTAAACACCAATATCGCCCGCAGCGATGATCAAATCCGCATTATTATTTGGCTTTTCCAGATCGCCAAACTCGAGATGGATATCAGAAAAATAATTTATCCTCACAATTTAACTCTTTTGTCTATCCACTATGGAGTATAATTTCGAACATTGAATTATAGTTAATTCAGGATCATTCTTTCAGATAACTTCGTTTTTCTTGAAAATATTTTTATCATGTCTATTAGCCCGAGAAAGCAAACACAGCAGGTACTAGTCGGCGATGTCAAAGTCGGCGGCGGTGCTCCAATTGTCGTTCAATCGATGACTAACACCGATACGGCGGATGTTGATGGCACGGTTCAGCAGATCATTGAACTATCCACGGCCGGCTCCGAGTTAGTCAGGGTAACCGTGAATACCGAAGAAGCTGCTCAAGCAGTCCCCGAAATTAGAAACAAACTAGACCAGAAAGGTTTTTCTGTCCCTATCGTTGGTGATTTTCACTTTAACGGACACAAATTATTGGAAAAGTACCCGGATTGCGCCCAGGCACTGAGCAAATTCCGCATCAATCCAGGCAATGTAGGCCGCGGCAAGAATCGCGATCCGCAATTTCAGCAAATGATCGAATTTGCCTGCCGATACGACAAGCCAGTGCGCATTGGTGTCAATGGCGGCAGTCTTGACCAGTCCGTATTGACTCGACTGCTCGACGAAAATCGAAAAAAATCAAACCCACTGGAGCTTTCTGCGGTCACTCGAGAGGCGATCGTGGTTTCCGCCCTGGAAAGTGCGGCCAAGGCCCAGGAATATGGGCTGGGCAAAGACAAAATTATCCTCTCCTGTAAAATCAGCAATGTACAGGAACTGATAAGTATCTACGAGGACCTGTCCGCGCGTTGCGACTACGCGCTACACCTCGGCCTGACCGAAGCGGGCATGGGCTCCAAAGGTATCGTCTCGTCTTCTGCCGCGCTGGCCGTTCTGATGCAACAAGGCATCGGCGATACTATTCGGATTTCTTTGACACCGGAACCCGGCAGCGCCAGGACCAAGGAAGTCATCGTGGCTCAAGAGCTCCTGCAAAGCATGGGATTTCGTTCTTTCACCCCGATGGTTATTGCCTGCCCCGGCTGCGGCCGCACCACCAGCGATTATTTCCAGCGCCTGGCGCAAGACATTCAAGCATTCCTGCGGGCGCAGATGCCGGTCTGGAAAAACAAGTTCAAGGGCGTGGAAAATATGGAAGTCGCGGTGATGGGCTGCGTGGTCAACGGTCCGGGAGAAAGCAAAAACGCCAACATCGGTATCAGCCTTCCCGGAACCGGGGAATCACCGGTTGCTCCGGTTTACGAGGACGGCGTCAAAACAGTTACCCTGAAAGGTGATCGCATTGCCGAGGAATTCCAGGGGTTAGTGGAAAAATACATCGAGTCGCATTACAGTCCCCACTAACATCTTTTCTCTCAGGTGGGCCTCGAAGCCGGGTCCACTCGAGAGAGAAATCAACCTTCCTTACCGTCGATTCTGGGAGTCGTCAAAATCGGGCTGTAATAAAGCGCAAACAGCGAAAAGGCCGCCAACCAGCAATAAGTGGAAAGCATAATCAAGTTTCCATACCAATTTGGAAATATCGAAGGCAAAACCGCGCGAAACATCGCGGCCAAATTGATCAAAACAAAAGCGAACGCCATTGCATTGGAAACCCGCAAAACCCGACCGGTATGCCCCAGCGAAACCCGGGCCATCATTCCGAGAGTCAACACGCCGATTCCGCCCACGGTAAAGGTATGTATCGCCAGGCTCGGCGCCACAATCTGATAGGCCGCCAGGCTCAACATTACGAAACCCAGCATAACCCAGGCATAGCCGATATAAAGCACCCATAGTAAAGGCACAAACCAAATCCGGGGATCATACCAGCCGAGCGCCCGGGTAACATTCAGCAACAAGGCGGCAACCGCCGCCAGCGTTAAATACCCCCCCGACACGCCGGCAAGCAACAGGATAAAGACGGTTAACGTCGCGGCGATCGCCAACGAATCGAGCAGCGGATTTTTGATGGCGATGACGCCCTTCAGTCCCCTTTCGGTAAAAAATGGAAAAACGCGGCCTGCTATCACCAGGATCATGGTAATGATAACCGCCACTACCAGATTCAAGCCCATCCAAGCGGTATTTTCGCTGAACCCCAGAATTTCACCATGAACCAAACCGTTTCCTATCGTCATAATCAAAAGCAACGCAACAAAGCCCAAATTTTTATAAAGACCTGCTCGTAAAATCGGTTGACCGACGAAATAAGCCAACAGGGGAAGAAAGGAAAAATCGATCAGGGCAATCAACGGATCGGGCAGCAGTTCAGAATAAAATGGGACAATTCGACCGTAAATCCATAGAAAAAACAGCCCCGCCAAGCGATCGTAAGTCACCGTTTGTATACCGGTCCAGTTTCTTACTGCAGTCAACAAAAAGCCTGCAATCACCGCTACGGAATAGCCCAACAACATTTCATGGGCATGCCAGTATGTGGGCGAAAAATAATTGTCGGTTTTGAGGGAACCGTCAAAAACGGATGTCCATACCGCGATCAACAGTAAGGCGGACAATCCCGCCAATGCAAAAAAAGCCCTGAACCCCATGGCAAATAATGGGTAATTAAAAACCGGTGTTTTATTCATTTGCTCCACTTTCCAGCCACTCTATTTCTTCGTTCGAGAATCCAGCAATTATACGCATTTCTCGGTTAAAAGGCCCTTTCGGTTTGCCTTTGAAATACTTTCCCAGTAATACACGATAACTCTCCTTCGGATCACGACCTTGCTGGCGGCAAAAAAACTTAAACCAATAAGAACCCAGCGACACATGCCCGATTTCATCCTCGAGTATCCTGGCGAGTATCGTCACGCTGGTTTGATCCCCCATTTGCTTAAACTTGTCGATCATCGCAGGCGTGACATCCAACCCTCTCGCCTCCAAACAGCGGGGCACCAAGGCTAGGCGTGCCAATAAATTTGCGGCGGTATCGACAGCATGGTCCCACAAACCGCTATGAGCGGGAAGGTCGCCGTAATCAATCCCTAAGACCGACAAATGCTGGCGTAACATGGCAAAATGCTGCGCCTCCTCGTCGGCAACGCGCAGCCAATCGCGGTAAAATTGTTCGGGTAAACCGCGAAATCGATAAATAATGTCCCAAGCAAGATAAATGGCGACGAACTCGATATGAGCCAAGGCATGAAAAAACGCCGCCTTTCCTTCACGAGTGCTAAGTTTACGCTGCGGCATAGCCTTTGGGGCCAATAATTGCGGTCGACCGGGAAACACCACGTGATCGATCGGCAAAACGTCATCGACTGAAGCGAATGACAGGCGTCCAGTATTGGCGCTTTCGAGCGCATGATGCGTTAACGCTATTTTTTCATCGACATCCTTTCGCTGCAAACACCATGCGGCGATAGTAAAAATATTTTCCATATTTCAGAATGTTAAAACGAATCGATTTTTCATTATTGCTTTCTTATTGCTCACTGATTTACTACTTGTCAAACCAACCCGTCATCAAAGTACCCATGTTTTTTACTCACCAGGACAAGCTACATCATTTTGGCGCTTATTTTTTAATGGGCATTCTGGCATGGCGCTGCAGTGCCTCTTTGAACAATGCGGCCATTATAAGATTTTTTCTGACCTTCGGGTTTTGCAGTATATATGGTGCGTCGGATGAATGGCATCAATCCTTTGTGCCGGGAAGAGAGTCGGATATTTGGGATTGGTCGGCCGATGCAGCCGGGGCGCTGAGCGCAGCAATCTGGTTGCTGCTAATAAACAATCGGCAGTTAAACCTAAAAAGAAGACAAGCCGGCTTGAAAGCCGGCTTTGATGTCGCTAGAAAACAGAAATCAATGAAAGATGGATTCGAACGAGTAGCCGCCGATCTCAAGAATTTCCTTAAGCCTTTTTAGCGCATCCATTTGAATTTGCCTGACCCGCTCTCTGGTAACCCCTAGTTCCTGAGCGACCTGCTCCAAGGTGGAGTGCTCATAGCCACAGAGACCATAGCGTCGACAAATCACTTCGCGCTGTTTTTCGGATAACTGGTGAATCCAATGAGTGATATTATCCTTCATGCCGTCTTCTTGAATAATTTCCGTTGGCGAAAGGCTTTGTTCATCGCTAATCGAATCAACCAAAGGTTTATCGAAATCCTTTCCGCCCGGCACGTCTACCGAAGTGACGCGTTCATTCAGTTTCAGCATTTTATTAACGGTTTTAACCGGTTTATCGAGATAATCGGCTATTTCCTCGGCCGTCGGCTCGTGATCGAGCTGCTGGGTTAAAGAACGTTGCGCTTTCAAATACACATTCATTTCTTTAACGATATGAATCGGCAAACGGATCGTTCGCGTTTGATTCATGATGGCCCGCTCAATGGTTTGCCTTATCCACCAGGTCGCGTAGGTGGAAAATCTAAATCCGCGATCCGGATCGAATTTTTCTACCGCCCTGATTAAACCGAGATTGCCTTCCTCAATCAAATCCAGCAACGGCAATCCACGATTCAGGTAACGCCTAGAAATTTTTACAACAAGACGCAGATTACTCTCAATCATCACTTTACGAGCCTGCGCATCGCCCCGCTGGGCCCTTTTCCCGTAGAGCTTCTCTTCGTCTGCAGTTAGCAATTGAGATTTACCCAGTTCATTCAAATAAACACGGGTCGCATCGAAATTACTATCGTTATATGAATCATTGGCGTCGATATCGCTTATTTTGACATCGTCTTCCAAATCTTCTTGTTCGTCATTCAGACTATATGGAGTGTAATCGGACATATTCATGCCTGACTCTTTTGTCATTACATCAATCAGTTCTTCCGTCATTTTAACCCCCAGATCAATCGGCTGTCACACCATGGTCTTAACATCTACTTTGTCGGCAAATAATCCACTGGATTTACCGGTTTCCCTTTTTTTCTTATTTCGAAATGTAATGAAGTTTGCGAGCCCCCCGCTTTGCCAACTTCTGCAATGGTCTGGCCTTTACTTACCGTTTGCCCTTCCTTAACCAGCAATCGGCGATTATTCCCATAGGCGCTCAGATAAAGAGAATTATGTTTAATGATCAACAAATTCCCGTAGCCAACCAAGCCATGCCCACTGTAAACAACCTTACCAGCCGCCGCTGCTTTTACCGGTTGCCCCAATGAACCGCCTATATCGATCCCTTTCTTTCCCGTCTGAGAAAAACTTTTCAAGACCTTTCCCTTAATCGGCCACTGCCAGTGCAACTTTAACACTTTTTTCTTATCGTTTGAAAATGTTGGACTTTTTTGTGATAGGTTTCTCGTTTTTTTGATACTCCTATGCCCTGTACCTTTTTTTGCGGCAGTACTAAGCTTTTGTTTAGGCTTGAATAATTTTATTTTTTGGCCTACGTACAAGCGATAAGGCGGATAAATTTTGTTCCACTTAGCCAGACGTTTGTAACCATGGCCTGAACGGAAACCGATCGCATATAGAGTATCTCCTTTCTTGACCGTATAGTATTGTTGGGATTTTGGAATATCGCGATAGTAATTCCTAACCGGCGCATAATTTCCATTGCCGGCACAACCGGTCAACAACAATGTCAGCATAATTAGAATCGTCTTAATTGCTAACATTCGCCATGACATGATCTTATGAATCTAACAATATTTTTTTGGCTAGGTTTATTTGCGCCGCCAGGAAATCGGAGCCACCTCGATCGGGATGAACTTTTTGCATTAATTTTCGATGTGCCTGAATAATTTCCTGTTCGGTCGCCCCCGGTTTCAAACCAAGAATCTCATAGGCCTGAGATTTACTCATTCCTTGGCTTGGTGCCCTCCCTCCCTGATGACTGGATGTTTTATTCTTCGTTGAATTGAACCATATCCAGAATCGCTGTAAATGTGGCGCATAACGCAATAAAACCGGAAACATTCTAGCGAACGAGGCGAATAAGACGCCGAGCAGCGCAAACAGCCAATTCAATTTGCCAACCAGCGCCAAAATCAGCAACAAAACAGCAGCAACAACTATACCGGTTTTTTTCATGTATTCGATAATAACCGTCGGTGGCGTTCTTAAAAACCATCGCATTAATAAGAAAACCAGGATGATCAACACCAACAGCAAATAGATCCGTATCAAAAAAACCTCCTGTATCTGTTTGAAAATGATTAAAAACTGACTTAAAGGCCTCGCGCTTTAAGATACATTCCAGTCACGACCATCAAGTCTGAACGACAATCAGCCAAGTATGCAAGCTTTACGCCTTCAGTTATGATATTTTAAATGCTTGGACATGAAATTCCTTTGAAAATCGAAAAAAACCGTCTGCTGCCGATTCACCGCAACAGTAACTGCTCTAATTGATATCTCAACCCATCAGCTTTTGTCACTACGGAAGTCAGAAATATTATCTTAGCCCAGCCTTGTGACTGAAATGCCATAAAAAACATAAGTTATTGATTATAAAATATAAAGAATTACTCCACTTTTCATATTTGCAGTGCCATAAAATTTATTTTTATTTAATTATCGAATACTTAAAATAAATGCCCATGAACTTACTGCAGACTTGTTACCCGTTAGCTTTTCAAGATACGGCGTGAATCCCTCCCTGGCAACTAGCAACTCCTGCTTCACGCCGCACTGACACATCCATGTGTGGCGTAGCCTTGACGACAACATCTGACACAGGTAACCGGTGGATTGTAAATAACCATTTAAAATATTACCCACAAAGCTAGGTTAGAATAGGCAATCATTTGTCGAAAGTAACAGCTTCATTCCATGGATAACGCCAAATCTCCCCTACTTGGTTTCGCCGCTTTTAGTGGCACTGGAAAAACCACGCTGCTCACCCAACTGATCCCACATTTAACAAAAACGGGGTTAAACCTTGGCATCATTAAACAAAGCCATCATAATTTCGAAATCGATAAACCCGGAAAAGACAGTTACCGCCTCAGATCTGCCGGCGCCAATACCGTGATGCTGGTATCGCCCTATCGCCGCGCCATCATCACTGAGTTTAATCCGACTATCGAACCTAAACTGGACGACCAATTAAAAGTGTTGGACCAGTCTTATTTGGATTTGATTTTGGTAGAAGGCTTTAAGCGCGAACAATTTCCGAAAATAGAATTGCACCGACCGATTTTAAAGCATCCTTTGATTTACCCTAACGACCCTTCGGTGATAGCCATCGCCTCTGATCAGCAAATCACTAGACCAGCCAACCTAAAGCTTTTGGATCTTAACGACATTGCCATGATTGCCGACTTTATTATCAACCGTTTCATTCGAATCTCTTCATGAAAGACGATTGCAACCCCAATGACGTTTCACTGCTGAGCGTCGAACAAGCCTTACGGCAAATCCACCACGCTATTTATCCGGTTTCAGATCAGGAAAAACTCCCCTTAAGCAAAGCCTTCGGGCGCATTCTGGCGGAACCGGTCACCTCCCCGATCGATATTCCGCCGAATCGAGTTGCGTCGATGGACGGATATGCATTGTCCAGCAACGATATCATCGATAAGGCTTCTTTCAGCTTAACGAACGTCGGCATATCCTGGGCGGGAAAACCTTTTGCAGGCAATATAAAATCGGGCCAATGCGTCAGAATCCTTACCGGGGCCGTATTACCGAATGACGCCGATAGCGTAGTCATGCAGGAAATAGTTGCCGTAAAAGGTGAACACGTCGTTTTTCCACCTCAAACTCAAGGTTTGCAAAATATCCGAGCAGCCGGCAGCGACATTATGGCCGGCAGCGAATTATTAGCCGCCGGTAAAATGATTAACGCCTGCGAATGCGCTTTATTGGCATCCGCGGGCATTCACGAAGTTGCCGTCAAAAGAAAGCTCAATCTCGCTTTTCTTTCGACCGGTAATGAACTGACGGCAATCGGGACGCCACTAGAAAAAGGACATATTTATGACAGCAACCGATACGCTTTGGCCGGCCTATTGAAGGACGAACGATTCAATGTCTCCGACCTCGGCGTCATCGGGGACGATAAAGCAAGACTACAACAGGTGTTGGTGGAAACCTCGCACCGTTATGACGCGATCATCACGACCGGTGGCGCTTCCGTGGGTGACGCGGACTATATCCACGATATTCTTGAACACTGCGGCCAAGTTAACTTATGGAAAATTGCCATGAAACCCGGTAAACCGCTCATTTTTGGTAAAATGAACGAGTGTTTGCTGTTCGGTTTGTCCGGCAACCCTGTCTCGGCGATTGTCATGTTTCAGCAAATCGTACACCCCGCCCTTCAATATTTGTCCGGCGCCGCACCACGAAAAACGCTGCGACTGAAGGCTACATGCATCTGCAAACTGAAGAAATCGCCTGGCCGACAGGAATATCAGCGCGGCATTCTGACCCAGCTGGACAATGGTGAATTCGTCGTAGACAGCGCCGGACGGCAGGACTCTCATCAATTGAGCGCATTGAGCAAAGCCAATTGTTATATCGTCTTGCCTGCCGAATGCAATGGCATCGAGGCCGGACAATTGGTTGTAGTGGAGCCTATGACCAGCAAAATCTGACTAGAAGAACGAGACGCGGCTTTTTAGCACGCTAGCTGTCGTCTGTCGATATCAGGCAGATGCGCGAAATACTTTTCTTTTCTGGCCAGATAATTATCGACAAACTGCTGCATAGGCTCGGCTTCGAATGGCCTTAATCCGCTAATCGCCAGCTTTTTATAACCGGAACCGACCACGTCTTCACCCTCCATGATTTGAAAATGCAACCGGGCCGAACCTCGCTTACCGCTCACTTCCAATTCCGGCTGCAACATATTCAACCGTGGATTGGCGAAATTCAGAGTCGTAAATTCCACTGTCATGCTGTCATAAATCACCAAGGGTCTTTCGAGATTGATCATGACATTTTCTTTTTCCAGCAAGGGTACTAGCACATAAGGAAAATTTTGACCTGAAAACGCCACGTAATCACGCACCAGGGCTTCGATCACCTTTTCATCGCGGTTTACCGTGCCGCTCTTCTCGACTTGTAAATAGGTCTTCTGGCTGTTATCGGTAATATCGAAACATTCGCTATCGGTATCGGGAAAATTCAGCTTGACCCCGTGCCCCACCATGCCGGCAAAGGTAAAGTTCATTTTCTCGCTCAAACCATATTTCTCCAATACCAAGGAAAAAAGCAAGTCTCCAGGCACGCAGAAGCGCTTGGAATCGGGGTCATGCAGGGGATTGAAATCGCCGGCAACTTCTTTCGCGAACAAACTGGCCTGTTGCGCATCAATACTGATGCTTCCGTCAGAAATCGAATAAAACTCTCGTAAAAACATGATTGCCTTTCTTTATTGTAATTATTAATATCGAGGCATCGACTCGTCACAAGCCACGGACCACGCATCGATACCGCCCGTCAAATTATATACTTTGTCGAATCCGCACCGGTCGAGATAAACCGATGCCTGCATGCTGCGGACACCATGGTGACAAATCACGACTATTTCTTGCTTTGCGTCCAATTCGTTAACACGCAATGGAACCAGACTGAGCGGAATCGATAGACTGCCTTCGATATGCGCATAGGCAAATTCATGAGGTTCCCTGACATCAAGCAACAACAAATCCTCATGGTTGTCTAGTTTTTCCTGTAATTCCGTAGCTGACAATTGCGTTATCGGCATATAAATCGTTCCAGTCTCTGCAAAGCTTCAGCCATTCTAGCGATTGATGCGGTATATGCAAATCTTATGAAGAAATTATTATTTTGGCCAAAATCCTTACCCGGCGTCACCGCGACACCTTCCGTCTCCAACAATTCAGCGGCAAAGCGGAAGCTATCATCGGTAAACGCCCGGCAATTAGCATAGATATAGAATGCTCCTTCCGGTTTACACTCAATTTCGAACCCTAATCGAATCAGGTTTTCGTAGAGAAAGTCACGACGTTCGGCAAATTGCTGCCTTCTCCACTCCAACACTCGAAGGTTTTCGGGTAAAAAAGAGGCCAAGGCCGCATACTGGGAATGGGTCGGAGTGGCAATAAATATATTTTGCGCCAATCTTTCGGTAGGGTCGATAAATTCCTCCGGAACGACCAACCAGCCGACACGCCACCCTGTCATGCCGAAATACTTGGAAAAACTATTGATCACGAAAACATCGTCGCTAAATTGCAAGGCGCTGGCGGCGGGATCGCCGTAAACCAAGCCGTGGTAAATCTCATCCGAGTAAAAACAGCCTTGCAATGACTGGGTTTGCCGAATTGCCTCTCGCAACGCTTCATTGGTGATCAGCGTTCCGGTCGGATTCGAAGGCGACGCTATCATGACGCCCTTACAGTTTTCTTGCCAATTCCGCCGAATCAATTCCGCATTTAATTGATAGTGGGAATCCGCTGCGACATTGACAAAGCGCGTTTGTCCGCCAAAAAGTTGCACAAAATTATCATTACACGGGTAACAGGGGTCGGCCATCAGTATCTCTTCGCCGGGATTCAGCGTGACGCCCAAGGCCAATAAAAAAGCACCGGAAGCTCCCGGCGTGATAAATACCCGTTCCTTGGCGATCGTCACGCCATAGGTATCCCGATAATATTGCGCGATGGCTGCGCGCAATTCGGGCAATCCTGCCGCAGCAGTGTATTTTACCTCACCCTGTTTAATGCAATTCTGGCCTGCCTCGACGACCGCCGGGGGCGTAGGAAAATCGGGCTCCCCGATTTCCATGTGTATGATATCCTTACCTTGTTGCTCTAATTGCTTGGCCCTTTGCAACAAATCCATGACGTAAAAGGGCGATATTCCCTGCATTCTCTTTGCCATTAATGAGCGCATTAATAATGTTCCTGTGAAATTTAACCGATAAATAATAACAAATTTCTTGCTAAGGCTAAGCTATTCTGATAAAAATTTGCGGTTTTTAGAACTAGCTAGGAGTTAACGGATGACCGATTCTAAAGCTGATGTCAATCACTTCAGTTTTAAGCCTTATGAAGAGAAAGAAGGCGAAGAATACATGAATGAGGCTCAATTGAAACACTTTGAAGCCATTCTCAGAAGCTGGAAAAGTGAATTAATGCAAGAGGTTGACCGTACCGTCCATCACATGAAGGACGATGCCGCCAACTTTCCCGATCCTAACGACAGAGCGACACAGGAATCCGAATTCAGTCTGGAATTGAGGACCCGCGATAGAGAACGCAAACTGATCAAAAAAATCGACGAATCGCTGAAGGCGATTGAATCAGGCGATTACGGTTATTGCGAAACCTGCGGTATTGAAATCGGCATAAGGCGTTTAGAAGCGCGCCCGACTGCCACGCTGTGCATCGACTGTAAAACATTGGATGAAATTAGGGAAAAGCAAGTAGGTTAAATCCTGTCCGGCTCTGCAACCAAGCACTATGTCGGCCGGTTTGCGCCTTCGCCAACCGGTCCCTTGCATCTCGGCTCTCTATATACCGCCCTGGCCAGCTATCTGGACGCCCGCAGTCAGCACGGCTATTGGTTATTAAGAATCGACGATATCGATACGCCGCGTAACATACGGGGGGCTAGCGAACGAATCATACGTGATTTGGAAAAATTTGGCTTGCACTGGGACGAGCGCGTTTATTACCAGAGTGAGAACCTGGCGCGATATTTCGACATCATCACGCAACTATCCGAACAACAACTCCTTTACCGCTGCACCTGTAGTCGCAAATCATTGGCGGCATTAAATCCGCACAACCCGGTTTATCCGGGCATCTGCCGCCACACCTGCCCCGACCCGGCTAAACCAGCGGCCTTGCGGCTCAAAACCGAAGATATCGAAATCAACTTTGCCGACCGGCTGCAAGGCCTGATCAGACAAAACCTGAGCCGCGAACTCGGCGACTTCGTCGTGCAACGCAAAGACAACATAGTCGCCTACCAACTGGCCGTGGTAATCGACGATTATCAGCAAGGAATCACCGATATCGTCCGCGGTTTCGATTTATTGGATTCCACGCCCCGGCAAATCTTCATTCAGCAATTGCTCGGCTATTCCCGGCCCCGCTATATGCATGTCCCACTGATTGTCGACGAACAAGGGGTCAAATTGAGCAAACAAACCCATGCGGAAGCGGTCGACACGGAAAAGCCGGAGAAGACTCTATATCGTTTGCTAAGATTGTTAAGGCAAGATCCACCGAAAATTTTATTGAAAGCCCAAGTCGAAGAAATTCTGGAATGGGCCGTCGCCCGGTGGAACCCTCAACATTTGAAAAAAATCCGTGCAATCCATTAAGGAATTGACTAATGTAAAAATATTACGGAAGCCAGGATCACCCATGTCAGAACACAAGATTTATCCCATCAACCCCATCGTTGCCGAACACGCTCATATCGACAGATCGAGCTATCAGGAACTTTACCGACAGTCGATTTCTGAACCCGAAAAGTTCTGGGCGGAACAGGCGAAGAATTTCCTGGATTGGCATGAACCGTGGGAAGAGGTTTTGTCGTTCGATTTCCCCCGGGGGGAAATCAACTGGTTTAAAGGCGGCAAGCTGAATGTGAGCGTCAATTGCCTGGACCGCCATTTAGAAAACAAGGCCGACCAGATCGCCATTATCTGGGAGGGCGATGACCCAACTAAAGATAAAAAAATCACCTATCGGCAATTACATGAGCAAGTGTGCAAATTCGCCAATGTCCTGAAGGCACAAGGCGTCAAGAAAGGCGACCGCGTCTGCATTTACTTGCCGATGCTGGCCGAAGCCGCCGTAGTCATCCTGGCCTGTACCCGGATCGGTGCAATCCACTCGATCGTCTTCGGCGGTTTTTCCGCCGATTCACTGAAAGACCGTATTCTCGATGCCGATTGCGAATATTTGATTTGCGCCGACGAAGGCTATCGCGGCGGCAAAACCGTACCATCCAAGGTCAATGCCGACAAAGCCGCGGGTCAATGCCCCAACCTGAAACGTGTGATCGTCATTCAGAACACAGGTAACGACATTCCTTGGAATGAATCCCGCGATCTGTGGTATCACGAGGCGATGAAAGAGGCCTCCGCCGACTGTCCCGCGGAAGCCATGGACGCGGAAGACCCGCTTTTTATCTTATATACATCGGGCTCCACGGGTAAACCCAAGGGCGTGTTGCATACGACCGGCGGATATTTGTTGTATGCCGCGATAACCCATAAATATGTTTTCGACTATCATGATGGCGATATCTATTGGTGCACCGCCGACATCGGTTGGGTCACCGGCCATTCCTACATTATTTACGGTCCGCTCTGTAATGGCGCGACTACCCTAATGTTCGAAGGAGTACCCACATATCCGGCTCCCGACCGGTTTTGGCAAATCGTCGACAAACACCAGGTCAATATTTTCTATACCGCGCCGACCGCTATTAGGTCATTGATGGCGCAGGGCGACGATTTCGTCAAACGCACCGACCGCAGCAGCTTGCGTTTGCTGGGCAGCGTCGGCGAACCGATCAACCCCGAGGCCTGGGAATGGTATTATCACCTGGTCGGCAGCGAGCGATGCCCGATCGTCGATACCTGGTGGCAAACCGAAACCGGCGGCATCCTGATCACCCCGTTGCCCGGCGCGACGGCATTGAAACCCGGCTCCGCCACGCTGCCCTTCTTCGGCGTCAAACCGGAAATCCTCGATAACGAAGGCAATGTATTGCAGGGCGAAGCCGAGGGTCTGCTCGTCATCGGCTTTCCCTGGCCTGGGCAATCGCGCTCTGTTTACGGCGATCACGGCCGTTTCGTCGACACTTATTTCAAGAATTTTCCCGGTTATTACTTCACCGGCGATGGCGCTCGCCGCGACAAGGACGGTTACTATTGGATCACCGGACGAGTCGACGATGTGATCAACGTATCGGGGCACCGCATGGGCACGGCCGAAGTGGAAAGCGCGCTAGTATTGCACGACGACGTCGCCGAAGCCGCCGTGGTCGGCTATCCCCACGATATAAAAGGACAAGGAATCTACGCCTACGTCACGTTGAATGTCGGCGTCGAACCCAGCGAGGAGTTACGCCAGGAACTAATCCAATTGGTTCGCGACGAGATCGGCCCCATTGCCCATCCCGACATCATTCAGTGGGCTCCCGCCCTACCCAAGACCCGTTCCGGCAAGATCATGCGCCGTATCCTGCGTAAAGTTGCCGCCAATGAGCTAACCAATCTCGGCGACACTTCGACGCTGGCCGACCCTGCCGTGGTCGATGAAATTATCGACCATCGGATGAATAAGTGAAAAATAAGATTCAAGTATATGGCTATGAACAATATTCAGGCTAAAAGAATGTCCCTATTGAGTTAGCCAGACTGTCGACGGCAGTGATCACTGTCGTCAAGGCCACCGGGAGGTTGTTTACGCCGTGTCTTGATCGCTTAATAGGGACAGCTGATCTTCCTTAAAAGCATTTTCAAATAAAGAAAGCTATTGGCTTTCTAAAACCTTTTTCAGGACCTCCTTCACATCAATCTTGAACTTCAGTCTCGCTCGTTCGCCGGCTTTTCCGCTATAGCCGGCCCCGATATACCAATCCACGCCGCACACCTTGGGCAGCATCGAGCATCGCCCTGTCACCACAAGATGTTCGCCTTGCAACCGATAAGTCAACGGCACGCAGTCGTCCCGAACGATCTCGCCCGTCAACGTGAGATCGATGCGTTGATCGAACCTCTCATAATATAGCGAGTCATCCTGCCCATCTAATTCGGCCAGCAATACCGAAGCGCCCTCCCGTTGTCCGTAGAGGAGACAGCGGCAATGCCGCAAATCCCGCAGCAACTGTTCGGCCAGTATTGGATGTCCGAGACGTTCGCGACTATTTTGCCTCAACGACTCTAATCCATGTAACTGTTTCATTTTAGCTTTTCCTTATATATATCGATTTTTAGTGGCGTTGTGGCATTAAAATGCCATTAGTTTTAAAATAAACCGTTTTGTTAAATGCAGGCAGTGGACCGGATACATTAATGACTGATTATAAATTAACACACCTGAAACAGCTTGAGGCTGAAAGTATTCACATCATTCGCGAAGTGGCGGCGGAGTTCGATAAACCGGTGATGTTGTACTCTATCGGTAAGGATTCCGCGGTCATGCTGCATTTGGCAATGAAAGCCTTTTATCCCGGCAAACCGCCTTTTCCGCTATTGCATGTGGACACGACCTGGAAATTCAAGGAGATGATCCAGTTTCGCGACCAACTCGCGAAAGACCTCGGTCTCGATTTATTGGTCTACATCAACGAAGATGGCGTCAAACAAGGCATCGGCCCGTTCACACATGGCAGTAAGAAACATACCGATGTGATGAAAACCGATGCCTTGAAACAAGCCTTAAACAAATATCAGTTCGATGCTGCCTTCGGCGGCGCCCGACGTGACGAAGAAAAATCCCGGGCCAAGGAAAGGGTATACTCGTTCCGCGACAAAAACCACCGCTGGGACCCTAAAAACCAACGTCCCGAATTGTGGAACATCTACAACGGCAGAATCGACAAGGGCGAAAGCATTCGCGTCTTCCCATTGTCAAACTGGACCGAACTGGACGTCTGGCAATATATCCATCTGGAAAACATTCCCATCGTGCCGTTGTATTTCGCCAAGGAACGCCCCGTGGTTGACAAGGACGGCATGCTGATCATGGTCGACGACGAGCGCATGCCGATCGGCCCGAACGATAAAATAGAAATGAAAATGGTGCGTTTCCGTACCCTGGGTTGTTATCCATTGACCGGCGCGGTGGAATCGACCGCGACCACGCTGCCTGAAATCATCCAGGAAATGCTGCTGACCACGACGTCGGAACGTCAGGGCCGCCTAATCGACCATGACCAAGCTGGCTCGATGGAGCAGAAAAAAAGAGAAGGTTACTTCTAAGCTAAAGGCCGACCACTTTTACAAGATTCAGAGAAAAAATGTCCCATCAATCAGATTTAATCAGCACCGACATTAACGCCTACCTGGCGCAACACGAACGCAAAGAACTGCTGCGATTTTTAACCTGCGGCAACGTCGACGACGGCAAGAGCACATTGATAGGCCGACTGTTGCATGACTCCAAGATGATTTACGAAGACCAACTGGCCGCAGTACAGGCGGACAGCGTCAAATCCGGCACGACAGGTGCCGGCAAAGTCGACCTGGCTCTGTTGGTGGACGGGTTGCAAGCGGAACGCGAACAAGGCATCACGATCGATGTCGCCTACCGTTATTTTTCCACCGCGACGCGCAAATTCATCATCGCCGACACACCGGGACACGAGCAGTACACCCGTAACATGGCGACCGGCGCCTCCACCTGTAACCTTGCCGTAATCCTGATCGATGCCCGCTACGGGGTGCAAACCCAAACCAAACGCCACAGTTTTATCGCGTCGTTGCTCGGCATCAAGCATATCATCGTCGCCGTCAATAAAATGGACCTGGTCGGCTATAGCGAAGAAACCTTCAATAATATTAGAGAAGATTATCTGAGCTTCACTCAGGCACTGGATTTGCATGATATTCATTTTCTGCCTATTTCGGCCCTGGACGGCGACAATGTAGTTAACACTAGCGGCAACATGCCTTGGTTCACGGGCAAACCGATGATGGAACTGCTCAACACCATCGAAATTGCCAACGACCGTAATTTTGTCGACCCCCGTTTTCCGGTGCAATACGTCAATCGCCCCAACCTCGATTTTCGCGGCTTCTGTGGCACCATCGCCTCCGGGGTTTTCCACAAAGGCGATCAAATCACCGCCCTGCCCTCCGGCAAAAGCAGCCGCATCAAATCGATCGTCACCTACGACGGCGAGTTGGAGGAAGCATTCGCCCCGATGGCTGTCACCTTGACGTTAGCAGACGAAATCGATATCAGCCGTGGTGATGTCATTGTCGCGAACAATTCGTCCAAGCCGATGGTGGCCGACAAATTCAAGGCCAATATCGTATGGATGACCGAAAAAACCATGACGCCTGGTCGTCAATATACGATCAAGCTCGCCACTCGCAGCGTTCCAGGCTCGATATCGACCATTCATCACCGCATCGATGTCAACACGTTGGAACATCATGACGCCGATGAACTAAACCTGAACGAAATCGCTTCCTGCACCGTTTCGGTCAACGCGCCGGTTGTTTTCGATCCTTACAAACAAAGCAAGGGCACCGGTTCCTTCATCATTATCGACCGCCTAACCAATGTTACCGTCGGCGCCGGCATGATCACCGGCAGCGCGGACGTGTCGGACCTAAAACCGGTTACCGCCGAGGACCGTGCCGCTCGTTACGGCCAGAAGCCTGCCGTCATCTCCTTGACCGGCAACCATGGCGCAGAAACGGCCTACCTCTTGGAAAGAAAATTGTTCGACACCGGCCATGCCACGACGGTATTGGAAAACCAAGCAGACAACTTAGCGGTACTGCTTCCGGTCATCAAACATGCCGGCTTAATCAGTATTTGCGTCGATTGCGCTGCCAATGTCGCCGATTTAACCTTCGATACCGATCGGGTTGATTTGGATGGCATTTACAATGCGTTAAAGGACAGCGATACGATTTGATGTCGCTTACGCACAGTCTTCTGCCGACTGCGGATATTGGCTGTAGCCAGAAAATAGGTTCAGGGCCCAAGGTTCAAGATTCGCTCTTTATCGCACCTTGAATCCTGGACCTCTCAACGTGATCCTTAGTCATTCATACGCACCCTTTACCTTTCATTGAATGGCCTCAAAAAATTCACCGAACCCGATTCAACTCGCCCAACAAATTAAACAATGGGGTCTCGAACTGGGTTTCCAACAAATTGGCATCAGCCAAACCGATTTATCCGAAGCCGAACAACATTTACAAAACTGGCTGGGCCAGGGCTATCACGGCAACATGGAATACATGAGCCGCCACGGCTGCAAACGCAGCCGACCGAAACTGTTGGTGGAAGGTACACGCAGCATTATATCCGCGCGCATGGATTACCTGCCGGAACCTCAACAACAATCCGATACTCAGCTGAAAGACCCGACAGCCGCCTTCATTTCCCGTTATGCCTTAGGCCGCGACTACCACAAAGTGATCCGTAACCGGCTGCAAAAACTGGCCAACAAGATCGAGCAGGCCATCGGCCCATTCGGTTACCGCGCCTTTGTCGACAGCGCGCCGGTATTGGAAAAAGCCATTGCCGAAAAAGCCGGCCTGGGCTGGATTGGCAAGCATTCCAACCTGATCAACCGCAAGGCTGGCTCCTGGTTCTTTCTGGGGGAGATTTATACCGACCTGCCGCTGCCTCATGATGAACAAGCCTCTGCGCACTGCGGCAGTTGCAGCGCCTGTCTGGAAATCTGTCCGACCCGGGCGATCGTCTCCCCTTATCGAGTGGATGCCAGACGCTGCATATCCTATTTAACCATCGAATTGCATGGCGCCATTCCTGAAGAACTAAGGCCGCTGCTCGGCAATCGCATTTATGGCTGCGACGACTGCCAATTGATTTGCCCTTGGAACCGCTTTGCCCGGCTGAGCAAGGAGAAAGACTTTAACCCACGCCATAACCTTGACAAGATTCAATTACTTGAATTGTTCGACTGGAATGAGGAGGAGTTTTTACGCAAGACGGAAGGATCGGCCATCCGCCGCATCGGACACGAACGCTGGCTACGGAATATTGCCGTCGCACTAGGCAACAGCAACAGCCGTGACGTAACCATTACGCAAGCCCTATCTCGACGGCTACACCATCCTTCCGAACTGGTCAGGGAACATGCACAATGGGCGTTAGCCCGCTTAAAGGCAAATTAAGCGCCTATCCCTTTGGGATATAGTAGGAAAATCAATGACTTATTTTATCAGACCCGGAAAACAGTTACAATCTTAACAAAGACAATCCGATTATTTTTTCGATCGAGAACTTCATTGAATCGTCGGCGAAAACCCGCTCCCCGGCGGGGCTGGAAAAAGCATAATGCGCATCGGCTAGCGGCCCTTAACGTTTTTCATCACTGGCATTTCCCAAGCGAACTCTTATCTCCAATTTATCACCGACTCTTTCCCGCAAGGCGACAATTTCATATATTTTTCCCTTATCCAGGATACAGTCTTTCAGAAACAGGCGGCCCTCGTAGCGGATTTCCTCGACCTCCATGCCTGGCTCTAGCTTGGTCCAGGAAATCTCCACGACAGGCCGTACTGCTTGTTCTTCCATTTGCGCCAACACTTCCAAAAAGGCTTCGACAACTCGCGGATCGTAAAAAGAATCTTTTTTGTTGAGGAGGCGGGAAATCACGTCGGCCACGGTCATCGAATGGCCGGTCATCGAGCCATCCAAATAGGCAACATAATCTCTGACGACCGCCAAAATCCGGGCACCCAGCGAGATTTGTTCGGCAATCAGGCCTTGCGGATAACCGCTACCGTCATAATGCTCGAATTGATGCCGAATCATTGTTGCCGCCACCTGCAACGGTATCATGTTTTTCAACAACGCCTCGCCCTCCAAGGCATGGGCTAAAAAAAGCTCTCGCTCCGTGCTGGTCATCGAATAAAAAGGTTGATTCAACAAACTTTCATCCAGGCCGATCTTACCGATCTGCAACAACAAACCGGCATAGAGAATATGCTTCCTGTCTTCCTCCTTTATCTTCAAATGATCGGCCACTTTCAGCGCCACCTCGGCGATATATTTCGCGTGACCACTTTTAATGCCGGGACGCATCTCGATGATGCGGGAAAAAGTCTTGATAGTATCAGTATACTGTTTTTTCAACATTTTATGCGCATGATCCAAATATCGGTACGACTCTTCCAATTGCATCGTGCGCTGTTCAACTTCCGATTCCAACTGACTATTCAATTCCTTTAGTTGGTCATTTTGACGGTTAATGATCTCAAACAGCCGCTCTCGCTCTTCGAGCAAACGTTTCTGCAGCAGTCCCCGGCCGACGATATCTTTTAATTCCTCGTCGTCCCACGGTTTTTGGCAATAGCTGTAGATTCTGCCTTTATTGACTGCAGAAATAGTCGATTCCAAATCGGCAAAGCCCGTTAACAAGATACGAATGACTTGCGGCCAACGTTCGGCAACCCGTTGCAGGAATTGAGCGCCGTCCATCTCCGGCATGCGCATATCGGAAATAACCAGATCAATTTGTTGTTGTTCCAGAATTTGCAATCCCTCCAAACCGTTGTTTGCCAGGTGGACCTGATAATCGCCACCACGGAATAAACGGCGAAGGGATTTCAACACATTATTCTCGTCATCAACGAACAGCAATCTAGCCGGCTGATGTTCACTGTCTATGTTATACATATACTTTCTTCCCTACTATCCAACGGAAAATAGACCCGAAAACGAGTACCTTGCCCCACTTTGCTATCCAACTCGATTTCTCCGCGATGATCCTGAATAATCTTATAGGTCAACGATAACCCCAAACCGGTGCCTTCGCCTACCGGCTTCGTGGTGAAAAATGGATCGAATATTTTGCCACGAATGTCTTCCGGAATACCCTTGCCGGTATCTTCCACCTCTACCCATATCCAGTCGTCATCCTTTCGGCCGGTACGGATAGTGATATCGCCAAAATCCTCGATGGCATGGGCCGCATTCACCAATAAATTCATAAAGACTTGATTGAGTTGTGACCCGACGCATTCGAAAAGCGGCAGGCCGCTGTAATCCTTGTGAATACGCGCTTTGTATTTCAACTCGTTGTAAACGATGTTCAACGTGGCATCGAGGCCTTTTTCGATATCGAACATTTCCCGTTTCTGCGAGTTAACACGGGAAAAATTACGCAAATCTTGCACGATTTGCCGAGCGCGCGTCGCTCCTTCCATCGACTCCTTAACCAGGTCCCGTAAATCCTCGTGTAAAAAATCCAACTCCTTTTCTTTGCTAAACTGATTGAAGGCGACAACTTCATCGTTATTTTCCGGCAGTTGCGCCGCCATACCCTTGGCCAGCGCGGTGACTTTTTCCAAATCGACCAAATATTGTTGCAAGGTATGTAGATTAGAATTGATATATCCAAGGGGATTATTGATCTCGTGAGCCACTCCCGCCGCTAATTGTCCGATCGAAGCCATTTTTTCAGATTGCACCAACTGTCCCTGCGCTTCCTTTAATTGCCGATTCAATTCGATCAAATCATCTTTATCCTTGGCCAGTTTCTTATTCGATTCCTGCAATTCCTGCGTACGTTCCTGGACCGCCTGTTCCAAACCTTGCTCTACCGTTTTTTGCCGGGTAATGTCGATAGCACAGCCCATGAATCCAGCGAATTGTTTATCCTTGCGGACTCTCGGAACGACCGTTTCCAGCAACCATCTTACGCCGCCATTATGATCATGGACCCGATATTCCCTTTCTAATCTTTGTTGTCGTAATATGTTCGAGGAATAATCGTTAACGACCCGTTGGCGATCTTCCGAACAAATAATCGACGGCCAATTTTTCGACAATAGCTCACAACTGAGCCCGCTTAATTCCCGCCATTGTTTGCTGCAATAAATTCGTCGGCCTTTCTCGTTACTTATCCAAATATAGGCGGGCAAGCTATCCGCCAATTCCTTGAAGCGACTTTCGCTTTCCCTAAGGGCGCCATATAAGTTGTAATTCAACACATCGACTTGACCGTACTGGACACCAGATTCAGGGGCGACATGCAATATTGCCCGAGCCATTTTCTTATCCTCTCCCAGAATATGATTAACCATCCAGCCCACTAGAAAATCGAGTAATTCGTCACTGACTTTTTCCGGATCGCTGTGGCATTGACCCTGTTCCTGACGAATTTTTTTCAGAAAAGCAATATGATTGGCTTGATGAGTTTTAAAGTCTTGCGAGTCATAGCCCTTAAGCAACATATACTGTTCTTCGGAGGTAAAATGGTAATGCGTGTAATCGATTAACTCGTCAAACAGCGTAATGATTTGGCGCAAATTTCCATCAATTTCCATCCCATCATTCAACTCATTGATGATATTTACGAGTTTCCGGTGTTGTTGGTCAATTTCTTCGATGCCTAGGTTATAACTTTCATTCCAAATGATAATGGCCATCGTCCCCTCGCTTAAAAGTTACTTGGTTTTATTCCCTGTATTAGCGAATATATAATCAGACTTGCAAATTGATGGATACGGCAATATGCCGGGATCCACCGAACTGGAAAAAACGGTTACGAATCGATGCAGTAATAACTATCAACCATTAAGATTTATTTAACTAAAAATAGCACAATGACAGAATTAGCAAATGAACTTAGGGGATTAAGCGCCCTGTTGGAATCGTCATTCCCCAAAAAATGCAATGTTTGTGGTCGTGAATATCGCACTGCCCAGCAATTCTTGCAGGAAACACGGGACCTTCCAAGCGCAAAATCCTGTTTGAAAGAAGCTGTCGAAGAAGATGGGACTGCGATTGTCGAGGTGTTCAGAAATTGTATTTGCGGTTCGACCCTGATGGATGAATTCAACAATCGTCGTGACGACACGAAGGCAGGACAACGCAAAAGGGAGAAATTTGCCGATTTGTTGCAACAGCTGATCAAACAAGGACTCGATCCGCAGGTTGCCCGCTCGGAACTACTGAAAGTTTTGCGAGGTCAACCCAGCCAGGTTCTAGATGATTTGATTTCAAGATAATCACGCTGTTTCGGTAGTTATTAGCCATTGGCCACCCCCCACGCGCATGGGATTGATTCAGCCAATGTTTCGATTGGTTACTTGAGCCAACAAAATAGCCGTCATTCTTTCAGCGGAAAGCGGCCGGCTTAGATAATATCCTTGAGCCATATCGCAATGCAGTTGGATCAAACGATCCAACGCAGCTTTATCTTCCACGCCTTCGGCAACAACCACCAATCCCAGATTATGGGCCAACCCAATCGTCGATTTGACGATAACCTCATCATTCTCGTTACCGGCCAAGTCGGTCACGAAGGTTTTGTCGATTTTTAATTCGGCAATAGGTAGCTGTTTTAAATAAGCCAAAGACGAATAACCGGTACCAAAATCATCGATTGACAATTTTACCCCCACCCCATGAAGCTTGGTCAATATTTTCAAAGCTTGTTCGGGACGCGACATGATGGAGGATTCGGTAATTTCCAGTATAATTCTATCAGCCGTTATTCGATAGGCGGACAATAACGACATGATACTTTCCACCAAATCGGGATCAAGTAAATTACGCGTGGAAATATTGACGGCGATTTGTACGTCAATATCTTGCTCCTTCCATTCACTGCTTTGACGAACAACCTCCTCTAACACCCAATGCGTAAAAGGACGTATCAGCCCCGTTTGCTCGATCATCGGAATGAAATCGGCTGGCGGAATCATTCCCTCAACAGGATGCAACCAGCGGGCCAACGCTTCTACTGCGTTAATGTTCCCGCTTGCTAACTTCACCTTGGGTTGAAAATACATGACTAATTTACCTTCATTGATCGCTTTACGCAGTTCTCCATGTAACCTCAGGCGCCTGACGCTGAAGGGATCGTTTTCCGGATTGTAAATACTAAAACCTATTGTTTCATGTTTGGCGACATTAACCGCAATGTCGGCGTGTTGTATCAGTTGAGATGGCGTATCGCCATGATCCGGAAAAAGAGAGATTCCGATCGCGGCTTCCAGTTCCAATGGTATACCTTCAATTTCGAACGGCGGTTCGAAAATTCTTTGTATCTTTTTGGCGACGACCGCTAATTGTTCCCGCACTAAGGCCGGCATGACGATCACAAATTCATCCGCCCCCAACCGTGCCAAGGTATCGGACTCCCGAATGCTTTTTGCCGTGCGCGCGGAAACTTCCTGAAGAACGAGGTCACCGTTATGGTGGCCTAGCAAGTCATTGATCTCACGTAAACGAATCACATCGATGATTAGTACCGCTAGGCAGCTTGCCTCCCGTTTCGCTATCGACAAAGCATGTTCCAAACGATCTTGCAATAAGGTTCTGTTAGGCAAGCCAGTCAACCCATCGAATAGCGCCTTATGCTCGAGTTCCTCGATATAACGTTTACGTTCACTTATGTCCTGACTAATGACGAGAAAGACCGGCACTTTCTCCTCTCGACACAAGTGAACGCGTAATTCGACAGGATATCGACTCAAATCCTTGCGCCTAAACTCACTCTCGAAACTAATATTTGTTTTCTCATGGCGCAGCAAAGGACCAAGCAATGCCGCCAGCTGTTGCCTCGTAAATTCCGGCATCAGATCCAGTAGCGTCAACTCTCGTATTTCTTCTAACGAATACCTTAAATTATGGCAAGCCCCAGCGCTTACTTCGACAAAACGCAGGTTCTCGCTATCAATGATATAAATTTCATTCCAACTATGCTCGAAAATCCTACCCATCCTAGCCGCACGGATTTCGGCCTGTTTACGTTCGGTTATATCATGCACCACCGCAGTGATTTTATTGGGTCTTCCCGAGCTATCGTTAATAAGCTCGGCGCGATGGCGTAGAATTCGTTGACCGCCATTCGGTCGAACAATACGGTGGATTAATTCATGCGTCCCCCCTTTGTTGAAGAGCGACTTGATGAAAGACCTGAAATCTTCGCGATCTTCGGTATGAACCAATCCAATTAATTGTTTATATTGCCAAGACGAGACAACAGAGTCCACTCCCAGTATGCGTGCGGCTTCCTCGGAACATTTGAGTTTCTTGCCCGACAAATCCCATTCCCAGTTACCCAAATGGGCCATTTGCTGGGCGATACTTAAAGCTTCATGGGTTTTGTCCAGCCTATTGACCGAAGAGTGTAATTGCTGAGTTCTATGTTCGAATTTGGTTTTAAGCCGATGATTCAACTTTTTCAACCATTCATTTTGACGATCGATAATCGCGAACAGCTGCGCCCGTTCCTCGAGCAAACGTTTCTGGGCCAATCCTTTAGCGACTAACGCCTTCAGTTCGTCTCCATCCCACGGTTTATGACAATAACTTAATATTTTCCCCTTATTGACTGCGGCAATAATAGCCTCCATATCGGCATAACCGGTCAACAGAATGCGAACAGTGTCCGGCCAACGTTCCGCTACTCGCTCCAAAAATTCAGCCCCATTCATTTGTGGCATACGCATATCGCAAATGATCAGATCAATGGGTTGTGTTTCCAGGATGTTTACCCCTTCTTCTCCACTGCTTGCCAGGTAAACCCGAAACATGTCGCCACAAAATAAGCGTCGTAACGCCTTAAGCACATTGATTTCATCATCAACGAACAACAATCGGGACGGTTTGATTTCTATTTTAATGTCATTCATCTTAGTTTTATCGACGTCTCGGCATGGTTAACGGCCAACATCAGGATCCATGTTATTCTACCCAGCGAATAACATTGATGCTCAAAGCTCAGGGATGATCAACAGTACGGCTCGAGTTGATGTGGCTAATGACAACTAACAGGCAAGGCCTATAATTACAGCATAATGAATGATAGAAACTTTTCGACCGAGTAAGGAAAGTACTTTAAACATAGCATTTACATGAATTTTTGTAGACTGTCGATCAATATTTAAAAACAAGGAAAGATTGCATGATGAAAACCTGCCGTGAATGCAACCATCAAGTGAGCGAAAGTGCGATATTTTGTCCCAATTGCGGCGCCCCCTATCCGGGCCAAAAGCATTGGACTGGTTGGGGCTGGGAATATAAAAGCACAACCACTATCGGCACCTTACCCTTATTACATATTTCCTTCAAATATCGGCCGAATCGAATGCCAGTCGTGGCGAAAGGTGTCATAGCTATAGGTCAGTTTGCGGCAGGCATGATCACTATCTCCCAGTTTGGCGTGGGCATAATCAACTTGAGTCAGTTCGGTATCGGCCTGTATGTCGTGGCCCAGTTCGCCTTGGCTTATTCATGCATTGCCCAGTTTGGCCTCTACCTCGAACAAGGCTGGGGACAATTTGTGCGTAGTATTACTCAAATACTGGGCCTAAATTAAGCTTCCAGCATGCGCAAGGCCAACTTAGCCATATTCCTGGACCCCCCTCCCTCTCCTAATTTCGTCTTGACCGCGTGTAATTCGTCAACTATCGTTTCGCGGTACTGATGATCCTGCAATATGCGTTCGATTTCCTCGGTTAACGTTGTGGCGTTGACATTATGCTGGATCAATTCCTTAACGATCGCTTTGCCGGCAATGATATTCGGCAAACCTATAAAGGGGATCTTGACCAGCATGCGTCCCAACCAATAAGTCAACGGCGACAATTTATAGGCAATGACCATGGGCACGGCCAGTAGTGCGATTTCCAGTGTTGCCGTGCCGGAAGTCGTCATGACTGCATCGCAACATTGGATCGCGTCATAGGGCTGGCCTTTGATTACCTTTATCTCGGCAGAACTCGCATCAAGATAAGTATTAAGCACTTCGTCATCGATCGAACCGGCTTGGGGCAATAAAAATTGCAGGTCAGGATATTTTGCGGATAATAGCTCCACTGCATCGAGCATCACCGGCAACATGCGTTTGATTTCATTCATGCGGCTTCCCGGCAAAATACCCACGACGGGCCGGGATTCATCTAAACCGAACAGTTGCATGTCCTCTTCTTTGCTACGCAGCGGGTGAACTTTGTCTACCGAGGGATGGCCGACGTAGCGAACCGGAATCTTTTCCGCCTCGTAATATTGGGTCTCGAACGGAAAAATCACCGCCATCATGTCGATGGCCTTGCCATAGGTAACCACCCTGCCTGGCCGCCAGGCCCAGACTTGCGGACTGACATAAAACAAAACCTTGATGCCCTGTTTTTTGGCAAACTGGGCCAATTTCAGATTGAATTCCTTGTAATCGACACAAACCAGTAAATCCGGTTTTTCCGACCGTAACAGATTTTTCATGTCGGCCAATGCGCGGCGAATCTCGCCGTAATGTTTCAGCACTTCAACCAAGCCGATCACCCCGATCGTCGATGAATCGATCCTGACATCGATACCCGCTTGACGCATTTTAGCGCCCCCCATGCCGATACCGCGAAGCCGGGGTAAATGTTTTCTCAATTCCAGAAACATATTGGCGGCATGCTGCTCGCCAGACGTTTCACCGGCGCTAAACATAATGGTTAACGATTGATCCTGCGACACATTATTACCTGCGAATAAAAAAGGCCAGCGCGATGGCTGACCTTAAAATAAAAGATTGGCTTGATAAACATACAATCCAAGTTACTTTGCATTGAGAAACATCGTCAAGCAATGATGCGCGGCCTAACGGCAGCACACCCAACACTTTAGGCAGCCTCTAAACATAACGTTATGCGAATTTGGCATCATACATTTTCAATAACTTACACACATCAAAATAGCCAAATTTTGAATTATTAGTGGCTGCCTTTAGGAAGTTATGGTTAAGACAAGGTTTCCCGAATCACCGAAACGATTTCCTCGACGTGGTCGTCGGATAAATGCGAACAGATCGGCAGGGAGAAACAATTCGCCGCAACCGACTCGGTCACCGGCAGCGCAACCCCCTTGCATTCATCTTTAAAGACATTCTGTTGATGCAGCGGCACTGGATAATAAATAGCGCAGCCGACCTGCTTGTCTTGCAATGCCTTGATTACGTCATCGCGGCGTTCGCACAGCAAGGTATACTGATGATAGACGTGTTCGCCGACGCCGTCCTCGTAAGGCGTGGTCAACGGTAAATCGGCCATCAAATCGGAATATAAATGAGCCGCGTGCCGGCGCGCCTGGTTGTATTGGTCGATGCGTTTCAATTTCGTGCGAAGAACCACCGCCTGCATTTCGTCCAATCGGCTGTTGAAACCGATCACGTCATGGTAATAACGCACATCGGAGCCATGGTTGCGTAGCTTTTTGACCATCGCCGCCGTAGCGTCGGAATTGGTCGTTACCAAGCCACCGTCACCGAAAGCGCCCAGATTCTTGCTCGGAAAAAAACTGAATCCGGCCGCGTTACCGATCGAACCGGTCTGCCGTCCACCGATACGGGCACCGAACGATTGGGCGCAGTCTTCGATCAGTTTCAAACCATGCTTGTCGCACAGCGCCTTGATCGCGCCCAGATCGGCCGGCTGGCCGAACAGATGGACCGGCATGACGGCCTTAGTTCGCGGCGTAATGGCTAGTTCGATATTTTCGGCGGTAATGTTGAAAGTAGCGGGATCGATATCGACAAAAACCGGTTTGGCGCCGACATATTTAATCGCTTCGGCCGTCGCAATGAAGGTAAACGCCGACGTGATCACCTCGTCTCCGGGGCCGATACCTTCCGCCAACAAGGCCAGATGCAGCGCGTCGGTGCCAGAAGCGCAGCCAATCGCATGTTTGACCCCCAAATAGTCGGCCGCCTCCTGTTCGAAAGCCTGTACATTCGGCCCGAGAATAAAGGAACATCTGTCAATCGTTTCGGCCAGCCCCTGTTCGATCTCGTCTTTGATTTCCGCGTACTGCGCCTTCAGGTTAACCATTGGTATCATAATTAAAGCCCTTTAACTGTGAGTTAATAATTGCGTGATTTGAATGGCGGTTTCCAGCGCCCGTTTACCGGCTTCCCCCGAAACCAATGGATTTTCCCCGGTTTTTATACAGTTCACGAAATGCTTGATTTCCTCCAACAACGCATCGCCGTTTTCGAAAACCGACTCTTCCGTTTCGATTTCGGGAATACCTGGGAACATCTCCTTGCTGCCAGTTTGGTGTTTAACCAACACCCGGTTTTGAAAATCGACCGAAACATAGGAGCTAGGGCGGAACATGCGCATCTTCCGTTCCATTTTCATGCTAATGCGACTGGCCGTGACATTGGCCACGCAACCGCTTTTAAACGTCAAACGAGCATTGGCGATATCCGTTCCTTGAGTCAACACGGCGGTACCGCTGGCGTCAATCCTCTCCACTTCGGAACCCACCAGCGCCAAGATAATATCGATATCGTGAATCATTAAATCCAACACGACGCTGACATCGTTGGCGCGCGGATTAAACGGCGACAGGCGATGGGATTCGATAAATAGCGGTTTTTCCTTAATTTTCTCCAGCCCCATGACCGCGGGATTAAAGCGCTCTAAATGGCCGACCTGTAAAATGAGATTTTTCTCCTTGGCAATGGCGATCAAATCGTCGGCTTCTTCGACGGTGACGGTAATGGGCTTCTCCACCAGCACATGGGCGCCGGCATTGAGAAAATCCTTCGACACGGCATGATGCAAACTGGTCGGCACGACAATACTGACCGCATCCACTTTGCCCAATAATGGCTGATAATCGGTCAAGGCCTCCGCGCCGAGCTTATCGGCAACGCTCTTGGCCGCCTCTTCATTGATATCAACGACCGCAACCAATTCACAATCATCTAACGAAGCATATTTCTCCGCATGAAATTTCCCTAAATATCCGGTGCCGATTACAGCGCATTTCAGTTTACTCATAGACTACTCATTGTGGTTAACGCATCCCAAGAAAGAGCTTTCCGGGCAAAACTGGGCCTATTGTAACATTACAATTACACCTCAATAAGGAAATAGTGTTTTGACGATACAATGCGAAAAGCCACGATATACCGGTTTATCAAACCCTCTCATCGCGTCAATAATTTCATCGCATCGGCATTACTGATATCCCGGCGAAAATATCCCCGCGCCGGGGCCCCGGCGCTTCTGCCTATGCAACGGACCGAAACGGAAAGTTTTTGCCCTGGGGCATTATCGTTACCGCCAGCAAAACCCACCAGGGAAGGAAAAGGCTTGGCCCCTTCAAATATATGGCTTTGCGCAATCCAGCGCCCCTCGATGTCATCGATGATGGTTTGCATCTGAGATTCGACACCCAACGCAAACTCGGCATTGGTCGGCAAACTCCAAAATCCGCGCGGCTCGACCGCGCGGCACCCTGTCCTCGCCGTTTGTAAATCGGCCTGACTCCAGCCCGATAACCGAAAATCTTGTCTGCCTCCCCAAATCATGCCGCTATTGTTTTCCAACCAGGCCGGACTGCCCATTACCGTGCCAATCCGCCAACTCCCGCGGGCAAAATTTTCGTCGAACGGCAGCGTACCGGCAAAACGGCCGGGCGAAGGAGTTAACTTTGCCGCACTGTTCGTGGAGTCGATTTCCGCAACAGACGGCCGTTCCCTTCGATCGAAGTCGGATAACTTTGTCGTCATTTCATGCCATATCGCCCCGCCGAGAAAACCGCCATGCGGCAACGGCAAAAGGATCAATAAGGTCGACACCAAGATGATCATGCCGGTAACGGCTTTAATGTGGTTATAAAAACTACCGGTCATGAGAACACAAACTGCATAAACGAGCAGGAAGCACCACTCAGCGGGTCCCGAATGGCCGACCGCCTCGATAGCATGATTCCTTTCGATCCATTGCCAGAAAGGTTCCAGTACCAAAGTGAGTATGAACGCCAGCGGCAGCAACGCAATCAGCAGGACGATGAACAAAAGAGCTGAATATATCGGCTGTTTAATGCGCCTGCTGTTCATGCTAATTTACAGCAAACCAAGAAGATCCATAAGGCAGCTTCAAAATAGCTTTTCCAGATAAAATTCTTGCGGATCGGATTCGCAAACCCGTTTGCGCAAAAGCCCTTTTTCCTCCATGGCCGTAATGGTTTCTTCGACGAATTTTCGTTCGAAGCTACAAAAACACCCATAAATAAACCGCTTGGGACAAAACGGGCAAGGCTTGCCACAATCCGGCTGAAACAATTGCTTCATTTCCTGGTCCCAAACGTCGATAGCATGCAAAATCAGTCGTTCCGTATGTTCGCTATTCCTGGTCATCATCACACTTCCCCCCTATCCCGGCCAAGACATTCCGAACGTTGACATTAGCATTGATTCACCTCGGATCGCAATCTACACATTATTTCTATGTCGAGCATCATGTGCATTATCCGCTTCAGCCAAATACCTGAGAAACGAAAATCTTTTTACGGCACCGCAAAAGAACAAAATAGTATTTTGCGCAAATTTTGTACAATTTAAATGTATGGCTGAAACGATGCGGCTTCCCGCTATTCGATAAGCCGTTGCCCACAGAGTTATCCACAGCATTTGTGGAAATCTGGGAATACACTGAGAAAATGCTGATTAATTTAGTGTTTCCTGGAGTGCAGGGGCGTACGACCAAAATCGACCGCAATAAGCGACTGATTTTGCGAGGTTAAAGGAAACGTATTTTTCTTAACCGGGCGCTGAGAAATCCAGCACGGATTAATACAGAACTGCCCTAAATATTAAAAAAGTTCTTATCGTCAGGCCTTGTGTTGAATCGAATCGTCGATAGACTGCTGACTATAACGATAATCAGGAGTCTGTCATGGCCGCCCGTTACCGCCGTTTCCGCGATATTTCCACCAGCGAACGAATTTTGGATACGTTGTTTCTGCTGACCATCGGTTTGGGATATTTATTCGCCTTGACCCACCTTTATTTCACCCATAACAGCCGTGACGGGCAGCCCGGCATGTCCGTCGACGATGTCATGATCGCCTACTATGGCTCGCACGATCATAGTCGGCTAGGTGCCGCCATCAATGGCCCAATGGAACCAAATCTGCGATCGAAAGCCGATAAATTGGTCATACTGAAATGGCTGCAGGACGGCAAGCATGAGGATGAATATCGGGAAAAAGTAGCGCCGATACTCGAACGGGATTGTCTGTCGTGTCATCGCCCGAGTATCAACGAAAGCATACCCGATCTGACCCATTACGAAGCGGTGCTGGAAGTCGCCGATGCCAACGGCGCCTCGTTGCCCGCCCTGGTCAAAGTCTCCCATATCCATCTGTTCGGCATCGCCTTCATCCTGTTCCTGATCGGTAAAATTTTTATCCTGACCGAACTCAACCCGCTGCTGAAAAGAACCATCGTGGCCATTCCGTTTGTCGCCATGGTCATCGATATCTTATCTTGGTACATCACAACCTTCATTCCCTGGTTCGCTTATGTCGTCGTGACCGCGGGCGGCCTGCTTGGCTTGTCTCTAGCGGTACAGATCCTTGTCAGTCTCTATCAGTTGTGGTTTTATCCCTTCCATCCATCGCTGGAAATCTCGCACGATGAACAACTGCGCATTCAAGCTTGCCAGGAGGAGTTGGCCGAATTCGGCTATGACATGATGCCGGAAAATAAAGGTTGGTTGATTCGGGAATCGTTACGCACCTGGCATTTTCTCACCAATGTCGAGGAATTGGAGGAATATACCCAGGAGGTCAGAGAACGCCATCAAGGCGATTAACATCATTGAGTTTGACAACTATGGCTTGGCTAAAAAAACGCCAATCCCTAACCAAGATTAATCTATCCTTAGATTAATCCATCCTTATCGTGCCAAATCAGCCAATATTTTGTCGCGTGCCAGCATGCCGGACAGCGTCACCATCGGCATGCCGCCACCGGGATTGACGCTACCTCCGACATAATAAAGATTGCGCAATTGACGGTCGCGTTGCGGCGCCTTGAAGCCCAAATTTTTGAAACGATCCGACACCACGCCGTAAATTGCCCCCTGGTTGGAATAGTAGTGCGATTCGATATCCAGCGGCGTCCAGGTTTCCTCGCACACGATCTGTTGGCGTAAATCGCTCAAGCCCATGTTTTCCAGCTTATCCAACACCCGCTCGCGAAATGCCAGATAATCTTCGCGCCGTAGCGGCCGGTCCGGGTCCAAATGCAGTATATGTGGTAACACCTTGATGATCTCGCACCCTTCGGGGGCCTGCCCCGGATCGCTCTTGACCGGCGCCACGACATACAGCGTCGGGTCGTCAGACAGGCGATGTTGATGAAATGCCGCCTCGAAATGTCGTTTCGGATGTTCGGAATAAAAAAAGTTATGATGCGCCAACTGCGGATAAATCCGTTTCACCCCTAAATGCATGACCAAGCCGGAACAACTGGGGGCAAAGCGGCGCAACGCTTTTATTTCCTGCTCGGAACGTTGCAATAAGCGGCGCGCGGCCGGAATGACCTCCATGTTGGAAACTATGATATCGGCGGGGACCACCTCGCCGTCACGTAGACAAACCGCCGCTGCCCGGTCTCCTTTCAAATCGACCCGTTCCACTTCACAGTTGAGCCGAATCTCGACGCCCAATTCCCGGGCCAACCTTTGCATCGCCTGGGCGAGCCCATACATGCCGCCCTTGACATACCAAAGTCCGTATTCGAACTGGATGTAAGGCAGCAAATTCATCAGCGCTGGCGCGTCGTAGGGAGACGAGCCGACATATTTGATGAAGTAATTAAGCACATCGACCAGTTTCGGGTTGCTGATGAAGCGTCTGACGCCCTGGTCCATTGATCGCAACACATCAAAATCCCACAGGCTGCTTAGGACGCCGTAATGACCGAGCAGTTCCCCCAGACCGTCCAATCCCTTGGCAAAATAACCTTTTTCCACGGCCCGGCCGAGCCGCCTCGAATAGGCCATGAAACGCTCGAATTCGGCGGTCGACTTGTCGTCCAGCTTTTGCAATTCGCGCCGCATCGTCACGGGTTCCGGAGTCAAATCGAATACCGTACCGTCGGCAAAAAAATTCCGCCAGTGCGGCTCGACCGCTTGAATGGCGACATAATCCTCCATGTTCCTTCCGGCCTGCTCGAACAAGCGCCGGAAAATATGCGGCATGGTTAAAATCGAAGGCCCTAGATCGAAGGTGAAACCTTCTTTGCGCAATACATTCAGCTTGCCTCCCACTTGCCCGTTTTTTTCCAGCAATTGAACGGCAAAACCTTCACAGGCCAGGGAAATGGCAGCAGACAATCCGCCCAGGCCCGCCCCGATGACGACAACGCGTTTCTGACTTTTTGGTATATTCATGTCAATAATGCCTTCTCGAAATCAAACACAGAAAATTGCGCCAATATTGCCGCAGGTAAAAACCCGCGTATTGCCGCATGGCCAACAAGGCAGGCCAATTGCGCTGCATGCGCTGCAGCCAAGTCCCACTTCCAAAAACAAAATCGACATAGCTACGCAATTCCTTGTAACCCTGTTCAGTATAAGGAAACCAATTGGGTTCGCGCTTCAGGCGGCCGCGATTAACCATTCCCGACACCGTATAGGTAAAGCTTCGCAGGCCCTCCGCGCCATGGTAACGACCGAAGCCGCTATTTTTGATCCCGCCGAACGGTAAGCCCGCGTGACCGATGTTCTTGAGCAGGTCATTGACGGCCCAATTACCGACGCTTAATTGCTCGGCCACGCGTTGAGCCTTGTCGAGATCGCGACTCCAAACGCTGGCATTGAGGCCGAATTCGCAACGGTTAATGCGGGTTATCGCTTCCTGTTCCGTTGCAAAAACCATCACCGGCAGCAAAGGACCGAACGTTTCCTCCTTCACGACCCGCATGTCCTCATTAACATTCCATAAAATAACCGGCCGTAAATAATTGCCGTTTCGTTGCAATGGCCCCGATGCCCGGGCGCCTTTAGCCAGCGCATCGTGATAATGCGCCTCGATCACGGCCAATTGTTGTTGCGATATGATCGGCCCCGCATCGCCCTCGCCGTCTTGCCCTAGCGTCAACTTAACCACCGCCTCGCACAGTCGCTCAACAAATGGCAGGTAAAGGCTGTCCTCGACATAAAGCCGTTCAACCGCGACGCATACCTGTCCGCTATTGCTGAAAGCGCCGTACAAGGCCGCATTGACGGCACGTTCTTGGTATGCATCGGCAAACACCACCATGGCGTCTTTGCCGCCCAATTCAAGAATCAACGGAATCGGGTGACGCGCAGCCTGATTCATCACGCTGCGGCCGGCGTTCAGGCCACCGGTAAAAAAAACCAGGTCGGGTCGCTGCTCGATCAGCTGCCGCCCGGCTTCCGGTCCGCCGATGATCCATTGCACCAAACCTTGCGGGATCTCCAATGCCGCAAACAGCTCAACGATCAATTCGCCGATCGGCAGGCTCAATTCGGATGTCTTGAAAACCACGCCGTTACCGGCAATCAATGCGGACAGCAAGGGATACAGGGTTAATTGCAAGGGAAAATTCCACGGCGAAATAACCGCAACCACGCCATAAGGCTTATATTCGTAGCCGGCAGTCGCGTCGGGAAACATCAGAGCGGAAGTGCTCACCGCTTGCGGGGCAAGAATTGCCGCGGCATGCTTGCCGTAGTAATCCAGCATATGCAGCAACGGATAGATTTCTCCCAGCAAAATCTCGGTCCGGACCTTGCCGGTAACGCCGGCCAAACGATCGCTGATTGAGTCAATATCGGTTGCCAATCGATCGCGTAACGGCGACAACGCAGCTAAACGCCGTTCGATGCTATAACCCGCCCAGATTTCGGCGGCCTGTCGAGCCGTGGCGATGCGCTGACCGATTTGATCGATTGCTGTCTCGCGATAGGTTTTCAGCAGGCGTCCATCAACGGGACTCGTTGCCTCAAACACCCTTCCGCTCATCGCATTTGCTCCAACCACTCATTGTTTGGTTCTGCTGAAAAATCGACGCCGTACTTCCGGCAAATCATGTTGGCGGAAATACGGGCCGATTCATAAATCGTCGGCAATCCACTGCCCGGATGGGTTCCGCCGCCGACCAGATAGCACCGTTCCAGCTCTTCGAATCGATTGTGCGGGCGCCAATACAACATCTGACTGAATTTATGCGACAGGTTAAAGGTCGCGCCGAGAAAAACGTTCTCATCGCTTTGCCAATTTTGCGGCGTGATGATCTTTTCGTATTCGATATGATTGCGCACATCGTGCAACCCCAGTCTGCCGCCGAGGTTATCGAGCACCTTTTCGCGGATCGTCGCGCACTGTTCGGACCAGTCTATGCCGCTTCGATTATTGGGCATCGGCACCAAAACATAAAGCGCCGACTTGCCGACCGGGGCCAACGTATCGTCGCTGGCACAGGCATTCTGCACATAAAAGGAAAAGTCCTCGGACAAAGTTTTACGGGTAAAAATATTACTGACATTGGTTTTGTAATCGCGGGCGAACACGACATTGTGGTGCGGAATATCATAGCGTTTGTCTAACCCAAGATAGAGCATGAAGGTGGAGCAGGAAAATTCCTTTTGCTCGAGTTTGGCTCGACTGTATCGTTTCAGTACGCCGGGCTCGACCAGTTCGCTCATCGCATAGGCGAAATCGGCATTGACGATGACTTCATCGGCGGCCACTTCGGTCCCGTCCTCCAGGCGGACGCCTTTGACCAATTTATTGTCAATCAGCAATGACTTCACTTCCACGCCGGAATGAATGGAACCACCCTGCTCCTCGACCACTGTCGCCATTGCCGACGAAATTCGGTTCAGTCCGCCTTTAACGTGATAAATGCCATAACGATGCTCGAGATAAGACAACATCGTGAACAAGGCCGGACATTGCCATGGCGACATTCCCAGATATTTGGCCTGAAAGGAGAAGATCAGGCGCATTTTTTCTTCTTTGAAATATCGGCCCAAATTGGAGAAGACGCTGTCCTTGACCGCCAAATGCGGCAAAGCCTTGAGCAAATCCTGCGACAAAAAGGATTTAATGCTTGAATAATCGCGCGTGATGCAAGGATACAGATGGCGGAAGCGCTCGCCTTCCCGCTGCAAAAAATGGTCGTAGCCAGCCGGACTGTCGGGAAAAACCTTCCGTAACTCCTGACGCATCAATTCCGGATCGGAATAGATTTGAATCTGCCGGTCATCGAATAACAGCCGGTACATTGGATCGAGGCGGATGAAATCCAGGTAATCGGCGCTGTCGCGGCCGCACAATTCAAACATTTCATCGAGCACCCCTTTCATCAACAGGAAGGTCGGTCCAATGTCGAAAACATAACCGCTCTCGCGCAAGGCTCTGTTGCGGCCGCCTACAGTGGTATTTTTGTCGAACAGGGAAACCCTGAATCCACGGTGACTCAATAACATCGCGGCACATAACCCCCCGGGACCACCCCCAACGATGACGATATGTTTTTCAGGCATTGTTCATCCTTTCAATACAGATACGGAAATAGTTTGCGAGTATTTTGGCAGTAGTTCCGATAATCCTGACCAAAATGGTTCTGTAACCAACGTTCCTCCACGTCGATTCGCTTCAGCAACACCCCAAACAACGGAATCAACAAGACGGCAAAGGCTAAAAGATCGCCCATCGCAAATCCCGCCCCGGCAAAACTGACCAGCAGACCGGTATAGGAGGGATGCCTGATATAACGATACGGCCCCGTTTTGATCAGGACATGCGCAGGCTGAATGCCGACCCGGGTAGTGAAAAAACGGCCGAGCGCCGACACCGCGCTATAGCGGATAACCAAGCCCAACAAAAACACCCCAATCGCCAGCGGCTGCCGCAGACCAGTCGGCCAAGCAATGGGCCATTGCTGTTGTTGTTTCAGCCATAAGGCAATCGGCAACGACAGACCTATGACCAGCCACAGCAAGGCATCGCCCGCATGACGGTCGCCGGAAGACTCGGCCAGGGCATAGCGCGTAGACGATGCCACCCGCCACTCCGCGCCGATCCAAACCAAGGCCATCATCAACCATAAAGACTGTATCACCGACATAGACCGAACCTAATTACAGATCGCCTCGAGCCGCTATAAACGTAAAATTGTCACGGCTATAATGACGAGTATTCCATGCAATCGCCAAAAGACAACCGTAAATTCACTCGGCGGAGTGTTTACTTTGCTGAAATGAGGCTAAAGCCCGCTGCCGGGCCTCGGCGTGATCGACCAGCGGAAACGGATAATCCCGCGCCAACGTAATACCGGCCTGCCGCAATACCGCATTCGGCGCCAGCCAGGGTTCGTGGATATGTTTCGCCGGCAAGGCCGACAATTCGGGTAACCAACGTTTGACATAAACGCCTTCCAGATCGAATTTCTTGCCCTGCAGGACGGGATTGAAAATGCGGAAATACGGCGCCGCATCGGCGCCGCATCCGGCCACCCATTGCCAACCGCCGGCATTGTTGGCCAAATCGGCATCGACCAGGGTATCCCAAAACCAGGCCTCGCCGTCCTGCCACGGCTGCAGCAAATCCTTCACCAGAAATGAAGCGGCTATCATTCTGACTCGATTATGCATCCAGCCAGTCTGCCACAATTCGCGCATACCGGCATCGACGATCGGATAACCGGTCCTTCCCTGTTGCCATGCCTGCAATAAAGCCGCATCGCGTTGCCAGGGAAAGGCGGCGAATTGCTGCTGAAACGGTTCTTCAGGAAGTTTGGGCCAATGAAATAGCAAATGCCAACAAAATTCTCGCCAGCCCAATTCGCGTAAAAAGCTTTCCGCGCCCTTGGTGGCGCCAGCATGGGTGTCCTGCCACCCTCTGATCGCCAGCCAAAGCTGCCGAGGACTGAGCTCCCCGAAATGCAAATAGGGAGATAAGCACGAAGTTGCCCGCAAATCGGGTCGGTCGCGCTGCGCCGCATAATGGGTCAGCGAAGTTTGCAAAAAATTTTCCAAGGTACCCCAGGCGCCCTCCTCTCCAGGCTGCCATGCCTCTCTCAGACCGCCGGCCCAATCCGGCGAGGTCGGCAGTAACCGCCAACTGGGCAAATCTTCGGAATATGGCGCATGCGAATAAAAATTGATCGACTCGGGAGCCGGTAAACAGCTGTCCGCCTGCCGGGCCTGCAAACAGGCTTTCCAGAACGGCGTGAATACCTTGAATGGATCTCCGGCTTTGGTTTTGATTTGCTCCGGTTCGAACAGCAAAGCGCCCGGGAAACGCTGGATATCGATCTCCTTATGTAACCGCGAATGTAGCGCCTTTTCCACTGTCCCGGCCCACGGTTCGTAAGCGCGAGTAAAGTACAGCGCCTTGGCACCGGTTTCGGCCAGCAACTCGGGAATGATCGTTAATGGATTGCCGCGGCGCAGGCATAAATCTCCGCCTAATTTGGCCAAACTGCGTTGCAACGACATTAGGCTATGATGCAACCACCAACGGCTGGCACTTCCTTGGCGCCATCGACCGGCATTGGAGTCATCCAATATGTACAGCGCCATGAGCGGCCTCCCGCTAGCCACCGCCGCATGAAGGGCGGCATGGTCACTCAAGCGCAGATCGTTGCGAAACCAACAAATAATGGGGCGCTCGGAGACTGTTGAACAACTCACGATCTATCCCTCAAATATTTGAATTGACAGGCCTTCTGATGAAAAGCATCGATATCAGCAATCAGCTGCAAACGCCGGTTGAGTCGCTGATGCTCGGCCAAATATTTCGCCCCCTGACCTCCAATCCAGATTTGCGTTTCGCGAAGTTCATCGACCTCGCCGAGCCAATGCAGCTGTTCGACAATTTCCGGTTCAGGAGGCGTGTTAATAACACTTAACGCAACGACATCCGGCTGCAAATGACGGCTGGCTTCGACAATTTCCGCTGCTGGTAGGTCACTGCCCAGATAATAACAATTGAATTGCTGCGAGGCCGCTAGCAGACAAGCCATCAAAATACCGAATTCATGGATTTCTCCTTGTGGCGTCGCGAAAAGGATGGACGGCCTATTATGTGTTAACAGGTGAATGTTATTGACCATGCTGAGAATAATACGTTTCACGCAAGCCGAAAACATATGTTCCTGGGCTACGCTCAATTTCTCCTCATGCCATAGTTGTCCCACCCGATACAGGGCTGGGGTCAAAATATCGCGGACGTAGGGCAACGGCTCGTAAGCCAGCAGCGCGCGTTTCAACAATTCTTCAAAAGAATCGACCCGATATTGCAGCAATGACTCGATGATGCGATCGAAATACTGATGTTGGGAAACATCAGTCAATCTACTTTCCGGCTGAACAAGTTTGGCCAATTGCCTATCGTCCAACTTGGATAACTTGCCAATGCTGTGTCCAGCATGGGTCAATTCCGCCAGTAACAGCAAGCGCGCCAGATCTTGTTCGGAATATACCCGTCTGCCGCTTTCATCGCGCGCAGGAACTACCGTCTGGTAGCGTCTTTCCCAGGCCCGCAGCGTTTCGGAACTCAATCCGGTCAATGTTGCGATAGTTTTGATATGATACATTGTTTATGTTTTGTACATGTTTTTATTTGACAATGATTGTACATTGCTGTAGCTTACTTGCAAAGTCTTGTAAAACTCAGGGTTTCCATTATGTCTTCAATAAGCACTCAATCTATCCATCCAAACCACTCCCCCGACACCATGGATGACATGCAACGCCTGGCGAAGCAAATCGAGCAGACGCGTGAAAGGTTGCAACACATTCTATTGGAAAACCCAAAGGGACTTCATGTTGTGGCCAAACATTTTTCGGCCTGTCTCGAGAGAAATATCGATATCAGCGAAATGGTCAATTGCTCGCTTTACCTTGAAAAAGTTGTACAGCATGAACAGTCTGTACAACCTAATCCTAGACAAATCACCGAAAAAATCGCGGGATTAATGGATCAGGTTTTATCACAGCCTAGCCATGTCGCCACTGAATTGTCTCAGTTTCATTTTTTGCCGGTATTTTTACTGCAAGCGGCCGAAAAAAATATTGCCGCTAATCAAGACAACAAAGTTTATCGACAAGAATTACAGCAACTGCGCCATAGTCTACAGGCTACGCGCCAGCAAATGGTCATGCAAAACCGCAAGCTTGTCGCCTTTATCGTCCGCAAACAAAACACCGGAAACCTCAACTTCCATGATGTGATGCAGGAAGGGATGATTGGCTTGCTCAAGGCGGTGGATCGATTTGACTATCGTCGTGACATTCGCTTTTCAACGTATGCCAGTTATTGGATCAAACAAACCGTCTCCCGGTTGGTAGTGCGGCAAGATAAAATTGTCCGCCTACCGTTCGGCTTGGCTGAAAAGGCCTCCGGCGTATTTGAAATCATGCGTAGCCATTACCTTAACGAAAACCGTTGGCCAAGCATCGAGGAAATAAAATCTCAGTGCGAGCTCAGCGAAGACGAAATAAAGACCGTCGTCAGTTTTTATCAGAATGCATTAACGCCGGCTACATCCGAAACGGGCGAAGACGATCACCCAGACGCCATGGCTAATCTGGAACAACAAGTGTTTCAACAACCCCTGGAGGTATTGGCGGAACAAAACCTGAGTCAATTTCTGCTCGAAGCGATCGAATCCTTGTCGCAACGCGAGGCAGATATCCTAACCATGCGTTTTGGGCTGAAAAACCAGCATGAGATGACTTTGCAGGGAGTCGCTGAACAAATGCAAGTGACTCGGGAAAGAATCAGACAAATTCAAAATATCGCGCTGGAAAAGCTAAGACAAAACTTTGGTTACGAACTTAAATTGTATTTACCGGCCAATGAATAACCGTTAAGTTGACCTTATATTACCAATCGCTTATAAAAGCGATGAACTTATCCCTTTAAAAGTGGACAAACAAGAAAGTTATTTTGTCCGACATTGCTTATATGAAGTAGATCAAGATGCACTTTCCAACATGTAAGCACTGTCCGGCGGTAAGATCGAATGGCGTTTATTACGGCATGAAGACTAATAGGGACTAGGAATCGTTACTCGTGATAAACTGAATAAAACCCGAGAAGGAAGGTCGGGTATTTTTGGAGAATCAAGAATTACTGCTCACAGAGAGGTTGAAGCATGAAAGCACATATCATCAGAATCTTCATGTTGACCGTGATTGTCACGGTCGTCATATCGATGTTCAATCGGACGGGCCCGAGTTACGAACGTAATTACGCTCTATCCTATTCCGATTTCATTGAAGATATTCGTGGCGGAGCAATTGCCGAAGTAACCATCAACGATGAAGTCGTTAATGGCCGCCGTACTAACGGCGAACGCTTCACTACCTACAACCCCAACGATCCGCACATGATCGACGAGCTACTGCAATACGGGGTCAAAATCAAGGTCGCCAAACCGGAAAGGCCTTCCGCTTTCATGCAATTTTTCATGTCTTGGGGCCCTATCCTGTTGTTGATTGCCGTTTGGATATACTTCATGCGTAAACAGCAGGCCGGCGGGGCTGGAGGGCAGATGAACTTCGGTAAAAGCCGGGCCAAGTTGCTGGAAGAAAACCAGGTTAAGGTCTGCTTCGACGATGTTGCCGGTGTCGAAGAAGCCAAGGAAGACGTGGTCGAAATGGTCGATTTTCTAAAAGACCCGGCTAAATACGAATTCCTCGGCGGCAAAATCCCGCGCGGCGTGCTGATGGTGGGCCCTCCCGGTACCGGTAAAACACTGCTGGCTCGGGCCATTGCCGGAGAGGCGGGCGTGCCCTTTTTCTCGATCTCGGGCTCTGATTTTGTCGAAATGTTTGTGGGTGTCGGCGCCTCCCGGGTGCGTGACATGTTCGAACAAGCCAAGAAACGCGCGCCCTGCATCATCTTTATCGATGAGATCGATGCGGTAGGCCGCCATCGCGGTTCCGGCATGGGCGGCGGCAATGACGAACGCGAACAAACGTTGAACCAATTGTTAGTCGAAATGGACGGCTTCAGCGGCAATGAAGGGATCATCGTTATTGCCGCGACCAACCGTGCCGATGTATTAGATAAGGCACTGCTGAGACCAGGCCGTTTCGATCGCCAAGTCAATGTCGGCCTGCCCGACATTAAAGGCCGCGAACAAATTTTGAAAGTTCACGCGAAGAAAATTCCCTTAGCCGACGACGTCAGCGTTACCGATCTTGCCCGCGGCACCCCGGGTTTTTCCGGCGCCGAACTGGCCAACTTGATCAATGAAGGCGCCCTGTTCGCCGCCCGTAATAACAAGCGCATCGTGTCCATGAACGACCTGGATAAAGCACGGGACAAGATGCTGATGGGCGCGGAAAGACGCTCGATGGTCATGCGCCCCGAAGACTTGCTGATGACGGCTTACCACGAAGCCGGTCACGCCATCGTCGGCCGGATCGTTCCGGAACACGATCCGGTTTATAAAGTGAGTATCATGCCGCGCGGCGGCGCGCTGGGCATCACGATGTTCCTGCCGGAACGCGACCAATACAGCGCCAGCAAGGACAAACTGGAAAGTCAGATCGCCAGTCTTTTTGGCGGTCGTGTCGCCGAAGAACTTATTTACGGCAAAAACAAAGTCACCACCGGCGCCTCTAATGATATCGAACGGGCGACCCAACTGGCCCGCAACATGGTCACCAAATGGGGTCTATCCGACCGGCTCGGCCCTATGGATTACGGCGAAAGCGAAGGCATGGGCTACATGGGTCCGCAAGCCAAGCCGATGTCGGAAAAAATGGCGCAGATCATCGACGACGAGATTCGTCATGTCGTCGATACCAATTACAAACGTGCCAAGGATATCCTGACCGAACACATGGATATATTGCATAACATGGCCCATGCGCTGATGGACTGGGAAACCATCGATAAAAACCAGATCGACCGCTTGATGAAAGGCGAAAAGATCGATCCGCCATCCCAGGAGTCGAAAACGCCGCCTGAACAAAATATCGAAACACCCTCTGGCGACGATAACCCGCAAAATATCGGCCAAGGCGGCCCATTCCCGGTTTAACATTCTTTATTTCAAGGCCCTTCCGGTTCAATGCTGTGAAGGGCTTCTTTTTTGGCAGCAGTGAATCGTCAGCTTTCCATGTCGAAAAGTCTCACTATTTTGAAAATACTGTTACAGGTCAATTTTAACGCTTCGGTCATCTTTTTGATGATCGTCAGCGTTTTTTCCTTAAGCGGCAGTGATTTCTTCTTTGCCGATCTTGGAGATTTATATGGCCCGTTAAGCGGCAATCTGCGCATAATGTTTGTTTATTTGTGTTTGACGGAAATTGCCGTCTACAGCTATTGCCACTTTAGCAATAATAACCAAGGGATCATGCTCTTAGGGCTATTCTTGTTAATGCTGATTGCCTCGTTGCAATTCTATGGCTACGTCAATGAGATTCCCATTGACAATGATTACAACACCTTCTTCTTATACCTTGGGCTATCACACATTTTGTTTGGCGCTTTTTCACGCCGGAATCACTCGGATGATGAGTCATCGCGATAACTCAAGGTTCAACCGCCCACCTCATATCCTGAATAGAACGGCATCGCTTAGAGCCAAATAAAGGCTTGCTATCCGCTGTTGATTGCACCAAACTGGAACGCACATAACAATAATGACATGCGGGAGGATTGATCATGATTCGACTGGTCTATATCAGCCAATCAGTAAAACCGGTTAGTAGTGACGATTTAATGTCCTTGCTTCGGCAATGCCGAACGAACAATACCAAAAACAACCTGACGGGTGTCCTGCTTTATCACAACGAATGCTTTATCCAGGTTTTGGAAGGCAAGGAAGAAGTCATCAATAAAGTTTATGAAAAAATCAAAAAAGATCCTCGGCATAAAAATGTCATCGAGTTGAACAGAGAGTACATCAGCGAACGTCAATTCGACCAATGGAGCATGGGATTCGAAGAAGTCAATGAAGCGCAATTAGCCGCCTTAAATATCGATGGTTTAAACGATTTTTTCAGCAAGCAAAAGCAAAATCCCGATCTGGATGTCAATCAAACACTGATTGCTCCCTTAATGAAATTTTTCAAGACATCCTATGAAAAACGTCAAGCACACGAGGAGTTACCGATTCATGATGATCAGCAGGGAATCCTGATCTTATTTCACAAGGCTATCCGTTTTGCGGTGACAATTCTGGCCTTCTTGATGGTTTTGGTGATTTTTCTGGGAGTCGCCGATGTCGTTTATGTGATCTATCAGAAACTGTTGTTGACCCCGCCCCATTTTCTGATGACCATCCCTGATATTTTGGCGACATTCGGCGCCTTCCTTGCGGTATTGATTGCGATTGAGATTTTCCTGAATATCAGTTTGTACCTGCGCAGCGACGTCATTCCGGTTAAATTGGTCGTCGCCACGGCGCTGATGGCGATTTCCCGAAAAGTGATCATATTCGATTTCAAAAGCCTGCAACCTGAATATGTCTATTCCAGCGCCGCGGTAGTATTGGCGCTCGGACTGACTTATTGGCTAATCGATAAAAAACCAGATGAACAATAAACGGCAGCAACCCGTTGGCCGCTAACGTAGCACTCCATAGAAATTTGCATGCAAGCGCCGAGCAATCTGACATGGGCTGATCCAGCACTTCGAAAAGAAACTTGCTTTTTCCGGATTGGTCAATAAGCTCCATAATACAACGAAATAAACGCCATGGGTGACGCTATGAAAATACTCATTACCGGAGGGACTGGCTTCATCGGCAGCGCCTTGACCAGAAAATTCCTCGAACAAGGGCATCATGTCACCATTTTGAGCAGGAGCCGGGAAAAAGTCACGACGCTTTTTGCCGGCAAGGTGACGCCTCTGACCGATCTTGGCCAGTTATCGGCTCGCGAAACGTTCGATGTCGTCATCAACCTGGCGGGCGCCCCAATATTTGCGCAACGTTGGAGCGAGCGACGCAAAAAAACTCTGCGCGACAGTCGTATCGCCTTGACCGAAAAACTTGTTAACGCCATTGCTGTTATGGAACAAAAACCGCAATTGCTGATCAGCAGTTCGGCCATCGGTTATTACGGCGACCAGGGCGATGAGATACTGACGGAGGAAAGCAATAGCGTGGACGATTTTCCGCATCGCCTATGTGCCGATTGGGAACGGGCCGCCTTACAGGCCGAACAACACAGTGTCCGAGTCTGCCTGATACGGACCGGGCTGGTACTGGGCCCCGGGGGAGGTTTGCTGAAACAAATGCTGCTGCCATTCAAACTTGGACTAGGCGGAAGAATCGGAAACGGCAAGCAATGGATGTCCTGGATTCATCTGCAAGATTGGTTAAGTATCGCGGAAACGATGATCGACGACCCGACAATGCAAGGCGCCTATAACGCCACGGCACCCACCCCCGTCACCAACCGTCAATTCACCGAAACATTGGCCAAGGTGTTAAAAAGACCGGCCTGCCTTCCCATACCGGCCTTTGCATTGGAAACCTTGCTAGGAGAGATGTCCGGTTTGGTGCTGGGAAGCCAGCGGGTGCTACCGGACCGTTTGCTTAAGCAAGGGTTTCGTTTCGCTTATACCGATCTTACCAGCGCCCTAACGGATATCGTGCATTAATCGTCGTATGTTTGTCACCAGCCTACCCATTCTTTTCGGCAATATTGCAATTATCAGCTATTGGGAATTCGCCCTTCTGCTTGCCGGAGTCGGCTACTTTGTCCACTTGGGCACCCCCGAACCATTGCCGGAATGGCATGAGGAGCGGCCCAATGACCCCTATCTTTACCTTCATGCCACTTGGTTCGGCCGGGTCGCCTTATGGAAGGTATTCTGGCCTTTTCTGCTGCTATTTAACGCCACTTTATTTTATATCGATTACAGGGCCGTTAACGAAACCTACACCATAGCCAGTTGGGCGACTATGCATATCATCTTTGCCCTGCCCTTGGTTTACTGGACGGTGGCGGTATGGCGCGCTTCCGATAAATGCGGGTCGAAATGGCAGGCCAGCACGGCGCGCCTGATAACCTTATATGCCTATTTCGAATATGTGGTTCGCTATCTGATCTGGACCGAATATCCCTATACCTTGTTCAGTTGTCGCCAAATGATGATCGAATTCGGCGACTGTTTTTTCGGTTGAGTTATGCGGAAGAACGACTGAAATTTGGGGTGGGTTCGCCCTTTAAACCTTGTGTTAGTCGGGCGGAGTCGTTCGCTACCCGCCCAACAAGATAGCAAAACACAAGATATTATTTTAGCGGCGCTCTACTCGCCGCTCAATTTGACCCAGCGCAAGCGGTTGGCGTTACTGACAACGGTGACCGACGACATTGCCATCGCCGCGCCTGCGATCATCGGGTTCAACAACAGGCCGAAGACCGGATACAACAAACCGGCCGCTACCGGAATGCCGATAGTATTGTAAAAGAAGGCGCCCAACAGATTTTGTTTGATATTGGTCACCGTCGCCCTGGATAGCGCCATCGCTTCCGGCACTTTCAACAGCGAGCCCTGCAAGATTACGATATCGGCGCTTTCGATCGCGACATCGGTGCCGGTACCGATGGCGAAACCGACATCGGCCTGGGCCAAGGCCGGCGCGTCATTGATGCCGTCGCCCACCATGCCGACGACTTCGCCTTGCTGTTGCAATTTCTTGACTACGGCCGCCTTGTCTTGCGGCAGGACTTGCGCGCGAATTTCCTGAATTCCGGCCTGTTTGGCGACCGCCTTGGCGGTTATTTCATTATCGCCGGTCACCATCAAAACCCTGACGCCCTGTTGGATCAGTTCTTTAACCGCCTTGGCCGAATCCTTTTTGATCGGGTCGGAAACGGCAATAATCCCTACGATTTTGTTATCCACCGCCAACAGCATAGGAGTCTGTCCCTGGCTCGACAAAGTTTCCATTTTTTTACCGTAGCGTGCGTATTTGACGCCCTGTTCGTCCATCAAGGCGGTATTGCCGAAGCACACTTGATGCTCACCAATTTCCGCGGTGATGCCATGACCCGCCACGGCGTGAAATCTGCCGGTCTTTTCCAATTTGACTTGTTTTTCTTCGGCAGCCGCCAGAATGGCCGCGGCCAAGGGATGCTCGGAACCGGATTCGATACTGGCGGCCAATTGCAACACGCGTTCTTCGTCGTAATCACCGACCGCCTCGATGGTGGAAACCGTGGGCTTGCCCTCCGTCACGGTACCGGTTTTGTCGAGGATCAAACAACTTAACTTGCCGGCGCTTTGCAAGGACTCGCCATTGCGTATCAACACCCCCATTTGTGCGGCCCGACCCACCGATACCATGACCGAGATCGGCGTCGCCAATCCCAGCGCGCAAGGACAAGCAATGACCAAAACCGTCATCGATGTGACAAAGGCATAGGCCAAGGCCGGATCAGGCCCGATAGCCATCCAAATCATAAACGTCAGCAACGATATCGCCACTACGATCGGCACGAACACGGCGGAAATTTTATCCGCCAGTTTTGCGATCGCCGGTTTGGTACTTTGCGCTTGGCGCACGCTTTTAATGATCTGCGCCAACGCGGTATCGCGGCCGATCCGGGTCGCCTTGAACAGAAAGCTGCCTTGCTGGTTCATCGTTCCGGCCACCACCCCGGAGCCTTCCATTTTCTCGACCGGAATCGGTTCGCCGGTCAACATCGATTCGTCGACGGTCGAATGCCCTTCGATCAACACGCCGTCGACCGGAATTTTTTCGCCCGGCCTGACTCGCAGCGTTTCCTCCAGGCCGACCTGTTCGATCGGTATATCCATTTCCTGGCCGTCCCGAATGACTCGGGCGGTGCGCGGTTGCAGTCCGATCAATTCCCTGATCGCCGAAGAAGTCTTACCTCGGGCCCGGGTTTCCAAGGCGGTGCCGAAATTGATGAAGGCCAGGATAATGACGGAAGCTTCGAAATACGCATGCGCGGACAGCGATGCCAGAGTATCGGAAAAATCGATCAAAATCGACGAATAAAACCAGGCGGCGCCGGTTCCCAACGCAATCAACGTGTCCATATTGGCTTGCTTCAACAACAAAGACTTAAGCGCGCCCTGGTAAAAATGCCCTCCGGAATAATACAGCAACGCCAGCGTAATCAACGAGACATAAGGCCAAAACACCTGTCCGGCCGCGGAGTTGAGTGCCGGCAACCAATCCATGTGCCCGGCAATCATCAGCGGAAACCCGAAGGCGGCCGCCACAGCCGCTTTTTTCATCAGTTTTTGATAACGTTCCAATTCCTGCTGTTCCTCTTCCGCTGGATCTTCGAGTCCTTCCATAATGGCGGCATCATAGCCGGCCTCCTGGACTGCCGTTTTTAATAAATCGGGATCGCTATTTCCTCGAACGACCGCCGAATGATCGGCAAAATTGACACTCACTTCTTTGACGCCAGGCACAGCATTCAGAGCACCTTCGACCGCGCTGACACAACCGGCGCAACGCATTCCCAGAATTGATAATCGTGTTTCGGTTGATGAATCTGCCTGTGTCTCGGTATTCATAAACTATGCCTGCCTATCTCATTCTCGTTAAAATCGACTTCCTGTGCGCGTTTTTTTATTCCACGGTAAATCCGGCGTCGGCGATCACTTGTTTTATGTCATCCAGCGTGGTTTTGGCTTCATCGTATTCGACCTCCACTTTATTTTCCTTATGCGAGGGCTTTACGGCAATGACGCCGTTTATGGCACCGACTTTTTCGTTAACCGACGATTCACATCCGCCGCATTTCATCCCGCTGACGTTAAGAGTTACTGTTTCACTCATCGTTTCCTCCATTTGTGTTAAAAAATTCACTCACTCATGCTCGACTGCTAATCAACGAACATGATATAAACGCTTGACCGCATGATAGAGCAATGCCCCTTCTTCGTAAAATAAAATGACAGTTAATGAGCGACATTCTCATCGGACGACAGCAAATTCTCGATAGCCATCAAAATATCTATGCTTACGAAATCCTGTTTCGAGGCCAGGATTTCGACCTTTCCCATAAGGATGAAGCGGCTGACGCCACCAATCAAGTCATCACGGACACCTTGCTGGAAATCGGTCTTAATGAGCTAGTGGGGCCGGGCAAGGCCTTTATTAATTTTACCGCACGTAATCTGCTGGAAAAAACCCCGCTCAGCCTGCCCAAGGATCGCATCGTCATCGAAGTGCTGGAAAATATAACCATCGACCAGGCCATCATCGACGCATTGAAGGAATTTTCTCGGCAAGGCTATACCATCGCCTTGGACGATTTCGTATTGAAACCGGAATGGTTGCCGCTACTTAAAATCGCCGACATCATCAAGCTCGACATCAAGGCCATGCCTCTACCGAAAACACTGGCCTTGATCGAAAAATTAAAACGTTTCAGTCTGACCCTGCTGGCCGAAAAAGTCGAAACCCACGCCGAATTCGAAGCGCTCAAGGCCGCGGGCTGCATGCTATTCCAGGGGTTTTTCTTCAGTAAACCGCATCTCGTGTCCGGCAAAAGACTCAGCGTCAATCAAGCCGCGGCAATCCGGCTGTTGACTAAAATAAACCAACCGGAAGTGGGGTTCGACGAACTGGGCAATATCATCTCCCATGACGTCGGGCTGAGCTATAAGCTGCTCCGTTATATCAATTCGGCGTTCTTTTCCTTGCCTAATAAAATAGAGTCGATCAAACACGCCCTGACCTATCTGGGCATGAACGAAATAAAACGCTGGATCAACATCCTGACCCTGACATCTTTGTCGAACAAACCGAATGCGCTGTTCCAACAAATATTGATTCGCGGCAAAATGTGCGAACTGCTCGCCAAACAGTATAATGAAGCGCCAGAGCATTTGTTTCTAATCGGCTTGTTGTCGTCGCTGGACAGCCTTTTGGATATACCTCTCGAAGAGGCTTTAAACCAATTACCCCTGACCGAAGATGTCTACCAAGCGATCTTGCACCATAGCGGTATTGGCGGTGAAATCTTATCCTATGTCATCTGTTATGAGCGCTGGGAACTATCCAGCAAACACTTTTCTCAAATCAGCCCGAAAAACATCGGCCAGATTTATCTGCAAAGCATCAGTTGGGCAGACGATGTGCTGGACAATATAAACTGCTAAAATAAAAAATATGCGCATAAAAATAATTCTCTTCACTCTTTTGTCATTATTTTCTTCGTTAACAACGGCCGCCGAGTTAATCGATTTATCCGTCGAACAAGTCCAGGCCTTGCAGAAAAACGGCGCGGCATTGGTGATCGACATCCGCACCGAACAAGAATGGCTGTCCACCGGAATCATTCCCTCAAGCCATAAGCTGGAGTTTTTCAACAAGCAAGGAAAATACGATGCCGAACAATGGCTGAGCGAGTTGGCAAAACTGAAATCGTCTTCCGACCAACCCGTCATTCTCGTTTGCCGTTCCGGCAACCGCAGCGGCATGGTCGGCAATTATTTAACCCAACAATTGGGCATGAAAAACGTCTACCATTTATCCAACGGCATCCAAGCCTGGCTAAAAGCGGGACAAAAACTCGACAACGCCTGCCCAAACCAGCTTGCCTGTAACTAACATGCCTCTAAAAACCATTACCAACCAAACGATCGCCCTGGCCGGCGTGGCCCAAGCCTGTTATCTGGTGCAACAATTGGCCACATCTGGTTCCGCCGACAGCAAGGCCATGGAAGCCAGTATCGGCAGCCTATTGAAAATCGATGCCGCCAGCGTGACCGACATTTATGGCGGACTGGAGGGAGTTGGGCTCGGATTAAAGCAACTGGATAAACAGTTGACCGGCAGAACAATTGCCGATCCCGAGCAAGCCCGCTATGCCGCTTCGTTAATCTACCTGGAAAGGCAGTTGTCCAACCGTCCGGAGATGCTGAAAACCATCACCGCAGGAATCGAAAAGGCGCAAAACCAGGCTGAACATTTCGGTTTGTTGCATGAAAACATCTTCGCCAATCTGGGCGATTTGTATCACAGCACCATTAGTACCATACCGCCACGGATCATGGTCAACGGCGAACCCGAATATCTTTCCAACCCCGCTATCGTCAATAAGATCAGGGCATTGTTACTGGCCGGCGTTCGTTCCGCCTTGCTATGGCGGCAATGCGGCGGGGCACGTTGGAAATTTTTGTTGTTTCGCAAGAAGCTACAAGACGAGATCCAGTTGTTACTAAAGCACATCTGATTCCTTACGACGATCGCGCCCACTTGCGGAGACTGGCATCACATGACCGCGCTAATCGAAGCCCAAAATCTGTATCGTTATTACGACGACCACTGTGCGGTCCACGATGTCAGTTTCGAACTGAACAAAGGCGAGATTCTCGGCTTTCTTGGCCCCAACGGCGCCGGCAAAACAACCACGATGCAGATGTTGTGCGGAAATCTGGCGCCCAGCGCCGGTCAAATTATTATCAATGGCATCGACTTATTGGACCAACCCAAGCAAGCCAAGTCCATCCTCGGTTATCTGCCCGACACCCCGCCGCTATATCGGGAATTGACCGTTGATCAATATCTCGAGTTTTGCGCGCGCTTGCACGGCCTCCCTTTTCGCGACGTCGGAAAAGCCGTGGCAAAGGCGAAACGACTATGCGGCCTGGAGCAAGCATCCCGGCGCCTGATCGCCAACTTGTCGAAGGGCTTTCAGCAACGCATCGGTATCGCCCAAGCCATTCTGCACGACCCCGACCTGATCATCCTCGACGAGCCCACGGTCGGGCTGGATCCTATCCAGATTAAGGAAATTCGCAATCTCATCAGAGAGTTGGGCGAACGCCATGGGATTATCCTGTCCACCCATATATTGCCGGAAGTTCAGGAATCCTGTACCCATGTACAAATCATCCACCAGGGCAAGCTGGTCCTTCATGAAACAATTGCCGGGCTGAACCGGCACATGAATTGCGCGACAATCAGTTTCCGAACCCGGCAGCCTATCGAGACGGAACGACTGAGTGTCATCGACGGCGTCATGGCTATCGAAAACACTGGAGAACGGCATTATTTATTGCATCATAGGGAACAGCCGCAATTATTGGAAAAAATCGCGTTACGCATCATCGAAGCGGGCTGGGGCCTGGAGGAAATCACGCCGGTAAAAAAATCCATCGAGGATATTTTTATTTCTCTGACCCGACAATCGGAGCTATCCCAATGAAAATGATTTTTATCATTGGCCGCAGGGAACTGAAAACATTGTTTCTCTCTCCGCTGGCATGGTCTATCCTGGCTATCCTGCAATTCATTTTGGCCTATTTATTCCTGAGCCAGGTCGAGACCTTCAACAGTTTTCAGGCGCGCCTGGCCACCATCGACAACGCCCCGGGACTCACCGATATCGTCGTCAATCCATTGTTTACCAATGCCGCCATCATCCTGTTGTTGGTCACCCCTTTATTGACCATGCGCCTGGTATGCGAGGAACGCCGCAATAAAACCTTGTCCCTGTTGCTGTCGGCGCCGCTCAACGGCACTGAAATCATCATCGGAAAATATGCCGGGATTCTTGGGTTGTTGCTGTCTATTGTAGGCCTGGTTTGCCTGATGCCCCTCTCCCTGCTGCTTGGCGGCGAACTCGATGTCGGTAAATTTTTTTGCAACATACTGGCGCTATCCTTGTTGATTGCCGCGTTCGCCTCCGTCGGCCTGTACATGTCCTGCATCGCCGGCCATCCGACCGTCGCCGCCATAGGCAGTTTCGGCCTGCTATTGTTGTTGTGGGTACTGGACTGGAGCGCCGGTTTGAAAGGCCAAAGCAGCGAAATTTTTAATTATTTATCCATGCTGCAACATTTTCAAAACATGCAGAGCGGTTTGTTGGATTCGAGCGATGTCCTGTATTTCATGCTATTCAGCGCTACTTTCATCATTCTAAGCATTCGTCGCTTGGAATCCGATAGATTGCAAAAATGAAAATTAATCGGCACATACACCAGACTTTGCGTCTGAAAAGCTTTTTGGTCACATCAGTGCTGTTGTTGCTGATTATCGCCGCAGCCTGGTTAAGCCTGAAATACCCGGCCCGTATCGATTTGAGCGCCAACGCCAACAATACCCTGTCCGAAGCCTCTATTAAAGTGCTCGGCAAACTCGGCCAACCCATCCGTATCCAGGCATTTATCCGCGAAGCGACCTTGCGCCAGCAAATTAAGCAACTGCTGTCGCGTTACCAATACGTCAAACCGGATATTGAGATCCAATTCATCGATCCGACGCAATCGCCCGAACAAGCCCGAGAACATAATATTGGCGCACAAGGCGCAGTCATCGTCGAATATCAGGGACGCAGCGAAAAAATCCATTATCTTGATGAAACCAGCCTGACCAATGCTCTGTTACGCTTGGCCGAAAGTCGCGAACGATGGATCACCTTTCTGGGCGGGCACGGCGAACGCTCTCCTTCCGGCCAAGCCAACTTCGACCTAAGCCTGTTCGGCAATGAATTGGAAAAACGCGGCCTGCGAGCGCAGGAAATTAATCTGACGCAATTGTCGGCCATACCGGATAACTCGTCGCTGTTGGTACTGAGCGACCCGGCCGTCGACCTGTTGGATGGAGAAATGGAGCTCATCGCCGACTATATCGGGGCTGGCGGCAATATCCTGTTAATGACCGATCCGGATAATCACTCTCTGGATTTGTTCCTCATGCAACTAGGCATCACCACGCTGCCCGGTAAAATTGTAGATAAACGCTCCAGCCTTTACGGTATCGAAGACCCGACCTTCGTGCTGGTAGGAGAATATCCCGTGCATGCGGTAACCCAGGGATTTCGCAACATCACGGTATTCCCAATCACCGTCGCGCTGGCGTTCGAAGCCGAAGACAACGAATACCGAGCCGCTCCCCTACTTAACAGCGGCAAGGAGTCGTGGAATGAAACCGGTCCCATTGTTGGAAAAATACGCTTCGATGGCGACAGCGATGAACGTGAGGGGCCGCTTGATTTCGCCTTCGCCTTGACCCGTCAACTGGACGACGGCAAACAGCAACGGATCATCGTGATCGGCGACGGCGATTTTCTTTCCAACGCCTATCTAAATAATGTCGGCAATCTGGACCTTGGCCTGCGCATGGTCAACTGGCTCACCAATAACGATCGTTTTATCGATATTCCAAGCAAAGTCGTGCCGGGAAGAACCCTGCAATTTAGCAAGCCGGCCATCGCCATGATCGGCTTCGGTTTCTTGCTCTTGTTACCGGGCCTGTTTTTGCTGGCCGGCATCCTCATCTGGCGCAAACGTAGAAAACAGTAAAATATGCCCGAACTTCCCGAGGTCGAGACTACTCGGCGCGGCATCGCTCCGCATATCGAAAACAAGCCCATTATTGATGTCATCGTCAGACAACCCCGTCTGCGCTGGCCTGTACCCTCTGAATTGCCTATCCTACTCAGAGGCCTGCGCTTCCATCATATCGGCCGCCGCGCCAAATATTTATTGCTCGAATGCACTACCGGCACGCTGATCATCCATCTAGGCATGTCGGGCAGTTTGCGCATTGTCGCTCCCACTCAATCCCCCGCAAAACATGACCATATCGATTGGGTTTTCGCCGACGATACCGTGCTGCGTTTCAACGATCCGCGCAAATTCGGCGCCGTACTCTGGAGTGAAAAACCGCCCGCTTCTCACCCGTTATTGGCCCGGCTGGGTCCGGAACCCCTCTCTGCCGAGTTCGACGGCGAATACCTGTATCGATTGTCGCGCGGACGCAAAACCGCGGTCAAATCGTTCATCATGGACGGTCATATCGTCGTCGGCGTAGGCAACATCTACGCCAACGAATCCTTGTTCCTGGCCGGCATTCTCCCTTCCCGCCAGGCCGGTCGTATTTCGTTACTCCGTTACCAAGCTTTGGCCGATGCCATTAAATGCGTATTGCAAAGCGCGATTGAACAGGGAGGAACCACCTTGCGGGATTTCGTTAACGAAAGCGGAAAACCCGGTTATTTCCAGCAGTCCTTGTTTGTCTACGGTCGCGCCGGGCAACCGTGTAAACGCTGCTCTATGCCGATCAAGCAGATTAAAATCGGCCAGCGCGCCAGTTACTTCTGTTACGCCTGCCAATCGTAAAAACGCCTCCTTAATGCCGGCGTAACAATTTTCTGAAAGCGCGCTCGGTTAAAGGCCGGCTGAAATAATAGCCTTGATAATGATCACACCCTTTTTGGCGCAATATTTCCAGTTGTTGTTCGGTCTCGACCCCTTCTGCGATCACCCACATATTCAATTTATTGGCCATCGCTATGATCGTTTCGACGATGGCATCGTCATTGCCGTCGGTCAGAATATCCCTGACGAATTCACGATCGATCTTCAATTGCCGAAAAGGAAGGCTCTTCAAATAGGAAAGCGAGGAATAACCGGTACCGAAATCGTCGATCGAGAATGCTATTCCCAACTCGTTCAACTGCCTGATTACATAGGCCACTTTTTCAACCTTGTCGATAAAGATTCGCTCGGTCACTTCGAGCATCAGGGCCTCCGGGTTGGCGCCGGTTTCCCGTAAAATCTCTTCGAACTTCGCCACGAAGTTTCCCTTACGTAACAATCGGGAACTGACATTGACGGCAAGATGTTGCAGTATTGTGCCGTTTTGTTGCCATTCCTTAAGTTGCCGGCAAGCTTCCTTAATCACCCACAAATCCAGCAACGAGATCAAGTCGCTTTGTTCGGCAATAGGGATAAACTCGCCGGGTGATAACAGCCCTTTCTGCGGATGTTGCCAGCGAATCAATGCCTCGGCGCCGTAACATTGCCCAGTCGCGTCCATCTGCGGTTGAAAAAACAGTTCGAATTGGTTTTCTTGCAACGCGGTTCTGAGCTGGCTTTCGATTTTGATGCGATGGTCCGCCGCGCTCTGCATTTCACGATTGAAAAAACTGATCGAATTCTTGCCTCTGTTTTTCGACCGGTACATCGCGGTGTCCGCTTGTTGGATCAGTTCGTTGGCGCTAAGGTTACCGTCTGGATATACGCTGATACCGATACTGGTCGTAAAGTGCATGGGCGTTCCATTCAACACATAGGGCTTATTCAATTCTTGTTGAATTTTTTTCGCTACCGCCAAGCATGCTCGGAAGCCTCTTCAACCCGGTGATCATTGGCTTGCAACAGGACCACGAACTCGTCGCCACCGAGCCTCGCCGGCGTATCCTCGGCGCGCAAATGTTGACTGATTCGGTCGGCGACCTTGATCAACAATTCATCGCCAACCAAGTGTCCGGCCGAATCATTCAACAGTTTAAAGTCATCCAAATCCAGAAAAATGATGGCGCCATACAAAGCGTGCCTGACGACCGCACTCAATTCATGCTCGATACGGTCGATCAACAGACGCCGGTTCGGCAGTTTGGTCAGTGTGTCATAATAGGCAAGTGCCTGGATTTCCTTTTCTTTTTCTTTTTTTTCGCTGATGTTGCTGAATATGGAAACGTAATGGGTAATATTGCCGACACCGTCCTTGACGGCGGTAATGCTTTCCCAAGCGGGAAAGATCTCGCCACTTTTCTTTCGATTCCATAATTCACCTTCGAAATGCCCTTGCTCCAACAATGTTTTCCAAAATCGGCGATAGAATTCATCATCTTGATAACCGGATTTAAACATATTGGGATTTTTGCCGATCACATCCTCGATAGCATATCCGGTGATATCGGTAAAGGCTTTGTTAACCCGCAAAATATTACCGGCCGCATCGGTAATCATGACGGCCTGCATGCTTTCGAATGTCGTCGCCGCCAATAACAGCTCCACCTCGGCCTGTTTGTAAGCGGTGATATCGTCCCAAGAACCGAAGACTTCCTTGCATGAACGATCCTCCTCGAAATCCATGATCAATTCGTCCCTGATCCAGCGGTAACTCCCGCTTTTGGTCCGGAAACGATATTCATGCTGCAATTTACCTGTCTCAAGCAATTTCCGCATATTTTCCAAAGCCTGCCCAGCATCCTCGGGGTGAATATGATCTATCCACAGCGTGGGATTCTGATACCAATCGTCCGGCGTAAATCCGGTAATCTCGACAATTTTCTCGGAAATGAATTCTACGCGGAAAGGGGATTGGGGATTTCCAGTCGGCCTCAAGATATACACGACCGAAGGGCTAAGTTTGATGACGTTGATTAATTGTTTCTGGCTGTAGCATAATTCCCGGGTTCGCTCTTCCACTTGCTGATCGAGGGAATCGTTCAATACCTGTAATTCTCGATTCACCAATTGAAGCTGGCTAGGACTGGGGATTTTGAGCGCAATAGGAATGAAGGGCCAAAGGATGAATGCGGTAACCAACGAAATGATGGCCGTCACCGCCTTGAACAGGGCGGTGACGCCGTAAAAAGGTTGCCAAACATTAATCGCCGCAAGCAAATGAGTAATACCGCAAACTACAATGAAGGTGGAAAAAAGCGCGTACAACCACTTCTTATCCAAATCCTTGCGTTTGTAAACAAAATAACCCAATGCCGCCGGAATGGAAAAATAAGCGGCAAAAATCAATAAATCGGATGTCACCGTTAACCATAACACCAGAGGCTGCCAATGAAAGCAGTGACCATGCGGCATGTAACCTTTCGGATCGAACAATAGCGAGAAAAGATCCAGCATCATTCATGTCCCTCTCGTGATGGCTTGCCATTAATTCAGCTAAGATAATAGTTCCATTTGAGATAGTTGCAAGTTAATCAATATATTGATTTAGCTGAAAAATTTGATTTCGCAAGACCAAATGATCCTGATAGCATAAGCAGGATCAAAAACTGGTATGTTCAGCTAGGGTGGGGCCAGCCGACTAACTTACATTCAAAAGGCGATTTCCTCTCTCAATCGATCGTATCGATCCAATGGCAACGCTTTCTGACGATGTCGGCGGTATAGTCATTGCCGATCCCCTTGGCGATTAGCGCGACGACCCTGTCGTCTATATCGTAGCCAATATGCGCATCCATCGGATTAGCCATCCTGCCAAGACCGAAAACGTCGAATACGGTGGCGACATTAATATTGATATTGGTCACCCGGATACACAGTCTTGAGTCCAGGTAGGTATTGACGAAATCGTGGGGTATCGCATAACTCAATAAATCGTTGGGGTCGCTGAAGGCGATGATGGGGGTTTTGGCCAGCATGCGTTCGGCGTATTTATCGCCGTTCGGCGTGCAATAGGATTGCTCCTGATTACTGACTTCCGGCAGTTTACGGCCCAACTGCAACATGGGCAATTGATTCGACATCATATAAATCGGTATTTCCTTGTTTTTCAGAGCCAATACCAAATCTTTATGGCGTTTACTGTTCTGATGGTCGCCCAATAACGAAGCGATTCGCTGCATTCCGTCTATCGTGATGCGGCTGCCCAGGCTGTGGGAAACAAAGGCATAACTGTCCCGGTAAACCGATTCGATATTCTGGGATTCGCACGGCTGGTGCACGTCATCCGGTAAATCCTCCCAACTACCGGTCGTCATCCAGCAAAACGATTGCTCGAAAGCCAGTAAAATATCTTCCCGGCTATCCCCCAGATAGATGATGGGGTCGGGACCGGTGTCATTGGAGAATTTTTTAAGCAAGTCGTTTACTTCGGCGCGCCGGAAGGAATATTCGCCGGAATTATCGTATGATAAAACCTTTTTCTGGGTCGCGGTGATTTCCGACCACGTCAATTCGTAGAATAATAATTCCTGAGAATGATCTTTATTCAAGAAACGGTTAATCCGGAGGTTACCCAGTTTCTTCTCCGGATGTTCCGGATCGGTCAACGTGATGTTTTTATGCTTACTGGCGGTTACGGTCAAATCCAACTCCTTCGCCAGTTTTTCGAAGAATTCGGTCGAATAACCCGGCAAATGATCGCCTACGCCATGCACCATCAAGACTTTCATCTTGCTGTTTTCCTGTTCGAGATGCGGTTTCAAGCCTCTGAAAGCATGCCCCCGAATCTCGCACAAGCGGGTATCTTCCGATTCCTGTTTTTCCAGAATCGCTTCGGTGATGCCTTTACCCAGGCTGGCGCAACCTCCGATCAACGACGCCAACATGACGAATACAACTTTTGCTATAACTTGTTTCATGATCATATTTTGTTTGGAAAAATTCAGCTCGACTTGCGTATAATTCTAACAGTCAAAGAGTTACCGTCCATACCTTTCTAATCATGATGACAAGCCGAGTGAAGAAATGCCGATGGATGGTTTTTGCGGAAACAATTAGGTAACTTTATTGATTGATTGTCGCCATCTCGGCTTACAATGATCTTTTTAAACATGAGGATGCGTGTGTTCAAATTAAAATTGACGGCGGCTTTATTGATTGTTTGCGCCGTTCAACCGGGCGTCGCCCAGGATTTGATTGAAACTTATCGACTTGCCCTGGAAAACGATCCGGAAATCAAAAGCGCCTATTACAATCAGTTTTCCACAGGAGAAATAAAATCGCAAAGCATTGCGCAAATGCTGCCGAACATTTCTTTACAGGCCGCCAGTTCCAGAAATCGCCTGTTCAATAAGAAAGTCACTTTCCAAGGCGCCGGTAAACAAGAATACTGGAACCAAATCCTCACTATTAACTTCAGACAACCGGTTTTCAATTGGGGCCATTGGATACAATTGAGCCAATCCGACAATCGGATCGCGCAAGCGGAAGCCGAATATCAGGCACAATACCTGGCGCTGATCGTCAAAACGACGGAAGCCTATTTCGACATTTTGGCGGCACAAGATAATCTGGAATTCACGATCGCCGAACAAAAAGCCATCGAAAAACAGCTGGAACAAGCCAAACAACGTTTCGAGGTCGGTTTGATCGCCATTACCGACGTTTACGAAGCACAAGCGGCTTACGACCAGGCCCGGGCCAACGAAATCGACGCCGTCAACCAGCTCGATGACGCCAAAGAAAGCTTGCGCGAACTGATCGGAGAAAACGAAGCCGATTTAAACCCTTTGCACAAAAAAATCATTTTGAATAAACCGGAACCTGCCGATATCGCTAGTTGGACGGAATCGGCCGCCAACAGCAATTTCACCATCGTCGCGCAATTGAATCAGGCCGAGGTTGCTAGGAAAGAAATTCAATTGCAGCAAAGCGGCCATTTACCCACACTAGACATCGTTGCCAATTATAACGTACAGGACAACAATAGCCGTTTCGGTCTTCGCGGCGACTATCAGGCCGTCGGTTTGGAATTGAATCTGCCGCTGTTCGAGGGAGGCGGCACCTATTCCCGCGCCGAACAAGCGCATTACGATTACCAACGGGCCAAGGAAGACCTGATCAAAGTGAAAAGATCGGTCACCCGTCAAGTCAGAAACGCCTATCGCGGAGTACTGGCTAGTCTCAGCCGCGTCCACGCCTTGGCGGCGACCGTAAAGTCGTCGGAAAGCGCGCTCGAAGCCACCGAGGCCGGCTTCGAGGTCGGCACCCGGACTATGGTCGACGTGCTCGCCGAACAACGCAACCTTTACCGTTCCAAAAGGGATTACGCCCGCAGCCGCTATGATTATTTGATCAATGGCATCAAACTAAAGGAAGCGGCAGGCAGTTTGAGCGAGGAAGACATCCAGCAAGTCAATCAATTTCTAACCCAATGATCGCCGTTTTTATTAGCCGTCAACAAGGCGTTGACTTCCATGCGGTGAGACAATTCGATATCGTCGAAACCGGCTGCAGCCAACTGATTTAACGCAACGCTTTCGCGCATGACATGGTTTTCCGATTCGTCGCTGAGGATATGAATGACCCATTGTTCCAGCAGATCGACGCGTTGATGTTGCGTCAACACGTCGAAATAGCCAGCCACTTCGCGCTGGATTAACGCCGTATGCGCGGAAATGTCATCCAGCGCGTAACGGTCGCCATTGATAAACCTGCCGCCCGGTTTTAATACCCGAAAAATTTCATCGATCACTTGTTGCCGATAAGCCTGATCGGAATTATGCAGCGTATAGGCCGAGGCCATCAGATCGAAACTGTTGTTGTCCAGCCTCTTTAACGCCGTCAACGCATCCTCGGGAGAGAATTCCAACCGGCCCTGCTTCGCCCACTCACGAAGATGGGATTTCGCTTGGTTCTGCATGGTTGGCTCGCTGTCGACGCTGAGCACATTAACGTTATCCGCAGCCGATAGAATAGACAACGTGGTAATGCCGGTTCCGCCCCCTAACTCCAACACCTGAACCGTGTCATAGGACTTACCGCAGCAATAATGCTTGACGGCTTCGCCAACCAGACGACTCATTTCCGGCGCTAACGGGCTGATCAATTTTAGCATTTCATAGTCCTGACCAATCACCCCGGCAAACATGGCATCGTACTGTTTATCCATGCTTAAGAAGCCTCTTTTTGCTCCAGTTTACGCTGATAGGCGGCCAGTTGCTCGGGTGTGGCTTCGGCCTGAAATTTTTCTTTCCATTCACTATAAGGCATGCCGTAGACAATCTCCCTCGCTTGCTCGTAATCGATCGTTTCACCCTGCTCCGCTGCGGCGGCTACATACCACTTGGCCAGGCAATTGCGGCAAAAATCCGCCAATATCATCAAATCGATGTTCTGCACCTCGGAGTGCTGTTGCAAATGTTTGATTAATTGCCTGAAAACAGCGGCCTCGTATTTGGTTTTGTCGTTTTCGTTCATATGTTCTTCCAAAAAAAAGCTATTCTATCAAAAATAGGATTTAGCTAATGTACAATAGCGACTAAAGATTTTACAATTGACGATCAGGTTCTTAATCCTAATTCGTAGACGTGCAAATACATAGTTCATCCCTGGTTTATAATCCTGTCCCGAATAGGCGCCCGGCTAGCGGACTTGACGTTAATACGCCGACAGCCGCCGACAAGGAACCTAATGAGGACAAACGCCTCCAACAGGGTATTAATAACAACACAGTAGATACTGCTGCTACATTTAAAGCCAGCGAAAGATCGCTACGTCACCCCAATACAACAACGCCTATGGCTCCTAGCCAAATCACCAACAGCCGGATACAAAAAGCCCTGAATTTCTACACAGAGACTGTCAGACAACCCATGGCAGAGCAGCCTTCACAGCTCAGCGGCATTGATTATTTCGTCTGACACACATCACCTGACTACCATGAAACAATTACTCGAATTCATTCCTATTATTCTGTTCTTTGTTTTTTATAAACTGTACGATATTTATGTCGCTACGGGCGTCGTCATTGTCGCGACGATTGTTCAAGTCGCCATTACTTGGATCAAGTATCGCAAAGTCGAAAAGATGCAATGGATTACCTTGGCTTTGATCATCGTGATGGGCGGCGCGACAATCTACCTCCAGAATGAAAACTTTATCAAATGGAAACTCACCATTATCGAGTGGTTATTCGGCTTTGCCTTTCTCGGCAGCCAGTTTGTCGGCCAAAAAACCTTCGTCGAACGCATGATGGGAACCAATCTGGAATTACCTGCTACGATCTGGAAACGGCTCAACCTGATCTGGTCGTTTTTTTTCATCGGCGTCGGTTGCCTGAATCTATATGTGATGTATACGTTCAACACAGACGACTGGGTCACTTTCAAAACCTTTATCGTCCCCGGCCTGATGGTCGTTTTTATTATCCTGCAGATGATTTATTTATATAAGTACCTACCCGAAACAGAGGAAAAATAGTGTTATACGCCATTATCAGCGAAGATACCGAAGATAGCCTTCAAAAGCGCTTATCGGCTCGTCCGGCACACTTGCAACGTTTGCAACAATTACAGGACGAGGGGCGTCTGGTTCTCGCCGGGCCGCACCCGGCCATCGACAGCGACAATCCGGGAGACACCGGATTTAGCGGTAGTCTGGTCGTTGCCGAATTCGCCAGCCTTGGGGAAGCCCAGAGCTGGGCGGATACGGACCCTTACCAAGAAGCAGGCGTCTATTCCCGTGTTACCGTTAAACCATTCAAACAGGTCTTTCCTCAATGACATCAGAAACCATCAGACAAAAACTGCATGACGCATTCAATCCCGATTTGCTCGAAATAATCGATGACAGCGCAGAACACGCCGGCCATATCGGCGCTCAAAACGGCGGCGGCCATTATTACGTCACCATCGTAGCCGATAGTTTCAGCGGAAAGTCGCTAGTCCAGCGCCATCAGCTAATTTATCAGGCTCTAGGTGACATGATGAAAAATGAAATTCATGCACTGGGCATTAACGCTTTAACCCCTTCCGAACATAAAATCTAAGGAAAACAATAAATGAATAAAAAAATAATTCCCCTGCTTCTGGCCAGCACTACCCTCTTGCCCGGCTGTTTCGAACAAAAAACACAAGACTCTACGCAATCGGCCGCACCGACTGTCAGTAAAGAGGACGCGGTAGCCGTTGTTAATGGCACCTACATCAGTAAGCAAAGCCTGGAAAATCTGGAACAAGAAATACAACAACGCAGCCATGGCCAGACTTTCCCCAAGGAACAACTGCTGGAAGAATTGATCCAACGCGAATTATTGGTTCAGGATGCGCTGAAAAAACAATTGGACAAAACCCCGGATTTCATCGAACGCATGCAAACGGTTCGCAATTCATTGTTGTCCCAAGCCGATTTGAAAAATTTTATGGAATCCCATCCTATAACGGACGAAGAAATCAAGGCCGAATACGACAGTAAAATGGCTAATGCCGGCACCGAATACAAAGCCCGCCATATCCTGGTCAAAAGCGAAGATGAAGCCAAGAAATTGATCGAAGAACTGAAAAAAGGCGCCGACTTTGCTGAATTGGCAAAATCAAAATCGACCGGCCCATCGGGACCACAGGGCGGGGATTTGGGATGGTTCACCGCGGACCGCATGGTACCCCCTTTCTCTGAAGCCGTTATCGCCTTGGAAAATGGCAAGTTCAGCGAAGAACCGGTCGAAACTCAATTCGGCTGGCATGTTATTTTGAGAGAAGACTCCAGAGCGCAAACCCCGCCTCCGCTTGAAGCCGTCAAAGACCAAATTCGTCAGATGCTGCAGCGACAACAAATACAAAGCATGATGGAAAACCTGCGCAAACAGGCCAAAGTGGAAGTGCTGCTGACACAGGCCGAAGAAAAGAAAGCTCAGCCTGACCAAGAAACCGCTGGCGAAACCGAAGAAACGGCAACCGAACAACAAGAAAACGAAGCAGCGCCAGCCGAACAATCCGAGCAGCCAGCAGAAACACAAGAACAAGAAACGACTGACCCAAAAACAGCGGAATAAAACTTGACCAACGGAAGTGCCGATTAAATCGGCACTCTCTTACTCTTATTGAAATACATCGAAAAACCAATGACTGCTATTTAACCCCCCCCTCTACTCCAGCGGGCACGAATCTTCGCAGCAACCTGCTTTAGAATTTTCCAAATTCAATCCGAGAATCTGATCATTCTCTTCTTGCGCTTGATCTTTTTGCCTTTCTTGCCAACGGCTTTACAACGTTTTTTGGCCAAGTCAATCAACATTTCCTGGGCACCGATTCGCTGAGTGTCGTTCTTGGGCCGACGTTGAATGTAGCTCCCGTCCGACTGCATCTCCCAAACACTGCGTTGATTGCCCAGTTGAACATCCAGTATTTCACGTAAATCGGCTTTCAGTTCGTCTTTTTGCACAGGGGTGACAACTTCGACCCGACTTTCCAGATTGCGTTTCATGCAATCGGCCGAGCCGATGAAATATTCTTCCTCGCCACCGTTTTGAAAATAAAAAATCCGGGTATGTTCGAGGAAACGTCCGACGATACTGATCACCTTGACATTATCGGATATTCCCGGAATTCCCGGCCGCAAGCGACAAGTATCACGAATGATCAAATCGACCTTGACGCCCGCTTGAGAGGCCCGGTATAGGGCGGCGGTAATATCGGCGTCTTCCAGCGCATTCATTTTGAACTGGATCAAACCGGGCTGTTCATTACTGTGCTTGCTGATTTCACGGTCGATTTTTTCCAACAAACTGGGCTTCAATACTTTCGGCGCAGTCAGCAGCCTTTGATAATTACGCTTGGGCACCAAGCCGGTCGTCAAGAAGTTGAATAACTCGGTCAATTCCTCACCGATATGGGGATCGCAGATTAGAATACCGAGGTCCGTATACAAGCGCGCAGTGCCGGCGTGATAATTGCCGGTACCGATATGGGCATAACGGCGGAGACCGTTATAATCCTGGCGTACGACATAGACCACCTTACAATGGGTTTTCAAGCCGACCACACCGTAGGTAACATGTATTCCCGCCTGCTCCATGCGCTGGGCCCATTTGATATTGGCCGATTCATCGAAACGCGCCTTTAATTCGACGACCACCGCCACCTGCTTGCCGTTCAATGCGGCATCGATCAAATATTGAACGATCTTAGTTCCCGCCGAAGTACGGTATAAAGTCATTTTTATGGCTTGAACACTCGGGTCGCGACTGGCTTCCTTGACAAACCGTTCCACCGACGTGACAAACGATTCGTAGGGATGCTGCAGCAAGATCTCACCTTGTTCCCTGATTGCATGAAAAATATTGGTTGCGCCGACCAGCTTGGGGTGGTCACAAGGGTGATGCGGCGGATCGAGCAAATCGGCCCGGGGAATTCCGGCGATTTGAAACAAATCCGACATCGCCAGGCGCTGGTCCACAACAAAGACATCTTGTTCTTCATTCAAACCCAATTCGGCCGCCAGCATGCCGCTTTGTTGCTTACCCATCGTCGAAGCGACTTCCAGCCTCACAACCGACGCGAATTTACGTTCGCGCAATTCGGATTCGATCATCTGCAACAAATCATCGGCCTGCTCCTCGTCCTTTTCCGTAATGGCGTTGCGAGTGACGCGAAAAATCTCGCAATAACCGATTTTCATGCCGGGAAACAATAAATCGAGGTTATTCGCAATCAAGTCGGCAAGATCGATATATAAAAGTTCCTCGCCAACCTGAATAAAGCGCGAAACACCGCCACTTACAGGCACCTTGATCCGTACCTGGGTCAGTTCCTCCGGTTTATTGACATAGACACCGGCCAACAGATTCAGGGACAAATTGGAGATAAAGGGAAAAGGATGGGCCGGATCGATGGCTTGAGGCGTTACTAACGGAAAAATGTTTTGGATATAATGCTCCCGCATCAATTGCTGCTGTTTTACCGGCAATTTGGAATAAGGTACGATGGCAATGTCTTGTTGCTCCAACAATGCCATCACCTTAACCAATAACTGCTGTTTTTTGGCCTCCAGCTCTCGGACCACGGCATAACATTCGTCAATTTGTCGTTGCGGACTACGGCCATCGACGCTCAATTCGCTGATACCCGCCCCAACCTGCTGTTTGAGGCCGCCTATACGCTTCATGAAAAATTCGTCCAGATTGGAACTGACGATCGCCAGAAACTTGACCCGTTCCAACAGAGGCGTCCGCTCATCCTCGGCTTCGTGCAATACCCGCTTATTGAATTCCAACCACGTTAATTCCCGGTTGAGATACCATTGAGGATCGGCTGCTTCGAAATGGGGTTGGGCGGTAGTAGGGAGGCTTTCAGCTAATTCATTGTTCGCGCTGGTAGAGGACATGATTGTCTATCCTTGTCAGGAAAAATATAATGATGTGTTGAAGATGAAAAAACCATTGCCGATGCGTCATCGGAATAATCAGGACTTGCCAAAATAAACTATTCCGCCCAAATTCTCAATCAACGTGTTAGCATACTTCTCGCCAAGAACCCAAACCTCGCCATCAGTAATTGGCCAAGATTGCGCTACTTTTGAAAGATTGCCTCTATTGAGAAGCATGGCGATAACGTGAAAAACTCACTAATGGAGGTTGCCATCGATGATTGTATTCGGACCCGTACCGTCGAGACGTCTGGGCCGCAGCCTGGGTATCAATAATATTCCTCCAAAACACTGCTCCTATTCCTGCCTGTATTGTCAGGTAGGTAGAACGTCCCATACTGAAATAAATCCTCGTAATTTCTATACGCCGGAACAAATCGTCTCGAGCATCAAACTTCGCCTAGCGACCCTGGAACGGGAACACGAGGCCGTTGATTATTTAACCTTCGTTCCCGATGGAGAACCGACGCTCGATAAAAACCTGGGTACATCCATCAAGCTATTACGCGACCAAGGAATCAAAATTGCCGTAATCAGCAATGCCTCGCTAATCTGGCGTAAAGACGTCAGGGAAGCATTGCAGTTGGCCGACTGGGTTTCGCTGAAGGTCGACAGCGTCGATGAAACATGCTGGCAACATATCAATCGCCCCGATTCACATTTGGATCTGCAGTCCATTTTGTCATCCGTATTGTCTTTCGCCGGCGAATTCGACGGTTTTCTCGCCACCGAAACCATGTTACTACAAGGCATCAATACCGCAGATGAATGCATCGAAAGACTGGCCGACTATCTCGGCCGCTTGCAACCACATAAAGCTTATCTGGCCATTCCTACCCGTCCGACCGCCGAAACAGGAGTAGCCGCTCCTGATGCCGAGCGCCTCAATCATATTTATCAAACGGTTAAGCAACGCGTAGCCGCTGTCGAGTTACTCACCGGTTATGAAGGCGATGCCTTTGCCGCCAGCGGCGACCCGGCCAAAGACCTCCTTGAGATCACTTCGGTACACCCGATGCGTAAGGATGCCGTTATGGCTTTGTTGGCCAAGACCCGGACGGATTGGAGTCTCGTTGATGAATTGATCCAAAAAAATCAACTGCGGCAATTAGACTATCGCGGCCAAACCTATTACCTCAGAGCCTATCGGCAACAAACCTAATCCTCAACCGCCAAGTCCATAACGCACTCTCGAATCTTACCAAAACGAAATGTCATAATGGTTAAACCTGATGTTACGCTCAATCGTTTCAGAAAAAACATAGCAAGCGGTTTTACCCAATCTCGGCAGAGAATACATTAACCCAGTGCTACATCGAGTATCATCATGACGATGAAGCCCATAATTGCGCCCAGCGTCGCAATATCGGTATTGCCGCGGTCCCGCGACTCGGGAATCACCGCGTCGATGACGACATAGATCATCGCGCCGGCGGCGAAAGCCAAGGCATAAGGCATGATGGGCATGCAGGCTGTGACCGCGGCCGCGCCGATTACCGCAGCTATCGGCTCGACGATGGCGGAAAGCTGTCCATAATAAAAGCTGCGTAGCTGCGACCAGCCCGCTCGGCGTAATGGCAACGCCACCGCCGAACCTTCGGGAAAATTCTGGATACCGATGCCGATCGCTAAGGCGATCGCGGCTCCGAGGCTAGCCGTATCGTAACCGCAAGACAACGCGCCAAAAGCGACACCGACCGCCAAGCCTTCGGGAATATTGTGCAGCGTAATCGCGAAAACCAACAACAAGGTGCGTCGCCAAGTGGTGCTTTGCGATGTCTCTGTCCGCACCGACGCTCCAAGCTGAAAATGAGGCAACAACTTGTCGGACAGACTGAGTACGAACGCCCCCAGTCCGAAGCCGAGAGCCGCCGGAAACCAGGCAAAAGACTCGTATGCTTGTGACAAATCGATCGCCGGAGCCAATAATGACCAATAACTGGCCGCCAGCATCACTCCGCCGGAAAATCCGAGCATCGCATCCAGCAGCTTCTGGTTGAAGCGTTTAGTGAAAAACACCAGCGCGGCACCCAACGCAGTCATTCCCCAGGTAAACAAGGCAGCCAACAATGCTTGCAGAATATGCGAACGCTCGGCGAACCAATGGGAGGCTACGTTAAAAATACTCGTGTCGAAGACGCTGAATAAGTTTGTCCAGTCAATGCTCAAGTCAATTTCCGTTTTGATCGTGATTCAAAAGGCGTCCGAAAGCATCCTCATATTCCGAGCGTTTTTCTCGCCACTGTGCGTATTTATCGATTTCGACCTTCACTAGCCTCAAGATAGCCACCATCACGGCGACATCATCGAGATAGCCGACTACCGGAATAACATCGGGAATCAACTCCAGAGGATTGATCAGGTATAGCAGGCCAAACGCCACCGCTACAATGGCCCAAGTTTCTATGTTTCTATACGCCCCTGAGCGATAGTCCCTTATCAACTCGAGGCATAGCAGTACGTCCTTAATAACTTTATGCAGTGCCGGAATGCTTTTTGCTTTGCCCTCTATTTCATGCGCTTTATCGATAATCCGGTCATAATGTCTAGAAGTTATTTTTTTGCCGTTGCGTTTAAAAAAGGCGCGATTCAAGGCGTCTTTGTCGCGCCGTTTTTTGTCATCAACATTCATGTTGAACTCCGTCAAGCGACTTGCAAAAAAGTAAACAGTCGATTGCAATCGCTACCATGGCTTCAGGCATCAATTTTAAATCCTCGCGATGATGCGCTTAAAGACTGAATATCCCCCTGCTCAACCAGGGAAATCGGCTATTCTTTTAACATCTGATCTCAGCTCGTTCAGTAGTGGTCGATTTCAAATAAAATAGGGGTCTGCAATGATGCCTATGGTAAAAATACGGGCGGAAAACTCATCGTGCAGAAAGATAAAAACTCAGGAGTTCTAACGACTACAGAGTTAGCCATATTATGGGCGCAGATTACGCTTGTCAATGTTGATCAAAAATGCCAGTATTTTTCAGACAACGTTGTTGAACCTCATCCAATCTCGGATATTCAGATAAAACCATTAATGCTCCCGGGGTAGTGTTCTGTATGCCAAAAATTGCACCGTTCGAAGATCATCATCTACGCTATGAAGCGTGGTTTGAAAAACATGAAGCCGCCTATATTTCGGAACTTCTGGCGTTACGCCCTTTCATTCCCTGGCAAGGGTTGGGCCTCGAAATCGGTGTCGGCACCGCCCGTTTCGCCGCACCGCTAGGCATTCAAGTGGGAGTAGACCCTTCTCCGGCCATGCTGGCGCATGCGCGCGCCAGAGGAATCCAGGTCGTGCATGGGACGGCCGAGAACCTGCCCTTAGCGAGCGCCAGTTTCGATTATGCCCTAAACGTGACAACCATTTGTTTCGTCGATTCACCGATTCAGATGATGGCCGAGGCACGCCGAATACTCAAGCCCGGCGGACGTCTAGTGATCGGCTTCATCGACCGGACCAGCTCAATCGGTGAACATTATCTGGCGCATCAGCACGAAAGCGTTTTTTATCGGGAGGCCACGTTCTTTTCCGCCGACGAAGTCGAGCAACTATTATTGGATAACGGCTTTACGATTGACGCATGGGGGCAGACGCTTTCCCACCCCCTTCCGGAGATACGGGAAATCGAAGCCTTACGGCCAGGACGCGGCCAATGTTCGTTTGTCGCGGTTGCGGCAACGAAGGCAAACTAATGTCGTAGCCCTACCCAGCTTCGTGCTTGTGGCGCGAGCAAGGCGGCGTGACAGCGACTCTCTAACAAAAAATGCAAAAAACACATTATTTCACAATTGCCCTCCAGAAAAGTTTGAGGACATTCATCAATGTACTGCCGATTATCGTTGGTATGCTGTTGCTGACCAGTCTCGTTGTCACGCTGTTCCCGGCGCAGCTCCACGCCGGTGTGTTCGGAAACGGCGAAATTTTCGATAGTTTGCTGGCCGCCGCTGCCGGTAGCATAGCCGTCGGCCACCCCCTGGCCAGCTATCTGTTAGGCGGGGAAATGCTGAAAGTCGGCGTTAGCTTAACGGCCGTCACCGCCCTGCTGGTTACCTGGGTCACGGTGGGAATCGTGCAGATACCGGCCGAAGCGATGATATTGGGGACGCGCTTTGCCGCCTATCGTAACCTGATCAGTTTCTTAGCTGCCATTGCGATCTCTTTTTTGACCCCCTTCACCCTGCGAATGCTGGGAGCGATCTGAATGAGCGACGAACAACCCAAACCCCGTTTCCTGGGCTGGACATTTCTAGTCTTGGTGTTGAGCGCTTATGGCTTGATCGGCATTTTTAATCCGGAAAGGGCAACACAGGCTCTGACCTTATTCAAGCATTCACTGAATCAATTGCTACCCGTATTGGGACTGGTTTTTTTCCTACTGATAATCGCCAACCTCGCGATCGATTCCAAACGGATCAGCAGTTACGTGGGAAAACAAAGCGGCCTCAAAGGTTGGGGAACGGCGGTAATCGGCGGCATCATCTCGATGGGGCCTGTGTACGCATGGTATGTCCTGCTGAGCGATCTTCGACGAAAAGAAATGAGAGTCGCGCTGATTGCCACGTTTCTAAACAGCCGCGCGATCAAACTGCCTTTGTTGCCACTGATGATTCATTATTTCGGAGCGGCCTATACCGCAGTACTGTGTTTTTACCTGATAGCCTTTGCCATCATCAATGGATGGCTGATTGAAAAATTTTCCTTGCGCCAACATCCATAAAGCGATACTAGTATTAACCGTAATTGATACTTGCACATGACATGTCGGCGTCTGGTGCCACCGGCCAATGAATGCGTCAAGTGCCCGATCGCGCCTTCTTTCCGGCCCTCTCCCTAAGGAGGCTGTCGTAAAAGCCCCCCAACCAGCTACATACGGTAAAATAACCCTATCCAAACCTATTAGAAATAGATCAATGGCAGCCGAAGTAAACATTAGACCCGTCAGGACATTGTATAGCGCCAAGCAATATTCGCTATTCGATGAATGCGAGGTTGAACCGTTACCTGAGTTGATCGCTCAATCGATCTCGAGCGAACCGATGGCCCATTTTGAAGCGCCCGACCCGCGCGGCTTATCGATCAACGGTAAACCGCTCGGCGAACATCTGGAGCACGCCGGCTTAACCATCCCGTTGAAATTGCGCCCCTTCCTGCAATCGCTATCCTTCGCCGAGTTCGAAGCCCGTTATCGGCCCGGCGGGCGTCCGCCGTATGCGCCACGTGCGATGGTGGGGATTATTCTCTACGGCCTGTTACAAGGCATCAGCAGCCTGCGCGACTTGGAGCGTTTAGCTCGAGCCGATGTGGGGTGTTGGTGGCTAAGTGGCGGTATCATGCCGGATCACTCAGTCATTGGCCGTTTCGTCCATCAGCATGCCGAATCATTGACGACCGAATTTTTCGATCAACTGGCGCGTCGTACTTTGAAAGTCACAGGCTCAGGCACGACGACGTTGGCGGGCGACGGTACCGTGATCGAAGCCATGTCCTCCCGGTTTCAATTGATGAAGGAAGAAGCGCTCAAGCAAGCCTTGGCGCAAGCGCAGGAAGCCGCGCAAGCCAAACCCGACGATGCAGCGGCAAGCAAGCGGTTGAACCTATTGGAACAAGCCCAAGCCGAGCTAAAGTCTCGCCAGCAAAAACAAGCCGCCAAAGGCAAAGATCCGGCCAAGACCCAAGTACAAAGCAACGAGCCGGAGGCGGTATTACAGCCGCAAAAGAACTCCAAAGACTTTCGCGGCAGTTATAAACCGTCGGTATTGGCGAACGACAATCGAGTGATCGTGGCTTGCGACGTTCATCCTTCCAGCGAAACCGAGGTGGTGCCGGGCTTACTGGATCGCGCCCAAGCCATGGGAGGCGTCGAAACAGCTCTGTTCGATGCTGGCTATTTCAGCAATGGCGTCTTGGATACTGCTGAGCAACACAACATCGAATTGCTTTGTCCGGAAGGCCAAAGTGAAGGAGACGATTGGAACAAACAATCCAACAAACAAATCCCCAAAAGCCGCTTTATTTATCAGGCCGACGACGACACCTATCGCTGTCCGGGGCAACAACGCTTGACTCGCCGTCACACCTGCAAAGGCGGTAAAAGTGGCCGCGCTTATACCGTCTACGCCTGCGATGCCTGTTCAGACTGCCCGCTGAAATCCCAATGCACGCGTAGCGAGAGTGGTCGCACCCTCAAACGCTATGACAGCGATACACAAAAAGAAGCCCTGCGCCTGAAAATGGACCAGCCCGAACCTCGGCAACGCTATCGACAGCGGCAGGCCATGGTGGAGCCCGTCTTCAGTCAGCTACGCGGTCGCCAAGGTTTGAATCGCTTTCGCCGTAAAGGTTTGGCGGGTGTCAAAGTAGAGTTCGCCTTGCACGCCATGGCTTACAATCTGAGCCGCGCCTTAGTGGCAGCTCTTTTTCGTGCTTTATATCATTGGCTTAGCCGGTTTATGAGCTCGTTTGACCGAATGGTCGACATTTGGCTGAGTTACACTACTGACTTGCCAACTTCGCCGACCGTGGAAAATACGGCCGGTTTCCAGTGGTAAATCAAAGAAATTGGGGTTTTACGACGCCCTCCTAAGGGCTAGGAAGGTTAAGATGTCGCTTCGCGACTTTCATAGTAATTCTTGGGAGAACCCCATGAGTGTTGCCGCACAACCCTTAACTGCCGAGGATTCCGCTCTGTCCTTGGTGGCTGCGCACGGTGCTGATCGTGATGGTTCTGGGCTTTGCCGTCCTAATCCTCATTACGTTTCTGGCCTACCGTCACGCGCCCCCAATTCCGTCCCAGGTTGTCGATGAACAAGGGAAACGCCTGTTTAGCGCTGAGGACATCGGCAAAGGCCAGGAAGTCTTTCTCAAATACGGATTGATGGATAACGGCAGTGTCTGGGGCCATGGCGCCTATCTGGGCCCCGATTATTCGGCCGAAGCGTTACACCGTATCGGCGAGCATACCGCTGCGGTAATCGCTCAGCGGCAATATAGGAAACCATTGGTGGCGCTGACACCAGAAAAACAAGCCGCGGTCTATGCGCAAACAGCCATCGAACTAAAAACCAATCGTTACGATGCCGCCAGTGGGACATTACATCTGACGCCGCCGGCAACCGCCGCTTACCGCCAGGAAGCCAACTACTGGCGCGAGTACTTCCTCGACCCCGCGAGCAATGGCGGGCTCGAGCGCGGACTGATCAACAATCCTGTCGAATTGCAGCAGTTTACCGCTTTCGTCACATGGACTGCTTGGGCTGCAGTGACCAATCGTCCCGGCGAAACCCATTCCTATACCAACAACTTTCCCTACGACCCCAGCGTAGGCAATAGGGTGACGCCTGACGCCGTGTTATGGAGCGCGCTGAGTCTAATCATGCTGCTAGCCGGTATCGCTACGGTACTGTTGATATTCGGTAAATTCGATTATCTCGGTTGGATTAGCACAGAAAAACATGTGCATCCCCATTTGTTGCCCAATCAAGCGAGCGCCGGCCAGCTCGCCCTCGTAAAGTTCTTCGTCGTGGTAATGCTACTGTTCCTGATGCAAACATTGCTAGGCGGTGCGACAGCTCACTATCGGGCGGCCCCCGATAGTTTTTACGGCTTCCAACTTGAGCGGATATTTCCCAGCAATCTGACGCGCACATGGCATCTGCAGACGGCGGTTTTTTGGATTGCAACCGCCTATATTGCGGCCGCGTTATTTCTCGGCCGTTCGCTGCGAACTGACGAACCGCGCTGGCTCGCCGGGTCGGTCCATTTATTGTTCGGCGCTTTCGTCATTGTCATCGCCGGCAGCCTGTTCGGCGAGTGGGCGGGGATCTCACAGTTGTTGGATCAGTGGTGGTTCTGGCTAGGCAACCAAGGGTGGGAGTACATGGAGCTTGGCCGTCTATGGCAGTATCTGCTTATAGGCGGTCTGTTGGTCTGGTTTGCGATCTTGTTGAAACTGATGGAATCCTCGGAGTTAACCGATCCTGCCGTGAAACCTCTGACTAGGATGTTCTTGTTCGCTTCCCTGGCGATTCCAATGTTCTATCTTCCGGCGCTTTTCTTCGGGGCCAAAACCAATTTCACAGTCGTCGATACCTGGCGATTCTGGATCATTCATTTATGGGTCGAAGGATTCTTTGAATTTTTCGTCACCACAATGGTTGCGCTGATGTTCTATCAACTGGGTCTTACTCAACGCAACGTTGCATTAAGGGTGGTCTACTTGGATGCCATTTTGTATTTCGCCGGCGGCTTGATCGGAACCGGCCATCACTGGTATTTTACCGGACAAACCAGCTTCAACATGGCGATGTCATCGATGTTCTCGACACTAGAGGTGGTGCCGCTAACATTGTTGACCTTGGATGCGTGGGCATTCATCCGCACCACACGCGCCGACTGCGACACCTGCGGCAAGCCGGTAGCCGTGCCGCATAAGTGGACTTTTTACTTCTTGATGTCGGTAGGCTTTTGGAACTTTGTGGGCGCAGGCATCTGCGGCTTCTTGATCAACTTGCCGGTCATTAGCTATTTCGAAGTCGGCACGCAGCTTACCCCCAACCACGGCCATGCCGCTATGATGGGGGTCTTTGGAATGTTGGCGCTGGCGTTGATGATATTCGTGGTGCGCCAGACCAGCAGTGACCCCCACTGGGCTGGCATAGAAAAATATGCCAAGGTCGGATTTTGGGGATGTAATGCCGGCCTGGCGCTTATGCTAAGTATGAGTTTGTTTCCCGGTGGCGTGTTGCAGGTCTGGGATGTGGCGCAGCATGGATACTGGCATGCACGCAGCCTTGAGTATACGGGAAGCGCCCGGTCTCGCCTGATCGAATGGTTACGGCTTCCCGGAGACATGGTGTTCATTATATTCGGCGTCATACCGTTAGTGATTGTAGCCGTCAAAGGCTGGCTCATTGCCAATAAACAGACGGCCGAATGACTTTTTTCCTAATGCAACACCCGGATCAATACAAACTCAAGATTAAAAGGGTCTATGAACCGCCGGACGAATATGACGGCCGGCGAATCCTCGTGGACAGACTCTGGCCGCGTGGGTTGACAAAGGAAAAAGCGAGTATCGATCTGTGGCTAAAAGATATCGCCCCTAACACGGAGCTCCGAAAATGGTTTGGCCACGACCAGAGCAAATGGGAAGAGTTCAAGGAACGGTATCTCGCAGAACTCAAGAGCAACCACGAGCAAATCCAAACCTTAAAACAGGAGCTGGACAAGGGTGACGTAACGCTGGTCTATGCGGCAAAGGACGCAGATCGTAATCATGCTATCGTGCTGCTTGAAAACAGTTGGCTTTTCCGCTAACAGCGGAAGCATCCCACTCGAATACGGCAAAGTCCAACTCATCGTTTACGTCAGCAACGGACAAAATCAACCAAAGACGGTTCGATCTTATCTCTACTTTGTCATATTATCAACGACTGTTCGCACTTCAGAATTCGGTTCTTTTGACGCCCTCTTCTAACCTTATCCCGGAGGACGAAGGTATTAAGGCGCCGAATTTTGAAGGACTATGATATGTCTTCTTCACAGGCAAGCATACCGCTCCGGTTATCTCTTTTTAGATAACGAGTTTTAAACCATGCCGGACACACTAAGTCAAGAAACGCTGTTCGTTGTCCAACAACTTGGGCAATAATCGAGAAAGTTTCGGAAATCCTAAAATTGTCGCGCTAGTGAAATAATTTACTTGTCGGGCATAAAAAAAACATGCCCGACCTACAGGTCTAATCGAAAACGCCGGCAAGATTGGCGCTTTGCCGTCTCGAAAGCTCTCGGGCGATGCGGTTTCTCAAGCGATAAGGCACTCTTTCGTTCATGATGATGGCAAAGGGCCGCCATTCGCTGCCTTTAACAAAATATCCCGCCAACGCGCTAACACCGTTTAACGTTCCCGATTTCGCATAGATGCCGGGTTCGATTTCCGGTAACAAGTGCTTCCAACGGCGAAAAGCCTGTAACAGCTCGGTCAATTGTTGCGGTGACAGGCGGTTACCGCGGGACAAGCCGGCGCCATCCGCCAACGAGAAATTTTCCCAAGCAAAGCGGCGAAACAGCGCTTCTTCCATGTACCGTTGCACTTCGGCGCTGTTGGCCGGACGTTGAGACGTTTCCGCAACCAGCATCAGGATTAATTGGTTGGCGATGAAATTCGTGGAATATTTTAGCATCGTGCGTACGATCTCGCCCAGCGTCTTGCCATTCACATGCGTATAAAAAACAGGCCGGTTAGGAACCTGGCCATACACGATTCGGGAACCTACTTGGACACCTTGCTTCCGTAAAAAAGCGGCCAGCAGCTCGGCAAAATATCGCTCGGCGTTGCGCGGATTCGGGCCGGTATTGACCCGCAATATCCCATTCCCCAGAGAGTCCGCTAAACGTTTCCCATACTCGGTCAAAGGCGTGTGGGCTTCGGCTGACCTCACGCGGCCACCGACCTTTTTAAGGTTTAGCGTGTTGAAATTCGCGGCAACGGCACTGGGCACCGCATCGTAGGGATTGTTGGTCGCGCCGGTGCCCGGCAGCAGCAAATCCTGTTCGAATATCGCCGTATCCAGGCCGATGGCTTCGATTTGTTTCAAGCCTCTCTGCTTAAGTTTTCTCGCAATGATCTCCAGTTCTTCCGAAACCAAATAAGGATCGCCGCTGCCTTTGACCCATAGAGTTGTGCCCGCCTCGTCCAGATAAAAATGGGTACGAAAGCGATAATCTTCCCCCCAATGTTTTAACGCCATCCAGGCAGTCGGAAGCTTGGTTGTCGAGGCCGGAATCAACGGCCTGTCGGCATGATCGGCAAGAACAGTCCGGCCACTGGAATCTAAAATGATCAAACCCGCATTATCAAGTCTGGAAAAAGCCGATAACGCCTCGCCGGCATTGCTCGAAACAGGTGAAAAAAGCGTCAATGCAATTACGCACATCACTATAAATTTCATAATGTTCAATGTGGCCTTTTTGATATGTCAAACAATTAAAGTAACCTAATTTCGGCTAGCCTACAGAGGGTATTGACGGCGTCTTCCGGTGTCAATACCTGATGCTCTATGGCGTTCTTAAACCAAACTCAGGTTAAAGTACATACCCGAAACCTGGCAAGAAATCGTTAAACCGATTAGGTCCGGCATGAGATACAACCGGGAGTATTCAATAACAGAAACTTTATCGCTGCAACGGAGGTTATTTCGACAGGCTCCTGATGTAGAGTAGCAAATGCCAAATCTGCACCTCGCTCAAATGATTCTTGTGACCGTGCATGTAGGTGTAACGGGGGCGTCGGCCAGGCCGTTTCAACGTGTCCCGGCTGTGGCCGGGCGCCATCTCAAAAAATCCCCATCCATTTTGAATCACCCAAAACAAGCGGCCGTCGGGTAAAGTATCCATCAGTTCTTTACAGGTAAAATCGGTCGGCGGAGGCCGCAGGTATTTGCCGATCGGCCCTTGCCCGTCGCCTTCGATGCCATGACAATCCGCACATGAAGCAGGTAGCATATCGCGCTCATATAAGCGTTTTCCTAGTGCAATGTTGTCGGCTGTCGCCGGAAATGGGTTATGCTTCTGGTAATAAGCGTGTGGGAGCTGCGGCGTTAAGCGTGGCGGCGGACATTCGGTACCGATGGCTTGTGCCTGCCGGAGCATTGCTTCCTCGTGCAGCGTAGAGTTGCAGCCGACGCCGAGCATCGCCGCTATCAAGGTCGAATGCGACCACCAACTTGCCCGCTTAGCGAATATCATGAAAACTCAGTCTCCTCAGAAATTTATGCTGTACCTGAAGCCGCCGACAAGACTGTCGTTCAAGGCGGGATTAGCGCCGGGATTAATATAATACTGGAGAACCGGCTGAAAGCTGAACCATCGCATGAGCTGAGCCCTATACGTCAGTTCCAAGGCGATTTCCGCATCCCTGACCGCGACTCCGCCGCTTTGCCGAGCGCGTTTATATTTTTCGCCGTTGACGCCCACGGCGATGCCCAAACCCACTATATCGTCGTCGCGATTGGGGATCAGGCCGGTGTAGACCAAACCGGCACCATAAAATCTTGCTATTTGATTGACGTCCTCGTCGGCTCCGCCCATGCGGAGAAAAGCGCTCAGCCCCTGGTCACGCGCCTCCGTTTCAGTGAAGATCACCCCTTCGACAAAGCCATAAACACCGTAAGTGCCATTTCGGCGCACAGGATCGCCATTAGCATAGGTGTCGAGCAGATCCTTAAACTCGGCGGTGTACAACCATGACCCCAATCCGAAGCGCAGGAAATCGAACTGTTCGGGTTGATAATTGATTTCGCTCATGATGAGCAGGCCATCGGCCCCTTTCAGACTGATCTGTGTCCCGGAGGAGTCGTTTGGATCGCCCGGTACGCCGTCCAAAACGGCCACCCGCACCGTGACTTCCTGGCTGAGATTAGCGCGTACCCTGACGCCGAGAGAGGTCACCGGAAAAACCGAAGGACCGTTAATACCGGTTTCGGACAAATCCAGGCCCGTACCGAAGGCGCCGTTAAGAAAAACGTCGGCGGTTCCCTTGACATCGAATTCGGAATCGACGGCGTAAAGTCCTGCCAAGATACCGACCCTATCGTCAAACACGCTTTGTTCATACCAGGCTTCGAACAGCTTGAAGCCATCGGCGGCCGTCAGATTACTGGGCGCGCTAATGCTGCCGTTCGTCTCGGCCGAGTCTCCACCCAGGGAAGCGATGGCCATAATATAAAGCGTGCCGCCGGGCCACCCCGCTAACGTGTCGATATCGGCCGTGAAAGCGGTTTCCAACAGGTTAGCATAACGGATATCGGCTCTTACTCCACGCGAGTTGGCCAGTAAATCGCCGGAGTTGGCAATATCGAAGCGGATTCCGTGTTGCAGCGCCGTCGTTCGAACACCGCTCCAATTTCCGGTCAATGCAGAGGCAAAAGAGTCTGGATATTCCAACGCCTTCTTGGGTTTAAAGAATTCAAAAGGTTCCGCAAGCACCGGACTTTCAGAGCAAAGTTGAACGGTCAACAATACTGCGAGAAATGTTTTGTTTTTCCAGTCACAAACCTTTTTACTAAGCATTCTTCACTCAGGAGAGCTAACGGGCATGATTGTAACGATATGTTGAGATAATATTAGGAATGTTCGATTGAATAGTAATGGTACCTATATCGGCTGGCAACACTAAGAGGTACTGTTGTTTGCCAGTTTACCGGGAATTCCGCGTATGGACGCATCCTTGACTTTATACTTGGAGGTTACGCTATGACCGATTTATCGGAAACCGAAATCCACGCGCTGAACGAGGCCCTCGATGACGAATACCGCGCCTTCGCGACCTATAACCAGGTGATTGCCGACTTCGGTGAGGTGCCTCCGTTCAGCAATATCCGCGCTGCCGAGGGGCGACATATCGATGCCCTTTTCGTGCTGTTCACGCGCTATGGTCTGACCATACCCGAGAATTCCTGGCCGGGCAAGGTTCAGCGCTATACCAGTCTGCAACAAGCCTGCGAAGCCGGTATCGCCGCCGAAATCGCCAACGAAGACATGTATCAGCGGCTGCTTCGTGCGACGGAGCACCCGGATATACTCAGAGTGTTCCGTAATCTCCAGGAAGCGTCACAGCAGCGCCACCTGCCGGCCTTTCAACGCTGCGCGCAGAGTTCCGCGACTGGCGGGCATGGACGCGGCGCGGGACGACATAGGGGACGCAAGGGACAAGCATGAACGACCGCCAACTAATTCCTCTCGTCCAACTCGCAGCCGGCAAGCACGCGATCGTCCGGGATATCCAAGGCGGCTCGGATTTCTCCGGCCGCCTGGCGGGAATGGGACTGGCGAAGGGAACGGACATCGAGATACTGCAGAATTCAGAACGAGGCCCAATACTGGTGCGCACGCACGAAAGCCGTATTGCCTTAGGTCGGGGAGAGGCCTTGAAGATTCTGGTGCAGGAAACTGACGATGAACCGGCCAACTGAGCCCACGTCACACAAACAAACGCTGCTGGTAGGTCTGGCCGGGCAGCCCAACGTGGGCAAGTCCACGGTCTTCAACCTGTTGACGGGGCTTTCCCAGCACGTCGGCAACTGGCCAGGCAAGACCGTGGAGCGTAAGGAAGGCTCACTGATTCACAATAACACACGGCTGCGCCTGATCGATCTGCCGGGAACCTATAGCCTGACGGCGCACAGCCTTGAGGAACGCGTCGCGCGCGATTTCATCATCGAAGAGCGGCCCGACGTCATCGTGATGGTGGCCGACGCCTCGTCGCTGGAGCGCAACCTTTATCTGCTTGCCGAGTTGCTGAGCCTGCGGGCGTCGGTCGTGCTGGCGCTGAATATGCTGGATGTCGCCGAGGACCAGGGCATTAAGATCGAAGCGCATGTGCTGGAAGCCGCGCTGGGCTTGCCGGTTGTTCCCATCGTCGCGACCCGCAACCAAGGGATGACCGAACTCATCGCCGCCATCGAGCGACTGGCCAGCCATCCGGACAGCTTCCAACCGGCGCGTCCGCGGATTGCCGCTCCGCACCGTCAGGTATTCAAGCAATTGAAGACGATGGTCGCCGAACAGGTTCCGTCGCCGTTCGATCCGGATTGGGTCGCACTCAAGCTGCTGGAAGGCGATGCCGAAATCACTCACAAAGCCAAAGACTGGAGCGGTCAACAACGCTGGCCTAAGATCGAAGCCCTGCTGCACGCGCATGAAGACGCGGTGCTCGACATAGCCAGCGGCCGCTACGCATGGATAGGCCGTATGGTGCGGGCCGCCGTGATCCGCCCGCGCCTCGGCCAAGTGAGTCTGACCGATAAACTGGACCGTATCGCGGTGCATCCGTTATGGGGCTTAGTCTTGCTCTTCAGTGTTTTCGCGGCCGTATTCTGGCTGACGTTCACGCTCGCGGTCCCGCTGCAGGAATGGCTGGACGTCACCGCGATCGGACAGGCGCAGGCGACGGTGCGGCAGTTACTCGCCGACGCGCCTACCTGGCTCACAGCCCTCGTCGCCGAAGGCGTGTTAGGCGGCGCTGGCCTGGTCCTGACGTTCCTGCCTGTACTTGCGCTGTTCTTCGCCCTCTTGGCACTGTTGGAAGACACCGGTTATCTCGCCCGCAGCGCCTATCTGATGGACCGCTTCATGCACGCGCTCGGACTGCACGGCAAGAGTTTCCTGCCGCTGTTTCTCGGCTTCGGCTGCAACGTGCCGGCGGTCATGGGCGCGCGGGTGGTCGAATCGCGGAGCGGCCAATTGTTGACCATTCTGCTCGCGCCGTTGGTGCCATGCAGCGCTCGACTGGTCGTGCTCGCCTTTCTCGCTCCGGCTTTCTTCGGCACAGCGGCACTACTAGTCGTACTCGCCCTGGTCATGTTGAACCTGGTGGTGCTGGCGCTGCTGGGCATCATGCTCAACCGTACGCTGTTTCGCGGCCAACACATGGCCTTCATCATGGAACTGCCGCTCTATCATATGCCAAACGCCCGCACCATCGCCGCCTTTGTCTGGCATAACACCTGGGCCTTCGCGCGCAAGGCCGGCAGCCTGATCCTGATCGCGTCGGTGCTGATCTGGGCGTTGAGCTATTTCCCTAGCGGCGACCTCGAACAGAGTTATCTCGCCCGCCTCGGACAGGGAATCGCGCCGCTCGGCGACTTGATGGGCATGGACTGGCGCATGCTGGTGGCGCTGATCGCCGGTTTCGTCGCCAAGGAGAACGTCATTGTCACGCTCGGCATCCTCTACGGCCAAGGCGGAAGCGGCCTGATCCCCACGCTCGCCGCCCAGGTCGCTCCCGCCTCGGCGCTCGCCTTCATGACCGTGACGATGCTGTTCATCCCCTGCCTGGCCACCGTGGCGGTGATGCGCCAAGAAACCGGAAGTTGGCGTTGGACATTGTTCGGCGTAACGCTGCTGCTGGTGATCGCACTGGGCGCCGGCATCCTGGTCTATCAGGGGGCAAAATTCCTGGGGATGGGCGGCTAATGCACGCCGAATTGGCGTCGCGATTATCTGCAGGCCAGAATCCTCACCGGCAAAGGCGCGGCACGAATTAGAGAAACAGCATGAAAGAACCGAACACCAATGAACTGCACCGTCGTACCCTCGTAAAATCGCTGCTCTGGCGCCTGATTGGCATCGTATGGACCTGGATCGGAGCATACCTTATTCTCCTTTTTATTCCGCCCTCTCGCCAGTCGGCAGCCCTGATCGCCACTCTTATCGTCGTCTACCACCACTCCACGCGCATGATCATGTACTATGTGTACGAGCGCATCTGGGCCTCGATCGCTTGGGGCCGCAGCACTAGCCCATGTCCGATGACCAGAAAAGAGAAGGTTCTTTGGGCTTTTGGCACCGTCGCCGCCCTGACCCTGCTGTTCTTGCTGCTGCTGGAAATCCAGCCGAATATCGACGAAGAAAAGCGTTCCGCGCAGTTTTTCTCACCCCAATCGACGACCTTGCCAACGTAAGTAAATCACAGGAATGATGAACAGCGACAGCAACGGCGCCGTGATCATGCCGCCGAGTATCGGCGTCGCGATCCGCTGCAGGACATCGGAACCCGCGCCATGTCCGTACATCATCGGCAGCAGGCCGAAAATAATGATCGCAACGGTCATTGCTTTCGGGCGCATGCGCTGTACGGCGCCAGCCAGAATGGCTTGAGTTAAATCCTCGTGGTTGTTCAGTCGTCCTCGGGCCGAATAGTCCGCAATCGCCTTGTCCAGATAAAGCTGCATGATGACGCCGAATTCGATCGCCATGCCGGCAAGGGCGATGAATCCGACCGCCGAGGCCACCGACAACCGATAATCCAATAAAAACATCAGCCAAAATCCGCCCACCAACGCAAACGGCAAGGTCAGCAGCACGATCAATATTTGGCCGACATTAGCGAAAATGAAATACAGCAACACGACGATGCTCAGCAGCGTCAACGGAATCAACCGGGCCAGTTTATCTGCGGCCCGTTCCATGGCTCGATATTGGCCATCCCAACTGACGGCGTAACCGGCCGGGATGTCCACCGTCGCTTGCAAGGCTTGATGCGCGGCCGCGATATAGCGGCCTAAATCGCCGTCGTCGGTATCGATAAAGACCCATCCCTGCAAGCGGGCGTTTTCGGTTTTATAAACCGGCGGGCCGCTGACGATTTTGATGTCGGCGACCTGCCCCAACGCGATCAGCTGACCGGTTGAAGTCAACAGCGTCATCTCTTTCAATTCCTCAATATCGTCTCTCAGCTCGCGGGGAAATCTGAGGTTCAGCGGATAACGCTGCGTACCTTCGACGACAAAAGAAACGTTGCTGCCACCGACAGCAGTCTGTATCAGCGCGTTGATGTCGGCGATATTCAGCCCGAGCAAACTCAATTGTTTCCGGTCCGGAATGATTTCGATGTAACGTCCGCCGCTGACGCGTTCGGCGATCACCGAACGGGTGCCGGCGACATTATTCAAGGCGTTTTCGATGTCGCGGCCGATATGCTCGATGACGTCCGGACTGTCACCGGAAATCTTTATGCCTAACGGCGTTTTGATGCCGGTCGCCATCATATCGATGCGGGTCTTGATCGGCATAACCCAGGCATTGCTCAACCCTGGCAAATAGACTAAGGCATCCAATTCGGCAATCAGTTTTTCTAGGGTCATGCCTTCTCGCCATTGTTGCCGGGACTTGAGCCGGATCAGCGTTTCGATCATATTCAGCGGGGCCGGATCGGTCGCGGTCTCGGCCCGCCCGACTTTACCGAAGACGCGTTCGACCTCGGGCACACTGGCTATCAGGCGATTGGTCTGTTGCAACAGTTCTTGCGCCTTACCTATCGCAATGCCCGGCAAGGTCGTCGGCATATACATCAGGTCGCCTTCGAACAAAGGCGGCATGAACTCGGTGCCGATGCCTGTCGAGAGCCTCGCCAATCCAGGCACATGCCGAAAAGCCCGTTGCCAAAAACTCTCAAATTGGTGCTGCCAGGTATTCACTTGTTGCAGATACCGGTTGTCTTCAGGACTTTGAGTGATCAGCTCTACCGGCCATTTCAACGGTGATAAAATGCTACTGAGTCCAAAAACCGGCAACCAAACACTGATCAGGATCAGCGTGGCCCATGTCAAGGTCTTGTTCGAACGTGCGATCATCCACGCCAGCGCTTGCCGGTAACGCCGGTTCAGCCAGCGGTTGAGCGGATTGTCCGATTCATCCGGCAAATTGCCGCGAATCAGATAACCCAACAGCACCGGAATTAACGTGACGGCCAAAATCGCGGCGGCCGCCATCGCATAAGTCTTCGTGAAGGCCAGCGGCGAAAACAGACGCCCCTCCTGGGCCTCCAACGTGAAAACCGGAATGAAGCTGCAGGTGATGATCAGCAACGAAAAGAACAACGCCGGCCCGACTTCCTCGCAGGCCTGTTGGATCAATTGCCAATGCTCTGTCGATGTCGGCTGCCGACCCGGATGTTGTTGCCGCCAGCCTTGCAGATGTTTATGGGCGTTTTCGATCATGACGATCGCGGCGTCCGTCATCGTGCCGATCGCGATCGCGATGCCGCCCAGCGACATGATATTGGCGCTGACGCCTTGCCAGCGCATGACGATGAAGGCCGTTAACACGCCGACCGGCAGCGAGATCACCGCGATCAACGCCGAGCGCAGATGAAACAGAAAGATGCCGCAAACCAAGGCGATGAACAAAAATTCCAGCATCAGTTTATCGCTCAGATTGGCGAGTGCGTTTTCAATCAGTTCGGAACGGTCATAGGTCGTGACCAGCTCGACGCCTTCCGGCAAGCCTTGACGCAGCTGCGCCAATCTTTTTTTGACTGCCGTTATCGTAGACAAGGCATTCTCACCATGCCGCATCACGACAATGCCGCCGGCGACTTCGCCTGCGCCATCAAGATCGGTGGCGGCGCGCCGCATTTCGGGCCCGATCTGCACAGTCGCCAGATCGCGTAGCGTTATCACGCCGCCGTTTGCAAGCCGCCGTACCGGGATCATCTCAATGTCCCTGACAGACGTCAGATAACCCTGGGTATGAATCATGTATTCGGCCTCGGCCTGTTCGATCACCGAGCCACCCGTTTCCTGATTATTCTTGCGGATCGCGTCGCTGACCTGAGTCAGCGTCAGCTGATGGGCGATCAATTTGTCCGGATGCACGATCACTTGATACTGGCGGACCATGCCGCCTATCGACGCGACTTCGGCGACACCTGGCACGCTTTGCAACTCCAGTTTTAAAAAGCTGTCCTGCAGACTCCGCAATTGCGAAATATCGTGCCTACCGCTACGGTCGACCAGCGCGTAGGAATACACCCAGCCCACACCCGACGCATCGGGGCCCAGGCGCGGATAGGCATCGGCAGGCAAACTCGCCTGAATCTGATTCAAATATTCCAGCACGCGCGAGCGCGCCCAATAAAGATCGGTGCCGTCCTTAAAAATAATATAAAGGTAGGAATCGCCGAAAAACGAATAACCGCGCACGACCTCTGCGCCCGGTACCGCCTGCATCGCGGAGGCAATGGGATGGGTAACCTGGTCCTCGACGATTTTGGGCGATTGCCCCGGATAAGGGGTGCGGATGATGACTTGCACATCCGATAAATCCGGTATCGCATCCAGCGCCGTTTGTTGCGCCGAAATCCAGCCCCAAATGCTCAGCGCCAACGTCGCGATTAAGATCAATACGCGATGCTCGATCGCTTGGCGTATCAGTAGATTCAACATGATAGCTCAATCAATGCTGCGCGTAATCGGCGTTGATACGCTTAAAACTGGCTTGGAGATTGGCTTCCGAATCGAGCAGAAATTGTCCCGAGACCACGACTCTGTCGTTTTCGTTTAGGCCGGAAATAATCTGCACGTCACCGCCCTCGCGCAAACCCGAGACCACCTCGACCGGTCGAAACTTGCCATCGCCTAATGCTACAATCACGACTTCCCGCTCCCCGCTCATAATCAACGCCTCGGACGGAATCTTAAGCACCTCGGCGTCGAACTGGCTGGCGATGCGCACATGGGCGAGCATATTCGGTTTTAATTCACCGGAAAAATTGGGCACCGACAAACGCACTTTGAGACTGCGGCTGCCGGCGTCTAATTCAGGATAGAGATAGTCCACCCGGCCGTCCCAGGATTTTCCGGGAAAGGACGGAACTGTTATCGTGGCTTTCAGTCCTCGCCTGATCCACTGTAACTGATATTCCGGAACATCGACCACCACCCAGACCGTGGACAGGTCGGCGATCGTGAACATTAAAAAATCTTCTTCTAAAAACTGATGTTTATGGACGTTATGGCGGACAATAATGCCGAATTGCGGCGCATAGACCGGAATCCGGTGCTTGATTTGGCCTGTTCGGGCGATTTCATTTAGCGAACTATCGGGAATTCCCAAATAACGCAGATAATCGCGTATCGGAACGCTTTCGGAACGCTGCGCATATTTTTTGGTGATGCCGGACTTGTCTTGCTTTTGGGCTTTTAAAAATTCCTGTTGCGCATCCAAATATTCCGGGGAATAGAGTTCCAGCAATAACTGGCCGCGTTTGACTTGCAAGCCTTCGCTACGCACGCCTAGGTTTTCGACCCAGCCGTAGGTGCTGGTGCGGATTTCGGCGACATTTTTTTCATCGTAGGCGACCTGGCCCAACAGCCTGATGGTTTTTGCCATCCTTCCCTTTCGGACCGCTACGCTGCGCACTCCCAGTTTTTGGACCGTGCCGTGATCAAGCTCGACGGTTGGATTTATCGAATCAATAGTTTGTTTTTTTTCGACCAGCTGCATACCGCAGATGGGGCAGTTCCCCGGACTGTCTTTAACGATTTGCGGGTGCATCGGGCAAACATAGCTTGGATCCAGGTGCTTGCGGGCATGTTCCAGCGCCGTTTCGGTTTTGGCCGGCGCATCGGCATGATCGCAGGCAACGAATACCGACAGCAGCGGCAACCATAACAGGATTCGACCCACACGCATGACGCTTTCGGCCACGTACTTTTCCATGATCATGGATGAGTCTTATTAACCGAACCTTCTTCGACACTAATGTTGCTAGGCAGGGTCACTGCCTCTTTGTTTTCTAAGGCTTCGCCTTCCTTGAGCGCGGAACGAAACCCCTTGATCGCACCGCCGAGATCGGCGCCAACAGTGCGCAGTCGTTTCGTGCCAAATAAGACAATCACGATCGCCAAGACGATCGCGAGTTGCGTCACGCTGATACCCATGTGTTCTCCAAGTTTTGATGAGTTTGAGTGAGTGATAGTTATGAAGGTCGGATCAGGCACTAGCCGTAACTCGACCAAATAGGCTGGATGGATTTAATCGCTGTCTATAATCTACTCAGTATACAGAAGGGGCTAAGGGACACTGGTTTTATCCCGTTATGCCGCGCCGAGCACCGGTGGTTTTGTCGAGAATAGCCCAACCGGGGAGCGGCACGGAAGCCGCTCGTTTTCGGAGGGCTATGGACAGCCCTTCCGAAAACCCTCGGCAAAACCGCTGGAGCGCAGGATGTAAGCGGCATCCGGGGCGCCTTTTCTTTGGATACTTTCTTTTGGCGACGCAAAAGAAAGTATCGCGGCTGTTGGTCCGCGAACCGACATTCACACAACCGTCGCGATAGCGACACAACTCCTTCATCTAGCACGCAAAGAGTTGTTGAAACAACGAAAGAAACAAAAGTTGGTAGATATCCATGCCTATAAGAAAACAGAGCAATCATACAATCGTTATTTTTGTCCTTGCCGTCCCCCAGGTTTCACCGGTTACCCAATCATTGATATCCATCTCGATGATGTATTCACCCGGATCGGTCGCTTCGACGATCAAGTCATAACGCTCGCCGGAAATGCCTCTGAACGACTCGACCGGCACGGGGTTGGGCAACGGCCGACCGTCCGAGGCGATGATATTGGCGGTCAATCCGCCCAGGTGGATTTCCTGGGGATGATAGCCCGCGCAAATATAGCGAATCAGCAATGTTTGACCGACTTGCACCGTGGCAGCGATGCCGGGCGCCGTCAATGCAGACTGAGCCCCATCGACGCCGGTGATAATAAAATAATCCGGCTCCAGTAAATTCAGGCCGGCGTCGCCGCCGCAGGTTCCAGCAGCCCACGATTTACTGTGCCAACTGGAGTCGATCTCATCGACCGCCCAGATCACCTCGACATCGTAAATCGGGCCATTAGCGAATGGCCGCTTGGTGCCGGGAGGATCATTGGGATCAGGCAACGGGTCGACGATCAGCGCGCCATACATGCCCATTTCCGCATGCAACACGGTATTGGTATGACAATGATAAAAATAAGTGCCGGGATGCGCCGGCTTCCATTGATAGGTATAGCTGCCGTCGACATCCCAGGTGATATGGCCGACGCCGTCATTCTCCATGCTCGGTTCGATGCCGTGATGATGGATCGTATGCAGCCACATCATGCCGTTGACACTCAGGTTAGTATGGACGATTTGACCTTCGAAGACACGGATTGGCGGCGAAGGGAAATTGCCGTTTCCGCCCATCATGCCGTCGCCGCCCATGCCGCCACCGCCCATGCCTCCGCCACCGTCGCTAAAGCCCCAGATGGTGATGCTGCGGCCGTCATCCATCGTGATCGAGCCATTCATATAAATTCCGCGGTTGTAGATCACGTCGGGCGTCGTTAAACCGGGCGTCGAAGGCGAGGCCGGATAAGTGTAGCAGGCGCTGCCCATCATGCCACCGCCTCCGCCGCCCATGCCGCCACCGCCTCCACCTCGCATGCCCATCAACAGCGGTTCTTTAAGCTTAAACATCGTATTCTCCTCCTTTATTCAAAATAAATATCGGTCATCGCGCCGAACATATAGGAACCGCCGGCGGCCGTTTGTGACATCTCGGTATGCAGATGCATCGGAAACGCGCCGGTCGACACAGGCGGATAGGCATCGGGGGGTGTTTCGAACGGGAAGATGCTGTCTATGGATCCCATATCGCCTTCCAGATACAAACAATCCTTTTTCCAAACGTCGGGACGGATCACACCGTTTTCGGTAAGCCATTCCATATGGTTGGCGTGCGCATGGACGGACTGGTCCGCTTTGCCGACATTGAACATGCGGATCAACGTCCGGTCGCCAATATGGCCATGCAAGGCGGAACGAGGGTCGGTTAATGAACCGATATTCGGATCATGGGCGCCTGGCGCGCCGGGCGGCCTTCCGCTCAGACCGTTCAACGTGAAATAGCGCGGTATGTATTGGGTGCTCGGCGTATAGCCTCTACGTATCCGATCATGCCAGACTGGATCAATATCATTAAAAATCCAGAAATACTGTTGCACGAATTGCGGGCTGCCGGCATACAACTCGTTGTTGCTTCCCTGAGGCATCACGGCAAAGCCGCCGTGCAGGCCGACCAAGCGGTTATAAGGGGCATTGAGTTTGTCATAGAATAGGAAAGATCCGACCTTATTGGCCGTGAAAGAGAGGTTGGCGCTCCTCCCTCCCCTGATCGTTCCGGAATCGACCAAGCCATCGATGACGAAACTATGCGAGGTCGACAGGGTATTGACGACGGTGATGTTGACCGTGTCGCCTTCCTGAACGATCAGCGACTCGCCCGGAACGTTCAAAGAGCCGCTGCTGTTGCTGAAGCCGCGAAAATAGACATCGGTCCCATCGGGCTGTTCGATATAACCGGCGGTGATATAGTAGGTCTTGTTGATCGTTGCGGCAGACGCGCGTGGCGTCCAGGACAGCAGGCCGGCGCCTCCCATTGCGGAGGCGGCGACCCCGGCCGCGCTGACCCGCAGAAAATCTCTTCTTTTCATTTTTCATACCTGATAATAAAAATGGTTCTTATTCAAAGCAACAACCAGACCAAAACCATAATTACTAATGTAGTTAAACACTTACAGATATGTAGAATGCATATTGCATTCTTCCTTGCGTGATTTGACTAAACAACCACCCGCTCAAGCGGGTGGGTTCCAATAACGGACTGAAAGTCCGGATACGCGTCGACTAAACGACGCGTCTTAGTCGGGCTCCATCTTGAAATTATCGTTTGGATTAGGTTCAAAGTGATGCTCCAAATATTGCTTTATCATCTCATCAGTCATTTGCCCCACTGTGGCGCAAAAATAACCGCGGGCTCAAAAATGTCGACCCCAATATCGCTTTTTCAAGTGCGGGAACTCTTCGAACAGATAGCTCGAAGTTCGTCCCTTGATTCGCCTCATGATTTCGCTTGGGGCCATAGTCGGCGGCGCACTCACCAAAATGTGCACATGATCTTTGCTCACGACACCTTTGATAATCCGTATCTCAAAGGCTTCGCATGTCTGCCGCACCAAGTCTCTCACTCGTTCGGCTATTTCATCCTTCAGCACTTTATAACGATACTTCGTAACCCAAACAAAATGATACTCAATTTGGTAAACCGTATGGCTGCCGTATCTATAGTCCATCGCCACCTCCTTGGGCAAATTATCGCAGCTAAAGCTGACCGGCTAAAGCCGGTGGTTTAAACCTTATGATGGATAATTAATGAAACGGGTTAAATAACATAGTTTATTATTTGCTATCGGTAAGAATGAAGAAGGCCGCTGCCGTAATTTTAGTCAACGAAAACACCAGGTCGAAAGAAATCTGGCATAAAAATGCCAAAAGGCCATCGCGGCAATTTACCGAACGCTGGCTTAAAGCAATTCGCTAATAACGCAATTTGTACCAATACATTCCGAACCATTCATGAGCTAAGAGGAAACTATTTGTCAGCGCCTCTACCGAAGGGATGAAGCTGAAAACATCCCATTGCTCGTCGCTACCGATAAAATCGGTCGGCGCCGGTAATACCTCAAGACCTTGCTTTTCGAATTGAACCAATGCCCTCGGCATATGGTAAGCCTGGGTTACCAACATAATGCGTCGAATGCCTTCCCGACTCAGAATTTTATTGCTATAACGCGCATTTTCTGCGGTGTTCTTGCTTTCACCTTCCAGCCAACGGGCGGGGACGCCATAATCGTTGCGTAAACAATCCGCCATTAACTCTGCCTCGGAGAAATCAAATTCTTCTAGCCGCCCTCCTCCGGAAAGTAATAATGGTAATCCTGTGTCACGCGCCAAATTTGCCGCATAACGTAACCGCATTAACGATCCGCTTTTCAATACGACTTCGTTGCCCGATTGCTTTAAGCCCCCTCCAAGAACCACGATTGCTTCGGGCTTTAATTGCAAAATTGACCGTTGAGGCAGCGGAGGAACCGTTTCCCACGATTTCGCCCACAAAGTGACGATTACAGGCAAGCTACAGGCTATCAACCCTAATAAACTGATTGTGATCAAGGTGTCAGCCAATCGTTGCGGCCGAACAAACAAACCCAATAACCCCAACAATATTAATCCGGCCGGCGGCAATAATAAGGCTTTAATAACCGCGATAATTTTTATATCCATGCAATAGTTCCTAGTGTTTAAAACCCATTGCTCATTGAAGGTAAAAACCAAGTAGTAGCAACCAACTTGATGGCAAAAATCACTGACTTAATCCGACAAAAAGAAATGTCTTGAACCATGAGCAAATGCTAACGGATTGAAAACAGAGTTCTATCCAGGCGTTGACAAACAAAGTCGTAAGGTCATCATCTTGTAAAATTGAAGCTGTACAGTGATATATCTAATCTTCTTTATCAAATGTAAATGATAATTGCTTGATTGAAAAACTTTTTTTCAATGCCATATTAACAGCGCGAGTAGTATCGCCTAAAAACCTTACACTTTAATTGACAGGGTAAATTAGCCTAGGTATTATCAGAGTTCGCTTATTCTTCAACCCCTAAGCCCGCACCTTTTCCAATAACAACAATAATCCCGGAGATTCTCCCATGAAACAGATCAGCGATGAGGAACGGAAAAAGATTCTGGAAAGCCCCCCTATCGGAACCCTGGCATTAATGCTGGTGGTTGGCGCGAGCATGGTTGCTGCTTGGTTATTTCTTTACTACGGGGTTTTCTCGCCTCGCGGCATTATCAACTAGGGGGCAAGACATGCATATCGATCCGTTAGAAAGTAAATGGATACAGACCGCCCTAGGCATCTGCGGTCTGTTTGTCGGCCTCATTCTGATTGATGCCTTTTTTCATAATATCCACACGCCCAGCAACGTCGAAACCATCGACTCCGCCAGTCTGCATCTGAGCGAGGAATTCGCCGAGGACAATCTGGGCGTGCACCGTGATGAAAACGGCAATATTATCGTGCGTATGGTCGCCGGACGTTATTCCTTTTTTCCCAAAGAAATCAGCGTCCCTGCTGAAACCAAATTGACCTTCCGTTGGGTCAGCATTGATGTCTTGCATGGCGTGCATATACCGATGACAAACATGAGCACGATGGTCGTACCCGGTTTCGTCGCCGAGTTGGAAACCACCTTTCCGAAACCCGGGGATTATCCCGTGTTATGCAATGAATATTGCGGGCTCGGCCATGATCACATGTGGAGCAAAATCAATGTCGTAGAAAGGGACCAATGGCACGCGACTCAACAACCTAGCAGCGGGGCGATCGACAATGAATAATGTTATTGAAAGAAAACTGGCGCTGAGCCATATGTCGGTAGCCTTCACGGCCTTTATCCTTGCCTGTTTCCTGGGCGAATATCAGGTCTTCGAACGTAGCGGCTTAATTGAGTCGTTGGGTTCGCCAACGGTATATTTCGCCTCGGTCAGTACCCACGGCGTATTGATGGCCTATGTGTTGACCACCTTCTTCATCATGGGCTTCGGCTATTACACCGCCGCCACCTCGCTCGAAACCCCCGTTTGGAAGCCCGAGCTAGCCTGGACGGGCTTCGGATTATCCCTATTTGGTGTGTTGCTGGCCGCTTTGCCTTTACTATCAGGCAAAGCCTCGGTGCTCTACACCTTTTACCCGCCGGTCCAGGCGCATCACTTTTTTTATCTCGGCGCGACCCTGCTGATCGTCGGTTCATGGGTCTGGTGCGCGATCATGGTCGTGATGTTCTATCAATGGAAGAAGGCCAATCCCGAACAACCGGTCCCGCTAGCGATGTTCGCAACGACGGCGAATGCGCTCCTTTGGCTGTGGACCAGCGCCGGCGTCGCGTTGGAAGCAGTGTTTTTATTGATACCCTGGTCGCTTGGCTGGACCGACACGGTCGACCCCGGCCTGGCCCGCACGCTGTTCGCCTGGACCTTACATCCGATCGTCTATTTCTGGCTGATTCCGGCCTATACGGCCTATTATGTGTTCGTCCCCAAGCAAGCCGGCTCCTATCTGTTTAGCGACGAGGTCGCGCGCGCCGCCATCATCGTTTTAGTGGTATTCAGCCTCCCGATCGGTTTTCATCATCTCTATATGGACCCGGAACAGGCCAAGGGCTGGAAAATCCTGCACGGCATCGGCACCTTCATCGTCACGCTGCCGACCTTCGTCACCGGCTTCACCGTGATCGCCTCGCTGGAAATAGCCGGCCGCCTGCGCGGCGGTAAAGGGATGTTCGGCTGGATCGGCAGCCTGCCGTGGAACAATACAATGGTGCTGGCGGTGATATTGTCGTTGCTGATGTTGATCTTCGGCGGCTTCGGCGGCATCGTCAACGCCAGTTATGCGATGAACGCGATGGTGCACAACACCGCTTGGGTGCCAGGCCATTTCCATCTGATTTTCGCCGGCACCTCGGTGATCATGTATTTCGCCATCGCCTATTATTTGTGGCCGATTCTGAGCAAAAAGCCGCTGTTTTCGAACAATCTGGCCTTGCTGCAACTATGGACCTGGTTCATCGGCATGACTATCCTGACCACGCCCTGGCATGTATTGGGATTGTTGGGGCAGCCGCGCCGCATTTCCAGCGTCGTTTATAACAACCTGCTGACCTTGTCCTGGAAACCCTATGAACTGGCGATGATCGCCGGCGGCCTGATCATGCTCAGTTCGGCCTGTCTGTTCGTTTACCTGCTGTACAAGACCCAGTTCGCCAAGTCGGAAGAAACCTACGCCGCCGAAGTCGAATATGCAGAACCCTTGCATGCGGTGAAATCGTTACCGGAGTACCTGAACGACTTCAAATTATGGAACAAGGTCATTGCCATCTACATGGCCGTCAGTTTCGGCATTCCTATCCTGCAATTCTTCTTTCTCGACACTTTCGATTCAAGCGCCTGGAGTTACTGAACATGAAACGCATAGTCGCTTTACTATTAGCAATCGTTCCCGCTCTAGCCGTCGCGGAACCCTCTTCCAATATTGCCTGGACGCCCGAATTGCTCGAGTTCGTCGGCAACGGAGATGCCGAAAACGGACAACAACTGGCGCAAACCTGCGCCGGCTGCCATGGCGACAAAGGCGTCAGCCCGATGGAGGGCTATCCTTCATTGGCCGGGCAATTGGCGACCTATACCTATAAACAACTGCGCGATTATGCCGACGGCAAGCGCAGCCACATGTTGATGAATTCGATTGCCCAAGGCTTGTCGGAAAAGGATTCCGCCGACATAGCGGCGTGGTTCGCGACCTTGCCGCCGGCCAAGGGCCAACGCAGTAAAGAACCGCTGAAAAAAGCCGAAGTGTTGGTCACTCGGGGCAACGGCAAGAAAATCATCCCCTCCTGTTTCGTCTGCCACGGCAGCAACGGCCAAGGAGAAAAACAGGATATTCCGGCATTATCCGGTCAGCAGCCGGGTTATTTCATCAATACCCTGAACGAATACAAGACCGGTGTCCGCCATAACGATATCTATAGTCGCATGCGGCTGATCGCGCAGCAATTGAGCGAAGAAGATATCAAGCAATTGGCGCAATATTATTATCAAATGAGGAGGTAACACCGCATGAAGAACATTACCGTCCCGTTGCTGTTGATCGGCCTACTGGCCGGCCCGGCATTTGCCCGAATCATCCCCTATCAGGCGCCGACTGACGACCCGCTGATCAGAAACAATCCGATCGAAAAACCCGTCGCCGATAATACCCGTAAACCGAAAAACGATTACAACATCACGATCAATTACGAGCTGGGCATGCACTGCACCGGCTTCGACTTTTCCTATTGTTGTATTTTGCCACCTTATAATTCGATACAGAGCCAAGTCGTCAAGACGGCCACCGCCCCTTACACCTTTCCGCAATTATTGAAAGCCGACCCGAACGACCCCACCGTGCTGGTGGACGGCGATAAACGCATGAAGCTGGAATACGGCCACATCGACAATACCTTTTCCGAAGGCACGAAGCTGGCCTATTGGAATATTCCTTACGATGTCAACAAGGACGGCAAATACAGTAAGAACGAAAATGTCGGCAACGCCTATTTCACCCACCTCTACATCTACAAGGATCTGAAAGGCAGCAACCCGAAAAACACCAGTAAGGACAGCGAGAAACTGCGCATCGGCATTGAGCTGCCGATTCCCCGCGACGCCGGCCCTTCCGGCCAGCCGCTAAAAAACGGCCATCTGCATTACACCGGTGATACCGGCACCATCGTCTACACCAAGTCTCCGGTATTGGACAACGTACCGATCGTGCTGACCAATCCCGGCATCTGGGATGCCCTGGGCCTGCCGTTGACGCCGTTCTATGACGAGCTGATGAAGAAAAGCCCCCTGGAAATCGTCGAAAGCGATATCCGCCCTTATCAGGAGGCCTGGGTCGGCCTGGTAGACGCCGACAGCGGCAAGCCGGTGATCGACAGCCATAGCGGCAAGCCGGTCCGTTTCATCGGCACCAACCCGATCGACGTGCCCAACTGCGCCAACTGCCATGCCAACGAGAACGCCAACGGCGACAAATTCACTCTGTACAAACAAGAAAAAGCGTTCTGGAAAAGCCTCGGCGCTTCCGATTACATGGCCGATTTGAAAGCGACCTCGATCTCGATTCTGCAGATTCACGACGCCCGCCACGGTACGCAATTTCTGGCCAAATACGACCCCAGCAGCCGAGCGACGCAAAACCGTTTGGGCAACGATCCGGTTTTGTGCCAGCAATGCCATGCCGACAACGTCATCGGCGTGTTGGAGTCGAAAGGCGTCGCCCAAGTTTTGAGCGGCAGCAAAACCCGCGAGTCCTGGGATACCCCGATCGTGGCCCTGTCTCAGGCACTGCACCGGGTCCATCAAACCATGCGACCGCTGCCCGATTCCGAAGGCCGTACCGGTACCTGTGCCGGCTGCCATCCCGCCCACCGTCAGGACGGCTCGATGGACGGTTATCCAATCACGCCTGACGGCAAGAACTTCTATGCCGAGGCCGATAACCGCGACAGCAAGGGCGGCTGCTTCGCCGGGCGCGACGTACATTCCAATCCGAATAAGGAAAACGATGGCGTCGGCACACCGGAACACCTCAATGCCGTCGGTCAATGGCTACAGGCCAATGTCTCGAAGATCGGCAACGACCAGGGCGGCAAAGGCATGTGGTGCACCAATTGTCATAACCAGCTGTCGCGGGAACTGTATCAACGCGACAATCTGGAAAATGCCTTCAAACAAACCGGCACGACGATCCGTAACCAGTCTCTGGACGAAATTGCCAAGGCCATCGGTGTCGATCGCAAGACGCTGGAGCAAAAATATCTTGACCCCAAAGTCATCGCCGATAAGGACGGCCATGATAGCCCCAATAAATCCGGGATTTTGTTGACCTGGTCCAAGGAGCGCATGGCACCCGATATCGGCGTGATCGCGATGCAAGAAGACAAGCCGTTGATCCGCAAAGACGAAGACGGCGACGTCAACGTCGCGCTGTTGTCGGCCAATCCATCTACCAAGCTGGCATCACTGCAGCTGCCCGAAGGCGCCACTGGCGTGGCCGCGGTCTCGTATGACGCCGCCAGCCATGGTCGCGATTACTGGTTGGCGGCCGGCGAACCGCACTGCGCCGATTGTCATGCGCCACCTTATGTAGAAGGACAAGGCGGCGTCGCCTTCCCGATCAACCAGCCGGGTAAATATAGCCTGATGCGCTACTCGAAAGGTCACGCCGGCCTGGCATGCCAGGCCTGTCATGAGTCGATCCATGGGCTGTATCCGGTCAGGCCGATCGTCGACACCACCACCTATAAGCAGGCCACGCAATACAATCCGGACGGCAGTCACGGCCCGTTGTTGTGCGCATCCTGCCATGAAGTCAACGAATCCGGGGTGCCGATCGTCGCCGAAGGGCTGACGTGGGAAGGCAAGAAAATCAAGGATGACCTCGACGCGGCGATCAGCTGGATACACGGAAACGCGCATGATTTGGGAGGAAAAAATCGCAAATAACCCCACCTCCTTGCCGTATCGTTCCCACGCTCCTGCGTGGGAACGCAATCTGCATCCCCTCTTCGTGAGGCGACGCGAGCGGTGTGGCAACGATAATGAGATAACAATTGCTCACTTTATATCTTTATGAAGAAACGTTTGTCTTACATACTGTTAAGCGCTTTTTTACTACCTGCCCAAGCCAACCAGGTGCTAGTCACGATCGGTGATTCCGGCCGGGTTACCGAGCAAGAATTGGAAGCGGCAATGCTCGCGGCGCCTTTCGCCACGCAGTTTCCAGCAATGGACGAGCAAGACCAGGCTTATTTACGCGGCGACATGCTGCTACGGCTTGCCCGTGCGGAAGCGTTGTATCAGGAAGCGATTGCTTCCGACATTCAACAAACCCCTCAGTTCAAACAGGAAATCGGCAATTTCTCCACAACCACCCTGGCCCAGCGTTATCTTTACCGATTGCGCCGGCAAATCACGGTTCCCGACGATGTCGACCAACTATTCAAAGAGGAGTTTAGCGGCAACGGCGATGCGCTGACCGCTGCCCGCTCGGCCTACCTCGCCCGCCGTTTTTCCGAAGCCAAGCAAGTCGCCCTAAAAAGTTTACGCGAACAGGCGAATGTGCGAACCCATTTCGAGCGACTGAACGGCCAACCGTCAAAAGACAGTTTGTTGGCCGAGGGCGATGCTCTCTCGATACGCTATGGCGATTTATTCGCAAATAATGACCGCGAAATCGAGCTCGACGCCATTGAGGACGAAGTCAATGAATGGATCGATCTGATGCTGATGGCCCGGACGGCCCAGCAACAGGGAGAAAACATCGCTGCGCAATTGGCCGAATACGGCCACGATCTGGCGATACGCCTCCTGCTGGCGCAGCAAGAACAAAACTGGATTCCGGATGAACAAACTCTGTTCGACTATTTTCAACGCCATCCCGATATCGGCTATATTCCGGAACGTAGGCAAATCGGTCAGATCGTAGTCGCTACTAAGCAACAGGCCGAACAACTCCGCGCCCGCATCGTCGCCGGCGAAAGCTTGTTCGAGCTGGCCGGCAGTTACAGCATCGACCCTTACGGCCGCCAACGCCTGGGCGACATGGGTTGGTTAAGCGCGGGCAGCGCCGCGCCGGAAATCGAACAAGCCATCGACGGTCTGCCCAACGATCGAGTCAGCGAACCGATTCAAACCGAAAAAGGCTGGCACTTGGTCATGATCGTCGATCGCAAACCGTCTGTGCGCAAAAATTTCGCCGCGATCAAGGACCGGGTCAGGCAAAAATTTGTCGCGGAAAAAATGAGCGAGTATTTACGCGAGGTGACAAAAAAATATCCGTTGAAATGGCAGATCGCCGAGCGGGATGAATGAACATCGATTTAAAAAATTGTAGAGGCCGTAGGATGTGCTGACGACAGGAAGCGCATCAACCCATATAAACCGATGCGCTTCACGTTGTTCAGCACATCCTACATTTTTCTTGTCTGGAAACCTACCGCAACAACGGCTCTACGATAGTGGCGAACGCTTCCTTGCGGAAGATGCCCTGCTGCATGTACACAAGATGGCCGTCGCGGCCGATGACCACGGTGAACGGCAAGACGCCGAAGGAATTGCCCCACTGTTTCAGCAATTCGTATTGCGATTCGGGATCGGCCTGCAAGATCGGATAATTGATGCCGACCGTGCGGACAAAATTGCGCAGCTTACGAGTTTCGTCGAGACCGACACCGATGACCAGCAACCCTTGGTCCGCGTAACGGGCCTGGTAATCGATAAAGTCCGGAATTTCAAGTTGACAGGGACCGCACCAGGTGGCCCAGAAGTTAAGAAGAATAACCTGACCATGCCAGTCGTACAGGTTATGTCTTTGACCATCGAGATCATCAAGAATCAAGGGCGGCAATTCCCAGGCATTGCTGATGCGTTTTCCGTGGCGGGAATTGTCGGTTGCCAGGGCCATTGCGCTCGCTAACCAGAGCAACGCAACTATAATCAGTCGATAGGTGATTTTAAACGGCTTGTTCATAGGATTTTTGCTTACTGTCGTTAAACACGGATTGAAATTAGTATACAATATTAACATTCTCTAAAATACCAGGACCGGCTAGCTCCCATGCATACACTTCGAAAAACTCTGACATTTCTCGGCGCTGCATTCTGGCTGAATAGCGGCGTCCTTAATGCGGAAAGTTTTACATTGCCGCAAGCGGTGGACTACGCGCTGCAAAACAACCCCGACCTGCAAATCATGCAGGAACGCATCGGTCAGGCCGAAGCGCAATTGGGCGAAGCGTTGGCCGCTTTTTATCCGCAAATCAAGACCGGCCTTTACTACGAACACAGCGACAACCCATCGCGGGCCTTCGCCATGGTCATTTCGCAACGGCGCTTGGATTTTTCCATAGGCGACCAGGGCTTTAACCATCCCGGTGGGGTCGACAATTACCGCCCGGAAGTCTCGGCGAGTTATTCGTTGTTCCGAGGCGGCCAGGACTACCAGCGCAGCAAGGCCGCCGAACTGGGTGTGGAAGCCGCAGCGCTGAACCGTTCGGCGTTGCGTAACCGATTGATTCAGGCCGTACATTCGGCTTATTACGGCTACCTTGCCGCTGTCGAAGCGCACAAGGTCACCCAACGCTCGATCACCGCCGTCACCAGCGAATTGAAACAAAGCCGTACTCGTTACGAAGCCGGCACCGCCTTGAAGTCCGATGTCTTATCGCTGGAAGTACAACTGGCGCAGGCGCAGGACGATGAAATCCAGGCCGCCAATGCCATCGAATTGGCCCGTACCGGTTTGAAAACACTACTGGGACTCAACGCCGAGAAAAGTTTGGAGATCGAATCCGGCGCCGATTGGGCATTACCCGAAGCCGATAACGGCTTCGCCGAACTGCTTAGCCAGGCGATGGCACAACGCCCGGAAATCCTCGCGGCCAACAAGCAATTAGCCATCGCGCAACGCCAGCTCAGTGCCGCCCAAGGTACCCACCTGCCTCGCGCCGATGCCTATGTCAGTTACGGTTCGGACAGTAAGAATCTAGACTTTAGCACCAACCGCGACAACGTGACAGCCGGCGTCAAGGTGGAAATGGATATTTTTTCCGGTTTCGCCACCCAGGAAAAAATCAACGAAGCCAGGCACCAGTTGACCGCTGCTGAGAAAACCGTTACCCGCACCCGGCTGAATATCGAAAAAGAGGTCAAATCGGCCCATTTAAAATTGCAAGAGGCCTTAGCCCGGTTGAAAGTCACGACTGCTTCGGTAGCGGCTGCGGAAGAGGCCTTACGCATGGTCAACGAACAACGCAATGCCGGCGTTGTTACCGTCACGCGCTATATAGAAGCCGAAGTCGCCCGCGACCGAGCTTTGTCGCGCAGAATTGCGGCCCGTTTCGACGCCCTAATCGCCGACGCTCAACTGAACCAGGCCATCGGACGCTGGCGCTAAAGGATAAACAAAAACAATTTTGCGTCTTTCGCCCTGTACTTGAACCTTTTACTTTGCACATCTAAAAACCATGACTGACATTTCCTCCTTGCAAAAATCGAAATGGTTGATTCCGTCGCTGTCGATACTGGCATTGATTCTGGTGATTTTGTTCGCGCTGGGCGTCATCGGCGGCGGTGAAAAAGTGGAGCCGGGCACCACCGTGCATAAACTGACGCCGCTACCGGCCGGCGCCAAGACCCTGACCGTCGGCAAGGAGTTGTCCGACAACCTCATGTCCTGGCCGGGTACGATACGCTCGCGCAGTATCGCCAAGATCGCGCCGAAACTGAATGCCCGCATTCTCGAAGTCACCGTCAATGCCGGCGATGCCGTCAAGAAGGGCGAAGTCATCGCCCGCCTTGACGAACAAGCCTTGCGCGCTTCCTACCAGGAGGCGCTGGCCGTGCTGAATGCGGCTCAGGCGCAAGCCGATCAGGCGATCGCCGACGAAAAAAGAATCAAGGAATTGTACAGCAAGGAGGCGGCCACCCGGCAAAATTACGACGCGGTCGTGGCCAGGGCCAATACCGCCCGCGCCACGGTCAAACAGGCCCGCAGCGCGGTCAAACAAATCAAGGTCAATCTGGGCGAGAATGTGCTGCTGGCGCCGTTCGACGGCATCATCAGCGAACGGTTGAAAGAACCGGGCGACATGGGCCTGCCCAACGATCCGATCGTGATCCTGCAAAAACCGGATGATCTGCGCATGGAAGCGGCGATCCCGACCAGCTGCGCGAAACGCATCACGCTGGGCATGCCGGTCGATATCCGTATCGATACGTTGAATAAGAAAATCACCGGCAGGATCGACGAAATCGTGCCGGAAATCGATCCCCTGACCCGCACCCAATTGGTCAAGGCCGCCCTGCCCTCATCCGAAGGTTTGATCCCGGGCCTGTTCGCCTGGCTGGAACAAAGCTGCGAGGAACACCAGAATGTGTTGCTGATTCCAGTTTCCGCGGTGCTGCATTACGGCCAGCTGGAAGCGGTAAAGATCGTCGAGAACAAACAGGTCTATACCCGTCATATCCGCACCGGCAAACAGCGCGGCGATAAAGTCGAGGTACTTTCCGGCCTGCGCGAAGGCGAAACCATCCTGATCAATAGTGGATTGCAGCAATGAGCGAAAGCCAGGAAAAGCAAAAAGACAGCATAACCGTCAGTATCGTCCGGCTGTTCACGACCTCGCAACTGTCGCTGTTGTTTCTGATCATCTCGCTGCTGGCCGGCGCCGCCGCACTGGTATTGACGCCGCGCGAGGAAGACCCGCAAATCATCGTGCCGGTCATGGACGTCTTCGTCGACTATCCCGGCGCCTCCAGCGAGGAAATCGAGATGCTGGTGACGACGCCGCTGGAGGCTTTGCTCAGCCAGATCGACGGCGTCGAATATGTTTATTCGGCCTCGAGTCCCGGACAATCGGTGGTGACGGTACGCTATTATGTAGGCGAAGACTTGGAGCAAAGCCTGATCAAGACCCGCGACAAATTGTTGGCCAATCAGGACATCATTCCGCCAGGCGTCACCAACTGGCTGGTCAAGCCGGTCGAGATCGACGACGTGCCGACCGTGTTGATTACGCTGTCCCCGCAGAACGAAGTCTACGATTCGATGGCGATCCGCCGTATCGCCGACGAGCTGATCGAGCGCCTGCGCGTCGTGGAAAACGTCGGTAAGAGCTGGGTGGTCGGCGGCACGGCAAGACGTATCACGGTCTATCCGGACCCGGTCAAGCTGGCCGCCCGCGAAACGACATTATTGGAAGTCAAGAAGGCCCTGGCCAACAGCAACGTCAACATGCAGGCCGGCAGCTTCGACAGCCACGACAAGGAGATTCTGCTGGAAGCCGGCCCACACTTCAAAACGCCCGAGCAAGTCGCCGCGACCGTGATCAAGAGCGTTAACGGCCGCCTGGTCTATCTGCGCGATGTCGCTCAAATCATAGACGGACCGCTCGACCCACGCCATTACACCCGTATCGGCTTCGGCCCGGCGGTCGAGGAGATGCGCACGATCGGCAAGGCGGTCGGTAACCATCCGGAGGCTGGCGAGGAACGCGAAGCGGTGACGCTGGCGATCGCCAAGCGCAAGGGCAGCAATGCGGTCAGCGTCGCCGAGGACGTATTGGCCTTGGCCGAGGAGTTGCGCGGCACCCTGGTTCCCGACGACGTGTTGATGACGGTCAGCCGCAATTACGGGGAAACCGCCGATCACAAGGTCAACGAATTGGTCAAACACTTGGGGATAGCGATCCTGACGATCATCGTCCTGCTGGCGTTGGCCCTGGGGCTGAAGGAATCCTTCATTGTCTCGATCGCGGTGCCGATGACCTTCGCCGTGACCTTGTTGTTCGACTTGATCTTCGGCTACACGATCAACCGGGTCACCTTGTTCGCGCTGATCCTGTCGCTCGGCCTGCTGGTCGACGACCCGATCGTCGACGTCGAGAATATCCACCGCCATTACAAAATGCGCAAGGAGCCGCCGTTGCGCGCCTTGCTGACGGCCGTCGATGAAGTGCGGCCGCCGACCATCCTGGCGACATTCGCGGTGATCGTGTCGTTTCTGCCGATGTTCTTCATCACCGGCATGATGGGACCGTACATGGCGCCGATGGCCTTCAACGTGCCGATCGCGATGCTGTTGTCATTGCTGATCGCTTTCACTGTGACCCCCTGGGCCAGTTACCGTCTGCTGAGAAAAGACTACGGCAAGGGCCACGGCAAGCCGTTCGAATTGAAAAACACCTTCGGTTTTCGCATCTACAAAGCGATTCTGGCACCTTTGATCGCCACCCCGGCCCGTTCGCGCTGGTTCTTATTGGCTATCTTCGTCGCCTTCGTCGCCTCGTCCATGCTGGCGGTGACCCGTGTCGTGCCGTTGAAGCTATTGCCTTTCGACAACAAAACCGAGTTGCAACTGGTCATCGACATGCCGCGCGGCACGACATTGGAGGAAACCGACGCCGTCGCCACGGCGCTGGGCCGCTATCTGGCCACGGTCAACGAAGTCACCGATTACGAAACCTATGTTGGCCTGGCCTCGCCGATGGATTTCAACGGCATGGTGCGTCACTATTATTTGCGCAAAGGCAGTCATGTCGGCGAGATTCGCATCAATCTGCTGCATAAGGAAAAACGCGAGCAGCAATCCCATGAGATCGCGTTGCGCATCCGTCCCGACATCGATCGCATCGAACGCCAATACGGCGCCAACATCAAGATCGTCGAATTGCCGCCCGGCCCGCCGGTACTGTCGACCGTCGTCGCCGAAGTCTACGGCCCGCCGGAAGCCAGTTATGACGACATCATCGCGGTCTCCGACCGGGTCAAGGCCGCGCTGAAACAAACCGAGGGCGTGGTCGATGTCGACGACATGGTCGATGCCGAACACGAACAGATTCATTTCCTGCTGAACCGCCCCAAAGCCGCGCTGAACGGCGTCACGACCGAACAGGTCGCCAATACGCTGAAACTAGCACTGGCCGGAGAGAATGTCGGCACCGTGCATATCGTCAGCGAACGCCAGCCCTTGCTGATTCATCTGCAACTACCTAGGCCGCTGCGCTCCTCGGCCGCCGATCTGCTGGCACTCCGGGTCAAGACCGACGACGACAAGCTAATTTCGCTCGGCGAAATCGGCACGATAATCGAGGAAAACGCCAGCCGTACGATTTATCATAAAAATCTGCAGCGGCTGTCCTACGTCACCGCGGAAATGGCCGGCCGTAGCCCGGTCGAGGCGGTATTGGATATGTATGACTGGCTGGATAACAATCCGCTGCCGGCAGGCTATCATGCCGAACTCGCCGGCGAAGGGGAATGGAAGATCACCGTCGACGTGTTCCGCGACCTCGGCCTGGCCTTTGGCGCGGCGATGGTGATGATTTATGTGCTGTTGGTCGGCCAGACTGGTTCGCTCGGCATTCCGTTGATCATGATGATCGCGATTCCGTTGACCGTGATCGGCATCATGCCGGGCTTCTGGTTCATCAACCTGTTCACGGAGCCGGTCGGAGACTACGCCAATCCGGTCTACTTCACCGCGACGGCGATGATCGGCATGATCGCCTTGGCCGGTATCGTCGTGCGTAACTCGATTATCCTGATCGATTTCATCGAGCGCGCCTACAACCGAGATCGCGAGACAACCCTGGCCGATGCGCTGATCGAGGCCGGCGCGACCCGGCTGACGCCGATCTTCCTTACCGCCGCTGCCGCGGTGTTCGGCTCGGCCATCATCGTACTTGACCCGATCTTTTCCGGCCTGGCCTGGAGCTTCATTTTCGGCATCATCGCCTCGACGCTGTTCTCGCTGGTCGTGATCCCAGTAGTGTATTACCTGATCATGCGCAACAAGCCGAAGCAGATGGATGTCGAGGAAGAATTGTAAGGCGCTCTATGCGTTAATGCCGATAACGTAAGTAGTTATCTCGGCAGGAAGTGCCGAGTTTAAATAACAGGGATGTTACACAAGCCTTCCGGTCTTGCTCAGGATTTGGCTAAAAACCGCCGGAAACGTATTTTCAACCTATAGGGAATCCTTGGAGGTAATAGCCCGATATGCGGTTTAGTATGCATTTCCACGCAGAGTGCGGGAATGATTGGGGTAACCCTGAACAAAGTTGATTACGACCATATTCTTATCATAGTCCGTCCCCAATTCTCCGCTGGAAGAAGCGCAGAGACGAGACCTTTGCCGCAACGCATTCCGTGCGCCTGTCAACATAATTATTTGACTTCAAAGTAGTTTCTGTGTCTATATCTCAGTTCCACATGACATAACGTGGACCAACAATAATTATAAAAGAGAGGTATTGCTATGGATTTATTTACGACCAAAATCGGTATTGAAATGCTGTTGCGTTGGGGGCATTTCCTGGCTGGCGTCACCTGGATAGGATTGCTTTATTATTTTAATTTTGTCCAAACCGAATATTTCAAAGAAGCCGAAGCGGCCGCCAAAGCGGATGCCGTACAGAAACTGGTGCCGCGCGCTTTATGGTGGTTCCGCTGGGGGGCGCTTTTCACCTTATTGACGGGGCTGGGTATTTTCGCGGTGCGTGGCGGCGGCATGTCGATGGACATTTACGTTGGCGCCCTGCTTGGGCTGTTCATGTTCTTGAATGTCTGGCTCATCATCTGGCCGAAGCAGAAAATCGTCATTGCTTCGGCCAAACAAGTCGCGGAAGGAGGCAGTGCATTGCCGGAAGCGACCGATGCGTTAGCGACCGCAGGCTTGGCATCGAGAACGAATACCCTGTTTTCAATTCCGATGCTGTTTTTCATGGGCGCCTCCGCCCACTATCCGCATAGTTTCAGCCTGCCTGCCCTGATTGTCGCCATCGCAATTATTCTGGTGCTGGAATACAACGGCGCCTATCCGGCCATCAAGCAATTCGCTCCGCTCAATAAACTGCCCGCAGGCGGCAAAATAAAGCTGATTGCCAGCGTCAACGGCGTCATCCATATCGGTTTAGGTCTGACGATTATCTTGTTCTTCGTTCTCGATATGTTGTAACGAGATGCGGCGAAACATTTGTTCCGTTGCCTTCGAGCGATAGCGAATCAAGCAATAAGCCGACCGGGAAAATCCCGGCGGCTTTTTAGCCGGCATTCACTCTAATTCCTACCGCGCAAGCCATTAGAGCTCCTTATCACTCGAAAAAGATTCCACTTTATTGGCGGAAATGATGTGACTGATCATCTGTTCTACCCCCTCCAACTCATGCTCAAAGATGTCGGTGCGATAAGCTTCGGTAGCGGTATTCACCCGGGAATCGAGCATGGCCTGTCCTGTTCCTTCGACGTTGATTCGGGTCAATGTCGACAGTCCCGGTTGCAGCGGCCGTTGCTTTAGTTCTTCCGGATCGAGGCCGATACGCACCGGCACTCGTTCGGCGATATGGATAAAATTGCCGCTGGCATTGTCGGTCGGCAACAAGGCGAAGGCGCTGCCGGTGCCGGGATTGATACCTTCCACCACGCCGTGGTAAATGCGTTCGTCGCCGTAGGAGTCGACCTTGATCTCGGCCGTTTGGCCCGGTCTGACTCGGGCGATTTTGGTCTCCAGCAGGTTAGCCTCCACCCACAGATCCTGCAGCGGTACGATCACCAACAATGGCGTGCCTGCCTCGACGCGATCGCCGATTTGGGCGCGGCGTTTGGCGACGAAGCCGGAAACAGGCGCGATGACATCGCGGCGATGATATTCCAGATAGGCTCGTCTCAACCGGCTTGTCGCCTTTTCGACAGAGGGATGTGTTTCCAGGTTTTCAACAAGCACCTGAGCTTCGATGCCCATTTTCTCGGCGCGGATCGCGGCGATTTCGGCCTTCAATTGACGTATTTGATCTTCGGCGTTCTGTACTTTCTGATCGGATACGGCGCCTTCCTTCGCCGCCGCCTGAAACCGGCGCAGGTCATGTCGGACCCGTTTCAAAGCCGCCTGGCGCGCGGTGACGCGCTGCACTAGGGTTTCGATGTTGGCCTGCAAGGCGACGATATCGCGCACTGTCTCGCCCAGTTCGGCCCGGGCTTGTTGCAAGGCGATTTTCGCCCGGGTGCCATCCAGCTTGACCAAGGTCTGCCCCCTTTTAACCTGTTGGGTATCTTCCGCCAGGATCTCGACAATGGTACCGTCGGTTTGTGTCTTAACGGTAATTAAATGGCCAGTCACGAAGGCATCGTCGGTCGTCACCCAGTCCCTGTTCGAATACCACCAATAGCCGAAATAAGCCATGCACGCCGCTATTATAAACGCCGTTACCGCGAGCAAGCGACGGTTACGTTGGCGCATGATTTCCTTGGGTCGGATGGTTTTCTGCATACTCTGTTTAGTCGGGTGTCTTCGTGTCAAAACCGCCGCCCAGCGCTTTCAATAACCCGGTGGCGGCTTGCAAATGCCGGTTTTCCAAAGAGGCCAAGCGCAAATGTTCGCGGTATTCGGCGTTGCGTGCCTGCAATAATTGTGTTCTGTCATGCAAACCTTGGCGATAAAGCACTTCCGCCAGTCTGCGCGTTTCCGACATCGCATTTATGGTTCGGCGTTGTTCATTCAGGCGCGCTTCGCTTTCTTGCCATCGAACCAGGGCATCGGCTACTTCTTGCACTGCCCTGAGCACTTGACCGTTATAACGTTCGACAGCTTCATCGTAGAATGCTTCGCGGTAATAGAGTCGGGCCCGCAACCGGCCGCCCTCGAACAACGGAAACTGGATCGATGGTCCCACCGCATAGGCCAGACTGGAGCCTTCCAACAGCACGTCGGACAGGCTGACGCTGTGCAACCCGGCAAAGGACACCAAATTGACATCGGGATAAAACGCAGTTTCGGCCACCTTGATTTCCTCCGCTGCCGCTTCGACCCACAAGCGCGTCGCCATCACATCCGGCCGATGGGCCAATAAATGCAGCGGTAAATCCGCCGGCAATTCCGGCGCCGCTAACGACAACTCTTCGGCAATAACGATCTCGTCGCCCCAATCGGGCCCTTTACCGGCCAACGCGGCCAAGCGATGTCGGTGCACTGCCGACTCGGCGTTTATCGCCATTTCATGCTGCCGAGCCTGATTCAACGCCCGCTCGGCATCGAGCACCGGGCCGGTGGCAACCAGACCTTGCTGCAGCCGGACTTGGCTCAAGTGCAATAATTGCTCCTGACAAACCACTATTTTGTTTATGCTAAGTCGTTTCTTCTCCGCCGCCAATAAATCGAAATACACCTTCGCCACCGCGACCGACAACAACAACCGGGCATCGGCCAGTTCCGTTTCACTGGCCATCGCTTCGCCGACGGCGGCCTGCAGCGCGGCCTTATCCCTTCCCCACAAATCCAGGTGATAGCGCAGCACCAATGGGTTGATCAGCACTTGGCGAAAATGCTCGCCGGCCAATTTAGCCTGGGTACTGTTGGCCGAGAAACGTTGCGCACTGAAGCTGACATTGGCCTGCACGGTCGGATACAATTCGGCCGCTTGCACGTCGACCACGGCCTCGGATTGTCTTAAACGGGCCGCAACCGATTTCAAGTCGGGATTGTTGCGTAAAGCCGTGGTAATCAAATCGTCCAGTTCGGGAGAGCGGAATTGCCGCCACCACTTCCGTTCCGGCCAATGGCCATGCCGATTCAATTCGCTGGCGGCTAAAGTCTTATCCAACCGGGGAGCCTCAATCATTGTGGCCCGCTCGCTCGGTTCCGGCCGTAACGCGCAACCGGTCAATAACAAACATATCAGGCTGATGCGGAGGCAAGCGTGCAACTTTAAACCTCCCGCACCAACAAAGCCAAAGCCCGACGCCGCATGCGTTGCGCCAGCGTGCCCTTGGCGGGCTGACGGGTCGGATGGGCCAACCAAACCAACAACGACAAGGCAATGAACACGCAACCGGCAAGCCAAAAGGCATCGTTGATCGCCCGGATCGCCGCCTGCTCGCGCCCCATCCCGGCGAATTGAATCAGCGCGGTGGAACCGGAAAACCCTGAGTCTGTGAGTAATTCGATGGATTCGCTGAAACGCTGGTCGAACGGCGTATGGGTTTCGGCAAAATGGGTCTGATGCAGCGGCGTGAGAAAATAGAAAACGATGCCTTGGAAGGAAATGCCGATGGCGCCGGCCGCGATGCGTAGCGACGTGGCTAATTCCACGGCCCGCCATTGCCGATCCGGCGGCAAACCATGCAGCAGCAACGCCGTCAGCGGCGCGAAGAAACTGCCCAGGCAGATCCCTTCCAACAACTTGGGCCAGAACAACTGCTGGTAGGCATCGAAATGTTCGAACCGGCTCAACCAGAAATACGTGCCGGCGAAGCCGAGAAGATTGAGCGAAGCCAGCAGGCGGGCGTCGACATGTTTGACGATTTGATGGAAACCGCCGGCCACCGGCTTGGCGAAAATCGCCATCGGCAAAAAGACCAGGCCGGCCAGAAACGACGAATAACCCATGGTCAATTGCAACTGCACGACCAGCAGCGACAACAAGCCTTGAAAGAACATAAAGCCGAAGAACAACACTAGCGTACCGATGGCGAAATTTCGTTGCGCGAACAAACGTATATCCAGAAACGGATGGCGCACGCTCAATTCCCAGACCACCCAATAACTTAGTGCCATCAAGCAAAACCCCAACAATCCCATCAGATAAAGAGAATTATTCCAATCCCAATCGTTGCCTTGATTCAGCAAGGTCTGAAAGGAAGCCAACGCTGCCAGTAATAATAGAAAGCCGACCAGGTCGAAACGGCGGCGGATCAATTTGGCTCCGCGTCGGTATAAAAGCGCACCGACGATGCCGGCGATCGCTAATGCTAGCGGAACATTGATGATAAACAACCAGCGCCAGCCCAGGTTGTCGGCGATCCAGCCGCCGCACGGCGGACCGAACGTGAACGGCGTCAAGGTGAACAAGGTCCAGACGCCGATACCGATATTCTTGCGCCGCTGCGGGTATTCCTTCATCAACATCGACTGTCCCAACGGCAAGGTCATGCCGCCGGAAAATCCCAACACGATACGCGCTGCCAAGAACTCATACAACGAGCTGCTGTAGGCACAGACGGTCGATGCCAGGGCGAACACGATAAAGGCCCAAACCAAGGGGCGGTATTCGCCCAAGCGCCGCGACATCCATATCCCCACCGGCAAGGCCAAGGCCAGACCCAACATATAGTCGGTTTGAGTCCAGGTCGCAAAGCTGGGCGGTATCGACAAACCGCCGACAACACGTGGCAACATGGCGATATAGGCGCCGGCATTGAACAGGACGACGGCATGACCGAGTCCCAAGCAAAGATTGAATAGAACGAAACGCCAACCGCGCAGCTTTTTGGGGAAGACCTCGGACATCGTTCTTCAGCTAAACCAAGCCAACATCATCAGACCGAAACCCAGCGATACGCCCACATACAGTTGCGTCTTGATCAAGAGTGACGACCGGCGCCAATAGGCGTAGAACGCATGAACAAAACGGTTCCTAGAAGCGATAAACTGACGCTTGCAGATGGCAAGCCAGCTAGCAATACGGCCTACTAACCGGTAGAGGAAAACAGCTCCTATCGACAGCATCAAATAAAAAACGATGATCTGCGTGGTATGGCGGCCGGTATGAAAAAGATGTTCGACTAACAGATCCAAGCTGAATTCGAGCAGCTCGAAGGCACCGTGCAAGAACTCGAATAGCAAATCGGGCTGCATCAGTCCCCCGGTCAACAGCGTTCCGGCGACCCATTTAAACTTAATCGATAACAGGGCTTTCAAATAAATATTTCCTAACAATACCGGCATGCCAAGCCTCCTATTTCGTCGCCGTGAGTCCCATATCATGAAATCCCTGGGCAAGCAGAGGCGCGACCCGTTGGCGCAGTATCGCCTTGAACTTTGCCCCATCGCGCGCCAACAGCGTCTCGACCGGCGCTTCATACGCCGTTGTTTTTTCGGCGGTCCGTGCAATGACCTTGCCCGATTTCGGATCGATTAACTTGAGCAACACCTGCAACGAAAGTTGTCCGGCGAAGATTCTGTATTGGCCTATTCCCACCTCCAGAATGGCATCGGCCGAATCCGCTGCGGGCTTATTGCTTTCGTTGCCGATCCCACTCTGTTCATACCATCGCTCGACCGCATCATGCCAGCGAACTACATCCGCACCAAGCTCGCTGTCTGCCATCGGCAACCGCCCTAAGCGACGATCGACTGTCGTTTGCATTCGCGCCTTGTTGAGTTGAGTGGCCGCTTCATGCGACAACACGAGCGATGGCAGCCAGTCGGAAGACTGTGGCTCAACTAGGGCAATATCCGATGGCTCAACCAATTCAACGCTATCCCCCTCGCCGACAAGGCCTGCAACCAGCAAATCGCCCGGCAAACGGTAAAGCATGGTTTCGGCAACCACCGGCAAAACCATGTTGTCGTAATGCGCGTAAACCGGCATGCGTGTGTCCAGCAAATCCGGCATGATTTCCAGCGGCGGCGCTTCCATTGCGACCACCCTCAGCGTCTTAATCTGCGTTCTTGCCGAATCCGGCAATTTAAGCGGAGCCGACATGCAGCCGGGCAATAATAACGCCAGCACGCAAGAAACCGTGACTTTGGCGTTAAACCGATTGTTGTTAGGTTGATTTAGCCAGTTTGAAAACAGCTGAAACATTTTAATACCCTCCTCTATACACCTATCACTGCAAGCCTTTACAACAAAACCGCTAGGCTTGACGACTACTATAAAATCCGATGATGAAATAGGACAAACGATTTTTATTGGACTTTAATATCGAAAATATCGATACTAAAAAAATGGACATCGAACAAATCAGAACTTTTTTAAGTGTCGCCGCCAATGGCAGCTTTCAAGAAGCCGCCAACAGGCTGTACGTCACGCAATCGACAGTCAGTACGCGCATCCAGCGCCTGGAAGCTTATCTCCGCGTACCGTTGTTCGTGCGCAACCGTTCCGGCGCTCATCTGACGCAACAAGGGCGGCGTTTCTTGCGTCATGCCAAATCGCTGCTGTTGACCTTGGAACAGGCGCGCCACGATATCGGCCTGCCCAGTCGCTTTCAAGGCAGCATCACGGTCGGCGCGCGGATCGCGCTGTGGGAGGAATTGTTGCCGCGTTGGATAGGTAAAATTCGGGAGAAATCGCCCGATGTCTCGATCCGCTGCGATATCGGCTTCGAAGAGGACTTGATGCGCCGCTTGATCGAAGGAACGTTGGATATCGGCTTGATGTATACGCCGCAATACAGTCCGGGCCTCACGGTCGAACACCTGTTCGACGAAACCCTGGTGCTGTTGACGACCACGCCGAACAAGCCCTGGCCGGACGACGATTATGTTCATGTCGATTGGGGTCCGGCCTTTTATGCCCAACACCGCAACAGCTACCCGACCCTGGAACGGCCGGCGCAAGTGGTCAATATCGGCTGGCTGGGCATACAATTGGTCCTGAATAATGGCGGTTCCTGCTACTTACCGATTCGTATGGCGGAACCGTTTATCAAATCGCGACAATTGCACTTGGTCAGTGATAGCCCGCAATTCAAATTGCCGGCTTACATGGTGTTTCCGCAGGACAGCGATTGCACGGTGATACAGCAGGTGCTGGACAAGCTTAGGGCCTTGGCCAAGTTCGAACAGCAAAAACGTTACCCGGGAATCGCTTAAACCTATCGGTTATATGTTTCTATAAATAATGTATAACAACATCGTAGAGACTATTTATAAAGCCTTGAAGCCCGCATGAAACCATGCGGAATGCGGGACTTCGGAGCCACGCCATTCCCGGATTCCGCAACGCGGCATCCAGGCTACGAAGTATTTATAATGTAGATTATTAAGTTAATATCTTGCCGATTAACTGCCCCACCTTTACCAGGGCCCCTTCCACAAAATCGCTTTCCCAACCGACCTTGTCGCCGGCAAACAGCAAGATCACGGTCGATCCCATATTGAAGCGCCCCATTTCTTCCCCTTTTTTTCCGCGGGGGGGGGTTATAAGGATAATTCCAATGCCGAATATCGCCGTGCGTCGGCGGCGTGATCACGCCGTCCCACACCGTCTCGATGCTGGCGGAAAAAATCGATCCCACCATTACCAAGGCCATGGGGCCGGCCTCGCTGTCGAAAAAGCTGACGACGCGTTCATTCTTGGTATAGAGGCCGGGCATCAATTTTTGGGTAAGCGGATTAACACTGAATAAACGCCCCGGCACATGCACCGTTTCCAGCAACGTGGCGTTGAATGGCATATGCACCCGGTGATAGTCGCCCGGCGACAGCACGATCGTCGCGTAAACGCCTTTTTCATAGGCTTCGGCATGCGGGCTTTCCCCGCCCAATAACGCCGAAACGGAAAATGTGCTGCCCTTGGCCTGTATGATCTCTCCTGAACTAATCCGGCCAGCCTGACTGACGATTCCATCGGCGGGACAGGCGATTCCGTTTTCCAATTTGGTAATAGGTCTCACCCCCTGCTTCAAGGCGCGGGTATAAAATGCGTTTAAGTTCGGGTAACGGTTCAGATTGCGCGAGACGGCCTCTTTGGTGTCGGTCTGATAGCGTTTGCCGAAGCGGCGAATCAATCGATTCTTGACGGCTTCGTTCTCGTATCGAGAAAGCCAACCCACTAGCCGGGATGCCAAGTGATGGGGATAAAGATACTGTGGCGCAATTCTAATCAATTCTTTAAAAGACAATTTTTTATTCAACATGATCCGTCCTCAACAACCCTGCTAAGAAATTGAAGAGATATTCTGGCATGGATAGGACGAAAATTATTGACGCTATGTCACAATCATGGGGTTTGATAAATCGCCAGCCGGATTTCGAAAGTTACAGATTAAAAACAATTATTATATTTTAAAATCAATTAATTATATAACTTACTTAAAGTAAGTTACAACGCATTGTTAATGTCGGATAAAGTAATGTATGAGGAGTTTCCCGTGAAACAAACTGCGGCATGTTGAACGGAAAACAGCGTGAATCCCGATAAAAATCGGTCAAAAATAAAGTCGCTCGAAATAGGAAAAAACTCCCTAAGACAGGATTGAGTCGGACATGCCGTCACATTGACCGGCCTGCCCGTAATTTTAAAAAATCGATCACTCGACTCTTTCGAAGTACTTCAGCATCAATTGAATCGACCGGCTGCCCCGGTATTCATTGATGTCCAAGGCATAAGCTGCATTGATCTTGCGGCAACCCAGCCAACTCTCCGGTTTTTCAGTGAAAAAAGCGATGGCATCGATCAACAAAGAATTGAACGGCAGGCGCAGCACGAATTTCAGGTGTTGTTGCCCGACAATCCGGCATTGGATGACATCGAACAAACCGTGAAACACCGGTTCGGGAAATTCCTGGCCCCAGGTCGCCGATTGTTGCAGTTGTTCGGCGAAATTCAGATTCAAATAGTTTTCATCCAACTCACCATCGGAATAAACTTTCTGTTCTAAATCAATATGTTCCAGCTTATTCCTAACAACTTCATCAAAAGCCAACGCGAACGGCGGATAATCATGCATCTGTAAACTCAACCCCGCCGCCATCGCGTGGCCGCCGAACTTGTTCAACAGCTTCGGATGTTTGGCCGCGATCTCGCTCAAGACGTCGCGAATATGGATGCCGGCGATGGAGCGCGCCGAGCCCTTGATTTCGCCATTGTCGGCGGGCGCGAACGCCACCACCGGACGGTGCAGCCGGTCCTTGATACGGGAGGCCAGTATGCCGATGACGCCTTGGTGCCAATCGCGATTGAACAGACAAACGCCGGCGGGCAAATGTTTTTCGTCCAAGGCTTTCATCTCCGACAGCAATTGCATGGCCTCGTGCTTCATCTGCCCTTCGATGTCCTTGCGATCCTGATTTAGCTCATCCAGTTGCCGCGCGGCGTTTTTGCAATAGTCGGCATCGTCGCTGAGCAGGCATTGAATACCCAAGGACATGTCGTCCATGCGTCCGGCGGCGTTCAAGCGAGGACCGATCGCAAAGCCGAGGTCGGCGGCGTTCAATCTGTTATATTGCCGCCCGGCCACTTCGATCAATGCCAGAATACCGGGATGGCATTGGCCGGAACGAATGCGCAACAGCCCTTGATGGACCAGAATGCGATTGACCTGATCCAGCGCGACGACGTCCGCCACCGTGCCCAAGGCCACCAGATCGAGCAATTGCGCCAGATTCGGCTGTTCCAGGCCGCGCCGTTCGAACCAATGGCTATCCCGCAGCCGGCTGCGCAATGCCATCAGCACATAGAAAATGACGCCGACGCCGGCGATATTGCCGCTGGGAAACTCGTCATCCGGCAAGTTTGGATTGACGATGACATCGGCCTCGGGCAGGTTGTCGCCCGGCAGGTGATGGTCGGTCACCAACACCTTGATGCCTTGTTCCCTGGCGGCGGCGACGCCGGCGATGCTGGAAATGCCATTATCGACAGTGATGATGATCTCGGCTTGTTGCTGCTTGACCAGCTCGACGATTTCCGGGGTGAGCCCGTAGCCGTATTCGAAGCGGTTGGGAACGACGAAGGAAACCTGTTCGGCGCCCAACAGGCGCAGTCCGCGCACGCCGACGGCGCAGCTGGTCGCGCCGTCGGCGTCGAAATCGGCGACGATGCAGATTTTTCGCCCCGATTCGATGGCATTAGTCAACTGCTCCACCATCGCTTCCATGCCGGTCAACAACCACGGCGACGGCAGCCTGTTCAGGGTGCGTTCCAATTGTTCCGGTTGGCTGATGCCGCGGCTACTGAAGATGCGCTGTAACAACGGGTCCATGCCCTCCACCTGCAGCTTCTTCTTGCCTTCCGGACGCAGTACGATTTGTTTTTTTACACCCTGATAATACATGCTAGACGATTAAAAAAGCCGGCATCAGCCGGCTCTTGTTGCATAATGGTCGAAACTTACATGCGGTCCAGTATCGCTCTCTTGACCGCGTCGAGCGTCGCATCGATCGTCACCGGATGCGTGTCCTTGCATTGGCTGATGGCCGTGTCCGGGTCCTTCAAGCCGTTGCCGGTCAGCGTACAAACGATGCTGCTGCCTTCCGGTATCTTGCCCGCACCGATATCCTGCAGGGCGCCGGCCAACGAAGTCGCCGAGGCCGGTTCGCAAAAAATGCCTTCAAATTGCGACAGCATTTTCTGGGCGGCGAGAATTTGTTCGTCGGTCATCGCATCGAACCAGCCGCCGGACTCCTTCTGCGCATTCCAGGCTTTGTCCCAGGATTGCGGATGGCCGATGCGGATCGCCGTGGCGATGGTTTCGGGATGATCAATCATCTTACCGGAAATGAACGGCGCCGCGCCCGCCGCCTGATATCCGCACATGACCGGACGCTTATCGGTCACGGCCTTGAGATTCTCGCTAGCGCGGGCGTATTCCGAGTAACCTTTCCAGTAGGCCGAAATATTGCCGGCATTGCCGACCGGCAAGCAATGAAAATCGGGCGCCGTGCCCAGTTCATCGACGATTTCGAAGGCAGCCGTCTTCTGCCCTTCGAGCCGATACGGATTGATCGAGTTGACGATCGTGACCGGCGCATGGTCGGCCAATTGCTTGACCAAGGCCATGCCGACATCGAAATTGCCGTTGATTTGAATGATTTCGGCGCCATACATCAGCGTCTGCGCCAATTTACCCAGCGCGATCTTGCCTTCAGGGATCAACACGAAGGCCTTGATGCCGGCACGTACCGCGTAAGCCGCAGCCGATGCGGACGTGTTGCCGGTCGAAGCGCAAAGAATAGCCTGGCTGCCCTCTTCCACGGCCTTGGTCACGGCCATGGTCATGCCGCGGTCCTTGAATGAACCGGTCGGATTGAGCCCCTCGAATTTGACGTAGATATCGACATCCTTGCCGATCAGGCGCGGAATGTTTTGCAGTTGAATCAGCGGCGTATTGCCTTCGCCGATACTGATGATGCGCGTGCTTTCACTGACCGGCAAGCGGTCGCGGTAGGTTTCGATCAAACCTGTATAACGTTTACGAATTGACATAATAAATTATTTCAGGGATTCCAGACGGATGCGGCAGACTTTGCCGGTAACGGTGGACAATGCCTCGATTTCGACGATCGCGGCATTCATTTCTTTTTCCAGGGTCAACTGGGTCAGCATGATGACGGGCAAAGTCGACTCGCCTTCACAGGGCTCTTTTTGAATGATCGCCTCGATGCTGATTTGATGATTGGCGAGAATGCGGGTGATATCGGCCAGCACGCCGGGCTTGTCCTCGGCGGTCAGGCGCAGGTAGTAAGAGGTGTTGATTTCCTCGTCGGACAACACCGGAATATCGACGATCGCCTCCGGCTGGAAGGCCAGGTGCGGCACCCGGTTTTCCGGATCGCTGGTCAACGCGCGGACCACATCGACGACATCGGCCACCACGGCGGACGCGGTCGCCTCGGCGCCGGCCCCGGCGCCGTAATAGAGGGTTGGCCCAACCGCATCGCCTTTGACCAATACCGCATTCATGACGCCGTTGACATTGGCGATCAAGCGGCGTTCGGGTATCAGGGTCGGGTGAACCCGGAGTTCGATTCCCTTTGACGTTTTACGGGCAATGCCGAGATGCTTGATGCGATAGCCCAGTTGCTCGGCATATTCGACATCCTCACGGGTAATTTTAGTAATCCCCTCGGTAAAGGCCTTGTCGAACTGCAGCGGAATACCGAAGGCGATCGACGCCAGAATGGTCAGTTTATGGGCCGCGTCGATGCCTTCCACGTCGAAGGTCGGGTCAGCCTCGGCATAACCCAAGGCCTGGGCCTCGGCCAGCACATCGGCGAATTCGCGGCCCTTGTCGCGCATCTCGGTCAGGATGAAGTTGCCGGTGCCGTTGATAATGCCGGCCAGCCATTCGATCTGATTGCCGGCCAAACCTTCGCGGATCGCCTTGATGATCGGAATGCCGCCGGCGACAGCCGCCTCGAACAACACCATCACGCCCTTGGCGCTGGCCCGCTTGAAGATTTCGTTGCCGTGCAATGCGATCAAAGCCTTGTTGGCGGTGACCACGTGTTTGCCGTTTTCGATCGCCTGTAACACCAGCTCCTTGGCCAGCGTATCGCCGCCGATCAGTTCCAGCACGACATCGATTTCCGGGTCATTGACGATTTCGAACGGATCGGTGGTCAAAGCTATGTCTTGAGTGTCGCAAATTCGTTCGCGATCCAGATTCCTGGCCGAAGCGCGGGTCACGATGATGTCGCGCCCGGCCCTACGGGCAATTTCCTTTGCGTTTCGTTTCAGCACATTGACGGTGCCGCCGCCAACCGTACCCAATCCCAACAAACCAATTTTTACCGGTTTCAAATGTCACTCCCAAACTTTAACTTCTTTAGACTTCAGTTCCGCAATCATTTCCCTTCTCGACTAGAGCAGCAGATATAGGACAACGTTGGTTCCGTTGCAGACAACCAACCCCTCGGCGCGAACACGATAACAACCGGACATTATACTACGTTGTCTTTCTTCAGCATATTGCGAATACCCCGCAAAGCCTGGCGCGTGCGGTGCTCGTTTTCGATCAAGCTGAAACGAACATGGTCGTCGCCATGCTGGCCAAAGCCGATCCCCGGAGAAACCGCGACTTTGGCATCGATAATCATTTTCTTGCTGAATTCGAGTGACCCCATCGCCTTATAGGGTTCAGGAATTGGCGCCCAGACAAACATCGTCGCCTTGGGTTTTTCCACCTTCCACCCCATTGCATTCAAGCCGTCGCACAACACATCGCGTCGGCTTTTATACATGGTGCAAATTTCCTGGACACAATCCTGCGGGCCTTCCAATGCCGTAATCGCGGCCACCTGTATCGGCGTGAAGGTACCGTAATCCATATAAGATTTGATTCGCGTCAATGCCGCAACCAGCTTCTGGTTTCCGCACATGAACCCCACCCGCCAACCGGGCATGTTGTAACTTTTCGACAAGGAAAAGAACTCGACGGCAACGTCTTTGCCCCCTTCGACTTGTAAAACCGACGGTGCTTTGTAACCGTCGAACACGATATCGGCATAGGCGATGTCATGGACGATCCAAATATCATGGCGCTTGGCCATCGCCACGATCTTTTCGAAGAAATCGAGCTCGATGCACTGGGTGGTCGGATTGCCGGGAAAATTGAGAATCAACATTTTCGGCTTGGGCCAGCAATCCTCGATCGCCCTTTCCAATTCCTCGAAAAAATTGATACCGGGGACCAGCGGCACATGGCGCAAGTCGGCGCCGGCAATGACCACGCCGTAAGGATGAATCGGATAGGCGGGACTAGGCACCAAAACGATATCGCCAGGCCCTAAGGTCGCCAAGGCCAAATGGGCGAGACCTTCCTTGGAGCCGATAGTGACGATCGCCTCGGTTTCCGGGTCCAAGTCGACATCGAAACGGGTTTTATACCAATTACAAATGGCTCGCCGTAGCCGAGGAATACCTTTGGAAACGGAATAACGATGCGTGTCGCCGCGAATGGTCGCCTCGACCATTTTATCGACAATATGCTTGGGCGTCGGCTGGTCGGGATTTCCCATCCCAAAATCTATAATATCCTCACCCGCGGCACGAGCCTTGGCCTTTAATTCGTTGACGATATTAAAAACATAAGGCGGGAGGCGGCTGATGCGATGAAATTCTTCCATTAAAGACTCTAAGACCCTAAAAATAAATTGATGGATGAACGGTTCGGCTGCTAACTCTCTTTTAGTTCACAACCGCATTTTCCTAGAACACGACAAACATTCTAAATTAGTGTTTTTACAAATTTTTGTCAATTAGCAGTGATGATAATTCGGGGATTTTTTTACACCCCGGAGATTTGCTGTAAATGGCTTTCAATCGTTCTTGAAGCGATACGGCATTCGGCCTCTTCAGAATGCTTAATTACCCGCTAAAATTGCACCAACGCGGTGCAAATCCTCTTCGGTATCGACACCCGCTTCCGGGGTTTTGGCGACCGTCTTGACCAGAATTTTTTCGCCATGCCATAACACGCGCAATTGTTCCAAGCATTCTACGGCTTCGAGCGGCGACGGTCGCCAACTGCAATACCGCTGCAGAAAAGACACCCGATAGGCGTACATGCCGATATGGCGCAAAAACGGCAAGGCCTCGTTTGCCATATTCGCCCTATCGGGAAAGCCCCCCCGCTCCCAGGGAATCGGCGCCCTACTGAAATAGAGTGCGTAACCGGACTTATCCAGCACCACCTTGACCGCGTTGGGATTGAAGATTTCGGCCTGATCCTCGATGCGCGCCGCCAGCGTCGCCATGCCGGCCCGGCCCTGACCGGACAGAGCGGTCGCCACATCATTGATGTAGGAAGGCGGAATCAACGGCTCATCCCCCTGCAGATTGACGATGACATCTTCTGCCTGCCAGTTTAATTGCCTGGCGACTTCGGCGATGCGTTCGGTACCGGATTGATGACCGGGATCGGTCATGACGACCTGCAGCCCTAAGCGTTCGACCTCGGCAAAAATCCGCTCATCGTCGGTGGCGACCACTACCTGCTCCGCACTGGCTTCCAGGGCGCGTTCGCAGACATGCGCAATCATCGGTTTACCGGCGATTTCCAGCAACGGTTTGCCCGGCAGGCGGCTGGAACCGTACCTGGCGGGAATGACGACTTTGAATCCGTCGCTCATATGTTCAAGGCGTCTATTTCTTCATCGGTCAATTCGCGCGCCTCGTCCTCCAACATAACCGGAATGTCGTCGCGGATCGGGAATGCCAAGCGATCGGCCTTACAGATCAATTCCTGATTATTTTTGTCGTAGACCAAGGAGCTTTTGCAAATCGGACATGCCAGAATATCGAGTAATTTTTTATCCATGAGTTTTCTCTTTTAATAACGTTAATAATTGTTCGCTAAAATCCGCCTGCGGTTCCGCCCGGATAGGCACATGCCAATGGCTTTCATCGGCGAACGCCTGGCATTTAACCGCATCTTTTTCGGTCATCAAGGCCGGCTTGCCGTCTTGGAAACGAATATCGGCGGCGGCAAACTGGAAGTGATCGGGAAAAACGTGCTCCTGGAATTTCAAGCCGGCTGCCGTCAATAGTTTGAAAAAACGTTGGGGATTACCGATTCCGGCAAGGGCATGGCAAGGCGTATCCTTGAACTGCCGCAATTCCTTTTCTTCCCCGGTTTTTAGATTCACGGCGCGATCGCCAATGAAGCGCATCGCATATTCCCCCTCCTCTTCCGCTTCGCCATTGACGATCACCAGATCCACTTCACGCAGTCGCTCGATCGGCTCCCGCAAAGGTCCGGCCGGCAAGCAATAACCATTTCCGAAACGGCGTTGGCCATCGATCACGGCGATTTCGATATCACGTTGCAAGGCATAATGCTGTAAACCGTCATCGCAGACAATCACATCGCAATCATGTTGTTGCAACAAAGTGCGCCCGGCCGCGACCCGATCAGCGCACACCGCCATCGGACTGGCGCTGTGCCTGGCGATCAAAACCGGTTCGTCGCCGACCACTTGCGGATCGCTATCCTTACCGACGAAGACGGCTTTTTCTTTCGCCTCGCCGCCATAGCCGCGGCTGATGACGCCCGGATTGTAGCCATGCTCTCGCAACCAATTGGCCAACCAGATCACCAATGGCGTTTTGCCGGTTCCACCCACGGTAATATTGCCAACGATGATGACCGGCACGGGCAATTTACTACTTTTGAAAATTCCCTTGCAGTATAGAAAGCGACGCAATCGAATGATATCGACATAGATCAATGAAAACGGCATGATCCAGGTCGAAACATACATTTCCTTGTACCAAGCATCCTGAAGCCAACGCGCCAAGGTCTTTTTCATGAGTTGCCGGGAACATTCTTGGTGGCGAAGGTAATCCGTTTAAAACCTAAATCACTGGCAATATCGAGGGCGCTAATAACCGCCTGGTGCGGCGTTTTGCCGTCGGCGCTGATCACGAAAGGAATTTGCCTCGAATTACCGGCCGCCTGTTCCAGCGCCTTCCTCAACGTGGACAGTTTCTGATTGACCAATTGGTGAAATTTGCCGTCATCGGCGGAAATATAATAAATGCCTTCGGCGTCGATCAACAGAGTGATGATTTTTTCCTGTTTTTCGGCCTCAACCCCTTTCGCTTGCGGCAACGATACTTTCAGTTCGGTTTGGCGATTAAACGTCGTGGTGACCATGAAGAAAATCAACAGCAGAAACACCACATCGATCATCGGTGTGACGGAAATTTCCAGCGGCGGTCTTTTACGGCGGCGAAAATCCATTAATCTTCCTCTCTATCACCGTGCATGATATCGATCAAGCGCAAGGATTCTTCTTCCATTTTAACGACATATTCATCGACCAGGCGTTCGAAATAACGGTGAAAGATCAAGCTCGGAATGGCCACGGTCAACCCCGCCGCGGTCGTAATCAAGGCTTCGGAGATACCGCCGGCCAACACGCCGGGATCACCGACCCCGTGTACCATGATGGCGGAAAAAACCTTAATCATACCGATTACCGTGCCCAACAAGCCCATCAGCGGCGTTATCGAGGCAATCGTGCCCAGTGAATTGAGGTAGCGCTCCAATTCATGCACGACTTGATGTCCTGCTTCCTCGATACTGGTTTTCATCATATCGCGTCCGTGTTCGCTATTGGCCAGGCCGGCGGCCAATACCGCCCCCAGGGGCGAACTCATTTTAATGCGGCGCAAGGTCGCGTCATCCAGTTTATTGTCGCGATGCAGTTGCCAAATACTCGGCACCAATTCAACCGGCATAATAATGTTACGCCGCAATGACCAGAACCGTTCTCCAATGATGCCCATGGCCCCTATCGAACACAAAATAATCGGCAGCATCATCCAACCACCGTTTTTTATCAATTCAAACACGTATTTTTCCTTAGTTTTAAAAACCGAACCTTCACAGCAATCCAGCCGCTAAGGCCGGATAATTTATTATAAAATAAAAGGTTTTAGCAATATTCAGATTAACAGATCGCCCCTATTGAGTTAGCAAGACTATCGATAGCAGGGATCGCTGTCGTCAAGGCCCCAGGGTGGTTTTTATGCCGTGCCTTGATAGCTCGATGGGACACCTGAACTTCCATCAGAACCCTATTGATTAAATTGTTATTCTAACTCAACAACGCTTGTTTTTCTCGCCCGACCCAAATGAAAGCGATGATAAAAGCCAGACAACAACAAGCCGCCGCCATCGAATAGACGAAAGTCGCGCCAAAGGAATCCCATAGATAACCGCTATAAAGGCTTCCCAACATACCGCCCAGGCCGAAACTCATACTGCTGTACAAGGCCTGCCCTTTCCCTTGATGGCGGCCGCCGAAATATTGATGCACCAAATGAATCGCCGCCACATGCGATGAACCGAAGGTGGCGGCATGCAACAACTGCGCGGCAAGCATCATCAGCAGAGAATCCGGGTAATGAGCGATCATCAGCCAACGAGCGATGCTCAAGGCGATGCTGATTAACAAAATGATACGCAAACTGATCTTGGCCAACAACCGCTTCATAAAGATGAATAGCACGATTTCGGCGCAGACCCCGACCGCCCACAACGCGCCGATCAAGGTCGCTGGATAGGCGTGCTGATTCAGATAAATCGAATAAAACACATAATAAGGGCCATGCGCCAATTGCAACAGCATGTAGACCAGAAAGAACGCGATCACCTCGGGGCGCAATAAAATACGCCAGATGCCGACCGTGTCATGCGGCGAAATGCCGGCTTTCGCTTCCGGCGTCAGCAAAGCCACCATCCAAATCAAGCTCAACATCAGCGTGATGACCCAGGGCAGATTGCCAATGCTAAAAAACTCCAGCAACCGGCCAATCCCCAACACGGTGACGATGAACCCCACCGACCCCCATAATCTGATCTGACTATAGCGGTGCGCTTCGTGTTTGAGGTGAAACAAAGTCGCCGCTTCGAATTGCGGTAATGCAGCGTTCCAGAAAAAACTGAAGCAAACCGTGATCAGCGCGAACCACAAATAGCCTTCGAAGAACAAAAAACCGGCGAAAAACAAGGCGGCGAAGAACGATGCGATGCGAATAATGCGCATACCCTTGCCGGTATGGTCGGCGATCCAGCCCCACAGATTGGGGGCGACGATTTTGGTTGCCACCATCAAGGCCGACAATTCGCCGATTTGCAAGGCCAAAAATCCGCTGTTTTCCAAAAAAAGACTCCAATAGGGCAGAAAACAGCCCAGGGTCGCAAAGTAGAAAAAATAGAAAGCGGAAAGACGCCAATAGGGCACAGTCATGCGATAGTGGATGGTTTGAAATGTCGGAGTGCGGACGCACTCCGGAACGGGTTAGCGTAACGACGGCAAACCGGAATCGACGTCGATATTTTGCGCCCGGTGCCGCAGCACATGGTCCATCAAGGTAATCGCCATCATCGCCTCGGCGATCGGCGTCGCCCTGATACCGACGCAGGGATCGTGCCGCCCGTGCGTCACGACTTCGATCGGCTCGCCGCGCGTATTGATGCTTCTGCCGGGAAGACGCAGACTGGAAGTCGGTTTCAGAGCGATACGGGCGACAATATCCTGGCCGGTCGAAATGCCGCCCAAGATGCCGCCGGCATGGTTACTGAGAAAACCCTCGGGCGTGATTTCATCGCGAAATGCCGTCCCCTTGCTATTCACACAAGCAAAGCCGTCGCCGATCTCGACGCCCTTGACTGCATTGATGCTCATCAGCGCATGCGCCAATTCGGCATCGAGGCGGTCGAAAATAGGCTCGCCCAATCCGGCCGGTACATTGCGTGCCACCACGTCGACTTGGGCGCCGATCGAGTCGCCCTCCTTGCGCAAGGCATCCATATAGTTTTCCAGTTCCGCAATCTTATCGGTATCGGGACAAAAAAACGGATTGGTTTCGATCACCTCCCAATCCAATTTCTCGATCTTGATCGGGCCCAATTGCGACAAATAACCGCGTATCTCGATCGCGAACTGTTGTTTCAGGTATTTCTTCGCGATCGCGCCGGCCGCGACCCGCATCGCCGTTTCCCGCGCCGAGGAACGCCCGCCGCCGCGGTAATCGCGAACTCCATACTTGTGCTGATAACTGTAATCGGCATGGCCTGGGCGGAAAGTTTCGGCGATGTTGGAATAATCCTTGGAGCGCTGGTCGGTGTTTTCGATCAGCAAACCAATCGGCGTACCGGTCGTTTTCCCTTCGAACACACCGGAAAGGATTTTCACTTGATCGGCCTCGCGGCGTTGCGTGGTATGCCTTGAAGTGCCGGGTTTACGCCGGTCCAGATCGACCTGCAAATCGGCATCGTTCAGTTCCAACCCCGGCGGGCAACCGTCGACGATGGCGCCGAGGGCCGGCCCATGACTTTCTCCAAAAGTCGTTACGGTAAATAATTTTCCTATTGAATTTCCAGACATTGTTATAACGCGTTTAAAAATAAAGAATGATATTGCTTAACCTGTTCGGCGGTCAGCAAAAACACACCCTCGCCGCCGCGTTCAAATTCCAACCAATAAAAAGGCACCTGCGGAAATAACTGCTGCAGCGTTTCCGCGCTACTGCCCACCTCGACGATCAAAATCCCGTGTTCGGCCAGATAATCGTTGGCATCGGCCAGTATCCGCCCCACCAGGTCCAGGCCGTTTTCGCCCCCCTTGAATCCCATCGCCGGTTCGGCGTGGTATTCGTGCGGCAAGCCTTCCCATTCCGCAACACTGACATAAGGCGGATTACTGACGATGATGTCGTAAGGTTTTTTCGGTAAATCGGCAAACAAATCCGATTGAAACAAGGTGACCTGATCGCTCACATCATGCTTGTCGATATTGATCCTCGCCACCGCGCAGGCATCGCCGGACAACTCCACCGCATCGATTTGCGCTTCGGGAAAAGCATAGGCGCAGGCAATGGCGATACAAGCGCTACCCGTGCACAGATCGAGCACATTAAAAATTTGCTCTTCGTCGACCCAAGGTCCAAAGCGCTGCTCGATCAACTCGGCGATCGGCGAACGCGGCACCAACACCCGCTCATCGACATAAAACGACAAACCGGCAAAAATAGCCTCATGGGTCAAATAGGCCGAAGGTTTGCGTTCGCGGATGCGCTTAAGGATCAAATCCACCACCTGCTCCCTCTCAGCCATCGTCAACGTCGCATCCAGGTACGAATCGGCCAGGTGATAAGGTTGATGCAGGGTATGTAACACGATTGCCGCCGCCTCGTCCAATGCCGTCACGGTACCGTGTCCGAGAAAAATTTGGTTGGCGGCGAACTGGCTGGCGCCCCAGCGAATATAGTCTCTGATGCGGGTCAGGGTTGTGGTAACATCTGAGGATGTTGAATTCATGGCCTATAATTTAGTTAAGCTGAGTCAACCGAAACGAGAATTTTAAACTAAACTGTGCCGGCTTGTCCGATTAAAGCTGATTTTTTATGCCCAACGCCGTATCGCCACCGAAAACTGCGAATCTCGCCAAAAACCGTTTATACCTGGATTGCTACAAATACATGCAATCCGACAAGCTGGCCTTGCCGACCATTCCCGATGTCTCCTTTAAAATCCGCCGCGCAATCAACGATAAGAGAGCGAACAGCAGCAAAATTGCCAAGGTCGTGCAGATCGACCCCAGCATCACGGCCCGCCTGATCAAAATATCCAACAGCCCCTTGTACCGCGGCCGCCGCAAAATCGAAAGCTGTCCTGAGGCATTGACCAGGCTGGGACTGAAAGTATCGCAAAACATCATCACCGCTTTTGCCATGAAAGGTGTGTTCACGGCCAAATCACCGATTATTCGCCGACAAATGCAGGATCTATGGACGCATAGCAGCTATGTCGCCGCTATCAGCGCCGTGTTCGCCCACAAAACTCCCGGCTTCGATCCGGACCGGGCCATGCTGGCCGGCTTGGTGCACGATATCGGCGTGGTCCCGATTCTGGCCTATGCCGACAAAAACGCCGACATCCTCGACAGCCCCAAGGATCTGGCCGAAACCATCAAGGAGTTGAAAAATGATATCGGCTTGCAGATCATCCGTCGCTGGGATTTTCCCGATGACTTCGAGGACGTCATCACCAATTCGGAAAATTGGTATCGTGACACCGGCAGGGAAGCGGATTATGCCGACATCGTCATGATTTCCCAATTGCACAGTTACATCGGCAAGATCGACGTCAAGAAAATGCCGAAAATGGACGAACTACCGGCCTATAAAAAACTGGCGGCCGGTAACCTCGATGCCGACCAAAGTATCAACATCCTGGATCAGGCCAAGGACGAAATCGAACATATCCGACAAATGCTCAACTAGCGATGGAAATCAAGCTTCCTTTGCCGGTCAACACCTTAGGGACTGCCAAGAGCAAACTAGACGCGTTAACGTTGCAGTTGAATCAGCAACTTGAAGTCAAGGTCATCGAGGCAAAAAGCGAACAAAACACGCTGACCTTGCAATTCGCCAACACCACTCTACGGCTACAAAGCAATCAGCCGTTGGCGATCAAGCCTGGGCAAGCATTGATGTTGCAGGTCGTCAGGCTGCAACCCGCTCCGGAATTCCAAATCGTCAAACCGACGCAACCAACAACACAAGCCGCCACCGAACCGCTGCAAAACGAAATCATATTAAAACAATTGCAACCCTCTCCCGCCCCTCAACAAACAACACAGTTAACCAAACAACTCGTCACCGGCCAGTTAGTGGCCTTCAAGATTGCCGGCATCACTGCCAACTCGCTATCCGGCCTGTTATATATCGACGGCGAAAACAAAGCCAGCACTCGACCGCCCTTGCCCGCCACGTTACCCGTAAAACAAATTGTCAATCTGGGCGTTTCCAGTGGACAACGCAATGACAATCAGGCGTTAACGCTAAAAAACGGCCAGTGGCTGACACTCGAAGTGGTCAAGCCCGGCGACCAGCCGCAATTCAAACTCGTTACCTATCCGGAGCGAGCAATAAGCGATCGGGCCATTACCGAGGCGATCAAACAGTATTTACCCATTCAAGACTCGGCCACGACATTGCTCAATTCGCTCTCTAACCTGGAAGGCGAAACGGAGGTGCCGCAGTTATTGCAGCGGCTGGCCCGCGAAATTCTGCAAAGCTTGCCGCAACGCTCGCAACTGACCGATGCCGATTCGCTAAAACACCATATCGAGAATTCCGGCAGACTGTTCGAAGCCAAACTCATTCAGCTAGCCACTCTTCCCGATATCAATTTGAAAGACGATTTCAAATTGAAACTGCTGCAACTGATTAATCAGTTACAACAACAGACCGACCCGACGCCGGAGCAAAAACCCAAAGCAAACGAACTGAATTTACTTCGGGAAATTCTGCAAAAATCGCACGCCACCCTAGCCAAGACCATTCTCGATCAACTTGCCTCGTTACCCAGAGAAGACGGCAACAAATTAAATTGGAGCTTGGAGCTTCCGTTCTTCAACCAAAAGCACATCGACAAGATTGCCATTCAAATCGAACAGGAAAAAACCGCCACCTCTAAACAAGCGAAAAACACCTGGGCCGTGACGATGACACTGACACCGCCGGGCTTAGGCACCCTGCACTGTAAATTACATTGCTTCGACAATATCGTCAGCACCCGATTCTGGAGCGACCAAACGTCCACCGTGGAAAAAATAAAGCACCATCTCGATTATCTAAGACAAGAATTAGAAAATAACGGCATCAATCCCGGTTTGATCGAAGTTCAGCAAGGCCACCCGCAACAAACGACGGACAGTCATTTAAGCGTACGCAATTTATTGAACGAGGAAGTATAAAAAGAACGGCTTTGATTCCTATAAACTACTGTTTAGTCAAAGCGAAAGAAGCGATTGGAAGCGTCTTCACTGCGAAAACGCTTCCCGATCGGAAGGAAAATACCCGCTATTTCTTGGGTTCAAAATGAGGAAAAGAACGAATTAATGGAGTCGTCTAGACCTTCGGCATTTGCCTCAGCTTTTCAACCACCTTGTCGCCGAATTCCACCGTACTGATCATCTTCACGCCGCTGCCGGGCTTGGACAAATCGGCCGTGGAGAAACCGTCGGCGAATACGCCTTGCATCGCCGCCCAAACATTTTTGGCTTCTTCCCCCATATCGAAGCTGTTTTCCAGCATCATCGCCACCGAACCGATCATCGAATAGGGGTTGGCGATATTTTTGCCGGCGATGTCCGGAGCCGAGCCGTGCGACGGCTCGTAGTAGGCCTTTTCGGGACCGATGCAAGCGGAAGGCATCAAGCCCAATGAACCCAAGATGCCGCCGCCTTGGTCGCTGAGGATATCGCCGAACATATTTTCCATCACCATTACGTCGAACTGGGTCGGTTTCAGGCATAACGCGGTGGCCGCGGCGTCCACCAGGAAGTTGACCACTTTGACATCGGGATATTCCTTGGCCACTTCTTCCATGATTTCATTCCACAATACGCTGGATTTCAACACATTGCTCTTATGAATGTTGTGCAGCAATTTGCGGCGTTTGCTGGCTAATTTGAACGCTTCGTGCATGATGCGACGGATTTGTTCTTCGTCGTACTCCAGGGTTTCGCGGACATAACGCAACCCTTTGTCGTTGACACCCATTTCCTTGTCACCGAAATAGAGGCCGCCAACCAGCTCGCGCACCATAATCAGATCGATGCCGTCGCCGATAACTTCGGGTTTCAACGGGGAAAAATGCGCCAGTGACTTCGGCAAAAAAACCGGGCGGAAATTGGCATAGGTATTGTAGCGACGGCGTAAAGGCAGCAAGGCGCCGCGTTCGGGTTGTTTGTCCACCGGGATTTTTTTCGACTCCTCGTGGCTCAAACCAATCGTACCTTTCAAGATAGCATCGGCCTGATCGCAAATATCGATGGTCGCTTGAGGAAAGGCATCACCGGTTTCAAAATAAGCGCACGCGCCAAACAGCGCCGGCATTAATTCAAACTTGACGTCATTGCGTTCTTCGATGACCTTCAGCACTTTAATGGCTTCATCGGTGATTTCAGGACCAATGCCGTCACCGGCCAATATTGCGATTTTATATTGCTTCATTATTTCTGCTTTATCCGAATTAAACTTCAAAACTAAACAACCACCCGCTCAAGCGGGTGGGTTCCAATAACGGACTGAAAGTCCGGATACGCGTCGACTAAACGACGCGTCTTAGTCGGGCTCCATCTTGAAATTATCGTTTGGATTAGGTTCAAAGTGATGCTCCAAATATTGCTTTATCATCTCATCAGTCATTTGCCCCACTGTGGCGCAAAAATAACCGCGGGCTCAAAAATGTCGACCCCAATATCGCTTTTTCAAGTGCGGGAACTCTTCGAACAGATAGCTCGAAGTTCGTCCCTTGATTCGCCTCATGATTTCGCTTGGGGCCATAGTCGGCGGCGCACTCACCAAAATGTGCACATGATCTTTGCTCACGACACCTTTGATAATCCGTATCTCAAAGGCTTCGCATGTCTGCCGCACCAAGTCTCTCACTCGTTCGGCTATTTCATCCTTCAGCACTTTATAACGATACTTCGTAACCCAAACAAAATGATACTCAATTTGGTAAACCGTATGGCTGCCGTATCTATAGTCCATCGCCACCTCCTTGGGCAAATTATCGCAGCTAAAGCTGACCGGCTAAAGCCGGTGGTTTAAACCTTATGATGGATAATTAATGGTTGTTACTTTGCTTTTCCAATCGTTTGACCACACTCCATTTCATGGAGCTGGATATTGATCAGTTTTAAAGTGGCCAGAATACCGGCAAAAACCTGATTGACATGGACGCCACGGGTTTTACGCAATTCATTGCCGCAATCCCAAGTAATCACGCTCTCGGTCAATGCGCTGGCATGACCGCCTTTGGGAATGCGGATTTCGAAATCGGCCAGCTTGGGCAGCGTGAAATCATATTTGGCCATTACCTTGCTGATGGCATCGATGAAGGCATCGAAGCCCCCGCTTCCGGCTCCGGTGGCCTGGTGTTTGTCCCCTCGCACCTTGACGCGCAGACTCACAGTGGATTGTAAATCCAAACCGCTATTGATCGAACACGCCAATAATTTGATATGTTGGTAGCTTTTGCTTTCTAAGACATCGGCAATGATGAACGGTAGATCGTCGGTAGTGATGGTCTGCTTGGAATCCCCGAGACTGACGATACGGGCCAGCACTTTTTTCTGGTCTTCCTCGGAAAGATTTACTTCGAGTTGTTCGAGATTCTTTTTCAGGGAAGCCTTGCCGCTCATTTTTCCCAAGGCGTAGCTGCGGGTTCGCGAAAAACGTTCCGGCCCCAAACGGGTTTTATACAACCCTCCTTTCTGATCGCCATCGGCATGAATACCGGCAGTTTGGGTAAAAACATCGGCTCCGACGATCGGGGCATTGTCGGCGATACGCTTACCGGAAAAATTTTCCACCATGTTGCTGATGCGAACCAAATGGCTTTCGTCAATGGCAAGTTGCATACCCATTTTATCACGCAACACTACGGCAACTTCAGCCAGCGAGGCATTGCCCGCACGCTCGCCCAGGCAATTGATGGTGCAATGGACCGCCCTGACGCCGGCACGAACGGCCGCCATGACGTTGGCGGTGGCCAAACCGTAATCGTTATGGGGATGAAAATCGAACTGAAGTTCCGGGTAACGCTGACACATGTCGTTCAGGCTGGCAAAGACCTCGTCCGGCGCCATAACCCCCAAGGTGTCCGGCAACATGAAATGGCTGACCCGGCTGTGCTGCAGTCTATCCACCAAACCATACACATAATCACGGCTATCCTGATAACCATTCGACCAGTCTTCCAAGTAAATATTAACTTTCAGGCCTTGTTCATGGGCATAAGTAATCGTTTGCAACACATCGGCGCTATGCTGTTCCAAAGTTTTACCCAACTGTTCACGGCAATGTTTCTCGCTGCCTTTGGCAAGCAGATTGATAACTTTGCCGCCGGTGGATTTGATCCAATCGACACTACGCGTGTGATCGACAAAACCGAGCACCTCAACCCGATCTGCGAAGCCCTCCTGTCGAGCCCATTGATTGATCTCGCTGACAGCTTCCCTTTCCCCTTCGGAGACCCGCGCCGAGGCCACTTCGATACGGTCGACGCGTAAAAACTGTAATAACGCCTTGGCGATGCTGACTTTTTCCGTCGGTGTAAAGGCGACGCCCTGTGTTTGCTCACCATCACGCAAAGTGGTATCCATCAGCTGGATATGTCTTGAATCAAGCGACATGATTTCTGTCTAATTTATTAAATAATTGGTTTCAGTACCCTTCATGGCTGTCCGGAAATCAATTACGAACGAGGCAGCAATAAAGATGACTAAATGACACGCAGCTGATCATTTTCCCTAAAACTGGCGCGCCTTGCAATCCTTGCTTCCATCTCACCTTTTAGAAAAACGACATAAGAGCAACGACAACAAGACTTCAGGATTTCATTTGGAATGAAAAACTTGTTGGTAAAATGGGTGCCAGGCGCAAGCGCTCCGTATCGAAACAGCGGATTGATTCAAATCGAAAACGATGGGCGAGGTTTCATATTTGTTTCCTTGGCCTTTGACTACCACTCGATTTTTTTTGACGAAGTCCCTAAAGATACTTTCCATGATAGCCCCGGTGGTAATAGTGGTCCTATCACCAACGACATTATTGACATTGATGATATTTATTTCTTCCTTATCCACCTTATACTGAAAATGCGTGATATTTTTCGCCGAATTTGGTTCTCGCCAGGTGATGGCTAATTGCGGGGTCTCGTTTTCCCTGCAAAAAATTTTGACTTCCGTTTTAGCGGAAGGCTTAATTGAGGCAATCCCCACTTTGTTATCCATCAAGGGATCTTTTGTAATAGCCGAAGTCCAATCCGCTAAAATCTGAGTATTGCCGGCCATCAACAATACAAACATAATTATTTTTTTCATGGATGTTTACCGGAAGCACTGAATTGGACTTTCGATAATAACACAGCCTACCATTTGTATTGACTCAAACGAGATCCGACAATTACAAATTAATCTCACTGAAAGCGTGGGATTTGTTCAGTGCCTGGTTTCGGCCACTTTGCGACATTCAAAGATTTCAATGTATGACTGCAATAAAACCGAAACCAGTCGCATAACGCCAAAATCACCGGCCCGCGTTAGCGGGTCAAGCGAATTTTATGGTCATGCCATTTTTTGTACGTGCTTATAATCTTGTATTGACTCAATTTCTTTTTTTTCAATACTTTGCGCTTTATACAGCTCCCACCTCATTTGCAGATTTAGCCAAAAATCAGGCGAGACTCCAAAAAACTTCCCTAGCCGCAAAGCTGTACTTGGGGTAACCCCTCGTTTTTGATTAACTAACTCATTGATGCGTTGATAGGGAACATGAATCGCCTCTGCAAGTTCACGCTGCGTAATTTCCATAGGAACAAGAAATTCTTCACGGAGCATTTCTCCAGGATGAGTTGGTTCTCTATGGGTTGGGACTCTCATAATATTTGCCTCTAGTGATAATCAGTTATTTCTACATTTGCTGGGCCTAATTCTTCCCATGAAAAACAAATTCTATATTGTTCATTGATACGAATACTGTACGAACCAGCTCTGTTTCCCAAAAGACTTTCTAACCGGTTCCCAGGAGGAACTTTCAATTCTTCTAGGGATTGAACAGAGTCTAATTGATCTAATTTCCTTGCTGCAATTCGCCATAGAGTTTGTGGGCAAGCCTTTCGTGCCAATTTGGAATTGACCCCATTAAATATATCTTCTGTCGCCTTATCATTGAACGATACAATCATGGGATCATGATAGCACGGCTTCCATGATATTCAAGGTATCTCCACAAATCACCGGCAAATTGGAGCAACGAGAAGCTTGTGGCATTTGCCACAAACGAACGTCGCGGAAATTTGTCCGCGTGAATTTGCATTGTTAGGTGAGGGCCGTAGGCTGGGTTGAACAACGAGAAACCCAGCATTACAATTATTCCCAATCCTGTTCGATTAAGTCCGGTGCGGCAGCCCAATCTTCACTGTAAATCCCTAATTTAACCCAACGATGAAAAGATGAAAAAGGCCATTCCTTCACTTTCGTTACAAGCCCATGTTTTACTGGATTGTAATGAATATATTCAAAATGCCGCTGAAAATCTCTATCATCGCGGATTTGGTGCTCCCAATAACGGCGTTGCCATAGGCCGCGTTCTTTGTTACGCAATCGACTGCCGGATACTCTTTCGCCTTTCTCGATAGACCTGGAAAAATGCGATTTGATCAAACGCCAGCGCATCGGATAATCGTCGTCGCCTTCTGGTAATCGCCAAATACAATGTAAATGTTCCGGTAATATTGCTATGGCTTCGATGACCAGGGGATGGCGTTGTTTCGTATAGCGAAATGCTTGGCGTAAATCGTCGACACGCCGAACCAGCAAGTCATTTTGTTTTCGTTGAGCAAGATTGACGGTAAAGAAATAAACGCCGCCTTTTGCATGGCTACGAATGTAAGTGCGCATAATTTATTCATTCATAAGCTGGGTTTCATTATCATTCAACCCAGCCTACTTCTGCAAACCCAACATCGGCTTATTATCAATTTGCGGACATTAACAAAACTAAAGAGATCGTCGCTTATGGGTCGATTACTCCCTTTCAAAGCACAATCATTGCGATTATATTTTAAAAGATGTTAGACCGAGTTTGAGTTTCTAATGTCATTCAAGGATTAATCTATTGATCTCATATAGAAAGCCACAGTCAAACGATATCTTCTCCCGACACCCTTATTTGCGCCAGCGAAGCAACCGCCCCGCCGCCACTAATATCGGGGATAATCATCAGCTCAAGCAGCCTAACGGACCCTATATCGAGCCGATGCACTTCGGTTTCCCGGGTTGATCCCCGTGGACTGAAATTCCATTGCTGACGGACAGCTTCGCGAAAGTTGTCGTCGTTATCCGGCGACCAGCGTAAAACATATTCCTGTGTTCGTTCGAGTGCATTTTCGACGAACACTAACTTGACTTTGCCTAACTTTATCGGGCGGGCGAATGTTAGCCGAATCTTCTGCCGCCCCGGCCCTGAAGCGCGCCACCCCGAGGTAAAGATTGGTAACAAGGCAAAGTCGATAGGCCGAGTGGCATTTGCCGAACTCACGTCCACATCGGCCAGTTCAATTACATTCAACCATTCATCATCGGTTTCCATTTTTTCCTCTTGATAGTGCAAATTTTGTCATCAACCCTTTTTTTGCCAGCCTGAACTAACGGATCGCTGCTCGTTAAACCCCAAGCTTCCCCTTCAATTTCTCGAAAGCACTCTCCAAGGAAGTATCCATGGCCACGACCCGGTTCATGGCGATAATCACCCTCGTCAATTGCGGAAAACCGGTGCTGCGTGTCGCCTTAGTATAAACAGGCTGAATATAAAGCAATCTTCCGTCCACGGGCACGATAATCATTCGGCCTTTAATAACGCTAGTCCCCCGTTGTTGCCAGAGAGTCAGTTGGCGGGAAATCTCCGGGTCCTGGTTGATCAAACCGCTTATCTGTGCCGGCCCTTCAACCTGCTGGTCTACCGGGAAACGATAGTTGACAATGTCGGCGGAATAGGCTGACTGGCAATCGGCGGCTTTTATGCAGCCGGCCATGGTAATCATGCCGAGATTGGCGCGACCGATTTGGGCCATCGGGGCAACCAACAAAAACCGGTATAAATCCGGATTGGCCTTGCTTACGCCACCTCCAGGAATCAGCGTCAGAAAATACGGCAACATTTTTTTGCCGTCGAGTTGCGGAAAAGTCATTGCCTCGCTTTGTTGATAATACACATCCGGATTTGTCTGGTGATAGCGAGCATACACCGCCATTTGTAACGCGAACAATCGACTCGGATAACTCAGATGATTGATAAAGGATTGCGGAATTTCCGCCGCATTTTTAAATAGCATCGGATAAATATTGCGGTATGTCGTCGCGATGGGATCATTCGGATCGACCAAGTAAAAATCTACATCTCCGTTGTAGGCATCGACAATAATTTTGACCGAGTTACGAAGATAGTTCACGGGCTTGACTTCCATCCCGTCATCGAGCGGAAAATCGTAACTAGCGACAACAGGAAAACGATCGGAGGTGGTATAGGCATCGACTATCCAATAAATTTTGTTGTTTATCACGACCGGATAGGGATTGGGATCAAGCGTTAAAAACGGCGCCAATGTATTGACCCGTTCGATGATATTACGCCTGAACAACATCCGGCTATCTTCGGTCATGTTAGTCGTGAACAGCAAGTCGAAATCCTGGAAATACGCGGACAGGACGATTCTGCGCAATAAAGAAGAAATCGTCACGCCGCCTTCCACCATCAAATCGTTACGCAGTCGAAAAGTTGCGCCTTTAGGGTGCGGCGGACGTGCGTCATTGGGAGTGATGGCATAAGCGTATTTCGCCATCCCATAGAAAATTTGTGGTTGCTTGATCTTCAGTTGCTCATAATCGGTCAGATTATTTAAATCGCGGATCAACCATTGCATCGGCTGATCGGCCTGCTGCAAAGACGGCGTCATGACCAGACCGTAACCATGCGTATAGATAAAATGTAGATTGTTCCAAGTCTTGGCCGATCTTGGTAACCGGTAAAAATTCAACTCACGGGCGGCGACATTGACCTGAACATTAACCCCTTCAAGCCGATATCGATCAACCGCGACATCCTTAAATGCGAAAAAAGGCCTGATGGCCTGCATCTGGTCGTAACCGGCCAACAAAAGCTCATGGTCCCATAATGGAATGTTTTTTAATACGTCTTTGATGGCTTGGCTATTTAATGGAGCTGATTCGCTTTTTAATGGGTACTCGACAATGTCAACCTGATTCAGGCCGAATCCTTGTAAAGTCGCTTCGATGTTATAAGCCATATTTTTACGTTCCGCCGTGACCGGATTGGCGGCAACATAAAATCGATCGATCAAGGAGGGAACCCAATGGGTCTGCTTAAAGGCTACCATGGCAAAGTAAATCAACGCGCTCGCGCACATCCATTTCAAACCGCGCCGGGTATAGAGATATACGACCGCCGAAAAAGCGGCGACGATGAAAAACAGAAAATTCAGCCAGATCAACGGTAGTTGAAAATTCATTTCCACAAAACCGGGTCCGAAATAGACGGGCTGGTGGCGGTCGACATAAAGAATCTCGTAACGCTCCAGGTTAATGGACCAGGCTAAAATCGCGACAATCACGCCAATCAATAACGCCAGATGAATTTTGGCGCCGCCTGGCAACAACTCCCTATCGGTTTGCTGACGATTCGCTTGCCAATAGCAAGCGGCAATGGTGGCAAACAATAACGAAAAAACCACCAGCATTTCATTTTGCACCAATTTGATCAACGGAAATGACAATAAGTAAAAGCTGACATCCTGACCAAAAACCGGGTCTTTCATATTCGAACCCGCATTGAAGAAGAACAACAGAAAATCTTCCCAATGCAAATAAATCGGGGTCAAAATCGGCATCGTGAAAATGGCCACGCAAATCATGGCCAACCTGACCGACGGCGTCAATAACAGCACGGCAAGCCTGTTTTTAAGTCCCGAGCCGCCGAACAAGCCAGCCGGATCGATGCGTAATAGTCGCGGAATCAAGATGAAATTAACAAAGATAAATCCCCCCTGAACCAGCGTAATCGCCAAAGCGATAAGATCCCTGTAAACCACGCGCATTAAATAGTACAGCAGCATGCCCAACGACGCATGCCACCAGATTTCCACCAAAAAATGCATGGCGGCGAAACCCAATAAACCGCTAATCAGTAAAAACCCACTTCCCAGGGCAATAAAACGTGTAGAAGCATTCAATTTGGCTTGCATATGATTTCGTCTTTGAATCGCTGGAACATTACGGGATGATAATGGAATTATCTAAAAAAACTAAGGCTTATCGATAAATGAACCAAATCGATGCCTAAACCCGGCTCAGCAATACTATGCAAACTAACATAGCGACGAACCAATGTACTGCGACTGGCATTATCGTTTCGCATTGAAACTAAAATGAAATTCAATCCGCGTGTTTCTGGACAATACCCCCATGCTGGCTCACTGCCAGGATTGCGGAAACTAAAGCCCTTGTAAAAGCTCTCGTTGATTCCGCGTAAAAGATGGATTAAGAGAATAAAGCAGATTTTGCCTCTTTTATCGGTAATTGTTTGCCGAGAAATTGCAGAATCGGTAATCAGAAGTCATCGCATAGGCTTTCAACAGCTTAATTCGATATTCGGGACATTTCTTAATTGTTTCCTTTTAAAACAATAAAAAAATATCTTGACTTACCTGAATTAGAACTTCATACTGACCCCAGCTTGAAAATAAGATTTACCCTCTGTTTACGATATCGGCGTTTCTCCTAGGAAGTTCTCGTCCTGTTTTTCATAAAGTAAGTTCTAATTTTTATCAGCTACATCCGCCTCATGAAGGCATTTTTTCAATTTTATTATAGGACTTACTATGTCTACGACTATCGGCACCGTTAAATGGTTTAATTCTGAAAAAGGTTTCGGCTTTATTGAACAACAATCAGGCCCTGATGTTTTTGTTCACTTCAGAAGTATTATTAATGACGGTGGCTATAAAACCCTTGAAGAAAACCAAAGGGTTGAATTCAGCGTAACCCGTGGCCCCAAAGGCCCTCAAGCGGAAAATGTCAAAGTCATCAACTAATTGACTTTACAGACTGCCGTCTCAAGGCGGCAGTCTGTTTTTCAACATGAAACCCGCCAAGCCATAATCAACTTATTGTATATGTTAACGCCTGATGACAATGGCGTTTGGTCGACATAAGCATGGCTCTTTCATCTGTTAGTCATCGTTGAACTTTTCCATTCTTTGTTGAACAAACCTCTTAAAACGACAAGTCGCAAACACGACTCGTTGGTTTTCTTATCCGCACCTTAGATGTTTGGATAAGAATTTGCACCGCCTGAAATTTCTTATTTATTTCCAGCCTGCTTTAACCGTTAACCCATCGATCTTCGCTTGATTTTATCCATCAGCCGAACCCGTTCCATTGGGTAGCATTTTTACTTCCCCTTTTCATTTAACAACCGATCACTCAAATTTCGGAGTATCAGTTGAAAAGAATCAGGGCATTGCCCAAGATTCCGTTTTAGTTTTATAGAGTTATCATTATGTCGCAACGAGTTCCCCCTCCGGAAACCTTTGTATCCTCCCCATCAGAAAACAACCACGCCGTTCGTGAAAACCTGATTCAGAGCGTATCCAAATATGCGCAAGCCGACTATCGCAAGGCGTATTGGCAAGTCGCGAACACTTTTTTACCATACCTCGGCCTCTGGGCTCTGATGGTTCTAACCGTGGTTTATTATCTTCCGGTTTGGACGACCCTGCTATTGGCGGTGCCGGCTTCCGGTTTTTTGGTTCGGATTTTTATTTTGTTCCATGATTGTTGTCACGGTGCATTTTTCCCTTCGCGGCGCGCTAACCGAATTCTAGGCTATGTGGCCGGCATTCTGACCTTCACGCCGTTCGAGGATTGGCAGCGCACGCACACGATCCACCATGCTGCGTCAGGCAATCTGGATCGTCGCGGTACCGGTGACATCTGGACCTTGACGGTCGATGAATATCTGTCGGCATCGAGACTAAACAACCACCCGCTCAAGCGGGTGGGTTCCAATAACGGACTGAAAGTCCGGATACGCGTCGACTAAACGACGCGTCTTAGTCGGGCTCCATCTTGAAATTATCGTTTGGATTAGGTTCAAAGTGATGCTCCAAATATTGCTTTATCATCTCATCAGTCATTTGCCCCACTGTGGCGCAAAAATAACCGCGGGCCCAAAAATGTCGACCCCAATATCGCTTTTTCAAGTGCGGGAACTCTTCGAACAGATAGCTCGAAGTTCGTCCCTTGATTCGCCTCATGATTTCGCTTGGGGCCATAGTCGGCGGCGCACTCACCAAAATGTGCACATGATCTTTGCTCACGACACCTTTGATAATCCGTATCTCAAAGGCTTCGCATGTCTGCCGCACCAAGTCTCTCACTCGTTCGGCTATTTCATCCTTCAGCACTTTATAACGATACTTCGTAACCCAAACAAAATGATACTCAATTTGGTAAACCGTATGGCTGCCGTATCTATAGTCCATCGCCACCTCCTTGGGCAAATTATCGCAGCTAAAGCTGACCGGCTAAAGCCGGTGGTTTAAACCTTATGATGGATAATTATCGCAGCTAAAGCTGACCGGCTAAAGCCGGTGGTTTAAACCTTATGATGGATAATTAAGCGCCTGGGTTATCGATTGTTTCGCAACCCCTTAATTTTATTTACCGTCATTCCGATGGTACTATTTTTGATCCTGCAACGTTTTTCGAGCCATGGCGCGAAAAAACGTGAACGCCTGAGTGTCCTCTATACCAATCTCGCTCTGGTTGCGATTATTGGCTCGATGGGCCTGACGCTGGGATTTTGGAATTATCTGTTGATTCAATTGCCGATCATCATCTTAGCGGCGACCGCAGGCATGTGGTTATTTTATGTTCAACATCAATACGAGGATGCCTACTGGGAGCGCCAGCATAATTGGGATTTGACCAGCTCGGGACTCGAGGGGAGTTCGTATTATAAACTGCCCAGGGCTCTACAATGGATCGCAGGCAACATTGGCCTGCATCACATTCATCATGTCAGAGCGAATATCCCGAACTACAACTTGCAGCGCTGTTATAACGAAGTACCGCTATTGCAGACGGTGAAACCGTTGACGCTGCGTACGAGTTTAAAATCGTTGTGGTTGAATCTGTGGGATGAACAGAAGCAAAAACTGGTCAGTTTCGGCTCGATCAGAATGCTAACTCGCTTAGCGGGCCAGCAGGCTGACGCCTAACCAAGCTGTAGCTATGGTAAAACATTATCCGTAGCCGCGGTAAATTGAACGACTAAACAGCCCTGCTTCGCTTGCAGGTCTTCGTAGAAGGATTGCATCCACTCCGCTGGGCCCTTTAATTGGTGCCTAAACGCGAAATAGCCTATAATCTAGGTTGTTTTATCGTTTTTATGCGCACAAGTCGTTTGTTTTCAGTCTTGATAAATAAGCGAACGTCAAGGCTTCTCGACGTGTTGCAAACATCGAAATTCACAGTCCCCTTCCCAATGCTGGAGACAATCGCGTCATCTGAAACAGCTGACCACGCTCCAGAATCCGCGCTACGCTTGTCCCGGGGATAGCAAGCAAACTGATGACTTGCCTTTTCCAGCGACGATTCAACCAGCGTAGCCTCATTCGTTGTATGCCCGGTCAATGATATCGACCAACGCATACAGTCTTTCACTCTCACTAAGGACACCTTTTGAAAAGAATATTTGTTGGAAATTTACCTAGCGATGCGACTGAAACCAGTGTGACGGCTTTGTTTTCGGAATTCGGTAAAGTGCATTCGATTGAGATCGTCACCGATATGTTCAGCGGTCAATGCAAGGGTTTTGGCTATGTCGGCATGGAAGGCCATGAAGCCAGGGCGGCCATCGCCAAACTCAGCGGCACTCTGTTCGGCGGCAAGTCGCTCAGGGTCGGTTTCGAGAATACTTCGCACAAAAAAGGCAGACGCCGCTAGCCCCAGTCGAATATTTCTTCTTATTTCCAGGTTGCGGACGGCCGCTAACAGCGGAGAGATTCTTCGACAATAGCGCCGTCCCGTCAGTTCTATTATTTTACCTTTAGCGGGATTCAATCCCCATTATTTGAGATTCCTTATGTCATTTTTTTCTCTCGGCCTGTCCGAGCCCCTGTTGCGCGCGATCAGCGATTCAGGCTATCACTCGCCGACGCCGATACAACAACAGGCGATACCATCGATTTTATCGGGTCGAGACCTGCTTGCCGCCGCACAAACCGGGACAGGCAAGACCGCCGGCTTTACCTTGCCCATCCTTGAGCGCCTGGCCGCCAAGCCTATCAGCGGCAAGCGCCCCATCAGGGCACTGATTATAACGCCGACCCGCGAACTGGCCGCGCAAGTGGCCGAATCGGTCAACAAATACGGGGCGCATCAGCAACCGCGACTCAAATCCGATGTCGTGTTCGGCGGCGTCAAGATCAACCCGCAAATGCTGCGGTTACGCGGCGGCGTCGATATCTTAACGGCTACGCCGGGGCGGTTACTCGATCTGGTCGAGCAGAATGCGGTCAAATTGAATCAGGTCGAGATCCTGGTTCTGGATGAAGCCGACCGCATGTTGGATATGGGATTCATCAGAGACATCAACAAGGTATTGGCGTTATTGCCGAAAAAACGGCAAAACTTGCTGTTCTCGGCGACCTTTTCCGCCGACATCCGCCGATTGACCCAAAACCTATTGATCAAGCCTGTAAAAATCGAAGTGGCGGTTGAAAACACCGCCGCCGAGACCATCGAGCAGATCGCCTACCAGGTAGATAAAACGTCTAAAACTGCTTTCTTGACGCATTTGATCAAAAGCAACGACTGGCAACAGGTATTGGTTTTTACCAGCACCAAACACGGCGCCAACCGCCTGACGAAGAACTAAACAACCACCCGCTCAAGCGGGTGGGTTCCAATAACGGACTGAAAGTCCGGATACGCGTCGACTAAACGACGCGTCTTAGTCGGGCTCCATCTTGAAATTATCGTTTGGATTAGGTTCAAAGTGATGCTCCAAATATTGCTTTATCATCTCATCAGTCATTTGCCCCACTGTGGCGCAAAAATAACCGCGGGCTCAAAAATGTCGACCCCAATATCGCTTTTTCAAGTGCGGGAACTCTTCGAACAGATAGCTCGAAGTTCGTCCCTTGATTCGCCTCATGATTTCGCTTGGGGCCATAGTCGGCGGCGCACTCACCAAAATGTGCACATGATCTTTGCTCACGACACCTTTGATAATCCGTATCTCAAAGGCTTCGCATGTCTGCCGCACCAAGTCTCTCACTCGTTCGGCTATTTCATCCTTCAGCACTTTATAACGATACTTCGTAACCCAAACAAAATGATACTCAATTTGGTAAACCGTATGGCTGCCGTATCTATAGTCCATCGCCACCTCCTTGGGCAAATTATCGCAGCTAAAGCTGACCGGCTAAAGCCGGTGGTTTAAACCTTATGATGGATAATTAAATGCCGCGCACATTAGCGCCAAGGCGATACACGGCAATAAGAGCCAGGGCGCACGAACCGCCGCCTTGGCCGAATTCAAGACCGGCGCGATTCAAGTACTGGTCGCCACCGATGTGGCGGCACGCGGCATCGATATTGCCAAGCTACCGCATGTAGTGAATTATGAACTGCCGCGATCCTCTCCCGATTACGTGCACCGCATCGGCCGTACCGGCAGGGCGGGACGTGAAGGGCTTGCCGTATCGCTGATTTCCCAGGAGGAAAATAACGCGCTACGTCAGGTCGAGAAACTGATCGGCGCGAAAATTACCCGCGGTCGACTAAACAACCACCCGCTCAAGCGGGTGGGTTCCAATAACGGACTGAAAGTCCGGATACGCGTCGACTAAACGACGCGTCTTAGTCGGGCTCCATCTTGAAATTATCGTTTGGATTAGGTTCAAAGTGATGCTCCAAATATTGCTTTATCATCTCATCAGTCATTTGCCCCACTGTGGCGCAAAAATAACCGCGGGCTCAAAAATGTCGACCCCAATATCGCTTTTTCAAGTGCGGGAACTCTTCGAACAGATAGCTCGAAGTTCGTCCCTTGATTCGCCTCATGATTTCGCTTGGGGCCATAGTCGGCGGCGCACTCACCAAAATGTGCACATGATCTTTGCTCACGACACCTTTGATAATCCGTATCTCAAAGGCTTCGCATGTCTGCCGCACCAAGTCTCTCACTCGTTCGGCTATTTCATCCTTCAGCACTTTATAACGATACTTCGTAACCCAAACAAAATGATACTCAATTTGGTAAACCGTATGGCTGCCGTATCTATAGTCCATCGCCACCTCCTTGGGCAAATTATCGCAGCTAAAGCTGACCGGCTAAAGCCGGTGGTTTAAACCTTATGATGGATAATTAAGGATTTTGAAGCCATAAAACAGGCTTGTTAATGCACCGGCTTCTTTTGAATTCAGTAGATTTCCCCTTTGAAGTAGCTTTTGCCTTCAGTTGCAATTTATGTGAGTGGACTCTCGTTTTCAATCCCCTTGTTTTGCCATAATCAATTTCGAGATTGTTGTTAATGTTCGTCTCACCCCCTCGATTTAGTAATCAAGTTAAAATTACCAAAGCCGTATGCTAAATACGGCTTTTTTTTGGCTAAATCGAGACAAAGCCCCTAGCGCTGCTTAAAATTAAGTATTTATGTCGATCGCAATCTAACGTGCTTAATTTTATCTGGCTTTTTTTCTTCCTCTCGGCATTTGTCACCGCTTGCTATAAATTCCTTATATTCGCCGATCATGAAATTTTCAGCCAAATCATGCTGGCCATGTTCACTCTGGCAAAAACGGCTTTTGAAATATCCCTGGGCTTAACCGGCGTTTTGTCATTATGGCTGGGGATTATGAAGATTGGCGAACGCAGTGGTTTCGTGCAACTACTAACCAACCTACTCAATCCCTTGTTCGCCCGTTTGCTGCCGGAAATCCCAAAAAACCACCCGGCCCTGGGCGCCATCACAATGAATATTTCCGCCAACGCCCTCGGACTCGATAATGCCGCCACACCGCTGGGCATTAAAGCCATGAAGGAAATGCAATCGCTGAACCCCACCCCCGATACCGCCAGCAACGCGCAAATTCTGTTTTTGGTCATCAACACCTCGGCGGTCACATTATTTCCCGTTACGATTTTCACCTATCGCGCCCAACTCGGCGCCGCCAATCCAACCGATGTTTTCATTCCCATTCTGATTTCTACCTATATGTCGACATTAGCCGGCCTTCTTGCGGTTGCCGTCATGCAAAAGATCAACCTGCTGGACAAAGTCATTCTCTCTTACTTGGGCGGATTGAGCCTGATAATCGGTGCGCTAGTGTTTTATTTCTCCGGCCTGGAAAAAGAGGCAATGCTGCAACAGTCCGCGATGATCAGCAATATGGTTCTATTTTCGTTGATCATCGTTTTTTTGTGCGGCGCGATTTATCGGCGAATTGATGCTTATGGAGCTTTTATCGACGGCGCCAAGGAAGGCTTTCAAACGGCGGTCACGATTATTCCTTACCTGGTCGCCATGCTGGTCGCGATCGGCGTATTCCGCGCCAGCGGCACCCTGGACCTGATCGCCCAAAGCCTCAGATCATTGGTGCTTTCGCTGCATTGGGACGATCGCTTTATCGACGCTCTCCCCACAGCCTTGATGAAACCCTTCAGCGGGAGCGGCGCCAGGGCCATGATGGTGGATACCATGCAAGCACATGGCGCCGATTCGTTTGCCGGCCGCTTGGCATCGATCGTACAAGGGAGCACCGAGACCACTTTTTATGTCTTGGCGGTCTATTTTGGTTCGGTGGGTATTAAAAACATCCGTTATGCCGCCGGATGTGGGATAATAGCCGATTTTGCCGGCATCATGGCGGCAATTGTTGTTGCTTATTGGTTTTTTGGATAACTAACACAATGCAGATTCATCTCAAAACCCTGGGTTGCCGCCTGAACGAAGCGGAACTGGAAACCTGGGCTCAGGCTTTTCAACAGGCCGGTCACCGCATCACCCGCGAACTCAGCCAAGCCAATCTGATCATCGTCAACTCCTGCGCGGTCACGCAAGATGCGGCCCGCAAATCCAGGCAGTTGATTCGCCGCATACACCGCGACAACCCAAGCGCAAAGCTGGTCGTCAGCGGCTGTTACGCGACACTGAATGAAGACGAAGCCGCGCAATTGATGGGGGTCGATTTAGTCGTCAGTAACAAAGACAAAAATCAGCTGGTCGAAAAAACATTGGCAAGCCTGGATATGGACAGCATGCCGGCCATGTCGACCGAACCGGGCGAAGTTTCGTTGTTCAGCCGCGGCCGGCAACGCGCTTTCGTCAAGGTCCAGGACGGCTGTCGTTATCGCTGCACCTTTTGTATCGTCACGGTCGCTCGCGGCGAGGAACGCAGCCGATCGATCCGGGAAATTATCGACGAAGTCAACGCGTTACATCAACAAGGCATAAACGAAGTCATTTTGACTGGAGTGCATTTAGGGGGGTATGGCAGCGATATCGAGAGCGATTTGGCGCAACTGATCGAAAACGTGCTTAACGAAACGCAAATTCCGAGAATCAGACTGGGTTCTTTGGAGCCTTGGGAATTGCCGGACAATTTCTTCGATTTATTTAACGACCCGCGCCTGATGCCGCATCTACACCTGCCGCTGCAAAGCGGCAGCGACAGCGTGTTAAGGCGCATGGCTAGACGCTGCAAGACCGCCGAGTTCAGACAAATCGTCGCTCAGGCGCGCGCTAAAGTTGCGGATTTCAACATCACCACCGACATCATTGTCGGTTTCTCGGGCGAAACCGAGGAGGAATGGCAACAAAGCCTGGATTTCATCGAACAAACAGGGTTTGGCCATCTCCATATTTTCACCTACTCCAGGCGCGAAGGCACCAAGGCGGCAAACATGCCCAATCAGATCGCTAATGACGTAAAAAAACGACGCAGCAGGCAACTGCACGAAATCGCCCATGCGATGAAAGAAACTTTTATGGAAGAAAACCTAGGTCGGACATTTCCGGTTTTATGGGAAGGTCAAACCGAAACATTATCGAATGGTAAAACACGGGTTTTCGGATATACACCCAACTACTTGCGTGTGGCTTGCGACACCGACAATATCGAGACCATCGAAAATCGGATTATTCCGGCAAGATTGCTGACCGTGGAAGATAATTATATTTTGTCTGAACTACAACACTAAGGAACTCGCGGGCGGCAGGACGAATGCCGCCGGCCCTATTGCTTTAACCTTAATAAGGAGAAACCGGTCCCAAGCCGTCTTCCTCTTCATCGAATTCCAGCACATCCATTTCATCCGGCGGATTGCCGTCGTAAACCAAGTAGTTACGTCGAGCAAGATAAGCATCCCGGAAGAAAATATAGCGGTCTAACGCGGCCTCGTCGGCTATCTTTTCCATCGCCAAATTATCCGCCCGCAAATCGGTCGCATTAAGAGCAAACAAACCAGTGGAAACATAGCCGCCCATATAAGTAATGGGGTTCATCACCGCATCGCCGACTAAGCCGCCGACGCCCCGAGGAGAACTGGGCCCAAAAAACGGCAACACCATATAAGGTCCGGTTGATAGCCCCCAAACTCCCAGGGTTTGACCGAAATCTTCCTTGTGCTTGGGGAGGTCGATCATGCTTCCGACATCGATCAAACCACCGATACCCGCCGTGGTATTGACCAAAAAACGCGCGCCGTCTGATCCGGACTGAGCTACTTTGCCCTGTAATAAATCGTTAATCGTAACGCCAATATCATCGATATTGCTGAAAAAATTACTCACGGCCCTATCGGCGAATCCAGGCATCACCCATCGATACCCCTTGGCGACAGGTTTCATAACGTAATCATCCAAGTCATCGTTGAACGATTGCACCTTCCTATTCCACCCTTCCCAGGGATCTTTGGGATCATGAATTTCTGCTGTGGTTGCGCATCCACCGATAAAAAACAGCAAAATCATGCCCACGATGGAAACCAATTTAGTGTGATGCATTTTCCCTCCGGTACCCTATTCTTTTTTGAGATGCCTCAAAGTTCGCGTAACATATCATAGTTTAAACTATTTTAGCTAACTTTAATAAACTAATGGAAATCAGTCAAAATCCGCTAGGCAAGCGATTCAGGGGCTACTTGCCCGTCATTGTCGATATTGAAACGGCCGGATTTAACGCCAAAAAAAATCCCTTGTTGGAAATTGCCGCCGTGATCGTCGAACCGGATGCCAATGGATTATTACAGATTACCGAAACCCACTCCAGCAATATCATTCCATTTAAAAATTCGGAACTAGATGAAGCCGCCCTAAAGTTCAACGGCATCGATCCGTATCATCCGTTTAGAATGGCAATGGAAGAAAAAGATGCCTTGAACAAAATTTTCAAACCCATCAGAAATGCGGTTAAACGCAATGAATGCAACCGCGCCATTTTGGTTGGACATAATCCAGCCTTTGATATCAACTTTCTAAATGCCGCGGTCGAGCGCAATCAAATCAAACGATGTCCCTTTCATCCCTTCAGTAGCTTCGATACCGCCACCCTAGGGGGGCTGATTTACGGCCAAACCGTGCTGGCAAAAGTCGCGCAAGCGGCAGGGTTGGCATGGGACAGCGACAAAGCCCACTCGGCCCTCTATGATGCCGAACAAACGGCCAGACTGTTTTGTATGATGGTAAACCGCTGGAAAAAATTGACAGAATTAGAGAAAGCGCCCTGACAAGTAATTCGGGGCGCAAGAAAAAACCTTTTACTTGCGCCCCAGTTTTAAATTATCACTCTTCCACGCATCCTGCGGCCGCTAATGCGGATTGCAACTCCCCTTTTTTAAACATATCGATGACGATATCGCAACCGCCTATTAGCTCCCCATTTATATAAAGCTGAGGATAGGTCGGCCAGTTCGAGAACTCCTTCAACGCTTCGCGCATTTCAGGGTCTTCGAAGATGTTGACATACATGTACTTGGCGTTACACGCCGCCAACACCTGCACCACTTGACCGGAAAAACCGCATTGAGGAAAATCGGGAGTGCCTTTCATATACAAGACCGCCGGATTTTCCAGTTGCTTTTTAATTCGCTCTATTACGTCCATTACACATCACACTTAAAATTAACAATAACCCAGTAATTCTATCAACTTTAATTATCCGAAAAAAGTTTTTATCAAAAACTAATCATTGCCTCATAGGAAATTAAAAAATATAATTGAAGGTTTTTTTAAGGCTTCCGCCATTTTCCGGACGAAATTACCCATGACCAGTCATATCATGCCTACTTACGGCCGTCTACCGGTAACCTTTAGCCATGGAGAAGGCGCTTGGCTTTGGGATAATAGCGGAAAACGATATCTTGACGCCCTGTCGGGCATCGCGGTATGCAATCTCGGACACGCCCACCCCGCCATTCATCAGGCAATCTGCGAGCAAAGCCAAAAACTGCTGCATACATCCAATCTGTACGGCATTGATATGCAGGAAAAACTGGCTGACAAGCTGATCGCACTCAGCGACATGGATAATGTTTTTTTCTGCAATTCCGGCGCCGAAGCCAATGAAGCGGCGCTTAAGATCGCCCGTCTTTACGGCCACCGAAAAAATATAGCCAAGCCAATCGTCCTGTGCATGGAGAAAAGCTTCCATGGCCGCACCCTAGGCTCTTTGAGCGCTACCGGCAATGCCAAAGTACAGCAGGGGTTTGACCCCTTATTGCAAGGCTTTATCCATGTACCATTCAACGATATCGCCGCAATCCAACAAGCCATCGCCGACAACCCCGACATCGTCGCGATACTGGTCGAGCCCGTGCAGGGCGAAGGCGGCGTTAACATTCCGGCGGCGGACTATCTCAACCAAATCCGCACCTTATGCGACCGGCATGAACTGCTCATGATGCTGGACGAAATCCAAACCGGCGTTGGCCGCACCGGCAAATTCCTAGCGTACCAGCATAACGGCATACTGCCGGATGTCTGCACCATGGCCAAAGCATTGGGAAATGGCGTGCCGATCGGCGCCTGCTTGGCCAAAGGGAAAGCCGCGCAATTGCTCGGCGCCGGCAGCCATGGCTCGACATTCGGCGGCAATCCGCTGGCTTGTAGCGCAGCCCTGGCGGTCATAAGCACCCTTGAACAGACCGACCTGATCAACCTGGCCGAACAGAAAGGCCAACTGATCGAGAATCAGCTCAGGAAAAAAATCACCGGCAACCCGCAGATCAAACAGATTCGCCACAAAGGACTGATGATCGGCATAGACCTGGACAAACCGTGCGGCGAACTGGTAGCTAACGCCCTGCAAAAAGGTCTGCTCATCAATGTTACGGCGGAAAAAACCATCCGCCTGCTGCCGCCTTTGCTTATGGATAACGAACAAATCAATTTCCTGACCGATACCTTGTCAGAACTGATTATTTCATTTAAAGAACAATAATAATGACCCAACAACCCAGACACTTCATCAGCCTGCTGGACCTGTCGAGCGACGATTTACGCCGCTTGATCCACAGAGCGATAGAATTAAAACAACATCGCGATCCGGATTATCAACCGTTGAAAGGCCGCGTACTGGCAATGGTTTTCGAAAAATCCTCCACACGCACCCGGATTTCTTTTGAAACCGGCATGGCCCATTTTGGTGGAAGCGCGTTGTTCCTTTCCCCACGCGACACACAACTGGGCCGAGGCGAACCGCTGGAAGACAGCGCAAAGGTGATCTCCAGCATGGTCGATTGCATCATGCTTAGAACCAATGAACATAAAACGGTTACGACCTTCGCCGAGCATTCCAGCGTGCCGGTCATCAACGGCCTCACCGATTTGTTACACCCCTGCCAATTGTTGGCCGATATGCAGACCTATTTCGAATTGCGCGGCGATATTGAAGGCAAAACGGTCGCTTGGATCGGCGACGGCAATAACATGTGCCATTCCTACATCAACGCTGCGCGCATGTTCGATTTCCGCCTGCATATCGCCTGCCCTAGAGGCTACTGTCCGCAAGACGATATCGTTGCCGCCGCCGGTGACCGGGTTCAATTTTTCGCCACGCCAGAGGATGCGGCGAAAAATGCTGATTTAGTCGTTACCGACGTCTGGGCCAGCATGGGCCAAGAGGACGAACAGAAAAAAAGGGAAATTGCTTTCAAGAATTACCAGGTCAGCGCAAAAACCATGCGGGCCGCCAATTCCGACGCCCTTTTCATGCACTGTCTTCCCGCCCATCGCGGCGAAGAAGTCGCCTCCGAGGTAATCGACGGACCACAAAGCGTCGTTTTTACCGAGGCGGAAAATCGTCTGCACGCGCAAAAGGCCCTGCTTGAATTTCTCATCCAATGCTAAATTCGCTAAAATCGAACGTTTTGAATTGCACCCTCTATCCAATCGTGAAAAATATATTCAGCTCTCTGTTAATTCTTTTTTTGTGCAGCGCAGCGGCAAACGCAACCACGGTTTATGTGACCGATGACATTAAATTCACCCTAAGAAGTACGGAAAGCAATCGCAGTCGGATTCTTAAAATGCTGCCGAGCGGGACGCCTTTGACCGTTCTCGAAGTCGATGAGTCATCCGGCTATTCCAAGGTCCGTACCCGAAGCGGCGTAGAAGGCTATATTCTGACGAGACACACTTCTCCCAAACCGATCAGCCGCTGGTATCTGGAACGCGCCAACAAGAAGCTGGATGAGTTGCAGCAGGAAAACAACCGCCTTAAACAGGAACTGCAAGAAATAAAAGGAAATAACAACCAGACTCTGACCACCAATCAGGAACTCAGCCAGGAACGCGACCAATTAAGCAGCGAACTTAACGAATTAAAACAGACCGCCGCCAACGCGCTGCAACTGAAGCATCAACGCGATCAACTGCAGGAGCGGGTGATTTCAGTGGAAAGGGAACTACAACAAGTTAAGCGAGAAAACCAGACCCTGGAGGACAGCACCAACCAGGACTGGTTCTTGTACGGTGGTGTGCTATCGTTGTTCGGCGTCATCCTTGGTTTTATCCTGCCTAAGTTAAGCTGGCGCCGCAAAACCAGCAATTGGGATACCTTTTAATAACATTAATTCAGAACTCAGGAAACGCTGACATGGCAAATTCAGGAGACAAAAGCACTCGCACCTATTCCTCCCAAGTTGTTGACGGCATGGAACGCGCGCCCAGCCGGGCGATGCTGCATGCAGTCGGTTTCAGCAACGAAGACTTCAGCAAACCGCAAGTCGGTATCGCGTCGACCTGGAGCATGGTGACACCGTGTAACATGCATATCAACAAACTGGCCGAGGACGCCGCCAAGGGAGTCGACGGTTCCGGCGGCAAGGCCGTTATTTTCAACACCATCACGATCTCCGACGGCATTTCAATGGGCACCGAAGGCATGAAATACTCGTTGGTCTCGCGCGAAGTCATCGCCGATTCCATCGAAACCGTGACCGGTTGCCAGGGATTCGACGGCGTCGTCGCGATCGGCGGCTGCGACAAAAACATGCCGGGCTGCATGATTGCCCTATCCCGTCTGAACCGACCCGCGATCTTCGTCTACGGCGGCACAATTCTACCCGGCTGCCATAACGAAAAAAAACTCGATGTCGTCTCCGTATTCGAAGCGGTCGGCGCCCGCGCCAACAACAAAATCGACGACGCCGAGCTGCAGGCGATCGAAGCCAAGGCGATTCCCGGCGCCGGCTCCTGCGGAGGTATGTACACGGCCAATACGATGGCATCGGCGATCGAGGCGTTGGGCATGAGCCTGCCGAACAGTTCGGCGCAGGCCGCAGTTTCCGAAGACAAGCGCCTGGATTGCGAACGTGCCGGCGCGGCTGTTTTGGAATTGCTGAAAAAAGACATCAAGCCGCGCGACATCATGACCAAAGAAGCGTTTGAAAACGCCATAACCGTCGTGATCGCCCTGGGCGGCTCGACCAACGCCGTATTGCACCTGTTGGCGATGGCTAATGCAACCGGCATCGATTTGAGTCTGGACGATTTCACCCGCATTGGCGCGCGCGTACCGATGTTGGCCGACCTGAAACCCAGCGGTCGCTACCAAATGGCGGAGCTGATTGAGATCGGCGGCATTCAACCATTGATGAAAACGCTACTTGATAACGGCCTACTGCATGGCGACTGCCTGACCGTGACAGGAAAGACACTGGCGGAAAACCTGGCCGATGTTCAACCCTATCCGGATGGCCAGGATATGATCCGCCCGTTGGACAATCCGATCAAAAAAGACAGCCATCTGGCCGTGCTTTACGGCAACCTGGCCACTGAAGGGGCCGTAGCCAAAATCACCGGTAAGGAAGGGCTGGTTTTTACCGGCAACGCCAAGGTGTTTGATGCCGAGGAACAAGCTTTACAGAGCATCCTCAATGGCGACATCGTCAAAGGCGATGTCATCGTGATTCGTTACGAAGGACCGAAAGGCGGACCGGGTATGCGGGAAATGTTGTCCCCGACTTCCGCCATCATGGGTAAGGGATTGGGCAAAGACGTCGCCCTGATTACCGACGGCCGTTTCTCCGGCGGTACCCACGGCTTCGTGGTCGGCCACATTACGCCAGAGGCCCAGGTCGGCGGTACGTTAGCCATCGTTCGAGACGGCGATCAAATCACCATCGACGCGGAAAACAAACAATTGACCTTACATGTTAACGAACATGAAATTGCCCGTCGCCTGGAAAAATGGCAGGCGCCTGAACCGCGCTATAAACGCGGTGTGCTGGCAAAATTCGCTAAATTGGTTAATTCCGCCTCCCAAGGCGCGGTAACCGACAACTTCGACTAATCCGCCTTCCGCCGGCCCGTCCTGGGCCGGCTCGAGTCGCCGATGAACACGCTTACTTGCAATGACCCGCTTGCCCAGGCGGCTTTCGTCAACTGGTTCAGAAATTCCTCGCCCTATATTCATGCCCACCGTAACCGTACTTTTGTCGTTTTCTTCAGCGGCGAAGCGGTAAACGGCAATTTTGCCGGCTTAATCCATGATTTTGCCCTGCTGAAAAGCCTGGGTATTCGCCTAGTCCTGGTCCATGGCATCAGACCGCAGATCGATCAACGCCTGCAACAGCATGGCATCACGGCACGCTTTCACAATAATCTGCGCATTACCGATGACCAGATCCTGCCCTATGTCAAGGAGGCTGCCGGACTGGTCAGGGTCGAAACCGAAGCGCTGTTATCGATGGGACTGGCCAATTCACCGATGGCCGGCGCAAAAATCAAGGTTGCCTCGGGAAACTTCGTCACCGCCAAACCCTTAGGCGTCATCGATGGCATCGACTACTGCCATACCGGCCAGGTAAGACGCATAGACCATCAAGCCATTCATCAACAACTCGATCAGAACAATGTGGTATTGATCTCTCCGCTCGGTTACTCGCCCAGCGGCGAGGTCTTTAATTTGGGCTCGGAATTGGTCGCCACCGAAGTGGCAATTGCCTTGCAAGCGGAAAAATTGATTTTACTGACCGAGCTGGATTGTGTGTCGCCGAACAGCAATACTCTAGTACGGCAAATGACAACCGTAGAGGCACAAGATTTTTTAAACCAGTACCCGAATCAATCCAGCGCGACGATTCGCTCATTGAACGCCGCCATCGAGAGCTGCCAACGAGGCGTACAGCGGGTACACCTGCTCAACCACCACATAGACGGTTGTTTGCTGTTGGAGTTGTTCAGCCGCGACGGCATCGGTACTTTGATCAGCGCCACCCCTTTCGAGGAGATTCGTTCGGCGAATCTGGAAGACATAGGCGGCATTCTGGAACTCATCAAGCCGCTGGAACAGCAGGGGCAACTGGTCAAACGCTCACGGGAAAAGCTGGAAATGGAAATCAGCGATTACATCGTTATCGAACGGGACGGCCTCATTATCGGCTGCACCGCGCTGCATTGCATGGATGGCGCCCAAGCCGGAGAGATTGCCTGCCTGGCCGTCCACCAGGATTATCGCAGGGCCTCGCGCGGCAGCCATTTATTGGAATTTTTAATCGAAAAAGCCAAGGAAACGGGTATCAAGCGTTTATTCGCGCTCTCGTCACAAACCATGCATTGGTTTATCGAACACGGTTTTATCGAAAGCGATGTCGCAACCCTACCGGAGCGCATGAAAAACTTCTATAACTATAATAGAAATTCCAAAGTGTTTTACAAGGATATCTAATCGTCGTGAACAAAATCCTGCAAATCACCGATCCGCATATTTTGCCTGAAGCAGACGGCACGTTATTGGGCATCGAAACGGAAAAATATTTCAGACAAGCCTTGGACCATGCTCATCAACGGTTTAGTGGTTTCGATCTCATATTGCTGACGGGCGACCTGGCCCAAGACCCTTGTCCCGACAGTTACCTCCGGGTCCGGCAAATACTCAATCACTATGAGACCCCGAGCATTTGCTTGCCCGGCAACCATGACGATTTTGCACAGATGCAGGCGATTTTCAACCAGGGTTTGGTCAGTTGCCAACGCTACCATCAGTTGAAAAACTGGCAAATCATCTGCCTGAACAGCCAAAAACCGGGGTTTCCCGGCGGATTACTGAATCAGGGCGAGTTGAACTTCTTGAGCGAACAATTGCACCGCCACTCCGATTTGTTCACCCTGATCGCGCTGCACCATCATTGCATAGCCAGCGGCAGTAGCTGGATGGACACGATGATGATTGAAAACAGCGAGGAATTTTTTGCCTGCGTCGCGAACCATCCGCAAATCAAGGCGATCATTTGCGGCCACGTGCACCAAGTACTGGAAAAGGAGCGGCATGGCATCCAATTGTTAGGTACGCCGGCCAGTTGTTTCCAGTTCAAACCCGGTTGCCGGCAATTTGCCTTGGACGATAAACCGCCGGGTTATCGCGTTATCGAACTCGACAATGACGGAAGTTTCCAAACCCAGGTGGCTTGGCTGCCCATCCATTTGGATGAGCTCGATTTCAATTCGGCCGGTTACTGATCCTTCACGATCGACAAATAGCCATCCGCCCTTACCGGCACCGAGTCGGAGATCAGCATTGCGCCCAGCTCGATCAAGGCCTTGCGGTAAACCTTTCGTTTGAAGTACACGACATCCTTCAAAGGATGCCAATATTCCACCCACTTCCAATTGTCGAATTCCTGCTTATGACCGCAATCGAAACGGACCTTGGATTCGTCGGAAATCATGCGCAAGATAAACCAGATTTGCTTCTGGCCTATACATAATGGCATCGAATTCTTTCTGACATATCGATCGGGTAATTTATATCTGAGCCAATATCGGGTCCGACCTAGCAGCTGGACATCTTCGGGCAACAAGCCCGTTTCTTCCCACAATTCACGATACATCGCTGTTTCCGGGTCTTCATTACCATCGATACCACCCTGCGGAAATTGCCATGAGTTTGCACCTTTTCGTTTCGCCCAAAAAACACGACCATCGTCATTGCAAAGGATAATCCCGACATTGGGCCGGTATCCTTTTGAGTCAATCATGTTAAAACCTGTCTTCGTCAGTCTGACTGTTTTAACACCGTAGCGAATGGTAAAATTAAAACAGATCAGTGATTTAAATTAATGGGGTAATTGTTCCACAAATCGGCAATTGACGCCATACTGAGATGCTTTTTTATCGCACTTCACATTTCAGGATTTTCCTTCTTGCGAAAAAACCGACCTGAAGTGCTCAACTTTACTTATTGACAACAGGACAATCCGTGAGTTTAGCCATTTTTGATTTGGATAACACCTTGATAGCCGACGATAGCGATTATTTATGGGGGCAGTTTCTGGTCGACCAGGGCATCGTGGACAGGGAACAATACGAGGCAGCTAATGCGCGTTTTTATGAAGACTACAAAAAGGGCGACCTCGACATCGTTGAATTCCTTAATTTTTCCTTGGCGCCGTTGGCACAACATGATGCCGAACAATTATTTCAATGGCGCCATAAATTTGTCGAGGAAATCATTCACCCCCTCCTATTGCAACCGGCTATGGATTTAGTCGACAAGCACCGGCAACGCGGCGATACCTTATTAGTTATTACGGCGACCAATCGCTTTGTCACCGAACCGATCGTCAAACTCTATGGCATCGACAACCTGTTGGCGACGACCCCGGAATTCGTCGACGGCCGCTATACCGGCAAATTTAACGGCATCCCTTGCTATCAGGAAGGTAAGGTCAAACTGCTGCTGAAATGGCTGGAAAATTCTACCGAAAGCTTGGAAAACAGCTGGTTCTACAGCGATTCCCATAATGACCTGGCCTTATTGAAGCTGGTGACCCATCCGGTCGCGGTAGACCCTGATCAGGTCCTGCGCGATTATGCCGAACAGGCCGACTGGCCGATTATCAGTTTGCGAACTAAACAACCACCCGCTCAAGCGGGTGGGTTCCAATAACGGACTGAAAGTCCGGATACGCGTCGACTAAACGACGCGTCTTAGTCGGGCTCCATCTTGAAATTATCGTTTGGATTAGGTTCAAAGTGATGCTCCAAATATTGCTTTATCATCTCATCAGTCATTTGCCCCACTGTGGCGCAAAAATAACCGCGGGCTCAAAAATGTCGACCCCAATATCGCTTTTTCAAGTGCGGGAACTCTTCGAACAGATAGCTCGAAGTTCGTCCCTTGATTCGCCTCATGATTTCGCTTGGGGCCATAGTCGGCGGCGCACTCACCAAAATGTGCACATGATCTTTGCTCACGACACCTTTGATAATCCGTATCTCAAAGGCTTCGCATGTCTGCCGCACCAAGTCTCTCACTCGTTCGGCTATTTCATCCTTCAGCACTTTATAACGATACTTCGTAACCCAAACAAAATGATACTCAATTTGGTAAACCGTATGGCTGCCGTATCTATAGTCCATCGCCACCTCCTTGGGCAAATTATCGCAGCTAAAGCTGACCGGCTAAAGCCGGTGGTTTAAACCTTATGATGGATAATTAAACTTGGTCAAACATCGATTGCACACCTTCCTTTGAAGGCAGTATCGTCCGCCATGGAAGGCCGAAATGCACAAACAACAAGCAAATGTCGCTTCTCAAGACACCCATTCGAAGGGTTTTACTTTTTCCTGATATAAAAAATCTGCCGTTCGGGCTCTTTGATGAACTCCACGATCTGATGCCCCGCCTGTTCCGTGAAAACTCCGAAATCCAGGTGTGCGGCGGGATCGGTGGCAATGACCTTGACCACCTCGCCGCTGTCCATGTCCATCAGCGCCTTCTTCAGTCGCAGTAAGGGTAATGGGCAATTCAATCCGCTGGCATCGACTTCCACATCAAAATCAATCATAGGCAATAAAATTTTCCGGGCATGATAAACAAGAGTGCTTATAATACCATTCCCGATTACTTGCGAGAATGTTAATCACCGATGGATTATTTCCCACTCTTTTTGCAATTGAAGGACAGAAATTGTCTGATCGTGGGTGCTGGCGAGATTGCGGCGCGAAAAATTGACCTGATATCGAGGGCGGGAGCCAATATCACCGTTGTCGCCAATAACGTTTCCGATACGGTCGCAAATTTAGCGCAGCGCGGCAAGATTACCGTCAAACAAAAGCCTTTTTCCGAGGACGACTTAAGCGGTATGTTCCTGGTCATATCCGCAACCGACAACCTTGAAGCCAACAGTCGAGTCGCCGAACTGGCCGAGCGCCGCAATTTGCTGGTTAATGTTGTCGACAACCCCGAGTTGTGCAATTTCATTTTCCCTGCGATCATCGACCGCTCGCCGGTGGTCGCCGCCGTTTCCTCGGGAGGAGCCTCGCCAGTATTGGCGAGGCTGTTGCGCGCCAAACTGGAAAGCACGATCTCTCCCGCTTACGGCAAACTGGCGCAGTTGGCGGAAAAATTCAGGACAACGGTCAAGCAACGCATAAAACAATCGTCACAGCGGCGCATATTTTGGGAAAATGCCTTGCAAGGCGGTATCGCCGAATTGGTGTTTGCCGGCCGCAATTCTGAAGCGGAGCAGCAATTGCTAAAACTATTGGATAACGATTTCGGCGATAACAAGGGCGAAGTCTATTTGGTCGGAGCGGGCCCCGGCGACCCCGAATTATTGACATTTCGGGCGTTACGCTTGATGCAGCAAGCCGACGTCATCGTCTACGACCGCCTCGTCTCTCGGGAGATACTGGAACTAGCCCGACGCGACGCGGACAGGATTTATGTGGGCAAACAGCGAAGCAACCATAGTCTGCCGCAGGAATCCATCAACCAATTGTTAGCCAAGCTGGCGCTGGAAGGCAAACGGGTGGTCAGATTGAAAGGCGGCGACCCGTTCATTTTCGGCCGCGGCGGCGAGGAAATCGAAACGCTGATGCAGCAAGGCATCAATTTCCAGGTCGTCCCCGGCATAACTGCCGCGGCCGGCTGCGCCAGTTACGCGGGGATTCCCTTGACCCACCGCGACCATGCCCAGTCCTGCACTTTCGTCACCGGCCACCTGAAAGACGGCTCGATCAACCTGAACTGGCAGCAATTGGCCGCCCCCAATCAAACCATCGTCATTTACATGGGGCTGTTGGGACTGGAACATATTTGCGCGTCGTTGATTGATCACGGCTGCAGGAAAGACCACCCCGCCGCCATTATTCAACAAGGCACCACTCAGCATCAACGGGTTATCATCGGAACGCTGTCGACGCTACCGGCCTTGGTCGCCAATCAAGACATCAAGCCCCCCACCCTGATCATTGTCGGCACGGTCGTCTCCTTGCACAAAAAACTGCAATGGTTCAATAAAAATGATTCGACGATTGACTAGATACGGGCTGCTAACGCCATTATTATGCGTCTCCTTGCTGACGGCGTGCGACTTGACGGACGACCCCGAGAAAACCGCCACCCTGGCTGAGGTCGGCCTATTCTCCGCCAATCTTTCGGAGCATTATGCCCTGATCGGCGATTTATCCGGCCATGCCGAATTATGGCAATTGCATCCTAAGGCGCTAGTGCATAAATGGCAACATACCGACGAAAGCGCCGGTGTCATCGCCGTCGATATTTCCAGCAAGGAGGAATATGCCGTTACGGCGGAAAAAAATTCGCTGGCCTGGTGGCGTATTGCCGACGGAACCTTATTGTCCGTCTGGAGCCTCCCCGACATTTTCAGTGTCAGTATTTCGTCCGACGGCCAATATGCCTTGGTCGGCCTGGCCGATAAAGCGATTTATTTATCGTTGCGCCACGGCAAAACATTGTATGCCTTCGCACACGACGATACGGTGACCGGCACCGACCTTTCGAAAAGCGGCCGCTATGCCCTCACCGGCTCGGAGGATAAAAACGCAAAGCTTTGGGATCTGCGTGACGGCACACTTAAATATCGCTGGCAGCACGGCAATAAATTAGCCAGCGTCGCCATCAGTCCCGATGACCGGTTTGCGCTGACCAATGCCGCATTAGGCCAAACCCGCCTATGGAAAATTGCCAGCGGAAAAATGCATAAGGAATTGGGGCCAGCGCGAATCACGCTTTCCGCGGCGACATTTTCCGCCAACGCGAAATACCTGCTTACCGGCCATATCTCTCAACGCATCGAATTATGGAGAACCAGCAATGGCAGACTCGTTAAATTCTGGCGCGCCAAAAAAACCGAACCTTGGCGGCCCAGTGCGGCTACGATAGTGGCCTTGGGCTTCGTCGATCAGGATAAAAAATTCTATAGCATCGCCACCAATGGCTTGCTGCAACGTTGGCGAATCCGTTAACGCGATTCAGTTTTCATTCAGTGTTGATGGTGATAATCTGAACCTAAGGACAAAGCGATTGCCTTGAAAAAGGATTGAGTTTTTTACTGAAATCGCCTATCCTAGGCGTATTATTTTTAATCCTGTTGCGTATCCGCCGTTACGATATGCAATTCTTTTTTAATCATAGCGAGAGATAAAAATGAAAAAAGCATTAGGTTTATTAGCAGGTGTTGCTTTAATCGCATTAAGTGGTCAAGCATTGGCTGACGAAAAAACAAAAATCGGTAAAAAAATCTATGACCGTGCTTTCGGTCGTGGTTGTGGCGCCTGTCACGACATCTCTTCCAACCCACAACTGAAAGAATTGATCAAAGCCGGCGAGCTGGATAAAGCCAAATTTGCTCAAGTTTTGAAAGAAGGCAGAAACGGCATGCCTAAAGCCATGGATGCCATCATGGCTGTTGGTCCGGTCAAAAAAGCCGGCTATAGCGAAGATGAAGCGATCGACGCAGTTTACCAATACCTGAGCGAATAAAACCAAGTTTTAATCGCCCAATAAAAAGGCCGCATTTAGCGGCCTTTTTTAATGCGTGAATTTCAGGGAAATTATTTACGCCCCAAAAAGGAACGCGCCCTGTGATTCGGCAAGCGAAATCGATTTTTCAGCCAAAAACAGGCGATGGCGGCAATCATCAGGCCACAGGAAGCGAACGTCAGGTAGATTAAATTTTTCAGATGGGAAAGCTCGGCGATCAATCTTTCGTTGGCCTGGCGCTCGCCTTCCTTGACCGGCGGCTCCGAATAAGAACGCAGGATGCGCACATCGTTTTTCAAGTCCTGAATCGTTCCCAACGACGTGGACACGCTACCCAGCCTAATACTCTCCTCCAAGATCCTCAGCTTGCTCTCGATCGACCCACTGATTAACCCGACCAATTGACTTTTTAACGCGTTGATTTCGTCCGACAAGGCGGGGTTTTGAACGGCTTGGGTAGCGGATGAAAACCGCTGCCGATCCTTTACTTGGTCGACCAAATCGTAATCAGGTAAAACCAGAAACCCCAACATAAAAACCATGAACATCAATGCCATGACCAGCATCAACAGATATCTGTTTGCTTTTACCAAACCTTGATGTTGAGGTATGTCATGAAGTAAAACCACTTCACGCCCTTTGGCATTCACAACTTCAGGATCAACCTTACGCATATTGCTCATTATTATATTTATTTTGGAACCCGCTTACTATCGGCCTCCGATGGCAAGCGCTTTCTATCCTTCCCTTGCATCATTGGCTAGTCAGTAACCTAAATCCAGGATGCATACAAAGCTTTTATTATACAAATTAAAAATAAAATGTCCTGTATTTTGTATCGCCGAACTAGGAAATTCGGATCGGTTTCCAGATTTGACCGAACTCGAAAATTATCCGATTCGGATACAAAGAGGCAAGCGGTGCCCCCGACAATCGTCCTTACCGGGGACATCGGACAATCAAATCAACGTTTTTTCGCCGCAATTCTCATGCGCAGGGCGTTCAGCTTGATAAAGCCTTCCGCGTCCTTTTGATTATAGGCGCCCTCGTCTTCCTCGAATGTCGCAATCGCTTCATCGAACAGACTGTCGGTCGCCGAATCACGGCCCACCACGATGACATTGCCTTTGTACAATTTCAAACGAACCTTGCCGTTCACGTTGCGCTGCGACGTATCGATCATTTCCTGCAGCATTTCACGTTCCGGACTCCACCAATAACCGTTGTAAATCAGGGAAGCGTAACGCGGCATTAACTCATCTTTTAAATGCGCCACTTCGCGGTCCAACGTAATCGATTCGATGGCCCGATGCGCCTTCAGCATCACGGTTCCGGCCGGTGTTTCGTAACAGCCCCTGGATTTCATGCCGACGTAACGGTTTTCGACGATATCCAGGCGGCCGATACCGTTGGCACCGGCGATCTGATTCAATTTCTCCATGACTTGCGCGGGACTGTGCGGCTCGCCGTCGATCGCGACGATATCACCTTTCTCATAGGTCAATTCCACATAAGTCGCCTGGTCAGGCGCCTTTTCCGGCGACACGGTCCAGCGCCACATATCCTCTTCGGGCTCCGCCCACGGGTCTTCCAAAATACCGCCTTCATAGGAAATATGCAGGGAATTGGCGTCCATCGAATAAGGCGAGGATTTGCCTTTTTTCATTTCCACCGGAATACCGTGGCTATCGGCATAAGCCAACAATTTTTGCCGCGAATTCAAATCCCATTCGCGCCAAGGGGCTATAACCCTGATGTCGGGACGCAACGCATAGGCGCCCAGCTCGAAACGCACTTGGTCGTTTCCTTTACCGGTAGCCCCATGAGAAATGGCTTGCGCGCCCGTTTCATTGGCGATTTCGATCAGGCGTTTGGCAATCAACGGCCGGGCGATGGAGGTACCCAGCAAATACTCACCTTCGTAGATCGTATTGGCGCGAAACATCGGAAATATATAATCGCGGGCGAAATCCTCACGCAGGTCTTCGATATAAATTTCCTTGATGCCGGCAGCCTGCGCTTTGGCGCGAGCAGGCTCAACTTCTTCACCCTGGCCAATATCCGCAGTGAAGGTTACTACTTCACAAGAATATTCATCCTGCAACCATTTTAGAATGACTGAAGTATCCAACCCGCCTGAATAGGCCAAAACGACTTTATTAATTTCCGCCATAATCGATAAATACCCATTAAATGAAAAATGGGTCCAATTATACCGGAAATCGCTGCCTTATTTGGATAACTTTCTCAACGGCCGACATTTTGCCGCCAAAGTTTGCTGAAGGGTCTTATTTTAAAGAGCCATCAAATCAGTGAGCCGATAACTGGGGTCAATTGCTAAAAGTGATCACGACCCGCCGGTTTTGCGCCCTACCGGTGGGGAAACGATTGCTTTTTATTGGCAGGCTTTCGCCATAGGCTTTGACTCGCAAACTTTCGCCTGCTATGCCTTGAGCGATCAGATAATTCTTGACAGCCTCGCCGCGTTCTTTAGAGACTTTCAGATTACTGGCCCGCCTGCCCCGGCTATCGGTATGACTGCTGATAGTGATTTGACCAAGGGGTTTATTATCCCGGATATACTGCGCCAGCAGTGCCAGCCTTTGTTTTTCCTGATAACTCAAGCGGGTACTGCCTTTACGAAAATAATAGCGGCTAAGCGCATCGGGGCCAAACACATTCAGCAGTAACTCGTTGTCATCGTTTCGTTGATAAGGACCGCTTTCGATACGAATTCGCTTGTCGGCAATTCCATACTGGCGCAATTGCTTAACGATTCGCTGCGCCCTGCGGCCGAACCATTTTTGGTCGGCTGTTCCCGCCACGGCGGTCGCACTGGCGATGACGACTCGAGCTTGCGGCATTTCCCGCATATAAACGGACACATCCCGTAAACGCTCGGCAACCGGCCCGGATAGCCCATCGCTTTGAGGCGCGAAATAAAGATCATCCCGCTCCAATTGCTTTTCACCGAAAGGCAACAAAGCCTTACGGCATTCGGCAAAATTAGAATAAGACTCGGCGAAGTTTATCGACGACACCGCGACCCGAATCTCCCGGCTGCGGCGAAACAACGCGAAAACCGGATAATGCCCTTGCAGCAAAGTATTCAGCATTTCCTCGGCGGCATCGGCAAAAACGACCAGCCGATGAAAATGGGAAGGCGGCTGGTCGTCGAGAAAAACGGGGTAATCTCGCCGATAAGTCGGCTGCTCGCGCCAGGGTGACGGCTCGACATACAGGCTGGCGTGGCTGATGGTCGATTGGAATTGGGTTTCCTGAAGATAAAATTGCAACGGTTCGCCGGAATAATGCAAAAACCCGGCGCTGCCGAAATGATCGATAGGATGCAGCAATTGGCATAATGTTTTGCTTTGCTGACTCTGCCAGTCGGCATACTGCATCGGCGCCGTGACATATTCGCTCCAGCCTTCACCGCACAATAACAGCAATACAATGGAAACCGCCATTTTGTCCATGACTAATTCGCCCATACCTCTTCGGTTCATAAACCAATTAGCGGCCGAACGGCGATTTTTTTAACCCAGCTTTTTCAATTTAGAGCCATGAGTCTTCAAGCCATTGCTTAATATGCATTAAAAATCATGCCACTTTTCTTGCTTGTATTGCCATAAAATGATTTAGGCAGCCTCTAATAATTCGAAATTTAGCCATCTTGATGTGTGTAAGTTATTGAAAATGCAGGATAGAAAAATTCGCATAACGTTATTTTTAGCGGCTGCCTTTACTCATTATTTATCAATATCCTACAAGTTTCTACGACAAGGCTGGGTTAAGTCAAAAAAACACTCACCTCTTCGCAAAATTGTCGTGGCGCCTGCACATGCAGCCAATGACCGGTATCGGCTATCTGCTTAATCCGGGCCTCCGGAAACCAGCGGTACACGTCTTCCTCGCGAATATAGTCGGAATCGCCGCCGCCCAGAAACAAGACCTTCTTCGGATAAGGCAACACCTTGTCCGCCTCGGGAAAAGCAACGATGTTGTCGGCTGTGCGCCGGAAAATATCGAGATCGACCCGCCAGGCGTATTCGCCGTCTTTCAACTGCAGGTTTTGCAACAAGAACTGTCGATAACTGCCGTCGGCAATCGAATCGCTCAAGGCCGCTTCCGCCTCTTTCCGGTTGCGAATGGCTTGCAACGGTACGGCCCGCAAAGCCGTGATGGTTTGCTCGAAACTGTGCTGGTAACGAGTCGGCGATATATCGGCGACGACCAACCGCTCCACCGCTTCCGGATAATTGAGGGCAAACCACATCGCCACCTTCCCGCCCATGCTGTGTCCCAGCAGGTGGGCCTTACCGATGCCATGCTGATCGAGAAAGTTTTTTAAATCGACGGCCATGGCCGAATAATCCATCACCGACGAATGCGGCGATGCACCATGATTGCGCAAATCCGGCACATAGACGTGGTAGCGTTCCGCCAGCATTTTGGCGATCGTGCGCCAGTTGCGCGACGAGGCGAAAAAACCGTGCAGAATAACCAAAGGAGCGGCATTACAGTCGCCGAACTCGTCAAACGCGAGCGTTAAAGGCTGTATGCTCATCGTCTCAGGCAAAACTAAAGGCGGCACCAAGCCCCCCCCGAATACGCCGCCCCAGACCACCAGCCAACCTAAATGCTCGCGAATGATCGTCTGCACGATTTCCTTGACCATTTGCGGTGTCAACTCGTTCAAGCGTTTGTCGATCACCGTTTCGATCTTGCCGACGATATCCTCGCCGATCTTATGCGCGTCCAACCCTTGGCGCAGCGCTTCCTTGAAGCGTTCCGATTCCACCATCTCGGTCAGCGTCGCTCGCATTTTCTGGATAAACGGCTCCTTCAAGGGCGTCAGAGCCTCTTCCCCGCCCATCATCTGTAACATCGCGCCAAAGGAGGATTCCATGATCGAGGTTACCAGGCTGTCGTAGACCTTGTCATAATCCACCGCATTCAACAAGGGGTCGATGTTCAATACCTTGCTGCCCTGCCGCTCTTCCTTCTCGATGAATTGTTCGACATGCTCCGCGGTGAAGAACTGCTGCATCATCAATTCCTTGATCGACGACTTGAATTCGTCGAATCGGTTCGGGATGACGCCCGAACCATACAATAACGGCACTTTCTCGAACAACATATGCACCGCCAGCCAATTGGTAATCGCCCCCGACAAGGCGAAAAAGCCGATCGATTTCAGCAGTTCCGGCTGCACCGGACACCAATAGCCGGTTGCGATAACCAGCAAGGCGACCAAATTGGTCAGTAAACTTTTATTGAACAGTTTCTTCATCGTCGTTGAAAAATCGTCTATTTATCCAATACCTTGCATCTATGAATGTGTCAGCTATCTTGCCGGACAGGCGACGCTTTGTCCGTCCTACTCCCGGCCTTCGGCAAGCAGGCCGTCCACGCGCTGAAAACCACGCGGCAAGGCCAATCCACGCTTGGCCCTGGTCGCGGAATAATGCTCGATATCCCCGCTCCTCAGGGTCAAATGGCGCTTACCCGCCAGCACTTTCAACGCTCCCTCCGGCGAGAATGCGGTGATAGCGACAACCGCATCCTTGCCCGAATTAAAGTCCTTCGACGGAATTTGAATCAGTTTATTGCCCTTGCCCTTGGCCAGCGCCGGCAACTCCAGCACCGGAAAGATCAACAGCCGCCCCTGCAGGGTCGCGACCGCAAGCACATCGGAGTCGGAGCGGATCGGCGCCGGCGCGACCACCCCGGCATTTTTCGGCAAGGTGATTAGCGCCTTACCGGCCTTGTTCTTGCTGTACAGATCCTGCAACTGCACCCTGAAGCCGTAACCGGCGCTGCTGACCAACAAATACCAATCGTCCGGATTGCCGGCCAATAAGTGGGTGAACAACGAACCGGACGGCGGTTTCAGGCGGCCGGTCAACGGCTCGCCCTGACTCCTGGCCGACGGCAGGTCATGGGTCGTCACCGAATAAACCCGACCGGTCGTATCCAGGACGTAGACCGGTTGGGTAGTGCGCCCCCGGGCCGCAGCCAGGTAGCCGTCGCCCGATCGGTAATTCAACGCCTCGACATCGATATCGTGTCCTTTCGCCGCCCTGATCCAGCCTTTTTGCGACAAAATGATCGTCAACGGTTCGTTGGCGATCAAGGACGTCGTATCCAAGGCCTGGGCCGCGCCGCGCTCGACGATGGGCGAACGTCTGGCGTCCCCGTATTTTTCCGCGTCGACCTCGATTTCCTTCCGTATCAGACGGTTCAGCAAATGCGCCGAACCCAGCGTTTTCTCCAACGCCTCGCGTTCCTTTTCCAGCTCTTCCTGTTCGCCGCGGATTTTCATTTCCTCCAGCTTGGCCAGGTGGCGCAGCTTCAATTCCAGGATGGCTTCCGCCTGCGGATCGGTCAGCCCGAAACGCTCCATCAGAACCGGCTTGGGGCGGTCCTCGGTGCGGATAATATGGATCACCTCGTCGATATTCAAATAGGCGATCAGCAAGCCTTCCAGAATATGCAGACGCGCCAGCACCTTGTCTAGGCGATGCTGCAAGCGCCGGCGCACCGTTTCGGTTCGGAAATCCAGCCATTCTGTCAAGATCTGCCGCAAATTCTTGACCTGCGGCTTGCCGTTCAAACCGATCATGTTCAAATTGACGCGGTAATTCTTCTCCAGATCGGTGGTGGCGAACAAATGCGACATGACCGACTCGACGTCGACTCGCTTGGATTTTGGAATGATCACCAGCCGGGTCGGATTCTCGTGATCGGATTCGTCGCGCAAATCCTCGATCATCGGCAACTTCTTCGCCAGCATCTGCGCCGCGATCTGCTCCAGCAGCTTGGCGCCCGATACCTGGTGCGGCAACGCGGTGATGACGATGTTGCTATCCTCCCTTTCATAACGGGCCCGCATCTTGATCGAGCCGTTGCCGCTCAGATAGATTTTGCGTATCTCTTCCTTGGTGCTGATGATCTCCGCCTCGGTCGGATAATCCGGCCCCTGAATGTGTTCCAGCAAGCCATCCAGCGGCGTGTCCGGGTCGTCGAGCAATTGCATGCAGGCGGCCGCCACTTCGCGCAGATTGTGCGGCGGAATATCGGTGGCCATGCCGACGGCGATCCCCATCGTGCCGTTCAGCAACACGTTCGGCAAGCGTGCCGGCAACAGTTTCGGCTCCTTCATCGTACCGTCGAAATTGTCCACCCAATCGACGGTGCCCTGCCCCAACTCGCCGAGCAGGGTTTGCGCATAAGACGTCAAGCGCGACTCGGTGTAACGCATCGCGGCGAAAGACTTGGGGTCGTCCGGCGAGCCCCAGTTGCCCTGACCGTCGATCAGCGGATAACGGTAGGAAAAATCCTGCGCCATCAGCACCATCGCCTCATAGCAAGCCGAATCGCCGTGCGGATGATACTTACCCAACACGTCCCCGACCGTACGCGCCGATTTTTTGTATTTGGCCAGCGCGGTCAGGCCCAATTCCGACATCGCATAGACGATGCGCCGCTGCACCGGTTTCAAGCCGTCGCCGATATGCGGCAAGGCCCGGTCGAGAATCACGTACATGGAATAATCCAGATACGCCTTTTCGGTGAAGTCCTTTAACGGCAGTTGTTCGAAGTTTTCTTGTATGCCCATCGTTATAAATCTTCCTTGGGTAAATCCACATGTAACGCTTTATTTTTTTCCATGATCTCCTGTCGTATTTGCTTGCGCAGTTGCGCGGCTTCAAAGAGTTTCCGTTCCACGTCGGTTTCGATGTGTAGCGGCGGCACGTCGACCGGTTTGCCGTCGTCGCCGATCGCCACCATCGTGAAGTAACAAGAGGTCGTATGCCTCTTTTCCTGGCTACGCAGATCCTCGGCGACCGCTTTCACGCCGACCTCCATCGATGAGCGACCTACATAATTGATATGCGCATAAAAGGTCACCAGCTCCCCGACCCGTACTTTTTCCTTGAAGGATACCTGATCGAGCGTCGCCGTGACGACATAACATTTACTGTATTTGGCGGCGCAGGCATAGGCGACCTGGTCGAGCAATTTCAACAACGAACCGCCATGCACATTACCGCTGAAATTGGCCATGTCCGGCGTCATCAACACCGTCATCGTCAACGATTTTTCTTGCTTACTCATGATTTATCCGTCAATGTGACCCTGTCTTCGGCCATCGTGATCAATCGCCGTTTATAGAGATGACCGAGCGCTTGTTTGAAGACCTTTTTGCTGACGCCGAAAGTATCGTAAATCAGCTGCGGCTCGCTCTTGTCGGTGATACGCATTTCGCCCTGCTGCCGCTTTAAAAGCGCCAGAATTCGCTCGGCGGTCGTTTCCGCCTGACAAGTGTTTTTTTCCTGTTGCAAACTCAGGTCGATTTTCTTGTCCGCGCGGATTTTCTTGATGTACCCCTTGATTTTCTGGCCCTTGCGCAGCTTCCGAAAGACTTCGTTCTTATACAGCACGCCCCAGAATTCGTGATTGACGACGGCCTTGGTGCCCAGCTCCGTTTCGTCGGCGATGATCAATTCCACCGGCTGCCCTTCTTTTAAATACACCGCTTCGTCGCGGATGAAATCGTCCAGGATGGCCGAGGCGGCGATGCGGTTGTCTTTGTCGAGAAACAATTTGACCAAATAATGCCTGCCTTCGACCATTTTTTGCTTCTGCTCGCTGAACGGCACCAACAAATCCTTGGGCAAGCCCCAGTCGAGAAAGGCGCCGGCATGGCTTAGCGACACGACTTTTAACCAGGCCACTTCGCCGACCTGGGCCAAGGGCGTTTGCGTCGTCGCCACTAGGTTGCCTTGGCCGTCGGTGTAGACGAAGACTTCCAGGTCGTCCCTCACTTGATAATCTTTCCGCACGTCCTGGCGCTGCAACGTAATCTCGCCGCTCTCGCCGCCGTCGAGATAGATTTCGCCGTCGCTCTGGCGGCAGATTTTTAGGGTGTTGAATTTACCGATATGAATCACTGTTTCAACTCAAAACTATTTAGAATCAGGTAATATGCCATGCGCTAAAGTTGTCGTCGGGTTACGGCTAACGCCTAACCCAGCCTACATTTTTTTTATATTTCCGCCAGATTTCCCTTCGCCTCCAACCAGCTCTTGCGGTCCTGGGCGCGTTTCCTGGCCAGCAACAAATCCATTTGCTCGCGCGTGGCGTCCTGGTCGTCGACGGTCAATTGCACCAGACGGCGGGTATCGGGATTCATCGTCGTTTCCCGCAGCTGCGCCGGATTCATCTCGCCCAGCCCCTTGAAACGTTGCACGTTGATCTTGCCTTTCAGCTTCTCCGCTTCGATCCGGGCCAGCACACCCAGTCTTTCCGATTCGTCCAGGGCGTAAAATACCTTTTTGCCGACGTCGATACGATACAGCGGTGGCATCGCGACGAAAACATGCCCGGCTTCGACCAACGCCCGGAAATGGCGATAAAACAACGCACAGATCAACGTGGCGATATGATTGCCGTCGGAATCGGCATCGGCCAGAATGCAGATTTTGCCGTAACGCAGATTGCCCAAATTGTCGGAATCGGGTTCGATACCCAACGCGACCGCGATATCGTGCACCTCCTGCGAAGCCATCACTTGTCCCGGCTCGACCTCCCAAGTGTTGAGAATTTTACCGCGCAGCGGCATGATCGCTTGGTATTCGCGATCGCGCGCCTGCTTGGCCGATCCGCCGGCCGAGTCGCCTTCCACGAGAAACAGTTCGGTGCGGCTGATATCCTGCGCCGAGCAATCCGCCAGTTTGCCCGGCAGCGCCGGCCCCGATGTAACCTTCTTCCTGACGATCTTCTTGCTGGATTTCAGCCGTTTCTGGGCGCTGGCCAGGATGATCTCGGCGACCTTCTCGCCTTCCTGCGGATGCTGGTTCAGCCACAGACTGAAACTGTCCTTGGCGACGCCGGACACGAAGGTCACACATTCGCGCGAACTGAGCCGTTCCTTGGTCTGCCCGGAAAATTGCGGGTCTTCCAATTTGACCGACAACACGAAATGACAGTTTTCCCAGACATCCTCCGGCGCGATCTTGACGCCGCGCGGCAGCAGATTGCGGAAATCGCAGAATTCCCGCATCGCCTCGGTCAGGCCGGCGCGCAGGCCGTTGACATGGGTACCGCCCTGCGCGGTCGGCACCAGATTGACATAACTCTCGGCGATGGTTTCCGGCAGATTGTCGGCAGTCCAGACGATACCCCATTCGACCGCCTCGTTGCTGGCGTTCATCTCCGCCATGAAGGGTTGTTCGGGACAGATTTCCGTTTCGCCGACGCGGTCGAGCAGATATTCCTGCAAGCCGTGTTGATAGCACCACTCCCATTGCTCGTCGGTCGCCTCGGACTGCAACGAAATTTTCAGTCCCGGACATAATACCGCCTTGGCCCTGAGCACATGCTTCAACTTAGTAACGGAAACCTTGCCGGAATCGAAATAGTTTCCGTCCGGCCAGAAACGGATCGTCGTTCCGGTATTGGCCTTGCCGACGGATCCCACTTCCTCCAAATCGGTCAGCTTGTCGCCATGGGCAAAACTCATTCGATAGATGCTTCCGCCTCTTTTAACCTCGATCTCCAACTTTTTCGACAGCGCATTGACCACCGACACGCCGACGCCGTGCAGACCGCCGGAGAACTGATAATTCTTGTTGGAAAACTTACCGCCGGCATGCAACTGGGTCAGAATCACTTCCACGCCCGGTATGCGTTGTTCCGGATGCAGATCGACCGGCATCCCGCGACCGTTGTCCTGGACCGATACCGAACCGTCCTTGTATAAGATCACTTCGATCCTGTCGGCGTGGCCGGCCATGGCTTCGTCGACGCTGTTGTCGACCACCTCCTGTACCAGATGATTGGGCCGCGTGGTATCGGTATACATGCCCGGTCTCTTCCGGACCGGATCCAAACCGCTTAAAACCTCGATCGCCGCCGCGTTGTATTCGTTCGTCATACTTCCTAATCAGTTGGGATAATTTCAGATATAATAGCCGATTTACTTTGGTCAGCCGGATGCCTCCCATGCCGGCAGGCGCTACATCGTATCACAACCGACTTTATTTATATGCCGAGAAAAAAAAGTACGACGTTATTCGAGAACTCCATGGAGGAACTGGAACAGCTGGTGGAGCAAATGGAGAAAGGCGATATTTCTCTGGAGGAGTCGCTGCAATCCTTCGAACGCGGCATCAAACTGACACGTACTTGCCAGAAAGCCTTGCAGGAAGCCGAGCAGAAAGTGCAAATTCTACTGGAAAAAGACGGCAAACAAACCCTGGAGCCATTTAACGATGAGTGAAGCTTTGAAACAATATCTAACCGCCTGTCAAAATCGGGTCGAAAGAGCACTGGATGCCCGCCTGCCGAGCGACAATATTCTGCCGAAAAAACTGCATGAAGCCATGCGTTACAGCACTCTCGAAGGCGGCAAGAGAATGCGGCCGATGTTGACCTATGCCGCCGGCAAGGCTCTGGCTATCCCGGAAGAGTCGCTGGACGGTCCCGCCTGCGCGGTCGAATTCATTCATGTCTACTCGTTGATACACGACGACCTGCCGGCCATGGACGATGACGACTTGCGCCGCGGCAAACCCACCTGCCATGTCGCCTACGACGAAGCCACCGCGATTCTGACCGGCGACGCGCTGCAGGCTCTGGCCTTCGAAATCCTGGCCAATGACGCCAGCATCGCCGCGACGCCCGCTGCGCGCCTGAACATGATCACGACCCTGGCCAAGGCCAGCGGTTCGCAAGGCATGGTCGGCGGCCAGGCCATCGACCTGGAATCGGTCGGCACTACACTGACGCTGCCGGAATTGGAAAATATGCATATCCACAAGACCGGCGCGTTGATCCGGGCCAGCGTCAACCTGGCCGCGCTGTGCAAAGCGGACATCGACCCGACCGTCGCCAAGAAACTGGATCACTACGCAAAATGCATCGGCCTGTCGTTCCAGGTCAAGGACGATATCCTGGATGAGGAAAGCGATACCGCGACGCTGGGCAAGACGCAAGGCAAGGACAAGGACAACGACAAGCCGACCTATCCCGCTCTTCTGGGACTGGCCGGCGCCAAACAAAAAGCACGAGAATTGCATGAGCAGGCATTGGAAAGCCTGAGCGATTTCGGTCCGGAGGCCGATTTGTTGCGGGATCTGTCGCTGTATATTATCGAACGCGACCATTAAAAACCGACTTGATACGTTGGTTATTAACCCTGATAATCAACGAAAAACTTTAACGGAACTGATTGAAAGATGACCTTTACAGGAACCTATCCGATTCTCGACACCATCAGCCTGCCGGCCGACGTCCGCCGGCTGGACAAGAAGCAGTTGCCGCAACTGGCGAGGGAGCTGCGCGAATTCCTGACCCATACCGTCAGCCAGTCCGGCGGCCATTTCTCCGCCGGCCTCGGCACGGTGGAACTGACCGTGGCGCTGCATTATGTCTTTAACACACCCGAGGATCAGTTGGTCTGGGATGTCGGCCACCAGGCCTATCCGCATAAGATCCTGACCGGACGCAAAGACAGGATGCCGACCATTCGCACCTACGGCGGCGTGTCGGCCTTTCCGAAACGGGCGGAGAGCGAGTACGACGCCTTCGGCGTCGGCCACTCCAGCACGTCGATCAGCGCGGCCCTGGGCATGGCGATCGCGTCGCAGTTGCGCGGCGAACACAAGAAAATGGTGGCGATCATCGGCGACGGCAGCATCACCGGCGGCATGGCCTACGAGGCGATGAACCATGCCGGCGACGTCAACGCCGATTTGTTGGTGATCCTGAACGACAACGATATGTCGATCTCGCCCAATGTCGGGGCGATGAACAATTACCTGACCAAGGTGTTGTCGAGCAAGCTGTATTCGTCGGTGCGCGAGGAAAGCAAGAAGGTGTTGAGCGGCATGCCCAGCGTCTGGGAATTGGCGCGCAAGACCGAGGAACACGTCAAGGGCATGATCGTGCCGGGCACCTTGTTCGAGGAGCTGGGTTTCAATTATATCGGCCCGATCGACGGCCACGACGTGGACATGCTGGTATCGACGCTGGAAAATATCAAGGACCTGAAGGGCCCGGTGTTTCTCCATGTCGTGACCAAGAAAGGCAAGGGTTATGCGCCGGCCGAGAAGGACCCCCTGGCCTATCACGGCGTGCCGGCCTTCAACCCGTGCAAGGATTCGCTGCCGAAGGCGGCGCCGTCGCCGCATCCGACCTATACCCAGGTGTTCGGCAGTTGGCTGTGCGACATGGCCGAACAGGACGAGCGCCTGCTCGGCATCACCCCGGCGATGCGGGAAGGCTCCGGCCTGGTCGAGTTCTCGCAGCGCTTTCCGAAACGCTATTTCGATGTCGCCATCGCCGAGCAGCACGCGGTGACCTTGGCCGCCGGCCAGGCCTGCCAGGGCGCCAAGCCGGTGGTGGCGATCTATTCGACCTTCCTGCAGCGGGCCTACGACCAGTTGATCCACGATGTCGCGCTGCAAAACCTGGATGTGTTGTTCGCTCTGGACCGCGCCGGCCTGGTCGGCCCGGACGGCCCGACCCATGCCGGCAGTTTCGATCTCAGTTATCTGCGCTGTATCCCCAACATGGTGGTGATGGCGCCGGCCGACGAAAACGAATGCCGGCAAATGCTGACCACCGGCTACCACTATGAAGGCCCGGCGGCGGTGCGCTATCCGCGCGGCAAGGGCCCAGGCGCCGCCATCGAGTGCAACCTCGACGGCGTGGAAATCGGCAAGGGCGAGATCCGCCATCAGGGCGGGCGCATCGCCATCCTGGCCTGGGGCGCGCCGTTTAGCGCCGCACTGGAAGCCGGCAAGCAATTGGGGGCGACCGTCGCCAACATGCGCTTCGTCAAACCGCTCGACCAGGACCTGATCCTGGACTTGGCCAAAAGCCACGATGTCATCGTGACCGTGGAAGAGAACGTCGTCGCCGGCGGCGCCGGCAGCGCGGTCAACGAATTCCTGCACGCGCAACGCATCCTGTTGCCGGTGTTGAACATCGGCCTGCCGGACGAATACGTCGAACAAGGAAGCCGCGAGGAATTGCTCGGCCTGGTCGGGCTCGATGTGAAGGGCATCCTGGCCCGAATCGAGGCGTTCTGCGCCTAGGCCACTTCTGCAGCGATGCAGAACGAGGGCGCGCAGAAACCCATCGCATTGCTTTGGCCGGCCATCCGTAACCCGCATGAAGCAAAGCGGAATGCGGGGAATCGGAGCCACGCCATTCCCGGATTCCGCTGCGCTGCATCCAGGCTACGAAACTGCATCAAGACTCGACCGATGCGGTTCGTGCCTCACCGCGTCCTACGCCCCTGTCAGGTCGTAGGACGGATAAGCGCAGCGTCATCCGTCAAAGCCGGCACCAACATTTAACATTTCAGGTGCATGGCGCTTCGCTTATGCACCCTTTATTTTATAAGTAACCAACTATGGAACGATTAAGAAACAAAATCCGCGATATCCCGGACTTCCCCAAGCCAGGCATCGTTTTCAAAGACATTACGCCGTTGGTCAAAGACCCGGCTGCCTTGCGTTTGACGGTTCATCAATTGTTGCAGCCTTTTTTAGGTAACGACATCACCGCCATCGCCGGCATGGAGGCGCGCGGTTTTATTTTCGGCTCACTAGTTGCCTGGGAACTGGGCATCCCTTTCGTGCCATTGCGCAAGCCTGGAAAACTCCCTTATGACGTGCAGAGCGTTTCCTATGACCTGGAATACGGCTCCGCCACTCTGGAAGCCCATATCGATGCCTTCGATAGCAATGATCAGGTGCTGTTAATCGATGATTTGTTGGCAACCGGCGGCACAGCTAAAGCTAGCTGCGAACTGGTGGAAAAACTGGGGGCAACAGTGGTTGCATGCGCGTTTGTCGTGGAACTCGATTTCCTGAACGGTCGCCAAACGTTAGCGGGTTACCCGGTCCATTCATTGCTCCACTATTGATATTGAGGCGGCGCCGGATGAATCCGCGCAGAGTAGTTCAGTCTTCGCCGCGTTTCCTTGCACTCCAACAAACAACCATAAAAAAAGCCCCTATCAAGGGGCTCTGTGCGAAATACCTGAAACATCAGATATCGAAACTGTAAATGTTATTGGCGTTCCAGGCGATCCAGTTTCTCGGCGGCTTGTTCGAAGGAACGCGAAGCATCGTCGAACGATTCAACCGCGCTATCGAATGAACTCGAAGCCTGGTCGAATTCATTCTTATCGGCACTAAGCTTCAACATGAATCCTTTTTCTGTTTCCTCCTTAAACGCATCCTCGTTGGCAACCACCTTTACAGGCTGCTGTTCCGCTGAGCCATCCATTTGTTGTTCGGCAGCCTCTTTTTCTGTCGAGGTCTCTTTCAACGGCAGGGAAGAATCATCACCACCCTCTTCTTCCTCGTCATCATAGAACTCTTCTTCTAAATCCAAGATATCGTCGGCAAGTTCGATTTTACCGTCGGAAACCAGATTACGACGGTATTGCAGAAACGATTCCCGGGTGAACACATAAGGATCCAGAGCCGCTTCATCGATAAATTTTAATGCGCCTTCGGCATTGGCGCGGGTATTCAACATGGAAACCAACTGCACCGGCAAACCTACATAGGTCGTCGGATTGGCAGCGGTATCGAAAACGCTGCCGGGAATTCCTCTGGAAGTAGTCGGACCCAATAACGGCAACACCAGATAAGGCCCTTCCGGCACACCCCATACCGCCAGCGTCTGGTCAAAGTCCTCCTCATGCTTTTGCAAACCCATTTCGGTGGCCACGTCAAACACACCTAACAGGCCAATCGTGCTATTGACGGTGAACCTGCCAGTATCTTCCAGCCCTTGCTGCAACTTACCCTGCATAACATCGTTCAGAACGACGTTGATATCCTTTAGATTGTTGAAAAAATTCGCGATACCGGTTTGCACAAACTGGGGGGTAATCCATATATACGCGTCGGAAATCGGTTTAGCGACATAGGTATCGACTTTGTCATTGAAAACAAAAATCTTACGGTTGAGATTTTCGTAAGGATCGACTTCATTCTCCTCGGCGGCGGCTTCCCCGACAGTGACCTCTTCCGCCGTCGTTTCCTGTTCGGCAACATTGGTGCCGGCACAACCGGTCAGCGCCAAGCTCGTTGCCAGCATCAACGCCAATAACCACCATAAATGGTGTTTTTGTTCCAGGTTTTCGTTATACATCTTGCTCAACCTTAATTAGCTTTGTTTTGCGTAATTATCTATCTTCTCTTTTATTTTTGTTATCAGCGCATCGAAACCTTGTTTTTCGATAATGCTCGAGAACTCCGATCTCTTTAATGCGACATCGTTAACGCCGTCGGCTATTATAAAAAGAATACGCCAACCTTCGTCATTTTTTTTCATCATGTAATCGAATTTTACATCCTTTCTTTCACTGGGTATTTGAAATAAATAATGTAAAACGATGCCGCCCTGCGATGTCTTTTCTTCCGACACATATTTAAAGGATTCGCCATCGAATTCCTTAAAATTATTGGCATAGGCCGAGATACTGTAATCGGTGAAGACATCAACAAACTGATTTTGCTGTTCCTTGCTCAGTTTTTTCCATTCAGGACCAACGACCAGCCTTGAAATCTTATACAGATAGTGGCTATTTCTAACCGTCTGGTCCAGTTTATCGTATCGCCCCTGAAAACCCAGGTCCTTGCCCTGCTTCATCACAGCGAGCAATACTTGTTGAAAATCCTCGACCACTTGTCTGGCAGAAGACGGATTTTCACTGCCTGATGCGGCAAAGACGTTATTGCCGACCAATGACCATAAAATAATGGCTAGGGTGAAATAAATTTTTAGCATTTTATTGATCATCAATACCTCGTCGAACTGTCAATCGTTACTCTGTCAGATAACTGCGCCCTTTCCAACGCGACCTTTCACCACGCCAATAACGAATGGCGGAAGTCCACGTCATCATTAAATATAAACACGCCACCGCCGGCATTAGCAATGCCCACAGCGGATTAAACGAATAAAAACGCAGGGTCGGCCAAACCATCAACATCATCAAAAACAAGGAAAACAAATTCAACACCAGCGCTTCCCCGGAAAAATAAAACAAAGCTAGCAATGGCCACCAGTACAACAACAGCATCAGGAAGGTGCAGGCCAGCAACAGCAACAGCGAATAATTCAGTTGCGTATAAGCGGTCCGGGCCACCATTTGCCAAATTTCCGCCAAATTTCCGTAGGGGCGTTGACTGATTACGCCGTGAGTCAAGCCGATCCAAGTATTATACCCTGAATTTTTAATGGTTTTCGCCAACGTGCAATCATCGATCACGGCATCCCGAATCGACGCCATTCCACCGATTTTTCTTAACGCCTCGGTCTCGACTAGAATACAACCGCCAGCGGCGGCGGCCATTTTCGATGAGGGCTCATTTGCCAACGCAAACGGATAAATCATCTTAAAAAAGTAGATAAAAGCCGGCATCAACACTTTTTCCCAAAAAGAATCGAAGCGCAGCACCGCCATCAACGATATGAATTGCACATCGCCGGCCAGGTATTTTTGCTTCAAACCCTTAATCATTCCGGGACGCAAGGCAATATCGGCATCCAGCAATAACGTCAATCCGGTCTCGACATGACTCAAACCTTGCTCCTGGGCCCATAATTTGCCGGTCCACCCTGCCGGGAGCGGGGCGGACTCGATCACCTTCAGGCCAGCCAGGCCGGAGGCTCTGGCAATATCCGCCGTACCGTCGCTAGATTCGTCATCGACAACGATGACCTTAAGCCCCCGCCCTTGTTGTTTCAGTGACGCCAAGGTTTCGGCAATGACTCCGGCTTCATCCCGGGCCGGTATCACGACGGTGATATCGCTCAAATCGTAATCCTCGTCAAAATCCTCGGGTTGCAGCACCTCCCGGGAACGCCAGGGCTGCCATGGCAGTAATAAAGTAATCCCCCAAATCAGCACAGCCAATGCCGATAAATAAAAACCTAATTCAACCATCAGGACTCAATCTTGACTGGAATATCTTTAATCGAAGCTTTAGTTTGCGCAAATTCCGGTGTTTTTTCCGGTACCATGGCTCCTTCCGTTTTAGGACCTCGAATTTTTGCCCAAAACGCTTTCAGCGGATGCGCCATCGTATCCTCGACCGCGGTAGCTTCGTATCCGCAATGCGCCATACAGTTGGCGCATTTGGGATTTTTCACGCTACCATACTTATCCCAAGGCGTGTCGTCCAACAATTCCTGAAAGCTTGAGGCATAGCCTTCATCGGCCAATAGATAACATGGCTTTTGCCAACCGAATACATTGCGGGTCGGATTGCCCCAAGGCGTGCAGTCATAATTTTGATTTCCAGCCAAAAAATCCAAATAAAGGGAAGAGTGGTTCAATTTCCATTTGCGTTTTTTACCGATCCTGAAAATACCGCGAAACAGTTCTTTCGTCTCCTTGCCCTTGATAAACACATCCTGTCTTGGAGCGTGCTCGTAACTGAAACCCGGCGCGATGGTCACTCCTTCGACACCCAATTCCATTGCATAATCTAAAAATTCGGCCACTTCCTCGGAAGTCTCTCCCTGAAACAGCGTACAGTTGACGGTAACGCGAAAACCTTTATCCAAGGCAAGCTTGATCGCCTCTACCGCTTGATCGAAAACCCCTTCCTGGCACACCGAAGCATCGTGGCGCTCGCGATTTCCATCGAGATGAATGGAAAACGTCAAGTAGGGCGAAGGCTTGTAGTCCTTAATCCGTTTTTTCAACAATAAGGCGTTGGTGCAAAGATAGACAAATTTCTTCCTGGCAATAATCCCTTCGACAATTTGCGGCATTTCCTTATGAATTAGAGGCTCGCCCCCCGGAATCGAAACCATCGGAGCGTCGCATTCATCGACCGCATCCAAACATTCCTGTGCCGACAACCTTTTATTGAGGATTTCATCCGGATAATCGATCTTTCCGCAGCCGGCACAGGCTAGATTGCATCGAAACAACGGTTCCAACATTAAAACCAGAGGATATTTTTTAACCCCTTTCAGTTTTTGCTTGATTAAATAACTACCTACCGTTAATTGCTGACGTAAAGGAACACTCACAAGCTTACTCCTCAAAAACCATAAAAAAACAGCGAAATGGCATTGTTGCTTGATTGCAACAACGAAGAAATAGTCGCTGAAAACCCGCCAACCGACCATAACCCTATAATATTTAATAGATTTATTCAGACATGAAACATGCCGGCCGATTGCATTTATGGCAGAGAATACACTTTTTTCGGCGCCGACTCCAGAAAAAAAAGGAAAAAATACAACATCCGACCCGCATACTTACCTAATCAGCGACAATTTTAGCTAAAATACAACAGAACTAACCCTGCCCAACAATCATAAGATTGAATCCACAACAATCCTCGCATCGGGCCCTATGTGTAAATGACAGAAATCTGTAAAAAGACTACACGGATTGTCGTCCAATAAATTTTGCCTTAAAACAACATTGCTTTGCAAAATACCAACAAACAGTCTATCATTTAGTCCAACCATGTGTAATGTAATCGCGAAGCAAATACCAATGAACGGACCTCAGATTTCCATTGAAAAACCGGAAACACTGCTGCCTCTGGCCGACGACGAGTTGCAAGCCATTTTATTGGAAGGCGTATCCCGCACTTTCGCCTTGACCATTCCGCAACTTCCAAGCAGTCTTTATCCGGCGGTCGCCAATGCCTATTTGTTATGCCGCATCGTCGACACCATAGAAGACGAGGTTTCCTTAAGCGCCGAGCAAAAAAAATATTTTTGCCGGCAATTTATCGAGATCGTTAAAAGCGGAAAAAATTCCCGGCAATTCGCCGACGAGTTATCTCCATTGCTGTCCGAACAAACCATTCCCGCCGAACACAGTCTGATTCGCCTGACCCCCAGGGTTATCGACATCACGCATTCGTTCGACCAAGAACAAATCGATGCGTTGGCCGAGTGTGTCGAAACCATGGCCAACGGCATGCCGATATTTCAGGCGCAGGATCTGCACGCGGGCCTGAAAACGATGGCCGACATGGACCGCTATTGCTATTACGTGGCCGGCTGCGTCGGCGAGATGTTGGCTCGATTGTTCTGCCATTATTCGCCCGAGATCAACCAACACCGGGAGAAATTGCTGAAACTGTCGGTTTCCTTCGGCCAAGGCTTACAGATGACCAATATCCTCAAGGACATCTGGGACGACGCCAAACGCGGCGTGTGCTGGCTGCCGCAGGATATTTTCAGCGAAACCGGGTTCGACCTCGGCACGCTGACTCCGGAAACCAATGACGAACATTTCCGCCAGGGTCTCGAACATTTAATCAGCATCGCCCACGGCCATCTCCATAACGCCTTGATTTACACCCAGTTGATTCCCTCCCATGAAACGGGTATCCGGAACTTCTGTCTTTGGGCGCTGGGCATGGCCGTGTTGACCTTGAAAAAAATCAAGGAAAACCTGGACTTTAACGATTCCAGCCAGGTGAAAATAACCCGCAAGAGCGTTAAAGCCACTATTTTTGCAACCAAACTGGCTGTGCGCAGCAACACTTTGTTGTCTTTGCTTTTTACTATTACCAGCCGAAAACTGAAAACACCCGATTGGCAGTATTCTCCACAATTGCCCGCAGGACAATAAGAAGGAAGCATTATGTTTACAGAAGCCGAAGTAGAAATTAGCAACGAAACATCAAGCAGCTCCGCTTCATCAGGCATCAATCGCAGCGCGCTTGAACAGGCCATTGAAAAGGCACAGGACCATCTGCTGAAACTACAAGACAAGGAAGGCTATTGGTTGTTCGAACTGGAAGCCGACTGCACCATCCCGGCCGAGTACATCATGATGATGCATTACCTGGGTGAGATCGACGAAGCACTGCAAGCCAAAATTGCCGTTTATTTACGCAGCCGCCAATCCGAGGACGGCAGCTATCCGTTATTCACCGGCGGAGATGGCGATCTGAGTTGCAGCATCAAGGTCTATTACGCGCTGAAAATGGCCGGCGACTCGGTCGAAGCGCCGCACATGAAAAAATTGCGAGACTACATACTCAGCCAAGGCGGCGCGGCCAAGGCCAATGTATTTACCCGTATCGCCCTAGCCATGTTCGAGCAACTGCCCTGGCGCGGGGTACCCTATATTCCGGTGGAAATCATGCTGCTGCCGAAGTGGTTCCCGTTTCATCTGGACAAGGTTTCCTATTGGTCGCGTACCGTGATGGTGCCGCTGTTTATCCTGTGTACCTTGAAAGCCAAGGCAAAAAACCCGCATAACGTCGGCATCCTGGAACTATTTGTCATCCATCCGGACAAGGAAAAACACTATTTTCCGGAAAGGACCCTGTTGAACAAATTTTTCCTGGGCCTGGACAAGCTTGGCCGCCTTACCCGCCCCCTGATTCCGCGCAGCATGCATGAACGCGCCATACAAAAAGCCTTGGACTGGTTTACCGAGCGCCTCAACGGCGAAGACGGCTTGGGCGGTATATTTCCTGCCATGGTCAATGCCTACGAGGCCATGCTGCTGCTTGGCATGCCCAAGGACCATCCCAATGTCGTCATCGCCCGCAAGTCGATAGATAAACTCCTCGTCGTCAAGGACGACTACGCCTATTGCCAGCCCTGCCTGTCACCGGTCTGGGATACCGGCCTCGCGGCCCTGGCATTGATCGAAGCCGACAAGCACGGTAACAAAGACAGTCTCAATAACGCCTTCGAATGGCTTAAATCGAAACAATTGACCGACGAGCCGGGCGATTGGCAGGTTTCCCGTCCCGGTTTGCCTGGCGGCGGCTGGGCCTTCCAATTCAACAACGCTTATTATCCCGATGTCGACGACACCGCCGTGGTCGCCTTCGGCATGGCCGAATCCGAACTCGCAGACATGGACCAATCGATTCATCAGGCGACCCGCTGGATCGTCGGCATGCAATCGAACAACGGGGGTTACGGCGCCTTCGACGTCGACAACACCTATTATTATCTGAACGAAATTCCGTTTGCCGATCACGGCGCGCTGTTAGACCCGCCTACGGTCGATGTCAGCGCCCGTTGCGCAATGCTGATGGCCCGCGTCGCCAAGGAACACGACGAATATTTGCCGGCGCTGCAACGCACCATCGACTACATCCGTAGCGAACAAGAGAATGACGGTTCCTGGTTCGGCCGCTGGGGCACCAACTACATCTATGGCACCTGGTCGGTCCTGTTGGGCCTGGAACAAACCGACGTCCCCAAAAGCGACCCGATGTACCGCAAGGCGGTCGATTGGCTCAAAAGCGTGCAACGAGAAGACGGCGGTTGGGGCGAGGACAACAAAAGCTACCACGACGAGCACAAATATCGCGGCAAATATCATTTCAGCACGGCATTTCAAACGGCCTGGGCCGTCCTGGGCCTGATCGCGGCCGGCGAAGTGAACAGCAAGGAAGTGAGGGACGGCATTAAGTTCCTGCTGAAAGCTCAGCAAGAAGACGGCGTCTGGGATGACAAATGCTTTACCGCGCCAGGCTTTCCCCGGGTTTTCTATTTGAAATATCATGGCTACGACAAGTTTTTCCCGCTGTGGGCATTGGCCAGATACCGTAACGAGCTGATGAAACAGTGATCACGGGGATCGTCGTTGCCTTACCCGAAGAACTCGCCACCCTGGTTTCCGGTAAAGTCGAAAAAGGCGATGTTGTCGCCTTGACACCCAATACGTTGATCGCCTTTGCCGGAGCGGGTTGCGAAAACGCGGGCCAAGCGTCTGAAGCACTGATCCGCCGTGGCGCAGACCAACTCATTAGTTGGGGCTGCGCCGCGGCTTTGTCGCCCGAGCTGAAACCCGGTGACCTGGTCGTTGCCGATGCTTTCTTATCGCCGCAACGGCCAGCGATTCCAGGCGACAACGAATGGGCCGAACATACCAAGCTGACGCTTACTGATAAAATCACCGTCTATATCGGCAAACTGGTTTCCACCCCCACCATCGTCGCCGACAGTCGAGATAAACAAGCTTTGTATGCGCACACCGCCGCGCTAGCTGTGGATATGGAAAGTTATGCGCTTGCCGCGGCTGCCGACAAGGCCGCCCTCCCCTGCCTGACGATCAGGACGATAGCGGACCCGGCCGACATGAGCTTACCCAACGCGGTCTGCCAAGCATTAAACGATGCCGGAGATATTGAATTACCCGAATTGATAAGCCATGTCCTAAAACATCCGCAAGAGATCCCCGCGCTAATCAAACTAGGTTTGCATTTTTCGGCCGCTAAGAAGACTTTAAAGTATACCAGCCAATACCTTGATAAAATAACGGAATTTTACGCGAACAAAACGGAACACTAACACCATGGCCCGTAACCCATCCGCTTATATCGAATCTTTTTTGTGCTGTTGGAGCAGCAAGGTTTTGCGTTTTCCAATAACGCTGATTTTGCTGACTTGCATTTTGGCGGGATTCAGCCTGTATTACACCATCAACAATCTCGGCGTCAATACCAACACCGCCCAAATGCTGTCGCCGGATCTGCCGTTTCAAGTCAATCGTAAGCGCCTGGAGACCGAATTTCCCCAAGATGCCGGAGCGATCATCCTAGTCGTCGAAGCGGCCACGCCGGAAGAGACGTCGATTGCCGCCAACCAGTTGGAAAATCAACTGCTCGCGCAAAAAGATCATTTCGTATCGGCCTATATTCCGACCGATAACGAATTTTTCCGACGGGAGGCACTGCTTTACCTCGATATCGACGAACTGTACGACCTTTCGGCCAAGCTGACCGACGCCCAGCCGTTCATCGGCTACCTGTCCGAGCATTACAGCCTGCAAGGCTTGCTGGACATTATCCTGAAAGCGCTGGAAAACAAGGACAAAGAGCTGCCGATGGACCTCAACCCACTGCTGCAGGCGATTAACGGCACGGCGGAAAATTTGCTCAGCGGCCACCCCACCAACATGTCGTGGCAAAACCTACTGGCGGCCGGCAAATTGAATACCGACACCAACCGTACCATCGTCATCGCCCGGCCCAAAATGAAATTCGACGAAATTCTGCCGGCCGAACACGCGCTGACCACTGCCCGGAAGATGGTTTCGGCCATCATGGCCGCTAACCCTTCGGTCAAAATTCGCATCACCGGCGAAACCGCGTTGGAACACGAAGAACTGGAGAGCGTAACCCGGGGCGCCGAGATTGCCGGCGTAGTTTCGTTGATATTGGTCAGCGCCTCGCTACTGATCGCCCTGCGCTCCGTCAAACTGTTGCTGTCCACCTTCATCGCGCTGATTCTGGGCTTGATCTTGACCGCGGGCTTCGCCGCCCTCGCGATCGGCCACCTGAATTTGATCTCAATCGCCTTTGCCGTGCTCTATATCGGACTGGGAGTCGATTATGCCATCCACCTCTGCCTGCATTACCGCGAATGCCGGGCGCAAGGCATGGAAAATCTCGCGGCCATCAACCACAGTGTCGCGACGGTCGGCGTTTCCCTCTTCCTGTGCGCCATCACCACCGCGATAGGCTTCCTGGCTTTCATCCCGACCGATTATTCCGGTGTTTCGGAGTTGGGCATCATTTCCGGTGCCGGCATGTTTATCGGCCTGACCATCTCACTAACGGTTTTACCGGCCTTGCTGAAAATCATGCCGATCAACAATGTCAAACCGTTCCATTCCAGGTTCAGGGCGACATTCGTTACCACGATGCCGTTTAAGTACGCTACTCCGATTCGGGTCTTGTCGATCCTGTTCGCGATCATTTCCGCCGCGATATTGACTCAGCTGAAGTTCGACTCAAATCCGATCAACCTGCGCGATCCAAGTAGCGAATCGGTCTCTTCCATCAAGGAACTATTGCGTTCGCAAACCGACTCACCGTTTTCCCTGGCTGCACTAGCTCCCGACTTGAAAAGCGCCGAACAACTGGCGGAAAAATTCCAGGCACTGCCGTCTGTGCATGACACGGTCATTCTGAGCAACCTGGTGGCCGAGAACCAGGAAGAAAAACTCTATATCATCGAAGATCTGGCGATGATCTTGGGCAATCAACTGAACAAATTTGACCATGAACTGACCGATACCAAACCTTTGGCCGCCATTCGCGAATTCGTCTCCGCTGTTGAAAAACACTTGCAACGACAGCCTGACGAACCGAGCAAGGCGGAACTGGAACGCTTACTGCAGAATTTTCGCACACTGAGCCATAGTGAAGACGCCAACGCCAAGGCCCACACACTGGAACGCAATATTTTGCAATTACTGCCCTATACGATGGACCGGCTACGAACCAGTTTGACGGCCCAAGCCTATGGGTTGAATGACCTGCCGGATTATTTATCGGCGCACTGGGTGAGCCCTAGCGGACTATATAAAATATTGATCACGCCGGAGTTTGATCAAAACAAGGTGGAGAACCTGAAACAGTTCGTCACCGAGGTCCAGAGCGTGGACCCCGCCGCCACCGGTTTGCCGGTTGCCGACCAGGCGTCCGGCGTCGCCGTGGTCAAGGCATTTATCGAGGCCTTTAGCGGCGCCTTGATCGCAATTTTTGTCCTGTTATTGTTAATCTTGCGAAACTTTAGGGACACGCTATTGGTCTTAGGTCCGCTGTTGCTGGCCGGGATGCTGACCGGCGCGGCCAATGTCGTACTGGACAATCCGTTCAATTTCGCCAACATCATTGCCCTTCCGCTGTTGATGGGAATGGGGGTCGATAGCGGCATCCACATTTTGCACCGTCTGCAATCGGAACATTTCAGTAGCAATAATATTCTGGAAAGCAGCACGGCACGAGGCGTTTTCTTCAGCTCACTAACCACCCTGTGCAGTTTTTCCAGTCTCGCCTTTACCCCTCATCTAGGCGTCGCCAGTATGGGCCTGTTACTGGCCATAGGGATTACTTTTACATTGCTTTGCACATTAATTGTGTTGCCGGCTTTTTACGGCAAACAAGCTTAATTGATTGAGGTTTATTCATGACTTTCAGTATCGCCAATCTTTTTTCTGAACATTTCGACAAGAAATTCGATTTGCACGAACAGCATTTAAACAATCAGATGGTCCGGGTCTTGCGCACTATCGGCTACGACCGTAATTATAAACGCGCCGTAGGGCAATATTTGTACGACGAAGAAGGCCGCGAATACCTCGATTTATTGAGCGGTTTCGGCGCCTTTGCCATCGGACGCAACCATCCGACGGTGATCGGCGCCTTGCAGGAAACGCTGACGCTGGAATTGCCCAATCTGGTACAAATGGACGTCTCCTTGCTCAGCGGTTTGCTGGCCGAGAAAATTCTGCAAACGACGCCGGACAACCTGACGAAGATGTTCTTCTGTAACTCCGGTACCGAATCGGTGGAGGCGGCGATCAAGTTTTCCCGTTACGTTACCAAACGGGAAAAAATCGTCTTTTGCGACCACAGCTTTCACGGTCTGACGATGGGATCGCTGTCGTTGAACGGCGAGCAAATCTTCCGCGAAGGCTTCGGTCCGCTGCTGCCGGGCTGCCACTCGGTGCCATTTAACGACCTGGAAGCGCTGGAGAAAGCATTAAGCGGCAAGGACGTCGCCGCCTTCATCGTCGAACCGGTGCAAGGCAAAGGCGTCAACGTGCCGAACGATGATTACCTGCCGGAGGTCGAACGCCTGTGTAAAAAATACGGCACGCTGTTTGTCGCCGACGAGGTGCAAACCGGCCTGGGCCGTACCGGTAAATTCTGGGCCATCGAGCATTGGGGTGTGAAACCGGACATGATCTGCATGGCCAAAGCGCTGTCCGGCGGTTTCATTCCGGTCGGCGCAGTGGCGATGACGCAAAAAATCATGGATACCGTCTTCAACCGCATGGACCGTGCCGTCGTACACGGTTCCACCTTCTCCAAGAACAACATGGCGATGGCGGCTGGCCTGGCGACCCTGCAGGTCATGGAGGATGAAAAACTGGTCGAAAACAGCGCAAAGGTCGGCGAAGACATTATCCGAACCATAAATGCCACGGCATCCAAATACGAATTCCTGAAAGAGGCGCGCGGCAAGGGCATGATGATCGCGGTCGAATTCGAATCGCCGAAAAGCCTGTCGTTGAAAGCAGCTTGGACCATGCTGGAAGCGGCCAATAAAGGCTTGTTCTGCCAAATGGTGACGATCCCTCTGTTCAAGGAACACCGTATTCTGACTCAAGTGGCCGGGCATGGCATGAACGTCGTCAAACTACTGCCGCCACTAAACCTGACGCAAAAGGACCGCGACTGGATCGTCAACTCGTTCGACCAGGCGATCGCCGACACGCACCAGGTGCCCGGCTCGATCTGGGATTTGGGTAAAACCCTGGCTGGCCATGCCATGAAAAACAAAAAGAAATAATACACGCGAATCACTACTAACGAACGATTGGGGAAAATTATGTTACATAAGCTAGCGCTTTATTTCAGATTGCTCGCCGTCGCGGCATTAATTTTGTTACCTATTGAACAGGTTGCTGCTCACGCAGTGGTCACCCACTCCTCCCTGAGTGTGGATAAAATTGCGCCCAACAAGGCGACGCAAGTCAGCCTGACCTTCAATTCCAAGGTTGAACTTGATCTGTCGCAGATTTTCCTGGTCAGCGCCGGCGATAAGATGCAATTGGTCAACGCCAGCCATAGTAACCATCCCGGCACGGTGCTTATCGACCTACCGCCGCTCGTCCCCGGCGAGTACGCCTTGAAACTGAGTATCTTTGCTGCCGATGGCCATTTGAGCGAGGATATCGTGCGGTTTCACGTGACCGCGGGGACCGAGTAAACGCTATGGAAGGAATTGCTGATTTTCTCGATTCCCTGATAGGCGGCGTCGACCTGACCTTTTATTCTCTGGCGGTAGGCGGATTATTCTGGGGCTTCGTCATTCTACGACCTTGGGATCCCAAGGTGGCGTACACTAATAAATTGCTGGAAAAAAGCGTCCATTTAACTTTTGTTGGCGCGTATACATTGGTTATCACCCAAGTGGCGAAAATCATATTGAAAATATGGCTGATGACGGCGACCCTGGATCGTTGGCCTTTTCCGGCTTTCGCCAATACCGTTCAATTCCAGGCCGGCCTGGTGCGCGCGTTTTTCGGCGTCGCCTTGGCTGTTTACATTCATAAACGGCTGCGTCATGATTTTCGTTCGAAACAATGCTGGGAAAACGCGATATTGCTGGCCTTGCCGATGATCATATCGGGTGCCTGGCTGGTTCATGGCGCCAGCAGACTGGAGGATCGCGGCATACTGATGATGTTTACCGTCTTCCATCAGGTTTCCGCTGCGGTATGGATAGGCAGCGTCTTTCAATTGCTCAATGTCTGGCGCTTGAAAAAACAAGGCCGGATTAACGAGGAATTATGGCCCGCCCTGCTGTGGCGTTTTTCCCCGATGGGGATCGTCGCAGTATTGGCCCTGTTGGTATCGGGCATACCGATCGCATTGCACTACATCGATAGTTGGAACGGTTTCATCGGTACCGGCTACGGCAACTTGCTGCTGGTCAAGATACTGATGCTGTTCATCGCCTTGGGGTTCGCCGCAATGAACCGGCGTGCCGTGCATGACTATTTTCTGACTTCCAACAGCCATGACATCAATCGCCGGGTTCCCTACTATATCGAAGCCGAATTACTGATTTTGATCACGCTGCTGTTCACCGCGGCCAGCCTGGCTTCTCAGCCGCCCGCGATCGATATCCCACACCTGACTGCGACCTGGCAGGAAGTATTGAATACTTTCGCCCCGCGCATTCCGCGAATCACATCGCCCAGCCACGAAGATTTATTGGCCGGCGAGGCCGGCCGGGTGGCGATCGTCGGCCAGGTACCATCTGAAGCGGCGACCGCCTGGTCGGACTATAACCACAATGTTTCCGGTATTTTCCTGACGGTCATGAGCGTGTTCGCCATGCTGTCCTATTACCGCAGATTTCATTGGGCCAAATACTGGCCGATCGGTTTCGTCTTGCTGGGCATTTTTCTGTTCTTCCGCAGCGATGCCGAGACCTGGCCATTGGGTCCTATCGGTTTCTGGGAAAGCACCTTCAACAACGGCGAGGTATTGCAACACCGCATCGCCACCCTGCTGGTATTCATGCTCGGCGTCATGGAAATGAAGGCGCGGCTGACCCAAGACCCGGACAGCAAACTCCCCTATGTGTTTCCGGTACTCGCGGCGTTCGGCGGATTGATGTTGTTGGCGCACTCCCATGTCGGCTTCCAGCCGAAAACCGCCTTCTTGATCCAAGTCGGCCATACGTTGATGGGACTGTTCGCATTGATACTGGCCTGCGGTCGCTGGCTGGAATTGAAATTGGATTCGCCGGGCAAGGACATTGCCGGTTTTATTTCGGTATTCGCCCTCTTCCAGATAGGCATCATTTTGATGTTCTATCGTGAACCCTTGTATTGATTATGAATGTGACTCAAGACTATCCGTTGCTGAAGGACATCAACCTGCCGTCCGATCTGCGCCAGCTGGACAAGAAGCAACTGCCGCAAGTCGCCAAGGAACTGCGCGAGTTTCTGACCCAGACCGTCAGTATTTCCGGCGGCCATTTCTCCGCCGGCCTCGGCACGGTGGAACTGACCGTGGCGCTGCATTACGTCTTCAACACGCCCGAGGATCAGTTGGTCTGGGATGTCGGCCACCAGGCCTATCCGCATAAGATCCTGACCGGGCGCAAGGACAGGATGCCGACCATTCGCACCTACGGCGGCGTGTCGGCCTTCCCGAAACGGGCGGAGAGCGAGTACGACGCCTTCGGCGTCGGCCACTCCAGCACGTCGATCAGCGCGGCCCTGGGCATGGCGATCGCGTCGCAGTTGCGCGGCGAACACAAGAAAATGGTGGCGATCATCGGCGACGGCAGCATCACCGGCGGCATGGCCTACGAGGCGATGAACCATGCCGGCGACGTCAACGCCGATTTGTTGGTGATCCTGAACGACAACGATATGTCGATCTCGCCCAATGTCGGGGCGATGAACAATTACCTGACCAAGGTGTTGTCGAGCAAGCTGTATTCGTCGGTGCGCGAGGAAAGCAAGAAGGTGTTGAGCGGCATGCCCAGCGTCTGGGAATTGGCGCGCAAGACCGAGGAACACGTCAAGGGCATGATCGTGCCGGGCACCTTGTTCGAGGAGCTGGGTTTCAATTATATCGGCCCGATCGACGGCCACGACGTGGACATGCTGGTATCGACGCTGGAAAATATCAAGGACCTGAAGGGCCCGGTGTTTCTCCATGTCGTGACCAAGAAAGGCAAGGGTTATGCGCCGGCCGAGAAGGACCCCCTGGCCTATCACGGCGTGCCGGCCTTCAACCCGTGCAAGGATTCGCTGCCGAAGGCGGCGCCGTCGCCGCATCCGACCTATACCCAGGTGTTCGGCAGTTGGCTGTGCGACATGGCCGAACAGGACGAGCGCCTGCTCGGCATCACCCCGGCGATGCGGGAAGGCTCCGGCCTGGTCGAGTTCTCGCAGCGCTTTCCGAAACGCTATTTCGATGTCGCCATCGCCGAGCAGCACGCGGTGACCTTGGCCGCCGGCCAGGCCTGCCAGGGCGCCAAGCCGGTGGTGGCGATCTATTCGACCTTCCTGCAGCGGGCCTACGACCAGTTGATCCACGATGTCGCGCTGCAAAACCTGGATGTGTTGTTCGCTCTGGACCGCGCCGGCCTGGTCGGCCCGGACGGCCCGACCCATGCCGGCAGTTTCGATCTCAGTTATCTGCGCTGTATCCCCAACATGGTGGTGATGGCGCCGGCCGACGAAAACGAATGCCGGCAAATGCTGACCACCGGCTACCACTATGAAGGCCCGGCGGCGGTGCGCTATCCGCGCGGCAAGGGCCCAGGCGCCGCCATCGAGTGCAACCTCGACGGCGTGGAAATCGGCAAGGGCGAGATCCGCCATCAGGGCGGGCGCATCGCCATCCTGGCCTGGGGCGCGCCGTTTAGCGCCGCACTGGAAGCCGGCAAGCAATTGGGGGCGACCGTCGCCAACATGCGCTTCGTCAAACCGCTCGACCAGGACCTGATCCTGGACTTGGCCAAAAGCCACGATGTCATCGTGACCGTGGAAGAGAACGTCGTCGCCGGCGGCGCCGGCAGCGCGGTCAACGAATTCCTGCACGCGCAACGCATCCTGTTGCCGGTGTTGAACATCGGCCTGCCGGACGAATACGTCGAACAAGGAAGCCGCGAGGAATTGCTCGGCCTGGTCGGGCTCGATGTGAAGGGCATCCTGGCCCGAATCGAGGCGTTTTGCGCCTAGAGTAGGAGATGGGTAGAGCAAAGCTGTCTGTGTCCTGCGGGTAAAACCCATCGCATAGGGTCGACAGTCATCCGCATCAAGCAGGAGCCTTGGAACCACGCCATTCCCGGATTCCGCTACGCTGCACCGAGGCTACGAACTGCCGCATTGGTAAAACCGAAGAGAGTCTCGCCGTGGGGATTTACCCACTGATAAATTATAATGGTTATTTACAATCCACAGGTTACCTGTGTCAGAGGCTGTAGCTGTTAGATTTACAAGATTGTCGACAGCAAGGGAGGTATTTACGCCGTATATTGAAAGGCAAACAGGTAACAACCTACAGTAAGTTCATAGGCATTTAAATTATTGCACCACTCCTCCGCCCCACCATTGACGGCCGGCGCAGTGACGACCAACACATCCCATCTACGATTACGATGCAACAAGCACAAAAAAGGGCGTAAGCACGCCCTTTTAGCAATCAACGTAGCGCTGTGGTTTATTTAACGCTGTTAGCGATCTCGTTAAACGCCTCGACCCGTTGTTTGCCGGTATTCACCAAATCTACGCCGGTGTCGATGATCATTTGCACCAGACCAGGGGTTTTATAGACGATCATCCCCATATAACCGACCACAGGAATAGCGACAATCGCGCCGAACAAAGTACCGATACCGATGACATTCAGTAACTTGGTTAACAACACGACCAGATCCAAAGGAACCAGAATCATGGCGCCAAAATAAGTCAGTACCATGAAAGTGAATAAGGTGAATACCACGAATTGCAGCAACCTTACCAACGCGACGTTAATTTTATTCATATGTGTTTTTCCCGAATTGATGAAATGAAACCTGTCAGACTTCCAACCGATCGATGTCAGCATCGACTGTATCAGCCGTCAAAATCAACCGCGCATTATAAAACAAAACCCTGCTCATTTCTTTACTTTTCATGAGCCGAAACTAGCCCGCACTATATCAGAAAAGGCTAATACTAAACAACCACCCGCTCAAGCGGGTGGGTTCCAATAACGGACTGAAAGTCCGGATACGCGTCGACTAAACGACGCGTCTTAGTCGGGCTCCATCTTGAAATTATCGTTTGGATTAGGTTCAAAGTGATGCTCCAAATATTGCTTTATCATCTCATCAGTCATTTGCCCCACTGTGGCGCAAAAATAACCGCGGGCTCAAAAATGTCGACCCCAATATCGCTTTTTCAAGTGCGGGAACTCTTCGAACAGATAGCTCGAAGTTCGTCCCTTGATTCGCCTCATGATTTCGCTTGGGGCCATAGTCGGCGGCGCACTCACCAAAATGTGCACATGATCTTTGCTCACGACACCTTTGATAATCCGTATCTCAAAGGCTTCGCATGTCTGCCGCACCAAGTCTCTCACTCGTTCGGCTATTTCATCCTTCAGCACTTTATAACGATACTTCGTAACCCAAACAAAATGATACTCAATTTGGTAAACCGTATGGCTGCCGTATCTATAGTCCATCGCCACCTCCTTGGGCAAATTATCGCAGCTAAAGCTGACCGGCTAAAGCCGGTGGTTTAAACCTTATGATGGATAATTAAGGCAAAACGGTCGCTAAGGACACTTCGTGAAAAAATGCCCCGGGACATCGCTGCTTAAATCGACTTTTTTAATGGAGCAAGTGTTGCAGGGTCAGCAATTGGGTCTCGCCATTGGATCCATCGACCCCATCGTTGTCGTTAACGACCAATATATCACCGTGTTCATTGACCGTCATACCTTCGATTTTTTCCAAGACCATGCCGCCACTGGCTTTTAGGGTGGGCAGCAAATCCGCCAGCAAGGTTTTCTGAACGACGGGAAAAAATGGCGCATGCTCCTCTGTTAACGCGCTCAGCCCGGCAATCGTGAATCGATAGATGCGCTTGATGCGGGCATCGTTATTAGCCTGGTTATCGCGCTCGATAACGGCGAATTCCTGATCACCCAAGGCGATGATTTCGGATAACCCTACCCAGCCGCCATTCGCTGAATCCGCTTTATCCAACGGGTAATAGTAAAATGACCATTCCGCGTTGGCTACGTCATAACGGCCGACCCGAACATGTCCGCTCCTATCACCCAACCATTCCCGCTGGAAGGCGACAAAGAGCACTTCGTTATCACTCTTACCGACGGATGCGACACCCTGCAACCCGAAATGCTTTTGTTTGACATCGGTTGCGCCGGGCAATAGCACGACTCGGTCAATATCGCCGAAGCGATCGACATGTACCAATAGATTTTTACGGGTGATGGACTTCTTTTCATCCCCTGGCGAGCCCGCCCCCTCGGAAGCGATCCAGAAGCCCCCATTGGCGCTGCTACTGATTCCCTCGCCATCGAGATTGACGGTGCCGTCGGCATTGACCAGATCCGGAGCGACCTCGGCCAATCTGCCCCGGCTGTCGGTCAGGACGATTTCCGCTTGAATCACCGCCGGATGACGACTGGTGTTCAGTTTATAAATACGGCTTTGCCGAAAAAAGCCGTCATGAATGGCATAAGCAATATGTTCATCGTATAAATCCATGCTCAAACCGGACAATGCCCCCCACGGAATCGGGGTGCCGTCATTCCGATTCGCCGACTCCACGGTGGGATAACCGGCCGGTTTGTCTTGTAACCGGTATAGCGTCAGCACCGAACGAATGCCTTTTTTACGATCATCCACTTCACCCGCGGCCACCAAGAGATTGCGGCCCGGTATTGCTTTGATTCCTTCCGGCGCGACGCCAGCCGGCAACGTCTGCATTAATCTGAAAGAACGACCGCCGTTGTTCACGCGATAAACAAAAATGAGATTGGCCCGCTCCGAGGCGATAAACAAAAAGGTGTCTTTGCCGTAGCGGCCGACATCGACATTTTCCGGTTCATTCCCCTTATTTCCGGAACGCTTGTCGGGATAATGCCCCAAGCGTACCGCTTGATGATCTAAGGCATTTCCGGCGGTGAAAACAACCCGGCCATGATGGTCGAAAACGGTAAAATCGCGGCTACCGCCATCCAGATCGCCTTCATTAGCCGTCACAAACAACTCAGTATTGAGCCACGCCACGCCATCCGGTTCACGCGCCCGTTGCGACTGCCTGTCGGTCAACCGAATGAAGGCCGTGCTTTCTTCCCGAGTGTCGATAGCAGACAAATCGACGGTCCCGGCACTAAAATGATCGATAATACGGCCGCTCGCTACATCGACCAGCGCCAGATAATTGTTTTCCTGAAACGTCACCACGGCGACATTGTCATCATTAATGTCGACATATTCCGGCTCGGCATCGCTGGGGTAAGGGTAGGCAATCCCCGTCAACCCGACCTGACGCATTCGCCACTTAGCCGGTTCATCATCGATATCGACGATAACCAAAAAACCGCTTGGCCTTTGCGGCAACTTCCCACCATTGAAAGCTTCGTCACGCTCGTTTTCAATGACGATGGCGGCATATTTTCCATCCGGACTGATGGCGATTGCATCCGGTTGACCGCCCAGATCGAAACTTTGAATAACGGTTTGTTGCGCAATATCGATCACGCGCAGCAAGCCGCTCGGATTGTCGAAATCGCCCGACGTATTGATCACTGCCAGAGCATAGTTTCCAGCCACGGCAACCGACGTCGGCTCACCCTCGACTTCAAGACTACCGAGCGGTTGCGGATGATCAGGATCGTGAATGTCGACAAAGCCGATTTTACCGCCGGCTCCGTCAGTATAAATCAGAATATTGCCGTCCTTACTGACATCGACGATCTCGGAGACGCTTTGCTGGTCGATACTCGCATTAAGATAGACCGGAAAGGAGGCAATCCGGTTAAAAAACCTGCCTGGCTCGTGGTGCTGCCGCGGCGAGCGGCCATCGCCGGCATAAGCGTTAAAGGCGATAAACCATAACCCAATCAAGCAAATGAACACGCGAAGATAGGGATAATGATTGAGGGTTTTAACCATGCGGACGTCGTCAAAAAAGGAAACGACGCACTATAAAGAAGAAATGTTGCAGAATTATGACAATTCGGTAAAAACAAATTGGCTTCAGCTCCGATATCCTACCGCAATGTTTATGAAAAAATGACAGCCAAGGCAAATTTCTACATTGACGCCTGGTTTATGCAGAGTTTCTGAAAAATTTTTAATGCCGCGCCTTTGAATGCATACAACCACACTAATGTCAATATTATTATGAAAAACAGATTATCAACTTATCTCCCTAACCTTTTATTCGAACAACAGATATTCGCCGTTTGGCCATATTTCCTTATGTTTCACAGCGTCTTTAAACCCTATTTGGAATAATCCAATACCCGCACCACATCTCGATTACAGGCCGTTAGCCGATGCTGTTTTAAATTGCATGATTGGGTTTTTTTATGATTAAATGTCCGGCACTCATTTAATCATTTACGGTGTAATGATGCAGGATTATCATCTTCAAAAAAACGTTGTGGCAAAGATTTTGGCCGAGCATGAATCGATGCCGGGAAATCTGCTACCCGTCCTTCATGGCATTCAGGATGCGTTGGGTTACATTCCAACCGAAGCGGTCGCCGATATTGCCGATGCATTGAACCAGTCGATTGCCGAGATTCATGGCGTCATCAGTTTTTATCATTATTTCAGACAAACCCCTCCCGGTAAAAACACCATTCGCGTGTGCCGAGCCGAATCCTGTCAAGCCATGAATGGAAAGACATTGGAAGAACACGCCAAGAAGCAACTAAATGTCGATTGGCATGGAACCAGCGCCGACGGTGAATTTTCCCTGGAACCGGTATTTTGTCTCGGCAACTGCGCCTGCTCCCCATCCATGACCGTCAATAACGAAGTCTACGGTCGTGTTACGCCGGAACGTTTCGATGAAATCATCGCCAATTACAGAGGTGCCGTAGAATGACACGAGTTTTTATTTCCCGCGATTCAACTGTCTTGTCCTTAGGCGCCAATCAGGTCGCCTCAGCCTTGCAGCAAGCTTGTGAAAGCGGAGGACTGAACGTCGAAATCGTTCGCAATGGCTCGCGGGGATTGTTTTGGCTCGAGCCCTTGGTCGAGGTCGAGACAACGGCAGGGCGAGTCGCTTATGGGCCAGTACAAAGCCAGGATATCCCCGCCTTACTCGAAGCAGGCATGCTGGAAGGCAAGGAACATCCTTTATACCTCGGCAACATCGAAGAACTGCCTTATTTCAAGGACCAAAACCGTCTGACCTTTGCCCGCGTCGGCATTACCGACCCGGTTTCGCTGGATGATTATCTGGCCCATGAAGGTTATCGGGGCCTGCGCAATGCCCTCGATATGTCTCCGCAAGATATCGTCCAGCAAGTCACCGATTCCGGCCTGCGCGGACGCGGCGGCGCGGCCTTTCCCACCGGGATCAAATGGAACACGGTCCTGAACGCCCCAGCCGAACAAAAATACATCGTCTGCAACGCCGACGAAGGCGATTCCGGAACCTTCTCCGACCGCATGGTCATGGAAGGCGACCCGTTCGTATTGATCGAAGGCATGACCATCGCCGGGCTCGCGGTCGGCGCCACCCAGGGCTATATCTATCTGCGCGTCGAATACCCGCATGCCGGCGCGGCGTTGAACGAGGCAATCGAAAAAGCCTATGCCAACGGCTATCTGGGCGACGACATCCTCGGCAGTGGCAAATCCTTTCATTTGGAAGTTCGCCTGGGTGCCGGCGCCTATATTTGCGGCGAGGAAACTTCCTTGCTGGAAAGCCTGGAAGGCAAACGCGGCTTGGTCAGATTCAAACCGCCACTGCCGGCCATTGTTGGCTTGTTCGGCAAACCGACTATCGTCAACAACGTCATTTCGTTGGCTTCGGTGCCCATCATTCTGGATAAGGGCGGCGAGTATTACCGCGATTATGGCATGGGGCGTTCGCGCGGCACGTTACCATTGCAATTGGCCGGCAACATTAAATACCCGGGATTATTCGAAGCGGCTTTTGGTCTAACCTTGCGCGAAATCCTTTATGATTACGGCGGCGGTTCCGCCAGTGGTCGTCCGATTCGCGCCGTTCAAGTGGGCGGACCGCTGGGGGCCTATGTGCCGGAATCACAATTCGACACTCCGCTCGATTACGAGGCTTTCAGCGCGATTTCCGCGGTAGTCGGCCATGGCGGCATCGTCGTCCACGACGACACGGTCGATATGGCCGAGATGGCCCGTTATGCAATGGAATTCTGCGTCGAGGAATCCTGCGGCAAATGCACGCCGTGCCGGATTGGTTCGACCCGAGGCGTCGAGGTTATCGACCGTATCGTGGAAGGTAGGCAAAAAGACATGAACACTCAACTGTTGCGCGATTTGTGCGACACGATGATTAACGGTTCATTGTGCGCGATGGGCGGCATGACGCCGTTTCCGGTACTCAGCGCCTTGAATCATTTTCCCGAAGATTTCGGCCTCGACAAGGCCAGCGATGCAGCCTAGCAGTCAGCCAGGAGATTACTCATGAGCATGAATAAAGAAACAGATTACGGCACTCCGGCCAGTTCCTCCACCAATCAAGTTACTTTGGAGATCGATGGCCGCACAGTTACTGTCGCCGAAGGCACTTCGGTCATGCGCGCGGCGGCCGAGGCCGGCATCAGCATCCCCAAACTTTGCGCCACCGACAGCTTGGACCCATTCGGCTCGTGCCGCATGTGCCTGGTGCAAATCGAAGGCGCGCGCGGTTACCCGGCCTCTTGCACCACCCCGGTGGCCGAAGGCATGAAGGTCTGTACCCAGAATGACAAATTGGCCGATATCCGTCGCGGCGTCGCCGAATTGTATATTTCCGATCATCCGCTGGATTGCTTGACTTGCTCGGCCAACGGCAACTGCGAACTGCAGGATACCGTCGGCCAGGTCGGCCTGCGCGAAGTTCGTTACGGCTATGAAGGCGACAACCATTTGTCCGCCACCAAGGATACCAGCAACCCGTATTTCAGTTTCGACCCTTCCAAGTGTATTGTCTGTTCACGTTGCGTCAGAGCTTGCGAAGAAACCCAAGGCACCTTTGCCCTGACCATCGACGGCCGCGGCTTCGAATCGAAAGTGGCCTCCGGGCAAAACCAAGATTTTCTGGATTCGGAATGCGTTTCCTGCGGCGCCTGCGTCCAGGCTTGCCCAACCGCGACGCTGATGGAAAATTCGGTGATTCAGCACGGCCAGCCTGATGAAAGCATCATCACTACTTGCGCCTATTGCGGGGTTGGTTGTTCCTTCCGCGCCGAGATGAAAGGCGAGCAAGTCGTGCGCATGGTTCCTGACAAAAACGGCCAGGCCAACCATGGCCATTCCTGCGTCAAGGGTCGTTTCGCCTTCGGTTATGCGACGCATAAAGACCGGATCACTAAACCGATGATTCGGGAAAAAATCACCGACGCCTGGCAAGAAGTCACCTGGGAAGAGGCCATTCGATTCGCGGCCGACAAACTGAAAGGCCTGCAACAAAAATACGGCCGCGACTCCATCGGCGGCATCACCTCGTCGCGCTGCACCAACGAAGAGACTTACCTGGTGCAAAAACTGGTTCGCGCCGGTTTCGGCAACAACAACGTCGACACTTGCGCCCGGGTCTGTCATTCGCCTACCGGTTACGGCCTGAAGAACACCTTCGGCGAATCCTCCGGCACCCAGAATTTCGACTCGATCCGCAAATCCGACGTCATCATGGTCATCGGCGCCAACCCGACCGACGGCCATCCGGTATTCGGTTCGATGATGAAGCGGCGCATTAGAGAAGGCGCGAAACTGATTGTCGTCGACCCGCGCAACATCAACCTGGTCAAATCGCCGCACGTCAAAGCGAATTATCATTTAAAACTGCGTCCCGGCACTAATGTCGCGTTGGTGACGGCACTGGCCCACGTCATCGTCACCGAAGGTCTGACCGACGAACGCTTCATTGACGAGCGCTGCGATATCGAGTCCTATCAAAAATGGAAAACTTTCGTCGCTCAGGAGGAAAACTCGCCGGAAGCAATGGCAGAAGTCACCGGTGTGCCGGCCGAAACTATCCGCGCCGCTGCCCGACTCTACGCCACCGGCGGCAATGGCGCGATTTACTACGGCCTGGGCGTGACCGAGCACAGCCAGGGTTCGACCACCGTCATCGGCATCGCCAACCTGGCCATGGCCACCGGCAACATCGGCCGCGAAGGCGTCGGCGTCAATCCGCTGCGCGGTCAAAACAACGTCCAGGGCTCTTGCGACATGGGTTCGTTCCCACACGAATTCGTCGGTTACCGCCATGTCTCCGACGTGGAAACCCGCACCCTGTTCGAGAATGCCTGGAATGTCGAATTGCAGGCCGAGCCCGGCCTACGGATTCCGAACATGTTCGGCGCGGCGATCGATGGCAGCTTTAAAGGCTTGTACGTCCAAGGTGAAGACATCGCGCAGTCCGATCCCGACATCAAGCATGTGCATCATGCCCTGCGTGAAATGGAGTGCATCATCGTCCAGGATTTGTTCCTGAACGAAACAGCCAAGTTCGCCCACGTATTCCTGCCGGGGTCGTCCTTCCTGGAGAAAAACGGCACCTTCACCAATGCCGAGCGCCGTATCTCGCCGGTACGCAAGGTCATGACGCCATTGGGCGGCAAGGAAGACTGGGAAGTGACCCAAGACTTAGCCAATGCCATTGGTTTCCCGATGAACTACTCTCATCCGTCGGAAATCATGGACGAAATTGCCCGTTTGACCCCGCAATTTGCCGGCGTCAGCTACGAAAAAATCGAACGCATGGGCAGCATTCAATGGCCATGCAACGACGAAACGCCGGACGGCACCCCCACCATGCACGCCGATCATTTCATCCGCGGCAAGGGGCGTTTCATGTTGACCCAATATATCCCGACCGAGGAGCGAACCAGCCGCAAGTTCCCGCTGATTCTGACGACCGGCCGTATCTTGTCGCAATACAATGTCGGCGCGCAAACCCGCCGCACCGATAACGTGGTCTGGCACGAAGAGGATCGCCTGGAAATCCATCCGCATGATGCCGAACAACTGGGCATCGCCGACGGCGATTGGGTTGGCGTCAAGAGCCGTTCCGGCGAAACGGTATTGCGGGCTTTGATTACGGACCGGGTCCAACCGGGCGTGGTCTACACGACCTTCCACTTCCCGCATTCCGGGGCCAACGTCATCACCACGGACAATTCCGATTGGGCGACCAACTGTCCGGAATACAAGGTCACCGCGGTGCATGTCGCGAAGGTCAGCCATCCTTCGGAATGGCAGGAAGAATACCGTAGTTTCAGCGAACAACAGCAATCATTGCTGGAGAATCGCATAGCGGCCCACGAGCACGATTAACGCCATGGACGACATCGCGGCTGAATTAGGCTGGCCCAGTTATCGGCAAGGATCGGTGGACAGTTGGCAAGGCGCCAACCATGTCCGCAAGGAAGACTACGTCGCCGAAGAAGTACCGATTGTACTGGTCTACAATAATCAGCCGCATGTCGTGATGCTGACGACGCCTCTGGACTTGGAGGATTTCGCCCTTGGTTTCAGTCTTACCGAGGGCATTATTCGGCATCCGTCGGAACTGCTGTCGATTCATGTGGTGCAGCGCGCCAAAGGCATCGAGGTTAGAATGCGGCTCCCTGAAAATCGTTTCAGCTGTATTCTGGATAAAGGCCGCAACATGACCGGCCGCACCGGCTGCGGTTTGTGCGGGGCCACCACATTGGAACAGGCCATCAGGCAACCACCTCCGGTGGGCCGGGGCCTGACCGTAGATGCCGAGCAAATAATGTCCGCGCTTGCGGCCATGAGGAAACAGCAATCGCTGAACCAACTGACCGGTTCGGTGCATGCGGCGGCTTGGTTGAGACCGGGTCAAGGAATTGCCGTGTTAAGAGAAGATATCGGCCGCCATAATGCTCTGGACAAGTTGATCGGTACGTTAGCCAAAACCAAGCAGACCTTCGATCAAGGTTGTTTATTGATTACCAGCCGGGCCAGTTATGAAATGGTACAAAAAGCGGCAAGCGTCGGCATTACCGTAATGGCGGCGATTTCCGCGCCGACCGGCTTGGCGATCAAATTGGCCGAAGAATGCGGTTTAACCCTCGTCGGATTTGCCCGCAATGACAATCATGTCATCTATACACACCCCTATCGTATTCAACATTATCAGACTATCGCTTCATAAACACACTCTATGGACAATCAAAATCTGGTCAAAATGGCCAATAATATCGGTGCTTTTTTTCAATCGGAACCTGACAGAGATGTCGCCATCGCCGGCATCGAACAACATCTGAAAAATTTCTGGGAACCGCGCATGCGGAACCAGATTATCGACTATCTGCAACAGGGCGGAAACGATCTGATGGATATCGTCGCCGAAGCCGTCCGCAGACTAGGTAAATAAACAGAAATCTATTTAGCATCGGGTTAAGCGCGTGCTTTTCGCGCTTAACCCGATTGACTCTGTCATTACTAACGGGTAAACAATCCTTGTTTTCCACGCTGTAACCTAGAGTTATTCCCCATCCCCCTCGTTAGCAGGCGGCTCGCTCACAGGACGTTTTTTCAAAAACAAAGGATGCAAGAATGCGCCGGCGAGAAATCCGCCCAAATGCGCCCACCAGGCGACATCGATGCTGACCCCCTCGAACATGACGGCCGTGGTCGCTTTCTGTAATTGCAATATGACCCACAATCCTAAGAAGGCAATCGCTGGGACATCGAAAAATAGCGGAACAATGATAATCGGAATCATGATGATGACCCGAGCGTAAGGGTATAGAAAAAAATACGCGCCTAAAACGCCCGCGATCGCCCCGGACGCCCCAACCACGGGAAAAGCCATTTCCGGATCGAAATGCCATTGCACGTAAGTCGCCAATAAGCCGCATAACAAATAAAACACCAAAAAGCGGCTATGCCCCATCAAATCCTCGATATTATCGGCAAATATCCATAGGAACAACATATTCATCAGAATATGTCCCCAGCCGCCATGCAAAAACAAGCTGGTCAGAAACGACAAATAATGGTCAGGCGGCAAGCCAAAACCGTATGCCCACTGGGGATGCGAGTAACGGATAGGCACCATGCCATAGAGATAGAGTATTTGCCGCTGCCCTTCTTCCGGCAACAACTGCATGAACAAAAAAACAGCCGTGCAAATGGCCATGATCGACCAAGTGACTACCGGAGTGGTATTACAGGGAATCGTATCTCTAATGGGGATCATAAAACATGCCGTTAAATTATTATGGTTATAGGTAAAGAAGACTTTATTTTAAATGGCTATGAACTTACAGCAGGTCCGCTCCCTGCCAGGAGCTTTCAAGCGATGGCGTAAATACTTCCCTCTGGCAATCAACAGCTTCTGCTTCACGTTTGATGTTTATAATCTGTAGCTTAAATAGACCTATGCGTTTTAAAAATGTTCGTTCCAAAGTTTTTCCAATCTCTTGGCAGAGACAGGATAAGCGGTTTTCAATTGCTGGGCAAACAATGAAACGCGAAACTCTTCCAGTGCCCAACGAAATGCCTGCCGTTCGGGAGTGACGATTTCACTCTTCATTTTTTCCTTAACATCGTTCCAGTAGCGAACCCAGAATCTAGTCAGCTCCTGCATGGCCTGAATCTCGTTTTTCTGTTTTTCCAAACGATAGGCGATTGCCTTTAAATAGCGCGGAAAATGTTTTAATTGCGCTAGCGGCGTATGTCGCACAAAACCACTGTACAACAAAAAATTCAACTGTTCCCTGATGTCGTTCGCCATCGCTCCGGTTACACCGGGCTGTTTTAGCTGGCTTTTCACGATCGAATATTGTTCGGCAATGTCGGACAACAATTTACCCACTTCGTTACCCACCGAAATCAACAGGTTCTTCCGTTCCGCCACAGCCGACTCGAACTGTTGTTGACTGCGGATATCGCCCTGTTGCACGAACACGGCCGCGAATACGGCATACAACATATCCTCGCGCAAATCCGCTCCTTCCCTGTCCGCCAACAATGGATGTTTCGGTAATTGGTCGAGCATCATAACGCTCCGTTGCGGCAGCGGAATATTCTTTTGCAAATATCTGCATTCCTTGCGACATTGACATTGAAACAGCCGATTCAATCCCGCCTCATGCGCCAATATCGCCTTTTGCATCGTATCGAAAATACGCACGCCCACGGCATCGCCTTCGTCGACAATCGCCGGATAGCCGACGAAAGATTGTCCTTTCTGCATGAACTGCCAGGTTTCCGGCAAATCATCGAAAGCCCAGGCGATGCAGCCGCTGTAATTGAGCTCGTCCGCGGCCAACTGCTCGAAGCTATCGCCGGCTTGTTGAGCATATTGTTTTTGCAGTTTATCGAGGTTTCGCCCATAGGCAAGCGAGCGGCCTTTTTCATCGACGACGCGGAAATTCATCTTCAGATGATCCGGCAACGCGTCCGGTTGCCATTCGTTCAACGGGATCGATTCGCCGGTCAGTTTGCGCAGCCTGTTGCTGAGCCATTCGAACAACGAGCCCTTGAAATCCGGCTCGATTTCCAGACAGCGTTGCGCGGTCTGTGGCACCGGCACGAAATGCTTGCGCAATTGTTTTGGCAATGTCTTGATCAGCGCGATCACTTTTTCTTCCAGCATCCCCGGCACCAACCAGTCGAACGGCTGCCGATGCAATTGGTTGAGCTGATGCACCGGAATGATGACCGTAACTCCATCCTCGTCATGGCCCGGTTCGAAACGGTATTGCAATTCCAGGGTCAAATCGCCGATTCTTTTGTGGTCCGGAAAGTCCCACTCGGTGACCTTTTCGTCATCGTGACGGGTCAGGTCCTCCTTGGTTAAAAACAAAATCCTGGGATTGTCTTTTTCCGCTTTTTTGCGCCATTGGTCCAGCGTGATGCCGTTGACAACCGTTTCCGGCAAGCGCTTGTCGTAAAACTGGTACAGCCACTCCTCGTCTTCCACCAGATCGACCCGTCTTCCCTTGTGCAGGATCTTCCCCACCTCCTCCAACAATTTCTGGTTAGCTTTATAGAACGGTGCATTGGTATGGTAATCCTGGGCGACCAGGCCGCAGCGGATGAAGATTTCCCGGGCCGCCTTGGGATCGATGCGTTCATAGGGGATCTTGCGTCCGGCCTGCAGCGTCAAGCCATACAACAAGGTTCTTTCGTAAACCGCGCAGCGGCCGGCTTTTTTCTCCCAATGCGGATCGTAATAATTGCGCTTGACCAGATGCTGGGCGCACTCCTCGATCCATTCCGGCTCGATCTTAGCGACGGTGCGCGCATAGACCTTCGAGGTCTCCACCTGTTCCGCCGCCATCAACCATTTCGGCCGCGCCTTGTGCTGGCCGGAACCCGGAAAAATGTAAAACTTCAGATTGCGCGCGCCGACATATTCGTATTGTTCATGACGAAAACCGATATTCGACAATAACCCGGTCAGCAAGGATCGATGGATCTCGGCGTAACCGGCCTCGACCTGATTGGGCCTGAGTTTCAACTCTCCCTTGATCACCTGCATGATCTGGCTGTGAATATCGTGCCATTCGCGCATCCGGATATAAGACAAAAAATTGTCGCGGCAATATTTACGCAGTTTGTTGTTCGATAAATGCTTTTTCTGTTCTTCGTAAGTATTCCAGAGATTCAGCAAACTCAGGAAATCCGAGTCCTCGGCCTTAAACAGCGCATGTTTGCTTTCGGCCTGCTGCATCTTATCGGCCGGTTTTTCACGGGGATCTTGAATGCTCAGCGCCGAGACGATGATAGCCACCTCGGTCAGGCAATTATTCTTGGCCGCGGCCAACAGCATGCGCGACAACTTAGGATCCGTCGGGATTTTCGCCAGCTGCTTGCCGACTACGGTCAGCTTGCCGCCCTTGTCCAATGCGTTAACTTCATGCAGCATGGTCTTGCCGTCGCGAATCATCTTGTCTTCGGGCGGTTCGACGAACGGAAATTTGTCGATATCGGCAAGCTTCAGCGACGTCATCTGCAAGATGACGGAGGATAGGTTGGTGCGCAGAATCTCCGGTTCGGTGAATTCCGGACGCGCCTTAAAATCCTCCTCCGAATACAGTCGGATACAAATACCCTCGGCGACCCGGCCGCAACGCCCGGCCCGCTGATTGGCGCTGGCCTGGGAAATCTTCTCGATCGGCAGGCGCTGGATCTTGCTGCGATGGCTGTAGCGGCTGATGCGGGCATGGCCGCTGTCGATCACGCAACGAATGCCGGGCACGGTCAATGACGTCTCGGCGACATTGGTGGCCAGCACAATACGCAGCCTCCCGCTAGGTTTGAACACCTGCTCCTGCTCCCTGACACTAAGCTTGGAATACAAGGGTAGGATTTCGTAACGGTTGCCGTGGTGTTTTTTCAGCGAATCGGTGGTTTCCTTGATTTCCTGTTCGCCGCTGAGGAAAATCAGGATGTCGCCGCGCAGGTCGCGGTGCAGTTCGTCGACCGCATCGAGTATCGCCTGCTGCAGATCGGCGGAAGTCTCGTCGTCCTCCTCGATTAATTCGATCGGCCGGTAACGGATCTCCACCGGATAGGTGCGGCCGGAAACGTTGATGATCGGAGCGTCGTCGAAATGTTTGGAAAACCGTTCCGGATCGATGGTCGCTGAAGTGATGATCAGTTTCAGGTCACGTCTTTTCGGCAACAGCCATTTCATGTAGCCAAGCAGGAAATCGATATTCAGGCTGCGTTCGTGCGCCTCGTCGATGATGATCGTATCGTACTGGTTCAGATAGGGATCATTCTGGGTTTCGGCCAGCAGGATGCCGTCGGTCATCAGCTTGACCAACGAGCGCTCGTGCGTTTTGTCGTGAAAGCGCACCTTATAACCGACCGACTCGCCGACCCCCTGCCCCAACTCCTCGGCGATGCGGTCGGCCACCGTGCGGGCGGCGATACGGCGCGGCTGGGTATGGCCGATGAAACCGGCTTCCCCCCGTCCTGCCTCGAGACAAATCTTGGGCAATTGCGTGGTCTTGCCGGAGCCGGTTTCGCCGCACACAATGACGACTTGGTGCTGCTTGATCAATTGTGCGATGTCGTCTTTTTTTTCGGTGACCGGCAAATCCGGAAAGTTAATGACCGGCTTGCCGGCCTTGCGCTGATTTCGTCTCGCAATCGAACGCTCGATCCTGTCGCATAATGCGGCGACCTTATCGACCGGATTCTTGCCTTTTTGATAATCGCCGCGCAGCCGATCCAGTTGTCGTTTGCAGGCATGCCGGTCCTGGTTCATACAGACCGGAAGTTTGCGGGACAATAGCTTTAGAGTATCGGAAACAGACATTTAACGCTGACAGAAAAAATCCGACTATTATATACTTTGATGAGTGTAACTTGCATTACCGATACCCGAGAACCATGCTGTCATCCGTAAGCCCCATTCATAACACAACCGGCGGGAGCCATAGGCCCGCAATTCGTCTTGGCGACGACGGCTCACAAACATCAGACAGAACAAAAAAAACGCCGGGGCCGGCACCGGCACAGAATGCATTGTCGCTTGAAGAGCTCAAAGCCGTTCAGCAATTAGAAACACGGGACCGGGAAGTTCGCGCCCATGAGCAGGCCCATCTCGGAGCGGCGGGAAATCTCGCCCTCGGCGGCGCCAATTTTACCTACGCGACTGGCCTGGACGGCAAACGCTATGCCATCGGCGGCGAAGTCAACATCGATATCGCGGAGATCGCCGGCGATCCCGAGGCCACCTTGAAAAAAGCGGACATGATCCGGCGCGCGGCATTGGCTCCGAGCAAACCTTCATCGCAAGACCAGAGAGTGGCCGGCAAGGCCGCGGCCATGGCTAATCAAGCTCAATTGGAATTATTGCGGCTAAAAACGGAAGGCGAACCAAGCCGCCACCCTCCGGGCATCACGCTCGACATTACCGTCTGACAGCGCCGAGATTAGCTGATGAATTCAATGGCAAAGCCCTGACCCGGTTCTATCCTGACCACCTTGCCCTGTTGCGTCGGCGCATCGTCGAATTCCAGAGTTCTTACCGAGACGATATCGCCTAGCTCGACTTTATCGTCGCAGCCCAACAGATACAATCCGCTGTCGGAAAAATCCCGCATGGTGACGATCATAGGATCGTCAGGGGAAATCTGTAAACTGATTTCGGCGCTGTGCCGTAACCGAATATGTCTACGTTTGTTGTTGCTCACTATGATTATTATTTACGCAAACTAAACAACCACCCGCTCAAGCGGGTGGGTTCCAATAACGGACTGAAAGTCCGGATACGCGTCGACTAAACGACGCGTCTTAGTCGGGCTCCATCTTGAAATTATCGTTTGGATTAGGTTCAAAGTGATGCTCCAAATATTGCTTTATCATCTCATCAGTCATTTGCCCCACTGTGGCGCAAAAATAACCGCGGGCTCAAAAATGTCGACCCCAATATCGCTTTTTCAAGTGCGGGAACTCTTCGAACAGATAGCTCGAAGTTCGTCCCTTGATTCGCCTCATGATTTCGCTTGGGGCCATAGTCGGCGGCGCACTCACCAAAATGTGCACATGATCTTTGCTCACGACACCTTTGATAATCCGTATCTCAAAGGCTTCGCATGTCTGCCGCACCAAGTCTCTCACTCGTTCGGCTATTTCATCCTTCAGCACTTTATAACGATACTTCGTAACCCAAACAAAATGATACTCAATTTGGTAAACCGTATGGCTGCCGTATCTATAGTCCATCGCCACCTCCTTGGGCAAATTATCGCAGCTAAAGCTGACCGGCTAAAGCCGGTGGTTTAAACCTTATGATGGATAATTAAAAACAAGCCGCTGGCGATGGCCAGGATATCGGCAACCAATGCACTATGCGGAAATGTAACATGAAACAATTGCATCAAGCTACGTAAGATCAACCAGATAGACAATAAAAGTAAGCCAATTTCTGAAAAACGCGTCTTGATCACGGACAACAGCACGACGCTTCCCGATATTAGCGCCAGCACGGCCAGCACCGTCCGTTGATGGCTAAAATGCCAATGAGTCAAATCCAATAAAGCGATCGCAATCAGCCATATGCCCAATAGTAGCAAGCCTATACTTTTCATCGCCTTCCCTAGATTTCCACCAACAGTCTGTTACAGCTACTGCGTTCCAAATTATTCAGACATTCCTGGGACAACGAAGTGAAAGGCTCTAGTCCCTTAGCATCGGGCAATTGATTCCTGCCGGCAGACTCAATTGCCGAGATGACGGCGGCCACCGACATCCGGTTGATATCGTAGGCCGGCTGATAAACCATGGCTTCTTCTTCCTCTACCTTGAGTTCCACGATTAAACCGCTATGCAATAACGTATCCAGGGATTTTTGCACGACGGATAATGGCAGATTCAATTGCGTTGCAATACTTTCCGCATTTAGGGGGCGTTCGCCAAGAAAAAACTTATTTACAATAATATGCATGATCTGCATCGCCAAGGTTTTCTTTAGGGAAAGGCTTAATTCGGAAAATTTTTCGTTATGGCAATAACTGGCATAATTTTGAATATAAAAGGAAAATTCACACCCCAGCAACACGACGAACCAACCCAGTTGCAGCCAGATCAGAAACAACGGCAAGGCGGCAAAACTGCCATAGACGGCATTATAGCTGGATGCTCCAATTTGCAATGTCAAATAAGCCCACTGCACCCATTGATAAAGAATGCCGGTGACGATCCCGGCAACAAGGCCGGCTTTAACGTTAATTTTCCTGTTCGGCATAAACATGAAGATAAAGGTAAACAACAGCGCCATGATCAGCAAAGGCGAAAAACTCAACGCATAGAGAACTAATTGGGTGCCGAATTCGGGTAAATGAATAACTTCCATCAACCAAGTCAGCTTGGTTTTGACGAACACGGTGATGCTGCCCGATAAAATCAATAGAACCGGCGCTAGCAGCATCATCGACAAGTAATCACTGAGCTTTCTAGCTAGATTCCGATTCCGTTCGACTTTCCAAATATGGTTGAAAGACTCTTCGATATTGCCGATCACCTTGATCACGGTCCAAAACAATAGCACAATACCGATACCGGCGACGACGCCCCCTTTGGTATTGGCCAGCATGTTTTCGGCGAACTCGATCAGCTGAATCATCATCGTATCTTGTTCGGGCGTTTGTTCCAGCAACCGCTCACGCAGCATCTTTTCGAAGCCGAACCCTTTGGCGACGCCAAACAATAATGCGATGACCGGCACGATGGACAACAAGGTATAAAGAGTCAGGGCCGAGGCGCGTAGCGGACAAAGATCCCTAACAAACCCCTGCAAAGACAACAGGACGATACGCAAGAATTTAACGGCAAGCGCTTGCACGCCGCTAAGCCTGTTTTCCTGTATCAACCAGATACCTTCTTTAATAAAGTCAGTGGTTTTGGTTAACATTTCAACTATATTCGGAAGAATTTTCAGTAATCATTAGCTAAGCTTAACTCTAAAAAGTAAAAAAACAACTTGCCCATGGATTCCGGACAACAAAAATTATCGACGACTCTGCTAGTCATTTTTTTTATAGCGGTTAGCTATATCGTCCTGGGCTTATTGGGCTTACAATTGGCCGTGCCTCCCAGCCAAGCCGGCGCGGTTTGGCCTCCCGCCGGCATTGCATTGGCAGCCATGCTGTTATGCGGCCCGCGTATCTGGCCTGGCATTTTCATCGGTAATTTCTGCATCAGCGCCTGGGCGTTCGGTTTTAATCCCGAGTCGCTGGCCATCTATTTGGCAACCGGCAGTGGCGCCTCGCTTTGCGCTTATACCGGTTACCGCTTGATCAAGCATTTCATCGGCATTCCCAACGACCTGATCAAAGACAGGGATATTGTTTTGTTTCTGCTGTTGGGAGGTCCGCTAAGCTGTTTGATTCCGGCGACAATCGGAATCGGTTCGATGTTCCTCGCCGGCATCATCAGCTGGCGCGAGATCGCCGTAAACTGGTTCAGTTGGTGGGTCGGCGACACCATCGGCGTCTTGATTTTCACTCCTTTGGTGCTGACGTTGTTTTACCGGAACAATCCGGTCTGGAAGAGACGGCGGACGATCCTGACGCTGCCCTTACTCGGCACTTTCCTGCTGGTAATCCTGCTGTTCTTTTACGTGCAAAAACAGGAGTACGACCGCCGTCATGAACAATTCGCCAATCAAAGTAAAATTATTACGCAATCGATTAACGCACGCATTCAAACCCATATCAGAACGCTAGAATCCATCCACAGCTTTTTCATCAGTTCCGAGCGCATTAAACAAGATGAATTCAGGCTATTCACCCGTTCCACCTTACAACAATATCCGGAACTGAAATTGATTCGCTGGCTCAGATACGACCTAAAAAAAAAGCTGGTAACGGAATATTATGAAAGGAATGGAGAGGCCCAGGCATTGAACATAAACGAAGTTCCGACCCGGTTGCTCTCTCAATTGAACAACGAGTTGATCATTTCCCCCGCATCGTCGCTTTATTTGCGAAACGACGCGAACATCGTGGATTTATATACGCCGGTATACCGCCACACAAATAATATCCAAATCGATTTTATCGGGATCATCTCGTTATCCTTAAATATCAGGAACCTGGTCGATCAACTTATGAAAGACTCGCAATTCGCCAATATCGACCTAGCCATCATCGATTCGGCTACGGCCCGGGAAATTTATAATAATATCGCCCAAAGGACTCAATTAAAGAGCACGCATCAGTACCGATTGAATATCGCCAACCAAGAATGGCTACTATTTTATGGGCATAATATCCATATCGACAATAAAACTCACTGGTCGTTGTGGTGGGTCATCATCAGCGGTTTGTTGTTCACCTGTTTACTGGGGGCGGGGTTGCTATTCCTGACCGGCCGCTATTTCCTGACCGAAACGATGGTCCGGGAGCGTACCTCAGAACTATTGGCGGCAAAAAATCACGCCGAAGCAGCCAATCAAGCGAAATCCCGTTTTCTTTCCAATATCAGCCATGAATTACGGACTCCGTTGAATGGCATACTCGGTTTTACCCAATTGCTGCAACAAAAAAGTTATTTACACGACGACGACCGGAAACAGATCAATATCATCGATCACTGCGGCCAGCATTTATTAAACCTGATCAACGACTTGCTCGACATTTCCCGAATCGAGAGCAACAAAATCAAGATTCAGCAAAATCAATTCGACTTGAATGTATTTCTGGAAGATATTGTTTCCATTTTCAAGATTAAGGCGGAAAAAAGACATCTTAACTTCATAGTCAGCAAAAAATTGCGGCAGCCTAACCTCTATTCGGACGAAAAACGCTTGCGTCAGATCCTGGTTAATCTGCTCGGTAATGCCATCAAATTTACCGAGCGCGGCCATATCAGCCTCTCCGTCCTTGACGACGACCGGGAATTAATTATCCATCATAAGGTTTAAACCACCGGCTTTAGCCGGTCAGCTTTAGCTGCGATAATTTGCCCAAGGAGGTGGCGATGGACTATAGATACGGCAGCCATACGGTTTACCAAATTGAGTATCATTTTGTTTGGGTTACGAAGTATCGTTATAAAGTGCTGAAGGATGAAATAGCCGAACGAGTGAGAGACTTGGTGCGGCAGACATGCGAAGCCTTTGAGATACGGATTATCAAAGGTGTCGTGAGCAAAGATCATGTGCACATTTTGGTGAGTGCGCCGCCGACTATGGCCCCAAGCGAAATCATGAGGCGAATCAAGGGACGAACTTCGAGCTATCTGTTCGAAGAGTTCCCGCACTTGAAAAAGCGATATTGGGGTCGACATTTTTGAGCCCGCGGTTATTTTTGCGCCACAGTGGGGCAAATGACTGATGAGATGATAAAGCAATATTTGGAGCATCACTTTGAACCTAATCCAAACGATAATTTCAAGATGGAGCCCGACTAAGACGCGTCGTTTAGTCGACGCGTATCCGGACTTTCAGTCCGTTATTGGAACCCACCCGCTTGAGCGGGTGGTTGTTTAGTTTCATCATCGAAGATACCGGTTGCGGTATCTCTTCCGATCATCAAGAACTGGTTTTTTCGCCATTCATACAAATCAATCAACAAGACTTTTCCCGAGAAGGCGTTGGCCTGGGGTTAGCCATCACTTATGAGTTGGTCCGCTTACTGGGCGGAACGATTTCCCTCTCCAGCCACCCCGGACAAGGCAGTACGTTCACCGTCCGCCTGCCGCGCCAGGAAGCCGCTGAACAAAAGCCTCTTGCAACAGTTGTCCCACGAAACGAGGTTAAGCCAAGCCATGGCCTACGCCTGTTGGTCGCCGACGATAATGAACTAAACAACCACCCGCTCAAGCGGGTGGGTTCCAATAACGGACTGAAAGTCCGGATACGCGTCGACTAAACGACGCGTCTTAGTCGGGCTCCATCTTGAAATTATCGTTTGGATTAGGTTCAAAGTGATGCTCCAAATATTGCTTTATCATCTCATCAGTCATTTGCCCCACTGTGGCGCAAAAATAACCGCGGGCTCAAAAATGTCGACCCCAATATCGCTTTTTCAAGTGCGGGAACTCTTCGAACAGATAGCTCGAAGTTCGTCCCTTGATTCGCCTCATGATTTCGCTTGGGGCCATAGTCGGCGGCGCACTCACCAAAATGTGCACATGATCTTTGCTCACGACACCTTTGATAATCCGTATCTCAAAGGCTTCGCATGTCTGCCGCACCAAGTCTCTCACTCGTTCGGCTATTTCATCCTTCAGCACTTTATAACGATACTTCGTAACCCAAACAAAATGATACTCAATTTGGTAAACCGTATGGCTGCCGTATCTATAGTCCATCGCCACCTCCTTGGGCAAATTATCGCAGCTAAAGCTGACCGGCTAAAGCCGGTGGTTTAAACCTTATGATGGATACTAAACAACCACCCGCTCAAGCGGGTGGGTTCCAATAACGGACTGAAAGTCCGGATACGCGTCGACTAAACGACGCGTCTTAGTCGGGCTCCATCTTGAAATTATCGTTTGGATTAGGTTCAAAGTGATGCTCCAAATATTGCTTTATCATCTCATCAGTCATTTGCCCCACTGTGGCGCAAAAATAACCGCGGGCTCAAAAATGTCGACCCCAATATCGCTTTTTCAAGTGCGGGAACTCTTCGAACAGATAGCTCGAAGTTCGTCCCTTGATTCGCCTCATGATTTCGCTTGGGGCCATAGTCGGCGGCGCACTCACCAAAATGTGCACATGATCTTTGCTCACGACACCTTTGATAATCCGTATCTCAAAGGCTTCGCATGTCTGCCGCACCAAGTCTCTCACTCGTTCGGCTATTTCATCCTTCAGCACTTTATAACGATACTTCGTAACCCAAACAAAATGATACTCAATTTGGTAAACCGTATGGCTGCCGTATCTATAGTCCATCGCCACCTCCTTGGGCAAATTATCGCAGCTAAAGCTGACCGGCTAAAGCCGGTGGTTTAAACCTTATGATGGATAATTAAATTCAAATTCCGCGGTTTCACCGATTTCAGGACCGGCAACACCAATCATTCCGGCAACTTCCATGTGCTGACGCAACCGCAGATGCTGATCGACGTCGGCGACCTGGCCGGCTGGAAAAGCGATAAGGTCTACATCGGCACCGAATATATGTATTGGTATCGAAAATTCGGCCTCGACGGCGTCGAGGAATCGACCGTGCAAGGCATGATCATCGCCTTCTTCTGATCGTAAAGAATTACCCGTTTTTCACCGTTAAAAGGTAGAATATCCAATTTTGGATTCAACTCGAACAACAAAATGCGCACCTCACAATTTCCTCTCAGCACCGTCAAAGAAATCCCTTCCGATGCCGAAATCGCCAGCCATAAACTGATGATTCGCGCCGGCCTGATCCGCAAGCTGGCGGCCGGGGTCTATACTTGGCTGCCGCTGGGTCTTCGGGTGTTACGCAAAGTCGAAACCATCGTGCGCGAAGAAATGGAAAAAGCCGGCGCCCTGGAAGTATTGATGCCTGCACTGCAACCGGCCGAACTATGGCAGGAAACCGGCCGCTGGGAGCAATACGGTCCGGAACTGGCCCGCCTGAAAGACCGTCACGAGCGCGATTTTTGCCTGGGCCCGACGCACGAGGAAATCATTACCGATCTGGCTCGCAACGAGCTTAAAAGCTACAAACAATTGCCGATCACCTATTACCAGATCCAAACCAAATTCCGCGACGAAATCCGCCCCCGCTTCGGCGTGATGCGCTCGCGCGAATTCGTCATGAAGGACGCCTATTCTTTCCATCTGGACCAGGAATCGCTGCAGCAAACCTATGAAGTCATGTATCAGGCCTATAGCAATATTTTCAGCCGTTTCGGCCTGAAGTTCCGCGCCGTCATCGCCGACTCGGGCTCGATCGGCGGCGCAGTGTCGCACGAATTCCATGTGCTGGCCGACTCCGGCGAGGACGCGATCGCTTTTTCCGACAGCAGCGACTATGCCGCCAATATCGAAAAAGCCGAGGCATTGGCGCCCGAAGGCAACCGGCCGGCGGCCACGCAATCGTTGGCGAAGACGGCGACGCCGCAGCAACACAGCATCGACGAAGTCAGCCAATTTTTCGGCATTACCGCCGCGCAATGCCTGAAAACGCTAATCGTGCGGGGCGAGGAAGAAAACAGCCTAGTCGCGCTGCTGCTAAGCGGCGACCACGAATTGAATCCGATCAAGGCGGAAAAAATCGACGGCATCGCCGCGCCGCTGCAATTTGCCAGCGACGAAGAGATTGCCTCGGCCTGCGGCTGCAAACCCGGCTCGATCGGGCCCATCGGCCTGCGTATTCCGGTCATCGCCGATCGCGGCGTAACCTTGATGGCCGATTTCGTCTGCGGCGCCAACGACGATGGCTACCATTATCAAGGCGTCAACTGGGAACGCGACCTCCCTTTTCCGGAACGGGTCGAAGACATTCGCCTGGTGGTCGAAGGCGATCCCAGCCCGGACGGCAAAGGCATGCTGACCATCGCCCGCGGGATCGAGGTCGGCCATATCTTCCAGCTCGGCGCCAAATACAGCGAAGCGATGAAAGCCTCTATCATTAATGAAGACGGCAAGAACCAGATCATGATCATGGGTTGTTACGGCATCGGCATTTCCCGGGTCGTCGCCGCCGCGATCGAGCAGGGCCATGACGACAACGGCATCATCTGGCCTAACGAACTGGCACCGTTCCAAGTCGCCCTGTGCCCGATGAACATGCATAAATCCGATCGCTTGCAAGAGGTTGCGGAAAAAATCTATCGGGACTTGCAGGCCGCCGGTATCGAAGTGTTGTTCGACGATCGCAAGGTTCGCGCCGGCTTCATGTTCTCGGACATGGAGTTGATCGGCATTCCGCACCGTCTCGTGATTGGCGACCGCGGCCTGGACAAAGGCCTGATCGAATATCGGGGCCGCACCGACAGTGCCAGCCAGGACATTCCGTTGGCCGACGTCGTCGAATTCATTCACAACAAATTGGCATAACTCATCCGGCCGATTCGCCTTAAGGCGAATCGGCCCAACCCCATATAGTCATCGCGCTTCAAATTTCGACACCTTAACACCTTCGCCCTCCGGGAGAAGACTGGATGAGGGCATCAGAAGAACCGAAATTTGAAGTGCGAACAGCATAAAAACCAGCAATTTCGAGTGGTTGGCGGCGGCAAACCCGCAACGCTCACATAATCGAAAGCAATCCAACCTTTACGGGCTACACTTCTTCCGTTATAAAGAAAGTCGCTTAAAGGCAAAGTCCGATCGCATATGAAGCCTTCTTATTCCAAACGACATTCTCCGCGTCAACACGGCGGCAAGAAAGCCTTACCCAGCGCCGCACATAAATCCGGCCTGCCGCCGGGATCGCTGGTGCATATTGGCCAAGTCCATCTGTCAGAATGCCGAATCAGCGTCACCCAATACAACGCCACTTTCTTGCATCAACAAGAAATCGCCTCGCTGGACGAACTGCCTTCCCTCAAAAACCAACGGCTCATCACTTGGATTAATATCGATGGTTTGACCGACACCAGTGTCATCGAGGGTATCGGCCATGTTTTCAACATCCATCCCCTGGTGCTGGAGGATATTCTTAGCACGCATCAACGGCCCAAGTTGGAGGAGTACGAGGATTTTCTGTATCTGGTGGTCAAAGGCATCAGCATGGCCGGTGCCGAAGGCTTCAACCTTCAGTACGAACAAATCAGCCTATTGCTGCTAGAAGATTATGTCATCACGTTCAAGGAAAAGGCCGACGATATTTTCCAACCGATACATCACCGCCTGCAGAACCGTAAGGGCCGGCTACGTACGGGCGGAAACGATTATCTGGCTTACGTCATCCTCGATACCATTGTCGACGAATATTTCGTAGTCGAAGACCGGCTCGATGTTGTCATCGATCCCTTGGAAGAGAGTCTGCTAAACTCCCCCAGCGACGACTCCCTGCAGACTATACAACAACTACGCCGCGAGCTGATCGCCATGAAGCGCAATATTGCCCCGTTGCGCGACTTATTGACACAGATCCACTATGCCGACACCACATTGCTGGATGAAAAAACCCTGCGCTATTTCACCGACGTGCACGACCACGTGCTACGTATCACCGACTCGCTGGAGTCCTATCGGGAACGTATCGCCGCCATGCAGGACATTTATCTAAGCAGCCTCAGCAATAAAATGAACGAAACGATGAAGGTTTTGACCGTTTTCGCCTCGATCTTCATACCGCTCACGTTCATTGCCGGCATTTACGGCATGAACTTCGAGTATATGCCCGAATTGAAATGGCACTGGGCCTATCCCTCGCTATGGAGGCTGTCGTAAAAGCCCCCCAACCAGCTACATACGGTAAAATAACCCTATCCAAACCTATTAGAAATAGATCAATGGCAGCCGAAGTGAACATTAGACCCGTCAGGACATTGTATAGCGCCAAGCAGTATTCGCTATTCGATGAATGCGAGGTTGAACCGTTACCTGAGTTGATCGCTCAATCGAACTCAAGCGAACCGATGGCCCATTTTGAAGCGCCCGACCCGCGCGGCTTATCGATCAACGGTAAACCGCTCGGCGAACATCTGGAGCACGCCGGCTTAACCATCCCGTTGAAATTGCGCCCCTTCCTGCAATCGCTATCCTTCGCCGAGTTCGAAGCCCGTTATCGGCCCGGCGGGCGTCCGCCGTATGCGCCACGTGCGATGGTGGGGATTATTCTCTACGGCCTGTTACAAGGCATCAGCAGCCTGCGCGACTTGGAGCGTTTAGCTCGAGCCGATGTGGGGTGTTGGTGGCTAAGTGGCGGTATCATGCCGGATCACTCAGTCATTGGCCGTTTCGTCCATCAGCATGCCGAATCATTGACGACCGAATTTTTCGATCAACTGGCGCGCCGTACTTTGAAAGTCACAGGCTCAGGCACGACGACGTTGGCGGGCGACGGTACCGTGATCGAAGCCATGTCCTCCCGGTTTCAATTGATGAAGGAAGAAGCGCTCAAGCAAGCCTTGGCGCAAGCGCAGGAAGCCGCGCAAGCCAAACCCGACGATGCAGCGGCAAGCAAGCGGTTGAACCTATTGGAACAAGCCCAAGCCGAGCTAAAGTCTCGCCAGCAAAAACAAGCCGCCAAAGGCAAAGATCCGGCCAAGACCCAAGTACAAAGCAACGAGCCGGAGGCGGTATTACAGCCGCAAAAGAACTCCAAAGACTTTCGCGGCAGTTATAAACCGTCGGTATTGGCGAACGACAATCGAGTGATCGTGGCTTGCGACGTTCATCCTTCCAGCGAAACCGAGGTGGTGCCGGGCTTACTGGATCGCGCCCAAGCCATGGGAGGCGTCGAAACAGCTCTGTTCGATGCTGGCTATTTCAGCAATGGCGTCTTGGATACTGCTGAGCAACACAACATCGAATTGCTTTGTCCGGAAGGCCAAAGTGAAGGAGACGATTGGAACAAACAATCCAACAAACAAATCCCCAAAAGCCGCTTTATTTATCAGGCCGACGACGACACCTATCGCTGTCCGGGGCAACAACGCTTGACTCGCCGTCACACCTGCAAAGGCGGTAAAAGTGGCCGCGCTTATACCGTCTACGCCTGCGATGCCTGTTCAGACTGCCCGCTGAAATCCCAATGCACGCGTAGCGAGAGTGGTCGCACCCTCAAACGCTATGACAGCGATACACAAAAAGAAGCCCTGCGCCTGAAAATGGACCAGCCCGAACCTCGGCAACGCTATCGACAGCGGCAGGCCATGGTGGAGCCCGTCTTCAGTCAGCTACGCGGTCGCCAAGGTTTGAATCGCTTTCGCCGTAAAGGTTTGGCGGGTGTCAAAGTAGAGTTCGCCTTGCACGCCATGGCTTACAATCTGAGCCGCGCCTTAGTGGCAGCTCTTTTTCGTGCTTTATATCATTGGCTTAGCCGGTTTATGAGCTCGTTTGACCGAATGGTCGACATTTGGCTGAGTTACACTACTGACTTGCCAACTTCGCCGACCGTGGAAAATACGGCCGGTTTCCAGTGGTAAATCAAAGAAATTGGGGTTTTACGACGCCCTCCTATGGGCGTTGTTCGTCGTTATTACGGTCATTCTGCTGCTTTTTTTCAAAAGAAAGAAGTGGCTCTGACTGTAATACTGTAGACAAAAGCAGTTTGGCATAGGCAACCTAGATAATGCTAACTAAACAACCACCCGCTCAAGCGGGTGGGTTCCAATAACGGACTGAAAGTCCGGATACGCGTCGACTAAACGACGCGTCTTAGTCGGGCTCCATCTTGAAATTATCGTTTGGATTAGGTTCAAAGTGATGCTCCAAATATTGCTTTATCATCTCATCAGTCATTTGCCCCACTGTGGCGCAAAAATAACCGCGGGCTCAAAAATGTCGACCCCAATATCGCTTTTTCAAGTGCGGGAACTCTTCGAACAGATAGCTCGAAGTTCGTCCCTTGATTCGCCTCATGATTTCGCTTGGGGCCATAGTCGGCGGCGCACTCACCAAAATGTGCACATGATCTTTGCTCACGACACCTTTGATAATCCGTATCTCAAAGGCTTCGCATGTCTGCCGCACCAAGTCTCTCACTCGTTCGGCTATTTCATCCTTCAGCACTTTATAACGATACTTCGTAACCCAAACAAAATGATACTCAATTTGGTAAACCGTATGGCTGCCGTATCTATAGTCCATCGCCACCTCCTTGGGCAAATTATCGCAGCTAAAGCTGACCGGCTAAAGCCGGTGGTTTAAACCTTATGATGGATACTAAACAACCACCCGCTCAAGCGGGTGGGTTCCAATAACGGACTGAAAGTCCGGATACGCGTCGACTAAACGACGCGTCTTAGTCGGGCTCCATCTTGAAATTATCGTTTGGATTAGGTTCAAAGTGATGCTCCAAATATTGCTTTATCATCTCATCAGTCATTTGCCCCACTGTGGCGCAAAAATAACCGCGGGCTCAAAAATGTCGACCCCAATATCGCTTTTTCAAGTGCGGGAACTCTTCGAACAGATAGCTCGAAGTTCGTCCCTTGATTCGCCTCATGATTTCGCTTGGGGCCATAGTCGGCGGCGCACTCACCAAAATGTGCACATGATCTTTGCTCACGACACCTTTGATAATCCGTATCTCAAAGGCTTCGCATGTCTGCCGCACCAAGTCTCTCACTCGTTCGGCTATTTCATCCTTCAGCACTTTATAACGATACTTCGTAACCCAAACAAAATGATACTCAATTTGGTAAACCGTATGGCTGCCGTATCTATAGTCCATCGCCACCTCCTTGGGCAAATTATCGCAGCTAAAGCTGACCGGCTAAAGCCGGTGGTTTAAACCTTATGATGGATAATTAAGGTATTCATTCCGCCAAGGTTCAACCCTCCAGATGACTTTATCCGATGTTTCCCGTGCGTTGGCTCAACCGGTTCGCTACCGGGTTTTAACCCGCTATCTCGCCCGTATCGGCCTCGTCGTGATCGTCTTGCGCTTGGTGCCGATCTTAGTAGCGGGAATCGACGGTGACTGGCGCTTCATGTTCAGCCAAGTGATCATGTTGACAGCGCTCGGCGCAATCTGCCTTCCCCTTTCGCGCCTAAAAGCCCCCGAAGGCATCAAGGACAATGAAGTATTGGTCATCTCGGCCCTGTCTTTTTTCCTGTCGGCAGCATCGGGCGCCCTTCCATTTTTCGGAGAAGGATTGACTCCCATCGATGCATTGTTTGAAGCGGTTTCGGGTGTGACGACGACGGGCTTAAGTACGATGGGACAGGTACAACAACATTCCACCGGCTTTCTCTTTTCCAGGGCCTGGATGCAATGGTATGGTGGTTTGGGGGTGGTGATTTTTTCCGTTGCATTGTTGTTCCTGGACCAAGGCATCGCTACCCGGCGCCTCGCCATGGGCGATATCAGCGATAACCGCGACATCCTCGGCAATGCCCGCAGCCATTCGATCAAATTACTCATCGTCTATTGCGCGCTGACTCTGCTCACGATCATCTTGCTACTGTTGGCGGGAAGCAATCCGTTGAGCGCGGTGACCCATGCGCTAAGCGGCATTTCGACCGGCGGATTTTCCATTTACGATGCCAGCCTCGCCGCCATCGATCCCTGGTTGGTCCAATTCCTGATCGTGTTTTGCGGCGTGCTGGGCGCCATTTCGTTACCCTTTTATTATCGCTTTGCCCGCAACGGCGTTAAAGAGTTGTCATACAACCTGGAAATCCGCGCCCTGCTGTTGTTGTCGTTTGCCGTGATCGGTTTGCTTTTTTTTTTGCGGCAAGGATAGTGGCCTGGATGCTATCGCCCGCCTTAAAAGTGCGGTGGTCATGGGGCTGTCGGCCCAGACCACGACCGGCTTCGCCAATGTCGATGTCGCCGCCCTGGATAATGCTTCCAAATTAAGTCTGATTTTTTCGATGTTGGTGGGCGGTTCGATCGGATCGACCGCGGGCGGCATCAAAATTCTCCGTTTACTGATCGTCCTGCGGCTACTGCAGTTTTTCATTCAGCGCACCGCGCTGCCGGCCCATGCCGTGCTGGAGCGGCAATTGAGCAACGATAAACTGGAAGCCGACGAGATTGAAAGAGTGTTGATGCTGATCCTGATCTTCGCCGGCACGGTATTCGGTTCCTGGTTGCCGTTCTTGATAATGGGGTATGATCCATTAGACGCCTTGTTTGAAGTGGTTTCGGCGTGTTCGACCACGGGCCTGTCGACAGGCATCAGTTCGCCCCATCTCGAAGCGGGCCTGAAATGGGTGTTGATTATCGATATGTTGCTGGGTCGGGTCGAGTTTTTGGCTTTTTTATTGTTTATGTATCCACGTACCTGGCTGAAGGTAGGGAGTAAAACTTGAAAGTTGTCTTTATTGGCGCCTCTTCGTTGGCGGTGGCAACCGCCGAATTATTGCTGCGCATCGGTCACGAAGTCATTATTATCGAGAGCGATAAAACGGTGATCGACGAATTGATGGGAAAAATCGACTGCGTATTCATTCATGGAAACGGCAGCAAGCCGGCCATACTAAAAGAAACCGATCCGGCGTCCATCGATATTTTGTTCTGCCTGACCAAAAGCGACGAAGCCAATATTATCGCCAGCCTGGTATCCCGTTCGCTGGGGGTTAAGCGGGTCGTCACCCGGATCGAGGACCCGGAATTCGAACATATCTGCGTCGAGTTGGGACTGAACGACACCATCATCCCGACGCTGACCAACGCTCGCTACCTGGCCAATATCGCCGCGGGCAGAAACATTCTGGAATTATCCGCGGTGTTCCGCAGCAATGTCAGGCTATTTAGTTTCGTCGCCGATGAAAACAACGAAGTGCCAATCAACGAACTGGACCTGCCGAAACAAACGCGAGTGATATTCCTCTATCGCGAAAATGTTTATCAGCCTATCGACGCTGATAGCAAATTGAAGAAAGGCGATGAAGTTGTCCTGGTGACGACCACCGACGAATACGAGAAACTGCACGAAAAATGGTCGGCGGGTAAAGTTTGAACCTTACTGAAATAGAGGCAAACTCAAGGGCCTTTTATCCAGCCATATTCTCACCAACCATCGCTATTTTCTTCGTCATCGTGGACCTTGTGTTTGTACGCCTTGGGAACTTTCGGCTTTTTCGCCGTTCTCAGCAACACAAAGGCACCGCCGAACACCAGAATTACCCCAAAAAAAATGAAGAAAATCAATTGCATTGTAACTCCCATGCAAACAAACGGCGAATACCGTTGATTGATAAAGTGATAAAATACCGCGCATTTCCGCAATCTTATAAATCTAAATGAAACAAGTCGAACTACTTTCCCCGGCAGGCACCTTAAAAAACATGCGCTATGCGTTCGCTTTCGGCGCCGATGCGGTCTATGCCGGGCAACCGCGTTACAGCCTGCGCGTACGCAACAACGATTTTCTGGAAAAGAATCTGGCCAAGGGCATAGTCGAGGCCCATCAATTGGGCAAGAAATTCTTCCTGGCCGCCAACGTCATCCCGCATAATGCCAAGATCAAGACCTTCCTGGCCGACATGGAACCGATCGTCGCGATGCAACCGGATGCCTTGATCATGGCCGACCCCGGCCTGATCATGCTTACCCGGGAAAAATGGCCGGACATGCCGGTCCATCTATCGGTGCAGGCCAACACGGTCAACTACGCCAGCGTCAAGTTCTGGCAAAGCATGGGCGTGGAACGGGTGATTCTGTCGCGCGAATTGTCGCTGGACGAGATCGCCGAAATCCGCCAGCAATGCCCCGACATGGAACTGGAAGTATTCGTGCACGGCGCCTTATGCATCGCGTATTCCGGCCGCTGCCTGTTGTCCGGCTATTTCAATCATCGCGATCCCAACCAGGGCACCTGCACCAATTCCTGCCGCTGGAAATACGACACCCTGCCGGCCCATGAAAACGCCGAAGGCGATTATGTGCTGGACAGCGCGGCGCTGTCGCCGGCCGATTTGAGCCATGGCGGCTGCGGCGGCGAACGCCATCCTTTGGCCGACCAGGTCTACTTTCTGGAAGAGGAAGGCCGCAAGGGCGAACTGATGCCGGTGATGGAAGACGAAAACGGCACCTATATCATGAACTCGAAAGACCTGCGCGCGATCGAACATGTGCAACGCCTGGTCGAAATCGGCGTCGACAGCCTGAAAATCGAAGGTCGGACCAAGTCGCATTATTATGTCGCCCGCACCGCCCAGGCCTATCGCATGGCGATCGACGACGCGCTGGCCGGCCGCCAATTCCGGCCGCAATTATTGGGCGTGTTGGACAACCTGGCCAACCGCGGCTACACCGACGGCTTTTACCAGCGCCACCATACCCACGAATACCAAAACTATATCACCGGTTATTCGAAAAGCCATCAGCAGCAGTTTTGCGGTGAAATCGCCGGTTACGACGCCGCCACCGGACTCGCCGAAATCAAAGTGAAAAACAAATTCGCGGTCGGCGACCGCTTGGAAATGATCCTCCCGCAAGGCAACCGGGATATCGTCGTCGAACACATGGAGGACCTCTACGGCCATGCCATGCAGGAAGCGCCGGGCGGCGGTTATGAGGTGCGCGTTCCCATGCCCGAGGTCGCCGGAGACCACGGTTTATTGGCGCGTTATTTTTAATCGGAGGCTGCTCCGAAATGGAGTTTCGTAAGCTTTATAAATTACCCTGGCTGTTGCCACTGCTAATCATCGGCGCCGGTCTAGCTATCTTTACCCTGCTGACGGCGACGGCACCCGGCTCGCCTTCCGTCCCATCCAAGGAGCGCAGCTGGCTGGTCGAGACGCTGCCGGCCGAACCCCAGGCCTTGGCTCCGACCTTGACGCTGTATGGCCAGGTCGAAACGCCCGCCCTGCTGAACGCGGCCGCTCCCGGCAAGAGCCGGGTCATGAATATCGCCGTCAAGGAAGGGGATTCGGTCAGCGCGGGGCAAATACTACTGGAACTGGACGAACGCGATTTCAAGCCAAAGCTGAATCAGGCCAAGGCCAGGGCCGAGGAGCTGAGGGCTTTGATCGCCAGCGAGCAGCTCCGCTATCGCAACGACAAAGTCGCCATCAACCATGAAAAGTCGATCTTGGCACTGGAGCAATCCGCGGTCGCTCGCGCCGAGGAACTGAAACAACGCAAACTGGGATCCCAGGCTGCTTTGGAAGAGGCGCAGGAAGCGCTGAAGCGCCAACAACTGGCGTACACCAATCGTAAGCTGGCGCTGGACGACCACGAGGCCCGCCTGCAACAATTGCAGGCCAGGCTGGCATATGCCGAGGCCGAGGAGGAACTGGCCAGGCTCGACCTGGAACGCAGCCGTATCGTCGCGCCTTTCGCCGGTTATGTGGAAAAACTGTCGGTGGCAACCGGCGACCAGGTCAAGGAAGCGCAGTTATTGATGACGCTTTACCCTAAGGACAAATTGGAGCTGCGCGCCAAGATTCCGGCCGCATTCCAGCACGAGATTCAACGCGCGCTGGCCGAGGGCCTGCCGTTACCGGCCGAGGCCGATTACGCCGGCGCGAAACTGGAACTGATGCTCGACCGCCTTTCCGGAAAGGCCGACAGCCGCGGCATCGATGCCTTGTTCCGCATCCAGTCGGGCGGCGAATGGGTCAGGCTGGGCGCCACCGTCAGCGCCGTGTTGCGCCGTCCGGTCAAGGAAGATGTCATCGCCCTGCCCTATACGGCCATTTACGACAACAACCGCGTCTACCGTGTCATTGATGATCGCATGCAGGCAGCCAACATCACCGTCCTCGGCGAGCGGATGCGGAACGACCAAGCCTGGTTGCTGGTTAAAAGCGACGAACTTCAGCCCGGCGACCGCATCATCACCACCCAGTTACCGGGCGCCGTCAGCGGCATGAAAGTCGAGGTCAAATGAACCACCGCCCCGACCTGCTGGGTTTCTTCGCCCATCACAAGGTAGCCGCCAATCTGCTGATGATCCTGATGATCGGCGCCGGCCTGTTCGCGCTGCAACAACTGACCATTCGTTATTTTCCCCGCTTCGACCTCGACCTGATCCGAATCAGCGTGGTCTGGAGCGGGGCCAGTGCCGAGGACGTCGAAACCGGCATCACGATACCGCTGGAACAAAACCTCAAATCGATCGACAACCTGCGTAAGATTACCTCGACCTCGGCGCAAGGGCTCTCCACGATCACGCTGGAACTGGTCGAGGGCACCGACACCATCGACGCGTTGAATCAGGCCAAACAGAAAGTCGACGAATTCCGCAACCTGCCGGCCGAGGCCGAGGAACCCAGCGTCCTGAACGTGGCCCGCTACGAGCAGGTCGCCCGCCTGCTGCTTTACGGCCCCGACGATCCGGCCGAATTGCGCATCCTCTCCAACCGCTTCGAACAGGAATTGTTGGATCGCGGCATCGACAAAGTCGATGTCAGCGGCCTGCCGGAACAGGAAATTTCCATTCAGATCGATCACGATCAACTGCAACGCTTGGGCATCAGCTTGGACCAAATCGGCCAGCGTATCGAAGCCTTAAGCCAGGACATACCGGCCGGTACCTTCGGCGAAAACGACAGCGCCACGGAGCTGCGCAGCCTCGACCAACGCCGCAGCGAAATGGGCTTTTATTCCCTGCCGATCGTCAGCGACCAGACCAGCCGCATCAATCTTGGCGATATCGCCGTCATTCAGCGCCAGAATGAAAAAGGCGGCGTGACTCTGTCGGTCGACGGCAAGCCGGCCGTGGAGTTGACCATTCGCAGTTCCGACTATGGCGATGCCTTCAAATCGGCAGCTATTTTTCAACATTGGCTGGAAGAAACCCGGACGAAACTGCCGCCCGGCATCGAGCTTCAGGTTTACGACGAGAGCTGGCAACTGATCAAGGACCGCATCAACCTGCTGTTGAAGAACGGCGGCGGCGGTCTGGTTTTGGTGATCGCCATTCTCTATTTGTTTTTAAGCTCGCGGGTCGCTTTTTGGGTCGCGGTCGGCATTCCGGTGTCGTTCATGGCCACATTGTTCATCCTCTGGCTGGTCGGCGGCAGCATCAACATGATCAGTCTGTTCGCATTGATCATGGCACTGGGTATCATCGTCGACGACGCCATCGTGGTCGGCGAGGACGCGTTGACCCACTATCAAATGGGCGAACAAGCGCTGTTGGCCGCCGAGGGCGGCGCCCGGCGCATGCGCGCGCCGGTCATTGCCTCGTCGCTCACCACCATCGCGGCCTTCATTCCATTGATGTTGATCGGCGGCCCGACTGGCAAAATCTTGTTCGACATCCCGCTGATCATCGTAGCGGTCATCATCGCCTCGGTCATCGAAAGCTTTTTCGTGCTGCCCGGCCATCTGCGCCACTCTTTTTTACACATGGAAAGGATAGAGCACGACAGCTGGCACAAACGTTTTAACGACCACTTCGACCGCTTTAAAAACACCTATTTCAGGAAACTCGTCACGATAACCTTACGAAACCGCGCCATCGCCCTGAGCCTGGTTATCGCCCTGTTGATCACCGCGGTGGGTTTATTGGCCGGCAAGCGTTTGAAATTCCATTTCTTCCCGTCGCCGGAAGCCGCCATCCTCTATGTCAACGCCTCCTTCGTGCCGGGAACGCCCAAGGACCAGGTCGACCGTTTTCTGGGCCATCTGCAACAAACTTTGCGGGAAACCGATCACCAACTCAGCGACCAAGCACTGGTGATAACCGCCGTCAGCCGCCACGGTAGCGGCATATCCAACCGCGGCCAGGCGGAACATAACGGCGACCACATGGCATCGATGATACTCGAACTGGCGGAACCGGATAAACGGAGCGTCCGCAACAGCGAATTTATCAGGACCTGGAAGCAGCGAATCATCAAACCCGCCGGACTGGATGTATTCACGATCACGACGAGAATGGTCGGCCCGCCGGGACGCGACTTGGCGATACGGCTGAGCGACAACAAACCCGAAGTGCTGAAACAAGCGGCCCTGGAACTGGCCAACCGCCTCCAATCGATCCCCGGGGTCAGCGATATCGAAGACGATATGCCCTATGGCCGCAATCAATTGATTTATCGATTGACGCCGGCCGGCGAAGCGCTGGGGCTAACGGTAGCCGACCTGGGCAGGCAATTGCGCACCGCCTTCGAGGGGCGTTTGATTCAGTTATTCCAAGACGGTTTGGATGAGGTGGAGGTTCGTGTCAAATTGCCGGAACAACAACGACAAAGCTTGAACGCCCTGAATGAACTGGAGATCCGGCTGGCGGACGGCGACAGCGTGCCGTTGAGCAATGTGGCGACGTGGCAAAGCAAGCGCGGTTTCGAAATTTTGCGCCATGCCGAGGGCAAACTGGCGGTGGAGATCTCCGCCGAAGTCGACAGCAAAATCAATAACGCCGACCTGATCATCGACTTTCTGGAACGAAACGTGATGCCGCAGCTGGCCTCCCGTTACGGAATCGACTATTCCTTCGAGGGACGCGCCGCCGACCAGAACGAAACGCTGACCGACATGCGCAACGGACTGCTGATAGGCCTGCTGCTGATATACCTGGTATTGGCCTGGGTGTTCGCCTCCTACGGCTGGCCGCTGGTCGTGATGACGGCGATCCCGTTCGGCTTGATCGGGGCCCTGTTCGGCCATCTGTTCATGGGCATCGACCTGACCATATTGTCGCTGTTCGGCTTCTTCGGCCTTTCCGGCATCGTCATCAACGACTCGATCATCCTGGTCAATTTTTATCAACACCTCATCAACCGCGGACTAACCAGCCGCGAGGCTTTGATCGAGGCTTCCTGTCAACGCCTGCGTGCGGTGTTGTTGACCTCGTTGACCACGATCGCCGGTTTGGCGCCGCTGTTGTTCGAAACGTCGCTGCAAGCGCAATTCTTGATCCCGATGGCCACCGCGATCGCCTTCGGACTGATTTTCTCCACCGTCCTGGTATTATTGATCATTCCGGTGCTACTATCCTATCATGAAGATTTACATAGCGTTTTTGTTCGCTACCGGGAAAAACTGGTATAATCCGCAACAAAGCTCAAGGTTAACATCATGTCATTTGCTACCGCAGACCTTTGCGATCAATTTTCCGGGCAGGAAGATTTTCAAATCGCCGAGCCCACCTTTCAATCGTTCGGCAAAAAAACGGCGTTCAACGGTCAAATTACCACTCTGAAGGTTTTCGAAGACAATTCGCTGGTGCGTGAAGTCTTGGCAGAAAAAGTCGAAGATAGGGTCTTGGTGATCGACGGCGGCGGCTCGCGCCGCTGCGCGCTGCTCGGCGACAATCTGGCCGAACTCGCCTGCCGCAACGGTTGGCAAGGCATCATCGTTTACGGCTGCATCCGCGACTCCGTGGCCATCAATCGACTGGATATCGGCGTCAGGGCGCTCAGCACGCATCCGCAAAAAAGCCATAAACGCGGCCTGGGAGAACGCGATGTCATGATTACCTTTGCCGGCATCAATTTCAAAAAAGATCATTATTTGTATGCCGACGAGGATGGAATTATCGTCTCCGAAACAAAATTGGGTTAAAATCCCAAGTCTATTAACCTAGTAAATAAGTCAAGATATGCAAATCGTTCTCGCTAATCCCCGTGGTTTCTGCGCCGGCGTTGACCGCGCCATCGAAATCGTCGACCAAGCCCTAGAAGCGTTCGGCGCCCCCATTTATGTCCGCCATGAAGTCGTGCATAACCGCACCGTCGTCGACGGCTTGAAGGAAAAAGGCGCGGTGTTCATCGAAGACCTGGCCGACGTACCGGTGGGCTCCTACCTGATTTTCAGCGCCCACGGCGTTTCCAAAAAAGTTCAGCAGGAAGCGCAGGATCGCAATTTGACGGTATTCGACGCCACCTGTCCGCTAGTGACCAAGGTACACATGCAAGTCGCCAAGCATGCCAAACAGGACCGCGAAGTGATCCTGATCGGCCACGCCGGCCACCCGGAAGTGGAAGGGACAATGGGACAGTATGAAAAATGCACCGACAACGGCGCCATTTATCTGGTCGAAACGCCGGAAGATGTCAAAAACCTGAAGGTGAACAATCCCGACAATCTGGCCTATGTCACGCAAACCACCTTATCGATGACCGACACCAAGGTGATGGTCGACGCCCTGCGGGAGACCTTCCCGTCGATACAGGAGCAAAAAAAGGACGACATCTGCTACGCGACGCAAAACCGCCAGGACGCCGTACACGATCTGGCGAAAAAATCCGATCTGATCCTGGTCGTCGGCTCGCCGAACAGCTCCAACTCCAACCGCTTGCGTGAAATCGCCGAACAACTGGGCAAACCCGCCTATTTGATCGATACCTATAGGGATCTGCAACGCGAATGGCTGGAAGGGATCGATGTGGTCGGCGTTACGGCCGGCGCATCGGCACCGGAAGTTTTGGTCCAGGAAGTCATCTCGCAATTGAAGGAATGGGGAGGAGAATCGATCGTCGAAAATCAAGGGATCGAGGAAAAAGTGGTTTTTTCGTTGCCGAAAGAATTGAAAGAGCTGAAAAGACAACAGGCGGCGGTATAACCGTTTGAAGGCATCCTGCCCGCTCCGAGGCAGGATGCTCTCCGCGGGCAGGATCAATAGTTGTAAGTATCGAGCCCTTTCTTGTGGGTTTTCTTCAACCACCAGCGCGCCAAATAACCTCTAGGCAAATACAAGCCGTTCTGAATGTAGAACAATTTATATTCGCTGTTAATCGTGGCATTGAACAAGCGATGCGCCAACAAGGTTCCGCAAAACAGCAGTTGATCGCCCTCTTTAATCTCGTAATCCTCCTTAGGCAGAATATATTCCTTATCGTCCGATTTGATGACAAACACAATCAGGTCGAGTTTTTTATGTCGGCCGCGCGGATCGGACATCAAATCGCCCAACAAGACTTTTTTGCCTTCGTCCAGCCATTTGATTACCGCCGGGCTTCTTTCCCGATTAAAGTCCACGGTAATCAGATGGGGCGTTCTATGGCCTATCTTGGCTCTTAACTCACTGATCACCTGCTCCATTTCCTCCATCCTTCCCGGTTCGTTGGCCAATAAGTAACGGAAAAAAGACTTCAACAACGGCGCGATCAATAGGAACAGAATCTTCCGCGCCGTCACCAGTGACGGCTGCATGATCATGTCGACGTCGGAGGCGTTGAAGGCGACGGCATTCTGATGGCGATTCTGCCGGACGATGGTAAACAGTTTACGGTTGAAGTAGCGCGCATTCAGCAGGATGCCTAAATTATGGCCGTCATCATCGGTGCCAGCAAGGATTCCGGCCGCATGTTCAATACCAGCCTGTGACAACGTTCTGGCCGTCGTCCGGCCGACGATATAGCGTTCTATATGCTCTTCTTCCTTCGAGTCGTGAGGGTCGATGACGGCGGTTTTTATCCCATATTTGGTCAATACCCTATTCACCTCATGCCCCATCCGGCCGTAACCGCAAATAATCCAGGTTCCCAACGGCGGATTGACATATTTGTTCAAACTGGCTCCACGCTCGCGCACCAACCAGTTATTCAAGGCATAGAAGCCCGGATTGTGCATCGCCGCCGCCAAAACCTTGGCATAGGTTTTGAAAGGATCGACGATATGCACTTCACCACCCAGCGTCGCCAGCGTTTCCTCGAACACCTCGACCTTGGACATCGTAATAATGCCCACCTTAGGGTTCAGCGAACGGGCCAGCGCGGAAATCTTTAAATTCGCCTCCTCATTATTGGTGATGGCAACGACGAATTTACAATTTTTTCGCATGACGCCCGCTTCCAGTAAATGTTTGGGCACGCTGGCATCGGCATATAAACCCGGCATCGCCACGGTATAATTGCGCAGTTGCAATGCCTTGATCCGCTCCTCGCTGGAATCGATGATCACGGCCGACATGCCATAGTCGCTCAATCCTCGGGTCAACACGCTGCCGGTATCGCCAAACCCGCAAATGATGAAATAAGGATTGACGATCCGTTCCACCCTCTTGGCGAACCGCCATTCGGCCAGCGCCCTGACGAAAAAGGGGTTTTGGATCAGATGAATAATACTCCCGATGGCATACAGCCAAGTGATGACGCTGACATAGAGACAGGCAATCGCCCAAAAGCGCTGGGCATCGCTGAACTCGAACGGGATCTCGCCGAAACCCGTCGTCGTCGCGGTATAGGTCATGAAATAGAAGGCATGGAAAATGCTCATGTACTGCACTTCACCGTCGACGACCGGCCCTGGAATGAAAACCATGCCGAACACTGAAACCGAATATACGGCAATCAGCGCCATGAGCGGAGCGCGCATTTCGCGCATGACGATGAACGAAACTCGGGAAATATCGACTGACGGGGCAACCATTGCTAGAGCTAATTGCTAAAGGTGCAAGTCTTACAGGCGGGACATCAGCGTTTCGGTAACCAGTATGACCGTCGATATGATGTTGGCCAGCAATGCCCCGCCGGTGAAGGAAATGATACTGGCCATGACGTCAGGCGTCAGTCCGGTTTCGGTGATATGCACGACGACGGTCCAGTAGGTCGCCGCCGTGACTAATTGCAAATCGGCGACGAGACTGGTCGCCAACAGCACCGCCCCGATTTGAGAACGATCGCCAAACTTTAAAATAGTGGCGATAAAATTTACAATGATGACGGCAAACAGTTCGAACACGTTATGATGGGCCGGATTATCCATTTCTCCCAAAAAAAAGCCGAAATTGAGCGTCAACGCCAAAACGACAAAAAACCCGAAAATAACCTTTTCAAAATTCATGGCCTGATTTCTCCGTAAATATAACGCGTCTTTGAACGGGTGCCTATTGTAACCAAATAATGAATTCTTTTTTACCGAAAATAGAACCATCATTGCAAAAAAGCCAAATGAATATTATCATCCACTAATATTCATTAACCCAAGAGGAGTCTCTCATGTCAGTTACCGCTATGGATCTTGTGGCCGAAGCCAAACAAAAAATCACCGAAATAACGACCGAAACAGCGAAAAGCAAGCTGGCCGGCAATCCCATTCTAGACGTCAGGGAACCGGCCGAATTTGCCGCCGGCCATCTACCGGGAGCCATTAACATTCCACGCGGGGTCTTGGAATTTAAAATCACTTCCGATCCGCTTCTGCAAAACCAACAAGATAAGGAAATCATCGTCTATTGCCAAACCGGCGGCAGATCCGCCCTGGCTACCGAAGCCTTGCATAAAATCGGCTACGTTAAAGCTGTCAGCATGGCAGGCGGTTTTAAGGAATGGTCCGAGAAAGGATACGACGTTGACTGAACCGGATTCTCTCCGTCTGGATAAATGGCTGTGGGCCGCGCGTTTTTTTAAAACGCGCAAGCTCGCAGCCGACGCCGTGTCTGGCGGCAAGGTCCATTTTAACGGTCAACGCTGCAAACCTTCCAAGGAGGTCAAGGCCGGCAGTCATATAGTCATCAGCAAGGATCGATACACCTGGAACATTGTCGTCACAGGCATCAACAAGCAACGCCGCCCGGCCAGCGAGGCGGCCTTGCTCTATGAGGAAAGCGAGGAAAGTAAAGCCAAACGCCGGGAACAGATAGCCCAGCAAAAACTGCAACGAGAATACTTGGATCATTCGGAACGGGAACGCAAACCCAACAAAAAACAACGCCGGCAGATCCATCGCTTCAAACAAAATTAACCGGCCCAACACAGCCCACGGAAAATACCATGCAAATCAATAGGTAATACAACTCCTCTTATTTATCACTTTACATTTTTGGTTTTTTTCTTAAAATAACTCTTACGGCCTACACCCTGCCAAAGCAGCGTTTCCTGCTGCAACCGATACTAACGTTTTTAAATTCTCAGGATGGTACAGGGAACTGGATCTTATTGTATGCCGAAAAAAATTCTGGTCATTGATGACGACATCGCTCACAGCAAACGCTTGTTATCGGAACTTCGCCAGAATTCCTATTCGGTCACTCATTACGCCAATAAGTGCGGCAATATCTTTACCTACACTTATCAAACCCAACCCGACCTTGTTCTACTGGATCGCTCATTCCCCCAGTTTGTTGATCTTACTGCTTATTTAAATCAGCATAATCTGCCATTCATATTTATCAGTAACAGCGATGAAAATGACCCGATAGCCTCCATATACCGACATGGCGCATTAGGGCTGTTGCTAAAACCAATCAATACTCAACAATTGATCATTGAAATCGAAACGGCCTTGCATTGGCATTGGGAAAAGATGCAGTTGAACCGGCGTACGGAAAATATCGATATCACAATCGCCAACAACCGTAAAATCAGCACGGCGATAGGCATTATCATGGAACGCTATAAAATCAAAGGACATGACGCGTTCGAGATATTGCGCAGTACTGCGCGGAACAAACAGTACCGGATTATCGATATCGCCGAAAAAATCATCGCCGCCCACGAACAGTCTTTATCCGGCGATGAAAGCAAGCTAATAGCCGATATTAAAACGAGCCCCAAACAGAGCAAACGCTATTTGGGGCAGATTCAACACGAGATCCAAATGCTGATCGCTTAGACCGAAAAGCTTTCGCCGCAACCGCAGGTTGCGGTTACATTGGGATTGTTGAATTTGAATGCTTCATTAATGCCTTCCCTCGCATAATCTAATTCGATTCCATTCAGAATGGCCAAATCCTTATTATCGACGACCAACTTGACGCCAAATTGCTCGAATACCGTCTCATCCTCTTCTATGCGATCGGCATAATCCAGCACATAGGCATAGCCGGAGCAGCCGGCTTGCTTAACGCCTAATTTGAGCCCGACTCCGGAGCCGCGTTTATCCAATTGCTTTTGAATTTGCCTGGCCGCATTTTCTGTCACTGTAATAGTCATTAACACCTCTGAAACTATAGAACCAATAATTTGTTAATCACCGAGATCATTTTATCGATATCTTGCTCGGTATTATCCTTTCCCAAGCTAATGCGAATGGCTCCTTTCGCGACGACCGAGTCAACTCCCATCGCCGTCAACACCGGGCTGGGCTCTCCCGCTCCCGAGGCGCAGGCCGAGCCGCTCGACACGGCAATATTATGTTGGTCCATCCGCATCAATAACATCTCGCCATCGACGCCGGGTATCGATATCTGCAACGTATTGGGCAAGCGCTCGGCGTTCTTGGAGAAAACCGTGACGCCCGCGAGCTCCGCTAACGCTTGCTCCAATTTATCGCGTAATGATTCAATCCGTCGCCGGCGTTCATCCAACTCACTGGCCGCCAACTCGGCCGCCTTGCCGAAACCGACAATAGCGGCAACATTCTCCGTGCCGGCCCGCCAGCCATGCTCCTGCCCGCCGCCGAGCAACATCGGCTTAGGCTCGGAGCCCTTGGTGAATACCAACGCACCGACGCCTTTAGGGCCATAAATTTTGTGCCCCGACACCGACATCATATCGACGCCCAATTGGTCGAAGGAAACCGGTACCTTACCGATTGCTTGAACCGCATCGGTATGAAAGACGACCCGTCTTCTTCGCAGCTTTTCAACCAGGCCGGCAATGTCCTGGATCACACCGGTTTCGTTATTGGCCAGCATGATGGAGACAAAATCGCCCTGATTCAAATTCAAGCCATCGATCGCCTCGGGTATGACTCGTCCGTTTTCGTCGACTTCGATCAAACTGAACTTACGATAGCTGGAGCGCCTGTGAAACAGGGGCTCGAGCATGGACGGGTGCTCGATCGCCGAAACAGCAACCGAGGACGAATCGTCGATACTATTGACGGCAAGATTGTTTGCCTCGGTGCCGCCACTGGTAAAGACGACCCGGGACGGTTGCGTCCCGAGCAACGCCGCGACCTGCTCTCGGGCCGTTTCCACGGCGCTTCTGGACAGTCTACCCAAACGATAAAGACTCGACGGATTGCCATAGAAAGAGTGCAGAAAAGGCTGCATCACTTCGACCACCCGCTCATCGATAGGCGTGGTGGCGTTATGATCGAAATAGATCATCAAGCGGTCATTTTTTCCGTTCTATTCGAAATCTCGATAACCTGTTCCAAATCCTTATCCTGGCGTTTGGCGACTTCGTTAACGAGCTCTCTTTCCAGCAAAGAACCCAGGCTGATGCCCGATAAATAATCACGAATCTGGTCACTCAAACCCATCCAAAGATCATGGGTCAAGCAATGCTGATTGTTCTGGCAATTGCCCTTGCCGCCGCATTTAGTCGAATCGACTTGCTCGTCGACGGCCACGATAATTTCGGCAATATTGATATCATCCGCATCACGACTCAATTTATAGCCTCCACCCGGGCCGCGCACCCCCTTGACCATGCCAGCCTTGCGTAAGCGGGCAAACAATTGCTCAAGATAGGATAAAGAGATCGTTTGTCTAGTCGCAATATCGGTTAATGTCACTGGTCTGGTTTGACTGTGAAACGCCAGATCCAGCATCGCGGTAACGGCATAACGCCCTTTTGTTGTTAATCGCACTGGAAGTTCCTTATAAACCTAAAATATGTAAGGACACTATAATAAAACCTAGTATTTTGGTCAACAATTTTCATTAAATAGTTTTTTTACTCATTATCCTTTATTTCACAATGATTTAATTCAGGAATGGCCTGATTTTTAAATTCGATTCCAGCTTCATTCAGCACTTGTTTCAGACTTTCTAATTGTTTATCCATGGCATGGATATGATCGAGCATATGATTGATCGCGTTGGCAATCGGATCGGGCATGTCGGCGGTCGCTCCGTAAGCATCGAAACCCATTTTCTGGGCGATGGCATCGCGGTTAGCGGCTTTTTGCTTGGATTTACGGTCGATAATATGCGCGGGAATACCCACCACCGTCGCGCCGGCTGGAACAGGTTTGACCACGACCGAATTGGACCCGACCCGGGCGCCCTCGCCTATTTCGATCGGCCCCAATACTTTTGCGCCGGCGCCGATCACGACGCCATTGCGCAACGTCGGATGTCGCTTGCCCTTATTCCAGCTGGTGCCGCCCAGGGTCACGCCATGATATAAGGTACAGTCATCGCCGATCACGGCGGTTTCCCCTATTACCACGCCCATGCCGTGATCGATGAAGAAACGTCGGCCGATCGTCGCGCCGGGATGAATCTCTATGCCGGTCAGCCACCGGCCGATATGGGAACTGAATCGCCCCAACCAACGATAACCGCTTTGCCAGAAATAATGGCTAAGCCGGTGAATGATCATGGCATGAAAGCCCGGATAGGCGGTGATCACTTCGAACACCGACTGCGCGGCGGGGTCGCGATCGAAAACGCAGTTTATTTCTTCTTGAATTCGCTTAAACATAGACGCTATTTGGCATTATGATTTTGTGAAAAGCGGAGTATTCCTCGCAGTATATCCAACTCTTTGACATCCAAATGGGCGCGGTTAAAAATTCGCCGCAACCGCCGCATGATGGATTTGGATTTATCCGGGTGCAGAAAGCCGATATCGTCCATGGTTTGATATAAATGGCGGTAAAACGCTTCCATTTGTTCAACGGTCGCCAAAGGATCCGCGCCTTTATCGCCGATTTTCCTTTCATGGGTAAATCCGCTGGCGATGAACAATTCATAGCATACGACTTGCACCGCGGCCGCCACATTAAGGGAACTGAACTCAGGGTTACAGGGTATGCGCAACAAATACTGGCACAAGTCCAGCTCGTGATTCTTCAACCCGGAGCTTTCCCGTCCGAACACGATGGCGATACGCGCCGCGCGGTATTCCGGCGCGACGAATTTTTCCGCGCACTCCCTGACCGTCAGCTCCGGCCAACTGATCGTGCGATCCCGGGCGCTCGCTCCGACTACGATCTGGCAATCGGCAATCGCTTGCTCCAGCGTATCGCATATCTCCACTGAACTCAGAATATCGTTGGCCCCAGCGGCGCGGGCGGTCGCATCGGCACTGGGAAAAACCTTCGGCGCAACCAAGCAAAGATGGCTCAGCCTCATATTCTTCATCGCCCGGGCTGCGGCGCCGATATTGCCGGGATTAGTCGTCTCGACCAACACAATTTTAAAATGCGACAACAATGATCTGTCCTACAGCGTAAAAAATCGATGATTTTAACAAAAGATTTGTTATTCTATGCGGTTTTCTGTGCTCTATAAAAAATAGATCTATGCATCCAATGCTCAACATTGCCGTCCGTGCGGCAAGAAATGCCGGCGACTTGATCCAACGTTCGGCCGATAACATCGACCGCTTGACCATCAACCAAAAGAGTAAATACGACTACGCTTCCGAGGTCGATTATCAGGCGGAACGCGAAATCATTAGAGTCATCCGCAATGCCTATCCCGAACACGCCATTCTGGCCGAGGAAAGCGGCGAACACGAAGGAAATGATTATGTCTGGGTGATAGACCCATTGGACGGCACAACCAACTTCCTGCACGGCTTTCCGCAATATTCCGTTTCGATCGCACTGAAAGTCAAGGGAAAAATAGAGCTGGGTGTGATCTACGACCCCGGCAGGGATGAATTGTTTACTGCCGAACGGGGTGGGGGCGCCATGCTCAATAACCGCCGCATTCGCGTGGCTCGCCAGGCCAGTCTGCAAGGCGCATTGCTGGGCACCGGTTTTCCCTTCAGGAGCGAAGAACACCTGGACGACTACCTGGCGATGTTTCGGTCACTATGCGCAGCAACGTCTGGCATCAGGCGCCCCGGCTCCGCGGCACTCGATCTGGCTTATGTGGCCGCCGGAAGACTGGACGGTTTTTGGGAAATCGGCCTAAAGGAGTGGGACATGGCTGCCGGCGTGTTGCTGATCCAGGAAGCGGGCGGCGTCGTCACCGATTTTTCCTTTAACTCCCACTACCTGCAATCCGGCAACATCATCGCCGGCAACCCGAAAATGCATCAATTGATCTACCAGCACATCGAGCCGCATGTGACGGATAAGTTGAAGTAAAATACAGAATATAATAGCGATGGCAAGGGCTGAATTGATTTATCAGCCCTTGCTTAGCTTTTTATTCCTGGCTCATAGATCTATTATATCTCTCGTACCGCATTCAAAGCCTCTTCGTAATTCGGCTCATCGGCGACCTCGCCGACCAATTCGGTATACACGACTTGATCGTCCCGATCCAACACCACCACCGCACGTGCGGTCAAACCAGCCAGAATGCTATCGATCAGCTCAACGCCATAATCCTTGGCGAAACTGGAACGAAAGGTCGATAGAGGAATGACATCCTTGATGCCTTCCGCCTCGCAAAAACGGTTCTGGGCAAAGGGCAAGTCGGCCGAGATCGCCAACACAACGGTATTGTCAAGGCTGGCGGCCTTCTCGTTGAATTTTCGGGCCGACATCTGACAGGTCGGCGTATCCAGGCTCGGAACGATATTCAACACTTTCTTCTTGCCGGCATAGTTCCGCAACGAAACTTCTTTTAATTTATTGCTGACCAGCTTGAAATCCGGCGCCTGACTGCCGACCGCAGGTAATTCGCCGCTGGTATGAATGGGTTTACCTTGGAATGTTATTGTCGCCATTATCTTATCTCTACCCGTTGTGTTTTATCGATGCGCCATGCACACCGTCATTTCTTTCTTTTCTTGAACTGAACCAAGCGCTTGCGTTTTTTCAGCTGGCGTTCGGTCAATTTGTTTTTTTGCCCCTGGAACGGATTTTCCGGCGACTTGAACACCAACCGCACCGGCGTACCCTTCAATCCCAATTGTTCCCGGAAATAATTCATCAAGTAACGTTTATAGGACCCCGGCAGAGCATCCGTCTGTACGCCATGAATCACGACGACTGGCGGATTACGGCCGCCCTGGTGGGCGTATTTCAGCTTGATCCTGCGACCACGCACCAGTGGCGGCTGATGGGCCGCCATGGCCTCGTTAAGAATGCGGGTCAATACCGGCGTCGACATGTCTATCATCGCCGCATCGTACAAATCATGCACGACATCGAACAACTTGCCGACCCCGCTGCCGTGCAACGCGGAAATCGGATGTTTTTCGGCGAAATCCAGAAACGGCAGTTTGATCTCGATTTGCTTTTTGACGATGTCTTTTTGCTCCGCCGGGATACCGTCCCATTTATTCAAGCCGATGATCAGGGCCCGCCCGGCCTCGAGTACCAAACCAAGCAAATGCGCATCCTGTTCGGTCACCCCTTCGCGCGCATCGATCAGATAAATGACGACATTGGCCTTTTCAATGGCTTGCAGCGACTTGATGATACTGAATTTTTCGATCGCCAGCGAGACCCGCGACTTCCTGCGCATGCCCGCGGTATCGATCAAGGTGAATTTCTGATTGTTGCGTTCGAACGGAATATAAATACTATCACGAGTAGTGCCTGCCTCGTCGAACACGACCACTCTTTCTTCGCCCAACAGTCGATTGACCAGCGTGGACTTGCCGACATTAGGACGGCCGACGATCGCGATGCCGATGCCCTGTTCCTCTTCTTCCGCTTCCTCCGCAGAAGGCGGCAATATCTCGTCGATACGAGCCAACAACTCTTTTACACCGCGACCATGCGACGCGGCGATCTGCACCGGCTCGCCCAAGGCCAAGGCGTAGAAATCGGCGGCCGCCAGATCGGCATTGATACCGTCAATCTTGTTCGCCACCAATACCACCGGCTTGTTCAGCTTGCGCAGGGTTTCGGCGATAATCTCGTCGGCGGCATTGATACCGGCGCGGGCATCGACCAGAAAAAACACGATATCGGCTTCCTGCAAAGCGATCTCCACCTGCTTGCGAGCGAAACTGTCTATGCCTTCGCTATCATCGACGATTCCGCCGGTATCGACCACCAGGCAATCACGCCCTCCCCGCTTGACGCGGCCATATTGCCTGTCGCGGGTTAACCCCGGATAATCGGCGACCAGCGCCTCGCGGCTACGAGTCAGATAATTGAACAACGTGGATTTGCCGACATTAGGCCGGCCCACCAAAGCGATTACAGGTAACATTATTTGCGTTTGATCTTATAGGCGGCCAAGGTGCCGTCTTTTGCATAGATAAATACGGTATTATCGACCACCACCGGTTTGGCTTCGATTGCCGCCTCGGTCACATGTATGCGCCCTAGCTGCCGGCCGTCGCTCGCCGACAACCAATGCACATAGCCTTCCAAATCACCGACGACGACATAACCATCATAGGCGACCGGTGCCGTCAGTTTGCGGAAACGCAACTCGTCCTGTTTCCACAAGGCGGCACCGTTGCGCTGATCCAATTGCCAGACTTCGCTGCTGCTATCGGTCACATACAGATAACGCCAATCATAGCCGATACCCGAATAGGAAGAGACATCCTCGTTGCGCCAGAGCACATCACCATCGATTTCCAGTACGGCCGAGGTACCGCTCTGGTAGCTGGAAATATAGATGACGCCATCCGTTTCCACCGGATCGACATCCAAGTCGACCAAACGTTCCACCTCGGAACGCCCGCTGGGTATCGCAATACTGGTCTCCCAGATATTCTTGCCGTCGCTGAGTCGCAATGCCAAGATTTTACCGTTGGCATAACCCGCGATGACATTATCCTCGACTATGATCGGCGAACTGGTACCGCGAATACTTAGCGCCGGCACATTCCGTTCGAATTCCCACAGCTGAGCGCCGTCTTTTTCATCCAACGCGACAACCTTGCCGTCGATGGTACGCACGATGACCTTGCCCTTGGCAACCAGCGGAACCGCCAACACTTCACTGGATACCTGACTAGCCCATTTTTGTTCGCCGCTGTCGATATCGAAAGCGATCACCTCCGCATCGCTGGTGCCCATGATCACCGTCTCGATCCCGCTGCCGGGTCCCGCGGAAAAAGCAAAGTCGGTTTCCGTTTCCCAAACGATATCGCCGCTCTCGACATTTCGAGCCAGGATCAGGCCATTATGGTCGGCGCTCAACACCTTGCCATAACTGACCGAAAGCACCAGCTTGAGGAATTGTTCTTCCGCGCCGTCGCCGGTCGTTTCCCGCCATAACCGTTCTATTTCGATTTCCGGCTCATATTCCAATAATACGGCGGGCGGCTCGGTATTATCCTCACCACCAAGAAAATAACTGGTGGCGCCGCTCATCAATTCCTTGCCGGCATCGACCGCGGCACAGCCTTGCAAAAACGACAACAACAACCCCAGCAGAAACGGAAAAACTTTATCGGAAGCGTGATTTTTAAGCATGAAAGGCACTTTTATACGAAAACCTTTTAACTTCACCTCACCGCCAGCATGGTTACGTTAAAAGAACGCGCCTTCTGCGGAAGAAGAAGGCGCTGGGAAAATTATTCGGTCGCGGGGGGCGTAACGAGTTCCGGCGCGGTAATATCATCCAGCTTGAACTGCAATAGCGGCGATTGCTGGCCCGAACGCAAGGCGTTTTGATAAGCGGTACGGGCTTCCCCTAGACGTCCTAACGCCACATACAAGTCTCCTGTCAGCTCGTCATAAGTACCGCTAAAACCTTCCGCCGAAGAGGGATCGACTTCCGCGATTAATTGCAGGCCCGTTTCGTAGTCGCCCGTCGCCAACATCAACCTGACCAAGCGAATACGCGCCACGTTTTTAATCTCATCACTGCCGGCATTTTGCAATAATTGCTGTAAAACCGCTTTACTTCCGTCCAGATCGCCTTGCTGGACCTTGCTTTTGGCCAGCATCAATTGGGCGTAAGCGCTATAGGCACTGGAACCGTATTGATCCATCAACCGCTCGGAAATTTTTTCCACGTCCTTATACTTGGATTGCTCCATATCCGTTAGCAATTGCTCATATAATGCCGATGCTTGATTTTGCTGGTCTTGTTGGTAACTGCGCCAAAAATTCCAGCCCCCCACCAGAACGATCGCCGCAATCAATCCCACAATCGTCGACGTACCGTTTTCCTTCCACCAACGCTTTAAGGCCTCGACCTGCTGTTCTTCTGTTTCGTAAATTTCCACGGTTTTTCTCTGTTAATATCGTTTTCTACAAACTTCGGCCAATTTCAACAGGCCAACCATTCACTCAGCACTTGTATCAGTTCCGACACAGGCATGTTTCTCTGTTCCCGATCGCTACGCAGAGGTTTCAAACTGACTACCCCCTGGCTAACCTCGTCGTCACCGATGATGACGGCATATTCGGCGCCACTTTTGTCCGCCTTTTTGAACTGGCTCTTGAAACTTCCGCCGCCACAATTGACCAGCAATTTCAACTTGGGCAACTCGGATCTGAGTTGTTCGGCAATACGCATGCCGGCTTTCTCCGCCTCGCTACCCACCCGTATCATAAAAACGTCCACGGTCGGTTCGACCTGAAAATCGTCCTGCATTTCCACCAATGCCAACAATCTTTCCATGCCGAGGGCAAAACCGATGGCGAAATTCTTTTTCCCGCCCAGCTGCTCGATCAAGCCGTCGTAGCGGCCGCCCGCGCAAATCGTGCCTTGCGCGCCGAGTTCGTCGGTCACCCATTCGAACACGGTCTTGCCATAGTAATCCAATCCTCGCACCAACCGGGAATTCAACACATAGGCTATTCCCAAATCGTCGAGCATGGCACGCAATTCATTGAAATGATTACGGCTTTCCTCACCGAGATAATCCATCAATTCAGGAGCGCCGGCGATCACTCCCTTCATATCCGGATTTTTGCTGTCGAGAATGCGGAGCGGATTGGTCTCTAATCGGCGTAAGCTGTCCTCATCCAATAAATCCAGATGTCTCTTGAAATAGTCGATCAATTTATCCCGGTAGGCGGCTCGCTCTTCGATCGTACCCAGCGAATTCAATTGCAATTCGACGTTGCCGCGAATCCCTAGCCTTCTCCACAGGCGATCGCTCAACAAAATGATTTCCGCATCGACATCGGGCCCCGCCATGCCGTAGGTTTCGACACCCAATTGGTAAAACTGGCGATAACGTCCCTTCTGCGGGCGCTCGTGCCTGAACATAGGGCCGCAATACCATAAACGATGGACCTGGTTATGCAACAAGCCATGTTCCAAACAGGCGCGCAAGCAACCAGCGGTCCCTTCCGGTCTAAGCGTCAAGGAGTCGCCATTGCGATCATCGAAGGTATACATCTCCTTTTCGACAATATCGGTAACCTCACCGATCGAGCGTTTGAATAACTCCGTTTTCTCGACGATCGGCAGGCGTATTTCCCGGTAACCATAACTGTCGAGAACTGCTTTGATAGTCGTCTCGACCTTATGCCAACGCGGAGATTGTTCCGGGAGAATATCGTGCATGCCCCGGATAGCTTGTATTGCCTGCTGTTTTTTTGCCATTGAGGTGTAAAAAGAATAAAGCTTGAAAGTTTGATTTAACGATTGATAGCCGTTCGGATTTGTTGGGCCTGCTCTGACGCCGGAAACAAACGTAGCAACTCCTGCCGGTATTTTTCCGTCAACTCCCGGTTACCCAACGCTCTTTCTGTCTGGAAAGCGACCCACAACGTTTGCGGCGTGTGTTGGGCGACGCTGAGATAGCGTTCCAGAAAGGCACGGGCCGACAAATAATTCCGTTGCTCATAGCTGATCTGCTGCATTTCCATCAATGCCGGAGCGTAATTCGGCTGCAACTGCAATGCCTTTCTGAATTCCGTCTCGGCTTGCTGCTGCTGATTCTGACTCAAATAACACAAGCCGAGGTTGGTCAACGGCAACCATTTTCGGCTGTTCAGCGGCATTTGCGCAGCCTGATTCAATAGCTCCATGGCTTCGCTATAATTGCCGTGCTCGCATAAAAAACGACCGTAGTTGTTTTTCACGCTCGCCTCATCCGGATTCAAATCCATCGCTTCCTGATAATAATAGCGGGCCTTATCGTATTGCTTGAGGCGCTCATGCAGCACTGCCAGCGCATTGAGAACGTCGGCATTCCTGGAGTCTAGCTCGTAGGCGATTTCCAGTTTTTCCTTGGCCACGTTCAACATCCCTAGATCCAGATAACGCACGCCCATTTGCAGATTCAGCAACGCTTTTTCTTCCCTGCTCTTCGAATCCTTAGCGCCGGAAGTCGATACGCAGCCGGCGACAACCAGGCTCAAGAGGCCGGCAAGGATCACGCTACAATATTTATTAAGCGACATGCTGCACTCCAGCTCGCTGAAGCTTCAAATGCCGACGGCTTTTATCCTGCACCTGCCCGACCAACTGACCGCAGGCGGCGTCGATATCATCGCCGCGGGTCTTGCGTATCGTAGTGACGATGCCGGCATTGTGCAAAATATCGCGGAAACGCAGGATCGTTTCCGGTTTGGAACATCGATAATCCGTTTGCGGAAAAGGGTTGAACGGTATCAGATTGACTTTGGACGGGACATGGCTCAACAACCTGATCAAGGCCTTCGCATCGCGTTCGGAATCGTTGATCCCGTCCAGCATCACGTATTCGAAAGTGATATGCTTACGCGGCCCTTGTTTGGCATAATCACGACAAGCCGCCATCAATTCCCGCAATGGATATTTCTGGTTGATCGGCACCAACACGTCGCGCAGCTCGTCTGTCGCGGCATGCAAGGAAACCGCCACGCTCACATCGCAGACGTCATGCAATCGGCGCATGGCCGGCACGACACCGGAAGTACTGACAGTCACCCGTCGTTTCGACAAACCGTAACAGAAATCGTCCATCATCAAATTCATCGCGGTCACGACATTATCGAAATTTAATAATGGCTCGCCCATCCCCATCATCACGACATTAGTGATTTTTTGCTGAGGTCCCAAGCGGTTTTGCGCCACATAAAGCTGGCCAATAATTTCCGCTACCGTGAGATTACGATTAAAGCCCTGTCTGGCCGTCGAACAAAAGGTACAAGCCAAGGCGCAACCGACTTGCGACGAGACGCAGAGCGTACCCCGCTTTTCCTCCGGAATATACACGGTTTCGACCCGGTTGCCGCAACTCATCTGCATGACCCATTTGTAGGTGCCATCGGATGCTTTTTGTTCGGCGACAATTTCGGGCGCCTTAATGCAACAGTGATCTTGCAACCAGGCGCGCAAGGTCTTGCTCAGGTTGGTCATCTGATCGAAATCTTCGACCCCTTCCTGATAGATCCATTTCAGCAATTGCGTTGCCCGAAACGGTTTTTCGCCCATCTCGACAAAAAAGGCCTGCAGGCCTTTTCTGTCGTAATCGAGCAAATTGATTTTATCCAAATTAACGGATGCGTTCGCAGATGTCATTTTCAGAGAAAAAGAAGGCGATTTCTTCTTTCGCAGTTTCCGGGGCATCGGAACCATGCACCGCGTTTTCGTCGATGCTTTCCGCGAAATCGGCGCGAATCGTGCCGGGAGCCGCTTCTTTAGGATTGGTAGCTCCCATCAATTCGCGGTTTTTCAATACCGCGTTTTCGCCTTCCAATACTTGGACGACGACGGGGCCGGAAATCATGAAAGAAACCAGATCATTGAAAAAAGGACGCTCTTTATGAACCGCGTAAAAACCTTCCGCTTGTTCTTTGCTCAATTGCACCATTTTCGATGCAACCACTCTCAGGCCGTTTTTTTCGAACCGGCTAACAATCTCACCAATCACGTTTTTGGCGACAGCATCGGGTTTAATAATTGAGAACGTACGTTCAATTGCCATGTTGTTTCAAACTCCAGTTTCTAAAGTAAAAAGTAAAATAATCAGACATTATAACCAATCTATTTTTCCGGTAATATCTTTTTTACCGCCTCCCGGCCTTTGCTTAGGCCATTTTTGGCTAAGGCAAACCGTCGACGTCGAGCCCTTCTTTTTCCGGCATCATCAAATCTTCCTTACTGATACCCAAAGCCAGAACCACCGGACTGGCAATGTAGATCGATGAATAGGTACCGATCGCCACGCCGATCAACAACGCCAAGGCGAAGTTATGGATGATTTCACCACCCAGCGCCGCCAGCGCCACCAAAACCAAGGCCGTAGTCAACGAAGTCATCAAGGTACGGTTCAACGTCTGGTTTAGCGAGGTGTTCATGATGTTTTCGGGATCGCCCTTCCTTAACTTGCGAAAATTCTCCCGGATACGGTCATAGACGACGATGGTATCGTTCAATGAATAACCGATGACCGCCAATACAGCCGCCAGCACGGTCAAGTCGAATTCCATACCGAACACGGAAAAAACGCCCAGGGTAATGATAACGTCATGGACCAAGGCGGCCACCGACCCCAACGAGAACTTATATTCGAAGCGCCAGGCAACATAAATCAAAATGCCGAACATCGAATACAACAACGCCAAGCCGCCATCCTCGGCCAATTCGTCACCCACCTGCGGCCCGACGAATTCGACCCGCCGCAGTTCGGCCGGCTCCGCGCTATTCTTGTTAATTGCCTCCAAGACGCGGTTACTAAGCTCCGCACTACTAAGGTTTTCATCCGGCTTGAGGCGAATCAAGACGTCCTTAGCGGTGCCGAAATTTTGCACCGTGGCATCGCCGAAACCGGCCTCGCCCAATGACGCGCGCATGGCCGACAAATCGGCTGCTTGTTTATAACCGACCTCGACCAGCGTACCACCGGTAAAGTCGATACCCATGGTCAGACCGTTCGCAATTAAGGAAACAACCGATATGACAATCAGCAAACTGGAAAAAGCCAGCGCATATTTACGCTTGCCCAGGAAATCGATTTCTTGTTTAAACATGTTCTTGTTATCCGTTATGTTTGAGCTAAATACCGACTTGATCAAATCGACAGCTTGTCAATCCGGCGATTGCCGTAGATCCAATTGATCAGCATCCGGGTACCCATGATCGCGGTAAACATCGAGGTCAGAATACCGAGCGAAAGCGTCACGGCAAAGCCCTTGATCGGTCCGGTGCCGAAACCAAACAACACCAACGCGACCAGCAAGGTCGTGATATTGGCGTCGAGAATCGTGACGAAGGCTTTCTCGTAACCGGTGTAGATGCTCGACTGCGGCGTATTGCCCAAGCGAATCTCCTCCTTGATCCTCTCGAAAATCAAAACGTTGGCGTCAACCGCCATACCGACCGTCAACACGATGCCGGCGATACCCGGCAACGTCAGCGTAGCCTGCAGCAGCGACAACAAAGCCACAATTAGTATCAGGTTGAATGCCAGCGCGGCATTGGCCACCAAACCGAAAACCTTGTAATAAACTCCCATGAACACCAATACCAACAGCAAACCGACGACGACCGACATCAGACCGCGGTCGATATTGTCCTGCCCCAGGCTCGGACCGACGGTACGTTCCTCGACGATATCGACCGGTGCCGCCAACGCGCCCGCTCTCAACAATAGCGCCAGATTACGCGCCTCTTGTGTGCTATCCAGACCGGTGGTCTGAAAACGCTTACTGAAGGCATCGCGAATGGTTGCGACGCTGATGACCTTCTCGACTTTTTCCTTATGCCGGACTTTCTTGCCGTTGACGGTACGGGTCTCGCTCTTGTATTCGATGAACACAACCGCCATCGGCTTGCCGATATTGGCTTGGGTCATCTTGCCCATTTTCTTCGCCCCGATGCCATTCAAGGTAATAAACACGGCCGGCGAGCCGTTTTGGTCCAATCCGGATGAAGCATCGACAATCTGATCACCGGTGACGATGACTTTGCGCTTCAACAAAATCGGATTGCCGTTTTTTTCGTAATACAGGCGACTACCGACCGGCACCCGCCCATCGACCGCTTTCTGCACATCGTGTTCGACATCGACCAGGCGGTATTCCAAGGTCGCGGTAGTACCCAAAATTTCCTTGGCACGCGTGGTATCCTGCACCCCCGGCAACTGGACGACGATACGGTTATCGCCCTGCTGTTGAATAACCGGCTCGGCAACGCCGATCTCATTGACCCGGTTGCGCAACGTCGTCATGTTTTGCGCCAGGGCGAATTTCTTGATCTCTCGTTGCTCGCTCTCGGACAAGCGCGCAGTGAAGGCGAGCTCCTCCTCGTCATCGGTCACGTTCAGATCCCTAAAGTCCTTGTCCATAACATTCAGGGCAGCTACCTTGTCTTCCGCATTTCTCAGCACGACTTTGATAGCCCCATTTTCCTTCGTGACCGATTGATAGCGTATCCTTGCCGTCCGCAAAGCGGAGCGAATGTCGTTGTAATAACGCTCCTCCGCCTGTTTGATGGCCGCATCCATGTCCACTTCCAACAGAAAATGCACACCGCCACGCAAATCCAGGCCGAGATACATCGGTTCGGCGCCCAACGCGCTCAACCAGGCCGGCGTCGAGGGCGCCAGATTCAATGCCACCGTGACATCGTTGCCCATCTTGTCGCGCAATAAATCGGCCGCTTTCATTTGATCATCGGTATTTTTGAACCGGGCCAAAATTTTGCCATCACTGAACTCGAACGCCTTGACGGCCAGACCCGCCTGTTTGATGCTGGCCGCCACTTCGTCCGCTTGCTGTTGCTCGAGCGGCGTGATTGTCGAGGAAGACAATTGTACGGACGGATCATTACCGAACAAATTCGGCAGCGCATAAATAATCCCGACCAGTAAAACGGTCAGAATCAGGACATTTTTCCAAAGTGGGAAGCGGTTTTGCATTGTTATTCCATTGATAAAACGGCCATGCCCCGACTGCCAATGATGTGCGGCCGGGGCACCCCTAATGAGAAACTAAAGCACGGAAGCGGTCGATTAACTACGGGCCTTTTTGCTCAAGGCCTTGTAAGTGCCTTTCGGCATCATATTGGCGATGGCGTGGCGTTGCACCTGGATAAACGTGTTCTCGCCGACTTCCAGTTTGACAAAATTGTCATCCAACTCCGCCACCTTGCCCAGGATACCGCCGGAGGTCACCACTTCGGCTCCTTTCGACAGGGCCGCCAGCATTTGCTTCTGCTCCTTATTGCGCTTGGATTGAGGACGGATAAACAGAAAATAGAAAAAAATCAAAATGCCCAGCGGAAATATCAAGCCTTCAAAGCCCGGTTGTTGAACCGCCGGAGCCGCCGCTTCGGCCATCGCATCAGAAATCAAAAAACTCATCGTAATCCTCAATTGTTATCGTTATACAAAATAAAACACCCGGCATCTGGGCGAAAAATCGTTTTATTATGCCACAGGCGGAACGCTTTTTCCTCGTTGCCGGTAAAACTCATTGACAAAATCGTCCAGCCGTTGCGCCGCAATCGCATCCCTCAAGCCCTGCATCAGTTCCAGGTAGTAATAAAGGTTATGGATCGTGTTCAAACGCGGGCCCAGCATTTCCCGGCATTTGTCCAAGTGGCGCAGATAGGAACGGGAATAATTGCGGCAGGTATAACAACCGCATTGCTCGTCCAATGGACCAGTATCGAACTGATAGCGGCTGTTGCGAATTTTGATCACGCCCTCGCGGGTAAACAAATGGCCGTTACGGGCATTGCGCGTCGGCATCACGCAGTCGAACATATCGATACCGCGCCTTACCGCCTCGACCAGATCCTCCGGCGTCCCGACTCCCATCAGATAACGCGGCTTATCGGCCGGCATTTGCGGATGCACCGCATCCAATGTCGCCAGCATTTCCTCTTTCGGCTCGCCGACCGAAAGACCGCCGATGGCATAGCCGTCGAAACCGATATCGACCAAACCCGCTATCGATTCGCTGCGCAGATGCTCGTACATGCCGCCCTGCACGATGCCGAACAACGCCGACTCATTGTCGCCATGGGCCTTTTTACTACGCTCCGCCCAACGCAACGACAAGCGCATCGAATCGGCCGCCTCCTGTACCGTCGCCGGATAAGGCGTGCATTCGTCGAATATCATCACGATATCGGAATCCAGATCGCGTTGCACACGCATCGATTCCTCCGGCCCCATGAAAATGGTGCTGCCGTCGACGGGCGACTTGAAGGTTACTCCCTGTTCGGTGATCTTGCGCAAGGCTCCGAGACTAAATACCTGAAAACCTCCGGAATCGGTCAGGATCGGCTTATCCCACCGCATGAAACCATGCAGCCCGCCATGCGCCTTCATCACGTCCATGCCCGGCCTCAACATCAAATGAAAGGTATTACCCAATATGATCTGCGCGCCGATGCCGGTTAACTCCTCCGGCGTCATCGATTTGACCGAACCATAGGTGCCGACCGGCATGAATATCGGTGTTTCCACCACACCTCTGGCAAACGTCAGGCGCCCACGGCGCGCATGGCCATCGGTATTTAATAAGTCGAATTGCATGTTACGGGAATTCTATCCGAGAAGATACTAAATAATCTGTCAAAAAAGAGGCGGTATTATATAGGATTGCTTAAACATCTGTCAGATATCTGGCGGTCTCCGACCAAGGTCTATACTTAGCGACAGGAACCCTTCGCAACTGATTTTGCACCCTTTATCATGCTTCTGTTAGCCTTACTTTCAATCGGATTTTCCTTGTTCACCGCCGCATTATTGATTATTGGCAATTTATTGCAACATTCGGCCACTCAACCATTATCGGGAAAATTAGCCGGCTTTGTTCTGGTCGTCGCACTGGCCGGGTTGCAAGCGCTGCATTTACACTTTATCGTGGACAGCGACCCCTTCTTTTCTCCACTCTACATCGGCCTGTTGTATGTCATAGCCCCCAGCTTTTATTTTTACAGCCGCCGCCTGTTGACCGCCGATGCCGCTTTCCGTCCCCGGCATATATTGCATGCTTTACCTTTGGCGGCCGGGCAATTGCTACCGATAAACTGGACCATGCCAACGGCGTTTGTGATTGGCAGCGGCTATGTGTTGTGGCTGGCCGCCGTCGTCTATGCGTTGCGCCAGCAACGCCGACGTTTCAAACTCGAACTGCTGGCCCTGGCCGCTTTTTTCTTCATCGCGACCGGCGTCATCGTGCTCGGCTTCATTTGGCCACTGCTGACCACGGACACCTTCATCGTCAGCTACAGCATGCTGATCAGCCTAGCCTTTTTCGCCGCAGTACTCACCTTGCTCCGCTTTCCTTCCATCGAATCGGACGTCGCCGAAGCGGCGCAGGCCAGCTACGCCGAATCGACATTAAAAAACATCGACCGTCAGGCGGTACTGCAACAATTACAAAAGCTGATGCAGGAAGACAAGATCTTTACCCTGGAATCGCTAAACCTGGCGATGCTGGCCGAACAAGTGCAATTGACGTCGCATCAATTATCCGAATTGATCAACAGCGAATTTCAGCAAGGCTTTTCCCACTATATCCGCCAGCATCGTGTCGAAGAGGCCAAAAAACTGCTGCTCGACGAACCGCAAGCCTCGGTGTTGTCGATCGGCCTGGCGGTCGGCTTTAGTACGCAATCGAATTTTTACACCGCTTTCCGCGACATAGTCGGCATCGCTCCCGGCCAATACCGTAAACAATCGCAACGAAAGAAATGATCCCTCAGGAGTCTGTTTGCGGCTATCGATGTTCCATTATGTCCATTTTGAAAAAAAATAACCCTGTTACAAACAATTAGTTAAATACTTTCTACTCCTGATCTATCAATCAGGAAGGCCTTACCTCTCTGCCCCGTTATGCTGTGTTCCACCATCACCAACACGAGGTAAATAATATGAGCGAGGTATTTTATTTGTTGATCGTGCAAGCCGCTCTGGGCGGCTTCGACGTGCTGTGGAACCATGAATATCGGGAACGCTTACCGCACAGTGCTTTCGCGGCGCTGGAACAGAAAATCCACGCCGCCCGCGAACTGCTCTACGCCGGCATATTCTTCGCACTGGCCTACGCCGAATGGCATGGCTGGTGGGTCATTGTTATGGCCATGCCCCTTGCCATCGAGCTGCTGCTGACGGCCTGGGATTTCATCGTCGAAGACCGGACCCGCAAACTATCCGCCGTCGAAAGAACCACGCATCTGCTGTTGAGCGTGAACGGCGGCGCCTATCTGGCGCTGTTAGTGCCGCAATTTGTGCACTGGGGATCGCAACCCACCCGTGTCTTGGCTGCCGACTACGGATTGCTGAGCTTGGCATTACTTGGTTTCGGCTTAGCCGTGCTCGGCTGGGGAATCCGGGACTTGATTGCCGGCATCCGTCTAAAAACCGATACAACCGTCTACGCGCTGAACGAGGGAGGTCTGCGATGAATATATTATTGACCGGCGCCAGCGGCTTCATCGGCCGACACATCCTGGCGGAACTGGAGCGCGGCGGGCATCGCGTCATCGCCTGCTGCCGCCATCCCGATCGACTTTATTTCAAGTCGGAGAACACCACCGCCTTGATGCTGGATTTTACCGATCTGACCGAGGTCTACGCCTGGTTGCCCCATTTAACCGATATCGATGTAGTCATCAATTGCGTCGGCATCATCGGCGAAACGCAAACCCAACGCTTCGCCGCGGTGCACCGGCAAGCGCCCATCGCGTTGTTTCGAGCCGCTTCCCAGGCCGGGGTCAAAAAAGTCATACAGCTTTCCGCGCTCTGCGCCGACGCGACCGCCGTCACGCCCTATCATCTGAGCAAAAAAACCGCCGACGACGCGCTAAGGAAACTGGAAATAGACTGGTACATCCTGCAACCCTCCTTGGTCTATGGCCACGGCGCGCACAGCATGCCATTTCTGCAGGCTCTGTCGGCCTTGCCGCTGCTGCTGACGATCGACGGCGGCCGGCAGTCGCTGCAGCCGGTGCATATCGACGACGTAGTCGCCGCCGTAGCTCGCTGTCTGCAGCCTTCGGCCCCCGTCCGACAGACGCTGGCTTTAGTCGGCCCGGAGGCGATAAATTACATCGATCTTTTAAAGAAATTACGCCGCCGCCTCGGCAAAACGTCGGCGCCGACCGTTTCGTTACCGGAAAATCTGGCGCGCCCGGTCGCCTGGCTCGGCAAGCTATTGGGCGAGCAGGTTCTGAACCCCGACAACATCAAGATGCTGCAGGCGGGCAATAGCGCCTCCTCAGCCCCGTTAACACAGTGGCTGGGACGACCGCCGTTAAGCCTATCGCGCCAACTGCTGCGGCCGGCCGATCAGGCGGAACGCTGGCATGCCGGACTGTATTTTCTGCGCCCCCTGCTGCGTCTGTCGATAGCCATGGTATGGCTGTGGAGCGGCCTCGTCTCCCTGTTTTTCTATCCGCACGAACTCAGCTACGACTTACTGGCCGGCACCGGCATAAGCGGCATCGCCGCGCCGTTGGCCTTGTACGGACTAGCGCTAATGGACATCGCTCTGGGCCTGGCGACGCTGATGCTGTCGCGACCGCGCCGATTATTACTGCTGCAGTTCGGCATCGTCCTGCTTTACACGTTGACCGTCGGCATCTCTTTACCCGAATTCTGGCTACATCCGTTCGGGCCGATCGTGAAAAACATCCCCTTACTGATCGCCCTGCTGGTTTCCATACAATTAGAAGGAGAACAATCATGAGCTTTTTAAGCCTAAAACTCATTCATATCCTCAGCGCCATCATCCTCTTTGGCGTCGGCCTCGGCACGGTCTTTTACAAGATCATGGCCGACCGTAGCGGCGACCATGCCACGATCGCCGTAACCAGCCGCCATGTCGTATTGGCCGACTGGTGGTTCACGACGCCGACGGTTATCATACAACCGCTGACCGGATTATTGCTGGCCGAACAATTGTCCTTGTCGTGGATCGATGGTTGGTTATCGCAAACGCTGCTTTTATATCTGCTGGCCGGCGTATGTTGGCTGCCCGTAGTTTACCTGCAAATCCGTATGCGCGATATCGCCGCGGAATCGTTACGGCAAAACCGGCAGTTGCCGCCCATCTACCGTCGTTATTCGCTGATCTGGATGTGGCTGGGGGTGCCGGCTTTTTTCGCGATGCTGATCATCACAACCTTGATGGTGTTTCACGGTTCGTTCTGGAGTTAATCATGGGATTACAACCTTTATTGCAACAAGTATTAGGCAGCGACTGGGAAAACCTACCCCCGGTCATCCGCCGGCATTACCAATTGCCGCCGGCAGAACAAAGCCTGGTGCAGGGTTTACTGGAAATCGGTTACCCATCCTATCTGAAGCCCTTGATTTGGCTGATTCACCAATGCGGCGGCCTGATTTACCAACGCGGCAAGGACATCCCGACCCGGGTCGTCAAACGACAGTCGCCAGAAACGGCCGCCTTGTGCTGGCAGCGGACCCTGCACTATCCGGACGGCCGGCAAGATACATTCGCCTCCCGCATGCTTTATTCGCGGCCGCACGAACTGGTCGAGATCATCGGTTTCGGCTTCGGCCTGAAATTAACGGTCGACGTCGAACAACAAACATTAGTCTACCGCAGCAACGGCCATTTGTGGCGTTGCTGCGGTTTCCAGCTCAGCATTCCCGACTGGCTGGTGCTGGGCAGCGCCACGATCATCGAACAGCCGGTGTCGGAGGACGAATTCAGTCTCGATTTCACGATCCGCCACCCGTTGCTCGGCACCACTTATTATTATCGTGGTTCGTTCGAGTATGGCCCTTGACCGAAAATGGCCGGCCTAACTCAGCCGGCCATCGACACGGGCGGCGTACGCGGCCGCCCCGGGTCGAAATCGTGCCATTGCCGGTAAAGATAATCGAGCAACTGTTGATTCATTTTGTCTTGCATGCCTGCCAATCCCTGATTGCCGAAAATCCGGTTGAACTCGAACACATAGGGATGCGAGCCCAGCATCGCGATGTCGAAGCCGCCATAGTCGATGCCTAGCGCACGCGCCAAGCGCCGCACCAAACGGCGCGCCTCGACCGGAACGATACCCTCTTCGATGGTCCCGCCCTTGGCGACATTATTGTAAAAACCTTGCCAAGATTGTAAGCGCCAGTAACCGCCAACGATGCGGTCGCCGACCCAAACTACCCGCAGATCGCGGTCTATGTCGAGATACTCCTGGGCGTAGATCACGGGTGTCAGCTGCAGATAATCGCGCCATTGCGCCGGCGTCTCGATCAAAAACACGCCCTGGCCCATGCTGCTTCTGGGAATCTTGGCGACGAACGGCAACGGCATCTGCTGCCAGACCCGGTCGGCATTACTTGGCGTGTTGGCCTCGATCAGCGTATAAGGCACATGGGCCGGCGCCACCGCCTGAAAACAGCGGGTCATTTCGATCTTATCGTGACCGATCAAATAGCTGGCCTGGCTGGGGAAGATACGAGCCTTCAGCGCGTAAACCAGCGTATTGATCTGCCAATACTCGGGAAACAAAACGCCGTCGGCCTGAATGATCCGTCCCAACTCGGCGAACATGCGCTCGGGTTTGATATAAGTATGATTGGGAATATTCAATGTCCGCAAGGCATCGAACGAAATCAGGTCCATACACTAACAGGAATGTTAAGAAGCGGGCGATTTTAAGGCCTGCTGGCAATTTTTCAAGCTTTTTAACGCATGACGAATTTAGTTTGTTTGTGTTAGTTCATCTTTGAATAAAGAAAATAATCTTACCTTCACCTGACTTATTCAGTTCATCCCCTTCATTCAACTGCAATCCGGTTTAACATCGCCAACGGTTTAAGCTATCCTTAGCCTAATAAGGAATTCCAAGCAACACAACAATAACTATAAATATAACTAAATCGAGGTACTGACCATGGCAAAAAGCTTACTGAGACAATTACTCAACATGACGGGATTACAATTGCCCAATCCCGACGGGCAATACGACCCTTCCGTCTATCGCGACGAATCTGCAGCCAAGCCACAACCCGCAGACCCTGCTGAAACCGCCGGTCAATTGACCGGGGTGGAAAAATATTTGGCTAAAAAAACCCCCAAGCAACCCGAGCAGCCTGCACCTGCAACCGAGTTAACCGGCGTCGCGAAATATCTGGCGCAAAAGCAACGGCAGGAACAGGAAAAAGCCAAAGCGGAAGCGGAAAAACTGGCCAATATGACAGGCGTCGCCCGTTATTTGGCCAAACTGGAAGGCCGCCCGGCTTCGACGCCCAAAGCGCCGGCAAACACTCCTGCCCCCAACAAGGAACTGACGGGCGTGGATAAGTACCTGGCTAAACAAAAAACAGCCCCACAAACCGAAGCGCCGGCAAAAAAAGCCGTTAACCCGACTCCCGCCGCGCCCAAGGAAACAAAAGCCGACCCTAAGCCACAGGCGGTAGCGGCAAAACCAGCCACTGAAACACCCAACCCCGTCGAAGCGCAACCGAAGGCGGAGCAAAAACCGGCACCCACGCCCGTCAAAAAAGAAGAACCGGTTAAAGCGGCGGCGTCCAAAAGCGACCTGATCAACTTAGCTGAAAAAGCGACGCAATGCCAGGCGGCGACCCAGAAAGGAAGCCAATGCCGGCGCAAAAGCAATTTGGAAACGATCAACCATACGGTCGATGGTCAGCACTACACCTTCGCGGTATGCAGCCAGCATAACAACGCCGATTTCAAGCCGTTCGCGAAACTATTGGTAAAATAGGCCGCTAATGGTTGCCGTGGCGGGACTTGACAACATGGCTGCTATCGCGAACGAAGGGAAAGCGGACTCGTTGTTCGCAAAAAGGCAGCAGGAAGTAGGTACTTGAGCTTGATTAACAATGACGAGACTCGATCTATGGCAAACCTATTCAAGCATACCGATCGGCTGGAAACACTGAACAAGAAGTTGCCGTTGTCCGATAAACTGAACAATATCCGCAGCACGCTGATCAAGCAGCATCCCTTCATCGATCGAATCGCCATAGCGGTCTACGACCCAGGGACGGATATGCTTAAAACCTTGACTTATAGCAGCGACGAACCGAGTCCATTGACTCACTATCAGGCCAGGTTGCAAGACGCCACTTCATTGTGCGAAATCTTAAGGGAGGGAAAACCGCGCGTCGTCAACGACCTGTCGATCTTCGACAACAGCACGCACGAATATGCGCAAAAGCTCTCCCGGCACGGTTTCGGCTCGAGCTATACCCATCCGATTATTCACGACGACCAATTCTACGGCTTTATTTTTTTCAACTCGTTCCGGAAACAGGTTTTTTCCGATCATGTGTTGACCGAGCTGGATATGTTCAGCCATCTGATCATGCTTTTGGTCGTCAACGAATGGTCCAATATCAATACGCTGACGGCCACGATCCGCTCGGCTCTATCCTTGACCCATTACCGAGATCCCGAAACCGGCGGCCATATCGCCCGCATGTCACATTATGCCCGTTTGATCGCGACGGAACTGGCCGATGATTATGGCTTCGACGATCAGTTTATCGAACATATATTCCTCTTCTCGCCGCTACACGATTTGGGCAAGATCGGTATTCCCGATAAAATTCTGCTCAAGCCGGGCAGACTGACCGACGAGGAGTATGAAATCATGAAGTCCCACGCCAGGAAAGGCCGGGAAATGATCGATGATCTGTTGAACAATTATCATCTGGAGCGTTTTCAGAATATCGATATTCTCCGCAACATCGCCGAATACCACCATGAGGCTTATGACGGCAGCGGCTATCCGGCCGGCTTGAAAGCCGATGAAATTCCAATCGAGGCCCGAATCGTCGCCGTTGCCGACGTGTTCGACGCGCTCACCAGCAAACGCCCCTACAAGAACGCCTGGAGCATTGCCGATGCTTTCGATACATTGCTGCATTTGGCCGACCATCATCTGGACAGGGAATGTGTCGAGGCATTGATCAAACATCGTTCGGATATCGAGCAAATACAGCAAACCTTCCAGGAAGATATTTACGGTTGATGTATCGCCGAGAGCGAACTAACCGCCTAAGCCATGATGCACAGTCCGGAAGATAACGATCAAGCCACCCGATTGCTCGGTCCCGCTCCGGCAAACACGACGGACGTTACTTCAACCGACACCAAACGTAAACAATTGAGCACCGGTTCGCTGCTAAAAGATCGTTTCGAACTACTGGAAGAAATCGCCCGGGGCGGCATGGGCACGGTTTACAAGGCACTGGATAAACGCGATATCGAAGCGGAACAGACTACCTTTCTGGCCGTCAAGGTCTTGAACGACGAATTACAGGCCGATAACGCCTTGTTAAAAGCCTTGCATAGCGAAGCCAAGAAGTCGCAGGAACTCGCCCATCCCAACATCGTTACCGTTTATGATTTCGACCGTGTAGACAATCATATCTTCATGATGATGGAATACATGGACGGCGTCTCGCTGGACCAAGTCATTCGGGGCAATCCCAATGGCTTGCCACTGGACCAGGCGCTATCGATCATCGATCAACTGGCGATGGCACTGGCCCATGCCCACAGCCGCCATATCATTCATTCTGACTTCAAACCCAGCAACGTCTTCGTCGGCCGGGACAAACGGGTCAAGGTAATCGATTTCGGTATCGCCCGCGTGGTCAAAAGCGAACGCAAGGAAAAATTCGACGCCGCTATTTTGCGCGGCCTGACGCCGGCCTATGCCAGCCTGGAAATGTTTCACGAGCTCGTAGAAGCCCGCATGAAGCAAAGCGGAATGCGGGACCTTGGAACCACGCCATTCCCGGATTCCGCTAGGCTGCATCCAGGCTACGAACTACATCGGTAAAACCTACAAGAGTCTCCCCGGCATAGCCGGGAGTTTACCCAATGATTAATCAAAACCGATTTTTACCCTTTTAAGATAACCAGCCGCTTTTGGAATCAACCAATCAATCTTTCACACACAACCATTTGGCACTGATAAAGATTATTCCCATGAATAAATATGCCAGCGCCCATTCCCAGGCCGGCGTCAGCGACAAGGCGGTGTCCGCGACGGTCCAGCGGTAGGAATGTATCAATCCGCAAGCCGACAACGCGGCGGCGGCAACGCTCCACAGCGCGGCCTTGAGCAATTGCCGTTCGATGATGGCGACGGTCAGCGCCGCCAGTATCATCGCACTAAAGATGAACCCTTGCTCCAAGGCAAACGCGCCGTCTATCCAGATATCCGCCTGCTGGAAATGATCCAGCAACGTCTCGGAAAACGCCGGCATCGGTTCGCCGCCGTAATCGGCGGCCCGTACGCCGCTTTTCGCCATGAAGGCGCCCCAGGCGGCGATGCCCGGCAACATGCCCATCACCACCGCCGGCGCATGCCGTTTCGGCGTTTCCTGGAAAGCTTGTGCCGCGATCACGATCCCGATCCATAACACGATCGCCATGCCGGCATCGATCGGCACCGCCCAAGCGATATAGGACAAACCGCCGCTGAGGCAAATCAACGTGATGAAGGCCCCGTTCAGCAGGGAATAGCCGGCCCTTGCCCCCATCGCCTTCCACCCAGGATGGCCGATATAAATGGTGGTCGGAAAGCAGGAACCGAACAAACTGGCCGCCAACGTCCCAAGGCCGTTTACCGCCAAGGACGGGCGAGTCGGATAACGGTCGCCGGCGGCCTCGGCGGATTCGATGTTCTGCAGCGAGCCAATCACGTTGAACAAACCCATCGGCACGATGACGGACAAATAGGTCAAACTAAGCGGCGATGCCAACATTTCGCACAACTCGCCGATCACAGGAACCGGCCAATAGAACCCCAGCTCATGAGTCGGCAAGGCGCCAACCGGCGCCAATCCGGTCAGCCACGACAGCAACGCGCCCAATACGACGGCGACCAATCCGCCCGGGATATTGCCGCGAAAACGCAAGCGACCGAAATAAACCAGCAAAATCACCGCCAAGGTCACCAGACCGACGACGGGATTAGCATAACTCCGAAACAAGAACCCCAGCGAAATAAAGGTCAGGGCAATGCCCGACAAGGTCGACAGCAAGGCGGCGCGCGGGGTGACCCTTCTGAGCCGATCGACGACGAAAGCCCCTCCGAATTCGATCAGGCCGGAACCGAAACAGGCCAGTAGCCCGGCCTGCCAGGCGATCTGTTCCGGATTTTCGGCGCCGCTGGCTTGCGCCACCATCTTGGCCGGCAGCATGACCAAAAAAACATAGGCGAACAGGGAAACGGTATTAATACCGTAAGGCAAGGCGCAAATATCGTTACGGCCGTTAAGCTCGGCTAATTTTTTGGCCTGGTAGGCATAATAACCGTTGCCGATCAGCAACGATACGGCAGCGCCGGGCAGAATATGCCGATAGATCAGTTCTTCCGAAAATCCCAACACATTCCGGCATAAACCGACGATCACCAGCAATTGCACCAAATTATCCAGTGCCAAGCCAAAAAAGCCGTCGATATCGGCGCGCACAAACCATTTCATCAATTTGTCCCAAGAAAATAAAAAAAGCCGAGTCAGAAAATTCCGCATGGCCGGAATTTCATCAATTGGGAGTGATTTTAGCTGAGATAACGCCCTATCCCCAAAGGATAAGCCTGGACCCAAGCAGCCCAGGCCGCCGTCACTAGCGCCACCATGGCAAAGGCCGACAGGGCGAAGACGATGCGAATGACCATATCGTAAAGCGGTTGCCGGACGAATGTCGGTAAGGCTATCGACGTCAAAACAGCGGCGATGACGGCCAAACCTGCCGACACTATTCCGCTGGTCAATGAGACGCACCAGGGACAGCGGTATAAACTGGCAGACCGGTAATAATTACAACCGCTATCCAAACCCAGCCATGGCCAATCGCAACCGCATTGAAAGAAGAAACCGCACAATGGCGTCACGGCAATCATCGTCAACACTAATGAGACAGCCCCGGCAATCCGCTGTTCTTTGTTGATTGATTTCAGTTTTATACTATACATATTTTGATGTTATGACTTTTATAAGCCATTGTATCGCGACTGTTCGTTGAAAGAAGTTGCTCATCCTTAACGAATCTGTCCCCTGCTGATAGGTTTAACCCCACTACCATACGATCATCTTACTTGCGGCAAATGCGCTGAGTGGTGATCTCTAAACATGGTTCTTGCACCAATACCGTGCAAAATAGACTTGAATAATCTGTGGAAATTAGTTCTGTTATAGATAGCACCAATGCGGAGTTTTGTGGTCATACAGTAAGTTGAAATGGCTAGTAGTCAAGTGGCACGACCATTGCTGAGAAATAAACAAAGGTTCGCCATGTTATGCAACCGGAGGTGAAATTATGACGTTATTCAACCACTACACAGCCCGATATCGCCGGGAAGAAGAGGAATACAGCCTTGAGGAATTTCTGAATCTTTGCAAGGAGGATCGCATGGCCTATGCCAGCGCAACGGAAAGAATGTTGGCCGCCATCGGCGAACCGGAGCTGGTGGACACGAGGAAAGATCCGCGCCTGTCCCGCATCTTTTCCAACAAAGTGATCAAGCTTTATCCGGCCTTCAAGGACTTCTACGGCATGGAGGAAACCATCGAGCAAATCGTTTCTTATTTCCGTCACGCCGCCCAAGGTCTGGAAGAAAAGAAACAAATCCTTTATCTGCTTGGGCCGGTGGGCGGCGGCAAGTCTTCCCTCGCCGAAAAGCTCAAACATTTGATGGAACAGATGCCTTTCTACGCCATCAAGGATTCGCCGGTCAACGATTCTCCTTTGGCTCTGTTTTCCGCCGAAGAGGACGGCGAAATACTGGAACAGGAATACGGCATTCCGCGCCGTTATCTCAACAAGGTACTCTCGCCCTGGGCCGTTAAACGCCTGCACGAGTTCAATGGCGATGTCACCCAATTCAAGGTCGTCAAGAGCTGGCCTTCGGTGTTGAGCCAGGTGGGCATCGCCAAGACCGAACCGGGCGACGAGAACAACCAGGATATCTCTTCGTTGGTCGGCAAGGTCGACATTCGCAAGCTGGAGAAGTTTTCCCAGGACGACCCCGACGCCTACAGTTACTCGGGCGGCTTGTGCCTGGCCAACCAAGGCCTGATGGAGTTCGTGGAGATGTTCAAGGCGCCCATCAAGGTGCTGCATCCCTTGTTGACCGCGACTCAGGAAGGCAACTACAAAGGCACCGAAGGTTTCGGCGCCATTCCGTTCGACGGCGTGGTGCTCGCCCACAGCAACGAGAGCGAATGGATCAGCTTCCGCAACAACAAGAACAACGAGGCCTTCCTGGACCGCATTTACATCGTCAAGGTGCCCTATTGCCTGCGTGTCAGCGACGAAGTCAAAATCTATCAGAAACTGCTGCAAAATAGCTCCCTGGGCGAAGCGCCATGCGCTCCCGGCACGCTGGAAATGTTGGCCCAATTCTCGGTGCTGACCCGACTCAAGGAACCGGAGAATTCCAGCATCTATTCCAAGATGCGCATTTACGACGGGGAAAATCTCAAGGAAACCGATCCCAAGGCGAAGAGCTACCAGGAATACCGCGATTTCGCCGGCGTCGATGAGGGCATGACCGGCATTTCCACACGTTTCGCCTTCAAAATCCTGTCCAAGGTATTCAACTTCGATCATGTCGAGGTGGCGGCCAACCCGGTCCATCTGCTCTATGTTTTGGAACAGCAGATCGAACAGGAGCAGTTTCCTCCCGAGGTCGAGCAGCGCTACATCAACTACCTGAAAGAATACCTGGCCCCACGCTACGCCGAATTCATCGAGAAAGAACTGCAGACCGCCTATCTCGAGTCTTATTCGGAATACGGCCAGAACATCTTCGACCGCTACGTGACCTATGCCGACATGTGGATCCAGGACCTGGAATTCCGCGACCCGGATACCGGCGAGATCCTCGACCGTGCCCAAATCAATGCCGAATTGGAAAAGATCGAGAAAGCCTCCGGCATCGCCAATCCGAAGGATTTCCGTCACGAAGTCGTGAACTTCGTGTTGCGGGCGCGCGCGCAGAATCACGGCAAGAACCCGGTCTGGACCAGCTACGAAAAGCTACGCGTCGTGATCGAAAAGCGCATGTTTTCCAGCACCGAGGACTTATTGCCGGTTATCTCCTTCAACACCAAGGCTTCCAGCGAGGAACAGAAAAAACACCACGAGTTCGTGGAACGCATGGTCGCCAAGGGCTACACGGAAAAACAAGTGCGCCTGCTGGCCGAGTGGTTTTTACGGGCAAGAAAAGCGTCGTGAGCAGGAACTCTTTTCAAGCTAACCCATCTTCTTTAGTAAAGCTGGGAAAAGAAGATGGGCGATTGACCGAGTCATCGGTTCTTCGCCACCCGCTCCGATTATGTCCTGTAAAGGGAGAATCATTTCTTTGAATGTAGCAATATTATGAACCAATTCGTAGATCGCCGTCTCTCCGGCAAAAACCGCAGCGCCGCCAACCGACAGCGCTTCCTACGCCGCTTCAAAGGACAGATACGCAAGGCTGTAGCGGAAGCGGTATCCGGCCGCGATGTGGCCGACCTGGAACGTGGCGAGAAGATTTCCATCCCCGCCAAAGACCTTAAGGAACCGGTGTTCGAGCACGGTCCGGGAGGGAAACGTAGCATCGTCCACCCCGGGAACAAAGAGTTCATTAGCGGTGATCGTGTAAATCGCCCCGAAGGCGGTGCCGGCCGGGGCGGCGGAAACGGCGGTTCGCCGGACGGGGAAGGCATGGACGATTTTGTCTTCGAATTGAGCAAGGAAGAGTTCATGAATTATTTCTTCGAGGACCTTGCCTTGCCGGACCTGGTGAAGAAACAACTGACCGCAGTGCCGGATTTCAAGAAGGTTCGCGCCGGCTTCACCAGCGACGGCACACCTTCCAATCTCCACGTGGTCCGTTCCATGAAACAGTCGATCGGTCGTCGTCTGGCAATGTCGGCCGGATCGCGCGAGGCGCTGAATGACGCCGAGGAGCGTTTGGCCGAATTGGCCGCGAAAGGACAGGATAACGGCCCCGAGGCCGATGCGCTCAGAGAGGAAATCGATGCTCTCAAGGCCCGTATCGCCAGCATCCCTTTTCTCGATACCTGGGACCTGCGTTATGCTAACCGGGTAGAGAAACCCCGCCCTATCAGCCAGGCGGTAATGTTTTGCCTTATGGACGTGTCCGGTTCGATGGACGAAGAATGCAAAAACATCGCCAAGCGCTTTTTCATGCTGCTCTATTTGTTTCTGACCCGCAGTTACGAACACATCGATCTAGTATTCATTCGCCACCACACGGTGGCCAAGGAAGTGGACGAACAGGACTTTTTCACCTCCAGGGAAACCGGCGGCACTGTGGTTTCCAGCGCCCTGGAATTAATGCATGACATCATCAAAGAACGTTATCCCGCCGCTTCCTGGAACATTTACGCGGCCCAGGCCTCCGACGGTGACAATTGGTACGACGATTCGCCCTACTGTCGCGACCTGCTGATCAACTCCTTGCTACCTCTGGTGCAATACTACGCCTATGTCGAAATCAAGGCGGAAAATCCACAGAGCCTTTGGGAGGAGTATGAATACGTCAAATCCATCAACAAGAATCTCACGATGCAGCGCATTCTAGGGCTGGAAGACATTTATCCGGTATTCCGGGAACTGTTTCGGAAGAAGGTGGCAACATGACAGACGAATCATTGGCAACTATAACGGCCAGGCCGGAAGCGATCAGCTGCCGGCCGCTTTCCGAGGACTCCGAATGGACTTTCGACCTGCTGCGCCTGTACGACCATGAGATCGGCCGGGTCGCGACCCACTACGGACTGGACACCTATCCAAGTCAGATCGAGGTCATCACCTCCGAACAGATGATCGACGCCTACTCCTCGGTCGGCATGCCCGTTGGCTACCACCACTGGTCCTTCGGCAAACAATTCATGACCACGCAAAAGAGCTATAAGCGCGGGCAAATGGGGCTGGCCTACGAGATCGTCATCAACTCGGCCCCCTGTATCGCCTACTTGATGGAGGAAAACACCATGACCATGCAGGCGCTGGTGATCGCGCACGCCTGCTACGGCCATAATTCGTTCTTCAAGAGCAACTACTTGTTCCGCACCTGGACCGATGCCGAGGGCATCCTGGATTATCTGGTGTTTGCGCGCAACTACGTAACAGAATGCGAGGAACGTTACGGTGAAGTCGCGGTCGAGGAAATTTTGGATTCCTGCCATGCCTTGATGAATCATGGCGTAGACCGTTACAAACGACCGGCCAAACTGTCCTTAGCCAAGGAAAAGACCCGCCAGCGGGAACGCGAGGCCTATCTGCAATCCCAGTTGAACGATTTATGGCGCACCTTGCCGCCCAAAACCGAAGAGCGCAGTCAAGCGACCAAGCAAGCGGTCCGCTTTCCGCCCGAGCCACAGGAGAACCTGCTGTATTTCATCGAGAAAAATGCCCCTTGCCTGGCGCCATGGCAGCGGGAAATCATTCGCATCGTCAGAAAAATCGCCCAGTATTTCTATCCCCAACGCCAGACTCAGGTGATGAATGAAGGCTGGGCCACATTCTGGCATTACACGCTGCTCAACCATTTGTACGACGAGGGCAAGCTGACCGACGGCTTCATGATGGAGTTCCTGCAATCGCACACCAATGTCGTCTTCCAACCGCCCTACTATAACCGTGGCTACCACGGCATCAATCCTTATGCGCTCGGTTTTTCCATGTTCCGCGATATCCGTCGCATCTGCGAGAATCCAACAGAGGAGGACAGGCGCTGGTTTCCCGACATAGCCGGTTCCGACTGGGTGAAAACCTTGGACTACGCGATGCGCAACTTCAAGGATGAAAGCTTCATCGCCCAATACCTCTCGCCCCATCTGATCCGGGACATGAAATTATTCGCCGTAATCGACGACGACCAGGACGACCAACTGGAAATATCCGCTATCCATGACGATGCCGGTTACCAGCAAATCCGTCAAACTCTGGCGGAACAGTATAACTTGGGCTACCGCGAGCCCAACATTCAGGTGTGGAATGCGGATATCTATGGCGACCGTTCGCTGACCCTATGCCACTACATGCACGATCGAAGGCCATTGGGTGACAGTGCCGACGAAGTGTTGCGCCATGTTGCAAGACTATGGGGCTACGACGTGCGTATCGAAAGCATCGACGAAGACGGCCATGCCGAACTTGCCGCTGAATGCCTTACTTGAATATGATTGGGAAAGATAGAAACAATCCATTGTCCACCATAATTGATAGATGAGGAGACGAGCCATGGCACATGTAACAGAAAATAAAGTCGGCGTAACCAAGTCCGGCGTAGAAAACGCATTAAATTCCTCCATGGGAAATATGGGCGGCATGCATGAAGGCATGAAACACGGCATGGGACCGATGATGGGCATGCACGAAGGCATGAAACACGGCATGCAACATGCGATGAAGTCTGGCATGATGGAGGGAGCAAGTCATGGCGTTGCGGCATCCGCCGGTGCTGGTAAAAGCATGCTAAAAAAATTCGTCACTCACCCCGCGACGCTGATCGGTCTTGGCGTCGTGGTCGGATACCTAGTCTATAAATACCGCAAGAACATCATCGAAGCGTCGGAAAATGTTCGAAAAACCGCTTCGGATAAAGCATAAAGATTGCTTTATATTATTACTGTCCGATTAGGATTTAGTGGCTGTAGCTGAAAAGCCTAAGTGACTTGGATATAAGGTAAAATAGCAGTTTTCGAGACGGCTTTTACCGTCCAGGCACTTAGGCTATGAAAAGTTAACACCGTATTTTACGTTTTATTCCTAGACATCGTGTGGATGCCGTTGCGACTCGGGAATTGTCCGTCGTTTGAATTGCTGGAGACGTTTCATTGCAAGCCTGCTATTGAAAAACCCGCGTCGCGAAACCAAACACAAATTGCACAAGCACAACGCTATCGTCATGATCGGGCGAGGTGCAGCGATGAGCGGCATGGAAGAGATTGGCCAGGTGCAAGAGGGTTGGCGACGCGGCCTTTCCGGACGCTTTTTTAAGCTGGGTCCGAACGGCACTGCCAGCCTTATTCGTTTTAATACCACGATAGAGTCACTATACTCATCGCACATAAAATTTCGGTATTTACGTATTTCCGGTGATTTGAAAATTATCGGTTAACAGTAAGTTTAATTCGGCTCGATAACGATATCTGCTGCAATGAAAAATGTGGCCTGCGATCTTTTACTTGCTTTAGGTATGATCTGCGGCAAGCTGCTGACCATACCCAAAGTAGCGAAACTGCGTAGCCGTGACGCTTGAACGAACGAAGGGCTCCAGGGCACAACACGCACGTGAACGCCAAACTAAACCGCAGCACAACGCGCTGGCAAACTTCGAGCAGCGAGATTAAGTGCCGTGTTAAGCAATGCTAAGCCTATGAAACATTTCCTATAATCATATAGGAAATTTCTTCAATCAGTGACCCACCGCTAGAAGACCACCTAATTTCCAGTGTAGTCCTACTGATCCGCCCAGTATCTATTCGTAAGTTTTCGATTTCTTTCCCTTCGTGAGAAGAACCTCGGGTCCACTCAGTCTCTACGATTTTCAGTTCGCGAATCGAGACCATGTGTGCTGGTTCATCTAGAAATGCTCCACTCGCGGGCATATCGTCGCCAGCCGTATAGGCTTTAGCCAAACTAACGCCTGGAGTATGACCTCCAGCTAGCACGTTATTCCTAAACTCTATAACCGCAGTTCCAGTTGGAGCATCTCGTGTCACTAGGGTGCCAGATAGTATTCTTACTTTCATGATGAATTACCTTTTTTGTTCAATTTAAAAGAGAAGTACTTCTTGCTTGTCAGCATGCTTTTGCGAAAAATCCAACCAGGACTTCGCAATGTGCCTCTATCTAGGCAGCTGAGTTTCCTCAGATCTCATATCAAATTTTACCTCCCGCTCTTTGTCAGGTTGCCAAACGCCAACTAACTTTCAGAGCTAGTTGACTATAAGAAAAATCTCTTTGTCCTCCCGCTCCCCTGCGTTATTTGCGACGTTCCTTACGCGGTACTGCCCACCGAATAGATTTCAGCAATTGTCCTGTTGTTCTTCACACGTACCGTCTGCGCACTGTTTCCTTCGATCGTACGAATACGGGTATTCGGACTAAGTGTGGATGGGCCGTTAAAAGGATCACCGTCAAGGTAGGATACAAACAATGCACTATGGTTTCCGTTATTGACCCGCAAGTAGTCTCCGGGAATCAAACGATAATCTCCATTCGTAAGGTCGCTTTTCGTGTACTTGCGATCCTGGTCGCTAAACCAATTCTCTAAAGTACAGGATCCGAAGGCGCCACCATCTTCTGGGCAGGCAATATGTGCCGTTGTTGGCGGCTCCCACATGGCTTTACGAAGACACCAGGCTGCAAATTCACTGCACCAAGCGCTCTCGTTACCATACTTACGCCAATCAGTTTTACCAATCTCTCGGGCAGCCCAGTGGATTTGAGGTATCCAATTATTGTTCACGTAGGATAGCTTCTTCTCAAGTATCTGTGCCGTCAATCCAATTCGTCCGAACCTCTCTTTCTTCGACCCATCAAGCCACTGCCTTTCACGCCAATCTAGAATCGTTTGTCCGGCATGCACGATCAGAATACGGCATAAAAGCATGCCGTCTCCAGATGGATTTTCCAAAAATAATTCATCCCAAGCATCCGTCGGAATTGTCTCTAAAAAATCACTTATATTGTTCAGGTCCCATTCAATCCACCAGCCTTTAGGGAACCGAGTTCCATCAATACCCCAAAGTTTGACACGGTGATTACTACTAAAGCGCAAATAGATATAACTTGCCTCGCTTCCTGCATTGCGATGATTCGTATCTATCTCAATGAGGACCTTATTTGTTCCGACTGTCGGTCCACCATTACTATCGACTTCTATGCTCTTAGCTAGGTCGGCATAACGCATGAAGCGCTGCCAATCCTCGGTCGTCTTTGGAGGATCGAGTGAATGTAAATTTGCAGATTTTAAAAAACGTTTTGAGAAAACAAAGCCAGAAATCCTAAAGGATTCCGGTTGGAAATCTGGTACGGCAATCACCGTGGACTTCTGGTTTTTAAGTGGTCTGAGTTTGTGCTCTCTCCCTACTGAAAAAAGTTCAGCAACCACATTGCTTGCGTTAAATTTAGTAATGTGCGGATGACTCGTGATTTTCATCATCAAATTCTCCTGCAAATATGAGTGTTTGACCGGTGTCCTAGGAAAATAGGAACGCCCTTATGCCTTCTCTATAGCTTCACCCGTGTCTCGGCATACCTATAGCCTGGAGCCGAGACGCAGACATTGAGATAACGCCGAAGCGTTGGAATACGCGATGGTGTTAGCCGTAAGTCGGTTACTGGTATACTTATACGCTTTGAGGAAACAGCTGCGCGCTTTACCAGTTTTCTTTGGTACCAGATTGTGACTACCGCCTCCGCCGCTGCGGGATTGACGTGAATATTTAGTTTGTTGCGCTGGATGCTAGCGTGCAAATTGATAATAGTAGGCTGATCCGCCCATAACTGCAGAGTGGGATCGCCCACCACATGGTAAATTTCGAAATGGTGTTTAACCCCGGAATTGGTGCCGTGTGCAACCAGTAGATAGGATTTCCCATAGTTGAGGATATCGCCGAGACGATTGTGTTTGATCGCATAGCTCGCGCTGGTGCCAGGGAATCCACTAATGACACCTGGCCACATAGCGTCGAACACGGCCTTTATCAGGCTGTCATTACGCCAGGTACCGGAACATTGTGTAGCCGCAAGCAAAGACGGGGCTCCTCCATTCAGCAGCATAATATCCTCGGCGAAGCTGTCGCTAGGAATGTCATCGAAACGACCTGTTAAGCAGTTTATACTGTAGAACATCGATGGGTATCGGCTTAGAATGGCCACTAAATGGCCACTCGTGAAAGAAGGATGAGCCCAACCAGTCTTGCCACCGTGATCTCTATGACCTACCGCGAGTTGACCTTCGGAGGTTTCGGAGATCAGCATATCCGTAGCGTCGTCACCCTCTACGATGGCGTTACGCACCTCTGCCGGTACCGTTGTACCATCCTTGTATTTTTGCGGATTGGGGTTATTGGAAACATACACTCTCTCCACGTCAAAACCGATGGAAACCATATGGTCACGAATGCCTTCCATGGTTTTCATATAGGCCCTGTCGGCACGCCCGTCCTGAGGTCCATCGTCCTGGAAATACGCAGCAAAGGTCATGCGAAGATAGTAGTCGGGGTCGCAGGGCGGGATTTGCTCGTAGTCGATGATTTGCTTGACAACAGTCTTTGCCTCATCCAGCGACTTAACGGGAATGCGACCGCCGGATATCCACGGCAATACGCAATCGTCGGAGTCTTCTGGATCCCGTGAAGTGAAGAAGTAATGGTCACTGTAAAAGGATGCGGGGCAACCAGCTGGAATGAAGAAAGGTTCAGGATGCTGCTCCGAGGTAATGGCCGCGACATCACCGAGCAATAGAACATAGCGAAGGCGATACAGTAAAAACTTGCGACGGTTCCGGATATATTTTTTTATCTTATTTACCGTGTTACCCACAGTTGCTATAGATACAGTCTCGGTGATCAGGCCCTTGCGGTTCTTCCAATCAGCCAATTGTTCTGCGGCATTCTTGAGTTTGTCGTCGTAGATAATGAGAAACTCAGGGCCCCTGGGTCGAATCACTATGGAACCTGGTGCTCGACTTACAGGCATTCTCTCGGCGATACGACGACGCGGATTGAGAACCAGATTACCATAACCTTCAAGGTTTACGGACGGCTCCCAAAGCGGGAATTCTTCCATACCTTCCTCATCTGCTGCTTCCTTCGCTTTCAACCAGATGGTTATTTTGATGTTGCTATAGCCCACCAGTTGGCGTTTGCCGGCGCTGTACTGGAGTGGACGCACATGGATCGCTAGCACTCTGTAATCGTTCATGTTTTGTGGCTTTCCGACCTGCACCACGTCCGTTGGATACAGGGTATCTTTGCCGTAGGCCTCGACGTCGTATTCAAATTCTCCCGCTTCATCGGCCTGATCGGTGGCCTGCTCTTGGGCTGGTGTGACCAAGATATCATCGAACTTGACGGGTTTACTCTTTTTGCTACTGACCTCATAGTCGCAATCAGGCGGGATCTGCACGAAACGTCCGAACGAAGGCAGGAGCGGCTTGCCGCTCTCGGACACAAACCCGGCTCCGGAGATTCCCACTTCCTTGAACGGTAGGGTTTGGTCTTCCATCTGCTGTTCGTTGTCGCCCACAGTGAAACCAGGGAAGATGTAGTTGATCTCGATATGATCTTCCCTTTCTTCCACCGATACAACCGGCTTCTCCGAATGCAGTTCTAGATCGAATTCTTCAGGCAATCCTGAAGGGGATAGAGATAGAAATTCTGACATGACATTTTCTCCATTCTTGAAAAAAATTTGTAAAGCAATCAATTCAAGGTCAAAGAAGCGTTATGGCGGATCTCTGGACATTTTTTCATCCTCTTGAAATCTAACGGGCTAAATTAGGAGACCATAAGTGTCTGTTTTGATTCGATTGATGGCGATGAGTTAATCGTAGTATTTAGCTTTTCGATGCTTTCGCTCCTAATTAAACCCGATGGCCCGGCTTCGCGGAGCCATCGGGATAACCTTCCAGACTTGGCTTACATACGTCTTAATCCATACCTAGCCGTGAAAAATGAGCCTAATAATGAGTTTGTCTAGGCGTTATAACCGACTTCTTAAATCAGTATCGGTAATACTTGACATTAGTTTTTTGTACCTCCTTTTTCCTATTTGACGTCTTTTTCATAGATACTGGGCGTTGTCCGCGTCTCTCCTTTTTTAATATCGGGAATTCGCCCTTTAATATCCTCTCCTTCTGGATATGGTAGACGTCCGGTCCAATCGATGTTCACGGTCGTTGGCGAACCATCCAAGCTGTATGAAGCACTGCCTAAATCAGTCATCCATTGTTGAAACGCCCACAACGACTCACGGTTTAAATAACTATAACTATGGCCAAACCGAAGATGGCTAATCTTAAACCCATTCTCCCCTTGAATATGAAATGTATGTTTTTCCGGGGATTGGGTAAAACTGTATTGATGGATTAAACGATAAGATCCGATCAAACGGTTATTAGCGGATTGCCGTGAATCAATGACATCGAAACTGGCAACCACATATCCACCGGTGACGTTTGCGATTTGCGCGGCACCCGCCACAACTGGAGATCGAAAATCCCAGCTGATATCCGGAAAAACAGTCTGAATGCTGCCGTCGGGATAGGTAAAATGGACATCGCTATAATTGATGGCATTCCAGTTTCTAAGGATAAACTCTGTCGTGATTGTGATCGAACTGTTTTGAGGAACCGGTTTATCGGATAAATCCCAATCCACTGTCAAACGGGTGCGGTGAGGCTGGTTTTCTTGTATGCTCGGCGTATTTTCGGTGCCCCAGTTGATCCGAGTGAGATAAGACAGGATATCCACATCGGTTCCAACCCGATAGTGTAAATCTGTCGCAGCCGCCGATTTAGTCTGATACAACTTATATGATCCCACCACGCGCTGACTCATCTCTCCCCCCCCGACGTTTTGTGTCGGAGAGAGCGTGACGATATGTTTAATATAGGGATGGTTAGGGTCATAGTCGATATACCAACCGTTACCTTCGTTGGCGCCGCCTGGATTAGGGTCAGTAAAATCATCATAGCTATACTGTTGCACATCACCGCCGGTATCTTGGTCGGAGTCGACTAAACGAACTACCCCGGCATTATCGGTCAACGCATCATTGTAACCTTTCCACGGTAGCCAGCTGCGATCCCCCCATCCCGTGATTGCATGTCCGCCACTGCCGATTACACCTGGGGCATTGGTAGGCCAACTGATACTTAACCCAACAAAATGACATTGTCGTAGCTCGTTAGCGATATCGCGACTGCCGTTAACATTGGCCCAAGGATTTTTGGGATTCTTGTTACCGTATACGGTGACTACGGTGTAAGGATTGGTGGGCCATATGTTATGAGTGGATGCCAACCACCACTAAACAACCACCCGCTCAAGCGGGTGGGTTCCAATAACGGACTGAAAGTCCGGATACGCGTCGACTAAACGACGCGTCTTAGTCGGGCTCCATCTTGAAATTATCGTTTGGATTAGGTTCAAAGTGATGCTCCAAATATTGCTTTATCATCTCATCAGTCATTTGCCCCACTGTGGCGCAAAAATAACCGCGGGCTCAAAAATGTCGACCCCAATATCGCTTTTTCAAGTGCGGGAACTCTTCGAACAGATAGCTCGAAGTTCGTCCCTTGATTCGCCTCATGATTTCGCTTGGGGCCATAGTCGGCGGCGCACTCACCAAAATGTGCACATGATCTTTGCTCACGACACCTTTGATAATCCGTATCTCAAAGGCTTCGCATGTCTGCCGCACCAAGTCTCTCACTCGTTCGGCTATTTCATCCTTCAGCACTTTATAACGATACTTCGTAACCCAAACAAAATGATACTCAATTTGGTAAACCGTATGGCTGCCGTATCTATAGTCCATCGCCACCTCCTTGGGCAAATTATCGCAGCTAAAGCTGACCGGCTAAAGCCGGTGGTTTAAACCTTATGATGGATAATTATCGCAGCTAAAGCTGACCGGCTAAAGCCGGTGGTTTAAACCTTATGATGGATAATTAAGGGCGGTATCGGTCCAGCCGGTGTTTGCCGTACCAAAATGGTCGGTTAAATTAGCATAAATATTATCTGCTCTGGCTTGTACCGTGCCCCCCGTCCCGTAGCCGGCGCCAGCAAGCATATTTGCCGCCGTTGCAAGATAACACGTGTTATTGCCCGCAAGAAATGCCTTATCTGTATCGGGCGGCGGATTCATCTTCATGTAAGTGCATGACGAGGTAAGGAATCCAATAAGAGCAAGAACTCCATATGGGAACCAATATCTTTTTTTGTTGTTTCGTATTGATAGATTCATGTTGCGTCTCCAATAAAGTAATCATGAGGAATGGTTTTCTCATGCCCTTATGCCGGCAAGTAAGGCACTAAATTCAAGGGGAAAAGTGGTATCGGTAAGACCCGGAAAGGATGCTCGTAGTCCACCGTTTCAAAGGGACCGATGGATCTTTTCTCTTTAAAACGTGGCAAGGGCGCGGTATAAACAGCCGATGGATCCAAGTAATACCAACGATTGGCCAAATAGACGCCAACATAGACATGCGATGCGGTCGGCGGCGCTCCTGCCTCGGTATGATGAGCTGTTGCGATAATGATATGCCAGCGCGGTAGAACCCGACCCAGCAAACTGGCAAAAAGGTGCGCCTTTGAAAAACAGGCTGCCCACACCAAACGATGATGATCCGAAAAATAGTGAGCATACTCTTCAAGGGAAGGCCACCTATCTTCGGAGGTCAGGCCAGCATAGTCGGTATTATCGACTCTTACGTTTTCAGCTAACCAACTCCAGACCGCAACGATTCTATTCCAAACCTTTTTTTCTGTACGCGGCCAATAGGTGGGAACCCCCACGGCATTAATCAGCATCTTTACTTGGCTTGAACCGCTTTCGAAATTGTGGAAAAAATATTCCGTCGGTGTGTTGGCGGGTGTTCCCGCTCTCACCCAAAAGTTCCAGAACTTAAGATACGTGATCGACCCTTCGTACTTGGTCGCCATCACTTTCATTTCTGATGTTTTTCTGACTTTCTTGAGTAGGAACGGTTTGGCTAAGTGAGGATGAATCTCCCAATTACCATAATCAATTTCGGTTTTCATATGATCTCTCACAGTTGTTCACTAACTGGGTAAACCTTTTCAGAAATCAGGGCATATCCCATTCCGAGTTCTAAGAAACTGCATCTACATCTTAACTAAAGATCTTATTCACTTATTATTCAAGGATTTCAATGTCATAGATTGAAAAGGTAATTTATACAATGTCTTTTTCGGTAATGCTTCTCCCCTGATATTACGGAGGTGGTATAGTCAAACAGTACAAGCAAACAGGTAACAGTCGACACCCTGCGGTCTCGACTGCTACTCCCTAACTCTTAACCAAACCTAAGCGCTCTCTTCTGCTAAAGGTTCCTCTAAACAAAAGCCAACATCATCAGTGTTCCGAAGACCGATGTAGCCACTGTCAACGATGGCTCGATCTCTTGCCCAAAGCCTGACGATGTACCCACATGCCTCCATATTTTTAGTATCTAACGTCCATGTTCCGAACTCACCACTGGTCGGCACAATGTCGAATCTTCTTAACGGCGGGTTGACCGTTGTTCCATGGGCGGGACCGCTAGGTGCGACGGTCAGGGTCAGTGTGCCGAAATGCGCATCCTTAACGTCATAGACACCATGCAATACGTCGCCTATGACGAATTTGCCACATTTTTCCGATGTGCTCGTACCGATCGGGTGTACCGTTGGATCACTACCACGCTGATAGCCTGTCAATCCGATTGCTACCTCCGGCTCCTTATTGTCCAGCCGCACCCTGACAACGCTTCGGGTTGATCCATCCGCCGCACATATCAGCACGCCACCATAGATCACTCCATCGGATGGAAGTTTTGCCATGATCCGGATTTCCCACAAGCCGGTATGGGGAGCACTGGTATGCCATTTGGCTAAAACCGGGATAACATAATGACGTTCATGAGATCCGCCAGGATCCTCAAGATAGGTATAACAACCATCCGCCGGATCGATCTTTTGCTTGATTTTCTTGTGAATGGGGGGATTGAGACCGATTTCTTCCCTCACCCATACTGAAAAATCATTGTGCAGTGATTGCCATGGCTGAGGGCTAATCGGATCATAAGGGCGAACCGAAATCTTATACTTCAAAGGGATTGCGGCTCCTTCCATAACGCCTGCCGGAGGGTTGTCGATATAACCCGTCACAGTCAAAGTTTGTGCAAATGGGCTTCTGTCCGCATCAAAGTGAGCGATAATCCCCTCACCGGTGGCCAAGCCGGTACCCTGATTGATGTCGCATACGTGCATATTCCCAACCGTTTCGATATAAGGAATATGTTCTCCTGTTACGATTGGCCCCGGCTTGATGTGTATTCTGGTTTCCTCCCGGTTTCCCCACTTAGGTACCCAATTTGGGTTATGCGGCGGAGGCGGCTCTTCCCATGACAGGATCGCTCGAATTCTTGCCTCGCTCGGCCCTTTAGTACAAGGACGACGGCGATGACTAAAATCCGCACTTAAAGAAACGGCATACTGTATACCTCCACTAGGCATGCTTTTAACATCGTGCGTATTTACGACAGCCGTGCCTAGATATAGCCATATCGCTTCGATCTCATCCCATTCCCAAAAAGCGACATACTCCAAACTGCCTTTCTTGCACAAGCTACCCGAATAACCGTAGGGAAGCTTGACGTTAAGAATTCCAGTAAGATGCCTCCGCCGAGAATCGTAGCCGACGCACTTCAATTCCTCGTAGCGCGTATCACCGTCGGTCGCGGCCAAGGCCTCCACGACCTCGGAAACCTTCATATCGTACCCAGACAGGAGCTCGGACAATTCGTCATGAGCGATACCGGCGTCAACCGATTTGATAGAAAGTTTTTTTACTGTAGAGAAAGTGAAGCGATGAGCCGGAACGCCTTTCTCTTTATAAGCGCTGGCTAAATCGCCGATGCTGAGCTCTTTAGTGTCAGCGAGTGAAACAGGCTGATTAAGGTCAATGTTATCGAGAATGCTGTCGGGGAAAGTGGCTTTACCCAATTTTAAAAAATCGCCCAAAGCAACCGTTTTGCCGTTGAGGGTATCTATCTGGATTCTCACCTCCACCATGTTACCCCAGACCGGCAGATAATCGGGGTCTCCTGCAGTCGGTAGATCGTTCCAAGAAAGGATGGCTCGCACTTTCGGAAGGTTCTCGATAGCACAAGGTTTCTCCACTGGATCGATGTCGAGGGTCAACGAATATTCCAACGGTTTGTCGCCAGGGATATCAAAGACGGCAATATGAGTCAGACCTGCGTCAATCCAGCGGCCGTCATTGTTCCAGTCGATATAAAACCGTATATACTCGGTACTACCGGTCGAGCAAAGCCCCCCTAGAAAACCATAGTCCCTCTTGATATGGACCACTGCGTACAGTTGTTTCACATGAGGGTTATAACCTACGCATTTCAATTCTTCATAAGAAGTGTCGCTCTTTTTCTGCTTGACCGGCTGGTACTTGGAAACGCGCTTGTTTCCAAAGTAGTTTGGATTTGTCAGTAACAATGCTCTGAAATTAGCGCGCTCAATCTCAAGAACTTGAAAATCAACTTTAATTCCCAACGCATTGGCTGTAATCGGTCCTACAATCCCATCGGCCTCTAGCTTTCTACTTTGTTGGAAACAGACCACCGCCCTGCGTGTACATTCACCGAATAAGCCATCAATTGGCCCAGGCTCGAAACCAAGTTCGAGAAGTTTACCTTGGATTTCTCGAACAAAATCCCCTTGTGAATTTAAAGATAAAGTATTCATATCTTCTCCTTAAGCTGAGAAGTATCAAAATTATTCTGTGTGCCCTACAAAATTCAGTTATTCCCTTTCTCACTGAGAAAAAGGAAATAAAGTACCGAAAATTGAAGCGCAATCACTATGAATAAATGCGGTGAGGACGGGAATTGGCCGTCCTTGCATAAATCCCTTGCGCACCTCACAAACCGAATTGTTTACTATCTACATACTCTTGCCTTAAAAGCGTCCACCAATCATCGGCCAGTACCTGCAGAACATAGTCATACGGTAACCAGCCATAGCCGTTTTCGCCCCAGCCGGTCCCCCAAGAGTTCCTGATCAGCAAAGCCCCCGTGGTTTTTTTCCCGCATATCGGGTTCTTGATTTTTTTAGTGTCGTCGTAGCCTACAGCGACAACCGCATGCCCTCCCATGACTTTTTCCGTCGGACAAGGAAATGGAAAATGACCGTTGGAACCCGAATATTGGTACGAGTTGTATACCGTAAACCCGAACATTGCGGGCATATTTGCGGCTAGATTGGTTTTGATTCGTTGTAACAGATCAGCTGGGTTGACACCCGGAGGATCAAGCCGGTAGTACTTTACGGATTGATAGTTTTGGGCAAAGGCATAGCAAAATGCCGGTGGTTCCATGTCGAAATGAGTTGTGGGCGGCGCTATCGGTCCCGGTTTCGCGGTGGTATACGGCCAATATTTTTCCGGCGGCACCCCAAATAACGTCATTGCGGCCATCGTGCTACTTAAATAGGCGCCGGTATCGCCGATCAAGCCCAGCAGGTTTCGGGTCACCTTGTAGAGAAATAACCGGGACGCATCGATATGCGTCCCGAAGGCCTTTCTTTCATAAAACTCTATCAAACCGGCACCTGCCTGGGCCGTGCAAGAACCCAAATCTTGTTGGTCCTCAATCGATGAACACCATGCCCTAAGATCAGTTGAATTCGGCAAGGAAGCCGGTGCCGCTAACGCCGCTAAGTTCATCTTCTTGAGTAATGGTTTAATTTCTCGGTGTTCTGGAGTGTAGTCTCTATAATCCGGCAAGTCACGATGCCAACCCATGCCTTTTGATTTAACTGTGATTTCGTCCATTTTCGTTCTCCTATTATGATAAATGAAACTCGTAGTAAGTGAGCGAATATGAATTCTGCCAGCCCCACATTCTTGAGTTCATCAGGCGTAAAACATAACAATAAACCTTAATGACCGATCGGCGCTTCTCCTTACGATCGGTCTTATCATTTCAAATTTAAAAGCTTTATTAACAAGCAATTTTTTCTGAGTTTGTCACCCTCGTAGCTTCTCAATATCCGAAAAGAAGGATTAGGGAAAGCAGTTATACGTTTTTTTTGATTTATTCCTGTTCAATGATTTAATTCAGCGCTTTAGCAGATGATTCAGGTTGTTAAATATGCCACTACACTGATTTTGCGATTCTTATTTTCTTGGTTGAAAGGAAAAACTTGAACGAAAGGCCCCATTACCGGAATACGGGCGGTATAGCTGCTTTTTCCTTGGGCGCCATGCCAGGAATTTTTGCCCGAAAGGGTTATCATCTGGGGATCCGCAGTACCCGAAAAATTCTCTTCAAAATTGAAATAGCGGCGTGAGCCGTATTTACCATTGGTGCCGAAGGCAAACATGATACCGAGTGATACCGGTTCTTCTGCGGCTTCTTCTTGTTCGAATTCCACGAAAACATTGAGATAGCGGTAACCATCTACTTCCGTATAGACTCCGCTGCTTATTCCGGTATTGGCCGGAATCGAATGGTTTTCATAAAACGGAATGGTCTTCGTTGCCAATAAACATTCGCGGCATTCTTCCGGCGTCGGAGTTGGGGTTGGCGTCGGTTCTTGCTTGAGCGCCTCATAAGCCTTTTTAGCCTGAATAATGCCGTAGCCGGAATTAGCATCCCAACCTTCCTCACAAATATTCTTGGCTGTCTGCTGAAGAATTGACTTTGCTTCATCCTGGGTCAAATCGGGGTTAACGGATTTCAGCAAACCGATGACCCCGGCGCAAATCGGGTTCGCCGCCGATGTGCCGTTGTCACACTCGGTATATCCCTTGAAGTGACTGATCGAACAAAAATCCGGTTTTTTCGGGTCGAGGGCAGCCGGTCCTTGACTGGAATAGCCGATCCATTCCTCTTTAATATTGGCCGCACCGATCGTGATGGCTTTGGGATGACCGTTTGCTCCCCAAATGCTTCTTCCCGGTCCGGTATCGCCCTCACAGACGCTGCTCGGGCAATAAGCGCCACAGTTACCGGCCGCGAAGGTAACGATGATACCTAGGTCGATGGCTTCGACGACTTTACGGGTAAAGGGGTGGTTAGGGTCATTGGCATAGTCCGGTCCGAAATCTTCTTTCGGCATGCCCCAACTGTTTGACATGATATGAGGGGTACCGTCTTGCTTGTAGCGATCGATGGCCCACTGAAACCCCGTGATCGCATCAGACAGAAAACCCGAGACATCTTGGGCCGTGCTTTTTAAAACGCCAATATCGTACAATTTGGCTTGCGGACACATTTCTATAACGTCGGTACCGCACATGGAACCATGCCAACCACCTTCTACAGGAAGATGGGTGCCAGGTGGAAAAAAGAAATTAGGCGACCAGCCATCGACTACCGGCAGCACGTTCTTGTCGCAACCGGTATCGCAAATCGCGACGACGATATCTTTCCCTTTATAACCTTTTTCCCAAATTTTATCGCAGCCGAGATAGCGGGCGACATCCTGAATATTGCCCTTCGCCGTTGTTGGTTCACAATCTCTCGGCGTACAACCGCCGTTTGTATCGAGAGGGAAAGGGGGAATATCGCCTTTTGCCACGGGTCTGATAATCGCATCGGTCCAAACATTGACCACATTAGCTTGGGACTTGAGCTGTTCTTCATTTTCCTCGTCTATTTCACCTCGTACTAAGACGATATCTTCATTGGCCAACCTCAGACTTTCGAGTTGCTCTTCGGCTGGATTGACTGGAACGGGTTTGTAGTCCTGATCGATCGTCAATCCCTCAACCTGCAATGCTGCAGCGGTCCTTAACGACTCAGCCGCATTGGCTGATCTTTGCACCCGCAACTCGATGATTACTCTTTTTCTAGACATGGTTTGCCTCCTCACGAATTAGGCTCTGCAACTAGATTTGTTCTAGATCCCGTTTTTCTATTAATGGTTAACAAGCACTAGAGCAATGGATTAGATCCAGGATGAGCCATGAAATCTTTATTATTTGGAATCGATGCTTCTGTTTTTACCCTCCGACACAGTAATTATCACTAACGGATTCATATCGATACATTCAAATTCTTAATTCTCATGCATCATCTTAAGGTTTCCTTACCTATATGTTTGTATCAAAAATGTTATTGTTCTGCCCCTTGCAATAGATCAACCCTTATAAAAAATCATGCCCCAGTTTGAAGGCACGTCGAGTCCGAAGCGTCGGTTTTGAACGTGGATCGTCCATTCCGGCTCGACCAAAAGATTCACCCACTGACCATTCTCGGGGAAAGTCAGCTCCAACCAATGATTCAGATTGGAAAAATTCAGACAAATTACGGCATGTTGCAAGATACCTTGGTCGTCGACATGATATCTACGGTAAACCAACAGCTTTTTCTCGGTATCGACGCCGACCCCTTCCGGATTAAAACGAGTTTGCCAGCTTTCCCAATGTTCGGGGTAAAAACCGTCGGCACGAAGAACCGGATAGCGTTGCCGCAACTGAATCAACTTCGTATAAACTGCCAATAATGCGGCGCCGAATTTGTCCTTGCTGTAGCGCCAATGCAAGGGGCGCGGCTGTACGCGTCGGCCGCTGCCATGGTCGTTTTCTGGCATCCAATAATCCTCGGCGAATTCCTGACCGTTTTGGACCATGGGTGCGCCGGGAGCGGTCATCATCGCGATCACATAGGGTTGGGTTCGATACCATTGCAACGCGCCGGCATTATCTTTGGCCCCGGCTTGCCAATTGACGTGCGAATGATCGTGATTGCTCAAGTAAATGGTGGGAATCTTTCCGCTCCCCAGCAAAAAGCGATTGTTGTTGATCACATCGAGCAATTGCGGCTGAATGCGATCATGCCAAAGTCCATCGAAACACTGGCCGAACAATGCATTGTCCCAATAGCTCGACGCGCAAGTCGTTTTGGTCACATCGACGGCATCCATCTTAAGATGCTCTAGTGTCAGGGAAAAATTAGGTTCTCCGGCACTGGCCATTTTTTGTTCGATCTCTTTCATCAATTGCGGCAAGCCGCGATTGTCGCCCTTTTGATAGAAATTGACCGTGTTGTCGAAGCGTATCCCATCGATTTTGAATTCGTCGATCCAATAGTTGCAAACGTCCAGAATAAGTTCCTGGGTACAGCTGTAATCGAAATCAAGATCCTGGAGTCCTTCGAACTCACCATAGAACTTACCGGCATATGGACAGTCCCGGTCATAGTATTGATAAAACACTTTATAGGGAAAGCCGCAGTAAACATGATTGAAGACACCGTCCATGATGACGTGTATTCCCTTTTCATGGCATTCGCTAATCAATCTCTTCAACCACGAGATTTTCTCGGCCGGTTGATTCAAGTCATTGGCATAGCGGTAGGCAACCGAATAATACAAAGACGGCGTATAGCCCCAATTGAATTGCTCGTCGTTCCAGGCGGTCCATGGCATGAATAATATCCCGGATATTTCATCAGTCCCTTGAAACCCTATCGAAACCCTCGTTTGTTTTAAAACATGCGATCGTAAGGAGAAATTGAGCGGTCAAAAAGGGAATTAAGCATTGATTTCCGTTTTTCAGGCGCAACTTCCCCTTACCCCATTGTTTATCAGCGTGCCGGGCACAGCACTTTGTTTGTACTAATCAGGGCACAGGCGCTGACAAACGGATTTAAACAAGGATTGAAACGGATACTGACTGCTGAACAGCAGTCGAATACGACGGGTGTTACGAATGATGACGGCACCGATTTTAAACAATTTCAGGCGAATGGTGGCGCAAGTGGCTGTCGCTAGTTCGGTATTTTTGAGGGCGATTCGGCGAATCGCATGGATCAACGTATAGGCCAGTGTCGATAACAGCAAACGAAACTGATTCGGCCACCACAGGCTGCAACTGGTGCGGTCGGCAAACAGATCCAATTGTTGTTCTTTAATCCGGTTTTCCATGTCGCCTCGCGCACAGTAAACGGTTTCATAGAGTGTTTGTGCATCGCCGTCCAGATTGGTTACGACATAGCGGGGATTACTCCCTTGGCTCATGTGTTCGGCCTTAAGAATGACACGGCGTCGGCGTTTCCAGGTGCCGGCTTTATAGTGGAAATCGGTAAAGAGACGCTGTTTCTGCTGTTCGCTTTGGAACTGTTGCCGGGCTTGTTCAATCCAGGGTTGGCTTAAGCGCGTTAAGCGTTTATTTTTGGCCAACCCGACAATATAGTGAACGCGATGCCGCTCGCACCAACTCAGCATCTTATGGCGACAAAAACCGCCATCGCCGCGAAACGTGATGTCAACGTCCGGCCAAGCCTGACGCAAGCGCCGAACCAGCAAAGCCAGAATCGCCCAGCTGTGCTTGGCGCCATCAATATTGCTGGGACGTAGATAACTGACCAAGCAGTGATGGCCGCAAAAGACATACAACGGCAGGAAACAATAGTGCCGATAGTAGCCATGAAAAAAACGTCCGTCCTGTTCGCCATGAACCGGATCGTCGGTGGCGTCGAAATCCAGGATCAACGATTTCGGCGGTGTCTCATACGAAGCGATAAACTGTGCCAGCAACTCCTCATGAACTCGCCACATCAAGGCGCGATCCGCCTGCTGCTCAAACCGGCACAAGGTGGATCGGCTGCCCAATGTCTGATCCTTTTCCACCGCCGTCTGAAAGGCGATATCATTTCTGAGCGTGTCATGATCATTCAAATCCTCATACCCACACGCCAAGCCATAAACCCGTTGACGGAGCAGGTTGATCACAGAGTGTTGCACGCGGTCAGGGGCTCTGGCGTCAGGAATCTGCGCCGCTATCCGTTCGGTTAACCCTAACTGCTGGTCAACCGCTCGTAACAACAGCACACCGCCATCACTGGTGATCGCTCCACCACTGAATTGGGCGTCTATTTTACGGCGTTTTAAGGGAGGAAATTCTATTTGAGCTGGAGTACAATTTGTCATGGGCAAGTTGTTGGTTAAATTCAATCTAAGTAACTGAATTTTATCAAATATCAACAAACTTGCCCGCCTCTATCATGAAATATTCGGGATATGGCATTAACGCCTAAACCCTTTAAATAATCGATCTTATCTGTTACAGCATCCAGGGGGGCCCTGACACCGCGAAATTCCGCCGTAAAATCATCGATCATCAATTCGTAAATAACCAGATCACGCACTGGCTTCCGACCTCCGGACAGCGAGACGACTTGGTTATTTTCCGGCCGACTTCCGCCAACAACGACCGCGGCATTCATATTGTTTTCTCCGCCATAACGCGCAAATGGATCGCTCACCCAACGCGGAGGTTCAGTAGTATCTTTGAAAGTTACGAAATATTTGTATTGATAGAAACCCTGGGGAATTTCCTCTGGTGTCTGGTAACTCCAGATTTCCCCTTCATCATGATCGTGTCTCGTCATCGTAGGGGCTGTGGCGGGATTCCAGTTATTAGGCTGTCCCAATGCTTTTTGAAAGTCACCACAAACCTGGATGGATTGAATGTTGGACGAAGCCGCTAACGCGGAGAAAAGCGGCAGTAGCCGGTAATTTATAAAATGTAATCTCACGCCCTCTTTTAAGAGGGATTATTCCATGACGAATCATGAGGTTACGCGACAATGACAACATCATTCGAATCCCATTTCAAGCAAAACTATCAAAGCCATCTGAAACACCTCAAACTTAAAGGGTTGCAGCCCAAGACGATCGAGGCCTATGCCCGTGCGATTCGACGTATCGGCCAGTATTTCAACGAAGACATCAATGCGTTGACCGAACAGCAACTGACCGATTATTTCACCGATTTGCTGGAGTCGCATTCTTGGAGTGCGGTCAAGTTGGACCTGTACGGTCTCAAGTTTTATTACACCCATGTACTGCGCAAGCCTTGGGTCGCGCCGCAGTTGGTCAAGCCGCCGAAGGCGCAACGTTTGCCGGATATCGTCACTGTCGACGAGGCGCGGTGTATCTTCCAGTCCACGCGTATTCTCAGTTACCGGGTGTTCTTTTTCACGCTCTACAGTCTAGGTTTGCGCCTCGGCGAGGGATTGCGTCTTGAGGTTGGGGATATCGATGCCGGTCGCCAACGCGTGCATATCCGAGATGCCAAGGGCAATAAGGATAGACTGGTGCCGTTGCCGGCTGCCACCCTGGATTTGCTACGCCGCTTCTGGCAAGTTCACCGGCATCCGGTCATGTTGTTTCCCAATCGCCATGGCGGTTTGAAGGGCGCGCAGCGCGCGCAGAGCCCTTTGGATCGCGGTGGCGTGCAAAAGGCTCTGCGCCAAGTCGCGCAAGACTGCGGTTTAAAAAAAAGATTACCCCGCACTGTCTGCGGCATAGCTATGCCACACATTTGATTGAAGCGGGCGTCGATCTACTGGAAGTGCAGAAAATCCTCGGTCACCACAGTATCCTCACCACTGCCCGCTATACTCACCTGACCGACGGCACGAATCAAAATACCGGCCAGTTGATTAATGCCTTAATGAATGGCTTCGACATCGACTGGGGGGCGGTCAAATGATCTTGCTTTCCGCCATCATCCAAACCTTCGAAGCCGAGTTTCTGGTCGCTTACCAGGGTCGCTTGTCACCCAGTCAGCGTCAGGCGCTGGCCGCGATGAAACACTGCCGCACGTCGCAAGGCCCTGTGATGTTGGCGCAATGCGATGATTGCGATCGGCAACGCTTGGTGCCGCATTCCTGCGGCCATCGCAGCTGCCCGCATTGCCAGTCGCACGAATCGCAACAATGGCTGGAAAGGCAGTTGCAGAAGCAGGTGCCGGCCGAATATTTTTTGCTGACGTTTACTTTGCCCAAAGAACTCAGGCCGTTGGCCTGGCAACAGCAACGTACGTTGTATGATCTGCTGATCCGCTGTAGTTGGGATACCGTCAACACCTTCACCCGCAACGATCAACAGCTTCAGGGCAATGCCGGTGCTATTGCTGTGTTGCATACCCATTCCCGCCGATTGGATTACCATCCGCATGTACACTTGGTGATGCCGGCGGCCGCCATCGATCCTGATAAACGACTGTGGCGCACCAAACAGGGTAAAAAGGGCCGGAAAGGCTATTTGTTCAATCACAAGGCAGTGGCCAAAGTGTTTCGGGCCAAATTGCTTGAAGCGATCTCGCAGGCCGGTTTGACATTGCCTGACTACTATCCGCAACAATGGGTCGTTGACGTCAAGTCGGTCGGACGCGGCGATAAAGCCTTGGTTTATCTGGGACGTTATCTCTATAAGGGCGTTATCCAGGAAAAGGACATTATTGCCTGCCGAGATGGCCAAGTAACCTTCCGTTACCAGGACAGCAAAACCAAAAAGTGGCAGACTCGAACACTACCCGGCGTGAAGTTTCTGTGGCTGATGCTCCGCCATGTTCTGCCCAAAGGCTTTAGGCGGACTCGCAACTTCGGCTTTTTGCACCCCAACAGCAAACGGCTGATTCGTCTGCTGCAAGTCTTGCTCGGCGTCAATCCCAATCGTGCTATCGCTTGGCTCAGGCCCCGCCCGAAACTCCAATGCCCATGTTGTGGTGGAACCCTGCAGATTATCAAAACGCGCATTCTCGGTTCTTCGGCTGTCATGGCATTGAATTCGACCAAAGCGTAGAGGCAAAACCGGTTATGTAAGCGGCATTTCTCACTGACCCAAACCGATCATCGGGCATTTTAGCACCGAGGCTTTCGTTCGGTCTGAATTCAGGGCAAAATGCCGCTAAAATCCGAAATTCCGGGTGTGATGATCAGCATCACGCCCATTTCAGCCCGTTTATCGACGTCAACGCTTGAAATGGGCCAACACATCCCCCAATCCTTCGAAAAGCTATTTTCTTATATAACGCTCCCTCCGAATACCGGGCTTGTCCAACAAACGGTTCAGATTGTGGCTCGCTCCGCGATTACAATCTAACCTTATTCGTTATGTGTCTTTAGGTGACTGCGATACCAGAGGTCATCCTGGAAATATTCTTGCCAGATCGCTTCTTCGGTCTTGAAATGGTAATCCACATAAGCCGTCAACTCAGCGATGATGCTTCTCAGTTCGAGTAAGTCGGATAACCGGGCCAAATACGATGCCAACTTGTTCAACAAGGCAACCAATTGTTTATGCTGTTCGTCAATGACGGGAATTTGGGTTCCGAAATTATCATTCCATAAAAAAACTTCAAATAATTCAGCGGATTTTTGTTTCATTACCTGCGAACTCAATAATTCAATTTATCAGCAGCAATTCGGACAGAAATTTTTAACTAGCAATATGTAATTGATAAGCCTGACAAACATTTATTCTCAGTTGTCGAATAATTGCTCTTGCCATAAAACGAACATTACTGGCATGGCAATTTTCCTTTATGTATGCTAGCCTACATTCTCATTCGCTAAACCACCATATCATGCAGCGGATACTGGATGTTAACAATAATTTATCATTTATCTATTAAGAATCTTTAAAATTGTGATGGCGCTCAATTATATAGCCATGCCATTTCATAATTCGCCACCTTAATCCCTTCACTTCCGTCCGGAAGGAGACCGGATGATGGCATCAAAAACCGAATTTTCGGCATTGTCGAATTGAATCAGTTCCGCGGCGATGCTGACGGCAATTTCCATCGGTGTTCGACTCTTGATCGGCAATCCCAATGGAGCATGAATATTTTCCCAGTCTGCAGGTCCGATACGATCGGATAATTTCTGCTTGAGGATGTCTATTTTTCGTCGGCTTCCCATTAATCCGAGATACCTGTATTGCTTCCCGGCCAATAATTCGATTACCTGTTGATCGGTTTCGTGGCTATGAGTCATGACGAACACATAACTATTCTCTCCTTCCGGGATAACTTGGTCGATTCGAGCGTAAGACACGACCGCCTTACTGTCGGCATAGTTATTATCGACCATGGTCACAACCTCTTGTCGTTGATCGAACACGTTAACTTCATAACCTAGTCGCGAAAGCAGCTGACTCAAGGCCAAGCCGACATGCCCGCCGCCAATGATATAGGCTTGTTTCCTCAAACCGATCGTTTCCCGATAACACCAATGAGAGTGGTCCCTATAGTCGAAACACGGTTGCGCAACTTGCTTAGTCCACGGAGACGTTTGCACGCCTTGTTCGGTCAATGACAGAACCACCGGCTGACGAGCCGCTTGCTGTGCTTGCAAGGTTTGCAGTATGTGCAAGTCGGCCGCCCGACACAGCCACAGCAGCACCTGCTGGGAGCCACCGCAAATATGCCCCGAGGATTCGGCGTGATGGTCGTCGTGGTAACGCCGAAATAAGCGTAAAGCCGGGTGATCGGAAGCAAGTAACGATTTCTGCGCCAGCCCGGCAAGTTCGAACTCCACTTGGCCGCCGCCAATCGTACCCAGCGTTTTGCCATCTACCGTCACCGCCATTTTCGCGCCGGCGGTTCCGGGCGAACTGCCCTTACTGGCGACGACTAGCAACAATGCCGCGCGCTCATTCCGGCCCAGAGCGTCGATCAGAAATTGCCAAATTGATGAGTTAAGCAAATAACACCTCGCTCAGCGAGAAATAAATCGCCATCAGGGCCGAAAACAGCGAGCTGGCGAAGAAGCGCCAGTCCAAGCCAATATAATTCTGAATCACATAATTGGCGGGCAATGTCGCCGGAAGGCTGAAGCAGAAAGAAGACAAAGCCAATGGAAAAATAGCAAATGAGATATCTCGCCAGGCGCCGGAAAATAAGTTGATGAACACAATATGCCGGGCAATCCAGAGTGGATTGAAAAACGCCGCGGCTAAAAGCATACGTGCAAGAGCTTGGCCGATACCCCGCCCTGAAAAACGTCTCGCCAACCAGCGAAAATAAGCCGGAATTTCGATCGCATAAAGGGTCGAGCCAAGCAAAGCCATTCCGAGCATGCGTGAAAATTGATAGTCGGAACCGATTAACATCGCGATAGTATCACCCGAGCAATAAATCAAACCACCATAAAATGCATCCTTAACGCTCAGTAATGCCATTACCATCCTGTCGATGCAAAGCCATTAATACTCTCTCCGGCGTCATCGGCGCGGAAAAGTCCGGCTGGAAATCGGGATTGAAGGCCTCGATCGCCCGGCACAGGGCGAAATACCCGCCTATCGCATACATGAACGGCGGCTCGCCGACCGCCTTCGACTGCAACAAACCGGCCGGGTTATCGCTATCGGGCAAAAAACGGGCATCTATTTCCGGTGCCGCATAAATATCCGGAATCTTGTATTGAGTCAGGTTAGCGGTCGACAATCGACCTTGATCGTCGTACACGATTTCCTCGCTGGTCAGCCAGCCCAACCCCTGCACCACGGCGCCTTCGATCTGGCCGCGATCGATCGCCTCGTCCAGCGATTGGGCGCCGTCGTGGATGATATCGGCCCGCTCGATCAGATAGCGGCCGCGCAAGCAATCCAGCGTCACTTCGATTGCCGCCAAACCATAGACATGATAGGCAAACGGTTTGCCGCGCTCTTGCTTGCGGTCGAAAGCCAGATCCGGTGTCGCATAATGCGCCTGCGCCGACAAACCGCAGCGCGCCAGATAGGCTTCGGTGACCAGGCGGCGCCAATCCAGTGTTGTCGCCTGCCCCTCCGCCTCGACCCTTTCCTCGCAAATGTGTAACGTGCTGTTATCGGCCAACCCCAGCACCCTGGCCGCGACCCGAATCAGACGTTCGCGCAGTTGCAGGCAGGCCAATCTAAGCGCCTGACCATTAAGGTCCGCGCCGGTGCTGGCGGCAGTGGGCGACATATTGGCGATGCGCGAGGTATTGGTGCTTTCGATCTTGATACGTTGCTCGGCTATGCCTAAAGTTTGCGCGGCGACCTTGACCAGTTTGACCTTGACGCCCTGCCCCATCTCCACCGCGCCCGTGCTGATACCGACGCTGCCGTCGCCGTAAATATGGACCAAGGCATCGGCCTGGTTTAGAAAGCGGGCGGTAAAGGCAATACCGAAGGCCAGCGGCATCAACGCCAGGCCTTTTTTCTGTAAATTCTGTTCGGCATTGAATCGTTCGATGTCTTGTCGACGTCGCAGCAGATCGAAATCCTGCTGCAATTGCCGATAACAGCGCTGCAGCGAGCAATATTGTACACTCATGCCGTAGGGAAAATGATCGCCGTCCTTTAACAGATTCCGGCTTTGAATCTCGGCGGGATCGACTCCCATCTGTAAAGCCGCTTGATGAATGGCCGCCTCCAATATGAACATCGCCTGCGGCGCACCGAAGCCGCGAAAGGCGGTATTCGGCGGCAGATGAGTGCGGCAACACACCGCCGTGGCGTGCACATTGGGGATAAAATAGGCGCCGCCGACATGGAACAGCGAGCGCTCCAGTATCGCCGGCGACAAATCGGCGCTGGCGCCGGAGTTCTGAAACATAGCCACTTGGTAGGCAAGGATTTTACCATCGCCGCTCAAACCGATCTTGAAGTCGGCGCAATAAGGATGGCGCTTGCCCGTCAGGCGCATGTCTTCCTCCCGGCTCAAATGCAATTTGACCGGCTGTTGCAAGCGTCTCGCCGCCAGCGCGACTAATACCGCCCATGGCGTGGCTTGTTCTTCCTTGCCACCGAAGGCGCCGCCCAATCGCAATACATCGACTTCGACGGCATGCATCGGACAATCAAGCACCCTGGCGATGATGCGCTGCACCATGCCCGGCGACTGGGTCGCAGAAACAACCTTCAGTTGGCCGTTTTCTTGCGGCAAGGCGATCGCGGTCTGGGTCTCCAGATAGACATGCTCCTGGGCACCGGTTTCGGCGCTGCCAGACACCACCACAGCGCATTGTTGCCACGCCGTCTCGACATCGCCCAACGCGAAACAGCGCGTCGTACCGATGGTTTGTTGTCGTTGCGCGGCTACCCGGGGATCGAACACGGCCTCCAAGGCTTCGTACTCGATCTTGCAGACACTCGCCGCCTGCCGCGCCAATTCCGCGCTTTCGGCGACGACCAGCGCCAGCGGTTGGCCTTGATAACAAACCTCGCTGTCGGCCAACAACACTTCCTCGGCCTCGACATTGCCGATATTGTTAATACCCGGAATATCGGCCGCGCTCAAGATTGCCACTACGCCCTCCATTGCCGAAGCCCAGCTGAAATCGCAACGCTTGATCCGGGCATGGGCCATAGAACTGCAAACCGGGAAGCCATGTAACACGCCTTCCGGTAATATGATATCGTCGGCGAATCGGGCACGGCCCTGCGCATGCAAGATGCTATCCGCGTGTTTCATCGCAAGTCCTCCCAGGTCACTGAGTCCGGTAACAGCTTCAGAAAATGCGCGATCAGCAGTTGCCGCAGCAACAAACGCTTGTAGGCGATAGAACCTCGGCTGTCCGCGATCGGACTGATTTCCTGTTGCGCCAGCGCCAATGCCTGTTTGATCACGTCGGCGGAAACGGACTTGCCTTGGAGAAATTCGGCGGTTTGATGCAAGTACAAGGGGATCGCGGCGACGCCGCCAGCCGAAATATGCACCTTAGTTAACACCCGCTCCTTTATTTCCAATGACATCGCCGAATTGACGCTGGCGATATCCAGATACGTCCTTTTGCTGACTTTCTCGAAACTGAAACGTAGCGGTTTCTCGGGGCAACGGAAGCGTATATCGGCCAGTTTTTCATCCGATTGCAGATCGATTCGCTTATAGCCTTGGAAAAATTTTCTCAGCGGAATGTCCCGCCGCGCCAACGTCGCTGTCGAAGCGATGGTTAGCGAGGCATCCAATGCCAACAAAAAAACGCTCATGTCGCCGATCGGCGAGGCATTGACCAGATTGCCGCCGACCGTGGCCTGTTGCCGCACCGGGGTCGAGCAGATCAGTTTCAGGTTCTCGCCTATAGCGGGAAACAATTGCCTCATCACTCCGGACTGGCGCAGCGTCTCGATCCGGGTGCCGGCGCCAATCCGGCATTCATTGCCCTGCAATTCAATGGTTTCCTGTTCGGGCAGGAAGACCAATGTTTGTTGCAACAATTGCTGAGGGCGCTGCACGAACAAATCGGTGCCGCCGGCCACCTTGACCCCTTGCCGCATATTACTTGCAGGCGTTGGATCAAGTTCCGCCAAATGCTGTGGAATCTCGTTGAAGTATGATGGCAACAACCGCCACTCGATCAAATCGGCGAGACGATTTTCTTTGCTGGATGCACCGAGGTCGAAGCGATTGCAGAGATCGCGCAAAGCGCGCTTTATGCCCATATAACCGGTACAGCGACATAGGTTGCCGCTGACCGCCTCGATCGCTTCCTCCGGCGAAGAACTTTGCGTGTTCAACAGAAATGCCGTTAGCGCCATCACCAGGCCGGGCGAGCAAAAGCCGCATTGTATCGCCGTCGCCGACACCAACGCCTGTTGCAGCGGATTCGGCTCGTGACCCGAAACGCCTTCTATCGTTACGATGTGACGGCCGGCGATCCGACCCAACGGCAACAAGCAACTATTGACGGGACGGTAATGCAAACGTCCATGACGCAACTCTCCAAGCAATACCAGACAGGCGCCGCAGTCGCCTTCCCGGCAGGCGGCGCGGGTGCCGATCAGTTGTTGTTCTTGGCGCAGGAAATCGAGCACTACCATGCCTTCCGGCCGGTCGGTGTCGATACTGCGTTGATTGAGCAAGAATTGCATGGTTCACCTATTCGTCATTCCGGCGTAACAATCCGTTTTATGTGACCGCCAAGGAAGTAAACTCGAAACGGCGTCCGTCGAACAAGCCCTTGTCGCTCAATTTCAACGCTGGAATCACCAGTAGCGCCATGAACGACAGTGTCATGAACGGCGCACGCAGGGTCGAGCCCAGCCGTTTGGCCTGCCGGTCCAGTTCGGCATAATGGGCGGCGACAAATTCGGCATCGTCCCCCGTCATCAATCCGGCCACCGGCAGCGTCAACCCGAACTTTCTACCTTTACCATTAACCACAACAATTCCCCCCTCGCGGCGGATCACGTCGTTGACAGCCAAACACAAGGCCTCGATAGTGGCGCCCACGGCGATGATGTTATGGGAATCGTGCGCCACGGTCGAAGCCAACGCTCCGTGTTTAAACCCGAACCCGTGAATCAAGGCCACGGCCGGCGGAGCGGCTTGGTAACGGTTGACCACGGCCAGGAACAGAATGTCCCGTTCCGTATCCGCCACGATCATGCCGTTGTCGCATTTGGCGAAAGTCAGCCATTCCTCGGTCGCCAATTCGCCGTCGAATGCCTTGATCGCGCGGATGGTGACAGCGGGATCAGGGATCGCGAAATCGGCCGGCTCCACCGGTCGAGCGGAAAAACGATTGATGGATTCGGTCGCGAACGATTCGATGCGGCAAATGCCGCGGCTGGCGACTGTCCTGCCGTCGATCCAAGTCTGGAGAGCCTGAAAATCGGTCAAATCGTCGACCAATACCGCATCCATGGCATTGCCGACATGCAATTGCCCTACCGGCAAACGGTAATGGCGGACCGGGTTCAAGCAGGCGCAACGCAATACCGCGAACACATCGTGGCCCTTGGCCACAGCGCGCGCCGCCAGTTGATTGATATGGCCGCGTTGCAAATCGTCCGGGTGCTTATCGTCGCTGCAAAACATCACCTTGTCCGGATGCAGGCGGATCAACTCGTGCAGGGCCTCGAAATTGCGCGCCGCCGAACCTTCGCGAATCAGAATGTGCATGCCGGCGGAGATTTTATCCAAGGCTTCATCCAGACTGGCGCATTCATGATCGGTGCTGATGCCGGCAGCCGCGTATTGTTGCGCGTCCTTGCCGACCAGACCGGGGGCATGGCCATCGATGGGCGCCCCATGGCGTTGCGCCACGGCCAATTTTTCCAGCACGGCCGGATCGCCGGCCAGAACGCCGGGATAATTCATCATTTCCGACAAATAACCGACTTCCCCGCTTGCGAACAAGGCTTCCAGCTGCGCTACGCCCAGTTCGGCGCCGGCCGTTTCGAACGGCGTGGCCGGCACGCACGATGGCGCGCCGAAGCGTATTTTCAGCGGCGTCTGCTCGGCATTGGCGAACATGAAATGGATGCCCTGCAAACCCAACACGTTGGCGATTTCATGCGGATCGGAAACGGTCGCGACGGTGCCGTGGCGCACCGCCAGGCGGGAAAACTCCACCGGCGTCAGCATCGAGCTTTCGATATGGACATGGGCATCGACGAAGCCGGGCAATAGATAAGGACGCCCTAAACGCTCCGGTCCAAGGCGGCGAATATCGCTAATGATGCCTTCCCGCCATGCCAGTTCGGCAAAGTAAATACCGCCCTCAAACAGGTCGATCAGATTAGTTGTCAGAATGCCGGAATCGTCTTTCATGATATGGATTATAGTGCCGGATTGCTAAAAACGCTTGCCAAGAAATATCTCCTCCTAATTTGTGGTCAAGTTATGCAAACTATGCTATACAAAATAATACTCGGCGTACGGTTAATGTCGAGCTTTCAAAGCGGAGAACATTATTATGGCTTCAAACCGCCCGAACTTCACTGACATCTGGATAAGGCCATGTCGGCGAAACTGAGTGCAGCCTTGCGCGATAGCGGCACACGCTTTCGCATTTTTCCCCAGCCGCGTTATTTGAAGGCGTTCTCCAAACCGGAAACGATCCATGTCTCTGTCCCCCCCGATAAAATCTTGGCCGGCCCCGCCGACGAGCGCATGTATGTGACCGATGCAATCCATAAGCAACCCTATGCCCAATCCGACCGACCGCCCTATCGCGGCGAGGTCAATGCCCCTGTCAAACCGAAAAAAGGCCATTTCGATCATCTCGATCCCGACAGCCGCGAATTCCTCTGTGCCTCGATGTACGCTACGGTCCGCTTCGTACTCGATATCTGGGAGGATTATTTCGGCCGGCGCATAGACTGGCATTTCGACCTGGATTTCGAAAGACTGGAGCTGATCCCGCTGGTGGAATGGAACAACGCCCAGGCAGGCTACGGTTTTATGGAATTCGGTTATGCCAGGGCGGCTTACGGCGGCATCGACTTCACTAAACCGCATTGCCAGAATTTCGATGTATTGGCCCATGAATTCGGCCACTGTCTGATTTACGCCACGGTCGGCTCGCCCAATAACAGCAATGACCTGGCGGTCGATTATGCCGGCATGCAGGAATCGGCCGGCGACCTGATCGCCTTGATCGCTTCGCTGCATTTCGATTCGGTAGTGACGCATCTGCTGGCGCATACTCACGGCAATCTTTTCAGTTACAACGAATTGAGCCGGGTCGGCGAGTTGTCCGAAAGCAAGCAAGTGCGCATTGCCTTCAACTATCTGCGCATGGCGGACGTCAACGACGAACCGCATCTCAGGTCTTTGCCCTTCACCGGCGCGGTATTCGACACGCTAGTTGAAATTTTTCAGCAAAACCTGATCGAAGCGAATTTGATTTCTGAGGAATTGGGCAAACGTTCGGACAACAGCACGACCGGACAGGCCGACCACGAAAAAATCGCCGCCGCCTTCAAGGAAGCCTATCTGGGGCAGGAAGAGGCTTTCAAACAGGCATTGATCGCCGCCCGTGATAGCGTCGGCCAATTATTGGCAACCACCTGGTCGAATTTATCGCCGCATTTTCTGACCTATCACGATTATGCCAGGAGCCTGTTACGCGCCGACCAAAGCCTAAACGACGGCCGGCATAAAGCCATCCTGCGCGACTGTTTCGCCTGGCGCGGCCTGCAAGCCGCCGCCGATTCGCGTATGTATTCGCTTTATCGGCTGGAAGATTGCGATCCGCAACGCGATACGCCAGGTCCCACCGACCCGGAAGCGCCGGTCAAGGACAATTCTACAAAAGCGAAAAAGCCCGGCAAAAAAGCCGGCAAAGGGAAAACGAACCGATGATATCAGCGGCGGCAACAGGCTACTCGTTCATCAGCAGACTCTTGCCATTTTTGCTGCTATTGCTGAGCGTCGCTTGCCACGGCACCGAGATGAAACTCCAACACGAAACGCCAACCACCCTTCGCATCGAAGCCTTATCCCGAGGCCGTGGCGTTCCGCCTCAGACACACCAAGCCTATCTTAAAATCAAAGACCTGTTGATCGAAGCCCAAAAACAGGGCATGCAATTGAATATCCGGGAAAATACGATCGGCTTGGAGGGAGAAACTCGCTTATGCATCGAATTTTCCGATCCAACCGATGCCGCAGCCTTGCTGGAAAAAATCGAATCCACGGCGACAGGCATCGACTTACTGAACATCGAAGCCAGACGCTGCCAGGATTAAACGCTGAAAGCCGGTCCATAGAAAGTCCGGCACTAACAAGGCGGACCCCGCCCCATTAACGAGGAGAGACCGATGAGACACCTACAACAATCCCATAAATCCTTGCCAGTACTGGCTTGTGTTGTAATCCTGGCCCTATCGGCCTGCAGCGGCGCGCCGACCAAATCGAAACCGAACAAAGTCCCGACCTTTGCCCCAGCCAGCGGCAATAAGGTTTCTCCCGCGGAAGGCAAGCGAGTGACGCGGGAAAACGCTCATCAGGCCAGAATGGCTTGGAAAGATAAAAGTTTCGAAGAATTCGAAGCCAGTGTCTATAAGGAGCCTTTCCCTGGCGGCAAATACATCGTCAACGGCGATACTCCGATCGCCAACGAAAAACTGCTGCGCGAATTCTTTGAACAGGAAATCCAACAAGGCGAACAGCCGGCTTCCCTGCAATCCCCTCGCAGCCTGATCGTCAACACACAAAACGGCAGCGACACTATTTGGAGCGCCAGCAAGAAACTCCACCTCGATTATTGCGTAAGCCGTTCATTCGGCAACCATTACGATGCCGTCGTGGCCGACATGAAAGCCGCCGGCGAAGCCTGGTCGCAAGTGGCCGACGTCAAGTTCGTCCATTTATCCGCGCATGACGACAACTGCACCGCGACCAATCAGTCAGTCGTGTTCGATGTGCGCCCGGTCAACGTCAATGGCCAATACTTGGCGCGCGCCTTCTTCCCTAACGACGCCCGTTCCGCCCGAAATGTGTTGATCGACGATAGTTCCTTCACCTTAGATCCAAACGGCAACCTTACCTTGCGTGGGATACTACGGCACGAACTGGGCCATACTCTCGGTTTTCGCCACGAGCATACCCGACCCGACTCCGGCCAATGTTTCGAAGACAATAACTGGCGTCCTCTGACCGATTACGACTCCTTTTCGGTCATGCATTACCCGCAATGTAACGGCGCCGGCGACTGGAGCCTGACCCTGACCTATCTCGATAAAAACGGCGCGGCCTGTATTTACGGACCCGCTCCCGGTTTTCAAGTCGACGCCAATATCTGCCCGGACCTGGCTCCGCAACCGGAACCCGAACCGCAATCACAAGTATGCGAAATGCGCACCGATGCCTACGCGCAACAGCAAGTCAATCAGAATCAGGAAAAGGAATACGGGCCCTATTCGGTAAAACCCGGTTCCCGTTTCACGGCCCTGATATTCGCCAACGATTCGACCGGCGACCCCGATCTATATGTTCGTTTCCAAAGCAAGCCCACCACCAGCACTTATGCCTGTCGCCCTTATCTGACCGGCGCCAACGAAAGCTGCAGCCTGGATGTACCAACAGGACAAAACAAGGCTTATGTCATGGTCAGAGGATACAAAGCGAGCAAATATCATCTGGTGGTGACCAGTCAACCATAAAGATATCGCTTGCCGCGACCGGCTGATTTGTAATCAGCCGGTCGCGGGTTCGAGTCCCATCACCAGCTCCATATTTCTAAAGGCCTGTAGCGGTTTCGTTACGGGCCTTTTTTATTGACCGTAGCTAAATCGTAGCCAATCGACTCATCGTCTATGGCTCGGATCGCGGACAAACGGTCAACATATTCCGCTAAATGCGCACTGGATAAATGAGCGTAACGCCGCACCATTTCCACCGATTCCCAACCCCCAAGTTCCTGCAGCACATGCAAAGGCGTTCCCGCTTGTACGTGCCAGCTAGCCCAGGTATGCCTCAGATCGTGCCAACGAAAATCCGTGATCCCCGCCCGCTTCAAAGCATTGCGCCAGGCTTTGGTATTGACCTCAGAGACCGGTTTGCCATGATAGGTAAACACATGGCTATCATGCTTACCGATCTGCTCCCTGACAATCACCACGGCCGTTTTCGACAACGGTACGGCAATGGCCTTTTTCGCCTTGGCTTGGTCCGGATGTATCCAGGCACAGCGTCTGGCAAGGTCGATCTGTGACCATTGCAAGCCGGTGACGTTGGATTGTCTGAGGCCGGTTTCCAAGCTGAAACGCACCATCGCTTTTAAATGCGGTGGAAGTTCGTCGATCAGCCTTTCTGCTTTCTGTCGGGTGATCCAACGCACGCGCCTGGTGGGTTCCGGTAACAGACGAATCTTAGGCGTCTTGTCCAGCCAGTCCCATTCCAGCGCCGCTTTGCGTAGAATCGCCCGAATCAACGCCAGCATCCGGTTGACCGTGCCATTAGCCACGCCGGTTTCCAACTTGGCTTGGATGACTTGATCCAGGAAGTCCCGGTTAATGCCATCCAACGGCACTTGGTCGAAATGCTGATCCAACCAGCGTAAGTGCATCAGATCGTCATTTCTTGAGGCCTTGTGCTGAGTCTCGTTAAGCCAACGAACCACGGCGTCATTCCAAGAGTAACGCGGTTTATTGCCGAGCTTTAGCTGGTCCCATAACTGCGTTTTCAGCCGGTCATGGAATTCTTGCGCTTGGGTTTTGTCGGCGGTGCCAGTGCTTTTCTGTACAATTCGTCCGTTGATGGTGATCTTGACCCACCAGAGGGACGAGTCTTTACGTTTAAAGAGTGACATAGGCTTATCTCCTGTTCACCCTGCAACGTCCGCCGGTCGTATTGTGATCGAATGAACTTGATCAAGTCAACGTCGACGAACACCCAGCACTTGCCGATTTTCGCGCCGGGTATGTCTCCGGCCTTGGCTTTGCTTTGGAGGGTCACCGGATGAATATGCAGTAACTCCGCCGCTTGTTGCAGGTTGAGCGTTTTCATCGGTTCCCTTTACTGGTTCTCTGGTTGGTTTGGATCGTTGGCCGAGGCGTCAGGATCGTTGATCAACTGCGCGAGTGTTTCTTGATCGCTAAGAGCCAACCGTGCCGGTGCGCCGGTACGTTTCAATCGTTCGATAACCTTTTCAGCACTCCCTTCCACTTCCAACATGACATTAATCAACGGCCCATAGGCTTGACTGGCCCAGTGGACTAAATGCTCGTAAGAGATTTGCGCGGTTTTCTGCGTGGTTTTGATGCGTTCCTGAATGTCATTAACCCAGGCCATGCACGGATAAGATGCAGCCAGGTATTTGCCCGGCTCCAGGATCACGTCCCAGGGGATTTCCCGATCCCGGTTATGGAGTTCCAACTCCCAGCGTACCCAGGGGCTTTCCGGGTCACCCAACTGCTTGCCCTTCTCATAGACCCGCATCATTTTGCCATTCTTGCGTTTGCCGACATAAAACGTGCGCCCTGTTCCGTCCGGTTCCAACCAATTGCCTTGCTGACTACAGGAAGGCCGATTGCCTCCGGCATTGAATAAATCGGATTGATAGAAGTTCACCGCATCGTTGACCGAAGGCACGCCGTCGAATTGATCGATAGCCCCATCCCAGCGGGTAATCCGAGCGTTTAGAATGTCATGAAACAAGTGATAACAGCTTTCCCAATCTTCAATCAAGGCGCAGGCCGAACCGGGTAGACTGACAAAGGCTGTGCCGCGCTGTCCGCCATAGGCGAATAAACCGCCGGTGTCGCCTATCGTGAAAGAGACTTGATAGCCGTGTAAGCCGCCCTTACGTTGCTCCAGTGAGCCGAAGGGTTCCCCAAGGAACAATTTAAACCAGCTTAATAATTCGGCGACAGTTTCACGCGATGGCGAAAATTGAAAGCTGGTATTCAGATAATCGGTTAACGCCGCTCTGGGTTCCGTGCTTGGATTTGCTAACGGCGTTCGAATAATCTTGTATTTGCCATTGCTTCCAATGGGACGAATTTGAAGAGTGTCGCCTGATTCTGAATCATTAATACTAAAACTTTCCCCCCGTATTACCAGACGGGGGACTTCGCCCGCCGCCGGGCAGGCACGCTCAGAGCCTGCGCGTGCCTGTCCGTCAGCGGGCGCTGGGCTCGCGTGCGAATGTTCGGAGGGAGTCGCTTGTGGTAACACTCCTGAATGGAAATGCTCAGTGGATTTCTTGTGCATACATTAGCCTATTTAACCAAGGCAGGACGGCCAATCCGTCCCGCGATGGTTAGCTAAGGTATGCCACAAAAAATCAAATCACGATGCCGTTAAAAAGTATTTCAGGGCATTGACAGTCGGTTGATTTTCTGCGCTTCCCGATAGTCGTTTAATCGTTTGGTTAAGGCGTTTTCCGTTTCGATTCGGTTGTCATAGCGGTCAAGTTCCAATTGATCGCAAATATCCAGTATTTCACGGTGCTTTAGATCATTGAGCCATTGCGTGGCTTCTAGAATCGCAAACAGCATGTACAACAAACGGTGCCGCACTCTCCCCTTTAACTGCGGCGATTGAAGCCGGTAACTCACCGATGACAAAAACTTTTCATCGCCTTCTTGCTGAGCACGGGCGAAACGATCTTTGAAATAAGGAATTTGATGAATGATGGATTTATCAATATGTACGGCCAGACAAAAAGACTCATCGTTGCCTTGCATCGCTTCCGGTACCAGCTGGGTAAGCTTTCGGCCATGGACCATGACCGATAAAAAGTTATAGAAGCTGGCAAGCCCGAAAGCCGATATACATTGAACAAACCGCATTTGCAATTGTTGCTCTTCGGGCGATAATTTATCGAATTCAAGCTTGGCTTTTTTCTGCCCTTCCGGCGTTAAGTCGAGGTCGTCGATATGGACCAGCTTTTCATCGATCAATTGACCCAGTTCGTTTGATCCTTCCAAACAGTCATTCAGAAATCGAGTTTGTTTGTCAACCGTGAGGCTGGCCAGTTCTTGAAATAAATCGCAAATATCGTCGTCGGTTGGAAAAATCGCTCGGAATAACGCCGTCTCGATCCGCTTTTCATCCTGATAAAGTTGGGGATAACCTTCGCATCGTAGATTCTTAATAAACTCATTCAATCTCGGTGAAAACCGCAGCCATTTTTTGTCGGTTTCGATATTACGAAGCATCCAGATATAGTCAGGCAGACATGAGCCGTATAGCTGAATGACGAGTTCAAGATTGGGTCTGGGAATGGTCGTCATAGGGTGATTTCAGGTCCTTTTGAAGGGTGTGGCGTGGCCAACCGCCACCCAACCACAGGGACCTCCCGGCTCTGGGGCAACGCTGCCGCAGCCCCGCCGGGTCCCTCCTGTGGATGGCTGGCTACCGTGATACAAAAATTATAATCACAAAAAGCGATTGGCCAAAAGCGGGCCGTCTCGTCGTAGGCGTCATTGGCATCGGTTGGCTCGTCGGTGCCAGTTGTCTACATTAACGTGCTTGATTGCAAGACCTGGTGACGTTTTAGGACGCTGGCGCCAGCGCCGAGTCGTCCTTGCGCTGCCCGAAACCCGCACGGAATTCAAGTGGGGGGACGACGCGAATCTAACGCAAAAAAACAACTCACCGTTTAGCAACCAATTGCGGAGGTATAGTTCACGTGATGGCATAAGAGGTAATACCTGTATTCTAAAACAACCTGTCGGTACTTCGGGCTCTAAGAAGCTGTAGACCTGATGAGGGGGAATAGGCGAAGTCCGTCAGGGCCGGAGGCCTAAAATAGACCTCAACCCAGGCCGGGTATGGGCGCAATATTCTTCATGTCACTGACGAATTTTTTTTGTAATATGAGGCGGACCATATATGGTACCGTTGTTTCGCCAGTAAATCGTTTTTGGAAGTTCGACAGAACAGGGAACGTCAACGATCATGACCTATTTCTTGAACAAGGGTTTTGATCTCGTTCCATATACTTTCATCAATCGAATTACCCCAAACTCCCTTAAGCAACTCATAAAACTTAGCATCCCTTTTCGCTAAGCTAACTACGTTTCCAATGACTATATCACCATTTTTTACTAACAATGATTCAAGAGGCCCTGCAGCAAGATTATCTAAAACACGATCTTCATCAGTTAAATTTAATATGTCTAGAATTATTTCTAATGCTTGTTGAGGGTTCTTATCAATAAGTTGTTCAAGTTCTTCATATGCCCACCAAGTCAATTCAGCTTCAGTACTACTAACGCCAAAAGTATAGGCATCGCGGCAATTTTGAATCCATGCTTGGGCAATTCGAATATATTCTTTATTCATGATTATTTAGCTGAGCAAGTCGGAGGTTCGAGATTAAGCAACTTACGATCAAATGGGTCAACTTTACAACCTTTAGCATCTGCCTCAGCAATCTTCTTACGAAGTCTATTTATTTTCTGTCTAATTTGGTCAGCATGACCAATGTATGTACCCTTCCTTACGGCCTTAAACCGGTAAGTGCCGAGCCGGTTATCTTAAAAGGAAAAACCTATCGAGTCTGCCCCTTTGATTGTGACCCCTTTGATTCGATCGCTTCAACTTCCGCTTGATCGCTTTTCCATCTAACATCGTGAACAGATGAAAAACTTGTTTTGCTATATCCAAACCCACTACGTTACGATTCATTTTGGACTCCTCTTTGTCCCGGTTAAATTCTTGGGTGCATTATGACACCGTTTGGGGGTGGAGAGGAGTCCATGTCATCACGCTACGAGCTAATTTTTACACTCTTTAAGCACTTGTATTAATTGATCGAAATTTAATAATTTCTTTTTCGCCTCGGCTTCACTTATTTGCCAAATCCTCATTTCATCATTTTCAAGCTCATGCCTCTTGGAATTTAAAAAACCATGATTAGCGAAGGATTCAGCATCTTGAAAATACAGAAAACCTTCCATAATTGGAATTTTTTCTTTCATTTCCAATGCATTACCAAGATAAATGTAAGTTTCTATACTTGGAAATTCATAATTACTATCAAAGTAATTAAACCTAAAATAACATTTATTTCTATTAAAATAAGGGGGGGTATCCTCACTAGCCATAGTAATTATTTTCATAAAGTTGACCTGAATCCGTGACTTAAGAAGTGATAATCTCTTCTATCCTAATGATTTAACAAGCTTAATCTGGGATAATGTCGTTATTTCTTCATTCACCCACTCAGTGAATCATGAAACGATTTATCCTGGAGCAGTCAGAAACTGAATTTTATACCAGCCATTCCGGATTAGCCTTAGTGGGCTTATGTTTGAATCAGTATGGCCAACTCAATCAAGTGCTGGATAAGGGTATTCCATTGCGCCACGGTATCGCTCATGCCGATATTATCAAAAGCATGATCGGGTCGCTTTGCCTGGGCAAGAGCGATTTCGAAGCGATTGAGAATTACCGCGACGACGACTATTTCAAAACCGCGCTGTCGATTCAACAAGTCCCCTCCAGCGCTCGCCTTAGACAACGGTTGGACGAACACGCCGAGGCACTATTGCCGCTCGTTTATCAGAGCAACATCGATTTTCTGGCCCACGCGCAAGTCCCGGTAACGCCGTTAGCCACTGGTCATGTGGCGCTGGATATCGATGTTTATCCGATGAACAACGAAAAAACGCGCAAGGAAGGCGTCTCCCGGACCTATAAAGGATTCGACGGCTATGCCCCCATCGCGCTTTATTTGGGCCAAGAAGGCTGGTGTCTTGGCAACGAACTGCGCGAAGGCAAGCAACATTGCCAATACGAATTCCTCTATTCCTTGGAGCGCGGACTGACTGCAGCCAAGCGTCTGACACCCTTGCCGTTACTTGTTCGCCTGGATAGCGGGCATGACGCACTCGACAACCGAATTGTCTTACAGGAAGACGAGCAAGCCGAGTTCATCATCAAATGGAATCCCCGTAAACAGAATGCCGATGCTTGGCTAGCCTACGCCGAGCAACACGGACAATGGGACACACCACGTGAAGGCAAACGGGTGGCCTTATTTAGTGTCACGGAGGAACACACCCGAAACGGCCAAACCTATTCCTGTCGTCGCGTCATACCCACAGGGCACAAGTGCAAATCACCGAACGAACGACAACGGCTAAGGGACAACTCCTGCTGTTCCCTGAGATCGAGATGGAAGGCTGGTGGACAAGCCTAGCTTCTACCGAATATGACGACACATTGATCGTTCAACTGTATCGTGATCATGCCACCGCCGAGCAATTTCACAGCGAGTTTAAAACGGATCTGGACATCGAACGCTTGCCTTCGGGCAAATTCGCCACCAACGATGTCATCATGACCCTGAGCGCCTACAGCTACAATATCTTGCGCTGGATCGGCCTGATCGGCTTACTGGGGCAACAAAGCCCCATTCGGCATCCGGCCAAACGACGCCGCATCAGAACCGTCATTCAAGAACTCATGTATCTGGCCGCCCGTTTGATCCGTACCGGTCGCCGGTTAAAACTGCGCTTTTCCAACGCTTGCCCCGGCTTTATCGCGTTTGAATCGACCTACACAAAACTCGCCGCCGGTTAACCCTTCAACGTTTTCAGCTTCAAACCATCAGCGTGGCAACACCGCGTTTAATCTCTCTTTGCCCAAAAAACGCCATGCCCCTATTATTTTCTCAAAACCTACGAAAAAAAGTTTCAATAATCCTCAGTTAAACTCGACTTTATTGATAGCGTTATAAAATCTCCGAATTTTGGAAAACTCAAGACTAAACAACCACCCGCTCAAGCGGGTGGGTTCCAATAACGGACTGAAAGTCCGGATACGCGTCGACTAAACGACGCGTCTTAGTCGGGCTCCATCTTGAAATTATCGTTTGGATTAGGTTCAAAGTGATGCTCCAAATATTGCTTTATCATCTCATCAGTCATTTGCCCCACTGTGGCGCAAAAATAACCGCGGGCTCAAAAATGTCGACCCCAATATCGCTTTTTCAAGTGCGGGAACTCTTCGAACAGATAGCTCGAAGTTCGTCCCTTGATTCGCCTCATGATTTCGCTTGGGGCCATAGTCGGCGGCGCACTCACCAAAATGTGCACATGATCTTTGCTCACGACACCTTTGATAATCCGTATCTCAAAGGCTTCGCATGTCTGCCGCACCAAGTCTCTCACTCGTTCGGCTATTTCATCCTTCAGCACTTTATAACGATACTTCGTAACCCAAACAAAATGATACTCAATTTGGTAAACCGTATGGCTGCCGTATCTATAGTCCATCGCCACCTCCTTGGGCAAATTATCGCAGCTAAAGCTGACCGGCTAAAGCCGGTGGTTTAAACCTTATGATGGATAATTAATTTCCCAACCAATAATTGAAGTCACTGATTCAGGGATCATACAATAAGCCTTACATGCAGACTGAGCTGCACCAAATCAATCTAATGAAGAAGGAAATTGGACGATAAATGCAATTTTCCATTAAATTAGACCGAAAGCCGATGGACCAAATCAACCGTTAAGGTGAAAACCCGTTGAAGAGATATCACCAAAATAAATTAAACTTTGTAAAACACGATCTAGCTACGTTAGCGTTCACGTTAAGTTGCGCTACAAAATTGCTTTGAACTTTAGCACACAAATTTGGTATAGCAAGTTTGCCGAGTTAAATCCCATTCATGAAAGCTGGCCTTAAGCAATTGGATAATCGCTTGAATAACGAGTATGCCGTAAACTGAGTCATTACAACGCCTGGGATTAAGGGCATCCCGTTATACACAAATCTAGGTCTCCCGCACAGCGCGTATTCCCATGGCGAAATCCATGACGCGCTGTAATCCTTGCCAGAGTGATTTGGCGCCAGGTTCACCATCGCCTTTGCGCCCCAAGAATCCACCAAAACTCGCAATTAATCGAATCGCTTCATTGAGTTTGGGTGGCTCAGGCGGCAAGGGTTTACGGGCAACCAACCAAGCGGCTTGCCATTCTTCTCGATCAAACACCACTTCGCAGTCCATCTCCGGACATTCCCGTCCCAAGCGCATCAAGTAACCGATTCGCCAGGCAATAATCATAAACAAAGCCAATGCCAGTTCGATGCGTGAAATGGCAGATAATTGCAAGGCTTCCACCTTGCAGCCGTTTTTCAAGATGTTGAAAAACAGGTGAGTAGACCGCGGGAACTTCCCCCGCAGCCTCTCGCAGAACGGTACGTGAACCTCTCGATTCATACCGCTCCCATCAGGCAAACGCGCCTGTCATTCCTACTCGCCAATGGGCGAACAAGTTCGGGCATTGTTCAGCTATGTGTTCAAGAAACTGCGCCGCTCTAGTTTTGTGCCATCGAAGGGCTTTAAACTTTCGTCTTGCCCATCTCACCAACGTTTTGTTGAAGTGACGACACATCGCATACAAGGCCGATCGATAGTACCGACCATAATAGCCAATCCATCCATTGATAATGGGATTCAGCCATTGAGCTAGTTGCTCAATACTCAGCTCGGTACGCATGCGTATGCGCAGTTTCCTGATTTTCAGTCGCATCGCTTTCAGGGCGACTTTGCTCACCGCTGGCGTAAAATTCACAAACAAACTGTTGCGTTTGCGATTTTTACAGAGCCGTGGCTTAAAGGTATAACCTAGAAAATCAAAGGCCGTATTTTCATAGCGTCCTTTACGACTACCATCTTTACAGTAAACGATCTTGGTTTTCAGCGGATGCAGCTCTAATCCACAAGCTTTGAAGCGCTGTTCCAGGATTGTCAGCATCTGTTTGGCTTCCCTTTCACTACGACAGTGCACCAAACCATCATCCGCATAGCGACACCAGGGTGTATTCGGATAATACTTTTGTAGCCATTTGTCGAAGACATAATGCAGAAACAGGTTGGCGAGCAAAGGACTGATCACGCCACCTTGTGGCGTACCCTTTTCCCGCGACACCTGTTCGCCATTAGGCATCTGCATCGGTGCCGTTAACCAACGCCGGATATAAAGCCGAATCCACGGACAGTCCGTGTGTTTATCAACGGCTTTCAGCAACAGATCATGCGGGATGTTGTCGAACAATCCTTTGATGTCGAATTCCAGCACCCAGTCGTCATGCCAACAGCGTTCCCGAGTAACGCCGATCGCATCCAGTGCTGACTTGTTCGGTCTATAGCCATACGAATCCGCGAGAAAATGCGGTTCAACTGCCGGTTCAAATTTCAGTTTGACCACCATCTGCGCCACACGATCATTCACTGTCGGTATCCCCAGTAGACGCTCTCCCCCCGATTTCTTCGGGATCGCAACCGCTTTAACGGCCGGCGGAAAGTAACTGCCTGACGATAACCGGTTCCAGAGTTTGTAAAGATTGTCTTGCAGGTTTCCTTCATACTCTGCAAGGGTTTGCTGATCAATGCCAGCGGCACCTGCATTGGCTTTCACCAATTCAAACGCGCGCATGACTTGCCATTTGGAAATGACAAAAGGTTTTGCTTGGCTCATGACCTTCCTCCTGTCTGTCGACAGTTGAAGCCTGAACAAAGCAGCCCGACGTTGTCCCTTCGCTCCACGTTCATTACCAACGCTTCCTCACTACTACGAACAACTCCGCCCCAGTATCATGCATCGATACTCTGATGCTCATAAATTTCGTTATTTGCATGCCTCTCTTCACATCATGATGACTGGTTCCCGCAGTTCCCATCGAAAGCCCGCTATAGAGTCACGCCTTCTTTACGCCGGACACCGCTTGCACAGCATTCGGAATTCACTTGCAAACTGATCCCAGAAGATCGAAACGCCTCTGGTTTTGATGTCAATTCTCTGGATGACGACGCGTCAACAAAGGTTCGGGGTTACTCGTCTCTCTATACCTTACCTGCTAATTATCCATTAACTTTTCCTCAACGCTCACTACCTGCACTCTTAATACACGCAGCTTGAGGCGGTTTGAAGCCGGCTTCCGACAGCAGACTCCGGTGGGCCTACCACCATCTTCCAATGAGCTTAGCCACAATTCACCGCATATCCTATGCGACTAACTTGTGTGCCTGCGGCACACTTTCGATCTCCCAGCGGCAACGATACCAGTCTACATATTCCGCCGCTTCGGATAGCGTATTCCCGACGCGGTTCGTTAACAGTCGCCATTCCAAGGGTTTTTCTCCCGCCGGTGGATCGATTTCTTTGGCCAAAATGGCCGTAGCTTCAAATGTCCCACCGCCTTCGGCTGGCAAACTGACCCGCAATGATCGCACCTGTTGGACGATATCTCGTCCCTTGCGCCCAGCGCGCGGCGGTAGGTAAAAACCTAGCTCTCCGAGCGCATCGGTTTGGGCGACTTTATCCCATAGCTTGTCCGTCTCCCCACTTAATTTGCGGTTATGTTTGGCTCGAATCAGCCAATCCGCCGGATGGCCAAGCGCATCCGCCCGCTGCATTAAGGCCAAGAGATCGGCCTCTCGATCCGCAACATAAACCAATCGGGTATCAGGACACTCGATGGCCCGTTCGGCTATCCGTTCGTAGCCTTCAATCCAGCGCAAACTCTCCAAAATACCGGGACGGTGACCTTGTTCATCTTTCGCTTCGCGCGCCCACATCCAGGCATCCAGGACACCTAAAGGTAAACGCTCTGGCGTTACCGCATACGTCGGATGGAGATACATTCCACGTTGCGCTTCATACGATAACGGCCCCAATCCTTGCCCTTGACGACCGTTAAAATCTAACTCCGTGGTATCTTGCAAACATAACACCACCGGTTGCGAACGCATCCGCGTCAACGAGCAGTCTATATGCGGCTGCAGAATATCACGCCAGTCCACCTCTTCTTGAGCAAAGAAACGATAGGCGGCTATAGTTTCCGCCCAACCGCCACAGGCCCCAGGAATACTGGCCGTCGGTTTCGCGGCAAACTGCTTCAGCAGTTTGATAGAACGTGCATTCAAACGTTGATCTCCTAGGTCGATCCGTGATAACTCTTCCTTTGCCCATCCCATGGTGACTTTCAGCTCCTCATGCAAAAAACTCAGATCATACTGTTTTTAGTGACTTGTGTATAACGGGATGGATTAAGGGCTGTAAGAGGCCGGTAAGCAACTGTAGCTAAATCGTAGCTACGCTATATGTTTACTACTGTTTTTAAGGCTTATTGAGACTGTTTTTGATTTTAGCGGACAATGCAAGGCGTTGATTTAATTGAATTGATATTGAATAGACAATATTTGTAATCAGCCGGTCGCAAGAAGGTTGTTTAAGACCTATGTACCTACATCATCAAACCTGTACTCGATAGCGTTTCTCGTTTACCAATAATTCCTCAAATTCTTCCGCGGTTAATGGTTTGTTTAAATAGTAACCCTGCAGTTCGTCGCAGTCTTTTTGCCGCAACATACGCCATTGTTCAGCCGTTTCGACGCCTTCGGCGATGGTTCTAAGACCCAAGCTTTTCGCCAAACCGATGATTGAGTCGACGATTATTTCACTATCTTTATTGACAGTCATATTCTTGGTGAAAGAGCGGTCTATTTTTAGTTTATCCAGGGAAAATGCCTTGAGATAACTGAGTGACGAATAGCCGGTTCCGAAGTCGTCTATCGATAATTGCACGCCCAATTGGCGCAGTTGCCGGGTGATTTCGAGTGCCGCCTTGGCGTTTTTCATCGCGATGCTTTCGGTCAACTCCAATTCCAAATACTCGGGAGCAAATTGGTGCCGTTTCAACGTCGTTTTAACGGTCTGATAAAGAACATCCTCCTTGAATTGGGCCATGGAAAGGTTAACGGCGATGACCAGCTCTCCTAACCCTGCGTTTTGCCATTGTGCTGCTTGGGCAACAGCCCGGTCCAACACCCAGTCGCCAATCGTCAAAATCAGGCCGCATTCTTCTGCCACCGGAATGAATTCGACAGGCGGCACCATGCCCCATTGGGGATGCAGCCAGCGTAACAACGCTTCTGCGCCTATGATTTCGCCGCTTTTCGCGTCGACTTGAGGTTGATAATAGACTTGTAGTTCGCGCCGCTTTAAGGCCAGCCTCAAATCATGTTCGATTTCCATGCGCCGCATGGTGGCTTGCTGCATTTCTTCGGTAAAAAAGGCAAATTGATTACGGCCTTTGTGCTTGGATTGATACAAAGCGGTATCGGCATTTTTCGACAATGTTTCATAATCCTGCCCATTCTCCGGGTAGAGACTGATACCGATGGATGCAGTGATGTGCAATTGGTAATGATCGATATGAATCGGCCGGGCGATAGTATTAATGATTTTAGCGGCGACTAGCGCGGCCCCTTTAAAATTGGCTTCCGACAATAAAATATTAAATTCGTCGCCGCCGAGACGCGCCACAGTATCTTCTTCCCGCAAAATTTGTTTCAACCGTTCGGAAACCTTGATCAATACCTGGTCGCCGATGGTATGGCCGAGCGAATCGTTAATGTTTTTGAAATGATCCAAATCCATAAACAGCAAGGCAAAGGACTTGTTTTGCCGTTCCGAGACGATCAGTTCATGATCGACATGAGCCCTCAATAATATCCTGTTGGGAAGATCGGTCACCGGGTCGTAATGGGCAAGGTGCTCGATACGCTCTTCCGACTCCTTATGCAAGCTGATATCGGAAAAAATGGCGATATAATTCGTGATAGCGCCATTATCGTCACTGACCACGCTGATCGTCAGCCATTCCGGAAACAGTTCTCCGTTTTTCCGCCGGTTCCAGATTTCACCTTGCCAATACCCATTCTCCAGAATTGCTTGCCACATCTCGCTATAAAATTCACGGTCGTGCCTTCCCGACGATAAGAAACCGGGATTTTTTCCTAGTGCTTCCTTTTCGCTGTAACCGGTAATCTCAGTGAAAGCGGGATTAATTGAAATGATGCTATTGTTCTGGTCACAGATCAGAATCGCATCCTGGCTTTGTTGAAAGACCTTGTCCGACAATTTCAGATTTTCCTCGGCCTGACGACGGGCCATTTCGCGGTCGTAGGAATCTAATGCAAAACTGAGATCCTCTTTCATCTCATCGAACAAACGAATGATTTCTTGATCGAAATAATTCGACTCTGAAGTATAAACATTGAGCACGGCATAAGTCTCGCCACCGCGGAGTATGGGTACCGCGCAACTAGATCCCCATTGACTCAGCCTGGCGAGTTCATGCCAAGGCTCGGTGGTTTGGTCGTTTGGGAAATCATTACTGGCGATAATTTGTCCACTGAGATACGCTTGGGCGGTCGGCCCTTGGGCTAGGGGATCATCGGGATGCAGGGTGATTTTCAATTGCTCCACATAGCTCTTATATTCACCAACGCTAACGACAGGGGTTATTCGATTATCGTCGTTCCGCACACCAATCCAGGCCATCTGCACGCGGCCGAATTCGACCGTGATTCTGCAAATAGACTGGAACAATTCTTTTTCATTATCGATTTTAACGATAGCCTGATTGATTTGGCTCAGTGTGGCATAGAGGTGGTTTAAGCGATTGATTTTATCCTCACTGGCCTTACGCTCGCTGATGTCATTGATCACCGCATAAAAAACCGGCTGCTCTAAATCGTCGTGAAACTGCAAATTGACTTCAACCGGATACAGGCTGCCGTCCTTACGTTTATGCACGGTATCGAACACCACTTGTCCTAACCCTGATTTCAGCAATTGCGTCAGCCGTTTAAACTTGGCCTCGTCGTATTCGGGCTTCAGATCCAAAGGCGTCAATTGTTTCAATTCATCCATGCTATAGCCCAGGTTGACCCTAGCCCCCTCGTTGACTTGAATAAATTTCAGCGTTTCGCTGTCGAAGATATAGATTTCATTCAGGGAATGTTCCAATATCTCCCCCAAACGTTGATTATCCGTTTCCGCCAATTTTCGGGCCCGCATCTGCTCCTTCATCCGGCGGTTCAAATACCAGAAATGAATCGCCCCCAACAATGGGATTATAATAACGACCACTCCAACCAAAATGTATTCGACCGGATACTTTTTTAACCACGGTAGATAAGATTGGTAAATAAACCCATTTAGTTCACTGCCGTTCGGCGCCATTTTTTGCCTGACGAAAATATCGGCCATCCGTTGCCAGCGCTGCGGATTGGTATGGCCAATCTCGATCAATTCGGGCATGATCAACTTGCTGATGGCATCCGCTTCGAAACGCAAATGTTCCTTTGATTTCTTGACGCCGTATTTTGCAATGATCAAGTCGATGATTTCTTCTTTATGAGACAAGGCATATTGCCAGCCACGAAGCGTTGCCGATAAAAAACGCTCGACCCGCTGAGGGTGACGTGCAATTTCCTGCTCGGTGGTATAGAGTGTATCGCCATAAAAATCGATACCGTAAGTAAGCGGGTTAATAATACGGTATTCTATGCCGGCCTGTTGCAACAAAAACGGCCGGTTGGTCAGATAAACGCCGACCGCATCGACTTGACCGGAAATGAGTTCATCGACGCCATAGCTTTGCTCGACCACCTCGATCTGATTCAAACCAACGCCTTCATGAATCAACATCGCAATAAAGCTGGTCGCTTTATCGTTCATTTCCAGCATGACACGCTTGCCTTTCAGGTCGTGCGGCGTACGGATACCGCTATCTTTAAGCACCATCAACACCAATGGCGAATGCTGAAAAATGGGCGCCAATGCCACTACCGGCTTGCCATGCAGGCGATAAAACAACAAATCGGACTCGGTCTGACCGTATTGGGCGTTCCCCAACAAAACCTCGTCGATCGATTCACCAACCAACGCTGCCTCTTTTAATTCGACCTCCAATCCCACTTCCCGGTAATAACCTTGAGCGATCGCGGCATAAAAACCGGCAAATTGGAATTGATGTAGATAGCGCAGTTGAACGGTGACTTTTTCTAGAGGCTGGACAAAGGCGGACGACTCGGCTTGAACAAAAGCGCTGTGCAAGAGCAACAATAAAACTAAAGGCAGTTTTAGGCACCATTTATTTCCGCCAACAAACCGGCTTAGCGCTCTTTTCTCAGTGTTAGTAATCGTGTCAGGCATAACGGGCAACCTAAGATAACCATTTTTGGTAAAAATTCTTTACCTTATTCTGCAAATTCTCTAGGCTTTCTTCTCCGTGCCCTGAAAAATCACCCTTTTTGCTCCAAGCCAGCCGCTTCTCTAGTTGCTCGATTCTGGCCTGATCAGCTTGTTGTTTGGCGATAATCGCGGCCGGAATAGCTTGCACCGGATGTTTCGCATCCTGCAATAACAGTTTCTTGATCTCCAAATCATATTCCAGACGATGGATGTAATTCGACTGCTCTTCAATAGTTTGTTGCAACTTAGCCACGCTGGTGGATTGCTCCCTCTTGACTTGTCCAGCCGATTGGTCGGCATTTTTCAAGGAACTGGATGACGCGGCCTGCTCAAGTAATCTAACGGTCAGTTGCTGTCTACAGTTTGCGAGACTTTTCCGCTGCCAAAAAAGCAGAATCAGGGCCGTGAAAACGAAGGTTATGAAAACCACGCTGACGCGCATATCAGCAGTCGCGGTTTGCTGCCAGTCAGCCAGCCAAATGCCTAGCTGGAGCATGAATTCATTCATAAGACCCGCCCTGCTTGCTTTGCAGTAATTTATAATTACAGCCGCTTACCGCCGTTGAATAGAGGAAATTTGCCGCTGCTGAAGGGGTTTTCCGGATACCCCACGAAAACCAATTTAATTACTAAATGTAGCAGAATTCATCTCCATACCGAAAATAATTTTCGGCCATGGGGCCTGGAAACCGAGTCATGGCTACGTTTTAATCGAATCGTCCATTCCGATCACCTCGACCTTTATATTGTCGTCTGGTGCAGACATCATAAAATCCTGCAGGGTTTCCAAGATATCGTGGTCGATAAATTGCGCCTTAGTCGCATCGATTTGCACCGTGCTGTTTTCATCGATCTGAAACAACAATCGGCGCAGTAATGCCTTGTTGAGAAATGATACATCTTTGTTCATTGAAAGCAGGTAATGATTACCTTCCTGATACAAGGTAATGGAGGCATGATAATGGGCGCGAATGACGAAATAGAGCCCGACGGCGATACCAATGATAATGCCCTGCAACAAATCGGTGAGCAAAATAGCGATAATAGTCACGACGAACGGCAGGAATTGCCCCCAACCCTGTCGATAACTATTGTGAAAAAGAGAAGGTTTGGCCAGCTTATAACCGGTCTGTAGCAAAATAGCCGACAAACAGGACAACGGGATCAGATTGAGAAAGCGGGTCAAATACATGACGCTAAGGAGCAGCAACAGGCCGTGAATAAAACTGGCGACACGGGTGCGACCACCGGCGTTGATATTGGCCGAACTACGCACGATGACCGCCGTCATCGGTAAACCGCCAATCATACCGCTGATGATATTGCCCACTCCCTGAGCCTTCAATTCGCGATTGGTCGGTGCGGTCCGTTTCAGCGGATCGAGCTTGTCAACCGCCTCCAAGCTTAGCAATGTTTCCAGGCTGGCGATGATCGCCAGCGTTGCAGCAATAGTGTAGATCTCGGGATTGCTGAAAAAACTAAAATCCGGCAGTGTAAACAAATCCACAAACTGCTCGAAGCCGCCCGTCGCCGGCAACGAAACCAGATGCTTGCCGGACACGGCCCATGCTGGAAAATAGGCCTTGGCGGACAAGTTGTAGACGATACCCCAGGCAACCGCTACCAATGGTCCGGGAAACAACCGAACCAAGGTAAAACGCTTTAGCCAAGGCAATTCCCACAGCACCAGAATCAATAACGAAACCGCGGCTATCAATGTCGCGCCGGGAGAAATTGCGGCAAACGAGGAAATCAATTCCTGAAAACTGGATGCCGCGGTTTCCTGCATATAGCTCTCGTCGCCTTCGAAGCTTACATCGTAACCGACCGCATGGGGAGTTTGTTTGATGATCAAAATCAAACCAATGGCGGCCAACATTCCCTTGATCACCGAGGATGGAAAAAATGCTCCGATGATGCCCGCGCGCGCAAACCCCAACAAAAATTGCATGCCTCCTGCCAGCACGACACATAACTGAAAACCGCTAAAACTGCCCAGTTGCTCTATGGCATTGAATATAATGACCGTCAAGCCGGCCGCCGGCCCTGAGACACTGAGCTGGGAACCGCTGGCCCACGATACGACAATACCTCCCACCATGCCGGCTATCAATCCGGCAAATAATGGAGCGCCGGATGCCAGCGCGATGCCCAAGCATAGCGGCAAAGCCACCAAAAACACAACGATCCCGGCCGGAATGTCCTGCCTGATATGGGAGAGGTAATAACTCAGATGTTTATGAATCATTGACGCTGAAATTCGGAATAAGGAAATAACTTAACAAACTGTAACAGATGGGAACGAAACAAAGGAAAAATAAAATGCACGATCCTTCATTGCATCTGGGTAATACCCTCAGCTAATCAGCATTTTTCTTCGCCGATTATTTCATAAGAATTGCCCAAATTCAGGAGACAGCAACATTATCCAGTTGCCGTACTTAGAATAGATAACGCTCCCGCCCTCGGGTAACCCATGCGAAGGATGATATCACTTCCATATACGGTATTAGGCTATTTTGTTTTGGTGAATACAATGGATATGCTCATTCACGCTTTCTGATTCAACCGCGCAGCCCGTATGATGCAGCGCGGAATTCGGGAGTTCGGAACCCAGTTTCCTGAATGCTGCACGAACAGTGTCATTATGAATCTATCACTCCGTTAAAAATCAGGATTAATAGATACCTAACTACCAGCGAATTCGCATTCATAGATAGGATGAATATGGTCTCCGGGGTTCATCTTGATCAGCGGTTTCAACAAGCCGTCTTTCAGATTATAAACCCAACCGTGTAACACCGGTCTGCGCTGCTTGCTCCAGGCCTCCTGGACAATAGAGGTATGCGACAAAGCATGCACCTGTTCCAGAATATTGAATTCGACCAGTTTGTTGACTCTCTCGTCTTCGCTAGGCATGGCATCGATTTCATTTTGGTGCAAGCGATAAACGTTTTTAATATGCATTAACCATTTATTGGTAATTAACAAACTGGCATTTTGCTTGGCCAGTGCTGCGCGAACACCACCACAGTAATAATGGCCGCAGACAACAATGTGCTTGACTTGTAGCACATTCACCGCATACTGCATCACGCTCAGACAATTAAAATCGGTGGCAATCACCTGGTTGGCAATATTCCGATGAATGAACATTTCCCCTGGCTTGGCATTGACCACGATTTCGGCCGGTACTCGGCTATCGGAACATCCAATCCACAATAATTCAGGTTTTTGTTCCTTTGCCATTTCTTCAAAATAAGCCGGATTATCGATCTTGCTCTTTTCCGCCCAGATTTTGTTATTCTTTAAAAAGTCATCAACTTTTTGCATGGTTTATCCTTAATGCTTAGATACTTTGCCTATGTCCAATCTTACATTGCGTCATTACCAGTTGCCTGCCCTAACTAAGCCTGCCGACTTTATCGAATTTAATAAATCCATTGTAAACACCCAACCTTTCAATAACCTTTCAAATTCATGAATATTTTATTAATCGAAGATGACGAAGTATTGGCCGACGGGCTCACTCATACCCTGTCTAACAGCGGTTTTTCGGTCACAGGCGCCAAAACGGGCCAGTACGCCGAACATTTGTTACAGGCCCAGGATTTCGATTTAATCGTTCTTGACCTTGGGCTGCCGGACATGGATGGTTTGGAACTATTGCGCAAATTTCGCAGTAAGAAGCTGGCCCTGCCGATTCTTATTTTGACAGCCCGAGACGCGGTTAACGACCGCATCGAAGGTATCCGTCAGGGCGCCGACGATTATTTGACCAAACCGTTCGAATTAAGAGAACTGGAAGCGCGCCTGCATGCATTGATCAGACGTTGCTATGGCGGTTTCAGCAATGCCATTACGGTGGGCCGATTATTGCTGGACACCCAAAACCACCAAGTCATGGCCGACGATCAGTTGCTAACCTTGGCGGCACGGGAATTTTCCGTGTTGGAAATTCTATTGCTACAAGCTGGCAAAGTCGTTAGCAAGGAACGTATCGCCCAGCGTTTGTCCGCCGACGGCGAAGCGCTGGCCGATAATGCCATCGAAGTCTATATCCATCGCCTTAGAAAACGTCTCGAACCGTATCAGGTCGTTATTCGAACGGTTCGTGGACTGGGTTACTTACTGGAAAACCAACCCCATGAATAAAACAGCCAGCCTAAAGGCAACAATCACTGTCCGCCTGATTATTCCAGTCATATTATTCCTCACGATCGAAACGGTCCTGTCCTATTTCGTGACATTGCATTATGTTGATGAAGCCTACGACCGTTGGTTGCTGGATTCCGCCCGTTCATTGCTGCAGGAAATCAAAGTCAAGGGTGGCCAGGTCTATGCCAAACTGCCAACCAGTGCCATGGAGATTTTCAAATGGGACGATGTCGATAAAACCTATTTTAAAATCATCGCAGAAAACAGCGGCGTGCTGGCGGGTGATCAGTTCGTCCCCGAACCTATCAAGGCGATCGACTGGAACAGACCTTATTTTTTTAATGCGATGATCCACGAAGAACCGATACGAGTCGTTTCGATGCGGGCCTCTGGCGACAACCTGCCCGAGAAAGTCTTTATTCATGTCGCGGAAACATTAAACAAACGCCGCGATATGATGCTCGATATTCTATTGGCCGACCTGGTGCCGCAACTGCTGTTGACGCTGCTTATCAGTATTTATTTGTTCAAGGGAGTCAACCGTGGGCTGGCGCCATTGCATAAACTGACCAATGAAATCGCGCAACGCTCTCCGCGCGATCTAAGCCCCGTACCGGAAACTCATGTATTTGCCGAAGTCCGTACGCTGACCGACACGATAAACCACTTGCTTGGCAAACTCGCGACCGCCATCACCGCGCAACAACGCTTTATTGCCAATGCAGCCCATCAATTACGCACGCCACTGGCCGGGTTAAAGCTGCAAGCGGAACGGGCACAACGCGAAAAGGACATCGACGCCATGCGCCCCGCACTGGCACAGATTCAAAACAGCGCCGACCGGGTTTCCCATATGATCACGCAACTCCTGGTGCTGGCCCGTTCCGGTCCGATAGAAGGCAGCCATCAATTAGAACCGGTCGACCTGCGTGTATTGGCGCGGGATACCTGTATCGAATGGGTGCCGAAAGCACTGCAAAAAAAGATTGAATTGAGTTTCGACGACCCGGGCACAAGCATAACCGTCAAGGGCGACAAGGTATTGCTGGGGGAATTGCTGGCCAATCTGCTGGATAATGCCATTACCTATGGGCGTCCGCACGGCAACATCAGCGTCCATGTCTCGCGCCGGCCAATTCCTTGTTTGAGCGTGGCCGATGACGGTGCCGGCATTCCCGCCGCCGAGCATGACAAAATATTCGAACGCTTCTATCGGATACCCGGCAGCCCGGGAAAAGGCTGCGGCTTGGGTCTCGCCATCGTCAGGGAAATCGCTGACCTACACCAGGCCCAGCTGAGTTTGGGCTCATCGGAAAGCGGCGGCACTCTGATAGACCTAAAATTTCCCAATCGATCCGGCTAGCAATGAAAGCGTTCGTGTCGTGCCGTAAAATTCTGGCCGAGCGTCCTCTCCTAAAAAGTATTCTCGATCACTACTTCGTCCATGCCTAATTGACCCGGTCGAGGCCTGGCTTCCTGTATGCCTTTGCCGATCACGACAAACATGCTGATGACATGGTCGTCCGGCAGATGGATCAGTTTGCCGACCTGCTCGAAGTCGAAACCATCCATCGGACAGGAATCGTAACCCATGGCCTTGGCCGCCAGCATCAACGTTTGCGCGGCGATGCCGCAAGACCGCATCGCTTCGTCCCGTTGCACGCGCTCCTTACCGCGATAATAGCGATCGATGGCCGGCAATATAAAATCCAAGACTTCCGGAGCGGCGTCGCGCCAGTAACGCTGGGGCTGTTTTTCCCACGCCTTCAGATCGGCGCACAATACGATCAGCAACGAGGCGTCGGTCACCTGCGCCTGATCCCAGGCCGCTGCCCTGATCTGCCGGCGCAGCTCCCGGTCCTTGACCACGACAAAACGCCAGTGCTGTATATTGAAAGCCGTCGGCGACAGCATCGCCAGCGACAGCAGTTGATTGATTTCGTCATCCGTCATTAGATGTTCGGGATCATATTGTTTGACCGAACGACGCAACTGTATGGTTTGTTTGGTTTCCATTATTTTTCTCGGTTTTGCTGTTGTTCCCGGTGATAAGCGACAATACGCTCGACTTCATTCATGGAACCTAAAATCAGGGGGACTCGCTGGTGTATATCCTCCGGTCTGATGTCCATGATCCTTTCCCGGCCGGTCGAGCAGGCTCCGCCCGCCTGTTCGACGATGAATGCCATGGGATTGGCCTCGTACATCAAGCGCAAACGTCCCGCCTGCGTAGGGTCTTTGTAATCGTAAGGATACATGAATACCCCGCCACGCGTCAGGATTCGATAGACTTCGGCCACTAACGACGCAATCCAGCGCATATTGAAGTTCTTGCCGCGCGGACCGTCCTCGCCCTGCACGCATTCGTCGACATAGCGCTGGACTGCAGGCTCCCAAAAACGCTGATTGGACATGTTAATGGCAAATTCGCTGCAATCGGCCGGAATTTTCATAGCCGGATGGGTTAGATAGAACTCCCCCACTTCCTGGTCTAATGTAAAGCCGTTCACGCCCTGGCCTGTGGTCAATACCATTATGGTCGAAGGCCCGTACAGCACGAAGCCGGCGCACACTTGCTCGGAGCCCCTGCGCAGAAAATCCGCCATTTCCGGTTCCACGCCTTCACGGCAACGCAAGATGGAAAAAATACTGCCCACGGTCAGGTTAAGATCGATATTCGACGAACCGTCCAACGGATCGAACAAAGCCAGATATTTTCCTTTCGGATACCGCTCGGGAATACTGATGAGGTCGTCTTCTTCCTCCGAGGCCATGCCCGCCAAGTGCCCGTTCCATTTCAACGCATCGACCATGATTTCATTACTGATAATATCCAGCTTTTTCTGCACTTCCCCCTGGACATTTTCGGAATCGGCATTTCCCAATATTCCGATCAAATCGCCCTGATTGACGAGGTGAGAAATTTTCTTGCAGGCCGTCACTATATCGTTCAACAATAAAGTGAACGTCCCAGAAACGCCAGGCATCCCACGCTGCTGCTCAATAATAAACTGGGTCAAAGTCACTTTATTGCTCATGTTGTTTGTATCTCCCGCGAATCAGTTTGGTTGAAATTAATTGCGCCAGTTTACACGATTTTCGCTGTCGACTTCGCCTCGTCGACTCGGCATTTTGCGGCGGCATGCTCGTCCGCCTTGAATAGATGTTAGAAAAAGGGTTATCGCTTAACTCCTAGGCATTAATCAGCGGCCATGCTTTTTGATTTATCCACACAATCTGTGGATAACTCTGTGAGCACGCTGTTACAAACGCTCTCAAGCGCTCGACACTAATAATTTTTCGTTAACTTGATCAAAAAATAAACAATTGGCTCTTAGCTGAAAAACAACTTTGTACTATCTTGGTCATTGCCGAAAGGCAAAAACTTTCATGATAAACTCCGCCCTGTATGATTCTTCACGCAGGGCATTTTTAACATTCCTTTCTAATCGACACAACTCATGCCTGAACAATGTCCGGAGCAATTAAAATATCTATTCGCCCCGCCTAAAACCCTTTCCGGCGCAATCAAACGGTTATCACTCGTGCTAAGCAATGAACAAAAGCTAATGATTGCCTTAATGTCGGAACATGACTTGATCGATTTACGTTATACCCTCGGGGTCGCCATCAGAAAAGCCTTCAGCCTCGATAACCAAGCAAGCAGTTTGTTGGTCGACTGCGGAACGACCCGTCCGGAGCAAGCGGCCGACATCATTATCAGAGAAGTCTGGAAAACATTGACGGAATAAAGCAATGACGAAATGTTCGTTTAGCTAAGCCAGGCACATCGTTCAAAATGCTTGTCGACTTGGCATCGCTCCTTAATGGTGCATAAAATAGCCTTGTTTAGTGCGCAGTTGCCGGCATTCTGACTCAAATCTGCCAAAATTGGCGAACGATGCTCCCCATACAAAACGCGGTCGCTGAAAGCGTATTGATATTGATAAAGTTACACTTTAGTAAATCATTACAAAGGCCGCGCCTGAAAGTTATACCTATATAAATAAACCGCTTCATCACTTAAACCATTCAGGCCCGAATATTGCAGACAATTTAACGATATTGTGACTGCATAGGGGCAAAATATGACCATTCGAGAGGCCATCAACCATAAAACCACATACCATTTTGACCGTCTGGTCAATTTATCCCCACACGTTTTTCGTTTACGCCCCGCGGTTCATTGCCGAACACCGATCAAGGCCTATAGCCTGCGTATAGAACCCGATGAGCATTTCATCAATTGGCAGCAGGACCCGTTCGGCAACATACTCGCACGGGTTGTTTTTCCGGAAAAAAGTCGCCATCTCCGTGTCGAAGTCGAAGTCATCGCCGATATGACGGTGATCAACCCGTTCGATTTCTTCCTGGAAGAATCGGCGGAAAACTATCCCTTTACTTATCAAGAGCAATAAAAAAAGGAACTGGGTCCCTATCTGCAAATCGTCGACAACGGTCCGTTATTGAACGAATGGCTGAACAAGGTCGATAGAAGCGAAGTCAGAACGGTCGATTTTCTAGTGGCATTGAATCAACAGCTATGGAAAGACATCAATTACAACATCCGTATGGAGCCCGGTATCCAAACTTGCGAGGAAACGCTGCAAAAGCGTAGCGGTTCATGCCGCGATTCGGCCTGGCTACTGGTACAAATTCTCAGGCACCTGGGACTGGCTGCCCGCTTCGTATCGGGGTACCTGGTGCAATTGACCGCCGATGTCAAATCCCTGGACGGCCCTTCCGGGCCGGAACAAGACTTCACCGATCTGCATGCCTGGGCCGAAACCTATGTTCCGGGCGCCGGTTGGATCGGATTGGACCCGACCTCCGGTCTGTTTGCCGGCGAAGGCCATATTCCGTTGGCCTGCACTCCCGATCCGGTCAGCGCGGCGCCGATCGAGGGCGCAACCGACCGTTGCGAAGTCGAATTTGAATTCAACAACACGGTATCGCGGCTCCATGAAGATCCGCGTGTCACCAAACCTTATAGCGACGAACAGTGGCAAGCCATCGACGCGTTGGGCATTCAGGTCGACGAATGTCTGCAACAAGACGATGTGCGCTTGACCATGGGCGGCGAGCCGACTTTCGTCTCCGTCGACGACATGGAAAGCGCGCAATGGAATACCCAAGCCGACGGCGCCCACAAACGCAAACTGGCGCATAACCTCATTCATAAACTGAGCGATGTTTTCGCCAAAGGCGCCTTGTTGCATTACGGCCAGGGCAAATGGTACCCTGGCGAACCCTTGCCGCGCTGGCAATACGGTTGCTTCTGGCGCAAGGACGACGTACCGATCTGGCGCAATCCGGCCCTGCTGGCGAATATCGAACAGGATTACCAGTTCAATCATGCCGATGCCAGCCAATTCATGACCGTGCTCTGCAATCATCTTGGCATCGCGACGAATTACATTCGCCCGGCTTACGAAGACAGTATTTATTATCTGTGGAAGGAAGGCAACATACCGACCAATCTCGACCCGCTCAAACACAATCTGAAAGACAGCATCGAACGCCGCACCCTGGCCAAGCTATTGAACGGCGACTTGGGCTTGCCGGCGGGCTATGCCCTGCCCCTGCAATGGGATTGGCAAAACCAGCATTGGTGCAGCGGTCCATGGGATTTCCGCCGCGGCGCAATGTTTTTGATACCCGGCAATTCGCCCATGGGCATGCGTATGCCGCTGGATAGCTTGCCGTGGATAGCGCCGGAAAAACGCGACCCCCAGGAACCGCAAAGCCTGTTCGAGCCGTTACCGGAACTGGGGGATTATTACGGCGAAGTCACCCGCCGTTACAGCGAGTATACTACCCACCCCGATCCACACCCGGAAATCAACCCGCAACCGATCGCAGATCTGCAAGAGCATATCGTTTCTGTTCCCCATACCGCCTTGTGCATAGAACCTCGCGACGGTCGGCTATTCGCATTCATGCCGCCGATGTCGCTGTTGGAACATTATCTGATCGTGATCGCCGCCATCGAAGCCACCGCCGAAAAACTGAACATGCCGGTGATCATCGAAGGCTACGAGCCGCCGCGCGATTACCGCATCGAACGCCTGATGGTCACGCCCGACCCCGGCGTCATCGAAGTCAACATCCACCCCTCGCGCAGTTGGCATGAATTAGTGGAAAAAACCTCGTTGCTTTATGAGCAGGCCCATCAAGTCCGCTTAGGCACCGAAAAATTCATGCTGGACGGGCGCCACAGCGGTACCGGCGGCGGCAACCATATTACGTTAGGCGGAGAAACGCCTTCCGACAGTCCGCTATTAAGGCGCCCCGACTTACTCCGCAGCCTGATCACCTATTGGCAGCACCATCCCGGACTGTCCTACCTGTTTTCCGGTCTTTTCATCGGCCCCACCAGCCAGGCGCCGCGAGTCGACGAAGGGCGCGACGAAAAATTGTACGAACTGGAAATTGCCTTTCAACAAATTCCCAAGGGCGAAGTCCCGGCTCCCTGGCTGGTCGATCGCTTGCTCCGGCACCTTTTAACCGATATCACCGGCAACACTCATCGCGCCGAATTCTGCATCGACAAACTGTACTCGCCGGACAGTGCCTCCGGCCGTCTCGGCATTCTGGAACTTCGCGCTTTCGAGATGCCGCCGCATGCGCGCATGTCGCTGGTGCAGAACCTGCTGCTGCGCACACTGATCGCCTGGTTCTGGCGCACGCCCTACGAGCACAATCTGATCCGCTGAGGCACCGAGTTGCATGACCGCTTCATGCTACCCCATTATGCCTTCGAGGATTTGCGGGAGGTGGCCGGCGATTTGCAGCGCGCCGGCTTCCCATTCCAAATGGAGTGGCTGGCGCCGTTTTTCGAATTCCGCTTTCCGGTTTACGGCACCGCAAAAATCGAGAATATCGAACTGGAGTTGCGTTTCGCCATCGAACCCTGGCATGTACTCGGCGAGGAAATGAGCAATACAGGCACCGCCCGTTTCGTCGACTCTTCGGTCGAGCGCTTGCAAGTCAAGGTTTCCGGTTTCACTTTCGGCCGATACATCATCACCTGCAACGGTCGGCGCCTGCCGCTGCGGGCAACGGGACGCAAAGGCGAATACGTCGCCGGAGTCCGCTACCGGGCCTGGCAACCGCCTTCCGCCTTGCATCCTACCATCGCGCCACATACTCCGATAGTCATCGATGTGTTCGACAGCTGGAACGGCCGCTCGATCGGCGGATGCACCTACCATGTCTCGCATCCCGGGGGGCGTAGTTACGATACTTTCCCGGTCAACAGTTTCGAAGCGGAAGCCAGGCGCATCACCCGTTTCTGGGATTACGGCCACAGCCCCGCCAATATCGAAGACATACCACCGGTGTTGCAATACGGCAAAGGCAACAAAGTTACCGGGGTTACCTTTACCAGCCATAATAACGTCAGGCCGGCGACGACTCCGGCCCTGGAACTGCCGGACGAAGAGTACCCCTATACGCTGGATTTACGTTATGACAAAAAATTGTAGTTGCGCTAGCATGGTTTAGGGTTTTAAGAAGGAACCTTCATTAAATGTTTAGGGCATTGACGCACTACAAGCCTAAAAGGTACTTTCATGATTCAGCGCCAGGCACATGACCAATTCGGAAAAAACTGACTTGCAAAACAGAGCCGCCTCTCATAACGCCGCCCAGTTTTACGCCACTCGACTGGGCAGCTACGATGAAATGCTCAGCCATCAAAACGAAGTGCAACCTCATTGGCAGCATTTCATGGAGGCGATCGAGCACATGGGCGGACAGGAACTGGACGGCCGGCGCAAGGAAAGCCAGCGTCTGCTTCGTGAAAATGGCGTTACCTACAATGTTTATAGCGACAGCGGACATTTCACCCGCCCCTGGAAACTCGACCCAATTCCATTATTGATCAGTGCGGCGGAATGGCAAAGCATCGAGCAAGGCCTTAAGCAACGCGCCGAATTGCTGAACCTGATCTTCAGGGACCTTTATGGACGGCAAAACCTTCTTAAGAAGGGTCGGCTGCCGGCGGAGCTGATTTATGCCCATCAAGGTTTTTTAGCGCCTTGCCTCGGCACATTAACCGACTTCTCCCGGTTAACGATCTATGCCGCCAATTTGGCGCGCGGTCCCAACGGCAATATGTGGGTGTTGAACGACCATACCCAGGCCCCTTCCGGGATCGGCTACAGTTTGGAAAACCGCAGCGTCATCGGTCGAGTCATGGCCGATCTGTTCCAGGACGCTCAGGTACAAAGGCTAGGCTCGTTTTTCAGCGCCTTACAGAAAGGCCTGGCGCAATCCGCCCCCCATAATAAATCTGAACCCCATATCGTGGTCCTGACGCCCGGCCCTTTGAACGAAACCTATTTCGAGCATGCTTTTCTGGCGGCGCAACTCGGTTTCACCCTAGCCCAGGGCGAGGATTTAACGGTCCGGGACGGCAAACTCTGGCTGCGCACGCTGGAAGGATTGCAACCGGTAGACGTGCTGTTACGCCGGGTCGATGACACCTTCTGCGATCCGCTGGAACTGCGCGGAAGTTCGCAATTGGGCGTGGCGGGACTGCTGCAGGCGGTCCGCCAGGGCAACGTCAGCATCGCCAACCCTCTCGGCAGCAGCATTCTGGAAAATCCGGGCCTTTTAGCCTTTCTGCCCGGCTTGTGCCGTTATTTCCTGAACCAGGATTTACGGCTTCCTTCGGTGGCGACCTGGTGGTGCGGCCAGGCCAAGGAACGCGATTTCGTTATCAAGAACATAGACCGTCTGGCGATAAAACCAATCAATCGCGGCGGTACCAACCATGTCATCTTCGGCAATAGCCTAAGCCGCGAACAACGCAGCGAATTGATCGATAAAATCAAGGCTAAACCCTACCTTTATATCGGCCAGGAACAAATCACCTTTTCCACCGTGCCAACCCTGATCAACCGCAACATCGAAGCACGCAATTCGATTCTGCGCGGTTTCGCGGTCAGCTCCGACGACAGCTATCAAATCATGCCCGGCGGCTTGACCAGGGTCGCCGCCAATAAGGATCAATATACCGTATCCAATCAATTTGGCGCCATCAACAAGGACACCTGGGTTCTAACCGAAGAAGCCGTCGAAGAACATCATCCGCCGCAACCATCCCAAAATATCGCTATACCCGCGATCACCGAACCTTTGTCCAGCCGCGCCGCAGACAATTTTTTCTGGGTGGGCAGGAATTTCGAACGCATCCTGGGCGTCACTCGCCTACTACGTACGATTCTGGTCAAGCAAACCAACCTAATGAACGGTTATGACTCGGACAGCCAACAATGCCTGCAAGTATTGCTGCGCGCCCTGACCCATTTGACCGTGACTTACCCCGGTTTCGTCGAGATGGCACAAATGTCGCCGGCTCAGCAGCACCAGGAAATTTTGTCATTATTCAGAGACCAGCAACGCCACGGTACGCTCGCCAGCAATATCCAGTCCTTTTTCCAAGCGGCCTTCAATATCCGCGACCTCTGGTCGCAGGACACTTGGCGCTGCATCGATTCGATGCAGCACTACTGGTACAGCCAGGTGGTGACGATGGAACATCCCAATCCGCAACTGATCCGCTACCTGACGGAATTAAGCACGCGGCTGGCCGCGTTTAACGGCCTCGCGGCCGAAAGCATGACACGCG